>NZ_JAGQDE010000029.1 GCF_018069755.1 Ideonella aquatica | reverse complement strand
GAGGCCCGCGCCGCGCTGGCCCGCCACGCGCGCACGTCGGCGCAGGCGCTGGCCTGGCAGCGCGAGCTGCTGGCCACCGAGCGCGCCGGTGGCGCTGCCCGCAGTGCGCGCAGCAAGCTGCTGTCGGCCCAGGCCGCGCTGGCGCTGGCCCGGCCGGCCGACGAGGCCTGCCGCGCGGTGGCGCTGACCGAGCCGCTGGCCAAGTCCTTGGCGCTGAAGAAGACCCGGCTCGAGGCCGCGCTGCAGGCCTGGGGCGTGGCCGCCGAGGACGGCGTGGCCGAAGGTGTCACCGCCGCCACCTTTGCCAGCGCGTCGCTGTACCAGGAGTTCGGCCAGGCGCTGCTGAAGTCGCAGCGGCCGAAGAAGCTCAGCAAGGCCGAGCGCGAACAGTACGACGTGCTGCTGGAGGAGCAGGCCTACCCGTTCGAGGAAAAGGCGATCGCGCTGCACGAAGCCAACGCGGCGCGCGTGCGCCAGGGCCAGTGGGACGAGCCGGTGCGCCAGAGCCTGGCCGCCTTGCGCACGCTGCGCCCGGCGCGCTGGGCCAAGGCCGAGCGCCGCGACGAGGCCACCGGCCCGGCCGCGCAGCTCAACCGCGAAGCCATCGCGCTGCGCGAGCAAGGCAAGCTGCCCGAAGCCCGCGCGCGCTGGCAGCAGGCCCTGGCCGCCGAGCCGGGCCATGCCGCCTCGGTGCTGAACCTGGGCGTGCTGCTGGACCTGTACCTGGACGAGCCGGTGGCGGCACTCGCCCAGTACCAGCGCTACCTTGAGCTGACCCCGGGCGGTGACGCCCAGGTCGGCAAATGGGTGGCCGAACTCAAGCCGCGCGCCGCCAAGGGCGCCGCCCCCGCCCGCAAGGAGGCCACATGAGAGCCCTCGCCCCTTCCCTGCTGCTGATGGCCGCCAGTGTGGCCAGCGCCCAGGACCGCGCCGACATGGACCCCAGCCGCATCGTCGGCAACCGCGAGCTGCCCAAGGTCATCTACATCGTGCCCTGGAAGAAGCCGCTGCCCGACGCGCTGCAGGGCAAGCCGCCCACCAGCCTGGTCGACGAGGTGCTGGCCCCGCTCGACCGCGACGTGCACAAGCGCCGGCTGCGCTTTGCCAACGAATCCACCCCCACCGCCCAACCCACCGCCAACGAGAGCCCCCGATGAATGCCTTCGATACCGCTGTCAAGTTCTTCCAGGATTGCGGCCTGTTCATCTACCCCAGCCTGCTGATCATGTCGCTGGGCCTGGCCATTGCCATCGAGCGCTTCGTCTTCCTGCGCCGCGCGCGCAGCGACAACCGCGCGCTGTGGGAGCAGGTGCAGCCGCTGCTGGGCCAGGGCCAACTCAAGCAGGTGCAGTCGCTGGCCAGCGCCTCGGACGCCGCGCTGGGCAAGCTGGTGGCCAATGGCCTGGATCGGCTGCAGACCTCGAAGAAGCGCGAGGACATCGATGCCGCGATGGAGGAAGGGATGATGGAGATCGTCCCGCGCCTGGAAAAGCGCACCCACTACATCGCCACCTTCGCCAACGTGATCACGCTGGTCGGCCTGCTGGGCACGATCATGGGCCTGATCAAGGCCTTCACCGCGGTGGCCCAGGTCAACCCGGCGGAGAAGGCCGAGCTGCTGTCGGCGTCCATCTCGATCGCGATGAACAACACCGCCTTCGCGCTGATGGTGGCCATCCCCTTCCTGCTGGTGCACGCCTTCCTGCAGGCGCGCACGGCGGAGATCGTCGACGGGCTGGAGGCCGCCAAGATCAGCTTCCTGAACACCGTGCAGCGCCTGGCCGGCACGCACTGAGATCATGGCGATCCGACGCTTGCGCAAGGCGCCAGCGGCGCTGGAGGTCACCGCGTTCATCAACCTGATCGTGGTGCTGGTGCCCTTTCTGCTGTCCACCGCGGTGTTCACCCGGCTGGCGGTGCTGGAGCTGAACCTGCCGGCGCAGAACGCCGGGGTGGAGAAGCTGCAGGTGGACAAGCTGCAGCTGGAGCTGGTGCTGCGCGCCGACGCAGTGGACGTGGGCGACCGCATCGGCGGCCTGATCGCGCACCTGCCGCACACCGCCGAGGGCCCGGATGTGCGCGCCCTGAACGCGCTGCTGCACCAGGTCAAGGCCAAGTTCCCGGACGAGAAGGCCGCCACGCTGCTGGCCCGCCCCGACACGCCCTACCGCACCCTGGTGGCGCTGATGGATGCCACCCGCGAGGGCCGCACCAGCCGCGGCACCGAGGTGGTCAAGGCCGAGCTGTTCCCGGTGATCTCGCTGGGCGACGCACCCCAAGGCAAGTGACATGGCCAAGCTGACCCCGCTGCAAAAACGCGCCGCGCGCAAGTCGCGCGACCACGACATGGTGGACATGAACCTGGTCTCGCTGATCGACGTGTTCACCATCCTGATCTTCTTCCTGCTGTCCAACGCCAGCGAGGTGGAGCTGCTGCCCTCGAGCAAGGCGGTGCGCCTGCCCGAGTCGGTGGCCGAGACCGCCCCGCAGGCCACGTTGGTGGTGACTGTCAGTGCCGAGGACATCGTGGTCGAGGGCCGCCGCGTGGCCGCCACGCCCGAGGCCCTGGCCCAGCCCGAGGACCTGATCGCGCCGCTGCAGCTTGAGCTGCAGCGCCTGCTGGCCGAGCGCCAGGCGGTGCGCGCCGAGAACGACCGCAAGAGCGTCACGCTGATGGCCGACCAGGAGCTGCCCTACCAGCTGCTGCGCAAGGTCATGGTCTCCTGCGCCCGCGCGGGCCTGGAGGACGTGCGCTTCGCAGTGCGGCAGAAGGCGGTGGCGCCATGAATGCCGCGATGACGATGCCGGCGGTGAGCTTTCGCCAGCCGGTGCTGGCCTGGTCGGTCTCAGCGATCGACGAGGCGCGCTTTCGCCGCCTGTGGCGCGGCCTGCTGGCGGCCAGCCTGCTGGGGGCACTGGTGGCCGGCTGGCTGCCGCGGCCCGAGCGCCCGCCCGAGGCCCGGCCGGGTCTGAGCGCACCGATGGCCAAGCTGCTGGAGGAGCAGCGCCTGGCGCCGCCGCCCGCACCCCGCCCGGCGCCGGCCGCAGAGAAGCCGGCGCCCGACAAGGCGGCTGAGCGCCCGCCCGCCGAAAAGGACATCCCGGCCCGCAAGGAGCCTCGGCCCCGCAATGAGACGCCCAACGCCGACCAGCCGCCGGTGCCCGAAGCGCGCCGCCCCATTCCTGGCCGCGCGCCGGGCGAGGTGGGCGCCCGACAGCGCGCCGCCGGCGTCGGCCTGCTGGCCATGAAGGACCAGCTGGCGGCCATCCACGGCGCGCCCACCGCGGTGCAGTTGCAGGAGAAGATCCACCCCGGCCCGGGCGTCGGCGTGGCCACCGGACCCGGCGTGGGCGCCGGCACCCAGCCGGGCCTGCCCGACCGCGCGCTGATCACCAGCAACGCCACCGGCGGCAGCGGCGGCATCAACACCGCCGCGCTCAGCCGCGACAGCGGCGGCGGCGGCCTGGCCGGCCGCAGCACCACGCTGGTCGAGGGCGTGGCCGGGGGCGGCGGTGGGGGTGGACCGGGCGGCGGCGGTGGCTCGGCCACCGGCGGCAAGGGCAACGGCACCGGCGTGGGCGGCGGCAGCGCCAGCAAGGGCGGTGCGGTACAGCGTGGCCACAGCGGCAAGGCCTCGCGCTCGCTGGAGGAGATCCGGCTGGTCTTCGAGCGCCACAAGGGCGCGATCTACGCGATCTACAACCGCGCGCTGCGCGACGATGCATCGCTGCAGGGCAAGGTGGTGGTGGAGCTGCGCATCGCTCCGACCGGCAACGTCAGCGGGTTGCGCCTAGTCAGCAGTGAGCTGAAGACACCCGAGCTGGAGGCCAAGCTGCTGGCACGCATCCGCCAGTTCGACTTCGGCGCCAAGGACGTGGACGAGATGGTGGTGAGCTGGCCGCTGGACTTTCTGCCGTCCTGACGGGGTACAGCGGGCGGCGACAATGCAGGCTGTTGCCTCGCTCCTTGCCCTCTGCCCATGACCCGCCAGCGCTTTCGCCGCCGCCCCGACCAGGCCGTCACCGCCGTGCAACTGCGGCTGGACACCGAGGGCCTGGTCTACCGCAAGTGGGGCGACCTGCAGCGCGCCCAGGCGGGCGACTGGCTGGTCGACAACGGCGGCGAGGTCTACACCGTCTCGGCCGAGAGCTTTGCCGCCACCTACCGAGAGGTCTCGCCCGGCCGCTTCGTGAAGAGCGCGCCGGTGTGGGCCGAGCAGGCCACTCGCGCCGGCAGTGTGGCCACCCAGGAAGGCCGCACCCACCACGCCGTTGGCGACTGGCTGGTGTCCAACCAGCCTGACGGCGGCGACGCCTACGCGGTCAGCGCCGAGCGCTTTGCGCAGCTCTACGAGCCGGACGACTGAGGTGTCTGCAGACCGCTGATCAGCTCGGCCAGTTCCAGCAGCTCGCCGCGCGCCTGAGCAGCGCGGCGCGTCGCTGCTGACAGCGTGTCAGCGCACAGGGTGCGGGCTTCTACCTCGGCACGCTGGCTGCTCTGGCAGATGGGCAAGGCCAGTCGACGATGCAGGTGCTCGCTGAAGACCAGGGTCGCCAGCGCTTCGGCCGGTTGGCCACTGCGGGCCTGCAGCAGCGCCAGCACCGACACGCCGTGGCACATCGGGCGCAGGAATCCATGCTGCCGGGCCAGAACCAGGGCCTCCAGCAGCGCGGCACGGTCGGCGGGTTCGCCAGAAAGGGCCAGCTGGGATTGCACCAGCGACACCAGCGCCTGGCAGCGGCGGAACAGGTCAGGTACGCGACGGGCCAGTTCGGCCTCGCGCGCAAAGTGCTCGATCGCCAGCAGCGGCCGGCCACGGTGCAGCTCCAGCTCGCCCAGGTTCTCAAGCGCCACCAGAACGCCCCAGTCGTCGCCGGCCTCCAGGCTCAGCTGCAGGGACTCGACGAGCAAGGGATGCGCCTCATCGAATTGCCCCAGGTCCTGCAGATACCAGCCCAGGTTGGCCAGCGACTGGCGAAGGCCGCGCCCGTCATGCCCCTCGCGGCTGGCCGCCAGGGCCTCGTACAGCAGCGGCACCGCGGCAGCCGACCCCTGCTGGTAGCACAGCACATGGGCCTGCCAGGCGAGCGCCTGGGCCCAGCGTCGCAGCCAGATGGGCCGCTCCAGGCCCTGGTCAGCCTGCAGCAGCGCCTGCATCTCGCGGGCGTGCTGGAACACCTGGTCGTGGTGCTCCAGCTCCCACTGGATCCCGCAGAGCCCTTCCAGCAACAGGAATCGCAGCGCCAGCGCATGCTGGTCCACATTCGCCAGCAGTTCTGCAGACAGCCGCATCGCCAGCGCATGCTGTCCATGGCGGCGCCACCCCACGATGCAGCGGCGCACCAGCGCCACCCCCAGGTCCGGCTGGGTCCGGGCCGCCCAGGCCACGGCCACCTGCACATCGGCCGACAGCTGCTGCACGCGTTGCGGCGGGGGTGGCGGCTCGGCGTCGAGCGGCCCGTCGCCGCCCAGTTGGCCTGACAACCAGCGGGCCAGCGCCTCGTGCGCAGCGTCCCACTCGCCTGAGGTTTGCAGTTGCTCGCGGGCGTACAGACGCACCGACCCGTGCATCACGTAGGCCGGCTCACTGGTGCCATCCAGTGCGCGGACCTCCAGCGCCAGCAGGCCGTGGGCCACCAGGGCCTCGATCGCCTGGCGCCCGTCGCTGGCGCGCAGCGGCTCCGCCGCAGCGGCCAGCGCCTCGACCAGTCCGACGGCCACGCTGCCCGTGGTCACGCCCAGCCGACGCAGCAGCCGCTGGGCCGGCTCGCGCAGCAGTGCACAGGACCAGTCCAGCGTGGCCGCCAACGAACGGTGGTGCGGCGCGTCGTCATCGGCCGCTGGCTGCCGGTGCCTCCAGTTCAGTCGATCTTCCAGGCTGTCGTGTACCCATTGCAGGCCCAGTACCGGCACCTGGGCAGCGGCCAGCGTGATGGCAAAGGCATTGCCGTCGAGTTGCCGGCAGATCTCGGCCACGCGCTGTGCATTTTCGGGTCGCAGGCGAAATCGCTGATCGGCAGCGCGGGTCCGCGTCTCGAACAGCTGCACGGCGCCGCTGCGCTGCAGCGCCGACCAGGGCGCATCGGCTCCCGGCAGATCCAGTGGCGGCAGGTGGCACAACTGCTCACCCGCACAGCCCAGCGCCACCCGGCTGGTCACCAGCAGGCCCACCCCGGAGGCCACGCGCAGCAGCCGATCGGCCAGCTCGCAGGCGGCGGCTCTCAGGTGCTCGCAGTTGTCGAGCACCAGCAGCGCCGACCAGGACGACAGCGCATGGCCCAGCTGATCCAGCGCGCGCTCGCGCATCACCGGCAAACCCAACGCGGCGGCCACCTGCCGAGGCAGCTCCTGCGGATCGCGCAGCGGGGTCAGGTCCACCCACCAGGCGCCATCGGCAAAGCGCCGCGCGCCCTGGTGGGCCAGGGCCAGCGCCAGCGAGGTCTTGCCTATGCCACCCGCCGCCACCAGGCTGAGGCGGGCGCCCGGTCGCAGCTCGGCATCGAGCCGCTGCATCCAGCCCTCGCGGCCCAGCAGCGGCCACAGGATCTCGGGCAGATGCCCCGGCGCTGGCGTCGGCTCGTCGTCGGCGGCCGCGGGCCACTCGATCGGCACCGTCAGCCGGTATCCCAGGCCGGGCAGGTAGGCCACGGCCTCGCGGCCCAGCAGCCGCCGCAGCAGCGTGAGTTGCACACGCAGGTTGTTGTCCGCCACGACGCGGCGGGGCCAGACACGCGCGCGCAGCTGCTCGCCCGGTACCGGCTGGCCGTGGCCCTCGATCAGCGCCAGCAGCAGGTCAAAGGCTCGCGAGCCGATCGCCACCGCGGCCCCATCCGCAGAACGCAGTCGCCGAGTGGACAGATCGACCACGAAATCACCACAGCGCAACACGCCGGCAGACAGACCGCCGCTGGGGCGGGAGCGGGGGACGCTGCGCGCGGTTGGGTCGGACATGTCCCGGATGTTAGACGCCCTGCGCCGGCGGTGTCGGTTCGCAGTTGGCGCCCCGCAGTTGGCGCCCCGCAGTTGGCGCCCCGCAGTTAGCGCCATTTAGCGCCGTCCCGGCCTACAGTGCAGCTCACACCGACCTTCCAGCCAGCATGAGTGGTTCTGTTGCTTCGATCTCCGTGCCCGTGGGCCTGTCGCCCAGCCTGGCGCTGGCCGAATGCGGCTGGCATGGGCTGTTCCGGCCGGATGCCGCCGCGCCGCGCCTGCCCGATGCCCTGACCGTGGGCTGGTGGCAGGCGAACAAGCCCTGGCTGTTGCGGCGTCGGCCCACCGGCCTCGCCCACCAGCTGCGGGCGCTGGACAGCGAGCTCGCGGCCATCGACTGGATCCGCCTGGAAGGCGATCCCGCTGCCATCGACCATTGCATTGCCCGTGCCGTGGCGCTGATCGACTCGGCCGGCCTGTGCCGCCTGCGCTCTCGCCTGCGGGTGCTGCGCCGCCAGGCGCTCGCGGTGGCTCAGCATTACGACAGCTCCTTGCTGACCCGGCCCAGCGTGCGGGCCCTGGAACACATGGCCAGCACCGCCCACCTGCTGCACTCTCAGATTGAGTCCACGGCCCTGCGTCAGGCCCTGGCGCGGGCCGAGCGGCAATGGTCAGCCTCGGACACGGTGCGGCGATCACGCGAGCTGCAGGCGCTGATCCACAGCCTCATCGAGCGGCTGCGGTCGATGGACTCGGGGACTTACGCCAGCATGTCCGACCACATCGTGCCGGCCTACCGGCACTTCGCGCAGGATCCCGGCGAGGCCACGCGACAGGCGCTGGCCCGGCACATGCACGCCTATGCTCAGGCGCTGGCCACGCGACTGCGCCGGCTGCTGGCATGGTGCGAGCAGTCCGACGCGGTGCTGCCGCACCTGGACCGCCACGCAGCGACCGCCCTGTGTACCCGCCTGGCCCGCTATGCCGATGACGCGCAGGGCGGCTTCCTGGACGAGCTGCCACCCGAGCAGGTGCTGCTGCAGGTGGCCGAGCTGTCCAAGCTGGGCGAGCAGGCCCGCGGCCAGCTCGCCCGCCTGGGCCTGCACTGAGCGCCGCCCACCGCCGAACACCGCGCCCGCACCTGTTGCGACGCCGCTGCGCGCCTTTTAGCAGCGCTTAGCACCGGCCCACAGCACACTCAGGCCAGACGCCGCTCGACATCGGTCAGGGCGGCGGTCCCCTGACCCTCACACACGGAGACCCTGGACATGCTGGACCTGCACGATCGCTGGAAGGCGAAGAAGACCCTGGCCGAGAAACTGTATGCCAGCGGCGTCAAGAAGCGGCAGATCCAGCTGGAATCCGAGCTGAAGAGGGACCTGGAGCAGTTCAAGGAGCGTGCCTTGGTGTACGCCGGCAGGACGCCCGCCAAGCTGCGCGAGGTGGCGCCCAATGCGCCCCAGAACATGACGGGCGACCAGTTCGTGGCGGTGCTCAAGGAGCAGGTCAAACAGCGCGCCACGCAGGTGCAGAGCCAGATCAAGGCAGAGGCGGCCTTTCCAGTCCGATTCGACGACGGCCTGGGCAAGCTGCTGGACCAGGTGATGTCCGACTTCAAGAAAGGCCAGTCCGGCGAGCAGCGCGACAAGACCGCAGAGCGCGCGCTGGTGGTCATGGCCCGCTACCGCAGCTTCATCACCGACAAGAAGGCCGAGCTGGACAAGGGCGACCCGGCCATCGTGGACCTGCTGAAGGACGCCCTGCATGAGATCGAGACCCTGACGCGCAACTGGTCCCGGCAGAGTGCGCCAGCGGCCGACCGGGCGGTCTGGGAAGACTGCAACCGCTGGATCACCAGGTGGGAAGACGCCAAGAAGCTGTCGCAGAAGCGGCACAAGGCCTTGCCCAAGGAGGCCGTGATGTTCCTGAAGGCCGAGAAGTACGACGCCTACCCGCTGAAGTTCAACCGCGGCCTGGGCGACGCGCTGCGCGGGTTCAAGAACATCACCAGCAGCAAGGACAGCCTGTCCAAGCTGCGCGCCGAGGTGGGCCTGTCCATCAAGGCCTACCGATCCGACATCGAGCAGGTCGAGAAGCGCTACAAGAAGGTGGCCGCGAAGTGGAACGACGAGCTGAGCGAGATGCTCCAGCCGCTGCACGACACGCTGGACGGCATCGACGCCGAGATCGTCCGGGGCTGAGCTCTCAGGTCAGCGAGCGCTTCAGAAAAGCAAACAGCCGCTCGTCGCCGCAGAAGGCCACGTTGAAGCGCATCCAGGGCGTAGGCTGCAGGTCGGCCATGAACAGGTGGCCGGGGCCGAGCATGATGTCCTGCTCGGCAGCTTCGTTGGACAGCGCCACCGCGTCGGGCAGCGCCGGGTGGCGCGCCCACAGGAACATGCCGGCCTTGGGCTCATGGAACAGCTCGAAGCCCTGGTCCACCAGGCGCTGCGCCACCTGCTGGTGGGCGCCGGCCAGGCGCTCGCGCAGCGCCTTCAGGTGCTTGCGCCAGCGGCCCTCCACCAGTGCGCCATGGGCCAGGCGCTCGCCAAACTCGGCGCTGGTCAGGCCCGAGATCATCTTCAGCTGCGCCAGGTCCTCGACCAGGTCGGGGTGGCCCAGCAAGAAACCCACGCGGATGTTGGGCGAGATGGTCTTGCTGTAGCTGCCGATGGTCAGCACCCGGTTGAGCTGGTCCAGGCTGGCCAGCGAGGGGCGCGGCTCGGGGTCCAGGTCGGCGTAGATGTCGTTCTCGACAATCGTCAGGTCGTGCCGCTCGGCCAGCTGCAGCACCCGGTGCAGCTGGGCCAGCGATGCCACCGAGCCGGTCGGGCTGTGCAGGCGCGGCTGCGTGAAAAAGACCTTGGGGCGGTGGGTGGCGATCAGCGACTCCAGCGCGGCCAGGTCCCAGCCCTGCGGTGTGCGCGGCACGCCCAGCAGCTGCGCACCCTGGTAGCGCAGCGCGAACAGCAGGTTGGCGTAGCCGGGGTCGTCCACCAGCACCGCGTCGCCCGGGCGCACCAGGCGGCGCACCGCCAGGTCCAGCGCCTGGCTGCTGCCCTGGGTCAGCAGCACCTGGCCGGGGTGGACCTGCACTTCCTGCTCGGCAAAAGCCTCGGCGATGTGCTGGCGCAGCGGCGGGTAGCCCTTGGGGTCGCCATAGCCGCCCAGGTCGGCGTCATCGGCGGCCAGGTGGCGCAGCGCGCGGCGCAGCCCGTCCTCGAACAGCCAGTCGCCCGGCAGCCAGCCGCAACCAGCCTTGATGCCCAGGTGGCGGTGCTCGAAGATCTTGCGCAGGTACCACATCGAGTCGAAGCCCTGCGGCCCGCTGGCCGCAGCGGCCACCGACGTGCCCGGTGTGGCGCGCTTGCGCACAAAGAAGCCCGAATGCGGCCGCGACACCAGGTAGCCCTGGGCCACCAGCCGGTCATAGGCCTCGACCACGGTGAACACGCTGACCTGGTGGGCATGGGCGAACTGGCGGATCGAGGGCACCTTGGTGCCGGCGCGCAGCGCGCCCTCGTCGATCTGGGCGGCCAGGCCGTCGACGATCTGCGTGACCAGCGGGGTGGCGGAGGTGGGCTGCAGGTTCAGCATGGCATCTGTACAGGGCGCCGGACCAGCACAGTGTGTCCGCTGTCCGGTGTGGCTGTGCATGGTAGCCGCCCGGCCGCTGGCCTAGGATGCGCCCATCGCCCATTCACAGACGAGGCCCTCATCATGCCGCTCGACGCCAAGACCACCGCCACCAACCAGGCCTTGATGGCCCGCCGCCGTGCCGCCCTGCCCACCGGCCTGGGCCAGACCTACGAAGTCTTTGTCGACCGCGCCGAGAACGCCGAGGTCTGGGACGTCGAGGGCAAGCGCTACATCGACTTCGCCGGCGGCATCGCGGTGCTCAACACCGGCCACCGCCACCCGAAGATCGTCGAGGCCGTGAAGGCCCAGCTCGACCAGGTCCACCACACCTGCTTCCAGGTCGTGGCCTACGAGCCCTACGTGGAGCTGGCCGAGCAGCTGATCGCCCGCACGCCGGGGAACTTCGCCAAGAAGGCCTACTTCCTGTCCACCGGCGCCGAAGCCGTGGAGAACGCCGTCAAGATCGCCCGCGCCGCCACCAAGCGCCAGGCGGTGATCGCCTTCGGCGGTGGCTTCCATGGCCGCACGCTGCTGGGCATGGCGCTGACCGGCAAGGTCGCGCCCTACAAGGCCGGCTTCGGCCCCTTCCCGGCCGAGATCTACCACGCCGAGTTCCCCAACCCGCTGCACGGCGTAACGGTGGCCGATTCGCTGCGCTCGCTGGAACACATCTTCAAGTACGACGTCGAGGCTGAGCGTGTCGCCGCCATCATCCTCGAGCCGGTGCAAGGCGAAGGCGGTTTCTATGTGGCGCCGCCCGAATTCGCGCAGGCGCTGCGCGCGCTGTGCGACCAGCACGGCATCGTGCTGATCGCCGACGAGGTGCAGACCGGCGCCGGCCGCACCGGCACCTGGCTGGCCTGCGAGCAGTGGGGCGTGGCGCCTGACATGGTCACGATGGCCAAGTCCATGGCCGGGGGCTTCCCGATCTCGGCGGTGATCGGCAAGGCCGAGCTGATGGACAAGCCGCTGCCCGGCGGCCTGGGTGGCACCTATGCCGGCAACCCGCTGGCCTGCGCCGCGGCACTGGCGGTGCTGCAGGTCTTCGACGAGGAGAAGCTGCTGGAGCGCTCCAAGGCCGTGGGCCAGCGCCTGAAAGACGGCCTGACCCGGCTGGCTGCCCAGCACCCGAGCGTGCAGGACGTGCGCGGCCTGGGCGCGATGGTGGCGATCGAGCTGTTCAAGGGCGGCGACCTGTCGCAGCCCGATGCCGACCTGACCAAGCGCATCTGCGCCGACGCCATCCAGCGCGGCCTGATCCTGCTGTCCTGCGGCACCTACGGCAATGTGATCCGCATCCTGGTGCCGCTGACCGCCAGCGACGCGGTGATCGACGAAGGCATGGCCCTCCTGGCCGATTGCCTGACAGCGTGCCAGGCCTGAGTTGGTAGAGTCCTGATCAAGGAGACCTCCATGGACATGCCCTCTTCCCCCCTGGCCCTGCTGGCCGAGCCCAGCCTGCTGAAGACCGATGCGCTGATCAACGGCGAATGGGTCGCCGGCAGCAGCCGCTTCGACGTCAACGACCCCGCCACCGGCCTGAAGCTGGCCGACGTGGCCAACCTGGGTGCCGAGCACACCCACCACGCCATCGTCGCCGCCAACAAGGCCTGGCCGGCCTGGCGCGCCAAGACCGCCAAGGAGCGCGCCGCGATCCTGATGAAGTGGTTCGCGCTGATGCACGCCCACGCCGACGACCTGGCGCGCATCATGACCGCCGAGCAGGGCAAGCCGCTGGCCGAGGCCAAGGGCGAGGTCGGCTACGGCGCCAGCTTCCTGGAGTGGTTCGCTGAAGAAGCCAAGCGCGTCTACGGCGAGACCATCCCCACCACCGACGGCAACAAGCGCTACGTCATCATCAAGCAGCCGATCGGCGTCTGCGCGGCGATCACGCCGTGGAACTTCCCGATCGCCATGATCACCCGCAAGGTGGCGCCGGCCCTGGCCGCCGGCTGCCCGGTGGTGATCAAGCCGGCCGAGGCCACGCCGCTGTCGGCGCTGGCGGTGGCCGAACTGGCGCAGCGTGCCGGCATGCCGGCGGGTGTGCTCAACGTGGTGACGGCCGATGCCGCGCAGTCGATCGAGGTGGGCAAGGTGTTGTGCAGCTCCGACGTGGTGCGCCACCTCAGCTTCACCGGCTCCACCGAGGTGGGCCGCATCCTGATGCAGCAGTGCGCGCCCACGGTGAAGAAGCTCTCGCTGGAGCTGGGCGGGAATGCGCCCTTCATCGTCTTCGACGACGCCGACCTGGACTCGGCCGCCGAGGGCGCCGCGATCAGCAAGTACCGCAACTCGGGCCAGACCTGCGTCTGCACCAACCGCTTCTATGTGCAGGACAGCGTCTACGACACCTTCATCGAGAAGCTGGCCGCCAAGGCCGCGGCCATCAAGGTGGGCAATGGTTTCGAGGCCGGCATCAACCAGGGCCCGATGATCGACGACCAGGCGATTGCCAAGGTCGAGGACCATGTGGCCGACGCGCTGGCCAAGGGTGCCAAGGTGGTGGTGGGCGGGCAGCGCATCGGTGATCGCTTCTACACGCCCACGGTGCTGGCCGATGTCACGCCCGAGATGAAGGTCTCGAAGGAAGAGACCTTCGGCCCGGTGGCACCGGTGTTCCGTTTCAGCACCGAGGCCGAGGCGATCGAGCTGGCCAATGCCACCGAGTTCGGTCTGGCCAGCTACTTCTACAGCCGCGACATCGGCCGCATCTTCCGCGTGGGCGAGGCGCTGGAGTACGGCATGGTGGGCATCAACACCGGCCTGATCAGCGTGGCCGAGGTGCCCTTCGGCGGCGTCAAGCAGTCGGGCCTGGGGCGCGAGGGCTCGCACCACGGCATGGACGACTATGTCGAGGTCAAGTACCTCTGCCTGGGCGACATCCTGAAGTGACGCGCCCGGCCAGCGGCGGGGCGATCAGGCCCCGTCGTTGGCGGCTTCGCCCAGGCGCACCAGGCGCCCGTCACCCCCGGCCGCCTGGGCAGTGGCGCGCTTGAGCAGGCTCTGGGCATCACGGCCATGGGCCGGGAACTGCGCCAGACCGTAGCGCATGCCCAGCGGCACGGCCTGGCCCGACACCTGCATCGGCACGCTGGCCGTGGCCAGCAGCTTGCGGGCCACCGGCTCGGCGTCCTCGTCGGCATCCATCCAGGCCAGCAGCACCGCGAACATGTCGCGCCCCAGCGAGGCCACCACGTCCGACGCGCGCAGTGCCGAGCGCAAGCGCACCGCGGCCTTGCGGCGCAGCACATTGGCGGCTTCGGCGCCCTGGCTGGCCTCGACCGACTGCAGGCCCTCGAGCTGCAGCACCACCACCGCCATCGGCGCGGGCTCGCGCTCGCGCAGCGCCAGCAGGTGGGTCATGTGCTCCAGCAACTGCTGGTGGTTGGGCAGACCGGTGGCCAGGTCGATGCTGTAGGCGCGGCGCGCGGCGTCGTCCTGGCGCTTGCGCTCGATCGCCATGCGCAGCACGCGGCCGGCGGCATCGCCGTGCATCTCGCGGCTGGAGGCCACCTCGCGCACACCGGCCTGCAGCCAGCGCTGGCACTCGGCCAGCGTGGGTTCGGGCGCCACCAGCACCAGGGCCGTTTCCAGCAGCGCACGGGCCAGGCCGTTCCAGTGCAGCAGTTGCTCGGTGGACAGACCCACCCCGAACTCGACGACCAGCGCATGCCAGGCGTGCTGGTTGAGCATGTCGTCCACCTCGGCCAGCGTGCTGGCCTGGTGTGCGATGAAGGGGCCGTGGGCAGAAGTGACGAGATCCAGGGGTCGCTGGCTGAGCACCAGGACCTGCAAGGGCGTGGGTGACATGACGGGCGCTGGGGTTCTTTGCCCCGATGATGCCTGAGCAGCGCCGCTCGCCGGCAGCGCGGAAACACCGAGACTGGCTGTCAGGTCCGTGTCGGCGTAGCATGTCCAGGTGACACGCCGTGATCGGGGCGGGTCATCCAAGGAGCCCGCATGCCTGCGTCCCTCACCGCCCTGGCCGGCCGCTTCACGGGTCCGGCCTGGCGCCGCACCCTGCTGCCGCTGGCCGTGCTGCTGCTGGCGGCCTGCGCCCAGGCGCCCCGCACGCCCACCGCAGATGCGGTGTTGTGGGCCGACACCACGCTGGGCCAGCCGACGCAGCGCCCCGACACCGAGGCCGCACTGCGCCTGGACCCGGCCCTGCAGGCCTACCTGGACCAAACCCTGCGCCCGGCCGCGCGCCGCCAGGGTGGCCTGCTGGCGCTGTACGAGGCCCTGCGCGCCAGCGACATCCACGTCGTCTATGACGCCAGCACCACCCGCACCGCCGCTGAAACCTTCGACGCACGCAGCGGCAACTGCCTGTCACTGGTGCTGCTCACCGCTGCGCTGGCCGACGGGCTGGGGCTGTCGGTGGAGTTCCGCGAGGTGCTGACCGACACGCAGTGGAGCCGCCTGGCCGGCCTGCATGTGGGCAACACCCATGTGAACCTGGCGCTGGGGCCACGCCCCTCGCCGTTCGCCAGCGTGCTGCTGGCCCCGCCGCCCATGGTGATCGACTTCCTGCCGCCCGAGGCCGCCGGCAAGCTGCCTGCGCGCCGCATCAGCCGCCAGCGCGTGCTGGCGATGTACCTGAACAACCGCGCCGCCGAATGGCTCACCCAGGGCGACCTGGCCACCGCCCACGCCTTCAGCCTGGCCGCCCTTTCCCAGGACGCCACTTACCCTGCCGCTTACAACACCCTGGGCGTGGTGTTTCAGCGCCACGGCCGCGCCGACCTGGCCGAGCGCGCCTGGCGTGACGGCCTGGCCCGGGCCCCCGAGCACGCCACGCTGCTGGCCAACCTGGCCGCCGCCTTGCGCGCCCAGGGCCGCCTGACCGAGGCGCAGCCACTGGACGCTGTGCTCGCACGCGTCGAGGGCACCGCCCCGTTCACCTACCTCGCACGCGGCACGGCGGCGCTGCGCGCCGGCGATCCGGCCGGCGCGCGCGATTGGCTGCTGAAGGAATTGGCGCGCGATCCCGATTACCACGAGATCCACTTTGCGCTGGCCCAGGCCGAGCTGCAGCTGGGCCACCCGGCGCAGGCCCTGGTCCACCTGCAGCGGGCCGGCGCCGAGAGCCCGCGGCCCGAGCTGCGCTCGCTCTACGCCGCCAAGGCCGAGCACCTGCGGGCACTGGGCGTGCACTGAGGCCTGAAACGACGATGCCAGCGCGAGGCTGGCATCGGCCTCAGGGATGTGGAGCGGGTGAAGGGCATGCTCGGCGGCCAAGCCGCCTCGGCCCTGCGGGCCCGCCGCTGCGCGGCGTCCGGGCGCCACGGGCGCCCGACCGAACCCGGGTTCGCTCCCCTTCACCGGTCACGGAAGAAACAACGCCGGCTTGCGGCCGGCGTCGGAAAGCGTGGAGCGGGTGAAGGGAATCGAACCCTCGTATGAAGCTTGGGAAGCTGCCGTTCTACCATTGAACTACACCCGCGTCGGCACGCATTCTAGCTCGGCGACAATACCGGCCCCTTGCCGATACCACGCCAGCACCGCATGACCGACGCCGATCCGTCCGCCCCGTCGCCCGAGCCCACTGAACCCCAGCGCCGTGCCATCCGCAGCTATGTGCTGCGCGCCGGCCGCATGGGCACCGGGCAGCAGCGGGCCCTGGAAGACCTGGGGCCGCGCTTTGTGCTGCCCTACACCGGCCAGCCGGCCGACTGGGCGGCAGCCTTTGGCCGCGAAGCGCCGCGGGTGTTGGAAATCGGCTTCGGCATGGGCGCTGCCACCGCGCAGATCGCGGCGACGCGGCCGGACACCGACTTCATCGGCATCGAGGTCCACACGCCGGGCGTGGGCGCGCTGCTCAAGCGCATCGGCGAAGAACAGCTCGGCAATCTGCGCATCCTGCAGCACGACGCTGTGCAGGTGCTGGAGCACATGGTGGCGCCGGGCTCGCTGGCCGGCGTGCACATCTTTTTCCCCGACCCCTGGCACAAGAAGAAGCACCACAAGCGGCGCCTGATCCAGCCGCCGCTGGTGGCGCTGCTGGCCTCGCGTCTGGCGCCCGGCGGCGTGCTGCACTGCGCCACCGACTGGCAGCCCTATGCCGAGCAGATGCTGGAGGTGCTGTCCGCCGAGCCGCTGCTGGCCAACACCGCCGACGGCTATGCACCGCGGCCGGACTACCGCCCGCTGACCAAGTTCGAGGCCCGCGGCATCAAGCTGGGCCACGGTGTCTGGGACCTGGTCTTCAGGCGCCGCTGAGCGCTGTACCTCAATCGGCCCAGGTCACCCAGCCGAAGTGGGCGGTGACCAGGATCAGCACCCCGAAGGCGATGCGATACCACGCGAAGGGCTTGAAGTCGTGCGTGGCCACGTAGCGCAGCAGCCAGCGCACGCACAGCCAGGCCGACAGGAAGCTGAACAGCAGGCCCACGCCGAACAGCGGCGCGTCGGCCCAGTCCAGGTCGGCGCGCGCCTTGTACAGGCTGTACAGGCCGGCGCCGATCAACGTGGGAATGCCCAGGAAGAAGCTGAAGTCGGTGGCCGCCTGGCGCGACAGGCCCATCAGCATGCCGCCGATGATGGTGGCGCCCGATCGGCTGGTGCCCGGCACCATCGCGAAGCACTGCACCAGACCCACCTTCAGCGCATCCATCGGCCCCATGTCGTCCACCGTGGGCACGCGGGTGTGCGCGGCCTGGCGGCGCTCGGCCCACAGAATCACGAAGCCGCCCAGGATGAAGGTGGACGCCACCACGGTGGGCAGGAACAGGTGGGCCTTGATCCACTTGCCCACCAGCAGGCCCAGCACCACCGCCGGGAGGAAGCCGATCAGCACGTTCATCGCAAAGCGGCGCGCCTGCGGCTGCGCGGCCAGACCGGTGACGGTGTCGCGCACGCGCTGCCAGTAGACCAGCACCACGGCGAAGATGGCGCCGGTCTGGATCGCGATCTCGAAGACCTTCATCTTTTCGCCCACAAATCCCAGCAGCGAGCCCGCGAGGATCAGGTGGCCGGTGGACGAGATCGGCAGGAACTCGGTCAGTCCCTCCACCACGCCCATCACCGCGGCCTTCAGCAACACCAGCATGTCCATCGCGTCGTCCATCCGGGTCTGCCCGACCCTGCCCATTCAGGGGCGCCATCTTACAGACCAGGCGCTGGCAGCGCCGCAGGATGCTGCAACGCAGCATGACCCCGCATACATTATGGGGTATTGACGGCTGGCGCCGGCCTGTTAGGATTAATGACCGGTCAGTCAGTAATCATGTCCGAGTCCGCCACACCCCACCGCCAACGTCGCAAGGAAGCCCGCCCCAGCGAACTGCTGGATGCCGCGCTGGCCCTGTTCACCGAAAAAGGCTTCTCCGCCACCCGGGCCGAGGAAGTGGCGCAGCGTGCCGGCGTGGCCAAGGGCACGCTCTACCTGTACTTCAACAGCAAGGAAGAGCTGCTCAAGGCGGTGATCCGCCACACCCTGTCCAGCGCGGTGGCCGACGGCCGCCAGCGCCTGCTGGAGCACCACGGCAGCGCCACCGAGGCGCTGACCGAGTTGCTGCCCACCTGGTGGGAAGAGGTGTATGACAGCCCCAGCTCGGCGCTGTTCAAGCTGGTGATCACCGAGGTGCGCAACTTCCCCGACATCGCCGAGTTCTACGCGCAGGAAGTGATCCAGCCCGGCCTGGCGGTGATCCAGGCCCTGCTGCAGCGCGGCATCGACCGCGGCGAGTTCCGGCCGGTCGACGTGGAGGCCGCCGCCCACTCCCTGGTGCTGCCGATCATCATGCTGTGTCTGCACAAGCATTCGGTGGGCGCCTGCGCGCTGGCCGAGGCCATGGTGGCCGACCCGCGCCGCATCATCCGCAGCCACCTGCAGCTGGTCCTTCGCGGCCTGCAGGCCCATTCGTCTTCATCATGACCCCTGCTCTGCGTCGCGTCCTGATTCTGCTGGCCGTGGCCGGGCTGGCCGTGGGCGGCTGGAAGCTGCGCCCGGGTGCTGCGGCGGCCGGCAACGCCGCATCGGCCTCGGTGGCGGCCAGCGCGCCGGTCCGCGCCGCGCTCGAATTGCTGCCCGACGACCTGGCCGTGGTGGCCACGCAGCCGCTGATCGAGGAGATCGAGCTGACCGGCAGTGTGAAAGCGGTGCGCAGCGCCCTGGTCAAGGCCAAGGTGGCGGCCGAACTGCGTGAGCTGTCGGTGCGCGAGGGCGACGCCGTGCGTGCCGGTCAGGTGCTGGGCCGACTCGACGACACCGAGGCCGGCTGGCGCCTGAAGCAGGCGCAGCAGCAGGCCGACGCGGCCAAGGCCCAGCTCGACATCGCCGAGCGCGCGCTGGCCAACAGCCAGGCCCTGGTAGCGCAGGGCTTCATCTCACCGACTGCCTTGGACACCGCCCAATCCACCGCCCAAGCCAACCGAGCCAGCTGGGCGGCCGCACAGTCGGCGGTGGAGCTGGCCCGCAAGACGCAGGGCGACACCCTGCTGGTGGCCCCCATCAACGGCCTGGTGTCGGCGCGGCTGGCGCAGCCGGGCGAGCGGGTGGCGCTGGACGGGCGCATCCTGGAGATCGTCGACCTGTCGCAACTGGAGCTCGAAGCAGCGCTGGCGCCGCAGGCGGTGGCCCGGCTCTCGGTGGGCGCCTCGGCCAGCCTGCGTGTGGATGGCATCACCGAGCCGGTCACCGCCCGCGTGGCGCGCATCAACCCCGCGACCACCGCCGGTGCCCGCACTGTCACCGCCTACCTGAGCCTGGCGCCGCACCCGGCGCTGCGCCAGGGTCTGTTCGCCCAGGGCGCGGCGGCGCTGGCCCGCAGCGACCGCCTGGCCGTGCCACTCGACGCGCTGCGCCAGGACCAGCCGCAGCCCTATGTGCTGGTGGTGCAGGCTGGCCAGGCCCGTGCGCGCAGCGTGCAGATCGGCCAGCGCGGCCGCTCGCCGCAGGGTGAGCCGCTGGTGGAGCTGCTGTCCGGCGCCGCCGCCGGTGACCAGCTGCTGCGCGAGCGCGTGGGCACGGTGCGCGACGGCACCGCGGTACGCCTGGCCACTGCGGCCTCGGCGGCGTCCCGCTGAGCAGGGCCAGCCCGCGCCATGTGGTTCACCCGCGTCTCGATCAGCAACCCGGTCATGGCCGTGATGGTCATGCTGGCCTTTGTGGTGCTGGGCGGGTTTGCGGTGCAGCGCCTGAAGGTCGATCAGTTCCCGAACATCGAGTTCCCCTTCGTGGTGGTCACGGTCGCCTACCCCGGCGCCTCGGCCGAGGTGGTCGAGAACGAGGTGACGATCAAGGTCGAGGAAGCGGTCAACACGATCGCCGGCATCAATGAGCTGTTCAGCCGCAGCTACCAGGGCACCTCGGTCGTCATCGTCAAGTTCAATCTGGATGTCGATGGCCGCCGCGCCGCCGATGACGTGCGCGAGAAGGTCTCGCAGGTCAAGGCCGCTTTCGCCGACGAGGTGGAAGAACCCCGCGTGCAGCGCTTTGATCCCGCCTCGCGCCCGATCTGGACCGTGGCCCTCACCTCGCCCGACAACAGCCGCAGCGCCAGCGAGCTCAGCACCTACGGCGACCAGGTGCTGAAGAAGCGCCTGGAGAACGTGCGTGGCGTGGGCTCGGTGGCGCTGGTGGGCGCGCAAAAGCGCGAGCTCAACGTCTACCTGCGGCCGCAGGCGCTGGAGGCCTTTTCGATCGGCGCCGACGCGGTGACCAGCGCGGTGCGCAACGAAACCCGCAACCTGCCCGCCGGTACGCTGCGCCAAGGCGCGCGCGAGGACGTGGTGCAGGTCGATGGCCGGGTGGCCCGGCCGGCCGACATGGGCCAGATCGTCATCGCCCGCCGCAACGGCCAGCCGGTGCGCCTGGATCAGGTGGCGCAGGTGGTCGACGGCCCCGAGGAGACCGACAGCCTGGCGCTGCGCAATGGCCAGCGCATGCTGGCGCTGGATGTGGTCAAGGCGCAAGGCGAGAACACCATCGAGGTGGTCGACGGCCTGAACCGCGTGGTCGAGACGCTGCGCAGCCAGTTGCCGCCCGGCATGGCGCTGGACGTGGTGCGCGACAACTCGCGGCCGATCCGCGTGTCGGTCGAGAACGTGCGCCGCACGCTGATCGAAGGCGCGCTGCTGACGATCGGCATCGTCTTCCTGTTCCTGAATTCGTGGCGATCCACCGTCATCACCGGCCTGACGCTGCCGATCGCGCTGATCGGTACCTTTTTGTTCATGCAGGCCTTCGGCTTCACGATCAACATGATCACGCTGATGGCGCTGAGCCTGTGCGTGGGTTTGCTGATCGACGACGCGATCGTGGTGCGAGAGAACATCGTGCGCCATGTGCAGATGGGCAAGCCGGCGCGCCAGGCGGCGCTGGAAGGCACCGACGAGATCGGCCTGGCGGTGCTGGCCACCACGCTGTCGATCGTCGCGGTGTTCGCGCCGATCGGCTTCATGGGCGGCATCATCGGCAAGTTCTTCCACGAGTTCGGCATCACCATCGTCTCGGCGGTGCTGATCTCGATGTTCGTCAGCTTCACGCTCGACCCGATGCTCAGCTCGGTCTGGCACGACCCGGCCATCGACCGCGAAGGCCAGCCTTTCGTGCCGCGCAATCTCTATGACCGCACCCTGGGCCGGCTGACGCACTGGGTCGACCGCGCCTCGCACCGCCTGGGCGAGGGCTACCACCGGGCGCTGGGCTGGTCGCTGGACCATCCCAAGTCGACGCTGGGCATCGCGCTGGCCAGTCTGGTGCTGGCGCTGGGCCTGACCCGCGTGCTGGGCACCGAGTTCGTGCCCAAGGCCGACTTCTCCGAAACCACGGTGGCCTTCTACACCCCGGTGGGCTCCAGCCTGGCGCTGACCGAGGAGCGCACCCGCCAGGTCGACCGCATCCTGCGCCAGATGCCTGAGGTGAAGTACACACTGGCCACCATCAACACCGGCGTCGCGCTGGGCCACAACCAGGTGAGCATCTATGTGCGCCTGGTCGACCGCAAGCAACGCTCGCGCTCGGTGGACCAGATGTCGGCCGTGCTGCGCGAGCAACTGGCCTCGGTGCCGGGCATCACCGTCACGCTGGTCGGCCTGACCGACCCGGTGGGCGGCGCCAAGCCCATCTCGCTGTCGCTGCAGGGCCCCGACCTGTCCGAGCTCAAGCGCCTGACCGAGGGCCTGCGCCAGCGCCTGGCCGCCATCCCCGGCCTGGTGGATCTGGACACCAGCATGAAGGAGGACACGCCCACGCTGGCGGTGCAGGTGCGCCGCGACGCCGCCTCCGACCTGGGCCTGAGCCTGGGCAGCATCACCACCCAGCTGCGCCAGCTGGTGGCCGGCACCACCGTGGGCACCTGGCGCGCGCCGGACGGCAACAACTACGACGTCAAGGTGCGCCTGCACCCCGATGCGCGGGAAGACCGCAGCGACTTGGGCCGGCTGGTGCTGTCGGCCGGCCAGAACCTGGATGGCAGCCCGCGCATGGCGCGCCTGGACCAGGCCGCCGAGCTGGTGCCCGCCGGCCTGGCCAACCAGATCAACCGGCGCGACCTGAACCGCGAGGTGGAGTTCACTGCCGGCACCGAGGGCCGCGCGCTGGGCGAGGTCTCGGCCGACATCCGCGCCGTGCTGGACAGCACCGCGCTGCCACCGGGCTACCAGTTCCGCTTTGGCGGGTCCACCAAGGACATGCAGGAGTCCTTCGTCTACGCCGTGAGCGCGCTGGCCATGGGCGTGATCTTCATCTACATGATCCTGGCCAGCCAGTTCCGCAGCTTCCTGCAGCCGCTGGCGCTGATGAGCTCGCTGCCGCTGACGCTGATCGGGGTGGTCGGGGCGCTGCTGCTGTGGCGCTCGACGCTGAACATCTTCTCGATCATCGGCGTGGTGATGCTGATGGGCCTGGTCACCAAGAACGCGATCCTGCTGGTGGACTTCGCGATCCGCCTGCGCGAGCAGGGCCTGGCCCGGCGCGAGGCGCTGCTGGAAGCCGCCCGCGTGCGGCTGCGCCCGATCCTGATGACCACGCTGGCGATGATCTTCGGCATGGTGCCGCTGGCGTTTGCGCTCTCGGAGGGCTCGGAGCAGCGCTCGCCGATGGGTCAGGCGGTGATCGGCGGTGTGATCACCTCCTCGGTGCTGACCCTGGTGGTGGTGCCGGTGATCTACGCCTACCTGGATGACCTCTCGGCCTGGGCGCGCCGTCGGCGCGGCACGGGCAGCCCCGCGTCAGGCGGCACAGCCTAAAATCAAGGGTTGACCCGCATCTGACCGTCGACGCCCACCCGAGGACATCGCCATGAACATCGAACAAGCCCGCTTCAACATGATCGAGCAGCAGATCCGCCCCTGGGATGTGCTCGACCCCGCCGTGCTGGCCCTGCTGGGCGCCGTGCGCCGCGAGGATTTCGTGCCCGCCGCCTGCAAGGCCCTGGCCTTTGTCGACACCGAGGTGCCGCTGGCCGAAGGCCAGGTGATGCTGGCCCCGCGCGTCGAGGCCCGCCTGCTGCAGGAAGCCAAGGTGCAGCGCCACGAGACCGTGCTGGAGATCGGCACCGGCTCGGGCTTCCAGGCCGCGCTGCTGGGCCACCGCGCGCTGCGCGTGATCACGCTGGAGAAGCGCCCGGCGCTGGCCCGCACTGCGCGCGAGAACCTGCAGCGCGCCGGCCTGGCGAACGTCGAGGTCCGTGAGGCCGACGGCAGCGCTGGCCTGGCCGCCGAGGCGCCGTTTGACGTGATCCTGCTGTCGGGCTCGGTGGCCGAGGTGCCGCAGGCCCTGCTGGCACAACTCAAGCCGGGCGGTCGGCTGCTGGCCATCGAGGGCCAGGAGCCGGTGATGCGCGCGGTGCTGGTCACCCGCCAGGGCGAGGCCGCCTTCGCCAAGACCGAGCTGTTCGACACCGTGGCCCAGCGCCTGGAGGGCTTTGCCGAGCCCAGCCGTTTCCGCTTCTGAGCCTGATCCGATGAACGCCGTCGCCGTCCAGCAGTTGCACGCCTTTCTGGCCGAGCATGCCGATCGCCAGCCGTTGCTGCTGGACGTGCGCGAGGCGCAGGAGCTGGCCATCGCCCCGCTGAACCTGCCCGGTGTGCCCACGCTGCATATGCCGATGCACCTGGTGCCGCTGCGCCACAGCGAGCTGGACCCGGCGCGGCCTGTCGTCGTTTTCTGTCATCACGGGGCCCGCAGCGCGCAGGTCGTCGCATACCTCTCGAACCACGGTTTCGACGAGGTGTACAACCTGGACGGCGGCACCGACGCCTGGTCGCGCCTGGTTGATCCCGCCGTGCCTCGCTACTGATCCCGTTCCTGCCTTCATCGCTCCAAGGAAAGCCACCATGACGCCACCGCGCCGTTTCGCCCTGCACCGCACCGCCGCCCTCCTCGCCCTGGGTCTGGCGGGCCTGAGCGCGCAGGCGCAGAGCCTGCAGGAGCTGTACGACGCGGCACGCGGCTACGACGCCACCTACCTGGGCGCGCAGGCCGCCGCCAGTGCCGCGCAGTACCGGGCGGACCAGGCGAATGCGCTGTGGCTGCCCTCGGTGGGCCTGAGTGCCGGCGCATCGCGCACCGAGGCCGACACGCCCTACTCCAGCACGCGCAGCACCAACACCAACGCCACCAATGTGGCGCTGCAGGCGCAGCAAAACCTGTTCAACCGCGCCAACAGCGTGAGCATCGAGCAGGCCAAGCGGGGTGTGGAGCTGGCCCAGACGCAATTGCGTGCGGCCGAACAGGACCTGGTGGTGCGCGTTGCCCAGGCCTATTTCGACGTGCTGGGCGCCCAGGACACGCTGACCACGGTGCAGTCCAACAAGAAGGCCAATGCCGAGCAACTGGCCTCGGCCAAGCGCAATTTCGAGGTGGGCACCGCCACCATCACCGACACCCGCGAGGCCCAGGCCAAGTACGACCTGATCCTGGCCCAGGAGCTCGCGGCGGACAACGACCTGCGGGTCAAGCGCCTGGCGCTGGAGCAACTGGTCGGCAAGACCGGCCTGGCGCCGCGCCCGCTGGCCCAGCCAGTGGCCCTGCCGCCGCTGCAGCCGGCTGAGGTCAATGCCTGGGTGGGCGAGTCGGAGTCCCGCAACGCCACGATCGAACAGGCCCGCCTGGGCCTGGAAGTGGCCAAGCTTGAGACCGAGAAGGCGCAGGCCGGCCACCTGCCCACCGTCGCCCTGACCGGCAGCTACGGCAAGACCCATGTCAACGTCAGTGGTGACGCGGTGGCCCAGGGCGGCATCGTTGGCTACAGCGCTGCCGGCACGGGCACGAATGCCGCCATTGGTGTGAGCCTGAGCGTGCCGCTGTTTGCCGGCTTCGCGGTGCAGAACCGCGTCAAGGAAGCCCTGTCGCTGGAAGAGAAGGCGCGCAATGACCACGAGGCCGCCCGCCGCGGCGTGGCCCAGGGCACCCGCAGCGCCTTCTTCGGCGTGCAGGCCGGCCAGGCGCAGGTCAAGGCGCTGGAAGCGGCCGAGTCGTCCAGCAAGCTGGCCTTGGAGGCCACCCAGCTGGGTTACAAGGTGGGCGTGCGCGTCAACCTGGACGTGCTCAATGCCCAGACCCAGCTGTTCCAGACCCAGCGCGACCTGGCCAAGGCCCGCTACGACGTGATCGTCGGCGGCCTCAAGCTGCGCCAGGCGGCCGGCACGCTGCAGCCTTCCGACGTGGCCAACGTCAACGCGCTGCTGGCGAAGTAAACAGCGCCTCGATGCGGCCGGCCATGCGTTCGGCCGCACCGCGGTGCCGGGCGCTGAAAGCCTGCGCCGCCCGGGCGGCCCCGGTCAGGCGCGGTGCGTCGGCCAACAGCTCGGCTGCCCATGCCAGCGCCTGCGGCAGGTCTGCGGCGCGCCAGGCGGCGCCCTCGGCCAAGGCGCGCTCGGCGGCGTCGGCGAAGTTGAAGGTCGAGGGCCCCAGCACGATCGGGCAGCCGCAGGCCGCTGACTCGATCAGGTTGTGGCCGCCCAGCGGCTCGAAGCTGCCGCCCAGCAGCGCCAGGTCGGCCGCACCGTAGTAGGCCGACATCTCGCCCAGGCTGTCGCCCAGCCAGACCTCGGCCCCGCAAGCAGCCCCGTCAGGACCGGCCTCGCCCCAGGCGCTGCGGCGTGACAGGCTCAGCCCGGCCTGCGCCACCAGCGCCGCCACCGCATCAAAGCGCTGCGGATGGCGCGGCACGATCAGCAGCAGCGGCGCCGGACCGCGCCAGGCGGTCTGGCGCCAGGCTGCCAGCAGGCGCGCCTCCTCGCCATCACGGGTGTTGGTCATCGCCAGCACCGGCCGGCCCGGCCGGGCCCGCCAGGCCTGGCCGCGAGCCAGCAGCGCCGCGTCGGCGCGCAGGTCGTACTTCAGGTTGCCAGCCACTTCCACCTGCGGCACGCCGGCCTGGCGCAGGCGCCGGGCGTCGTCCTCGGTTTGGGCCAGCGCCAGCGTGATGCGCTGCGCCGCCGGGCGCAGCAAGGCCGCGAAGCGTTCGCCGCGACGGGCACTGCGCTCGGACAGGCGGGCGTTGGCCAGCACGATCGGCACGCCGGCGGTCTCGGCCGCCTGCAGCAGGTTGGGCCAGACCTCGGTTTCCATCAGCACGCCCAGTGCGGGCCGGTGCTGCTGCAGGAAGCGGCGCACCGCGCCGGGGGTGTCGAGGGGCAGCCAGGTCTGCCGATCGCCCTCGCGCAGCAGTGCCCGGCCGGCTGCACGGCCGGTGGCGGTGCCGTGGGTCAGCAGCAGGCGCAAGTCCGGCTGCCGGGCACGCAGTGCGTCGATCAGCACCGCCGCGGCCTTGGTTTCGCCCAGCGACACCGCATGCAGCCACAGCGCCCCGGGCGTCTGCGCGGGACCGCCCAGCGCCAGCCGCTCGGCCAGCGCCACGCGGTAGCCCGGCTCTCGCGCGCCGCGCCACCACAGGCGCGCCAGGTACAGCGGCGTGGCCAGCCGCAACAGCGTGCTGTAGGCGGCGCCGGCCAGGGCCGTGCGCCAGCCGGTGGCCAGCATCAGTGGGCCGCGGCGCCCACCTGCGCGTCGGGCTTGACGCTGCGCAGCACCGCCATGAACTCGTCCTGGATGCGGTGCAGCGCCTCGGGTGTGTGGCCCTCGAAACGCATCACCAGCACCGGCGTGGTGTTGGAGGCGCGCACCAGGCCGAAGCCATCCGGGTAGTCGGCGCGCAGGCCGTCGGTGGTGGAGACCTCGGCCCCGGGGAACTGGGCGCTGGCCTGCAGCTCGGCGATCAGGCGGTGCGGCTCGCCCTCGGCGCAGGCCACGTTCAGCTCGGGCGTGTTGTAGCTGGTGGGCAGGGCGTTCAGCACGGCGCTGGGGTCGTCGTGGCGCGACAGGATCTCCAGCAGGCGGGCCGCCGTGTACATGCCGTCGTCAAAGCCGTACCAGCGCTCCTTGAAGAACATGTGACCGCTCATCTCGCCAGCGATCGGCGCGCCGGTTTCCTTGAGCTTGGCCTTGACCAGCGAGTGGCCGGTCTTCCACATCAGCGGCACGCCGCCAGCCTCGCGGATGGCGGGCGCCAGGCGCTGGGTGCACTTGACGTCAAAAATGATGGTGCCGCCCTTGACGCGACTGAGGATGTCGCGCGCGAACAGGATCAGCTGACGATCCGGGTAGATGATCTGGCCATCCTTGGTGACCACACCCAGGCGGTCGCCATCGCCATCGAAGGCCAGGCCCAGTTCGGCATCGGTGGCGTGCACCACCTTGACCAGGTCGGCCAGGTTCTCGGGCTTGGACGGATCGGGGTGGTGGTTGGGGAAGTCGCCATCGACCTTGGAGTACAGGTCAATCACCTCGCAGCCCAGCGCGCGCAGGATGGCCGGCGCGCTGGCGCCGGGGATGCCGTTGCCCGAATCGACAACGATCTTCATCGGCCGTGCCAGTTGGCAGTCGCTGGTGATGCGGTGGGCGTACTCGGGCACGATGTCCATCGCGCCGATGCGGCCGGGGCCCTGGGCGTAGTCCTCGGCCTCGATGCGGCGGCGCAGGCCCTGGATCTCGTCGCCGTAGATGGCACGACCGGCCAGCACCATCTTGAAGCCGTTCCAGTCCTTGGGGTTGTGGCTGCCGGTGACCTGGATGCCGCTGCTGCAGCCGTGCGCGCTGCGGGTGGCGGCCACGTAGTAGGTCATCGGCGTGGTGACGGCGCCGATGTCCACCACGTCCAGGCCGGTCGAGGCGATGCCGCGGATCAGCGCTGCGGCCAGGCCGGGGCCTGAGACGCGGCCGTCGCGACCCACCACCACCGCCTTTTCGCCGGCGGCCTTGGCCTCGGTGCCGAAAGCCCGGCCCAGGTGCTCGGCGAAGGCGTCATCGATCGTCTGGCCGACGATGCCGCGGATGTCATAGGCCTTGAAGACGGAGGCGTGGACTTGCATGGTGTGGGGATCGGGACGGTGGTGAGGGGGTGGCGGCCATTGTAGAGAGGCTGCCCGGGCTCGGGATCAGCAAGTTGGGTGCCAGGGCCGCTGGCTGTCGATCCGTCGGCCCGGCTGTCGATTCGTCGACGGCCGCCGCCGAGGGGGCGCCCGGACTGCCTAGACTGCGCACCATGGTGATCGACAAGAACCTTCTGCGCCGCTCCTGGCGCGCCTGGACCGACAGCGGCATGACCCAGGCCGGCCCCGTCTGGCTGCAATGGGTGTGGTCACTGCTGTTCGCAATGCTGGTGGCCCTGGTCTTCACGCTGATCGCCTTCGCCACCAGCCCCGACCCCGGGCGGTGGACCAGCGGCAGCGCCTGGCGGCGGACCTACTTCCTGAACCTGCTGGTGTCGGCGGTGGTGGCCACGGGCATCCACCTCAGCTTCGACGTCATGACCGGGCTGATCGGCCCGGCGCGCTGGAAGAGCTGGTCCGACCGCCGCCGCGCCTGGGTGGCCACCGCGATCGCCATGGGTGGCACGGCCTGGTCCTGGCCATTGGGCGTGTGGCTGGCCGGCTACCGGCTGACCTGGTTCGACGGTGGCGGCTCGCCCACCAATGTCAGCATCAGCTGGCTCATCGTGCTGGTGCTGGTCTCGGGCCTGCACTGGCTGTACCTGGAAAACCGCCGCCGCATCGAGGCCGCCGAACGCCACGCCGCCGAGGCCCGGCTGAAGTTGCTGCAGGGCCAGATCGAGCCGCACTTTCTGTTCAATACCCTGGCCAATGTGTTGAGCCTGCTGGAGGCCGACCCGCCGCGCGCCCGCGGCATGCTGGAGGCCTTTGTCGACTACCTGCGCTCGTCCTTCGGCGGCCTGCGCGCCGAGCAGCACACGCTGGCCGACGAACAACGGCTGCTGGAAGCCTACCTGCGCGTGCTGGGCCTGCGCATGGATGAGCGGCTGCGCTGGCAGATCGACATTCCCGCCGAGCTGGCCGCGCTGCCGCTGCCGCCGCTGCTGCTGCAGCCGCTGGTCGAGAACGCCATCCACCACGGCCTGGAGCCCAAGGTGGAGGGCGGCACGGTGGGTGTGCGTGCCCAGCGTCAACACGACACCCTGGTGCTCAGCGTCAGCGACGATGGCCTGGGCCTGAACCACCCGGCCCCACGCCGCCCCGGCCAGCGCAGCGCGCTGCAGAATCTGCGCGAGCGGCTGCAGCAGGCCTGGGGCGACCAGGCCAGCCTGCAGTTGCTGCCTGAGCCGACCGGCGGCGTGCGCGCCGAGATCCGCCTGCCCTGCCCCACCGTCCAGCCCTGAGCCCATGCCCACCGCCCTCATTGCCGACGACGAACCCCACCTGCTGCGCCACCTGGCGACCATGCTGGCCGGCGCATGGCCCGAGTTGCAGATCGTCGCCCAGTGCCGCAACGGCCCCGAGGCCGCCCAGCAGATCGAGGCCCTGCAGCCCGACCTGGCCTTCCTCGACATCCGCATGCCCGGGCTGACCGGGCTGGAGGTGGCGCAGGGCATTGAGTGCGCGACCCGCGTGGTCTTCGTCACCGCCTATGACGAGTTCGCGCTGCAGGCCTTTGACGCCGCGGCGCTGGACTACCTGGTCAAGCCGGTGACGCAGGAGCGCCTGGCGCGCAGCGTGGCGCGACTGAAGGACGCGGTCGGCCGCAGCGAGCCCGAGAACCCGCGCCTGGCCCAGGCGCTGGGACAGCTGCAGGCCCCGACTGTGCCCGCCGCACCGCTGCGCTGGGTGCGCGCCAGCCAGGGCGACTGGACGCAGCAGATCGCGGTGGACGAGGTGCTGTTTTTCCGCGCCGACGAAAAGTACACCTGTGTCCAGACCGCCGAGCGGGAGTACCTGATCCGCACCCCGATCGCCGAACTGGCCCAGCAGCTCGACCCGCAGCAGTTTTGGCAGATCCACCGCTCCACGCTGATCAACCTGCGCTTTCTGGAGGGCAGCCGGCGCGACGAGCTCAGCCGCGTGCGGGTGCGGCTGCGCGGCTTCGAGGCCGAGCTGCCGGTGTCGCGCGCGTATGTGCACCTGTTCAAGGCCATGTGAGGGCCAGGCACAGGTCCGAAAACGGCCAGCGCGTTGCCGCGGCGGGGCTAGCATGGGCCCATGTCACCGCTGCGCCCACTCGACGACGACAGCGCCTACCGCGCGCTGCAAACCCACGATGCGCGCTTTGATGGCCGCTTCTTCGTCGGCGTCACCAGCACCGGCATCTATTGCCGGCCAGTGTGTCGCGTGCGCCTGCCGCGGCGCGAGAACTGCCGTTTCTTCGGCCATGCCGCCGCAGCCGAGCAGGCGGGCTTTCGGCCCTGCCTGCGCTGCCGGCCCGAGCAGGCGCCGGGCCTGTCGGGCGCCGATGCGGCGCGCAGCCTGGCCGAGGCCGGTGCCCGGCTGATCACGCATGCGGTGGCGGCTGGCGAGCAGCCCTCGCTGCCGGCGATCGCCCAGCGCCTGGGCATCACCGAGCGCCACCTGCGCCGCATCTTCCAGGCCCACCTGGGCGTCAGCCCGATCGACTGGCAAACCACCCAGCGCCTGCTGCTGGCCAAGCGCCTGCTGACCGACACCACGCTGCCGATCACCCAGGTGGCAGCGGCCAGCGGCTTTGGCAGCCTGCGCCGCTTCAACGCCGCCTTTGCCGAGCGCTACCGCCTCACCCCCGGCGCGCTGCGGCGCGCAACCGGCACCGACCCCGGCGTGCGTCCGCTGCGCCTGCCCTGGCGCCCGCCTTACGACCGCGCGTCGATGATGGCCTTCCTGGCGGCGCGGCCATTGGCCCGGGTCGAGGCCGCGGACGACGCCGGCTGGTGGCGCCGCACGCTGGCCGTGACCCACCACGGCCAGACCCTGCACGGCTGGATCGCGCTGCGCCTGGACGAGGACGCCGCCGCGCTGGAGGTGGCGCCCACGCTGGCGCCGGCCCTGGGCACGGTGATCGAGCGGGTGCGCCACCTGCTGGACCTGGACGCCGACCCGGCGCGCATCGACCCCGCGCTGGCCAGCCTGCCGGTGGCTGTGCGCCCCGGCCTGCGCGTACCCGGTTGCATCGATGGCTTCGAGACGATGGTGCGCATCGTGCTGGGCCAGCAGGTCAGCGTGGCCGCCGCCTGCACGCTGGCAGCGCGCTTGGTCGAGCGCTTCGGCGCACCGCTGGCCACACCCTGGCCCGGTCTGGACCGGCTGTTCCCCAGCCCCCGCGCCTTGGCCGAGGCCAGCCCCGAGGCGATCGGCACGCTGGGCATCGTGCGGGTGCGCGTGGGGGCGCTGCAGGCGCTGGCCCGCGCGGTGGACAGCGGCACGCTGGCACTGCACCCGGCCGCGCCGGTCGAGGACACGTTGGCACGGCTGCGCCAGCTGCCCGGCGTGGGCGACTGGACCGCCGAGCTGGCCGCACTGCGCGTGCTGGCCTGGCCCGATGCCTTTCCGGCCACCGACGCTGGCGTGGTCAAGGCGCTCGGCGGCCTGAAAGCCGCGCAATCCCTGCCGCTGGCCGAGGCCTGGCGGCCCTGGCGTTCCTACGCCGTGATGCAACTGTGGCAGTCGCTGGTCGACCGCCCCGAGGAGACCGACCGATGAACACCCGCCGCTTTGCCGCCCAGGCCCGGATCGACACCCCTTTGGGTCCGATGACCGTGGCGGTCACGACCCAGGGGCTGGCCGGCCTGTGGTTCGACGGCCAGGCCCACCACCCCGGCCCGATCGAAGCGCCCCTGCAGCCCAGCCACCCCTGGATCCGGCAGGCGCAGGCGGCGCTGGCGCGGTACTGGTCGGCCCCCGGCGCACCGCTGCCGGCACTGCCGCCGCTGGATCTGGGCGGCACGCCCTGGCAGCAGGCGGTGTGGCAGGCCCTGTTGGCCATTCCGCCCGGGCACCGGCGCCGCTACGGCGAACTGGCCGCCCAGCTGGGCCGGCCCCGCGCGGCCCGGGCCGTGGGCGCCGCGGTGGGCCGCAACCCGGTCAGCGTGCTGGTGCCCTGCCACCGGGTGACCGGCCAGGACGGGTCCTTGACCGGCTACGCCGGTGGCCTGCCGCGCAAGCAGGCGCTGCTGGACGGAGAATCGCGCCCTTCATGAAACCAGCTCACCTGGCCGAACTGCTGCTGCTGGCCGCCCTGTGGGGCGCCAGCTTTCTGTTCATCCGCATGGGGGCGCACGAGTTCGGGCCGCTGGCGCTGGCCGGGCTGCGCGTGGCGGGCGCGTCACTGCTGCTGCTGCCGGTGCTGGTCTCGCGCGGCGAGTGGCCGGCGCTGCGCGCGCACTGGCGGCGCATTGCGCTGGTCGGGCTGACCAACTCGGCCATCCCCTTTGTCTGCTATGGCGTGGCGGCGCTGGCGATCACCGGTGGCCTGTCGTCGATCTTCAATGCCACCACGCCGCTGTGGGGCGCGCTGATCGGCTGGTGGTGGTTGGGCGACCGGCCGAATGCGCACAAGGCGCTGGGTCTGGCGCTGGGCTTTGGCGGCGTGCTGTGGCTGGCCGGTGGCCATGCCAGCTTCAAGCCAGGCGAGCATGGCGTGAGCCCCGCGCTGGCGGTGGCGGCCTGTCTGCTGGCCACGCTGATGTACGGCTTCTCGGCCAACTACACCAAGCGGCATCTGCAAGGCATTCCATCGATGGCGCTGGCGGCGGGCAGCCAGTTGTCGGCCGCGGCGGTGCTGGTGCCGCTGGCGCTGTGGGCCTGGCCGGCCGCGACACCGGCGACGTCCTCGTGGATCGCAGTGGCCGCGCTGGCCTTCGCCTGCACTGGCGTGGCCTACATCCTGTACTTCCGGTTGATCGCCCATGTGGGTGCCAGCCAGGCGATGAGCGTGACCTTCCTGATCCCGGCCTTTGCGGTGCTGTGGGGTGCGCTGTTCCTGGGCGAGGCGATCACGCCGGTGATGGTGGCCGCCTGCGGCGTGATCCTGGTGGGCACCGCGCTGGTGACCGGGCTGTTGACCGGACGTGTGCGCGGATCACGCTGATCAGGTACAAGCGCGGAATCCATTGCACAGACACCCGCCATGACCCTGCTGATTCTCGGACTGCTGATCTTCCTCGGCCTGCACTCGCTGCGCATCGTCGCCGAGCCCTCACGCCAGGCCTGGGTGGCCCGGCTGGGCGAGAACCGCTACAAGGGTCTGTATTCGCTGGCCTCGTTGCTGGGTTTTGTGCTGATCTGCTGGGGCTACAGCCTGGCGCGGCAGGAACCCGTGGTGTTGTGGGCCTCGCCGCGGGGACTGAGCCACGCGGCGGCGGCGCTGACGCTGCCAGCCTTCATCCTGTTGGTGGCGGCCTATGTGCCTGGCAATGGCCTCAAGGCGCGGCTGGGCCACCCGATGTTGCTGGGCACCAAGCTGTGGGCGCTGGCGCACCTGCTGGCCAACAACACGCTGGCCGACGTGCTGCTGTTCGGCGGCTTCCTGGTCTGGGCGGTGCTGTGTTTCCGCGCGGCGCGGCAGCGTGATGCGGCGCAAGGCGTGCAGCGGCCCGCCGGCAGCGCGGGCAAGACGGGTGCGGTGGTGGTGCTTGGCATCGTGGCCTGGGCGGCGTTCGCCTTCTGGGCCCATGCGATGCTGATGGGCGTGGCGCCGTTCGGGGCGCGCTGACGCCCGGAAACGACAACGCCCACCAAGGGTGGGCGTGGACAGTTTCCCAATGAAGGGATGGCGGAGTGGACGGGGCTCGAACCCGCGACCCCCGGCGTGACAGGCCGGTATTCTGACCAACTGAACTACCACTCCGCGTGGTGCTGAACTTCGGTGGCATCGCAGCCACCCAGGCATCAACCGCCTGCGCCGTCTTCGCTGCGGCTGATCACCGCGGCGTTTCTGGCATCCCCTAGGGGATTCGAACCCCTGTTACAACCGTGAAAGGGTCGTGTCCTAGGCCTCTAGACGAAGGGGACCTGATCCGTCACTGACTGCCGCCTCTGTGCGTTCGCCGCCGGATGGTGGAGGTAAGCGGGATCGAACCGCTGACCTCTTGCATGCCATGCAAGCGCTCTCCCAGCTGAGCTATACCCCCGTGTCAGGAGGCGAGCGCGCCGAAGCGGAGCTCCAACGAAAAGACCTGCGGGACTTTCATCCAGCAGGTCTTTCTGCTGTAACTGTGGCGGAGTGGACGGGGCTCGAACCCGCGACCCCCGGCGTGACAGGCCGGTATTCTAACCAACTGAACTACCACTCCGCGTGGTGCTGAACTTCGGTGCCGAAGCACCCAGGCATCAACCGCCTGCGCCGTCTTCAACCGCGTGTCACCACAGCGAAGCTGGCATCCCCTAGGGGATTCGAACCCCTGTTACAACCGTGAAAGGGTCGTGTCCTAGGCCTCTAGACGAAGGGGACGTAAAACCTTTTCCATCCTCTCAACAACGCTGCCGGTTGGTGGAGGTAAGCGGGATCGAACCGCTGACCTCTTGCATGCCATGCAAGCGCTCTCCCAGCTGAGCTATACCCCCGTGATCTTGGATCAGGGCTAACGCCGTTGAGCGAAGACTAGCAGTATATACCGGAAATCAAGCAGTTGCCAAGCGGGCGACGACTTCTTCGCGAGCGAAGAGCGACAGTACCGCGTCGACCGACGGCGTCTGCGCGCGGCCGCACACCAGCACCCGCACCGGGATCGCCAGCTGCGGCATCTTCAGCGTGTGTTCGCCGATCGTGTCCTTGATCGCCTGGTTGATGGCGGCCTTGTCCCACTCGCAGGTCTGCAGGCGCGCGGCCAGCGCGGCCAGTGCGGGTTTGACCGCGTCGGTCACATGCTGAGCCACGTCCTCAGCCGACGGGGCCACCGGTGCAAAGTACATGGCCAGCCAGTCGGCCAGTTCCAGCGTGGTGGCGCAGCGGTCCTTGAACAGCGCGCACATCGGCGCCAGGCGCTCGGCGCTGGCCGCCTGGCCGCGGCGCGCCAGCTGGGCCGCCACCAGGCCGGCCAGGCGGGCGTCGTCGGCCTGCTTCATGTAGTGGGCATTGACCCAGGTGAGCTTGGCCGCATCCCATTGCGCCGGGCTCTTGTTCAGGTGCGAGCCGTCGAACCAGGACACCAGCTGCTCGCGGCTGAACAGCTCGTCATCGCCGTGGCTCCAGCCCAGGCGGGCCAGGTAGTTCAGCATCGCCTCGGGCAAGTAGCCGCCATCCTCGTAGTTGGACACCGCCACCGCGCCGCGTCGCTTGGACAGCTTCAGGCCGTCGTCGCCCAGGATCACCGGCAGATGGCCAAACAGCGGCAGCGGCGCGCCCAGCGCCTGGTAGATGTTGATCTGCCAGGGCGTGTTGTTGATGTGTTCGTCGCCGCGGAAGACATGGGTGATGGCCATGTCCCAGTCGTCCACCACCACCGCGAAGTTGTAGGTGGGCACGCCATCGGCGCGCTGGATGATCAGGTCGTCGAACTCCTTGTTGGCGATGACGATCTCGCCCTTGACCAGGTCGTCCCAGCGCACCTCGCCATCGCGCGGATTCTTGAAGCGGATCACCGGCTGCACACCCTCGGGCACCGGCGGCAGGGTCTTGCCGGGCTCGGGTCGCCAGCGGCCGTCGTAGCCGGTCTTCTCGCCGCGCGCTTTCTGCTGCTCGCGCAGCGCATCGAGCTCGGCCGGCGTGGTGTAGCAGCGGTAGGCGCTGCCGGCGGCCAGCATCTGCTCGATCACCGCCTGGTAGCGCTCCAGGCGCTGCATCTGGTACACCGGACCCTCGTCGTAGTCCAGGCCCAGCCAGTGCATGGACTGCAGGATCTGGTCGACCGAGTCCTGGGTGGAGCGGGCGACATCGGTGTCCTCGATGCGCAGGACGAACTCGCCGCCGTGGTGGCGGGCATAGGCCCACGAATACAGCGCGGTGCGCGCGGTGCCCAGGTGCAGGAAGCCGGTGGGCGATGGGGCGATGCGGGTGCGGATCTTGGAAGTCATGCGGTGGGAAGCGTGGCTAGGCCGCGCAGCAAGTCGTCGGTGATGTCGTCCACGTGTTCCAGGCCCACAGCCAGGCGGACCATGCCCTGGCCGATGCCGGCGGCCTGGCGCTGGGCCTCGGTGAGGCGGCCGTGCGAGGTGGTGGCCGGGTGGGTGATGATGGACTTGGTGTCGCCCAGGTTGGTGGCGATGCTCAGCACGCGGGTGCTGTCGATCACATGGAAGGCGGCGGCACGGGCGGCCTCGGGGCTGTCGGCGCGCAGGTCGAAGGACAGCACTGCCCCGCCCAGGCCCGACTGCTGGCGCATCGCCAGCTCATGCTGCGGGTGCGACGACAGGCCGGGGTAGTAGACGCGCGCCACCTCGGGCCGCACCGCCAGCCAGCGGGCCACGGCCAGCGCCTGCTCGCTCTGCGCCTTCATGCGCAGGTGCAGGGTCTCCAGCCCCTTGAGCACCACCCAGGCGTTGAACGGCGACAGCGTCATGCCCACGGTGCGCAGCACCGGCGCCATGATGCCGTTGATCAGCGCGTCGCTGCCGCACAGCGCGCCGGCCATCACGCGGCCCTGGCCATCCAGGTACTTGGTGGCCGCGTGCATCACCACATCCGCGCCCAGCGACAGCGGCTTTTGAAGCGCGGGCGTGCAGAAGGTGTTGTCCACCGCCAGCAGCGCACCGCCGGCATGGGCGATGTCGGCCAGCGCAGCGATGTCGCAGACATCGGTCAGCGGGTTGGTGGGCGTCTCGGCGAACAGCAGCTTGGTGGTGGGCCGCATCGCGGCGCGCCACTCGGCCAGATCGGTCTGCGCGACGAAGCTGGTCTCGACGCCGAACTTGGCGAACTCCTTGCCAAAGAGGCCAATGGTCGAGCCAAACACCGAGCGCGAGCACACCACATGGTCACCGGCCTTGAGCAGGCCCATGATCAGCAGCAGGATCGCGCTCATGCCGGTGGTGGTGGCGATCGCCGCCTCGGCGCCCTCCATCGCGGCCAGGCGCATCTCCAGGCTGCGCACCGTGGGGTTGCTGGTGCGCGAGTAGGTGAAGTCCAGCATGTCGGCGAAACGCTTCGCCGAGGTGGCCGCGTCGGGCTGGACATAGGCGCTGGTGAGGAACAGGCCCTCGGAATTCTCGCCATGCTGGCTGGGCGCCAGCGCGGCGCGCACGGCCAGCGTCTCGGGGCGCACGCCCTCGGGCAGGCGGGCGCGGGCGATGCGGCGCTCCTCGTCGCTGCCCATCGTCATGCATCGCTCCGGCTTTGCAGCGCCAGGCGGCTGCGCGACTCGGCGTCTTCCTCGTCACCCGGCTGCGCGGCGCGCTGCGCCTTCATGGCGGCGAAGTCGGCCACGCTGACGTCGCCGGTGATATAGGTGCCGTCGAAGCACGAGGCCTCGAAGCCCTTGATCGACGGGTTGAGCGCCCCCACGACACGCTTCATCGCATCGACATCCTGGTAGATCAGCGCGTCGGCGCCGATGTAGGCGCGGATCTCCTCCATCGTGCGGTCGTGGGCGATCAGCTCCTCCTGCGTGGGCATGTCGATGCCATACACATTGGGGTACTTCACGGGCGGCGCGGCCGAGGCCATGTAGACCTTGTTGGCACCGGCCTCGCGGGCCATCTGCACGATTTCCTTGCTGGTGGTGCCACGCACGATGGAGTCGTCCACCAGCAGCACGTTGCGGCCCTTGAACTCCAGACCGATCGCATTGAGCTTCTGGCGCACGCTCTTCTTGCGCACGCTCTGGCCGGGCATGATGAAGGTGCGGCCCACATAGCGGTTCTTCACGAAGCCCTCGCGGTAGGGCTTGCCGATCTTGTGCGCCAACTGCATGGCGCTGGGCCGGCTGGACTCGGGGATCGGGATCACCACGTCGATCTCGCTGGGCGGCATGGTGGAGATCAGGCGCTGGGCCAGCGTCTCGCCCATGTTCAGCCGGGCCTGGTAGACCGAGATGCCGTCGATCACCGAGTCGGGCCGCGCCAGGTAGACGTACTCGAACATGCAGGGGTGCAGCTGCGGGTCCTTGGCGCACTGCTGGCTGTGCAGCTGGCCATCGGTGCTGATGAAGACCGCCTCGCCCGGCGCGACATCGCGCACGAAGCGGTGGCCGGTGCCCTCCAGCGCCACCGACTCGCTGGCCAGCATCACCTCGGTGCCGTCACCCGAGACGCCGTAGCACAGCGGCCGCATGCCGTGCGGATCACGGAAGGCCAGCAGGCCATGGCCGGCGATCAGCGCCACCACCGCATACGAGCCCTTGATGCGCTGGTGCACCGCGCCCACGGCCTTGAAGATCTCCTCGGGCGTCAGCGGCAGGTCGCGCGCAGCCAGCTCCAACTCGTGCGCGAGGATGTTGATCAGCACCTCGGTGTCGCTCTCGGTGTTGATGTGGCGGCGGTCGATGTCGAACAACTCGTCCTTCAGCGCCAGCGCATTGGTCAGGTTGCCGTTGTGCACCAGCACGATGCCGAAGGGCGCGTTGACGTAGAAGGGCTGCGCCTCTTCCTCGCTGTAGGCATTGCCCGCTGTGGGGTAGCGCACCTGGCCCAGGCCCACATGGCCCGGCAGCGCCCGCATGTTGCGGGTGCGGAAGACGTCGCGCACCATGCCGCGGGCCTTGTGCATGTAGCACTTGGTGCCCTGCATGGTGACGATGCCGGCCGCGTCCTGACCGCGGTGCTGCAGCAGCAGCAGCGCGTCATAGATCAGCTGATTGACCGGTTGCTTGGAGATGACACCGACGATGCCGCACATGGGAGGTCCGTCCTGAAAAGCGAAAAGAATCCGAGAGTGGTCAGCGGGTGCTCTGGGGACGCCAGGCCTGCCACAGCGCCCCGGCCTGCCCCATCCACGCGGCGACCTGCGAGGACTGCCACGCCGCCGAGCGCGACAGCGGCGTCCAGCCCACCACAATGACCACGGCCAGCAGCAGCAGCGCGCCGCGCGCCGCACCAAAGACAGCGCCCAGCAGGCGATCGATCCAGCGCAGCGGCGTGGCCGCCACCAGCATGCGCAGCAGGCGCGCCAGCAGCGCGCCCAGCAGCAGCGTACCCAGGAAACACAGCGCATAGCCCAGCGCCACGCGCGGCGCGGTGTCGGCATCGTTGAGCGGCAAACGGGCGGCCAGCTCCGGCCCCCAGTTCAGCGCCACCAGCCAGGCCATCACCCAGGCGGCCAGCGACAACAGTTCGTAGACCAGCCCCCGCCACAGGCCCACCAGCACCGAGAACAGGGCCAGCAGGGCCAGGGTCCAGTCGACCCAGCCCAGACCCAGCCAGACAGTGGTGGCCGCGTGTTCAGAGCCCACGACAGGTGGCCTCAGAGCACCAGCACGGCGGCCTGCAGGCCACCCGCCTTGATGCGGGCCGCGGCCTTGTCGGCCTCGGCCTTGGTGGCGTAGGGCCCCACGCGCACGCGGATGCGGCGACCGGTGGCCGAGTCGATCACCTGGGTGTAGGTCTTCAGGCCCATGCCCTCAACCTTCATGCGCGCCTCGCGGGCGCTGCCGACCTCGGCGAAGGCGCCGATCTGGACCACATAGCGGCCGTCGTCGGCGGCGGCGGGTTTGGTGTCGGGCTTGGCGGCGGGCTTGGGCTCGACCTTGGCCTCCGGCTTGGCGGGCGCTTTGGCGTCGGGTTTGGTGTCCGGTTTGGGCTCGGGCTTGGGCTCCGGCTTCGCGTCAGGCTTGACGGGCGGCTTGGGTGGGGACGACGCCACCGGGCCGGGCAGCACCGGCTTGGCCTCAGCCGGCGCCGACGGCTTGGTGGTCGCCGGCTTGGCGTTGCTTGATGAGGCCGACGCGGCCGACGCCGGCAGCACCGGCTCGTCGATCGGCTCGGCGGGGCGGGCTTCAGGGCGGCGCGCATCCGCGCGGGCCACCGGGGCGTTCAGCGCCGGCGCTCCTTCGCGGGCAGGAATCTCGATCGGCAGGTCCACCGGGATGGGGCGCGGGCGGCTCTCGAACAGCAGCGGCAGGCCGATGATGCCCAGTCCCAGCAGCACGCTGGCCCCGATCAGGCGGCGCCGGGCGCGGCTGCGGGCGTCGCGCACCACCTCGGCGGCGTCGAGCATCGACGCGGGCGCCGCGGCGGGCGACTTCTTGAACAGGGAGGTCAGGAACGGTGGCAGGGCCATGCGGGCGCGTCGGGCAGGTGGGCGAAGCGGCAAACGCCCCGACCATCCGCAGGCGTCACGGCGACGCCGGTCAGCCCTTGTGGGGAGCGCTCAACCGGGGCACGCCGTCCTTCAGCACGCCGCCCACGGTCAGGAAGGAGCCGAAGACCACGATTCTATCAGCCGGGTCCGAGGCTTCGAGGGCCGCGGCCAGGGCCGAGGCGGGGTCGGCGTGGGTCTGGGCCGGGGTGTCGGGCCGGACCTGGCGCACCACCGCCGCCAGGTCCTCGGCACGGGCGGCACGGGGCAGCGGCAGGTCGGTCAGGTGCCAGGCATCCACCAGCGGCGCCAGCCGCGCCACCGCCGCCGCCAGGTCCTTGTCGTGCATCGCACCGAAGACGGCCCGGGTGCGCGGGAAAAAGCCCATCTGGTCGAGGTTCAGCGCCAGTGCCGCAACGCTCTGGTCGTTGTGGGCCACGTCCAGCACCAGCGCCGGCTGGCCCGGCACGATCTGGAAGCGCCCCGGCAGCTCCACCGTGGCCAGGCCCACGCGCAGCGCCTGGGCGTTGATCGGCAGGCGCTCGCGCAGCGCCTCCAGCGCGGCGATCGCGCCGCTGGCGTTGAGCAACTGGTTGGCGCCGCGCAGCGCCGGGTGACCCAGCGCGTGGTAGCGGCGCCCTCGCCCACTCCACGACCACTGCTGGCGGTCGCCTTGCTGGTTGTAGTCACGGCCCATCAACCACAGGTCGGCGCCCAGCGCCTCAGCAGCCTGCAGCACGCTGGCCGGCGGCAATGGGTCGGAGACGATGGCCGGCCGGCCGGCGCGCAGGATGCCGGCCTTCTCGCGGCCGATGCTCTCTCGGTCGGGGCCCAGGAAGGCCACGTGGTCGATGTCAATCGAGGTGATCACGCTGACATCGGCGTCGAAGGCGTTCACCGCATCCAGCCGGCCGCCCAGACCCACCTCCAGGATCACCAGCTCGGGTTGGGCGGCGATCAGGCGCCGGGCGATGGCCAGCAGCGTGAACTCGAAATAGGTCAGACTGACGTCACCGCGCGCGGCCTCGACCGCGGCAAAGTGCTCGACCAGCGAGTCGCCGCTGACCATTTCGCCATCCACCCGGCAGCGCTCCTCGAAGTGCACCAGGTGCGGCTTGCTGAACAGACCCACGCGGTAGCCGGCGGCGCGGGCGATGCTGTCGAGCATGGCGCAGGTGGAGCCCTTGCCATTGGTGCCGGCGACGCTGATCACCGGGCAGTCGAAGCGCAGGCCCAGGCGCTCCTTGACCGTGCGGACACGGTCCAGGGTCATCTCGATCTCGGTGGGGTGCAGGCGCTCGCAGTGGGCGAGCCAGCCTGCCAGCGTGGTGGGCAGCGTGCTCATCAAAGACAGCGCCCCGGGCGACGGTGTCGCACCGGGGCGGGAATGGGGGTGAACGGGGTCAGGCGACGGCGTCAGCGCTCTGGCGCTGCAGCATGGCCAGCTGGTGGGCGATGGCCTGGCGCAGGTGGCGGCGGTCCAGGATCATGTCGACCGCGCCCTTCTCGACCAGGAACTCGGCGCGCTGAAAGCCCTCAGGCAGCTTCTCGCGCACGGTGTTCTCGATCACGCGCGGACCGGCAAAGCCGATCAGCGCCTTGGGCTCGGCAATCACCACATCACCCACAAAGGCAAACGAGGCCGAGACGCCACCCATCGTCGGGTCGGTCAGCACGCTGATGTAGGGCAGGCGGGCCTTGGCCAGGCGGGTCAGCGAGGCGTTGGTCTTGGCCATCTGGAACAGGCTGAACAGGCCTTCCTGCATGCGCGCACCGCCGGTGGCGGTGAAGCAGATGAAGGGCACCTTCTGCTCGACGGCGGTCTCGACGCCGCGCACGAAGCGCTCGCCCACCACCGAACCCATCGAGCCGCCCATGAAGTCGAACTCGAAGCAGGCGGCCACCACCGGCATGCTCATCACGGCGCCGCCGATGACGATCAGCGCATCGGTCTCGCCGGTGGTCTCAAGCGCACTCTTCAGGCGCTCGGGGTACTTCTTGCTGTCCTTGAACTTCAGTGCGTCGACCGGCAGCACCTCGTGGCCGATCTCGTAGCGGCCTTCGGCATCGAGGAAGGCATCGAGGCGCGCGCGCGCCCCGATGCGGTGGTGGTGGTCGCACTTGGGGCAGACGTTGAGGTTGCTCTCAAGATCAGTCTTGTAGAGCACCGACTCGCAGGAGGGGCACTTGATCCACAGGCCTTCCGGCACCGAGCGGCGCTCGCTCGGGTCGGTGTGCTGGATCTTCGGTGGCAGCAGTTTTTCAAGCCAGCTCATCGATCAAGGCTCCTCAACGATTCAGTCCCATAGTCTGCCAGAAAGCCTTCAGAGGCTGTCCAGGGCGGTGCGGATCTCGGCCATGAAGGCCCGGGCCGCCGCGGGCGCATTGTCGCGCGTTTGGGTTTCCAGGATCTGGATCAGGCGCGAACCGATGACCACGCCGTCCGAAACCCGGCCCACCGCCTGCGCAGACGCCGCGTCGCGGATGCCGAAACCCACGCCCACCGGCACCTTCACATGCTGGCGGATGCGCGGCACGGCGGCGGCCACGGCCTCGGTGTCCAGGTTCCCGGCCCCGGTGACGCCCTTGAGCGAGACGTAGTAGACATAGCCGGTGGCGATCTCTCCGACCTGGCGCATGCGCTGCTCGGTGGAGGTGGGGGCCAGCAGGAAGATCAGATCCAGCCCGTGGGCCTGCAGCGCCTGGGCAAAGGCCCCGCACTCCTCGGGCGGGTAGTCGACGATCAGCACGCCATCCACCCCTGCGGCCGCCGCGTCCTTCACGAAGGCGCCGCCGCCGTGCTTCTGATCGTAGCGCTCCACCGGGTTGGCATAGCCCATCAGCACCACCGGCGTCGTGGCGTTGCGGGCGCGGAAGTCCCGCACCATCGCCAGCACCTGGGCCATGCCGATGCCGCGCGCCAGCGCGCGCTCGGCGGCCTTCTGGATCACCGGGCCGTCGGCCATCGGGTCCGAGAAAGGCACGCCCAGCTCGATCACATCGGCGCCGCCGTCGGCCAGCGCCAGCATCACATCCACGGTGCCATCGGCATGCGGGTCACCGGCGCAGACATACGGAATCAAGGCCCGGCGGCCATCGGCCTTCAGGGCCGCAAAGGTAGCAGCGATGCGGCTCATGCAATGCCCTCCAGGCCGGCAAGCTTGGCCACGGTGTTGATGTCCTTGTCGCCGCGGCCGCTGAGGTTGACCAGCACGTGCTGGTCGGGGCGCATGGTGGCGGCCAGCTTCATGGCGTAGGCCACGGCATGGCTGGATTCCAGCGCAGGGATGATGCCTTCGGTGCGGCACAGGCGGTGGAAGGCGGCCATGGCCTCGTCATCGGTGCAACCCACGTACTCGGCGCGGCCGATGTCGTGCAGGTAGGCGTGCTCGGGGCCGACGCCAGGGTAGTCCAGGCCGGCCGAGACCGAGTGGGTCTCGATGATCTGGCCGTTCTCGTCCTGCAGCAGGTAGGTGCGGTTGCCGTGCAGCACGCCGGGGCTGCCGGCCGAGATGCTGGCGGCATGGCGTCCGGTATCCAGACCATCGCCCGCGGCCTCCACGCCGATCAGGCGCACCTGCTCGTGCGGGATGTAGGGGTAGAAGATGCCCATCGCATTGCTGCCGCCGCCCACGCAGGCCACCACCGCGTCGGGCTGGCGGCCGGCGCCCAGGAACTCGGGCATCTGCTGCAGGCATTCGTCGCCAATGACGCGCTGGAAGTCGCGCACCATCTCGGGGTACGGCGCCGGGCCGGCCACGGTGCCGATGATGTAGAAGGTGTTCTCGACGTTGGTGACCCAGTCGCGCAGCGCTTCGTTGAGCGCATCCTTCAGCGTCTTGGAGCCGCTCTCCACCGGCACCACCTTGGCGCCCAGCAGGTGCATGCGGTAGACGTTGGGGCTCTGGCGTTTCACGTCTTCGCTGCCCATGTAGACGATGCACTCCAGGCCGTAGCGGGCGCAGATCGTGGCGGTGGCCACGCCATGCTGGCCGGCGCCGGTCTCGGCGATCACGCGCGGCTTGCCCATGCGGCGGGCCAGCAGGGCCTGGCCGATGGTGTTGTTCACCTTGTGCGCGCCGGTGTGGTTGAGGTCTTCGCGCTTGAGGTAGATCTGCGCCCCGCCCACCTCGCGCGACAGGCGCGCCGCGTGGTAGATCGGGCTGGGACGGCCGACGAAGTGCTTGAGCTCGTTCTCGAACTCGCGGCGGAACTCGGGGTCGTTGCGGTAGTGGGCGTAGGCGGCCTTCAGTTCCTCGAGCGCATGGGTCAGCGTCTCGGAGACGAAGCTGCCGCCGTACGGACCGAAGTGGCCCGAGGCATCGGGCTGGTGGTACTCGAACATGACAGGGAATCCTTGGGGATGGGGGGTCAGGTGCCGGCGTCGGCAGCGGCGGCGATCCGGGCGTCAGCCTCGCGCACCGCCTGGCAGAAGCGGTGCATCAGCGCAGCGTCCTTGATGCCTTTGGCGCTCTCCACGCCGGAGCTCACGTCAACGGCCCAGGGCCGGACGTGCATCACCCCATCGATCACGTTTGCAGGATTCAACCCACCAGACAAAACGACCGGACAGGGAACGACTGACGGTATGAGAGACCAATCGAACACCTTTCCACCGCCCCCATAGCCCTCGACGGGTGCGTCCAGCAGAAGCGCTTGGGCGCCGGGGTGGCGAGCCGCCAAGTCTAGCAAATCGAGCCCGGGCGCCATCCGGGCGGCCCGCAGGTAGGGCCTTGCCGGGGCGGCGCAGGCCTCGGGCGTCTCATCGCCGTGGAACTGCAGCAGCGCATGGGGCACGGCCGCCAGGCCCGTGGCGATCTCGTCGGGCGTGGCGTTGACGAACAGCAGCACCGGCGTCACGAAGGGCGGCAGGCGCCGCGCCAGCTCGCCGGCCCGCGCGGCGATGACTGCCCGCGGGCTCTTGGGGTACAGCACGAAACCGATCGCGTCAGCGCCAGCGGCCACGGCGGCGTCGATGTCCGTCTCGCGGGTCAAACCGCAGATCTTGATGCGGGTGCGCAGGGTCAGGGGAGTCATGGCATCCAGTCCATGGCCGCCGTGTGCGTGGGCAGGCCGAACTCGGCATCGTAGCGGGGCCCCAGGAAATACAGGCCATCGGGAGCGAAGGTGGGCGCGGCGGCATCGCGCGAGCGCGCGGCCAGCACCTCGGCCATCCAGTCGGGCGCCCGGGTGCCCGCCCCGACCGCCACCAGGCAGCCCATGATGTTGCGCACCATGTGGTGCAGGAAGGCGACGCCGTCGAACTCGAAGCGCCAGTAAGCGCCGCGGCGCTCGATGTGGATCGCGTGCAACTGCTTCACCGGCGACGCGGCCTGGCATTCGGACGAGCGAAACGAGCTGAAATCGTGCTCGCCCACCAGGTGTGCGGCCGCCGTCCGCATGGCCTGAGCATCCAGCGGCCGGAAGCTCCAGCCGCAGCCGCCGCGCTCGATCGCCGGGCGCACCGGCGACTCCAGCAGCCAGTAGCGGTAGCGCCGGCCGCGCGCCAGCTTGCGGGCGTGGAAGTGCGCGGGCACCTCGCGGCACCACTGCACCGCGATGTCCGGCGGCAGGTAGCGGTTGGTGCCGCGCACCCAGGAAAAGGCGTCGCGCGCCAGCGGGGTATCGAAATGGACGACCTGGTTCAGCGCATGCACGCCGGTGTCGGTGCGGCCGGCGCACACGGTGTGCACCGGCTGCGCGGCGAACTGGACGAGCGCCTGCTCCAGGTGGTCCTGCACGGTCTGGCCGCCCGGCTGGCTCTGCCAGCCGTGGTAGGCCTCACCGCGGTAGGCCACCCCCAGCGCGATGCGCTGCAGCGGGCGACCGGCCGGATCGTCGCCCGTGGGCGACGGCCCGGCCTCAGAGCTCATCCAGCAGGCTCTGCGCGCGCGCCTTGAGCGCGCCATCGGATTTCTCGATCACTTCCTGCAGCAGATCGCGGGCACCTTCGACATCGCCAATGCGGCGGAATTCGTCGGCCAATTCGATCTTGCGCTGCAGCGGGTCACCGGCGCCGGCATCCAGGTCGTCGCCGGTGGGCGGCGGCGGTGGCGAGGCGGGCTCGCCCGGCAGATCCAGTGACAGGTCGCCGAAGTCGAAGTCGACTGGGGCGGACGGCTGTGCGTCGCGCGGCGCAGGCGCGGGTGCGGACACCGCAGGCAACTCGGGCGCCAGGGCGTCAAAGGCGCTGGGCGTGGTCTGCTCGCCCAGGTCCAGCTCGTCCAGGCGGCCGCGCCGGGTGGTGTCCGGATCGTCGTCGAGCATGCCGTGCACCGAGGGCTCGCCCAGGTCCATGGTGGGCTCGGAGGCGGTCATCGGACGGGTGTTTTCAAGCCCGCTGAGCTGCGACGGAGAGTCCAGGTCAATGTCGATGTCATAGGTGGACGACGGACCGGCCGGCGCCGCTGCGGCGGCCGGCACCGGGTCGGGTTCGGGCAGCGGATCAGGCTCGACCGAGGCGGCTGGTGCATGGTCATCCACCAGCGAGGCGCTGGCCGGCAGCATGTCTTCACCAGCGGCGAACATCGACTCGCTCGGGTCGATCTGGCGGCCCAGCTCGGCGGCACGGGCCCAGTCTTCGCCCTGCCCGCCGGTCATCTCGTGGAGCTGACGGGCTTGCTGCATGAAGGCGTCGGTGTCGGCGCGCTTGGCGTAGACCTCAAGCAGCTTGGTGCGGATCGCGGCGCGCGCCGGGTCGGTGCGCAGCGCTTCCTTGAGGATCTCCTCGGCCTGAAGATCGCGGCCATAGGCGAGGTAGACGTCGGCCTCGGCCACGGGGTCAACATCGCCGATCGCATCGAGCTGGCTCAGCGAGTAGCTCAGCGACGAGGAGGCGGCCGCGCTGGTGGCACCGTCGCGGGTGTCGACCCGCTGGCCGCCAGAGGCGCCGAAGAAGGAATCGGGCTGGAGCTTGCTTTCGATGAACGAGGTCTCGCCGGCCCCATCCTGGCCACGGCGGCGCAGGCGCATCACGCCCCAGCCGGCCAGCAGCGCCACCAGACCCACGCCCAGCGGCAGCACGAAGGGGTTTTCGCTGAGCGAGTCGAGCACGCCCGGCTCGGCGACCGGTGCGGGCTCGGGTGGGCGCGGCGGGCGCGAGGCGGCCGCCGAGGCCGGCTCGGCCACCACCGGAGCCGCCGAGGCCACCGCCGTGGGCGCCGAGGCCACCGCCGCGGGCGCCGAGGCCGGCAGCGCGGCCGAAGCGGGCGCACTGGCCACCCCGGCAGGCGGC
>NZ_JAGQDE010000028.1 GCF_018069755.1 Ideonella aquatica | reverse complement strand
CCGCTGGCGAAATGGGCGTACAGCACGTCGTTGCCGCTCTCACCGAACAACCAGTCGGCGCCGGAGCCACCGGACACCACATCATCGCCCAGGCCAGCGAACATTCGGTCGCTGTAGCTGGTGCCGATCAGCACGTCATTGCTGACGACGGTGGAGAGCAGCCAGTTCGCCGCCCCCACATCAGCGGCGTTCAGGCCGGAAAGGATCAGCTTCGAGGGGGACGAAGAGCCATACGTGATGTCGATGGTCCAGGTGCCCCCGCCGGCCGCCAGCAGGCTCTGCACCGTCGCCGCATCGCTGATGCCGATCTGGGTGAAATCCAGCAGGTCACCCTCGGCCACCGAGAAGCCCAGCGCCGTGTCCACGCCGTCGGTGCCGCGTCCCACCACGATGCGGTCTGCGCCCGTGCCGCCGGTGAGCACATCGTCACCCGCGCCGCCGTTCAGCACATCCGCACCTGTACCGCCATCCAGGTTGTCGTTGCCGCCATTGCCGGAGAGCGTGTCGTTGTCGGCCCCGCCCTGCAGCACATCGCTGCCCGCGCCGCCGAACAACTGGTCGTTGCCGGTGCCGCCATCCAGCGTGTCCTTGTCGCTGGATGAGCCCGTGTCGCTGGCGCTGTAGGCATACAGCACATCGTCGCCGCCAAGGCCCGAGATCGAATCGCTCCCGCCCATGCCGCTGATGAAGTCGGCCGATTCGGTGCCTGTCAGCGTCTCGCTGCTGCTGGTTCCAGTGATCACACTGGCCAGGCGCATCCCCGATGTGGGCATGCCCAGCGCGGTCTCGGGTCCCGGGCTGGTCGCGGCCACGGCGGCCATGGCCAGCGGTTCCAGTCCGGTCAATCTGGGCGTTGCGCCGCGGGCTGTCAGGCACATCTCATCAGCGTCGTCGGACGCCATTGGCGCCTGATTCAGCACCGACGGGAGATTGGCCAGAGCCTGGCCACGGACGGTCTTCAGCATGCAATCTCCTCGGGGCTGGAGCGAACGATTCCTCAGGAATCATCCAGTCCACGGGTCGATCGCGCGCCTCCCAGCCCCCCCCAGGCCCGCTTCGAGCGAATGCCGGACACTCGAACGGTCGAGCGCTCAGGTCAAGATGCCTGCCGTCCGCCGTGGCGCACAAGCGCCTTCACATCCGGAAACAATTCTCCAGTGGAGTATAGGAAGGAAACGGTGGCTGTTTGCCATGCACCATCGACCTCCCTAGTTTGACGAATCGGGCCGTGTCCCAACCCGCGACGCAGGTCCACAGCGCGAAAGAGATTGGGGTGCGCGCTACTTGGCCTGCCACCGCGGAGAGCTGGGTCGAAACAGGGTCGCTGAGTGACTGCAGACCTTCAAGCTGCTTGTAGCGCCATGGCCAATGAACCGGTGGTCTTGCCGGAGTTGATCGGTCCGATGAACGCGGTCGCGTCGCCCAGGTCCAGGGACATGCCCTTCTAGACCACCGGCTTGCGCGCGGCGCGCGCGACAAAGCGCGCCGGATCGATCGCATCCATCAGGCTGGCGGCCAGCGGCACCGGGGCGCCGGTGATCCAGGCGGCCAGCACCTCGCCCAGCAGCGGCGCCATCGTCAGCCCGCGCGAGCCCAGCGCGGTGAGCAGGTACAGGCCCTCGACGCGTGGCACCTGACGCGGCTGCTCTTGACGGCGCGCCCCGGCGCGCTGCAATGCATCCGCCGGCACCGGGCCGACCAGCGGCAGGCGGTCATCGGCGGCCAGGCGCCAGCCGACCTTGCCTTGCAGCGCCGGATGCTCGGCCAGCGTGGCATCCAGTGGCGTGCCGGTGAGCTCGGCGATACGCGCCAGGTTGCGGCGATGGTCGTCCACCCGCACGGCCGGGTCGGTGTCGCCCGGCTGCGAGGTGGCGCCGCACAGCAGGCCGCCGCCCAGCGACGGCGGCAGCGCGATCAGGTAGCCGCCACTGGCCAGCGGCAGGGACGGGTGTGGCAGGCCCGCGGCCAGGGCCGGCGGCAGCAGGCTGACCTGGCCGCGTTGTCGGCCCAGCGGCCAGGCGGCGGAATCGGGATGCGCCTGGCTCAACAGCGCCAGGCCATCGGAGGCGCCGGCCACCACCGCGACATCGGCCTCGGCCAGCATACGTCCCTGGGCATCCAGAGCCTGCCACTGCGCATCGTGGCGTGCCAGCGCCACCACATCGGCCTCGTTCCGCACGGTGATGCCGGGCGCCGACAGCAGGTGGCCCACCAGCGCCGGTGGACTGACCCAGCCGCCGCCGGGGTACAGCCACTGCGCCCGCGGCAGCGGCAGGCCCGCCCGCTGACTGGCCATGTCCGCTGACAGCGCCTGCACAAAACCAGCGGGCAGGCCCAGGCGGTCGGCCAGGGCCTGCAGGGCCTCGGCCGATTCGTCGCCGCCGCCGCGCAACAGGCCGCCCACGGCGCCGGGCAGGGCCTCGGTGCCCACCACGCCCTGCAGCCGCTGTGCGGTGCGCAGCGCGGCCGCGCGCAGCAACTGCGCATGCGCGCCGTCGTGCGAGTGCAGCACGCCGTGGAACAGCCCGGCGCGGTTGGACGAGGTTTCCTGCGCCGGTGCGCTGCGGCGTTCCAGCACCGTCACGGTCAGCCCTTCGCGGGCCAGCGCGTCGGCCGCCGCCGCGCCGGCCACGCCGGCACCAATCACCAGCGCGCTGCGGGCCCGTGGCGCCTGGCGGCGGCCGGGTGGGGGCGCAGCACGTCGCTGCGCGCCGGTGAAACGCGCCACGCTGATCTCGCGCTTGCCGCCCAGACCGGGTTGGCGCTCGACGCTGAAGCCGGCCGACGCCAGGCCCTCGCGCACATCGCGCGCCACGCTCCAGGTGGCGGCGGTGGCGTCCGCTGCGGCCAGGCGGGAGAGCGCCGGGTACAGGCGCGCGTCCCACATCGCCGCGTTCTTCGCCGGGGCGAAGCCGTCCAGGTAGAAGGCATCGACCTCGGCCACCAGTTCGGGCAGCCAGTCCTTGATATCGCCCAGCGCCAGCAGCAGGCGCATGCGGCCGTCCTCAAAATCCAGCGTGTGCAGGTCGGGCGTCAGTGGCGGCCAGGTGGCGAGCAGTTCGCGGGCCAGTTCGGGTGCGTCGCTGCTGGCGTGGGCCAGGGCCAGGTCCTCGGCCCGCAGCGGGTGCTTCTCGATCGAGACAAAGATCAGCCGCTCGGGGCGCTGCGGATCGTCGCGCCAGGCCTGCCAGGTGGCCAGGAAGTTGTTGCCCAGGCCGAAGCCGGTCTCCAGCACCACGAAGCGCTGGCGGCCGCGCCAGCGCTGCGGCAGGCCGTTGCCGGCCAGAAAGACATGGCGCGCCTGCGTGAAGGCGCCGGCGCGCGGGTGGTAGACATCGCCAAAGGCCGGTGCGTAGGGCAGCCCTTCGAACCCGGGCTGGTCGAGGCACAACTCGCCCACCACGATGGGCGAGGTCTTCATGGCGTCGCGCGCGCGGCCAGCCAGCGCAGCAGCGGCTCGCGCACGCCGTCCAGCGCGCGGTAGGCCAGCACCGCGGGGCTCATGCTGGCCAGCGTGTCGTGCAGCGCCTGGGCGCGCGCGGGCGTGTCGACCGCCTCGGCCAGCGGGCGCACCTGCACGCCGATCGTGAACACCGCCTGCTGCAGCGCTGGCAGCGGGATGAAGCACTGATGCTCGGTGCGAAACCAGGCATCGCCCGGGCGCCCCGGGTCCAGGTCGCGCGGCCAGGCGTGCGGCGCGCGGTCGGGGTGGCCGTGCAGCCACGGCGAATCGGTGATCGTCCAGACGAAGCGCTCCCAGGCGTCCGGGCCGCAGACCAGCTTCATCAGGTGGGCACCGGCCTGGCGCACGATGTCGGCGTCGGCCACCGGAGCGTGGGCCTCGGCAAAGCGCCGGCCGATCTTGTCGCGCGGTGCCCAGTGCGAGGGCAGGCACACCGCCAGCCAGGCCAGGCTGCCGTCGCGGCCGTCGACCAGGGCCAGGTCTTCGGCAAAAGCCAGCGCCAGCAGCGCGCTGCGGCGCAGCGGGGCGGGCAGCGCGGCCAGGGCGCGGGCGGGCTCGGCCCAGGCGCCAGGATCGGCCTGCAGCGTGCCGTCGGGCGCGACCGTGCAGCCCAGCACCGGGGCGTGCCAGCGGCCATCGGGCAGGGTCTGCCAGGCGCTTGGATGGGCCTGCGCGGCATGGTCGGCCAGGGCAGCCAGCGCCGGTGTGGGGTCGGTGCCCGGGGCGCTCAGCAGGGCCTCGGTCGGCCAGCGCTGCAGCACGGCCACCTTCTCACGCAGGTGGCGCGAGCCAGCGGCGACCGGGGTCAGCTGGGGCGTGTCGGCCGCCAGCCGCCGCAGCCCGGGCTGCATCCGGAACGGGGCCTTCACCGTGTATTCGAAATCAAAGGACAGGGCCATGGTGGACAAGAAAAAGGGCACCTGAGAAGGTGCCCATGATGCCTGCCCGGACCGCGCCGGGCGCTGCGCCGCGTCAGGCGCGCTTGCGGTACTCGTGGGTGCGGGTGTCGATTTCGATCTTGTCGCCGTTTTCCACGAACAGCGGCACGGCGATCTCGAAGCCGGTGCCGACGATGCGGGCGGGCTTCATGACCTTGCCCGAGGTGTCGCCCTTGACGGCCGGCTCGGTCTCGATCTCGCGCACCACGGTGGTGGGCATTTCGACCGAGATGGCCTTGCCGTCATAGAAGACGACCTGCACCGGCATGTTGTCTTCCAGGTAGCTCACGGCGTCGCCCATGTTCTCGGCCTCGACCTCGAACTGGTTGTACTCGGCGTCCATGAAGACGTACATCGGGTCGGCGAAGTAGGTGTAGGTGCAGTCCTTGGTGTCCAGGACGATCTGCTCCATCTTGTCGTCGGCCTTGAAGACCACTTCGGCGCCGGCGCCGTTGAGCAGGTTCTTCATCTTCATGCGCACGGTGGCGGCGCCGCGGCCGCCGCGGCTGTATTCAGTGCGCAGCACGACCATCGGGTCCTTGCCCTGCATGATCACGTTGCCGGCGCGGATTTCCTGAGCGAGTTTCATGGTGCTTCTTCCAGCTTGTTCCAGTAATGGGGGCCTGGGCCCGTGCCTTGGCGCGCCCTGGCGTTTCAGGAGCTTGGCCGGCGGTTTTTCGCAAAGCCTTGAATTTTAACGCCTTTCGGTGACGAAGGCGAGGAGCTGCGTTGTCAGGTCGACCTGGGTCAAGAGCCGGGCGCGCCAGCGCCGGGCCAGCGCCTGCCAATCGGCCAGCGGCGGCAGTGGGTCCAGCCCGTCCTGGCCGAAGCCGTTCCAGGCCCGGAAGGCCTGCGTGACGGCCTGCGCCAGCGTCGGCGGCTCGTCCTTCAGCAGGTGCTGCAGGAAGGCCGCCAGCTTGGTCTCGTGCGCGCCATCGTCCTGCACGTAGAGCTGCCACAGGAAAGGCCGGCCGGCCCACTGGGCGCGCACGGCACTGTCTTCACCGCGCACCAGGTTCAGGTCGCACACCGCCAGCAACTGGTCGTAGGCTGGTTGCGGCAACCAGGGCAGGGCGGCGCTGCGCACGCCGGGCGGCAGTGCGCGGCCCTGCAGCGCGGCGCTGGCGGCGCCTGGCGTGGTGAGCAGCAGCGTGGGCGCATCGGCCAAGGCGGCCAGCAGGCGATCCACCGGCGCCCCGGGGTAGCAGAACAGGCTGACCAGGCGCTCGTCCGGGCGGACCTGCAGGCCCTGCTCGGCCAGCCAGTTGGCGCGCGCGGTGGCGTCCAGGGCCTCGATGCGGCCAGGTTCGCGCAGCAGACCGCCGGTGGCGGACGTGAAGCCGGGGTAGAAGAACCACTTGGTCAGGCCGGCGCCCGGGCCGCTCATCACCGGTGAGCGCAGGCCGTGGCTGCGCTCCACATAGGGCTCGGCACTGAGGTACTCCAGGTTGATCCAGACCGACGGGCGCGGCGCCGCTGCCATCGTGGCAACGAAGGCGGCCGGCGGGTTGCAGCCAAAGGCCTCGATGACCACCTCGCCCGGGGCTGGCGGGTCGTCCTCGCGCCAGTGCAGCACCTCCACGCCCGCATGGCCCAGCGGCGCCATCCAGGCCAGTGCGGCGGCCTCGTCCACCCACAGACGCACCCGCTGGCCGCGCTGGGCCAGGTCCACCGACAGACGCCAGCACACACCCAGGTCGCCATGGTTGTCGATCACGCGGCAGAAGATGTCCCAGAGCGGTGCGGCCATGGGGCGATTATCGAAGGGCACAATGCGCGGCTGCATGGAAGTCCCCGAGCCGTCCCCCGCTGTCACCGAAGCCGCCGAGGCACGCGCCCAGCAGGCGCTGGTCGATGCTGCCGCCGCCGCGCGCGAGCGCCTGCTGGCCGAAGTGGCGGCGCTGCCGGCGTTGCCGGGCGTCTACCGCTACTTCGATGCGCGCGACAACGTGCTCTACGTGGGCAAGGCGCGCGAGCTGAAGAAGCGCGTCTCGAGCTACTTCCAGAAGGACCACGGCGGCACCCGCATCGGCCTGATGGTGGCGCGCATTGCGCGCCTGGAGACCACGGTGGTGCGCACCGAGGCCGAGGCGCTGCTGCTCGAGAACAACCTGATCAAGGCGTTGAACCCCAAGTTCAACATCCTGTTCCGCGACGACAAGAGCTACCCCTACGTCAAGATCACCGGCGGCGGCTTCCCGCGCGTGGCTTACTACCGCGGCGCGGTGGACCGCAAGCACCGCTACTTCGGGCCCTACCCGGGTGCGGGTGCGGTGCGCGAGGCGATCCAGCTGATCCAGAAGGTCTTCCGCCTGCGCACCTGCGAGGACACGGTCTTCGCCAACCGCTCACGGCCCTGCCTGCTCTACCAGATCCGCCGCTGCTCGGGCCCCTGCGTGGGGCTGATCACGGCCGAGGACTATGCCCGCGACGTGCGCGACACCGAGCGCTTTCTGCTGGGCGACGAGCAGCAGGTGGTGGCCGACCTGCAGGCGCAGATGATGGCCTTGGCCGACGCGCTGGAGTACGAGAAGGCCGCCGAGGTCCGCAACCGCCTGAGCGCACTGGCCAAGGTGCAGCACCAGCAGGCGGTGGACGAGAGCAGCCTGTCCTCGGCCGGCCGCGAGGTGGACGTGCTGGCGGTCAAGGTGGCCGGCGGGCGTGCCTGCGTCAACCTGGCGATGGTGCGTGGCGGCCGGCACCTGGGCGACCGGGCCTTCTTCCCGGCCCATGTGGAAGACGCCACCGCGCTGGCCGGCGGTGACGAGGACACGCGCAGCCCCGAACAGCAGGTGCTCGATGCCTTCATCGCCCAGCACTACCTGCAGGGTACGCCGCCGCCGCTGCTGGTCACCAGCCATGCGGTGGACAAGGGCCTGCTGGCCGCATTGACCGAATCCACCGGCGTGAAGATCGCCGCCCAGCACCAGCCGCGCGAGCAGCGCCGCATCTGGCTGGAGATGGCCCAGACCGGGGCCGACCTGGCACTGGCCCGCCTGCTGGCCGAGGAAGGCTCGCAGCGCGAGCGCACCCGGGCGCTGATCGACGCGCTGGACCTGGCGATCGATGATCCGGATACCTTCCGTGTCGAATGTTTCGACATCAGCCACACGGCCGGCGAGGCGACCCAGGCATCCTGCGTGGTGTTCCAGGACCACAAGATGAACAACAGCGAGTACCGGCGCTTCAACATCGACAACATCACCCCCGGCGACGACTACGCGGCCATGCGCCAGGTGCTGACCCGCCGCTACGCCAAGCTGGCCGAGCAGGTGGCGGCCGAAGGCGCGCCACCGGCCACCGCGAAGGTCCGCCTGCCCGATGTCGTGCTGGTCGACGGCGGCAAGGGACAGGTGAGCATGGCGCGCGAGGTGTTCAGTGAACTGGGCCTGGACCTGGGCCTGATCGTCGGCGTCGAAAAGGGCGAGGGCCGCAAGGTCGGCCTGGAGGAGTTGGTGTTTGCCGACGGGCGCGAGAAGTTGTCCCTCCCGCCCGACTCCGCCGCGTTGATGCTGGTGGCGCAGATCCGCGACGAGGCGCATCGTTTTGCGATCACCGGCATGCGCAGCAAGCGCGCCAGCGTGCGCACCGGAGGCAGCCGGCTGGAAGACATTGCCGGTGTCGGCCCCAAGAAACGCGCGAAACTGCTGCAGCGGTTTGGCGGCGTGCGCGGGGTGGCGGCGGCCAGCGTCGAGGACCTGCAAGGTGTCGAAGGCATATCAAGAGACTTGGCATTGGAGATTTACCGTGCGCTTCACTGAACCCCAACCGATCGGCTACGCGTTCTGGTCGTCCTGGCGCGGCTGGGCGCTGCTGGCTGCCGTGGGTGGCTCGGCCTGGCTGTCGGGCTGCAAGACGCCGATGCCAGCACCCGCCCCGGCGCCGGTCCCCAGCACCCGACCGGCCCCGGCCCCTGCGCCGGCCGCACCGGCCGCGCGCACCCCGACCGAGTTCCGGCTGCAGGCGGCGCGCCGCCTGGTCGAGGCCAATGCGGGCATGACCTACCTGGAGGACGCGCCTGAGCCGCTGCTGGCCATCCCGGTGCTGGAGGCCGAACTGGACGCCGATGGGCGCATCCTGAAGATCAATGTGCTGCGCTATCCGTCGCAGGCCAAGGACACCACGCAGCTGGCGATCGACGCCATGAAGCGTGGCGCGCCCTACGGCGACATGCGCCGCCTGCCCAAACCCTGGCGCTACACCGAGGCCTTCCTGTTCGACGACAACCGGCGTTTCAAGCCCCGCACGCTCGACGAATGAAGCGCAAGGGCCCGCCTGCAGGCAGAATCAGGCCATGTTCCTGACGATCCCGACGCTGCTGACCTGGGCCCGCATCGTGGCCATCCCGCTGATCATCGGGGTGTTCTACCTGCCGCTGGCCGAGCCCACGCGCAATCTGATCGCGACGGTGATGTTCGTGGTGTTCGCGCTGACCGATTGGCTCGACGGCTGGCTGGCCCGCAAGCTCGACCAGAGCTCGGCTTTCGGCGCCTTCCTCGACCCGGTGGCCGACAAGTTCCTGGTGTGCGCGTCGCTGCTGGTGCTGGTTCACCTGCAGCGGGTGGATGTGCTGATCGCGCTGATCATCATCGGCCGCGAGATCGCCATCTCCTCGCTGCGTGAGTGGATGGCGCAGATCGGTGCCTCGCGCAGCGTCGCGGTGCACATGCTGGGCAAGCTCAAGACCACGGTGCAGATGGTGGCCATCCCCTTTCTGCTGTACGACGCACCGCTGTTCGAGATCATCGACACCCGCCTCTGGGGGCATCTGCTGATCATCGCCGCGGCGGTGCTGACCATCTGGTCGATGGTCTACTACCTGCGCAAGGCCTTGCCCGAGATCCGGGCCAAGGCGCGCTGACGGTGACCGTCTCCGACGCCCAGGCGCGCTGGCTGCGCGCGATGCCGGCCGTGTTCGTGCTGATCTGGAGCACCGGCTTCGTGGTGGCGCGCTTTGGCATGCCGCACGCGCCGCCGTTCTCCTTCCTGTCCTGGCGTTATGCGCTGTCCTGTGTGGCCTTTGCGATGTGGGTGCGCTGGGCCGGCGCCGCCTGGCCGCAAGGGCGCCAGCAGATGCTGCATCTGGCGGTGACTGGCGTGCTGATGCACGGCGGCTACCTGGGGGGCGTGTGGTCGGCCGTGAAGCTGGGACTGGGCGCGGGCACGGCCTCGCTGATCGTTGGCCTGCAACCGGTGTTGACGGCGCTGTGGGTGTCGGCCACCGGCAGCGAGCACCGCGTGTCCGCCCGGCAATGGGCGGGCCTGCTGCTGGGACTGGCCGGGCTGGCACTGGTGGTCTGGCATCGCCTGGGGCTGGGCGAGGCCAGCCTGCCGTCGCTGACCTGGGCCGTGCTGGCGCTGCTGAGCATCACCGCCGGTACGCTCTACCAGAAGCGGCATGTGCAGCCCTGCGACGTGCGCACTGCCAACCTGATCCAGCTGGCCGCTGCGCTCGTCGTGTCGCTGCCTCTGGCGCTGCTGGAGCCTCAGGCCATGGACTGGACTGGCGAACTCATCGGTGCCATGGCCTGGTCGGTGCTGGCGTTGACGCTGGGCGGCAGCTCCTTGCTGTACCTGCTGATCCAGCGTGGCGCCGCCACCCAGGTGGCCAGCCTGATGTACCTGGTGCCGCCCTGCACTGCGGTGCTGGCCTGGGGGCTGTTTGGTGAGGCGCTGGGCCTGCGGGTGCTGGCCGGCATCGGCCTGACGGTGGCCGGTGTGGTGCTGGTGACGCGCTCGCGTTGAGCAGCCGATCACGCCGCGTTGCGGCGGCGCGTCCGGCCCCCCAACGATTAACAACTAGAATGATTTTTCAAGCTTGACACTGTTCAGCGCCACGGCTGTAATCGTTTTTCCGCCGCGCGATGCGGCGCCGAATTCCACCCACGCTCACTGACCTTACAAAGAGGGGGCTCCTTCGTGAACAAGTCTGAACTGATCGACCACATTGCCACCAAGGCCGACATTTCCAAGGCCGCTGCGGGCCGCGCGCTGGACGCGCTGATCGGCGGCGTCAAGACGACGCTGAAGAAGGGTGGCACCGTGTCGATCGTCGGTTTCGGCACCTTTGCCGTCACCAAGCGCGCTGCCCGCACGGGCCGCAACCCGCGCACCGGCGCTGCCATCAAGATCAAGGCGGCCAAGGTGCCGAAGTTCCGTCCCGGCAAGGCCCTGAAGGACGCGCTCTGATCCGCTGCATGCCGGGTGCTTAGCTCAGTTGGTAGAGCGGCGCCCTTACAAGGCGTAGGTCGGCGGTTCGAGCCCGTCAGCACCCACCACCGGGACCTCCAGCCACTTGGCTAGAATCGCGCGCGGCACGCGCTGGACCCGATCACAAGGCGAACTCCGGTTCGCCTTTGTCGTTTCAAGCGTCGCGCGCCGAGCGCTCTCCTCTTGCAAGGTCTTTCATGTTCGAATTCGTCCGCTCGCACACCCGCTTGCTGCAGTTCCTGCTGGTGCTGCTGATCTTCCCCTCCTTCGTGTTCTTCGGGGTGCAGGGCTACTCCAGCTTCGTCGATGGCAGCAACAAGACCGTGGCCGAGGTCAACGGTGCGGCCATCAAGTCCGGCGAGTTCGATGCCGCCCACAAGCAGCAGATCGAGCGCATGACCCAGCAGATGCCGGGCGTCGACGTGAAGCTGCTGGACACGCCCGAGATGCGCACGCGCTCGCTCGACGGCCTGGTGCAGCAGCGCGTGCTGGCCGCGGCGTCTACCAAGGACCACCTGCTGATCTCGGACGAGCGCCTCAAGCGCCTGTTCATCAGTGACCCGCAGTACGCCCAGCTGCGCCGGCCCGACGGCAGTGTCAATGCCGAGATGCTGGCGGCGCAGGGCATGAGCTCCGAGGTCTTTGCCGAGCGCCTGCGCCAGGACTACATGCTGCGCCAGGTGCTGGGCGGCGTCGGTGACAGCAGCTTTGCACCCACCGCCGTCAGCAACGCTGGTGTGTCAGCCCTGCTGGAGCGGCGCGAGATCGCGGTGCACAAGCTCGACGCCAAGGACTACCTCGGCACGGTGCAACCCAGCGATGCCGATGCCGAGGCCTACTACAAGGCCCACCCGGCCCTGTACAAGACACCTGAGAGCGCGCAGATCGAGTACGTGGTGCTGGACCTCGACACGCTGAAGAAGCAGCTGAGCCTCAGCGACGACGACCTGAAAAAGTACTACGAGGAAAACGCCAGCCGCTACACCGCGGCCGAGGAGCGCCGCGCCAGCCACATCCTGGTCAACGCGCCCAAGGACGCGCCGGCCGCCGAGCGCGAGAAGGCCAAGGCCAAGGCGCAATCGCTGCTGGAGCAGGCGCGCAAGAACCCCGCGGGTTTTGCCGAGCTGGCAAAAAAGAACTCCGACGACCCAGGCTCGGCCGCCCAGGGCGGTGACCTGGAGTTCTTCGGCAAGGGCGCGATGACCAAGCCCTTCGAGGACGCGGTCTTCTCCATGAAGGACGGCGAGATCGTCGGCCCGGTGGAGACCGAATTCGGGTACCACCTGATCAAGTTGACCGGCGTGCGCGGGGGCAGCAAGAAGCCGTTCGAGGCGGTGCGCGCCGAGATCGTCGAAGAGGTCGGCCGGCAGATGGCTCAGAAGAAGTTCGCCGAGGCAGCCGAGCAGTTCGGCAACCTGGTCTACGAACAGTCCGACAGCCTGCAGCCGGTGGTCGACAAGCTGCGCCTGACGCTGTCCACCGGGGTGGTGGGCCGTGAGCCGGCGCCGGGGGCCAGCGGTCCCTTGGCCTCGCCCAAGCTGCTGGCTGCGGTGTTCGGCAACGAAGTGCTGAACAACAAGCGCAACACCGAGGCGATCGAGACCGGACCGAACCAGCTGGTCTCGGCCCGCATCGTCAAGCACCAGCCGGAAGTGCTGCTGCCGCTGGACGCCGTCAAGGATCGTGTGCTGCAGCGCGTGCGCGCCGAGCAGGCCGCGGCGGCGGCCCGCAAGGACGGCCTGGCGCGCGTTGAAGCCCTCAAGGCCAAGGCAGCCGAGCCGCATGGCGCCACGGTGGCGGTGTCGCGCACCCAGCCGGCGGGTCAGCCGCGGCAGGTGGTCGAGGCGGCGCTGCGTGCCGACCTGGGCCAGGGTGCCGCCGTGGTGGGCGTCGACCTGGGCGAGCAGGGCTTTGCGGTGGTGCAGGTGCTGAAGGTGGTGGACCGCGGCGCCAACGACCCCGATGTCGCCCGTGCCCAGCCCTATGTGGCCCAGGCCCTGGCCGAGGCCGAGACCCTGGCCTACTACGAGGCCCTCAAGCGCCGCTTCAAGACCCGCATCCTCGAGGTGCCGGGCGCGGCCGCATCGGCGGTCAAGTGAGTTGAGCGAGGCCGCGCAGCCAGGGCCCTGATTTCAGGGCTATAATGCGTGGCTCTGCAGTGGTGGCTGTAGCTCAGTTGGTAGAGTCCCAGATTGTGATTCTGGTCGTCGTGGGTTCGAGTCCCATCAGCCACCCCACCTGATTTCCTGGCAATCCCCCCTGATCAACGGCCCCCCAGGCCCAGCCTGGCGGGGCCGTTGCATTTGCCGCATCGCTGGTGCAGGCCGTCCCCCGGGCCCGAGGCCTGCAGGGCTGGCGGCGCTGGCGGCCGTGACCCCGGCGGCCGAGCAGCTTGCCTCGATCGCCCAGTTGGATGCCGGCACCGACCTGGGTTGTGATGCCAGGCTCCCGCGTTGCCATGCCACCAATTCGCTGGTGGCCCGCGACGAGATCAGCAGCCCCTGCATGGTCGTGCAGCAGGCCTTCGACTTCGTGGTCCATGGTGATCTGCTGAGGGATCCGCACTGGCTCAGCGAACGTGGATGGACGAGCATGGCGATCCCTGTCCGGGCGACCCTGGGCTGGGCAGCGCCTGTCAGCGCAGCCTGATCGGCGCCGCCCGCGCGATCGGCAACTTCCGTCGCTGCGTCATGGGCGACTGGGGCAGCGCGGTCTCCTGCGCCGAATGCATCACCCGAGATGCCGGCGCACCGGAGGGCATCGACGGCCTGTCCCGCGTGGTGAACACGACGGCCAGGCGCTGATCAGAAGCCTTCCTTCTCGGCTTCCAGGTAGGCCAGGCTGATGTACTTGCCGATGTTCTGGTCCCAGCCCTTGGTGCGCGCGGCGTGTGTGGCCACGACCGGGTCGGCCAGCACGCGGCGCCTGGCGGCGGCCTCGTCCTCGCCGGCCTTCACCGCGGCCTCGCAGTGGCGGTAGATGCCACCGAACAGTCCGCGCTGATCCGCCAGCAGGCCAGGGCTGGCCGGACCGTGGCCGGGCACCCACAGCGCGCCGACGGCGTCGCGTTCCAAGGCATCGAAGGTCTTGAGCGTGCCGATGTAGCTGCCCTCATCCATGTTGGCGATGCGGCCGTTCATGGCGACGTCGCCGATGCACACCACCCGGTCCTCGACCACCTCGACGCACAGGTCCGACTCGGTATGGGCGCGGCCGTGGTGGTGGATGCGCAGCGTGGTGTCGCCAAAGCGCAGTTCGGCGCCGTGGGCCAGTTCCCGGTTGGGCGCCACCACGCGCGTACCCATCGAGGCGCCGTTGGTCCAGCGCTCCATCAGCGAGCGCCACATGCTGCCTTCGGTGCCCTGGATGCGTTCACGCGCCACGGCGTGGGCATAGATGGGCAGGCCGGCACCGAAAGCCTGGACAAAGGCATCATTGCCCAGGAAGTGGTCGCCGTGGTAGTGGGTGTTGATCACCGCCACCACTGGCTGGTCGGTGAGGCTGCGAAGCCGGCGGATGGCCATCTCGCCGATCTGCACCGAGGCGCCGGTGTCCACCACCACCACGCCGGCACGGGTCATCACGAAGACGATGTTGGCCATCATGCCGCGGTTCTCGGGCGTGGGGAAACCCTCTTGGGCATAGACCATGGCCACGCGCTGGCTCAGGCACTGGAGCGGCTGATCGGGCACCGCCGGGCCTCGAATGAACGCGTCGGCAGCAGCGGCCAGGTCGATGGCGGGTGGCGACAGCAGCGTCGCAGCCGCGCCGAGCAGGGCGCTTCGGCGCGACCACCGGCGGCGGGTGAGCATCTCAGGCGTTGAGGTGACGGGCATGAGGCATTGAATTTTGTAAATAATCATTCAATGATATATGCCATTCAAGCGAGGCAGTCTGCGTGTTCATCCGGATTGGATCAGGCCGCGATCTCGCGTGCGGCGCGTTCGCCGCTGATCACGGCGCCGTTCATGTAGCCGCGGTCGATGTAGGGCGCGGTGTGCTCGCCGGCAAAGTGCACCGCCCCTTGCGCCACCTGCTCATAGCCCCCGTAGTCGGTGAAGGCGCCCGGGCTGTAGTAGCCGTAGGAGCCCATCGCCAGCGGATCGGCCGGCCAGTGGTCGAGGTAGCAATGCCGGGCGATGACCTCGCGCGAGGCGCCAGGGTAGAGACGGTCGATCGCCGCCAGTGTGTCGCGCCGCACCGCCTCAGGCGCCTGGCCATGGGCCGGCGCCCCGGGGTACTCCAGGTTGTTGAAGCAGATGTGGTTGACCGGCGCGCGGGCCTGGAAATTCTCCTGCCACGACCAGCCCGTGGCGGTGTCCGAGATCGCATCGCCGGAGCGGCCCTGGGCTGCCCACACATTGCGCTCGAACTGGAAGTTGAGCTTGCTGTTGCCGCCCAGGCGCTGGCTGCGGATCATCCGCATCATGCGATCGTCGAAGCCTGCCTGCCGCAGATCGATCTGGTTCAGCACTGGCGGCGGCAGGGCGATCACCACCTTGTCGAAGCGCAGGTCGGTGCTGTGGCCACCGGCGTCCAGGCTCAGGCGGACAGTGCCGTCGGGCCGCTGCTTCACAGCCTTGAGGTGCATGCCCAGGCGCACCGTGCCCGGTGGCAGCCGGTCCTGCAACGTGCTGGTGAGCGTGTCCATGCCGCCCGGGATCATCCAGCGCTCGTTCCAGGCCCCCCGGCCCCAGATGTCGGCGTACTGCAGCAGGTAGACCAGTGCGCTCATCTGGTCGATCGTGCCGCCGTAGGAGGGCGCCATCGAGGCGCGCTGGTAGGCCATCAGCACCGGATCGTCCGGGTAGCGGCTGTGCTGCGGCAGGAACTCGGCCACCGTCATTTCGTCCAGCCGGCGCGTCAATGCGTTCGAGCGGTCCCATTGCGGCAGGAAGCCGATGCCTTGCTTCCAGAGGCGGTAGGCCGCAGCACCGTCTTCGCTGACGCGCCGCTCCAGCGCGGCGGGTTGGTGAAACTCACCCAGGAAGTCGTAGAGATAGCCGCCCCTGGGCAGGCGCACCCAGGTGTCAACCATGGGCCACAGGCCCACTTCCCTGGCCAGGGCCAGAACGGCCTGCGCGCGACTGTCGATCGCGCCCGCACCGGCTTCACTGCTGTGGCCGCCGGCCAGGCCCCGACGGGTGCGGACCCGTCCGCCCACACGCTCGGCGGCGTCGAACACCGTCGGGACCCAGCCGGTGAGCCGGTGGATCCGGTAGGCCGCGGTCAGGCCAGCCAGCCCGGCGCCGACGATGGCGATGCGCGGTGCCGTGGCGGCGCGCAGCGCTGGCGCCGTGCTGGCCAGCGCCAGGCCCGCGGCACCCCCGGCCAAGCGCACCGCGTCCGCCAGGAACTGCCGGCGATGACCAGGGTCGCTGCTCAGCGCCTGGGCCAGCTCGTGGCGCCAGCGCAGGGGCTCAGCGTTCGGCGCCAGCCGCGCCTGCGCGCCGCGCAGACGCTGTGCGCGCTCTTCGACCAGTGAGGGCCAGTCCTGTCCAGGGCGGGGCAGGTTGCGCTCGGGGTCGGGATCAAGGAACGGGGGGCGGGGCGTTCTGGCCATGGGCGGCGGCTCCTCTGCACCGCGCCAATCGGGGCTGGCCTGGAGCACAGACCGACGATCGGCCCGCCCGGTCGGCAGCGTTTGCGTGGGACTGTAGAGGAGATCCTCCGCGGCCGCCGGCGATGAACGTGGGGGACGTTACCGGTCGATCGTCAGCTCGCACGCAAACGACCCGCGACGAACTGCAGCGCGGCGCTGTAGCCAAACACCCCCAGCCCGGCGATCACCCCCTCGGCGATGCCGGAGATGTAGGAGTGGTGGCGAAACGCCTCCCGCCGATGCACGTTGCTGACATGCACCTCCACCACCGGGATCGCGACACCGGCCAGCGCGTCGCGCAGCGCCACGCTGGTGTGCGTCCAGCCGCCCGGGTTGATGACGATGAAGGCCGTGCCGTCCAGGCGCGCCGCATGGATGCGGTCGATCATCTGGCCTTCGTGGTTGGTCTGGAAGCACTCGGACTGCAGGCCCAGCGCGCTGGCCTCGGCGGCGAAACGCTGCTCCACGTCGGCCAGCGTGTCAGCGCCGTAGATGTGAGGCTCGCGGGTACCGAGCAGATTGAGGTTGGGACCGTTGAGCAGCAGGACACGCATGGCAGGGTTCTGAAGGGATCAGGTCGACAGCCTAGCATCCTCAGCTGCAGGCCAGGCGGATGTCGTCGGGCACGGGCAGCGCCCGGAGGCGGCCGGTCTGGGGGTCGCGGCCCACGAAGGCGCGCACCTCGCGCGATTCGCACAGCAGCGTGTCGCCGCGCAGCACCCGGTGGCGGTGCACAAAGACCTTGGCGCGCCACTCCTCGACGCTGGTTTCGACAACGATCGACTCGCCGTAGGTGGCGCTGGCCACGAAGCGGGTGTTGATCTCGAGCACCGGCGTGCCGACGATGCCGCGGGTCGTCTCCAGTTCGCGCCAGGGCGGCAGGCCGCAGGCCATGAAGAAGCCCAGTGACGACTGGTCCATCCAGCGCGAGAAATTCGGAAAGAACACGATGCCGGCGGGATCGCAGTCGCCGAAGTGCACCTGCACAGGGTGGTGGTGGAGGCGGCTCATCGGGGTCTCAGGCGGCGGTCGTGGCGGGCGGGGTCAGGTGCGGAATATCGACCAGGCAGATGATGCCGCGCGGCTGGCGCTCCTGCCATTCCACCGTGCCGCCCATGGCCTTGACGCGCTTGCGGATGCCACCCAGGCCCAGGCCATGCGACCACACCGAGGGATTGCGGCCGCTGCCGTCATCGCTGATGCGGATCTGCATGCGGCCTTCGTTCAGCCGGCACTCGATGCGCACCTGGCGTGCCTGGGCATGGGCGATGACGTTGCTGACCAGCTCGCGCAGGATGCGGGTGATCGATGACCACTGCACCATGGACAGCGTCGGGTCGGCGTCGAACTCGGAGTCCCATTCCAGCTCGCAGCGTGCGGCCTGCAGGCGGTGGGTCATGTCGGTCTTCCACTCGGCCGCAGCCAGCGTCAGAGGGTGCTCCTTGGCGGCCAGGCCACGGGTCAGGGTCTTCAGATCCTGCAGCGTATGGCGGACATAGTCCTCCATTTCCTTGCTGGGGGCCTTGTACATCAGGGTCAGCAGACGCGCGCCGATGTCGTCGTGCAGGTCCTGGGCGATGCGGGTGCGCTCCTCGCTGCGCCCGCGCTCCACCGCGCGGTCGTGCGCCAGCGCGCGCATCAACTGCTCGACGATGCGGTCGGCCAGGCGGGCGTCCTCAGGGGTGAACAGACGCTTGCCGCGCTCGGCAAAGCGCAGCGCCACCATGCCCTGCAGGTGCGCCACCTCCACCAGCTTGGGCACCGGCACCAGCAGCACCGCGCCATTGCCGGCGATCCGGGTGAGCTTGCCGTGGCCGCCGACGAACTGCGCTTCCAGGGGCTCGAAGACATTGCGCAGCAGCTCGGTCATGCGGTCGCCAGCGCGCTCGGGGCGGGCCTCCACCTCGCGCGCGATGCGGTAGAGGTGGGTGAACATGCGCTCGGTGGTCAGGGCCCGTGCGCCCATCATCTGGTTGATCAGCCATTGGCGAATGGCGGCGTAGGCGCCCAGCGACAGGAACAGCGACAGCGTCAGCGAGGTGAACTGGCTGAACGAGAACACCGCCACGAACAGCAGATCCACCGAGGTGGCCACCGTGCTGATGCCGGCCAGCATCGCGAACTCGCGCATCACGTGCTGAGAGCGCGACACGAAGGGCACCAGCAGCACCACCGAGGCCAGGAACACGTTCCAGATCATCGGCGCGGCCATCGCCATCGGCTGCACGTCCATCGGCATGCGGTCGACATAGGACACCGACAACGCCAGCAGCAGCAGCGCGCACACCGTGACCGTGGTGAAGCGGCGCATGACCAGCACGAAGGGATGGCGCTCGCGGCTGTACGACCAGCTCAGCAGCAGCACGCAGGCCACGCCCTGGACCAACAGCAGCATGTCGCCCCAGCGCCAGGCCATGGGCTGCAGGTGGCTCGCAAAGGTCGCCGCCGCATAGGCGCCGGTGACCAGCCAGACCGCGGTGGCCAGCAGGCCGCGGCCGGGCAAGCGCAGCGGGTGCCACATCACGGCGGTCAGCACCGCGGCGCCGGTGATGGCGTCGAGCAGCGTGCGCAGCATCGGCTCACTGCCTACCAGCATCACAGGCAGGGCCAGACCGGGCACCGACGCGATGGCCGACAGCAGCAGTTGCGCGGCCTGGGCATGGGCCATCACCGCGTAGAGGAAGTTGCCTTCGCGGGGCTGGACCAGCGGCACGATCCAGCCGACCAGGAACACCACCATCGCGAATGCGCTGAGCAGCCAGAACATCGAGCCCAGCTCGACATAGCCGCGCGGGCGCGAGGCGATCTCCACCCGGCTGCCGTCGCGGAAGACCAGCACCACCTGGCCATCGGCCAGCGCGTGGGCGGCGGTGAGCCGGGCATTGAGCAGGCGCTGGCGCAGCGCCGGGTCGCTGATCCAGCGCGACGAGTGGGTCAGGGCCAGGCTGTTGAAGGGTACCGGCTCGAGGCCGGCGCCGCCCACCGCCAGCAGCTCCTTGCCCATGTGCTCCTTCAGCGCCGGCAGCGGCGAGAAGACCAGCTCCAGCCGGTCGTCATTGCCTTGCCGCCACTCGGCCGCCACATGCGGGTGGTTGGCCATGCTGCGCGCCAGCAGGAAGACCGTCAGGCAGCCGACAATGGCTGCCAACAGCAGCGCATGGCGCCGCCAGCCGATGCGGGGCGTGCCTGCGGCCAGGCCGCTGGGCAGGGTGTCGATCGGGCCGTCGTTGTCGGCCGGCAGGCCCGACGCGGGAAAACGGCTCGAGGGTTGGGTGGAGTCCAGCGGGTTCAGCGCCATCCCGCGATGATGCCCCAGCTTCGGCCTGCGGGCCGAGGCCGTTGACTCAGACCAAACCCTGCTTGCTGGCCAGCACCGCGGCTTCGGCGCGGCTGGAGACGTTGAGCTTGCGGTAAATCGACTTGATGTGGTCGTTCACCGTGAACCACTTGATGCCCATGAGGTTCGCGATCTCCTTGATCGTGAAGCCCTTGCTGAGGTAGGTGAGCACCTCGATCTCGCGCGGGGTCAGGTGAGGCAGGTCGACCGGCTTCTCGATGGGCACGGGCGCCTTGGTGGGACTGCCCAGCGTGCCGATGCCAGGGGCCGGGGGCGGCGGCGCATCGGCCGCCGTGCCATGGCGGAAGTGGGTGAGCAGGCGGCGGGCGATGGCGGGCGACAGCGGCGGCTGGCCCAGCACGATCTTGCGCAGCTCCTCGACCAGCACCTCGAAGCGGTCTTCCTTCAGCAGGTAGCCGTCGGCACCGCACTGCAGCGCCGGGAACAGGTGCTCGTCGTCCGAGTACAGCGTGGTGACCACCTTGGTAGCCGGGTACTGGCCCAGGTCGGCCAGCAGCTCCAGGCCGTTGCCGTCGGGCAGTTCCAGGTCAACCAGCATCAGCTTGAACGGGTCGGCGCCGTGCAGGCCACCCGGGCCGGTCAGGGCGATCTGCCGCCGCGCGGTCTCCAGATCGCCCGCTTCGGTGATCGTGATCGGATCACTGAATGCCTCGCGCAGCACACGCGACAGGAAATCCCGGGCGACCGGGTTGTCTTCGAGTATCAGAACCTTGACCGACATGGCGACCTCTCGACAGGCCACCAGGACCCGCGCTATCCACGACGGCCGCCATGCTAGCAGGCGGTCGCCTCGGACAGTGGCCCTGTATGGGGGACAGCGGCGGCGATCTCAGCCTGGCTGGACCATCACCAGCTTGCCGCGCACCTGGCGCGCCGCCAGGCGACGGAAGGCCTCCCCCAGCTCGGCCAGGGGCAGCTGGCTGTCGATCAGCGGCCGCACCCGGCCTTCGGCGTACCACCCGGCCAGCTGCGCCAGGCCGCGGGCGCTGGCGGCCGGCTCGCGGCGCACGAATTCGCCCCAGAACACGCCCACCAGGGACGCGCCCTTGAGCAGCGGCAGGTTCAGCGGCAGCGTCGGGATGCCGCCGGCCGCAAAGCCCACCACCAGGTAGCGGCCGCGCCAGGCGATCGAGCGGAAGGCCGCCTCGGCCAGATCGCCGCCCACCGGGTCGTAGACCACATCGGGGCCACGCCCGCCGGTCAGCGCCTTCAGGCGTTCGCGCAGGTCCTCGCTGGCGTAGTCGATGGTCTCGTCGGCGCCGATCTCGCGGCAGAAGGCCACCTTGTCGGCGCCGGCGGCGCCAGCGATCACCCGCGCGCCCGCCGCTTTCGCGATCTGCACCGCCGCGGTGCCCACGCCGCCTCCGGCGCCCAGCACCAGCACGGTCTCGCCGGCCTGCAGCGCGCCGCGATCGATCAGCGCGTGGTGCGAGGTGCCATAGGTGAAGGCGAAGGCCGCACCATGCTCGAAAGGCATGCCCGCGGGCAGCGGCAGCAGCCGCGCCTCATCGACCAGCGCATGGGTGGCGAAGCCACCGGTGCCGGCCAGCGCGATCACCCGGTCGCCGACCTTCAGCCGCGTCACGCCGTCGCCCACGGCCTCGACCACGCCGGCGAACTCGGCGCCGGGCACGAAGGGGTAGGGCGGCTTGTGCTGGTACTTGCCCTGGGTGATCAGCAGATCAGGGAAGTTCAGGCTGGCCGCGCGAATCGCCACCCGCGCCTGGCCCGGGCCGGGTTCGGGCGTGGCCTGCTCGGTCCAGCGCAGGGCCTCGGGTCCGCCATCGTTGCTGCAGATCCACGCGTGCATGGCTTGTCTCCTGTCAAAGGTCGTCGTGGGGCGCGATGATAGGCAGGCGCGGTGCGCGGCGGCGTCACCCTGGCGACGCGTCCCTACAATCGGTGCGCATGCGCATCCTCATTGCCAACGACGACGGCTACCTGGCCCCCGGCATCGCCGCTCTGGTGCGGGCCTGCCAGGGCCTGGGCGAGATCGACGTCATCGCCCCGGAGCAAAACGCCAGCGGCACCTCCAATGCCCTCAGCCTGAACCGGCCATTGTCGGTCTATGCCGCCCAGGGCGAGCACCTGAGGGGCGTGCGCTATGTGAACGGCACGCCCTCCGACTGCGTCCACATCGCCCTGACCGGGCTGCTGCCGCAGCGGCCCGATCTGGTGCTCTCGGGCATCAACCAGGGCGCCAACATGGGCGACGACACGCTGTACTCGGGCACCGTGGCGGCGGCCATGGAGGGTTATCTGTTCGGCATACCAGCCATCGCCTTCTCGCAGGTGGACAAGGGCTGGGTCGAGCTGGATGCTGCCGCACGCACCGCGCGCCGGGTGGTCGAGTCGGTGCTGGCCCAGCGCCAAAGCGGCACCTGGGCCGCGCCCTTTCTGCTCAATGTGAACATCCCTAACCACCCGCAGGCCGACACGCTGCCCTGGCAGGTCACCCGCCTGGGTCGGCGCCATGCCAGCGAGCCGGTGATCCGCCAGCAAAGTCCGCGCGGCGAGACGGTTTACTGGATCGGCCCGGCCGGCGATGCGCGCGAAGCGGGCGATGGCACCGATTTCCACGCCACGGCCCAGGGCCGCGTGTCGATCACCCCGCTGCAGGTGGACCTGACCGACCACGCCCGTCTGGGTGACTGGTCCGCGCGCCTGGCGCGGCCATGACCAAGTCGCGCACCGGCCGTTTCCCGGCGTCGCTGGATGCGGTGGCCCCTGGCGCTCGCGCCGGGGCCGGCGCCACGCTGCGCCCACAGCGCCCGCTGGCCGAGGCCGCGCGCGACCAGCGCCAGCAGACCACCCCCACCGGGCTGGGCCTGGACGGCACGGCGGTGCGCTCGCGCATGGTCGACCGGCTGCGCGCCGACGGCGTGGTCTGCGAGCCGGTGCTGCAGGCCATGGCGGCGGTGCCGCGGCACCGGTTTGTCGATTCTGCTTTGGCCAACCAGGCCTACGAAGACACCAGCCTGCCGATCGGCCTGGGGCAGACCATCTCCAAGCCCTCGGTGGTGGCGCGCATGCTGGAGTGGTGCTTCCTGGGCGAGACCGCCCGGGCCCGAGGCCACCTGGGCCAGGTGCTGGAAATCGGCACCGGCTGCGGCTACCAGGCGGCGGTGCTGGCAGCACTCTCCCGGCATGTGGTCTCGATCGAGCGCCTGGGTCCGCTGCACCAGCTGGCCCGCAGCCACCTGAGCACCCTGGGCGTGCACCCTGTGCGCTTGATCCACGGCGACGGCATGCGGGGTCACGCCCCCGGTGGCCCCTATGACACGATCGTCGCCGCCGCCGGTGGCGAGGACCTGCCGCCTGCCTGGCTGGAGCAGCTGGCCCTGGGTGGCCGCCTGGTCGCGCCGGCCCTGGCGGCCGATGGCCGCAGCCAGGTGCTGGTGATCGTCGACCGCCGTGCCGACGGCTGGCAACGCACCGTGGGAGAGACGGTGCAGTTCGTCCCCTTAAAATCGGGTATTGCATGAACCAGGGAAGTTCCATGACCGACGCGCTGCGGCCGCTCCTTCGCCGGACACTGATGATCGGGCTGGCGACGCTGCTGGTGGCCTGCTCGGCCACCCGGCCGCCTGCCCCCGTGGAGGATCGCTCGGCCGGCCGCGCTGTGCGTCCGGTGGCCGACGTGCCCAAGGCGGCGACTGCGGCTTCGGCGCCAGCCTCGGCACCGGTCGAGGTCAAGCCTGGCAGCTACGTGGTCAAACCCGGCGACACGCTGATGCGCATCGCGCTGGAAAACGGCCAGGGCTGGCGCGACATTGCCCGCTGGAACGGCATCGAGAACCCCAACCTGATCGAGGTGGGGCAGGTGTTGCGCGTGGCGCCGCCGGACGGCCCGGCCGTGGCCGCCAAGCCGGTGACCGCGCCCAAGCTGGACGCCAAGCCGCTGCCCGGCGCGGCCTCAGCCGCAGCCAGCGCAGCCGCCAGCGCGTCCGCCCCCACCACACCGCCGCCGGCCCCGCTGCCCAAGGAAGCCGATGACGACATTCCCTGGGGCTGGCCGGCTGCCGGCCCCGTGATCAGCGCCTTCGACGAGGCCCGCAGCAAGGGGCTGGGCATTGGTGGTCGCGCCGGTGATCCGGTGTTGGCCGCGGCCGATGGCCGCGTGGTCTATGCCGGCTCCGGTCTGCGTGGCTATGGCAACCTGGTGATCGTCAAGCACAACGCCACCTATCTCACCGCCTACGCCCACAACCAGACGCTGCTGGTCAAGGAGGACCAGGCGGTGCGCAAGGGCCAGAAGATCGCCGAAATGGGCAACACCGACGCCGAGCGGGTGCAGCTGCACTTCGAGATCCGGCGCCAGGGCAAGCCGATCGATCCGGCGCGGCTGCTGCCCTCGCGCTGAGCGGCTGCCCACCGATCCGGGGCCGCCTGCGGGCGGCCTCGGCGTTGATAGGCCCACCGACAATTCCGACCATGACAGCACAGGACGAATGGCTGCGCGTTGAGGCGCTCGATATCGAGGCGCAGGGCGTGGCCCGCAATGCCGAAGGCAAGGTGGTCTTCATCGAAGGCGCATTGCCCGGCGAGGAAGCCCTGGTCACCGTGGGCCGGCGCAAGAACAACTGGGAGCAGGCCAGCCTGCGAGAGCTGCGCAGTGAAAGCGCGCAGCGCGTGAGCCCCGGCTGCCCGCACTTCGGCCTGCATGCCGGGGCCTGCGGCGGCTGCAAGATGCAGCATCTGCATGCGGCCGCGCAAGTGGCCATCAAGCAGCGCGTGCTGGAGGACAACCTGGCCCACCTGGGCAAGGTCAAGCCCGAGCGCGTGCTGCGCCCGATCGAGGGCCCGACCTGGGGCTACCGCCTGCGCGCCCGGCTGTCGGTGCGCTATGTGGCGCGCAAGGAAACCGTGCTGGTGGGTTTCCACGAGCGCAAGTCGCGCTACGTGGCCGACATGCGCGAGTGCCATGTGCTGCCCCCGCGCATCAGCGCCATGCTGATGCCGCTGCGCGCGCTGGTGGGCGCGATGGATGCGCGCGACACGCTGCCGCAGATCGAGCTGGCCGTGGGCGACCAGGTCACCGCGCTGGTGCTGCGCCACCTGGCGCCGCTGTCCGACGCCGACCGCCAGCGCCTGCGCGACTTCGCGGCTGAGCATGGCGTGCAGTGGTGGCTGCAGCCCAAGGGGCCGGACACCGTGCACCTGCTGGACGACGGGGGCGAGGAGCTGGCCTACACGCTGCCCGAGTTCGGCGTGACGATGCCGTTCAAGCCCACCGACTTCACCCAGGTCAACCACCAGATCAACACCGTGCTGGTGGGCCGCGCGCTGCGCCTGCTGGAGGCCCAGGCCGACGAGCGCGTGATCGACTGGTTCTGCGGCCTGGGCAACTTCACGCTGCCGATCGCCACCCGCGCGCAATCGGTGCTGGGCATCGAGGGCAGCGAGACCCTGGTCGAGCGCTCGCGCCAGAACGCGCAGCGCAATGGCCTGGCCCACAAGACCCGCTTCGAGGCACGCAACCTGTTCGAGCTGACGCCCGACGACCTGGTGGCCTGGGGCCAGGCCGACCGCTGGCTGGTGGATCCGCCGCGCGAAGGCGCCTTCGCGCTGGCCAAGGCGCTGGGTGACCTGCAGCAGGCGCCGCGCGCCGACTGGACACCGCCGCGGCGCATCGTCTATGTCAGCTGCAACCCGGCCACGCTGGCGCGCGACGCCGGCCTGCTGGTGCATGTGGCGGGCTACCGCTGCGTGGCGGCGGGTGCGGTGAACATGTTCCCGCACACCGCGCACGTCGAGAGCATCGCGGTGTTCGAGCGCTGAGGCGCGCGCCTCAGGGCAGCAGCATGCTGCGCACGCCGCGCCAGGTCAGCAGGCTGCCTGGCAGGCGGCGTTCGTTCAGGATGTCGCTGAGCTTGGCCAGGATGCGCGGGCTCTGATTGGCTCGCCAGACCATGATGTTCAGCAGCCAGGGATGGCGGTTGAAGCTGGCGGCCTGGCGGTACATGTCAAAGCGCGGCTTCAGCGCCTGCAGGCTGGCGCGGTAAGCGGCCTCCACGGCGGCGGCGTCATCGGGGTGGGCAATCAGCGCCTGCGCTGCGGCGATGCCGGTTTCCATGGCCTTGCCGATGCCCTCGCCCGAGAACGAGTAGGTGGCGCCCACCGCGTCGCCCACCACCAGCACACCGGGCGCGGTCCAGGTGGCGCCCTCCAGGTCGCAGCGCAGCGGCGCGCCCTTGAGCTCGCCCACCATCGTGCCCTCTCGGACCAGGCGCGCGGCCACCGGGTCGATGGCCACGAAGTCATCGAACATGCGGCGCAGGTTGCGCGGCGGCTTGCCGCGGTCCTCGTCCAACTGGCCGACCAGCACGCCGGTGCCCAGGTTGTAGGTGTGGTCAGGGCCTTCGAAGATCCAGCCATAGCCATCGCGCAGCGTCGGGTGCCAGACGAAACGCAGTCCGCCCACGGCTGCCGCCATGTCGGGGTCGGTGTGCCGGACATAGCCACGGATCGCCATGCAGCTGGGCGACTTGCGCTGGCACAGGCCGAGGGCCGCCAGCGGGCCGGTGCCGGCCCCGGTGGCCAGCACCAGCCAGCGCGCCGTCAGCGGTCGCTGGGTGTGGCCGTCGTCCAGCAGCGCGCCGGTGACGTGACCGCTGTCGCCGCGCAGCGGCGCCACAAAGCGCGCCGGCGCCGCATGCAGCGCGCCAGCGTCTACCGCGGCGCGGCAGAGCAGGGCGTCCAGCTCGCGCCGTGGCAGCACCGCCAACTCGCCCGCCACGTCCACATGCCGGCCATTGGGCGCCAGACAGCGTGCCGCGGCCGCGCCCTGGGCCCGCTGCAGCACCTCGTCGATCACGCCCAGGCGGCGCAGCGCAGCATGGGTGTCGGGCACCAGGCCGTCGCCGCAGGTCTTGTCACGCGGAAAGGTCTGGGCATCGACCAGCACCACCGAGCGGCCAGCCTGCGCCAGCACCCGCGCCGCGGCGCTGCCGGCCGGGCCGCTGCCCACCACCAGCACGTCGGTGGCGTCGGGCAGGCGGCTCAGGGGCTGGTTCCAGTTGGGCATGGTCAAACGGGTGGGATGTCTGGCGCCGCATTGTGCCGCGCGCCAGGCATGAAAAAGGGGCCCGAAGGCCCCTTGGTGCTTGCGGCCAGGCCGCGTCAGTCGTCGCTGCCGAAGATGCCCAGCAGGCTCAGCAGGCTCTGGAACACGTTGTAGATGTCCAGGTAGATCGCCAGCGTGGCGGTGACATAGTTGGTCTCGCCGCCGTCGATGATGCGCTTGATGTCATAGACCATGAAGGCCGAGAACAGGCCGATGCACAGCACCGACACCGTCAGGAACAGCGCACCCGACTGCAGGAACACGTTGATGATGCCGGCGGCGAAGATCACCAGCGCGCCCACCATCAGGAACTTGCCCATGCCCGACAGGTCGCGCTTGATCACGCTGGCCAGCGTGGCCATGGCCAGGAAGACCAGCGCGGTGCCGCCGAAGGCCGTCATCACCAGCGTCGGGCCATTGCCCTTGGCCAGCACGAAGCCCAGCAGGCGCGACAGCATCACGCCCATGAAGAACGTGAAGAGCAGCAGGAAGCCGACGCCAGCGGCGGAGTTCTTGGTGCGCTCGATCGCGAACATCAGGCCGAAGGAGCCGGCCAGGAAGACCACCAGCGACACCACCGGGCTCAGGCCGCGCATCAGCCCGGTGCTCACACCCAGCCAGGCGCCCATCACGGTGGGCACCATGGACAAGGCCAGCAGCCAGTAGGTGTTGCGCAGCACGCGGTTGCGCTGGGCGGCCAGCGAGCCCGAGCCGGTCGAGAGGCCGGGGAAGGTTTGCAGGCTGTCGTTCATCAAAGAACCTCCAAGGGGTTGCCAGTCTGTGGGTTGCAGGCGGTGACCCGCCTCAGGGCTTCAGACCCTGGGTGATCATTCTAGTTCCCCGCTCGCCGCGGGCGCCTGGCCGAGGGGTCTTTCCAACGTGGACCTGACAGTCGAGCCGGTCTTTCAGGCTATAATCAGCGGGTTTACCCCAAAACAAGCCACCCAGCGAAACGACGTTTTCGGAAACTTCCTGCCAAGCCCATGGCCACCCCCTGAAACGTCGCAGGACGGGGGTCGCCTGGCGGGCGAGGGGCTGGGTGCGCGAACACCGGAGTTCCCCTTGTTGCCCGTCCTCGCTCCCGCTCTCCTCGCGCTTGCTGACGGCACGGTTTTTCGTGGCACCTCGATCGGCGCGGCCGGTCACACGGTGGGTGAAGTGGTGTTCAACACCGCGCTCACCGGCTACCAGGAGATCCTCACCGACCCGAGCTACTGCCGGCAGATCGTCACGCTGACGTATCCGCACATCGGCAACTACGGCGTCAATGACGAGGATGTCGAAGCCACGAAGGTCCATGCCGCCGGCCTGATCATCAAGGACCTGCCGGTCCGCACCTCCAACTTCCGCCAGACCCGCACGCTGGGCGAGTACCTGCAGGCCGAGGGCACGGTGGCGATCGCCGACATCGACACCCGCCGCCTGACCCGCGTGCTGCGCACCACCGGTGCCCAGAACGGCTGCATCGCCACCTTTGCCGCCGGCCACACCATCAGCGATACCGATGTGGCCGACGCCGTGGCCCGGGCCCAGGCCGCGCCCAGCATGGCCGGGCAGGACCTGGCCCAGGTCGTCAGCGCCGAGCAGTCCTACCCCTGGACCGAGACCGAATGGCAGCTTGCGCGCGCCGATGGCACGCCGGGCTACGGCACGCTGACCGATGCGAAGTACCACGTCGTCGCCTATGACTTCGGCGTCAAGCGCAATATCCTGCGCATGCTGGCCGAGCGGGGCTGCCGCGTGACCGTCGTGCCCGCCAAGACCCCGGCGGCCGAGGTCCTGAAGCACCAGCCCGACGGCATCTTCCTGTCCAACGGTCCGGGCGACCCGGAACCCTGCGACTACGCGATCGCCGCCGCCCGCGAGCTGATCGAGTCCGGCATCCCCACCTTCGGCATCTGCCTGGGCCACCAGATCATGGCGCTGGCCTCGGGCGCCAAGACCTTCAAGATGAAGTTTGGCCACCACGGCGCGAACCACCCGGTGAAGGATCTGGACAACGGCCGCGTGTCGATCACCAGCCAGAACCACGGCTTCACGGTCGACGAGAAGACCCTGCCGGCGAATCTGCGTGCCACCCATGTCAGCCTGTTCGACGGCACGCTGCAGGGCCTGGCCCGCACCGACAAGCCGGCTTTTTGCTTCCAGGGCCACCCGGAAGCCTCGCCGGGTCCGCACGACATCAGCTACCTGTTCGACCGTTTCACCACCCTGATGGATCAGGCCCGCGCCTGATCGGCCCCATGCTCGGTATCACCGACCTCAGCACCTACTTGCTCGGCACGATTGCGATCGTGCTGCTGCCGGGCCCGAACTCGCTGTTCGTGCTGTCGGTGGCGGCGCGCCGCGGCGTGCGGCCCGGCTATGCCGCGGCCTGCGGGGTCTTCGTCGGCGACACCGTGCTGATGACCCTGGCTGCGCTGGGGGCTGCCTCGCTGCTGAAGGCCGTGCCGGCGCTGTTCCTGCTGATCAAGGTGGTGGGGGCCAGCTACCTGGCCTGGGTCGGGATCCAGCTGCTGCTGGGTGCGCTGCGCCGCTGGCGCGGCGAGGTGGCGCCGGTCGACGAAAGCCGGCTGGACCTGAGCCAGCCGTTTCGCAAGGCGCTGGTGATCAGCCTGCTCAACCCCAAGGCCATCCTGTTCTTCGTGTCCTTCTTCATCCAGTTCGTCGACCCCGCGTACCCGTGGCCGGCGCTGACCTTTCTGGGCCTGGGCGCGATCGCGCAGGCCTGCAGTGCCGTCTACCTGTCGGTGCTGATCTTCGCGGGGATGCGGCTGGCTGCCGCCTTCGCCGCCCAACGCCGCACCGCCAGTGCGGCCGCCTCGGGCGTTGGCGCCCTGTTCCTCGGCTTTGGCGCCAAGCTCGCCACCGCCAGCCTCGGCTGATGCCCGCCCGATTCAAATAAAGACAAGACCATGCCCAAGCGTTCCGACCTCCAGAGCATCCTCATCATCGGCGCCGGCCCGATCATCATCGGTCAGGCCTGCGAGTTCGACTACTCCGGCGCCCAGGCCTGCAAGGCGCTGCGCGAGGAGGGCTACAAGGTCATCCTGGTCAACAGCAATCCGGCGACCATCATGACCGACCCCGACACGGCCGATGTCACCTACATCGAGCCGATCACCTGGCAGGTGGTCGAGAAGATCATCGCCAAGGAGCGCCCGGACGCCATCCTGCCCACGATGGGCGGCCAGACCGCGCTGAACTGCGCGCTGGACCTGCACAAGCATGGCGTGCTGGCCAAGTACCAGGTCGAGATGATCGGTGCCAATGAGCACGCGATCGAGAAGGCCGAGGACCGGCTGAAGTTCAAGGACGCGATGACCAAGATCGGCCTGGGCTCGGCCAAGTCGGGTATCGCGCACAGCATGGAAGAGGCCTGGGGCGTGCAGAAGAGCATCCAGGCCGAGATCGGCGGCTCGGGCTTCCCCATGGTCATCCGCCCCAGCTTCACACTGGGCGGCACCGGTGGCGGCATCGCCTATAACCCGGAAGAATTCGAAGAGATCTGCAAGCGCGGCCTGGACCTGTCGCCCACCAACGAGCTGCTGATCGAAGAGTCGCTGATCGGCTGGAAGGAATACGAGATGGAAGTGGTCCGCGACAAGGCGGACAACTGCATCATCGTCTGCTCGATCGAGAACCTCGACCCGATGGGCATCCACACCGGCGACTCGATCACCGTGGCCCCGGCCCAGACGCTGACCGACAAGGAGTACCAGCTGCTGCGCAACGCCTCGATCGCCATCCTGCGCGAGATCGGCGTCGACACCGGCGGCTCCAATGTGCAGTTCTCGATCAACCCGGACACCGGCCGGATGATCGTCATCGAGATGAACCCGCGCGTGTCGCGCTCGTCCGCGCTGGCCTCCAAGGCCACGGGCTTCCCGATCGCCAAGGTCGCGGCCAAGCTGGCGGTGGGCTACACGCTCGATGAGCTGCGCAACGACATCACCGGCGGCGCCACGCCCGCCTCGTTCGAGCCCTCGATCGACTACGTGGTCACCAAGATCCCGCGCTTCGCCTTCGAGAAGTTCCCCGCGGCTGATGCGCACCTGACCACGCAGATGAAGTCCGTGGGCGAGGTGATGGCGATGGGCCGCACCTTCCAGGAATCGTTCCAGAAGGCCCTGCGCGGCCTGGAGACCGGCATCGACGGCCTGACCGAGCGTTCTACCGACCGCGAGGAGATCGTCGAGGAGATCGGCGAGCCCGGTCCCGAGCGCATCCTGTACGTGGGCGATGCGTTCCGCATCGGCATGAGCCTCGACGAGATCTTCGAGGAAACCGCCATCGACCCCTGGTTCCTGGCGCAGATCGAGCAGATCATCCAGGCCGAGACGGCGGTCAAGGCGCGCACGCTGGAGAGCCTGTCCAGGGACGAGCTGTATTTCCTCAAGCGCAAGGGCTTTTCCGACCGCCGCCTGGCCAAGCTGCTGGGCACGAACCAGCATGAAGTGCGTGCCAAGCGCCACGCGCTGAATGTGCGCCCGGTCTACAAGCGGGTGGACACCTGCGCGGCCGAGTTCGCCACGCAAACCGCCTACATGTACTCCACCTACGACGAGGAGTGCGAGGCGGCACCTACCGACAAGAAGAAGATCATGGTGCTGGGCGGCGGTCCGAACCGCATCGGCCAGGGCATCGAGTTCGACTACTGCTGCGTCCATGCGGCCCTCGCCATGCGCGAGGACGGCTATGAAACCATCATGGTCAACTGCAACCCCGAGACGGTGTCCACCGACTACGACACCTCGGACCGCCTCTACTTCGAGCCGGTGACGCTGGAAGACGTGCTCGAGATCGTGGCCAAGGAGCAGCCGGTCGGTGTGATCGTGCAGTATGGCGGCCAGACCCCGCTGAAGCTGGCCCTGGATCTGGAGCGCGCCGGCGTGCCCATCATCGGCACCACGCCCGACTCGATCGACATCGCCGAAGACCGTGAGCGCTTCCAGCAACTGCTGCACACCCTGGGCCTGAAGCAGCCGCCCAACCGCACGGCGCGCAACGAAGACGACGCGGTGCGCCTGGCCAACGAGATCGGCTACCCGCTGGTGGTGCGCCCGTCCTATGTGCTGGGTGGCCGGGCGATGGAAATCGTCCACGGCGACAAGGATCTGGAGCGCTACATGCGCGAGGCGGTGCGCGTCTCCGAGAAGTCGCCGGTGCTGCTCGATCGCTTCCTCGATGACGCGATCGAGGTGGATGTGGACTGCATCGCCGACGCCTCGGGCGCGGTGATGATCGGCGGCATCATGGAGCACATCGAGCAGGCCGGCGTGCACTCGGGCGACTCGGCCTGCTCGCTGCCGCCGTACTCGCTGCCGGCCGCGCTGCAGGACGAGCTGCGCCGCCAGACCGCTGCCATGGCCAAGGCGCTGAAGGTGGTGGGGCTGATGAACGTGCAGTTCGCCATCCAGGGCGACGGCGCCGACGCCGTGGTCTACGTGCTGGAAGTCAACCCGCGCGCCTCGCGTACCGTGCCCTTCGTCTCGAAGGCCACCGGCCAGCCGCTGGCCAAGATCGCCGCGCGCTGCATGGCCGGCCAGCTGCTGGGGGACCAGACCGGCATGGGCGGCCGGGCGCCGCACGAGGTGATCCCGCCGTACTTCAGCGTCAAGGAAGCGGTCTTCCCGTTCAACAAGTTCCCGGGCGTCGACCCCATCCTGGGCCCCGAGATGCGCTCCACCGGCGAGGTGATGGGCGTGGCCTACAGCTTCGGCGAGGCCATGCTCAAGAGCCAGCTGGGCGCCGGCAGCCGCCTGCCCAGCAAGGGCACGGTGGTCATCACCGTCAAGAACAACGACAAGGACCGTGCGGTCAAGGTGGCCTCGGAGCTGATCAACCTGGGCTTCCAGGTGGCCGCGACCAAGGGCACGGCTGCAGCCATCGCCGAGGCCGGCATCCCGGTCAAGGTGGTCAACAAGGTCAAGGACGGCCGGCCGCACATCGCCGACATGATCAAGGGCGGCGAGGTCCAGCTGGTGTTCACCACCGTGGACGAGACCCGCACCGCGATCGCCGACAGCCGCTACATCCGCACCGCCGCGCTGGCCAACCGGGTGACCTACTACACCACGATGGCCGGCTGCGAGGCTGCCACCGAGGCGCTGAAGCACCAGGACGACATTGGCGTGCTGTCGCTGCAGGAGCTGCACACGGCCCTGGTCTGACCGGCCCGGACTGCACTACACTCCTGCCCATTGCATGGCCGCCGCCCACCGCCCGATCGGGCCGTGGCGGCGGTTTGCCTTTGTAGAGACCCTTCATACACCCGACATGAGCACCATCCCCCTGACCAAGCGCGGCGCCGAGAAGCTGAAGGACGAGCTGCACCGCCTCAAGCACGTCGAGCGCCCGGCTGTGGTGCAGGCCATCGCCGAGGCCCGCGCCCAGGGCGACCTGTCCGAGAACGCCGAGTACGACGCCGCCAAGGACAAGCAGGGCTTCATCGAGGGCCGCATCCTCGAGATCGAGGGCAAGCTCTCGGCCGCGCAAGTCATTGACCCCTCCAGCCTGGATGCCGGCGGCAAGGTGGTGTTTGGCGCCACCGTGGACCTGGAAGACGAAGAGAGCGGCAAGTCCGTGACCTACCAGATCGTCGGCGACGACGAGGCCGACCTGAAGCTGGGCCTGATTTCGATCAGCTCACCCATCGCCCGCGCGCTGATCGGCAAGGAAGCCGGCGACGTGGCCGATGTGCAGGCACCGGGTGGCGTGCGCTCCTACGAGATCGTCGCGGTCCGCTACGAGTGATCCGCGCGGCCGCCTTCACCCGCCGCTTCGTGCCCGGGCTGTGGGCCGGGGTGTTGCTGTGCATTGCGCTGATCGCCACGCCGGCGCCCTTTGCCACGCTGGTGCAGGCCGACGCCGGCCGGGTGGTGGCACGCATCTTCGCGCAGGAGGCCTGGCTGAGCATCGGCCTGGGCGGCCTGCTGCTGATGCTGGAGCGCCGTGCTGCCGCCGAGGTGGCCGAGGCCGGGCGAGGCAGCCAGTTCACACTGGAGATGGGCCTGACGCTGCTGGCGCTGGGCTGCACCGTGCTGGGCTATTACGGCCTGCAGCCGATGATCGCGGCGGCCAAGGCCGGCCAGCCCACGCCGCTGGGCTTTGCAGCGCTGCATGGTCTGAGCTTCGGCCTGTTTGCGGTGAAGATCGTGGCGGTGACGGCGCTGGCCTGGCGGGCCGCGCGCGCCCCGGTCACTGGCTCTGGGCCTTCTTCTTGACGCTGGTGGCGCGCTTCTTGGCGCGCTTGATCTGGCCCCCCGCGGTCAGTCGCTCGTTGCCGTGCACGGTGACGGTCTGCACGATCGGTCGAGGGCTGCCCTTGCGGGCAAAGGTGACGAGCTTGACCGTGCGCGAGCCGCGCTTGGGCTCCTCGGGCACGGCCTTGGCCTTTTCGGGCATCGGGCGCCACAGCACCAGCAGCTTGCCGATGTGCTGCACCGGGGCCGCGTCCAGCTGGTCGGCCAGCTGTCCCAGCACGGCTTCGCGGCCGGCGCGGTCGTCCGAGAAGACACGCACCTTGATCAGGCCATGGGCCTTCAGCGCGGCGTCGGTCTCCTTGATGATGGCGGGGGTCAGGCCATCGGCACCGATCATCACGACCGGGTCGAGGTGGTGGGCCTCACCGCGCAGCTCTTTGCGGCGGGCGGGCGTCAGTTCAATCGCAGGCATCGTGGCATTATCCCCCGGGGTTCAAGACCAATGAAAGTCCAGACCAAGAGCAAGAAGGTGAACAAGGCATGGCTGCACGACCATGTCAACGATCCCTATGTGCGCCAGGCGCAGAAGGACGGCTTTCGCGCCCGCGCCGCCTACAAGCTCAAGGAGATCGACGAGGCCTTCGGCCTGGTGCGTCCCGGGCAGGTGGTGGTGGATCTGGGTGCCGCGCCCGGCGCCTGGAGCCAGTACCTGCGCCGCCGCTTCGCGCCCAAGGCGGCCGGCAGTGGCGGTGCGGCCAGTGGCGCGCTGGACGGCACCATCATCGCGCTCGACCTGCTGGAGATGGAGCCGATTGACGGCGTTCAATTCATTCAGGGCGATTTTCGCGAAGATTCGGTGCTGATGCAGCTCGAAGCCGCACTGGGCGATCGGGCCGTGGACCTCGTGGTGTCGGACATGGCGCCCAATCTGTCGGGCGTGTCGAGTGCCGACGCCGCGCGCATTGAACACCTGGTCGAGCTGGCCGTCGATTTCGGCCGCCAGCACCTGCGGCCGCAGGGCGCGCTGGTCGCCAAGGTGTTCCACGGTGGCGCCTACGACCCGCTAGTGGCGCTGTTTCGCGACAGCTTCCGGGTGGTCAAACCCTTCAAGCCGAAGTCCTCGCGCGACAAGTCGGCCGAGATTTTTCTGGTGGGGATCGGCCTGAAAACGCCGGCCTGACCCCGGTTATCCGGTGCTGGACGACCTGTCCACGCGCACAGTCAGGGAACTTGAGGGGCGTAGAATCGACCCTATATGCGGTAAGACGCGGGCGGCGGAGGGCCGTTGCCGGTGTCTGATGGCAAGAAGGAGCCGCGGTGAACAATCAATGGGTCTCGAAAATTGCAGTGTGGCTGGTGATCGCCTTGGTGCTGTTCACCGTCTTCAAGCAGTTTGATCGGGCCGCTGTCTCGGGCAGCCAACTGAGCTACTCCGAGTTTCTTGAAGAGGTGCGCAGCAAGCGCATCAAGAGCGTCACGATCCAGGAGGGTCCGGGCAGCGTCGAGATTTCGGCCAAGACCACCGACGATCGCAACATCCGCACCACCGGCACCTACCTCGACCGCGGCCTGACCGGCGACCTGATCGCCAACGGCGTCAAGTTCGACGTGCGCCCGCGCGACGAGCCCTCGCTGCTGCAGAGCCTGCTGCTGTCCTGGGGCCCGATGCTGCTGCTGATCGGCGTCTGGATCTACTTCATGCGCCAGATGCAGGGCGGCGGCAAGGGCGGGGCGTTCAGCTTCGGCAAGTCCAAGGCCCGCATGCTGGACGAGGCCAACAACTCCACCACCTTCGCTGACGTCGCCGGCTGCGACGAGGCCAAGGAAGAGGTCAAGGAGCTGGTCGACTTCCTGAAAGACCCGCAGAAGTTCCAGAAGCTGGGTGGCCGCATCCCGCGCGGCGTGCTGCTGGTCGGCCCTCCGGGCACCGGCAAGACGCTGCTGGCCAAGGCGATCGCCGGCGAGGCCAAGGTGCCGTTCTTCAGCATCTCGGGCTCTGATTTCGTGGAAATGTTCGTCGGCGTGGGCGCGGCCCGCGTGCGCGACATGTTCGAGCAGGCCAAGAAGAGCGCGCCCTGCATCATCTTCGTCGATGAAATCGACGCGGTGGGCCGCCACCGCGGTGCCGGCCTGGGTGGCGGCAACGACGAGCGCGAGCAGACGCTCAACCAGATGCTGGTCGAGATGGACGGCTTCGAAACCAACCTGGGCGTGATCGTGATGGCGGCCACCAACCGGCCCGACATCCTGGATCCGGCGCTGCTGCGCCCGGGTCGCTTCGACCGCCAGGTGTATGTCACGCTGCCCGATGTGCGCGGCCGTGAACAGATCCTCAATGTGCACATGCGCAAGGTGCCGATCGGCCAGGACGTCAAGGCCGATATCCTGGCCCGTGGCACGCCGGGCTTCTCGGGCGCCGATCTGGCCAACCTGGTCAACGAGTCCGCGCTGTTCGCTGCCCGCCGCAACGCCCGCGTGGTCGAGATGATCGACTTCGAGCGTGCCAAGGACAAGATCATGATGGGCCCTGAGCGCAAGTCCATGGTCATGCCCGAGGAAGAGCGCAAGAACACCGCTTACCACGAGGCGGGCCACGCCCTGGTGGCACGCCTGATGCCCAAGACCGACCCGGTGCACAAGGTCACCGTCATTCCGCGCGGCCGTGCGCTGGGCGTGACGATGCAACTGCCCGAGGGCGACCGCTACAGCATGGACAAGGAGCGCATGCTCTCGACCATCTCGGTGCTGTTCGGCGGCCGCATCGCCGAAGAAGTGTTCATGAACCAGATGACCACCGGCGCCAGCAACGATTTCGAACGCGCCACCGCCATCGCCCGCGACATGGTCACCCGCTACGGCATGACCGACGAGCTGGGCCCGATGGTCTACGCCGAGAACGAGGGTGAGGTCTTCCTGGGTCGCTCGGTCACCAAGACCACGCACATGTCCGAAGAGACGATGCGCAAGGTTGATCAACAGATCCGCAAGATCATCGACGAGCAGTACTCGATCGCCCGCCGTCACATCGAGGAGCATCAGGACAAGATGCACGCGATGGCCAAGGCCCTGCTGGAATGGGAAACCATCGACAGCGAGCAGATCGACGACATCATGGAAGGCAAGCCGCCGCGCCCGCCCAAGGACTGGACGCCCAGCTCCAGCAAGGGCGGCAATGGCCCGACGCCGCCGGCCCAGGCCGATGGCGCCCCCGCGGCTGCCTGAGCTGCCTGTCCTGCTCTCCTGACGCCACGGGGCCCTGACGGCCCCGTCGGCCTTTTCAACGGCAGCCTCGGACCTGGCCGATGTATTGGCAGACCACCCGATTCCAGATCGATCTGGATCGCCCGCAGGTGATGGGCATCGTCAATGTCACCCCCGACTCCTTTTCGGACGGTGGCAGCCACGCCGGTGAACGCGCTGCGCTGGCCCACTGCGAGCGCTTGCTGGCCCAGGGGGCCGACATTCTGGACATTGGTGGCGAGTCCACCCGGCCCGGTGCGCAGCCGCCCACCCTGGACGAGGAGCTGGCCCGGGTGGTTCCGGTCGTGCGCCAGGCTGTGCGCCTGGGCGTGCCGGTCAGCGTGGACACCAGTCGCCCCGAAGTGATGGACGCGGTGCTGGCGCTGGACGCCGACATCATCAACGACGTGCGCGCGCTGCAACTGCCCGGGGCGCTGGAGCGCGTGGCCGCGCACGGCAGTGTGGGCCTGTGTCTGATGCACATGCAGGGTCAGCCGGACACCATGCAGCAGCGCCCAAGCTACACCGACGTGGTCGGCGAGGTGCGCGACTTCCTGGCCCGGCGCCTGCACGCGGTGCGCATGGCCGGCGTTGTCGATGCGCGCATCACCCTGGACCCGGGTTACGGCTTCGGCAAGTCGCTGGAGCACAACCTGGCCCTGTGGCAGGGCCAGGCCGCGCTGTGCGAGCTGGGGCCGCCGCTGCTGGTGGGCTGGTCCCGCAAGGGCACGCTGGGCCAGCTGACCGGGCGGCCGGTGGGCGAGCGCCTGGTGCCCAGCGTGGCCGCGGCACTCGCCTCGATCGCGCGGGGCGCACGCATCGTGCGCGTGCACGATGTGGCAGCCACGGTCGATGCGGTCAAGGTCTGGTGTGCGGCCGGTCTGGGTGGACCGATGGCCCACTGACAATCAGGGCCGACGAAGAACAACACAGGAGAGAGAGTCATGTCGCGCCAGTACTTCGGCACCGATGGCATCCGTGGCACCGTGGGCCAGGCGCCCATCACCGCCGATTTCGCGCTGCGCCTGGGTCATGCTGTCGGCCGCGTGCTGCGTGCCGGGCGCACCAAGGGCCCGCGCACTGTGCTGATCGGCAAGGACACCCGTATTTCGGGCTACATGCTGGAGTCGGCACTGGAGGCTGGATTTGCCTCGGCCGGCGTCGACGTGCTGCTGACCGGTCCGCTGCCCACGCCGGGTGTCGCCTACCTGACGCGGGCGCTGCGCCTGGACCTGGGGGTGGTGATCAGCGCCTCGCACAACCCCTACCCGGACAACGGCATCAAGTTCTTTTCGGCCCGCGGCCAGAAACTGTCCGATGACTGGGAGCGCTCGGTCGAGCTGGCGCTCGAGGAAGAGCCGCAGTGGGTGGGCTCGGCGCAGCTGGGCAAGGCGCGCCGCCTGGGCGACGCTGAAGGCCGCTACATCGAGTTCTGCAAGACCACGGTCAGCGGTGACCTGACGCTGCGCGGCCTGAAGCTGGTGGTCGATGCCGCGCACGGCGCCGCCTACCATGTGGCGCCGGCGGTCTTCCATGAGCTGGGTGCCGAGGTCACCAGCATTGGCGTGTCGCCCAACGGCACCAACATCAATGACGGCTTTGGCGCCACTGCGCCGCAGGCGCTGCAGGCCGAGGTGCTGGCACGCGGCGCCGATTTCGGCATCGCGCTGGATGGCGACGCCGACCGCCTGCAACTCGTTGACCGCAGTGGCCGCCTGTACAACGGCGACGAGCTGCTCTACGTGATGGCCATGGACCGGCTGGCCCAGGGCGAGTCCGTGCCGGGCGTGGTCGGCACGCTGATGACCAACATGGGCATCGAGCTGGCGCTGCGCCGCCGCGGCCTGGATCTGGTGCGCGCCAAGGTGGGCGACCGCTATGTGCTGGAGGCATTGGCACAGCGCGGCTGGATCCTGGGAGGCGAAGGCTCGGGCCACCTGCTGGCCCTGGACCGGCACAGCACCGGCGACGGCATCGTCAGCGCCTTGCAGGTGCTGCAGGCGGTGCGGCACAGCAACCGCTCGCTGCCCGAGCTGCTGGTCGATGCACCGCTGTTCCCGCAGACCATGATCAACGTGCGCCTGCCTGAAGGCTCGGACTGGCAGTCCAATGCCCATCTGGCCTCAGAGACCGAAGCCGTGCGTTCAGCGTTGGGCCTGGGAGGGCGGGTGCTGATCCGCGCTTCAGGCACCGAACCGGTGCTGCGGGTCATGGTCGAGACCGCCGACGCGGCGCTGGCCCGCCAGGCGGCTGAGCGGCTGGCAGCCGCAGCACGAGCCGCCTGAGGGCGATTGGATGTCATGATGAATATGTGACGGTCAGATGACGCCATGAGGCGTCTGTGACATCGATGTCACGACTCTGTCACAAGCCCTCCCTACAGTGTCAACAAGCCGGCAAGGCCGGCGCCTGTGACCTCTGGAAAGGGTTTCCCATGCTGACTTCTACGATTCGTGCTTCCTTGACCTGTGCGCTGCTGGCCATGTCCGGTGCTGTGGCTGCCCAGGACGTGACCGGTGCGGGTGCGACGTTTCCGGCGCCGTTGTACGCCAAGTGGGCCGATGCCTACAACAAGGCCACCGGCGCACGGGTGAACTACCAGTCGGTCGGCTCGGGCGCCGGCATCAAGCAGATCAAGGCCAAAACGGTGGACTTTGGCGCCTCCGACATGCCCCTGAAGGACGAGGACCTGGCAGCGGACGGCATGGTTCAGTTCCCCACCGTGATCGGTGGCGTGGTGCCGGTGGTCAACATCAAGGGGCTGCAGCCTGGCCAGATGAAGCTGACCGGCGCCGTACTGGGCGACATTTTCCTGGGCAAGATCACCAAGTGGAACGACCCGGCCATCACCGCGCTGAACCCGGGCGTGTCGCTGCCGGATGGCGACATCTCGGTGGTCCGTCGTGCTGACGGTTCGGGAACGACCTTTGTCTTCACCAACTACCTTTCCAAGGTCAATGCCGAGTGGAAGGCCAAGGTGGGCGAGGGCACCGCCGTCAACTGGCCCACTGGCGCCGGCGGCAAGGGCAACGAGGGTGTGGCTGCTTATGTGCAGCGCCTTCCGAACTCGATCGGCTATCTCGAGTACGCCTATGTGAAGCAGAACAAGATGACCTACACGGTCATGAAGAACCGCGATGGCCAGTTCGTGCACCCGAGCGATTCGGCCTTCAAGGCCGCAGCGGCTGGTGCTGACTGGAAGAAGTCCTTCTACCAGATCACCACCGAGCAGCCCGGCAAGGATGCCTGGCCGATCACCAACCCGACCTACATCCTGATGCACAAGTCTCAGGCCAAGCCCGAGATTGCTGCTCAGGTGCTGAAGTTCTTTGACTGGACCTACCAGAACGGCGACAAGGCGGCCGACGATCTGGACTACGTGCCGCTGCCTGACGTCGTCAAGCAACTGGTGCGCGACGTTCAGTGGAGCCAGATCAAGGACGGCTCCGGCAAGGCCATCGCGGTCAAGTGATCGCGCTGGGGGAGCCGCCGACCCTCGGCGGCGCCCCCGCATTGGAGACTGCTCGTGAGCGCTACACTCCCCGCCAGCCCTGACGCCTTTGGTGCCCCCCCCATGGATCGAAGCACGCCCACTGGCGGTCCGCGTCCCACCTCGGTCCGCGCCCCTTGGGCCGACCGGCTTTTCTCGCTGGCGGCTCATTCGGCCGCCTGGCTGACCCTCATACTGCTGATCGGCATCCTGGTCTCGCTGTTGGTCGGCGCCATGCCTGCCATCCGCGAGTATGGCCTGTCCTTTCTTTGGACCAGCGAATGGGACCCAGCGGCTGAGCGCTTCGGCGGCCTGGTGATGATCTATGGCACGCTGATGACGTCCATCATCGCGCTGGTCATTGCCGTGCCGGTGAGCTTCGGCATCGCGCTGTTCCTGACCGAGCTGTCGCCGCAGTGGCTCAAGCGCCAGCTGGGCACGGCGATCGAGCTGCTGGCGGCGGTGCCGTCCATCGTCTATGGCATGTGGGGCCTGATGGTTTTCGGGCCGCTGCTGGCCACCTACGTGCAGCAGCCGCTGCAGGCCGCCTTCAAGGGCGTGCCGGTGCTGGGCGCGCTGGTGTCGGGCCCGCCGGTGGGCATCGGCCTGCTGTCGGCCGGCATCATCCTGGCGATCATGGTCATTCCGTACATCGCCTCGGTGATGCGCGATGTGTTCGAGGTGACGCCGCCGATGCTCAAGGAGTCCGCCTATGGCCTGGGCTCGACCACCTGGGAGGTAGTCTGGAACATCGTGCTGCCCTACACCAAGGCCGGCGTGGTCGGCGGCATCATGCTGGGCCTGGGCCGTGCGCTGGGCGAGACCATGGCCGTGACCTTCGTGATCGGCAACATGAACCAGCTGGACTCGGTCTCGCTGTTCGAGGCCGCCAACAGCATCACCTCGGCGCTGGCCAACGAGTTCGCCGAGGCCGGTGAAGGCCTGCACCAGGCGTCGTTGATCTACCTGGGCCTGATCCTGTTCTTCATCACCTTCGTCGTCCTGGCACTGTCCAAGCTGTTGCTGGCCCAGTTGCGCAAGGGTGAAGGGAGCCGTTCATGAGCCGCCTGACCTCGCTGGATCCTGCCCGCCAGGCCAAGCACAAGCGCCGTGGCCGCACCAACACCATCGCGCTGGCCCTGTCGCTGGCAGCCATGGCCTTCGGTGTGTTCTGGCTGATGTGGATCCTCTACGAAACCGTGCGCCTGGGCTGGAGCGGCCTGTCGCTGCAGGTCTTCACCGAGATGACGCCGCCGCCGCAGGAGGCGGTGGGTGGCCTGGCCAACGCGATCTACGGCTCGCTGCTGATGGTCACGCTGGCCACGCTGATCGGCACGCCGATCGGCGTGATGGCGGGCATCTACCTGGCCGAGTACGGCCAGCGCAGCTGGCTGGGCCGCACCACGCAGTTCATCAACGACATCCTGCTGTCGGCACCGTCGATCGTCATTGGCCTGTTCATCTACGCCACCGTGGTGGCGCGCATGAAGAGCTTCTCGGGCTGGGCGGGCGTGCTGGCGCTGGCGCTGATCGTCATCCCGGTGGTGATTCGCCAGACCGAGAACATGCTGAACCTGGTGCCGCACGCGATGCGCGAGGCCGCCTACGCGCTGGGCACGCCCAAGTGGAAGGTGATCAGCTCGATCACGCTCAAGAGCGTGCGGGCTGGCGTGCTGACCGGCGTGCTGCTGGCCATCGCCCGCATCTCGGGCGAGACCGCGCCGCTGCTCTTCACCGCACTGTCCAACCAGTTCTGGACCAGCAGCCTGTCCGAACCGATGGCCAGCCTGCCGGTGACGATCTTCAAGTTCGCGATGAGCCCCTACGAGAACTGGCAGCAACTGGCCTGGGCCGGCGTGTTCCTGATCACGCTGGGCGTGCTGGCGCTCAACATCCTGGCGCGGGTCTTCCTGCGCAACAAGCACTGAACCTGGAGCCCATGACCATGGACGCCAAAGTCAATCTGCCCGTGACCGAGAAGGCCAAGATCTCGGTGCGCGACCTGAACTTCTACTACGGCGCCTTCCACGCGCTCAAGCACATCAACCTCGACCTGCCCGAGAAGAAGGTGACGGCCTTCATCGGCCCGTCGGGCTGCGGCAAGTCGACGCTGCTGCGCACCTTCAACCGCATGTTCGAGCTCTATCCAGAGCAGCGCGCCACCGGCCAGATCCTGGTCGACGGCGAGGACGTGCTGGACAAGCGTCTGGATGTCTCGCTGATCCGCGCCAAGGTGGGCATGGTCTTCCAGAAGCCCACGCCCTTCCCAATGTCGATCTACGACAACATCGCTTTCGGCGTGCGTCTGTTCGAGAACCTCTCGCGCGTCGAGATGGACGAGCGGGTGGAGTGGGCGCTGAAGAAGGCCGCGCTGTGGACCGAGGTCAAGGACAAGCTGGGCCAGAGCGGCTCCGGCCTCTCGGGCGGCCAGCAGCAGCGCCTGTGCATCGCCCGCGGCATCGCGATCAAGCCCGAGGTGCTGCTGCTGGATGAGCCCTGCTCGGCGCTCGACCCGATCAGCACCGGCAAGGTCGAGGAGCTGATCCACGAACTGCGCGACGACTACACCGTGGTCATCGTCACCCACAACATGCAGCAGGCCGCGCGCGTCTCCGACTACACCGCCTACATGTACCTGGGCGACCTGGTCGAGTTCGGACCCACCCGCGACCTGTTCATGAAGCCGACCAAGCGCGAGACCGAGGACTACATCACCGGCCGTTTCGGCTGAGCGTGCAGGAGACATTTCCATGAGCGACAAGCACCTGTCGACCCAGTTCGACGCCGAACTCAGCGGCGTCTCCACCCGTGTGCTGGAAATGGGCGGCCTGGTCGAGGCCCAGGTGGCCCAGGCCATCTATGCGCTGGTCCACTACAGCGCCGAGACCGCCACCCAGGTCCTGAAGATGGAGGAGCGGGTGAACCAGCTGGAGGTCGAGATCGACGCCGACCTCTCGGCCATCATCGCCCGCCGCCAGCCCACCGCGCGCGATCTGCGCCTGCTGATCGCGATCAGCAAGACCATCGGCAACCTTGAGCGTGTCGGCGACGAGGCTGCGCGCATCGCCCGCACCGTGCAGCGCTTGATCAACACCGGCGTCTTCAGCCGCATGAAGCTGCCGGTCAGTGACGTGTCCTTCGAGTCGGAGCTGGCGGTCGCCTCGCTGCGCCGCGCGCTGGATGCGTTCGCGCGGCTGGACACGGTGCAGGCGCTGGAGGTCATCAAGCAGGACAACCAGATCGACCAGGAATTTGACGGCCTGATGCGCAAGCTGATCACCTACATGATGGAAGATCCGCGCACCATCTCGGCCAGCATCGACCTGGTCTTCGTCGCCAAGGCGATCGAGCGCGTGGGCGACCACGCCAAGAACCTGGCCGAGCAGATCATCTACATCGTCAAGGGCACCGACGTGCGCCACAACCCGGTCGAGACCGTGGCCTCGGTCGCCCTGCAGCGCAACTGAGGATGGCCATGACCACGATCCTGGTCGTCGAGGACGAGATCGCGATTGCCGAGCTGATCGCGCTGAACCTGCGCCATGCCGGCTTCGAGGTCACGCTGGCCGAGACCGCCGAGCAGGCCCAGGCTGCGGTTGATGCCGTGCTGCCCGATCTGGTACTGCTCGACTGGATGCTGCCGGGCCAGTCCGGCGTGGCGCTGGCGCGCCGCTGGCGCGCCGACGAGCGCACCCGTGGCCTGCCGATCATCATGCTGACCGCGCGCGCCGAGGAAACCGACAAGGTGGCCGGCCTGGATGCCGGCGCCGACGACTACCTCACCAAGCCTTTCTCCACCCAGGAGCTGCTGGCGCGCATCCGCGCGCTGCTGCGCCGCCGCCTGCCCGAGGCGCTGGACACCGCGGTGGAGCTGGGCGGGCTGACGCTGGATCCGGCCACCCACCGCGTGAGCCGTGCCGGTGTGGAGCTCAAGCTGGGCCCCACTGAGTTCCGCCTGCTGCATTTCTTCATGACCCATCCCGAGCGCGTTCACAGCCGTGCGCAGCTGCTGGACCGGGTCTGGGGCGACCATGTGTTCATCGAGGAGCGCACGGTTGACGTGCACGTCAAGCGCCTGCGCGAGGCCTTGCAGCCGGCGCAGTGCGCGCAGATGATCGAGACCGTGCGCGGCGCCGGCTACCGCATGACGCGGCACGTCGCGATGCCGTCTGCCTGAGGGGGCTGCGGCAGGCATGTTCTGGTTGTTGCCGCGCACTGCGCTGGCGCTGCTGTTCGCGGCGCTGGGCGCCGGACTGGGAGGCTGGCTGGGCGAGGCTTGGGGGCACGGCCGGCTGGGTGCGATGCTGGGCGCCGGGGCGGCGGCCGCACTGGTGGCGCTGGTCGACGGCCTGCGTGGCGGCCGCTTGCTGACCTGGCTCAGCAGTGAGATGCACGACGGCTCGCCGCCGCTGGTGGGCTTCTGGGGCGAGGCCGGCGTGCGCGTCGAGCGGGCCCTGCGCCTGCGCGAGCGGGCGCTGGCCGCCGAGCGCGAGCAGCTCGCCCAGATGCTGGAGGCCATCGACGCGTCGCCCAACGGCGTGTTGCTGCTGGATGCGGCCGACCAGATCGAGTGGATGAACCAGATGGCCGCCGCGCACCTGGGGCTCGACCCCGTGCGCGACCAGCGCCAGCACGTCACCCACCTGGTGCGCGCGCCGGCCTTCGTGGCGCATCTGCAGGCACGCCAGTTCGAGCAGCCAGTGCAGATTCCCGGGCCGCAGGGCAAGGGCCTGCTGGCGGTGCTGGTGCGGCCCTATGGCCAGGGCAAGCGTCTGCTGCTGACCCAGGACATCACCGAGCGCGAGCGGGTGGATGCCACCAAGCGCGATTTCGTCGCCAATGTCTCGCACGAGATCCGCACGCCGCTGACGGTGCTGGCCGGCTTCGTCGAGACCATGGCCACGCTGCCGCTGACCGAGGTCGAGCGCCAGCGCGTGCTGAACCTGATGGGCCAGCAGGCCAAGCGCATGCAGGCCCTGGTGGGCGATCTGCTGACGCTGGCGCGCCTGGAGGGCAGCGCCCGCCCGCCCGCGGACCAGTGGTGCCCGGTGACCCGTCTGACCCAGGTGGTCGAGCAGGAAGTGCGGGCCCTGTCGGCGGGGCGCCACGAGCTGATCGTCGACACCGGCGCCCTGGAGGCGCTGGCCGGGCAGGAGTCCGAGTTGTCCAGCGCGCTGGGCAACCTGGCCGTCAATGCGGTGCGCTACACCCCCGAGGGCGGCCGCATCCAGATCATCGCGCGTCGCGGCGACGACGGCTCGGGCGAGCTCAGCGTGGTCGACACCGGCCCCGGCATCGCCCCCGAGCACCTGCCGCGTCTGGCCGAGCGCTTCTACCGCGTGGATGGCAGCCGCTCGCGCGACACGGGTGGCACTGGCCTGGGGCTGGCCATCGTCAAGCACGTGGCGCAGCGCCACGGCGGTGAGCTGCTGATCGAGAGCACGGTGGGCCAGGGCTCGCGCTTCACGCTGCGCCTGCCGCCGTCACGCGTGCGTGCCGCGGTCACCGCAGCGGTCTGACGCTCAGCGCTCGCGCCGCAGGATCCAGGTCTGTTCCTGGCGGTCGGTGGGGCGCCGCAGCGTGGCCACCAGCCGCCAGCCGTCGATGGCTGGCGCGACGCCGGGCCGACGCCCCTGCAGCACCATGGCATCGCACGGGCCATCCGGGCGCGTATCCACCCGGTAGCGGCCAAACACCTCCAGCGCCGCCACCTGGGTGCGCGGCAGGCCCGGCGCCAGCAGGCACTGGCCGGCCGGCACGATCTCGGTGATCTGCTGCACCAGGGGCCGCAGGCTGCGCGCGTAGTCCAGCGCCGGTAGCCACAGCGTCATCGACAGCAGCCAGGCCAGCGCCACGCCACTGGCCGGCAGCACCAGGCTCTTCCACAGCGGATCGCGGTGGCGGGCGGTGCGCCAGCGCACCAGCCACAGCCAGGCCAGCGTGCCCAGCACCGCCGCCAGCAGCGCCAGCCAGGAGAACTGCGGCACGAAGCCCGGCGCCAGGCGCTGGATATTGGCCAAGGGCTTGGCCGGCACGCCCCAGTGCATCGAGGCATAGACCACCCAGCCCACGATGGCCGCGCCGGTGAAGAAGAACACCGAGAACCAGTCGATCGCCGCGCTGGCACCGCGGTCCAGCGTGGGCAGCGCAAAGGCCGCCAGCACCGCCACGCCGGGCAGCGCCAGCAGCAGCACGCGGTCGTTGCCGTCCATGGCCGCCATCGCCAGCAGCGCCACCAGCGCGCAGCCCAGCGGCACCGCGATGTGGCGCGACTGCAGGTGCCTTCGCCAGCGCCACAGCGTCCACAGCGCCAATGGCCAGGCCGGCCATAGGAACCAGCCGGGCAGACGCACCAGGGCCCACAGGTCGGACAGGCTGTCCGGGCGCACGATGCGCCAGTGCCAGGTGTGCAGCAGCAAGGCCAGCGCGGCCGAGGCCGCGGCACCCATCGCCAGCCAGGGCAGCAGGGCGCGCACGCCCTCGAAGCGGCTGCGCGCGCTGGTGACCAGCGCCACCAGGCCCATCAGCGTGGCGATCGCGGGTGCGCCGCTGGAGGCCAGCGCCACCAGCGCCAGCGGCGCCAGCAACCGGCCCAGCAGCGGCCGGGTGGTGGCCACGGCCAGCGCGAACAGCAGCAGCGCCACCTCGCTGAGCTGGGCCAGCTCGGGCGTGGTCTCGTGGCCCAGCTGCAGCAGGCCCAGGCAGGCGATCAGCGCCAGCAGTGCGCCATCGGCCAGTGCCCGGGCGTAGTCACGCGGTTCGGCCTCGCCGCCAAAGGCAAAGGCCACCGGCTGCGCGGCTTCGGTGCGGGCCAGGTAATAGGTGGCGTACCAGACCAGGGCCAGCGTGGCCGCCAGCAGCAGTGCAAAGGGCAGGCGTGCGGCCAGCGCAGGCCCCAGCCAGCCACCCAGGGCCTGGATGGCCAGCGCGCCCAGCCAGTGCGGCAGCAGCGCCGAGTCGGCCATGCCGCCCACCGGCGCCGGCGCCAGCCAGGACAGCCGCCCCTCGGCCATGCCCAGCATGATGCTGAACGCGGACAGGTCGGCGTTGCGCCAGGGGTCGCGTCCGAACACACCGGGCAGCACATAGGCCGCGCACAGCAGCAGCAGCGGCACGCGCGGCAGGCGCTGTGCGGCGCGCTGCGTGACAAGGGCAGGGGTGGGCGTGCTCACGGATCCGATGATGCACCAGGCATGAAAAAAGGCAGCCGAGGCTGCCTTCTTCGCTGCACGCGTACGGGCAAGAAGGGGATTACTTCTTGATGCCGACGCGGGCGAACTTGTTGCGGAACTTCTCGACGCGGCCGCCCAGCGTGTCCACGCTCTTTTGCTGGCCGGTGTAGAACGGGTGCGACTCGCTGGTGGTTTCCAGCTTGAACAGCGGCACTTCGCGGCCGTCGTCCAGCTTGATGGTTTCCTTGGTCGGCGCGCAGGAACGCGTCACGAACTTGAAGCCGTTGGACAGGTCGACGAAACAGACGTCGCGGTAATTCGGGTGAATGCCGTCTTTCATGGTTCTCTCATCGCTGGTGAGCCGGGAGCCACGCCTGGCCCCATGCCAGCCGTACCTTCGTACATTCGCACTTTCCGACAGCGGAAAAACGCGGAGTATAGCGCATGCGCGGCCGTGCCCTGAAACGACACGACCGCGCCAGGGCGCGGTCGTGCGGGTGATGCGGGGCGAGGGCCTCAGCCGCCGCGGCGCATCATGTCGAAGAAGTCGAGGTTGTTCTTCGACGCCTTCATCTTGTCGAGGACGAACTCCATCGCCTCGATCTCGTCCATGTTGTAGAGCAGTTTGCGCAGGATCCAGGTCTTTTGCATGATCTCGGGCTTGAGCAGCAGCTCCTCGCGGCGAGTGCCCGACTTGTTGATCAGGATCGACGGGTAGACGCGCTTCTCGGCCATGCGGCGGTCCAGGTGGATTTCGCAGTTGCCGGTGCCCTTGAACTCCTCGTAGATGACCTCGTCCATCTTCGAGCCGGTGTCGATCAGCGCGGTGCCGATGATGGTCAGCGAGCCGCCTTCCTCCACATTGCGCGCCGCGCCGAAGAAGCGCTTGGGGCGCTGCAGCGCGTTGGCATCGACACCGCCGGTCAGCACCTTGCCGGAGCTGGGCAGCACGTTGTTGTAGGCACGGGCCAGGCGGGTGATGCTGTCGAGCAGGATCACCACGTCCTTCTTCATCTCGACCAGGCGCTTGGCGCGCTCGATCACCATCTCGGCCACCTGCACGTGGCGGGCGGCGGGCTCGTCGAAGGTGGAGCTGATCACCTCGCCGCGCACGGTGCGCACCATCTCGGTCACTTCTTCCGGCCGCTCGTCGACGAGCAGCACGATCAGGTGGATCTCGGGATGATTGGCCACCAGCGCGTGCGCGATGTTCTTCATCATGATCGTCTTGCCGGTCTTCGGCTGCGCGACCAGCAAGGCGCGCTGGCCCTTGCCGATCGGGGCGATCAGGTCGACGATGCGTCCGGTGATGTTCTCCTCGCCCTTGAAAGCTTCACGTTCCAGCTTGAACGGCTCTTTCGGGAAGAGCGGCGTCAGGTTCTCGAACATGATCTTGTGCTTGCTCTGCTCGGGGGTCAGGCCGTTGACACGGTCGACCTTGACCAGGGCAAAGTAGCGCTCGCCATCCTTGGGCACCCGCACCTCACCCTCGACCATGTCGCCGGTGTGCAGGTTGAAGCGCCGGATCTGGCTGGGGCTCAGGTAGATGTCGTCGGTCGACGCCATGTAGCTGGTGTCGATCGAGCGCAGGAAGCCGAAGCCGTCGGGCAGCACTTCAAGGACGCCATCGCCGAAGACCTGCTCGCCAGCCTTGGCGCGCTTCTTCATGATGGCGAACATCAGCTCCTGCTTGCGCAGGCGCGAAACGTTGTCGATCTCGAGCGCCTCGCCCATCTCGATCAGGGCCGAGACGTGGAGGGCTTTCAGTTCGGAAAGATGCATGGATACACCCTGGGGTGGTCGCCAGCGAAGCACCGCAGGAGCCGGGGCTGGCCGATCGCCGATGTGGATGGGATCACAGGGATCCCGGCCGCGTGGCGCGTGATGAAACCGGGTAGGGGAGGGGGGGCCGGGACAGGTGTTCCGCAAGCGGTCAGGCTGGGCCTGGGCTTGGGGTGGCGGCCATCCGGCGCCTGACGGGGCTCCGGGGTGGCTGATCGGGCGCGAGGCGCGATGCAGCCGTTCCCGGCGCGTCAGGTGCGGAGTATAGGCGAGATCAGAGGTTGCCGTCGAGGAACTGGGCCAGCTGCGCCTTGCTCAGCGCACCGACCTTGGTGGCCGCCAACTGGCCGCCCTTGAACAGCATCAGCGTGGGAATGCCGCGGATGCCGAACTTGGCGGGGATGTCGCGGTTCTCGTCGACGTTCATCTTGGCGATCTGCAGGCGCTCACCGTATTCCTTGGCGGTTTCGTCCAGGATCGGGGCGATCATCTTGCAGGGGCCGCACCACTCGGCCCAGTAATCGACCAGCACCGGCTTGTCGGATTGCAGGACGTCGGCCTCGAACGAGGCGTCGGAGATGTGCTTGATCAGTTCGCTGCTCATGGGGGTGTCCTTCGGGGAGCCGCCAGCTGGGGCGACCGGGCACAATGATTCTGACACAAAGGCCTTGTCCCCGATGCCCGTGCCGATGACCGATCCGACTGCCGCCATGATGCCCCTGGATGAGCACACCTGGGTGCGCTTGGCCGATCGGGTGGGCGACTGGGCGCAGGCCCAGGGCCTGTCGCTGCGCGACGCGGTCTGGCTGCTGCCGTTCACCGCCTTGCTGCCGCCTGCCCGCCGGGCGTTCGTGCGGCGCGGCGGCTGGGCGCCTCGGATCGAGACCGTGGCCACGCTGGCCCCGCAACTGGGTCCGCGCGCCCCGGCCGCTGCCGAGGCCATGGCCAGCGACGCCGTCACCCGCCGGCTGCAGGTGGCGGCGCGGCTGCGCGGCGTCGACCAGGGCGGCTGGGCGCGCCGCGACCCGGCCGGCTTCGCCTGGGCGGTGGCGGCCGTGGTCGACTGTGCCGACGAATGGCACCAGGCGCTGGCGGCGCTGCCGCCGTCGCAGCGCGCCGGCTGGGCGGCCGCG
>NZ_JAGQDE010000027.1 GCF_018069755.1 Ideonella aquatica | reverse complement strand
CTGGCCGGCCGAGGCCGGCGGCCGCGGGCCGCGCGGCGCGCCCTGGGGCGCACCCCGGCCGCCGCCGCCACCGCCACCGAGGCGACCGCCACGACCACCGCCACCGGCACCCACGCCGATGGTCATGCGTCGGCCCAGCACGATCGGCTCGGGCTTCTCGCCGGCCGGCGGCTCGAAGCCAGGGACAGTCTGGCGCGGGATCTCGCGCTTGATCAGCTTTTCGATGTCGCGCAGGAACTGCTCCTCGTCGACGCAGACCAGCGAGATCGCCTCGCCCTGGGCGCCGGCACGACCGGTGCGGCCGATGCGGTGCACATAGTCCTCGGGCACGTTGGGCAGCTCGAAGTTGACGACGTGGGGCAGTTGGTCGATGTCGATGCCGCGCGCCGCGATGTCGGTGGCCACCAGCACCTGCAGCGTGCCGGCCTTGAACTCGGACAGCGCCTTGGTGCGCGCGCCCTGGCTCTTGTTGCCATGGATGGCCATGGCGGTGATCTCTTCCTTGTTCAGGAACTCGGCCAGGCGATTGGCACCGTGCTTCATGCGGGTGAAGACCAGCACCTGGTGCCAGTCGCCCTGGCGGATCAGGTGGGCCAGCAGCTCCTTCTTGCGCTCACGGCCGACCGGATGCACCTTCTGGGCGATGGCGTCGTTGGTCTGGTTGCGGCGGGCCACCTCGATCAGCTGAGGCTGGTTCAGCAGGCGGTCGGCCAGGGCCTTGATCTCGTCGCTGAAGGTGGCGCTGAACAGCAGGCTCTGCTTCTGCTTGGGGACGATGGCCAGGACCTTCTTGATGTCATGGATGAAGCCCATGTCCAGCATGCGGTCGGCCTCGTCGAGGATGAAGATCTCGACGTGGCTCAGGTCCAGCGTGCCCTGCTGGTGATGGTCGAGCAGGCGGCCGGGCGTGGCCACCAGGATGTCGACGCCCTTGCGCAGGCGGTCGATCTGCGGGCCCATGCCGACGCCGCCAAACATCACCATGCTGGTCAGCGGCAGGTACTTGCCGTAGGTGCGCACGCTTTCCTCGACCTGGGCGGCCAGTTCTCGGGTAGGCGTGAGGATCAGCGCGCGGATGGCGATGCGGCCGCGGGCGTCCTTCTTGTGGCCGGCAGCGGCCAGGCGGTGCAGCGTGGGCAGCGTGAAGCCGGCGGTCTTGCCGGTGCCGGTCTGGGCGCCGGCCAGCAGGTCGCCGCCGCTGAGCACCATCGGGATGGCCTGGGCCTGGATCGGCGTGGGGTGGTCATAGCCTTGTTCGCGCACGGCGCGCAGCAAGGGTTCGGCAAGGCCGAGTTGGTCAAAGCTCATGGGGCTCTTCGCGAGCGGGCACGCCCATCGGCCGGCAGGTGATGCCGGCAACCAGCCTGGGTCGCGCGAAAAAGGGACGGACGGCAGGGCTGCCGGCCGGGTCGGAATCGACATGCGCCGTCGGGCTGGAGCCGTCGACGCCTGGCGCCAGTGTATCAGTCTGATCCGCGCCACACGCAAGCCTACAGCGTCAGGCGCAGCGGCCGATATGCCAGGAACGTGAACCCCGCGCCCGGTCGGGACGGGGGGCTGCGGGCGCACAATCCTTCGTCGTGCCGTCCGGGCCTGCATCGATCCATCCGAGGATCCTGGTTTTGTCGCTGTCGTTCTTCCATCGTCATTGGGCCGCCTGGCGCGAGGAGACCCGTGTCTTCTCCGATCCTGACAGCGCGTCCGCGGAATTGCGGGCGCGGCATCTGGCCGGCATCACCCGGCTGACGCCGGTGCTGATGGTGGCCAACCTGTTCAATGCGCTGGGACTGCTGGTGGCGGTGCGCGCCAGCGTGTCGGCCACCGCCTGGCTGCTGTGGCTGGGCCTGCTGCTGCTGATGGTGGGCCTGGCGCTGCGCGGCTGGCTCAGGCACCGCCGTCAACCCGTGCTGCGCGCCTCACCGCGCGCGATCCGCCATGCCACGCTGCACGCGCTGCTGCTGGCCTGCGTCTGGACCGTGCCGGTCGTGGGCTGGCTGGGGTCGCTGACCCCGATCCAGCAGCTGATGGTGGCGGTCACCACCACCGGCATGATGGCGGCAGGCGGCTTTGCGCTCTCGTCGGTGCCCCAGGCCGGTCTGGCCTGGACGCTGGCGCTGGGCACCGGGGCCGTGCTGGGCGTGGTCCGGCTGGGCGGCACCGTGGCCTGGGTACTGGCCGGCATGCTGCTGGGCTACGTGCTGGTGATCGCGGTGGCGGTGCGCTCGGCGGCCCGGCAATCGGCGCTGCGCCTGCGCTCGGAGCGCGAGGCCGAGCGCCAGAGCCAGATGGTGGGCCTGCTGCTGCGCGACTTCGAGGAACACTCGGCCGATGTTCTCTGGGAGGTCGACCGTCAGGGCCGCTTCACCCACGTCTCGGCCAAGTTGTCGGCCTTGTTCGGCGACAACCTGGACATGTCCGCCCTGGGCCTGTTCGAGGTGCTGGCCGCCCGCTCCCCCGGTGGTGCCGAGGCCGAGGGCCTGCGCAAGCTGCGCCAGGCCCTGAACGCCGACAAGCCCTTCCGCGACGTGCTGCTGACCGTCGAGGTCGGTGGCGTGCCGCGCTGGTGGTCGATCACCGCGAAGCCGCTGGTCGAGGACAGCGGCCGCACGGTGGGCTGGCGCGGCGTGATCTCGGATGTCACGCAGCAGCGCCTGGCGCACCAGCGCCTGACCTACCAGGCCTACTTCGATTCGCTCACCGGCCTGGCCAACCGCGACCAACTGCGCAACCGCCTGGTCCAGGTGATAGACGCCTGCGCCAACACGCCGCGCCGCTGCGCGCTGCTGTGCCTGGACCTGGACAACTTCAAGGCCATCAACGATTCCCTGGGCCACTCGGTGGGCGACGGCGTACTCAAGCTGGTGGCCCAGCGCCTGCAGTCGGTGATGCGCCGCGCCGATCTGGTGGCGCGCCTGGGCGGCGATGAGTTTGCGGTGCTGCTGGATGATGTTCGCAGCGACGACGAGGTCGACCAGCTCGCCCGGCGCCTGCTGCAGGTGCTGAACGCGCCAGGCGAGATCCAGGGCCGCAGCGTGATGGTGGGCGCCAGCATGGGCGTGGCGCTGATCCCCGACCACGGCCAGTCGATCGACGACGTCATGGGCAACGCCGACCTGGCGCTGTACGCCGCCAAGGAAGCCGGCCGCGGTCGCTTCGAGACCTTCGCCACCTGGCTGGGTGAGCGCAGCCGGCGCCTGGTCACGATCGAGGCCGAACTGCGCCAAGCCCTGGCCCGTGGCGAGCTGAGCCTGCACTGGCAGCCCAAGGTGGACATCGCCACCTGGCAGATGCGCGGCGTGGAGGCGCTGCTGCGCTGGAACCACCCCGAGCTGGGGGCGATCTCGCCTGGCGAGTTCGTGCCGGTGGCCGAGAAGTCCGGCCTGATCGGCGACATGGGCGCTTGGGTGCTGAAAGAGGCCTGCCGCGTGGCGCGCGATCAACTGCCCGACCTGCTGGTCTCGGTCAACGTGTCGCCGCTGCAGCTGATGCGCGAGGACTTCCTGGCCGATGTCGAGGCCGCCTTTGCCGAGACCGGTCTGTCGCCCAGTCGCATCGAGATGGAAATCACCGAGTCGGTGTTCATGGACGACGCGGCCACCGCGCTGCGCAACCTGCATGCGCTCAAGCGCCTGGGGGTGCAGATTGCGCTGGACGACTTCGGCACCGGCTATTCGGCCTTCCAGTACCTGCGCCGTTTCCCGTTTGACACGTTGAAGATCGACCGCGCTTTCGTGCGTGAGTTGCTGACCCACCACGATGCCCGCGCCATCGTGCGCACCATCGTCGCGCTGGCCAACACCCTGGGCATGCGCACCGTGGCCGAGGGGGTGGAGGAACCAGCCCAGCTGGAGGTGCTGCGACAGGCCGGCTGCAGCGAGATCCAGGGCTTTCTGGCCGCCCGACCGCTCCCGCTGGAGCGGCTGCTGGCCCTGATGAGCAACTGGAACGAGGACAACCGGCCCGAGCCCGGCGCCATGCCGGAGACCCAGACGGTGTCGCTGGACATGTTGACGCCCATGCCGGACAGCTCGCGCATCGTGCGTTGACGCCGCTCAGGCGATAATCCCAAGTCGACCCCGTTGAAGGGGTCCAGGATCGACAGCCACAGGCGGCAGTTGCTGCAGCCTGTGCAGCCGCCCGGGCCTGCCGCAGCCGGCCCCACCCCACCGTACCCGCAGAAGAACCCCCCATCGCCATGGCCCAGTACGTCTTTACCATGAACCGCGTCGGCAAGATCGTGCCGCCGAAGCGGCAGATCCTGAAGGACATCAGCCTGTCCTTCTTCCCAGGCGCCAAGATCGGCGTGCTGGGCCTGAACGGCTCGGGCAAGTCCACGCTGCTGAAGATCATGGCCGGCATCGACAAGGACATCGAGGGCGAGGCCACGCCCATGCCCGGCCTGAAGATCGGCTACCTGCCCCAGGAGCCGCAGATGAACGCCGAGCAGACCGTGCGCGAGGCGGTGGAAGAGGGCATCGGCGGCGCACTGGCCGCGCAAAAGCGCCTGGACGAGGTCTATGCCGCCTACGCCGAGCCGGACGCCGACTTTGATGCGCTGGCCACCGAGCAGGCCGAACTCGAAGCCATCATCGCCGCCGCCGGTGGCGAGAACACCGACCACCTGCTGGACATCGCCGCCGATGCGCTGCGCCTGCCGCCCTGGGAGGCCAGGATCGGCCCGCTGTCCGGTGGCGAAAAGCGCCGCGTGGCCCTGTGCCGCCTGCTGCTGTCCAAGCCCGACATGCTGCTGCTGGACGAGCCCACCAACCACCTGGACGCCGAGTCGGTGGAGTGGCTGGAGCAGTTCCTCAAGCGCTTCAGCGGCACCGTGGTGGCCATCACCCACGACCGCTACTTCCTGGACAACGCCGCCGAGTGGATCCTGGAACTCGACCGCGGCTACGGCCACCCCTACAAGGGCAACTACTCCGACTGGCTGGACGCCAAGGAAAAGCGCCTGGAGGCCGAGCAAAAGGCCGAGGACGCCCGCGCCAAGGCCATGAAGCAGGAACTGGAGTGGGTGCGCAAGAACGCCAAGGGCCGCCAGGCCAAGAGCAAGGCGCGCCTGGCCCGCTTCGAGGAGCTGAGCGACGTCGAATACCAGAAGCGCAACGAGACCAACGAGATTTTCATCCCGGTGGCCGAGCGCCTGGGCAATGAGGTGATCGAGTTCAAGGGCGTCAGCAAGAGCTTCGGCGACCGGGTGCTGATCGACAACCTCAGCTTCAAGGTGCCGGCTGGCGCGATCGTCGGCATCATCGGCCCCAACGGCGCCGGCAAGTCCACGCTGTTCCGCATGATCCAAGGCGTCGAGCAGCCCGATGCGGGCGAGGTCAGCATCGGCAAGACCGCGAAGCTGGCCTTCGTCGATCAGAGCCGCGAAGGCCTGGCGGCCGACAAGACGGTGTGGGAGGACGTCTCCGGCGGCCTGGACAACATCGTCGTGGGCAAGTTCGTCATGCCCAGCCGCGCCTACATCGGCCGCTTCAACTTCAAGGGCAATGACCAGCAGAAGCTGGTGGGCAGCCTCTCAGGCGGTGAGCGCGGTCGCCTGCACCTGGCCAAGACCCTGGCCCAGGGCGGCAATGTGCTGATGCTGGACGAACCGTCGAACGACCTGGACGTCGAAACCCTGCGCGCGCTGGAAGAGGCGCTGCTGGAGTTCGCCGGCTCGGCGATGATCATCTCGCACGACCGCTGGTTCCTCGACCGCATCTGCACCCACATCCTGGCCTGCGAGGGCGACTCGCAGTGGTTCTTCTACGACGGCAACTACCACGAGTACGAAGAGGACAAGAAGAAGCGCCTGGGCGAGGAGGGCGCGCGTCCGCACCGCCTGCGCTACAAGGCGCTGAAGTGACCGCCTGCGCAATGATGCCTGCCTGAACAAGGCCGCCTGATGGGCGGCCTTGTCGTTTCAGCGGTCGCCTCGGTCAGGGCAGGATCACGCGGTCGATCACATGGATCACGCCATTGCTGGTGAGCACGTCGGTGGCGACGATGCCGGCCTGGCGGCCGCGCGCGTCGGTGATCTTCAGGCTGCTGTCCACCGTGAAGCTGCCGCCCTGCAGCGTGGTGATCGCGCTGCCCACCGGCACCTGCGCCTTGAGCACCAGCGAGGGCACGACGTGGTAGGTCAGCACCTGGGTCAGCAGCGCGGTATCGGCCAGCAGTGCGGCTTTGCTGATGCCCAGCTCGGTCAGCAGTGCCGCAAAGGCCGCATCGGTGGGCGCGAACACGGTGAAGGGCCCGTCGGCCTGCAGCGCCGACACCAGGCCAGCGGCCTGCACCGCCTCGACCAGGATGGTGAATTCGGGCGGGCTGCCGGCGCCAGCGGCCACGGCGGTGGCCACGATGTCCTGATTGGCTGGCAGCAGCACCTTGTCGACCACGTGGACGACGCCATTGCTGGCATGCAGGTCGGCCTGGAGCACCGTGCTGCGGCGGTTGCGGCCGTCGGTGAACACCAGGGTCGAGCCCGAGGCCTCGGCCTTGAAGAAGCCGCCGCCCACCGGCTCGATCGGGCTGCCCAGCGGCACATCCGCCGCGGTGACCCGGCCGCCGATGACGTGGTAGGTCAGCACGGCGTTGAGCAAGGCCTTGTTCGACAGCAGCGTGGCCTTGTCCACCCCCAACTCGGCCAGCAGGCTGGCGAAGGCGGTGTTGGTTGGCGCCAGCAAGGTTGACGGGCCGGCCGCGGTCAGCGCGGACTGCAGTCCGGCGGCCTCGATCGCCTCGGCCAGGATGCTCAGCTGGGGATCGATCTGGGTCAGGCTCAGCAGGGTAGGGTCGCTGTCGCTTCCACCGCAGGCGGTCAGGCCAGCCAGCAGGGCCACGGAGCTGGCCAGGGCGGCGCGTCGGGTCAGTCGGTTCATCGGAGTCTCCAGGGTTGAGACCAGTCGGTTCAATCGGCGACTGGTTGGTATAAGCATGACCGATCAGTCATTTCCATGATGACTGAGTAGTCTTTTTCGTGACCAATGAGTCACAAAATTCACCCGATGATCGCGCCCGAAATCGTCGCCGCCTAGAATCGGGCGATGGCGAAGCTGTCGTTCAAGACCCAGGTGCTCCAGGTGAGGGAGCAGGCCATCCTCGACGCCGTGGTGCACCTGCTGGCCGAAAAGGGCTATGAGCTGATGACGCTGGACGAGGTGGCCGCCGAGGTCGGCATCGCCAAGGCCAGCCTGTACAAGCACTTCGACTCGAAAGAGGCGCTGGCGGCCGCTGCCATGGTGCAACTGCTCGATGGCTGCCATGCCGAACTGCAGCGCCTGCAGGCGCAGGCAGGGGTGCGTGCCATCGACCGGCTGCAGGGCGTGGTGCGCTGGGCCCTGCACACCCAACTGGCGGGCAAGATGCCCTCGCTGCCGGCACAGAACTCTGCACTGCGCAGCGCGCTGGTGGCCGACCGCCGCTACATGACGCGGCTGGACGAGGTCAGCGAGCACCTGGGTGCCTGGATCGTCGAGGCCCAGCGCGGTGGTGACATCGACGCCGGCCTGCCGGTCGAGCTGGTGCTCTTCACGCTGTTCGCGCGCGCCTGCGATCCGGTGCTGGGCGTGATGCGCGCCACCGGCCGCTACGCCGACGAGACCCTGGTCGAGTGGCTGTTGCGCACCTGTTTCCATGGCCTGGCGACCACCGTCGCCGAGCCGTCGCCCGTGCGGTCATGAGCCGCCGGATCTTTCCCCCGTTGTACCGACCCCGTCCAATGAGCCTGACCCACCGATCCTTCGTTCGCACCGCGGCCGGCCTGGCCGCCCTGGCCCTGCTGGGGGGATGCGCCAGCGTGCCCGGCCTGGGCAGCAGCCCGGCTTCCGCCGATACCGCGAAGGCGGCGGCCGCGGCCAAGCCCGATGCGGCCCGCCCTGGCGCAGCGCCCACCGCCGCGGCGGGTGCGGCGACGGCCGGTGGCCAGCCGGCCTTTGCCACGGTCACCAAGGACGCCAAGCGCATCGACGGCCTGCTGCCGCTGTGGCAGAAGGACGACAAGGTCTGGCTGGAGCTGCGCCCCGAGGACCTGGGCAAGCCCTTTTTCCTGTCGCCCAAGCTGGCCCAGGGCCTGGGCGAGAACGGCCTGTTTGGCGGCCTGATGGTGGGCCGCTGGCAGCCCTGGGGACGTGCCCAGGTGGTGGAGTTCCGTCGCATCGCCAACCAGGTGCAGATGGTGGCGCGTAACGACCAGTACACCGCGGCCGCAGGCACGCCCGAAGCCGTGGCGGTCAAGGCGGCGTTCTCGGACAGTCTGCTGGGCAGCACCAGCGTGGCCAGCCAGCCGCACCCGGACAGCAAGGCCATCCTGATCGATGCCAACGCGCTGTTCGTGACTGACCTGCTGGGCATGGGCATGACGCTGCAGCGCCAGTACCGGCAGGCGTACAACTTCGACAAGGCCAACTCGGCCGTGGTGGATCTGCGCGGCAACGCCGACGAGACGATGCTGCGCGTGCAGGCGCACTACCTGGCCCCGACGCTGGCCCAGCCCCAGCCGGGGGCGCCGCCCACCACGCCGCAGCCCACGCTGCCGACCACGCTGCCCGACGCGCGCAGCCTGTTCCTGACCCTGCATTACTCGCTCGTGCGCCTGCCGGCCGAGGCCATGGCGCCGCGCCGCGCCGACCCCCGCGTGGGCTACTTCACCACCGCGGTGGACGATTTCGGCAACGACCAGCGTCTGCAACCGCGCCAACGCTTCATCAACCGCTGGCGCCTGGAAAAGAAGGACCCGGCCGCGGCCCTGTCCGAGCCGGTCAAGCCCATCACCTTCTGGCTGGACCGCAACATTCCGCTGAAGTACCGCGACGCCATCGCCCGCGGCGTGCTGGGCTGGAACGCGGCCTTCGAGCGCATCGGCTTCAAGGACGCGCTGGTCGTCAAGCAACAGGGGCCCGAGGACAGCTTTGACACGCTCGATGTGGGGGCGGCGTCGATCCGCTGGATGACCAACGCCCGGCCGCAGTTCGGTGCCATCGGGCCCAGCCAGGTGGATCCACGCAGCGGCGAAATCCTGGACGCCGACATCGGCTTCGAGAGCTTGTCCAGCCGCAACCAGCGCCACGCGCGGGCGCAGATTCTGGCGCCGCGGGCCCACACCCAATGGGAGGCGATCCTGCAGGCACCGCAGCTGGGCGGGCCCGGCGAAGCGGCCTGCGACCACGCCGACGAGGCCGCCGAGCAGCTGTCTTACGCGCTGGATGTGCTGGAGGCCCGAGGCGAGCTGGACCCCGACAGCCCAGAGGCGGAGGCCTTTGTCCAGGCCTACCTGGAAGACACCACGCTGCACGAGGTGGGCCACACGCTGGGCCTGCGCCACAACTTTCGCTCCTCGCGCATCTACACCGACGCCCAGCTCGACGATCCCGAGTTCACCCGTCGCAACGGCCTGGCTGGATCAGTGATGGAGTACGCGCCCATCAACCTGCCGGCGCCGGGCCAGCGCGGCGGCATGCCGTTCCAGACGGTGCTGGGTCCCTATGACTACTGGGCCATCGAGTACGGCTACAAGCCGGTCGATCCGGCGCAGGAGGGGGCCGAGCTGATGCGCATCGCCGGCCGCAGCGCCGAGCCCGAGCTGGCCTACGGCACCGACGAGGACAACTCGCTGGGCATCGACCCTGACTCGTTGCAGATGGACCTGGGCACCGACCCGGTGTGGTTCGCCCGCAAGCGTCTGGCCATTGCCCGCGATCTGATCCAGCGCCAGGAGAGCCGGCCGCTCAAGCCCACCGAGGACTACACCGTGCTGCGCCGCTCGATCAGCTTTGCGCTGCGCGACGCCGGCCGCTCCGTGGGCACCCTGCTGCGACAGATCGGCGGCCTGCGCACGCTGCGCGATTTCCCCGGCAGCGGGCGTGACCCGTTGCAACCGGTGCCGCCGGCCGTGCAGCGCGAGGCGCTGCAGCTGGTGGCCAACCAGGTGCTGGCGGCCGATGGCCTGGCCATCTCGCCGTCGCTGGCGCGCAAGCTGGCGACCGACTACCTTGGCCGTTTCGACAGCGGCGAGCTGGTGCCCACCGATTTCTCGGTCGAGGGCATGGTGCTCGACCTGCAGCGCGCCGTGCTGGCCCAACTGATGAGCGACAGCGTGGTGGCGCGTGTGCTCGACAACGAAGCCAAGGTCGACCGGCCGGGCCAGGCGCTGGCGCTGTCGGAGTTGATCGACACGATCGGCAAGGCGGTCTGGTCCGACGCGCTGGGCAACCGCGAGATTCCGGCGGCGCGGCGTGAGCTGCAGCGCGACCATGCGGCGCGTCTGGCCGAGCGCCTGCTGCGGCCGGCGCCCGGCAGCCGGGCGGATGCGCGCGCGCTGTGGCGCGCCCAGGCGCAGCGGCTGCTGCGCCAGCTGGACAAGGCGCAGGCCGCGGGTCAGGGGTCGGCGATGAAGGTGGCGCACCTGGCCGACCTGAGCCGCACGCTGAAGCTGGCGCTGGAGGCGCCGCTGCAGCGCAGCGGCATCTGAGTCGGGCAGCGGGAGGCCTGGCCTCCCGCGGGCTCAGGTGTTCGAGGTGGCGCGCACTTCCTCGATGGTGGTGATGCCCTGCAGCACCTTCTCGATGCCATCCTGGCGCAGCGTGCGCATGCCCTCGGCGATGGCCTGGGCCTGGATCAGCTCGGCGCGTGAGCCGGTCTGGATCAGGTGGCGCACACCGCGACTGACGCTGAGCAGCTCATGCAGGCCGGCGCGACCGCGAAAGCCGCTGCCCTCGCAGTGGTCGCAGCCCGGGCTGCGCCAGGCCAGCAGCTTGCCGTCGCGGCCGAAGCGGGTGGTCCAGTCGGCGATCAGCGCGTCGGGGTTGGGGCGATTCTCGGCCTCGCCCCAGGCATGCAGGTAGTCGTCGACCAGCTCCTGCAGCGGCTCGGCGCCGATGGGTGTGGACTGCCGGCATTTCGGGCAGATCCGGCGCACCAGGCGCTGGGCCAGCACGGCCAGCAGCGAGTCAGCAAAGTTGAACGGGTCCATGCCCATGTCCAGCAGGCGGGTGACCGTCTCGGCGGCGCTGTTGGTGTGCAGCGTGGACATCACCAGGTGGCCGGTCAGCGAGGACTCCACCGCGATCTGCGCGGTCTCGGCGTCGCGGATTTCGCCCACCATGATCACGTCCGGGTCGGCGCGCAGGAAGGCGCGCAGCGCGCGGGCGAAGGTCCAGTCGATCTTCGGGTTCACTTGCACCTGGCGCAGGCCGGCCTGGGTGATTTCCACCGGGTCCTCGGCCGTCCAGATCTTGCGGTCCGGGGTGTTGATCTCGGCCATCGCCGAGTGCAGCGTGGTGGTCTTGCCCGAGCCGGTGGGGCCCACGCACAGCACCATGCCATAAGGCCGCTCGATCGCACGCACCAGCGCGCTGCGGTTGGCCGGTGACAGCCCCAGGTTGGCCAGCGGGATCGGCTTGGCGGACGCCAGGATCCGCAGCACAGCATCCTCGAGGTTGTTGTTGGTGGGGATGGTGGCCACGCGCAGCTCGATCGGGCAGCTGGGCACGAAGCGGGCGAAGTTGATCTTGCCGTCCTGCGGCCGACGACGCTCGGAGATGTCGAGGTCGCACATGATCTTGATGCGCGCCAACAGCGCCTGGCGGTAGGTGTGGGGCAGCTCCAGGTAGGGCTTGAGCACGCCGTCGCGGCGGAAGCGGATGCGCACCTTCTCGCGCCCGGGCTGGGCCTCGATGTGGATGTCGGAGACGTTTTGCTGGTGCGCCTCATAGATCATGGTGTTGATCAGCCGCACCAGCGAGTTGTCGGACTGCTCGACCGGCTTGTCCTCGACCAGGTCGCGTTCCTGGGGCGCCTCTTCCAGCGCGGCCAGCAGCTTGCCGGTGCCACCCTCGTCCAGCGCGGCCAGGCCCGAACCTTCCAGCGTCGCGGTGGCGGTGGCCTCGGTGATGCCGTGGCGCGCATAGATGGACTGCACCAGCAGCGCCATGTCCTCCTGGATCGGCAGCACGGGCATCACCTTGGACTGGGTGATGAACTCGATCTCGTCGATCGCCTGGCGCTTGGACGGGTCGTCGATGGCCAGCACCAGGCGGCCGTTCATCTCCGACAGCGGCACTGCCAGCAATCGCCGCGCAGCGCCCAGCGGCAGGCGCGAGATCGCGGCCGGATCGATCGGATAGGCTTCGACGTCCACCACCGGATAGCCCATCTTGCGGGCCAGCGCGGTGCGCAACTCGTGGCGCTTGATGTCGCCGCGGGTGACCAACAGCTCGCCCAGCGGCAGGCCCTTGTTGCTGCGCTGCTGGTCCAGGGCGGCCTCCAGCTGCGGCTGGCTGATGTAGCCCAGCGCGACCAGGGCCTCGCCGATGCGCACCATCGGCATGCGCGACTGGGTGTCCAGTGCCGTGGCGAGCTGCTCGGGCGTGACGATCTTCTGCTGCAGCAGCACATCGCCCACGCGCTGCTGGCGCAACTGGGCCTGCTCGGCCAGGGCAGCCTGGATCTGGTCAGGCGTGGCGGAGGAGTCGGCCAGCAGCTGCTGGCCCAGGCTGGGGCCCATGTCCCAGGACACGAAGGCGTCGCGCGGCACGAACAGCCGGGTCACTTCGTCGCTGGCGGGCTCCACCGGCGGGAACAGGTACAGGCCTTGCGCCGTCTCGACGTGGCCGATGGTCTTGCCGCTCAGGGCTGGTGCGTCGCGCAGCACCACGCGGTAGTCCACCTGCGGATGGAAGTCGATCAGCGCCTCGGGGTGGGCTTGGCCGGGTGGCGGATCGGGGCGCAGGATGCGCGGCAGCGCGACGCGGCGGAACTGCGTCAGGCGCAGCGGCATGGCATTGCGCGAGGGCGGCACCCGCACCATCACATGGCCCATGGCGGGCTCGAAGGCGATCAACTCGGCCTGCATGGTGCGGCCATTGAGGCCTTCGATCAGGCACTCCTCGCCCTTGAGCAAGGGCTGGGTCAGCGCATAGGCCGGATAGGGCGGGGCGGGCCAGGCGAGCGACGACGTCCCCGGGTGATCGGAGGCGATCAGGTCCAGACCCTCCAGGGGAGGGAGATCGGGTGGCGTGCTGTCAGGCATGGTGTCGCAAAATGGACGACGGAGCGATGTCGATCCTAGTGGTGACCTGGGCGCGGCAAAGCAGTGAACAGGGCCGTCCCGGTCGCCCAATCCTGGCGCCGTGGACCGCCGGTCCTGTCCCTCTCGACCCCCTGCCCGGAGTACCGATGACCGCGCCCTGGCTGCTGTTGACCGGCTTTGAGCCGTTTGCGGGCGATGCCTTGAATCCGTCCTGGGAGCTGGCCCGGCAGCTGGATGGCGAGCGGCTGGGAACATGGACCCTGCGCTCGTCTTGCCTGCCCTGCAGTTTCGATGCGGCGGCGTCGACACTGCGCCGTGCGCTGGCGGATGCTCCGTCGGCGGTCGTCTGCCTGGGCCTGGCAGGGGCGCGCGCGGCGCTGTCGGTGGAGCGTGTGGCGGTGAACCTGGTCGATGCCCGCATCCCCGACAACGACGGGGCCCAGCCGACCGATCAAGCGGTGGTGACCGGGGCGCCCGCGGCCTATTTCAGCCGCCTTCCGGTGAAGGCCATGGTGCATGCTGCCCAGCAGGTGGGGGTGCCGGCCGAGCTGTCGCTGAGTGCAGGCAGCTTCGTCTGCAATCAGGTGTTCTACAGCCTGCTGCATGCGCTGCGGCGACGCCCTCGGGTGCCCGCCGGTTTTGTGCATGTGCCATGGGCGAGCGGCATGGGAGCGGACCCTGGCGCGGCATCGGCGATACCCCTGGATGATCAACTGCGCGGGCTGCGCGCCATGCTGGCCTGTGTCGTTGCGGGTGGGCCCGATCGCCGTGACATCGGTGGCACGATCAGCTGAGCCATCCGTGGACATTGGGATGCACAGCCTGTCGGCTTGTGCTTAGACTGCCGGCCACCTTGTGCGGCCCTGGGGGCCGCGGCCCTCTCTAAAGGAATGCCCTGATGTTGACAATGTTTCGCTGCTTCGCCTGGCCGGCCGTGGGACTTGTGGCGGTGCTGGCCGCAGGCGGTGCGCTCGCCGCCACGCCGGTGGCCTACGTGGCCGAGCGCGGTCATGGCCGATCCGAGGCCTTGCTGGTCGAACTCCGGTCCGGCGGCACCCGGGCCTCGGTGGTGAGCGACTTGGGGCGTGGGCAGGGGGGCGTGAGCTCGATCGGCGGCTTCCAGGTGATCACACTCGATGTGCCCGTCCAGACTGAATACGACGGTGTGGGCGACTGCGACGGCTTGCCAGCACGCATCCGGCGCGAGACGCAGCAGATCGGCACCCGGGTGCGCAGCGGAAAGCCCGGCAAGGGCTTGTCGGAGATGTCCTACGCCGGCACCGACACCATCCTCGATGGCTGCGACGCTGGCAAGGTGGTCAGCTGGGGCGGTTTCGTGGCGGACCAGGGTATTCCCATGGTTCATCGGTCCTTAGCCTCGACGGCCTCGCTCAGCGACCTGGTGCCCGGCGTGTCCCTGGCGGGTCTGTCGGCGGCGCCAGGTTCGGTGGTGCCTGGCAATCAGGTCGGCATGGTGCTGCCGGTGGAGGTGGTGAGCTTTGGAAGTGGCCAGCTCAGCTTTGCCACGACGGGGGTGACCCTTCCTTACGCCATCAGCGCGGATGGCTGGTTGTCGTTTGCCCTGCCTGCTGGAGGGCAACGGGGCTATCTGCGCCTGACCACGGCGGACAGCCGGGGCATGGAGCAGTGGATGTCGGCCGACATGTCCGGCGGCGTGCCTCAGGCGGTCTGGTCCCAAGCGGTGATCAAGCCGGTGGGTGGCGCGGCCTGGGGCACAGGCAGTGCCAATGCCCGGATCTGGGAGTCGGCGATCTTCGAGAAGTCGATGAACCCGTTCTACTTCCACCTCTACCGAGATGGCACGGGCGAGCGGGTGCAGCGCTTCCTGTCGGACGGCACGGAGCAGCGCAGTCCGCTGAGCGCGTGGTATCTCGACGGCGACAACCTGGTCACCGAGCGCACGGCGGGCAGCCAGCTGCGCCGCCGCGTGTGGCAGCCGATCGCCATCAACGGCAAGGCCATCGGCGTGCTCGAGGCCGAGACCTACTACTTCGCCGACGGCAGCAGCATCAACGTGATCCCGCAGCGGGTCAACGCCTACATTGACGAGGGCAAGGCGGTAAAGCCGGCCGCGGCGCAGGTCCGGCGCGCGGCGGCTCAGTCGGCCCGCTCGTCCTCGCCGGGCCGTTCGTTGTCGCGGTAAGCGCGCCAGGGGCCCATCGCGCCCCGGATCAGGTCCTGCTGCTTCGAGAAGCGCGCGCAGGCGTCGCACATCGCCAGGTGGGCTCGCCACTGCAGGCGCTGCAGCCAGGACAGCGAGCGGTCCTGGCTCAGCAGGGTCAGGCTGGTGGCCTGCCGGCAGGTCAGCCAGGGTTTCATCGGGCGCCCTTCACGGCCAGCTCCTGGCCGAACCATTGCTGTTGCAGGCACTCACGCAGGCGCAGACGCGCCCGGTGCAGCAGCACCCACAGGTTCGATGGGGTGATCTCCAGCGTCTGGCAGACCTCGTCGCTGTCGAGCTCCAGCCATTCGCGCATCAGGAACACCCGGCCCTGCACCGCGGGCAGCTTCTCGACGCAGGCATCGAGCACGGTCAGGAACTGGCGCTGACCCAGCGCCGATTCGGGCACGCAGGGCCAGTCGGCCGGCGCTTCGAGCCAATGTCCGGAGGCGTCGAAGAGCAGCTCGTCCAGGTCGGTCTCGTCGTCGTCACCAGGCAGGGCGGCCTCGCGGTGCTGGCGGCGCAGCTGGTCGACCAGCTTGTGCTTGAGGATGCCCACCAGCCAGGTGCGCAGCTGCGACTGGCCGGTGAAGGATTGGGGTTTCTCCAGCGCCGCCAGCAGCGTGTCCTGCACTGCGTCCTCGGCCCAGGCTTCATGGCGCAGCTGGCTGCGGGCGTAGCGCATCAGCTGCGGACGCAGGGCTTCAACGCGGGTGGCAAAGTCGTCCATGGGTGTCAGTCGCGGGGCCGGAATCCGACCACGATGGTGGAGGGCACGCGGCCATCGGTGTCGCGGGGCAGTATGCCGGTGCGGTCGACCGCGCGCAGCACCGCCTCGTCCCAGACCTTGGATCCGCTGCTCTGGCTGATGCGCCGCCCGATGATGCTGCCATCGGGGCCCACGCGCAACTCGACCTCGGCGCGGGGGTTGCCCATCACCTCGTCGGTGAGCACGATATTGGGCTTGATCCGGGCCACGATGCGCCCGGCATAGTTGGCCGATGGCCCGGCGTCGCGCGCGGCGGTGCCGGTGCTGCCGGGCGCACCCGTGCCGGAGGGGCCACCGCCCAACTGCTCGGCCATGCGCCGCATCTGCTCCTGGCGCAGTTTCTCGCGCTGGGCCTCGGCGGCCTTTTCCTTGCGCTGGGCTTCGAGCCTGTCGGCCTTGTCGCGCTCGGCTTTCTCCTGCTGCGCCTTGTCCTGCTGGGCTTTCTGCTCGCGCTCCTTGCGGCGCTGGTCCTCGGCCTCCTGGCGGGCCTTCTCCTCGCGCAGCCGGCGGGCCTTCTCGATCGCGATGTCGGCTTCGCGCTCTGCCGCCGGGGGCGGCGCCGGGGGCGTGACCACCGGGCGCGGTGGCGGCGTGGGCTCGGGCGCTTCGGCCGGCTCGGGCCGGGCGGGGGCGGCGATCTGCGGCACCGCGGCCCACAACTCGGCGCTGACGGCGGTGGGCTCCTCGGTGCGCCACTGCACACCCAGGGCCAGGGCCGCCAGCAGCCCGGCATGCGCCAGCGCCGACATCGCCAGCCCGGCGCGCGGGCTGTCGGCGCTGGGCGGGCGCAGCGACTCGCGCGGCACCATCAGCGGCGGGGGCAGACCCAGGGAGGCCATCTCAGTGGCGCCCGGCCGCCCGAAGCCACTGAGCGCCCCCTTGGGGGGCAGCGAACGGCAGTGAGCGTAGGGGTGTCATAGGCCAGTGGCGCCCGGCCGCCCGAAGCCACTGAGCGCCCCCTTGGGGGGCAGCGAACGACAGTGAGCGTGGGGGTGTCATAGGCCAGTGGCGCCCGGCCGCCCGAAGCCACTGAGCGCCCCCTCGGGGGGCAGCGAACGACAGTGAGCGTGGGGGCACCATGTCAGGCTCCCGAGCGCACCGACAGACCCACACGCTGCACGCCGGCGCGCTGCAGCGTGTCCATCACGCGCACCACGCTCTCGTACCTGACCTGGCGGTCGGCCGAGATCACGACCGGCACGTCATCGCGACCCTGCTGGGCCTCGCGCACGCGGGCGGCCAGCTGGGGCAGGGCGATCGCGGCGGGCTCGCCGCTGTCGACCTTGATCTTCAGCTTCTCGTCGCCGGCCACCACCACCTCGATCACCGAGCTGGGGCGCTGTTTGGCCTTGCCCACGCTGGGCAGGTCGACCACGCCGGTGGTGATCATCGGGGCGGTGACCATGAAGATGATCAGCAGCACCAGCATCACGTCGATGAACGGGACCATGTTGATCTCGTTCATCGAGCGGCGTCGGCGCCCACCGCCACGGGACATCACGCCAGGCATGGCGGGCTCAGCGCGTGGCGCCCGCCGGCGGGGCGGACACGTTGCGCTGCAGGATGTTGGAGAACTCCTCGGTGAAGCTCTCGAGCTGGATGGCGATGCGGTCGATCTCGCGGGCGAAGCGGTTGTAGCCGATCACGGCCGGGATCGCCGCGAACAGGCCGATCGCGGTGGCCACCAGCGCCTCGGCGATGCCTGGCGCCACCGTGGCCAGCGTCACCTGCTGCAGGTTCGACAGGCCGACGAAGGCATGCATGATTCCCCACACCGTGCCGAACAGGCCCACGTAGGGGCTGACCGAGCCCACCGAGGCCAGGAAGCCCAGGTTACCTTCAATCGCGTCGAGCTCGCGCTGCAGGCTGGCCTTCATCGCGCGGCGGGCGCCGTCGAGTTGGGCGGCGGTGTCCAGGCGGCGCTCGCGCAGCTTCATGAACTCGCGCATGCCGCTGGCGAACAGGCGCTCCATCGGCGAGGTGTCCGGCCGTGTGCCGGCCGCCTGGTACAGGTCGGTGAGGTTCTTGCCGGACCAGAACTCCTGCTCGAACTGGTCGTTGCCGCGGCGCACGCGCCCCAGGCCCACCAGCTTGGCGAAGATCACGGTCCAGCTGGCCAGCGAGATCAGCAGCAGGCCGGCCACCACCAGCTGGACGACCCAGCTGGCGTGGAGCACGAGGGAAACGATGGACAGGTCCTGGTTCATTCGGTGAGGTCGGCCTGCGGCTGCAGGCGGGCAAGGATGTCGGTGGGAATGCGGCGCGGCCGGTGCTGGGCGCGGTCGATGCAGGCCACGCTGATCGTGCCGTCGCACAGCCACTGGTCGCCGAGTCGGCAGCGCTGGCGCAGGCGCAGCCGGGAGCGGCCGATCTCGACGGGCTCGACGCTGACCTGCAGCGCGTCGTCCAGCCGGGCCGAGGCGAGGTAGCGCAACTGGGCATCCGTCACCACAAAGATCAGGCCCTGCTGCTCGGCCAGGGCCTGCTGATGGATGTTCAGCTGGCGCAGCCATTCGGTGCGGGCGCGCTCCATGAACTTCAGGTAGTTGGCGTAGAACACGATGCCACCGGCATCGGTGTCCTCCCAGTAGACGCGCACGGGCCACTCGAACATGGACGTTCTCAGCGCAGGCTGCGCTGGTACACCGGGCCCCACAGCGGGTGGCCGGCCTCGGACTTGCCCAGTTGGAACTGCGGATCGGCGGCGCGGGCGGCACGGAAGGCGGCCTCGCACTCGGCTTCACGCTGGCTGGTGCACAAGATGAAGGCCAGCGTCTTGTGCGCCGAGGCCCGGTCGCGCGGGCTGGCCAGGCTCAGGCGCAGGGCCTCCTGCAGCGCGGCTTCGGCCTCGGGATACTGGGCGTCGTCATAGAGGCGCAGGCCGGCGATCAGTTGGCGTTCGGCCGGACGGTCGAGCACCTCGGCCACCCCGGTGGGTGGCGTGCTGCAGGCGGCCAGCCAGACGCACAGCAGGGCGGCCAGGACGGTGCGCAACGGGGCAAGAGGAGTCATCAGAAACGGAACTTCAGGGTGGAAGGCTGGGCCGGGTCGACCTCGACTTGACGCACCTGCGGCGGTGCCTCGCCATTGCGCACGGTGATGGTGTGCGGGCCGGCCGGCAGGTCCAGGTGGCGCAGCGGTGGCGCCACGCCCACCGGACGGCCATCGACCTCGACCTCGCCCCAGGGGGTGATGGCCAGCTGCACCCGGCCCTTGGCGGGTGGGGCGGGTGGCGGCGGTGCCGATGCGGTGGTCTCGACGGCCTTGGGCTTGACCCACGGTGGTTTGCGTGGCGTGGGCTCGGCTGCCTTGGCCAGTGCCTCGGCGTCGGCCGACGGGCTGGACGCGACGGTGGCCGACGCGGGTGCGGGTGCAGGCGGCACCACGATGCCTGGCGGCGGGCTGGCCTGGGCGGCCTCGGTGGTCAGCCGGCCCGGGCCGATGGTGGGGGCCGGGCGCTGCGAGGTCCACCAGGCTTGCAGGCCGGCCGCCACACCCGCGGCGCCGAGTGACAGGCCGGCCAGCACCAGCAGACGACGGCGCTGCTGGTCCTGGGTTTCGCCCAGTGCGGCAGCCTCGGGCGACTCCAGCCAGTGGCGCAGGTCCATGGCCATGTGGCGGGCCGATGGGTAGCGGTCTTCGGGGCGGCGGGCCATGGCGCGCGCGGCGATCGCCGACAGCGCTGCCGGCACCTTGGCATTGAGCCGGCGCGCCAGCGGCAGCGGGGCTTCGCGCACGGCGCGGTGGATTTCCTCGATCGTTGCGCCGGTGTAGGGCCGCTGCCCGGTGAGCAGCTCGAACATCACCACGCCCAGTGAGTAGACGTCACAGCGGCGATCCACCGCGGCGCCCGCCAGTTGTTCAGGCGCCAGGTAGTAGGGCGAGCCGGCGAGCGGGCCCTCGACCGCCGGCACGTCGCGGTGGGCCACCCGCGCAATGCCGAAGTCGAGCACCTTGGGCAGCTTGCGGCCGACCATGAAGATGTTGGCGGGCTTGATGTCGCAGTGGATCACGCCCTTGCCATGCGCGTAGGCCAGGGCGTCGGCCACGCGGCGCACCAGGTGGGCGATCTCCAGCAGGCTGGGCTGCCACTGTTCGCGCAGCAGGTGGCGCAGGTCCCGTCCGCGCAGCGGCTCCATCGCGATGTAGACGCCCTGCTCGGACGGGCCGGCATCGAAGACGGTGACGATGTGCGGGTGCGACAGGCGCGCAGCGGCGCGGGCCTCGTTGAGGATCAGGTCGTCGAGCGAGCTGCCGTAATCGCCCGCGGCCGAGGCCGGCAGGTGCAGGGTCTTGACCGCGACCGCACGCGACAGCAGCGGATCCCAGGCGGCATAGACGGTGCCCAGGCCGCCTTCGCCCAGCACCGAGCGCAGCGTGTAGCGGCCGACATGGCCGATCGAGGCCTGGTTGCTGGCCGGATCGACCGCGGCCAAGGCTGCCGTGGCACTGGCCGATCGCAAGGCCGCGGGCAGGTCTTCGACCACGGTGGACTCGAAGCCCGAGTCCACCGCATCAGCCGGCGTCGGCCGTTTGCGCAGGAAAGGCAGGGTCCAGCGCATCGGTCAGACGGGTTCAGCCCCCGCGGGCGGCCGCCACTTCGGCGGGACGCAGCTGCGCGGCGGCCTTGTCCAGCACGCCGTTGACGTACTTGTGGCCGTCGGTGCCGCCGAAGGCCTTGGCCAGGTTGACGGCCTCGTTGATGGCCACGCGGTAGGGCACGTCCACGCAGTGGGCCAGCTCGTAGGCACCGATCAGCAGCGCGGCGTGTTCCACCGGCGAGAGCTGCTCGGTTGGCCGGTCGACATAGCGGCGCAGGGTTTCGTCGAGCTGCGGCGCGGTCTCGATGCAGCCCGACAGCAGGGCATCAAGGTGAACCGCATCGCAGGTCTCGAACTCGACCTCGGCCTGGCGACGGATCTGGGCCTGCACGTCCTCGACACTGGGTTCGTCCGCGGTGGACAGCTCGGTGCTGCCCTGGGTGGACAGGCGCTCGATGATGGACTGCAGCGCGAACTCGCGCACCTCGGGCAGCAGCGTGGACGGGTCCTGGCCATTGAGCAGCCAGCGGTAGAGCCCCTGCAGCGCATAGGCGCGGGCCTGGCGGCGCGCGGCAATGTGCTGCTGGTGACCGGGGTCGCGCGGCGCGCGGGCGCCGGTTTTCTTGCCGCTCATGGCAGCGCGTCCAGCAGGTTGGCCATCTCGACGGCCACGCGGGCGGCATCGCGGCCCTTGTCCTCGGCGCGAGCCCAGGCCTGGGCCTCGTTCTCGACGGTGAGGATGGCGTTGGCGATCGGGATCTGGTGGTCCAGCGACACCCGGGTGACACCGGCACCGCTCTCGTTGGCCACGAGTTCGAAGTGGTAGGTCTCGCCGCGGATGATGCATCCCAGCGCGATCAACGCGTCGAAGTCCTCGCTGTCGGCCAGGGCCTTCAGGGCCACCGGCACCTCCAGCGCACCGGGGACGGTGACCAATTCGATGTGGCGCTCGGCCACGCCCAGCGTGGCCAGCTCGGCCAGGCAGGCTTCCGCCAGCTTGCGGGTGATGTCGTCGTTGAATCGGGCACGGACGATGGCGATCGACAGCTCGTGGCCGTCGAGCGATCCGGCTTGGCCCTGGTTGGCGCCTTGCATGAAATCCTCGTGTTCAGTCGGCAGCGACAAAGCCGCTCACTTCGAGCCCGAAGCCGGTCATGCTGGGCATGCGGCGCGGGCTGCCGAGCAGCTTCATGCGGGTGATGCCCAGCTCGCGCAGGATCTGCGCGCCCACCCCATAGGTGCGCAGGTCCACGCTGGGGCGCGGTGCGGCGCCGGCGTCCTGCGGCAGCAGCTGTGCCAGCAGGCCGTCGGCCGATTCGCGGCCGCAGTTCAGCAGCACCGCCACGCCCTGGCCGGCCTGCTGCAGCCGCGCCAGGGCCTGCGGCAGGCCCCAGGAATGGCGGTTGCTGCCGGCGTGGTCGAGCAGGTCGACCACGGTGAAGGGCTCGTGCACGCGCACCAGCACCTCGTCGCCGGGCGCCCAGCGGCCCACTGACAGGGCCAGGTGCACGCCGCCGGAGTGGTCGCGGAAGATGTGCGCATCGAACTCGCCCTGGGCGGTGGTCAGGCGGCGCTGGCCGGCGTGGGTGACCAGGGTCTCGTGGCGGCTGCGGTGGGTGATCAGGTCGGCGATGGTGCCGATCTTCAGGCCATGGGTCTTGGCAAAGATTTCCAGGTCGGGCAGACGGGCCATGCTGCCGTCGTCGTTCATGATCTCGCAGATCACGGCGGCGGGGCTCAGGCCGGCCATCGCGGCCAGGTCGCAGCCGGCCTCGGTGTGACCGGCGCGCATCAGCACGCCGCCGTCCTGGGCCTGCAGCGGGAAGATGTGGCCCGGCTGCACCAGGTCGGAGGCGCGCGCATCGCGGGCCACCGCGGCCTGCACGGTGCGGGCGCGGTCGGCGGCGCTGATGCCGGTGGTGACGCCCTCGGCGGCCTCGATCGACACCGTGAAGGCGGTGCCGTGCGAGGTGCCGTTGCGCGCCGTCATCGGCGGCAGGCGCAGGCGTTCGCAGCGTTCGCGGGTGAGCGTCAGGCAGATCAGTCCACGCCCGAAGCGGGCCATGAAGTTGATCGCCTCAGGCGTGACATGGTCGGCGGCCATGACCAGGTCGCCTTCGTTTTCGCGGTCTTCCTCGTCAACGAGGACCACCATGCGACCGGCCGCCAGTTCGGCGACCAGCTCGGGAACAGGGGAAATCGGCATCGCCCGGATTGTAGGCGTCAGCGGCGCAGGCGCAGGCGCAGGTCGTCTCCGACCCTGGTGAGCTCATGAAACCGCCAGCGCATGGCGGTGTCCAGGCCGGGCAGCGCCGCCAGTTGCGCCAGTGGCCGGCCTGGCCCGAGCAGCACCGGCGCCTGGTACAGCAGCAACTCGTCGACCCAGCCGCCTTGCAGCCAGGCGCCGGCCAGCGTGGGGCCGCACTCCAGGTGCAGCTCATTGCAGGCCAGCGCGTGCAGGTCGGCCAGCACCGCGGCCAGATCAATGCGGCCGTCCACCAGCGGGCAGGGCACCAGCGTGGCGCCGCGCTCGCGCAGGGCCTGGGCGGCGGCGCTGTCGGCGCTGGCGGTGTAGAGGCGCACCGGCGAGCCGCCCGCGGCGAACAGCCGCGCCTGGGGGGGCGTCTGCAGCCGGGTGTCGACGATCGCCCGCAGGGGCTGGCGGGCGATCGCCACCTCGCGCACATCCAGCCGCGGATCGTCGGCCAGCACGGTGCCCACGCCGCACAGCACCACGCCGGCGCGGGCGCGCCAGGCGTGGCCGTCGGCACGCGCAGCCGCCCCGGTGATCCACTGGCTGCGGCCATCGGCCAGGGCGGTGCGGCCGTCCAGCGAGCTGGCCATCTTCATCCGCACCCAGGGTCGGCCGCGCTGCATCCGCGAGAAGAAGCCGATGTTCAACTCCCGCGCCTGCTCGGCCAGCTCGGCCGGGCCCCACTCGGCGCGGATCCCGGCGGCAGCCAGCCGGGCCATGCCCTGGCCATTGACCAGCGGGTTGGGATCGCCCACGGCTGCCACCACGCGGGCCACGCCAGCCGCCACCAAGGCATCGCAGCAGGGGGGGGTGCGGCCGTGGTGGGCGCAGGGCTCCAACGTGACATAGGCGGTGGCGCCGCGGGTGGACTGAGCGCGGGTCTGGGCGTCGCGCAAGGCCATCACCTCGGCATGCGGACCGCCGGCTTGCTGGGTGAAACCTTCGCCAATGACCTGGCGGCCATCCGGCGCCACCAGCACGCAGCCCACACGCGGATTGGGCTCGCTCAGGCCAATGGCGTGCCGGGCCAGCGCCAGGGCCTGGCCAAGGTGGAGGGCGTCGAGGTCTGCAGCGTGCATCGGTAACGGGGTTGCGCGGCGATTGTCCCCCCTTCAGAGGGAGGGACGCGCGGCCGCGCTCGGTGCAGGATCGCGGTGCACCCCCAACGCCGACCTCGGCACCGGGTGCCAGCGCTGCAGTCGATGGCGCGATCCAGGGAGACGTCCATGAGGTGTTCACGTGGTCTGCACCAGCGTCGGCGCGCTCGCGTGGGTGCGGGTTTCGGCCTGCTGGAGCTGCTGATCAGCCTGGCGGTACTGACCATCCTGGCCTCGGCGGCCGTGCAGCCGGCGCAACAGATGCTGCGCGCTCGCAGCGTTGACCACGCGGTCGAGGGCATGGTGTCGGCGCTGGCCCGCGCGCGCGCCGAAGCCATGGCCCGCGCCGAGGTGGTGACCGTCTGCCCGCGCGATCCCCAGGCCGGCGACGCCGCCGCGGTGTGCGCCAACAGCCTGGAATGGAGCGCCGGCTGGCTGGTGTTCGTCGACCGGGCGCAGCGCGGGCGGCTGGAGCCGAACGACCTGCTGCTGCAGGCCATCCAGCCCCCGCCCCATCCACCGCGGGTGCTGGCCACGCTGCGGCGCATCAGCTTCATGCCCACCGGGATTTCGCTGAATGCCGCCTCCCACATCGACTTCGTCCCCGAGGGCAGCGATCCGGCGGCGCCGGACGTGGTCGGTGCCCGCCGGGCCTGCGTCAACAAGCCGGGCCGGCTGCGCCTGCTGTCCCGGGTGCTGCCCTGTGCGGGTTCGGTATGACCGTTCGTCGCCGTCCGGGGGCCTTTTGTCCGGCGCTCGCGTCAAGGCCCGCGGCACCCGACCGACAATGGCGGTATGAGATGCGTCGCAATCCGTCCAGGGTCACCGGCTCCCCACACGGGCCGGGGATTCACTGTCATCGAGCTGGCCGTCACGCTGGTCGTGCTGGCCATCCTGGTGGTGTCCGCCGTGCCCTTCATGCGGGATTTCGTGGGTGGCCGAATCGCCGAGTCACAGGCCGAGGAGCTGGTCTCGTCGTTGCGCCAGGCGCGCAGCGAGGCGATGAAGCGCTTGGTCGAGGTCTCAGTCTGTGCCGGCAAGAACCTCGACACGGCCGACGCCCAGTGCTCAGGAAGCAAGACCTGGAGCCAGGGCTGGATCAGCTTCATCGACTACAACAACAACGGTGTCCGCGAGACCGACGAGCCCGTCCTGCGGGTGTTTTCCGGGCCGGCCGGTCTCAAGTCGGCCGAGGGCAGTGCCCAGTCGCTGACCGTGGCGCGCACCGGCATCCTGCTGCGCACCGACGGCGCCGCGCTGCCCAGCGACGCCCAATCCTGGGTGCGTTTCGCCCCGAACAGCGGATCCGATCGCTCGGCGCGCACGATCTGCGTGAACCGGCAGGGCCGGGTGGCACTTTTCAAGGGAGCGGTGGCATGCGCCTGATTGCGTCGACAGCCCATCGCCAGCGGGGCGCTTCATTGATCGAGGTGCTGGTGTCCATCCTGGTGGTTTCGCTGGGCGTCGTGGCCATGGGCGGCCTGCTGGCGTCCGCCACCCGGCTGGGCAAGGCCAGCGAGATCCGCGCCGTGGCCAGCCTGATGGCCTCGGACATCGCCGACCGCATGAAGGCCAACGTCGGAGCCGCCCGAGCCAGCATGTACGACCACACCGACGCCTTCGTCAGCCCGCCGCCGGAGCCGGCGCTGGTGAACTGTGCTTTGCCGCTGAATTGCCAGCCCCAGGAGCTGGCCAATCAGGACATGGCGCAGTGGCGACGGGCGCTGTTGCACGCGCTGCCCTCCGGTACCGGCTACGTGCGCTACGACGCCGGAGCCCAGGACGCGGCTGGCGGGGCGGTGGATGTCTGGGTGGCCTGGCTGGATCCGTCAGCCCTGTCGGTGGGCGCCTTCCAGGATATCGACAGCTTGAACGCCAAGAACTGTCCGCCAGGGTTCAGGGATATCAATCCGCAGCCCCGCTGCATGTACTTCCGGGTGGCATTGTGATGAGGACCACGGACATGCGCCGCAGCTCGGGCCAGGGCGGCTTCACGCTGGTGGAGCTGATGGTGTCCTTGATGGTCGGGATGATGGTCGTGGCTGCGCTGCTGGCGGGCTACTTCGCGATCTCGGTCAGCAGCCGCCACACGCGCGCCCTGACCCAGATGACCGAAGACGCCAGCGCCGCGCTCGGGGTGTTGCGCACCCACGTGGCCCAGGCCGGCTACAGCCGCCCCGTGGGCGTGACCACGGACGGCTTCCAGCGCGTCTACGCGGGCGCCGCGGTGATGGGTTGCGACAGCAGCTTCAAGGACGTGACCGCCGCCATTGGCGCGCTCGCCTGCGCCGACGTGACCGGCAACGATGCGCTGAAGGACGCAGTGTCGGTGGCCTACGAGGCAGACGTGGCCAACTCGATCGCTTCCGCCGGCGTGCCGCTGGACTGCCTGGGCAACGCCCTGACCATCATCGGTACCGGGACCAATGCCTACTACCTGAACACCAGCACCTTCTACATCAGCAACGGCGTCGATGGGCGCGGTGCGCTGTTTTGCCGCGGCAGTGGCGGTGGCACGCCCCAGACCCTGGTCGAGAACATCGCCGACCTGCAGGTGCTGTACGGCATCAGCACCAGCCTCACGGCCAACCCGGTGACGGTGGCTTACTACGGCAAGGCATCGAACGTGAACATGGCCAACGTGGTTGCCGTCCGGCTGTGCGTGGTCGTGATGAGCAGTGACGAGGTCATGGACGACAAGACGCCCTACTACGACTGCAGCGATACGCAGGTCACGCCCGCCGACAAGCGCATGTACCGGGCCTTCCGATCGACCGTGCTGCTGCACAACCGCCTGAAGGCCAACCTGTGAAGCCCACCCAGTTTGCGCGCCGCCGCGGCGCCTCTTCCTTGCACCTTGCATCCCGCCAGCGCGGCGTGACGCTGATCATTGCCCTGGTGATGCTGGTCGTCATCGGCCTGGCGTCGGCCGCCGTGATGCGCAGCTCGCTCACCTCCGACGTGGTCTCGAACAACGCTCGCCTGCATACGCTGGCCCAGCAAGCGGCCCAACTGGCGCTGCGTTTCTGCGAAACCCAGGTCGAGCGCGACTCCAAGGACTGGCTGGGCGGATTCACCATCCACGCAGCATCGCCGGGCGATCCCTACTGGCAGACCTTTGCCACGTGGCAGGGCGGTGCGGCGGTCGAGGCCGTCAAGGTCCCTGGCAGCGTGCTGGCCTCGGCCGACAGCAGCTTCACACCGACAACCACGCCGCAATGCCTGGCCGAGTGGAGCACCGCGGTTCCGGGCACCAAGTCCATCATCGTCACTGCACGAGGCTTCAGCCCCGATTACGACCAGACCGACACCGGCCGTCAGACCGCCGGCTCCGTGGTCTGGCTGCAGTCCACCCTGCGCATCAAGTGAGGCGCAGCATGCCCGCATCCAGAGAGGCCCGCATGAACCGATCCCATCCCCTTCAGGCCTGGACCCTGGCCGGTGCCACGCTGTTGGCCGCCGCCACGCACGCCTGGGCAGAGCCTGCGCAGTCGCCGCTGACGGCCCGCAGCGCTGCACCGCCGCTGCCCAACCTGATGCTCACGATCGATGATTCGGGGTCGATGCTGTTCGACTTCATCCCCGAGGAGAGCTTCACGATCAATGGCAAGAGCGTCATCATTGCCACCTCGCCCAGCGACGTGAACCAGCGTTTCTGGCCGGTGGGCTACCCGAACGACAAGCGGCGCTCGCCCTACCGTCAGTGGACCGACGGAAAGTGGTACACCTTCTCCTACATCGTGGGCGGCGTTGTCACGGCGCTGGGGCCGAGCAAGGGCTCGGTGTTCGAGATGCAGTTCCGCTCGCCGGACATCAACGCGCTCTACTACAACCCCGATATTTGGTACAGGCCCTGGAAGAACGTCGACTCGCTGCCCAACGACATGGCGAAGGCGACCTACAACAACGCCCGCCTCGATCCCGTCTTTGATTCGTCCAGTGTTCTGAACCTGAGCAAGACGATCTCAAGCAAGCAGAACTGGTGCACCGGCTACAAGGTCTGTGACGCCGATCCCACTTCACGCAGCTTCAATCCGGCCATTTATTACCGGCTGAAGAACACGTCGGTTGACCCCAACCTGAAGACCTCTTACACCTTCTACAACCTCAACACCACCAACGATTCCGTCGAGCCTTATGCACCGGCCGTCAAGCACCCGAACCGCAAGGACTGCGCGGGTTCACGCTGCATGCAGGACGAGGAACAGCAAAATTTCGCCAACTGGTTCACCTACTACCGCCTGCGCGAGACCATGAGCAAGGCGGCCATCAGCCGCTCGCTGGTTGACTACCAGGACAAGATCCGCGTGGGCTGGGCGCAGTTCAACGCCGCCAACAACAGCACGACCAAGACCCGGGTGCAGCAGGGTATCCAGCCCATGACGGCCGACCAGCTCAAGACCGTGCTGTCGGGCATCCACCAGATCTCGTCCTTCGAAGGCACACCGACGCGATTTGTGCTGGACGACATCGGCGCGTATTTCCAGATGGACAACGAGAACAGCCCCTGGCTGACCCGTCCTGGCGTGGCTGGATCCGGCTTGCTGACCTGCCGCCGCTCGGCGAACTTCCTGCTGACGGACGGCTACTACAACGATGCCTACACGGGCACCGCCGGCGACGCCGACGGTACGGATGGCCCGGACTACGGCAGCTTCAACCCTGACAAGTACGCCCCCACGCAGTACACCGCCGCGTCGCCGTACAAGGACGGTTCGTCGGCGTATTCCAACACGCTGGCCGACGTCGCGATGACGTACTTCAAGAAGGATCTGCAGACCAGCATCGACAACCGTGTGCCTCCGGTGCAGGGCGACATTGCCTTCTGGCAGCATCTGACGCAGTACACGGTGGGTCTTGGCGTGGTGGGCACCCTGGACTCGACATCGGCCAACAAGGCGGCGACGCTGGCCAAGATCAAGGCGGGCCAGTTGAACTGGCCCGATCCGGCGGCGGGTTCGGCCCAGAAAGTGGACGATCTCTGGCATGCCGCGGTCAACACCGGCGGTGACTTCTACTCGGCCAAGAGCTACGAGGACCTGTCCAAGGCGATGCGGGACGCGATCGGCAAGGCGATCTCCAAGACCGCCAAGGAGGCCGGCGTGTCGCTGAACTCCTCCACGAAGGTGCAGGGCAGCTACAAGTTCGTGCCGAAGTACCAGGCCGTCTCCTGGTACGGTGACCTCGAGGCCTATCAACTGACTGATGTGGGTGCCGAGATCGGGATTCCGGTCTGGAAAGCCTCGCAGCCAAAAACGGCCACCGGCAAGCCGATCGACTGGGCGGCGCGCAACCTGCTGGTCTGGAATCCCAATGTGGGCAAGGCAAGCGCGTTCACCTACGCCAGCATGGGCGCCTTGAACATCAGCGCGATGAAGATCGATGCCAGTGTGGATGTCGCCACGCTGACCGATTGGGTGCGAGGCGATACCAGCAATGAAGCGGCCGACAAGCCCTACCGCACGCGCAGCGGCAACCGCTACCCGGACTTCGTCAATTCGCCGCCGCTTTACGTCAAGGATCTGGCCAAGTTCGATTACTCGGGCATCGAAGCCGGCTACACCAGTTACCTGGCTTCCAAGAGCAACCGCAGCAAGGGCGTGGTGTTCCTGGGGGGCAACGGCGGCATGCTGCACGCCTTTGACAGCGACACCGGTGACGAACTGATGGGCTTCCTGCCCTCGGTGGGTCTGCCCAAGCTGGCCAAGATCGCAGCCAAGGACTACGGCACCGAATCGAACTTCCACCAGTTCGTGGTCGATGGGCCACACATCGAAGCGGATGCCTACATCAAGACCCGCCGCGACGCCACAGCCAAATGGGCCAATGTGGTGGTGGGCACCATGGGAGCGGGTGGCCGAGCCATCTACGCGCTGCATGTGCCCACGACCAACCCGACCGCGCTCGATGCCGACACCGTGCTGTGGCAGCGCTCCAGCGCCGACGACACCGACTTTGGCTACATGATGGGCGACGTGGCCGTGGGCAAGATCCAGAGCGGCACAGGGGGCTCGGCCTCTGACGGCTGGAAGGTCTTTGTCGGCAACGGCGTTGACAGTACCGATGGCAAGGCGGTGTTGATGGTCATCGACCTGTCCACGGGTGCCGTGGACAAGGTGGTGCTCGACAGCACTGGCGGCAATGGCGCCATGGGTGTGTCACTGGTCAAGGACGAGCTGGGCGCCGTGGTCGCCGCTTATGTGGGCGACATGAAGGGGCAACTCTGGCGTGTCGAGTTCGGCTCAGCCACCGACAGCGCCACCTGGACGGTGGGCTATGGGAACAAGCCGCTGCTCCAGGCCGTGGAAGTTGACGGCGTGACCCCTCAGGCCATCACCAGTGCGCCGCTGAACATGCCATTCAAGTTTGGCAATGGTCAGCTGGTGGTCTTCGGTACCGGTCGCCTTCTGAACGAGTTGGATGCCGATTCGTCCCGTCAGCAAACCATCTATGGTGTGTGGGATCCCACGCCGGCCAAGTCAGCGACCGACAGCCTCCCCAGCCCCTATTTCGGGTCGGGCGACATTCGAGGCGTGCTGTCCAAGCGCACCCTGGGTGCGTCGAAGCAGATCACGGTGGGTGATGTGACCTACACCGTCTACCCGATCGAAGGTGAAGAGATGGACTGGGACGTCAAGAAGGGCTGGTACCTCGAACTGACCCAGACTGGTCAGCGCGTCATTTACCCGGTGCAGCCGATCTTTGATGACTACATCTTCGTGCAGAGCATGGTGCCGGCACCCAAGGCGGCCGAATGCGAGATCACGAGTGGCTCGGGCATGAACTTCATCTTCCGTGCCCACGAAGGCCTGCCGCCCAAGGATCCCATCGTGGACACCAACCGCGACGGCAAGTACGACGAGAACGACGTCAACTTTGGTGCTTACGATGTGTCGGCAGACGGCACTGACGGTCTGGTTGTGCCGCCGGACAGCGAGTGCATCGACGGCTTCAAGATCGTCTGGGACTTCAGCACCGATCCGCGCGGCAAGGCGATCCGCCTGGCCTGTGGCGCCACGGCGCCGCAGGTCCTCGACCGCGTCTGGCGCGAGATCGTCAACCCGCCCCAGCCCAAGTAAGGACCGGCAGCATGACCCTCGAATCTTCGTCCGGCCCTGGCGGCCGTCCCGCCTGGCGAGCCCGCCAATCGGTCAGGGGTTTCACCCTGATCGAGGTGATGATCGTCGTGGCCATTCTCGGCATCCTGGCGGCCTTCGCCTACCCGGCCTACACCGAGCAGGTGGCCCGCGGACGCCGCGCTGGGGCGCAGGCCGGACTGATGGAAGCAGCCCAGTGGATGCAGCGCTACTACGCAGCGCTCAACACCTACAAGGATGCCGACAAGAAGCTGCCCGACTCCTACAAGACCCTGCCCAGGGACGGTGGGGCCAAGACCTACTCGGTCGAGGTGGTGGTGGGTGCCGATGAGCGCAGCTACACCTTGACCGCCAAGCCGGTGTCGGCCGATGCCAAGTGCGGCAATCTGACACTCAACGACCTTGGCCAAAAGGGCAGCCAGTACAGCGATGTGCCCACCTGCTGGCGATGAGACCGGCCGGGCGCATGGCGCCCGGCCTCAGATTTCCTTGATCAGCCGGCTGAACTCGTCCACGTCTTCGAAGCTGCGGTAGACCGACGCAAATCGCACATAGGCCACCTTGTCCAGGCGCTTGAGCTCGCGCATGACGAGCTCGCCCACGCGAGTGGACGGCACCTCGCGCAGGCCGCTGGCCAGCAGCTTTTCCTGGATGCGCTCCAGCGCAGCATCCACCTGCTCAATGCTCACCTGGCGCTTGCGCAGCGCCAGGGTCATGGAGGCGCGCAGTTTCTCGGGGTCGAACTCCACGCGGGCGCCTCCGCGCTTGACCACCGCCGGCAGCGAGATTTCGGCCCGCTCGTAGGTGGTGAAGCGCTTCTCGCAGCGGTGGCACTTGCGCCGCCGGCGCACCACGTCGCCCTCGTCGGACTCCCGGGTCTCGACGACCTGGGTTTCGTCATGTCCGCAGTAGGGGCAGCGCATGGCTGGCTCCGCCTGTGCCGGCTGGTCAGCGGTAGACCGGGAAGCGGCGGGTCAGTGCCGACACCTGCTCGCGCACGCGGGCGATCGTGGCCTCGTCGTGCGGGTTGTCCAGCACGTCGGCGATCAGGTGGGCGGTCTGACGCGCTTCGTCCTCGCCAAAGCCGCGCGTGGTCATCGCCGGGGTGCCCAGTCGGATGCCGCTGGTGACCATGGGCTTTTGCGGATCGTTCGGGATGCCGTTCTTGTTGCAGGTCATGTGGGCGCTGCCCAGGATGGCCTCGGCCTCCTTGCCGGTCAGGCCCTTGGGACGCAGGTCCACCAGCATCACGTGGCTCTCGGTGCGGCCGCTGACGATGCGCAGGCCGCGCGCCTTCAGCGTCTCGGCCAGCACGGCGGCGTTCTTCACCACCTGCTGCTGGTAGGCCTTGAACTCGGGGCTCAGTGCCTCCTTGAAGGCCACCGCCTTGCCGGCGATCACGTGCATCAGCGGGCCGCCCTGGATGCCCGGGAAGATCGCCGAGTTGATCTTCTTGGCCACCTCCTCACCGCGCATCAGGATGATGCCGCCGCGCGGGCCGCGCAGGCTCTTGTGGGTGGTGGACGTCACCACATCGGCGTGCGGCACCGGATTGGGGTAGACGCCCGCGGCCACCAGGCCGGCGTAGTGCGCCATGTCCACCATGAAGTAGGCGCCGACAGCCTTGGCCACCTGGGCGAATCGCTCGAAATCGATGCGCAGCGCGAAGGCCGAGGCGCCGGCGATGATCAGCTTGGGCTTGTGCTCCTGGGCCAGGCGCTCCATCGCGTCGTAGTCGATGTCTTCCTGGGCGTTCAGGCCATAGGACACCACCTTGAACCACTTGCCTGACATGTTCAGCGGCATGCCGTGGGTCAGGTGGCCGCCTTCGGCCAGGCTCATGCCCATGATGGTGTCGCCGGGCTGCAGCAGGCCGAAGAACACCGCCTGGTTGGCCTGCGAGCCGCTGTTGGGCTGCACGTTGGCGTACTCGGCCCCGAAGAGCTGCTTGGCGCGGTCGATGGCCAGTTGCTCCACCACGTCGACGTTCTCGCAGCCGCCGTAATAGCGCTTGCCAGGGTAGCCTTCGGCGTACTTGTTGGTCAGCTGCGAGCCTTGCGCAGCCATCACGGCCGGCGAGGTGTAGTTCTCGGAGGCGATCAGCTCGATGTGCTCTTCCTGGCGGCGGTTCTCGGCCTCGATGGCGGCGAACAGCTCCGGGTCGACACGGTCGATCGTCGATTGGGTGCGGTCGAACATGGATGTCATCCTTGTGTGGCGTGGTGCGGCCCGGCGCGATGGACGCTGCACAGCGGCCATCGGCGGGTTGCCCAGGCGAACGGCAGTTCAGGGCGGCATCGCATGCCGGCCCCCGCGCTCCCCGGTGGTGATCCACCTCGCAGCGGACGCCACCCGCGGGGGGGTGGCCGTCACGCCCTGTCGCCAGTCGCGCGTGAGTATTGGACGGTCAGCCTGCAGTGTAACGGCTCAGCCGCTCAGCCGGCCAGCGCCACCTGTTCGCGCACTGGCTCGGCAGGCATCGGGCTGCTGGCGGACTCGGCAGCAGCCGGCGCGCTGGCCGTGCTGGGCACCGCGATCACGGTGTTCGGCGCCGTCACTGGCACGTTCTGTCCGGCCGCCACCGCGATCAGGTGGCGGTGCTCCGACAGCACCTTGCCGGCGTAGCCGCCGTCGTCATCCAGGTTGGCGGCGCCCACGTAATAGCGCAGGCCGCCTTCCAGCGAGCCGGCACGGGCGATGCATTCGCGCAGCACGGCCACACCCACGCGCAGGTTGCTCACCGGGTCGAAGGCGGCCAGGCGCCCACCCATGGACTCGTATTTGTCATTGTGGATGCGGGTCATCACCTGCATCAGGCCCTGGGCCCCCACCGGGCTCTGGGCGAACGGGTTGAAGCCCGATTCGATGGCCATGATGGCCAGCAGCAGTGTGGGCTCCAGGCCGGCGCGTTGGCCCACGCTCCAGGCTTCCTGGACCAGGCGGGCCACCGGCTCCGGCGCCACACGGTAGCGGCGCGAGATCCATTGCGTGACGGCCGCTTGCGGCCGGCTGAGTGTGTGCAGCTCGGTGGCCAGCGTGCGGACCAGGGCCGGATCGGCCGGCGTGTCCAGCAGCTCGGGACCTTGCCGTTCGGCGTGCCGCTCCTGCAGCCAGCCCAGGGCTTGCTGCTCGAAGCTGGTGCGCAGGTCGGCGCGACCGGCCACAAAGGCCACGGCGGCCAGCACCAGCAGGCCCAGCAACGCCAGCATGTTGTGGCTGACCTCGAGCAGACCACCGCCCACGTCGCGCAGGAACACGCCCGCGCTGTGTCGGCCAGCCTCGGTCACGTCCTTCCACCAGTGTGAAAAGCGCATGTCCATCCTTTCGTCTGTACCCCCGGTGGCCAGTGCGCCCACGCCCCTGTGTCGGGGTGGCCGGTGGTGATAATCAGTGGTCGCGCGCCGCAGCGGCAGGCCATCGTGGGCCGTGTGTTCGCAGACCAGGCGTCGGGTTCCCTCTAGGCTGTTGTTACATTCAGCAGGGGAAACCCGTATTCGTACGTCGGGGCGGATTGTAGGAAGCGTCAAAATAACTGGTCAAGCATAAGGTCAATCAATTCAATAACTATTGGAAATGAAATACAAGGACCTTCGCGATTTCATGGCCCAGCTCGAGCAGCGCGGCGAACTGCGTCGGGTCGCAGAGCCAGTGCTGGCGCGGCTTGAAATGACAGCGCTCGCCGACCGCGTGCTGCGCGCTGGCGGACCGGCGCTGTTGATCGAGAACACGCCTGGTTACAACATTCCGGTGCTGCTGAACCTGTTTGGCACCCCGCGCCGGGTGGCCTGGGGCCTGGGTGTGGACGAGGTGGGGGCGCTGCGCGATGTGGGCCGCCTGCTGGCCGCGCTGAAGGAGCCCGATCCGCCGCGCTCGCTGCGCGAGGCCGGGCGCCTGTTCGACATGGCCAAGGCGCTGTGGGACATGAAGCCGGCCCGGGTGAGCAAGGGCGTCTGCCAGGAGGTGGTGCTGGAGGCCACCGACGTGGACCTGACCCGATGGCCGGTGCAGACCTGCTGGCCCGGCGACGCCGCGCCGCTGATCACCTGGGGTCTGGTGGTCACCCGAGGCCCGCAGTCGGTGGCGCGGCCGCGCAGCCGCCAGAACCTGGGCATCTACCGGCAACAGGTGATCGGGCGGCGCGAGGTCATCATGCGCTGGCTGGCCCACCGCGGCGGGGCGCTGGATTTTCGCGAGTTCGCCGCCGCCAACCCTGGCCAGCCCTTCCCGATCGCCGTGGTGCTGGGCGCCGATCCGGCCACCACGCTGGGCGCGGTGACGCCGGTGCCCGACAGCCTGGGTGAGTACCAGTTCGCCGGCCTGCTGCGCGGCGGTCGCACCGAACTGGTGGACACCCAGGTGGGCGAGGGCGGCCTGTGGCTGCAGGTGCCGGCGCGCGCCGAGGTGGTCTTCGAGGGCCACATCCCCACCGCCGAGGATGGCTTTGAAGGCGTCAGCGAGCACGGCGTGCCACTGAAGTCGATCAACGGCTACCTGCATGCGCTGGAAGGCCCCTACGGCGACCATACCGGCTACTACAACGAGCAGGACTGGTTCCCGGTGCTGCGCATCGACCGCCTGACCCACCGCCGCGATCCGGTCTACCACAGCACCTACACCGGCAAGCCCCCCGATGAGCCGGCGGTGCTGGGCGTGGCGCTCAACGAGGTCTTCGTGCCGATCCTGCAGAAGCAGTTTCCGGAGATCGTCGACTTCTACCTGCCGCCCGAGGCCTGCAGCTACCGCATGGCGGTGGTCTCGATCCGCAAGGCCTACGCCGGCCACGCCAAGCGCGTGATGTTCGGACTGTGGAGCTTCCTGCGCCAGTTCATGTACACCAAGTTCATCGTCGTGGTCGACGACGACATCGACGTGCGCGACTGGAAGGAGGTGGTCTGGGCCATCACCACCCGCATGGACCCGGTGCGCGACACCACGCTGGTCGACGGCACGCCGATCGACTACCTGGACTTCGCCTCGCCGGTCAGCGGCCTGGGCGGCAAGATGGGGCTGGACGCGACCCACAAATGGCCGGGTGAAACCCAGCGCGAATGGGGCCGGGCGATCACCATGGACGGCGCGGTGCAAGCGCGGATGGACGCGCTCTACCAGCGGCTGTTTTCCTGAGCCTGATCAAGTCCGCGTCAATGACGCGAATACCGCTTGCATCCGCCGCGCGCCGGGCGTAATCTTGCATCGCCGTCCACTGCGATGGCATCCCACCGGGCGCCATTCCGGCGTCCCATGGAGCCCCGGCCCGATTACCGCCGGATCTCCACTGGGCAGTGAAACTGCCCACAGGCCCCCCCGGTCGTCATCGGCTTGGGGGGCTTCGTCGTTTCTGGGGTATCTGCAGCGTGTGGCGGCGGGCACGGCCTGCGCCACGACTCGCGCAGAATCCTCCTTTCACCTGCGCTGTCGCCCATGTCCCTGAACCCGCCACCAACCACCCCGGACCGTCCTGAACGCTGGCAGCAGCCAGCCGTGCGCCGGCTGGCCCGGATCGCCGCCGGCATCGCCATCGTCTGGCTGGTGCTGGTGGTGCTGGCGCTGATGCTGCCCAGCCTGCTGCGCGGCATGGTGGAGCGCGAAGCCAGCCAGGCCCTGGGTCGCGCGGTGCGCATCGAGCGCCTTTCCTTCAATCCGCTCACCCTCAATGCCCAGGTCGAGGGCCTCGCCGTCGCCGGGGAGGCCGCGGACGCGCCGCCGCTGCTGCAGGTGGATCGCGTGTCCGCCAACCTGTCGCTGGCCAGCCTGTGGCAGCGTGCACCGGTGCTGGACGCGCTGCAGATCGAGCGACCCCGCCTGAGCCTGGCGCGCCTGGACGCCAACCGCTACAGCATCGATGACCTGCTCACGCGCTTTGCGCAGCCGTCCGAGCCCGGGGCTGCGCCGCTGCGGGTGGCGCTGTACAACCTGCGCGTGGCCGATGGCGACATCACGCTGGATGACCGGCCTGCGAAGCGGGTGCACCGGCTCACCGCGATCGAGCTGGGCCTGCCGGTGGTGTCGAACCTCGATGAGCATGACGTGGCCATCCTGGTCGAGCCGCGGCTGCGACTGCGCCTGAACGGCACCGAGGTCGACACCGGCGCCCAGGCACGCCCCTTCGCCAAGGAGCGCGCCGGCGAGTTGCGCCTGGACCTGAACGGCCTGAACCTGGCCGACTGGCACGCCTACTGGCCTGAGGCGGTCCCGGTGCACCTGCAGGCGGGCCGCCTGCACACGGCACTGCGCCTGCGCTTCAGCGCGCCGGTCGGTGCCGCGCCCACCGTGAGCCTGCAAGGCCAGCTGGGCATCAGTGAGGCGCAGCTGGTGTCCGCGCGCGGTGAGCCGCTGCTCGCCTGGCAGCAGCTGAACCTGAGTCTGGCCGATGTCAAGCCGCTGCAGCGCCAGGTCCACCTGGCGCGTCTGGCCTGGAGCGGTGCGCGCTGGCAGCTGCGCCGCGAGGCCTCGGGCCGGCTCGCGGGCTGGATGACCGCGCCCACGCCCGGGCGCGCTGCCGCGGCAACGGCGGTGCCGCCGTCGTCGTCCGCGTCGTCGCCGGCATCGCCGGCATCGGTCGGCTGGACTGTGCAGCTGGACGAGCTGCAGTTGACCGACCACGCGCTGAGCTGGCAGGACGCCACCACCCAGCCCGCTGCGCAGCTCGCGGTGCAGGACATCGGACTGAGCGTGCAGCAGCTGCGCTGGCCCGTGGGCGACGCCACGATCCAGGCCGAGGCCACGATGGGACTGCCGACGGCGGCGGCCCCGGCGGCCTCGGCGGCAGGCCAGTTGCGTGCCCAGGCCACGCTGAGCGCCGCGCGCAGCAGCATCCGGCTGCAGGCCAGCGACCTGGGACTGGCGGCCTGGCGGCCCTACCTGGCCGCGCTGCTGCAAGCGCGCCTGGACGGCCGGCTCAGCGCCGAGGCGCAGGCCGACTGGACCGGCCTGCCCGAAGGCCTGCCGACGGCCCTGGGCCTGCAGCGCGCGCGCCTGGACGATCTGCGCCTGACCGACGGCACGCAGCGCCCGCTGGCCTGGACCGCGCTGGAGCTGGGCCCGGTGCAGGTGGATCCGGCGCGCCGCGCCGTGCGCATCGATCGGGTGACCTGGCAGTCGCCGCAGGCGGTGTTGTCCCGCGACGCAGCCGGGCGGCTCAGCGCGCAGGACTGGCTGGTGCCGCAGCCGGCCGCCGCCTCGGGTGAGTCGGCGCCGTGGACGCTGGCGCTGGAGCGGCTCCAGGTGCGCGGCGGCCAGTTGCAGTGGCAGGACGCCGCCACGGGCGGCGACCCCGTTGCCCTGCTGGTCGATGGCGTGGCGCTGCAGCTGGGCCCGCTGCGCTGGCCCGCGGTGGCCGGTGCACCCACATCGGTGACGGGCGAGCTGCGCCTGGCGGCGGCCAACGAACGGCCCCAGCGCGGCGCGGCGCGCGCCGGCCAGTTGCGCTGGGACGGTCGGCTCGCGCTGGTACCGTCGCTGGCCTGGCAGGGCAAGGTCCAGGCACAGCAGTGGCCGGCCCACCTGCTGGCCCCCTATGCCGGGGATGCGCTGCCGGTGACGCTGGCGCGCGCCGCGATCGATTGGCAGGGCAGCGTCGACGCGCAGGTGCAGCCCGCCGGGATGGCGGTGTCGGCGGCCGGCCAGGCGCGCGTGGCCGACCTGCGCCTGCTCGGCGCCCGGGGCAAGCCCTCGGCCGGCGACGAGCTGCTCAGCTGGCGAGAGCTGTCGCTCGACGGTCTGGAGTGGCGCTCGGCACCCGGCCAGGCCCCGCGGCTGGTGCTCACGAAGGTCGGCCTGAGCGACTTCTATGCCTCGCTGGTGGTGACCGAGCAGGGCCACCTGAACCTCAACGACCTGCAGGCCCCGACCGAGGCCACCGAGGCGGGCAGGGCGCCACCGTCCGCGGCGGCGTCGGTCGCAGCTGCCAGCGCGGCAGCCCCCGCGGCGTCGGCCAGCGCGCCTGCGCTGCAGCTGGTGCTGGGCGGCGTCGAGCTGCGCAACGGCCGGGTGGATTTCGCCGACCGCTACATCCGCCCCAACTACAGCGCTGCGATCAGCGAACTGGGCGGCACCATCGGCGCCTACCGTTGGGACGCCGAGGATCTGGCCAGCGTCGAGCTGGCCGGCCGCGTGGCCGGCACTGGGCAGCTCGATATCCGCGGCAAGCTCAAGCCCACCGCGCAACCGCTGGTGCTGGACATCCGCGCCCGTGCCACCGACCTGGAGCTGACCCCCTTGTCGCCCTACGCTGCCAAGTACGCCGGCTACGCGATCGAGCGCGGCAAGCTGTCGATGGACTTGCGCTACCAGATCCAGCCCGACGGACGGCTGGAGGCGCGCAACCAGATCGTGCTCAACCAGCTGACCTTTGGCGACAAGGTCGACAGCCCCGATGCCACGCGTCTGCCAGTGCTGCTGGCCGTGGCCCTGCTGAAAGACCGCAATGGCGTGATCGACCTGGACCTGCCGATCGGCGGCTCGATCAACGACCCCGAGTTCAGCGTGGGCGGTCTGGTGCTCAAGCTGATCCTGAACCTGCTGACCAAGGCGCTGACCGCGCCGTTCGCGCTGCTGTCGGGCGGCGGTGGCGCAGAGGACCTGGGTCAGGTGGCCTTCGAGCCCGGCACCGCCCGCCTGGCGCCGCCGGCCGACGAGGCACTGGCCAAGGTGGCCCGCTCGCTGGCTGAACGGCCGGCGCTGCAGCTCACCATCACCGGCGTGGCTGATCCGCTGCGCGAGCGCACTGCGCTGCAGGCCGCCGCGCTGGAGCAGCGCCTGCGCAGCGTGGCGCGCAGCGACGACAGTGAGACCCAGCCCTGGGACGCCGCCCGCCGCGAAGCCGCGCTGCGCCGCCTCTACGCCGACACCCCGCTGCCCAACAAGCCGCGCAACCTGTTGGGTCTGGCCACCACACCGGAGCCGGCGCAGATGGAGTCGCTGCTGCTGAGTGCCATGCCGGCCGACGAGGCCGCAGCGCGCGCGCTGGCCACCCGGCGCGCTGAGGCCGCGCGCGACGCCCTGCGTGCCCGCGGCCTGCCCAACGAGCGCCTGTTCCTGGCGGCACCGCGGCTGTCGGGCCAGGACGGCCCGCCCGCGGGGGCCAGCCTGCAGATCGACATGCGCTGACGCCTGCCCGGGGTGGTGTCATCCGCGCCCTGCGCGCGGCGGGGCACGCACGCATAATCGGGCCATGTCGGGCCAAGGCGAAAACAGCATGCGGACGTGCACGATCACGCTCGCCGGGGGGTGCTTCTGGTGCCTGGAGGCGGTCTACCTGCGCGTGGCCGGCGTCACGGCGGTTCAGTCGGGCTATGCCAACGGCCACGTCATGCAGCCCAGCTACGAGCTGGTCTGCCGCGGTGACACCGGCCATGCCGAGGTGGTGCAGCTGCAGTACGACCCTGCGCAGGTCGATTTGCGCGCGCTGCTGGAAGTGTTCTTCGTCATTCACGACCCCACCACGCTAGACCGGCAGGGCAACGACGTCGGCCCGCAGTACCGCTCCGGCATCTACTGGAGCGATCCGGCCGACGAGCCCGTGGTGCGCGCCGTCACCGCCGAAGCCGATGCACAGCTGGGCGGCGGCGTGGTCACCGAGCTGGCGCCGCTGAGCCGCTTCTGGCCGGCCGAGCCCGAGCACGACCGCTACTTTGAGCGCCACCCCTGGCAGGGCTACTGTGCCTATGTCGTGGGGCCGAAAGTGGCCAAGTTCCAGCAGCGCTTCGCCTCGCTGGTGCGACGCTGAAACGCGGCTGATTCCGCCCGAGGCCGCGATGTCCGCCACCCCGCCAGCGCCAGCGGCTCCGGGCGATGACGCCGTGGCGCTGTGGTGGTACGAGGTGCCCATGCCCTGTTGGCGCCTGGGCCCGACGGGCTGGCTGCCCAACCGCGCCGCGCAGCGCTGGCTCAGCGAACAGGCCCCTCCCGAGGACGATTGGGCGCATGTCCTGGAGGCCTTGAGCGCAGCACCGCCGCAGCAGCCCTGTGTGCTGGGTCTGCGGCACCCGTCGATGGCCTTGCATTTCATGCCGCAGTCCCTGGGTGCGCACAGCTGCTGGTGGCTGCAGCGCACCGAGCTGGGCTCGGGCGACCTGGTCAGCGTGACGGAGTTGCTCGAACTGCTGCGCGGCCACGGTCCGGTGGGCAGCCTGGTGCGCGATCTGGACAGCGGCATCGGCCAGTGGGATGGCGAGGTCTTCGAGATGCTGGGCGTGCCGCCGTCGCAGGGCACCCCACATTTTTCGCAGGCGCTGGCCATGGTGCACGAGGCTGACCGCGCCGCCTTCCTCCAACGCCACGAGGTCCTGTCGGCCGAACCTGGCCGCTACAGCCTGCACTTTCGCATCCGCCGCCCTGATGGCCAGATCCGCCATCTGCTGTCGCTGACCGAGGTGCTGGCAGCGCGCGGCGGGCATGGCCCGCGGCTGGTCAGCCTGCTCTTTGACGAGACCGACAGCGTGGTGCGCCACCAGGCCGAGCGCGAGGCCAGCGACGACCTGTCCTCGGTGCTGGCCATGGCCGGTGTCTCGGTCTGGCGCGTCGACGTGGCCAGCCAGACCGTGACCTTCAACGACTCCGGCTACCGGATGATGGGCCTGGTACCGCGCGAGGAGCCGATGCCGCTGGCCGAGGTGCGGGCCCTGGTGCATCCGGAGGACCTGCCGCGCGTGGTGGAGGCCGCGGCCGAGGCCAGCCGCAGCGATGCGGTGGTCGACGTCATGGCCCGCTACCGCGACGGCCAGGGCGGCTGGCGGCGCCTGCTGACGCGCCGGGTGGCGCGCCGCGATGCCGATGGCGTGGTGCGCACGTTGCTGGGCGTGTCGCTGGACCTGAGCGAGCTCAGCCAGGAACGCGACCGTGCGCTGGCCCTGATGGACCGCATGCGCCTGGTGACCGATGCGATTGGCGTGGGCTTCTGGTGGCGCGACCTGGATGCCGGCCTGCTGGAGTGGGACGAGCGCATGTACCGCCTGCACCACCGCGATCCATCGGAGGGCAGCCCCTCGCTGGACGAATTCCTTGAGCGCCATGTGCACCCGATCGACCGGCCGATGCTGGTGGCTCGCCAGCAGCGCCACATCGATGAATGGCCGGCCACCTCGGAAGTCACCTTCCGCATCCTCACGCCCGAGGGGCAGACGCGCTGGATCCAGTCCTGGACCCAGCGCCACTGGCGCGACGGCCACCGCCTGTCCTTCGGGCTGCACATCGACGTCACCGCGCAGCGCGAGGCGCAGTGGCAGGCCGAGCGCGAGCGCGAGCGAGACCGCTTTGCGATCGAGGCGGCCGGCATCGGGGTCTGGGAGGTGCCGCTCGACGGCCGCCAGGCGCGCTGGAGCCCGTCGATGTACGCGCTCTTCGGACGCCCGGCCACCGAAACCCTGTCACCGCTGCGTGTGATGGCCGAGGCGCTGGACCGCGGTGCCCTGGCCGAAACGCGCGATGCCCTGCGGCGCTGCCGCCTGCATGGCCGGGACTTCCGGGTCGAGCATGCGGTGCAATGGCCCGATGGCAGCCAGCGCTGGCTCTTGTCCTTTGGCCGCCTGCAGTGTGACAGCGCTGGCCAAGCGATGGCGGTGACGGGCGTGGCGATCGACATCACTGGACGCCGCCGCACCGAGGAGCTCGCGCGCGAGCGCGACCGCGCCGAGCAGGCCAGCCTGGCCAAGTCGGCGCTGATGGCGCGCGTCAGCCACGAACTGCGCACACCGATGAACGCGGTGCTGGGCTTTGCCGAGCTGATGGCGCTGGATGAACTCAGCGCCACCCAGCAGGAGCGCCTGCGCTGTATCCGGGCCGCAGGCGGCCACCTGATGGAGCTGATCGACGATCTGCTGTCGCTGTCGCGCGCCGACGCCGCTGTGGCCAGCCGGGCCACCCAGCCCGTTCCTGTCAGCGAGGTGCTGGCCGATGTCTGCCAATGGGTTGATGCGCTGGCCCTGGCCCATGGCGTGCAGGTCGAGGCGCGCCAGGCCATGAACACCCCGGCCTGGGTCATGGCCGACCGGCGGCGCCTGGGCCAGGTGCTGACCAACCTGCTGACCAATGCGATCAAGTACAACCGGTCGGGGGGGCAGGTCTGGATCGAGCTGAGCGGCACCGACCTGGACGGCAAGCCGGCCTGGTCCCTGGCGGTGCGCGACAACGGCCGCGGCCTCAGCCCCGAGCAGCAGGTGCATCTGTTCGAGCCCTTCAACCGCCTGGGGGCCGAGCGGGAGGGTATTCCCGGCAGCGGCATCGGGCTGTCCATCGTGCGGCAGCTGATCACCGACATGGGGGGACGCCTGGAGGTCAGCAGCCGGGCGGGGCAGGGCTCGGTGTTCCGTGTCGATCTGCTGGCGGCGGTGGCCCCGGAGCGGCAGGCCGTCGCGCCGTCCCGCCAGGGCAGTGCCGCCCCGCAGGGCCCGTTGCCGGCCTCAGCCGAGGCACCGATCGAGGTGCTCTATGTGGAGGACAACGCCGTCAACGAGATGCTCGTCAGTCAGGCGCTCAGCCTGCGGCCGCGCTTTCGGCTGCGCACGGCAGGCGATGGGGCCCAGGGCCTGGCGCTGGCCGCACAGCATGCGCCGCGCATCGTGCTGCTGGACATGCAACTGCCGGACTGCCATGGCCTGGAGCTGCTGCAGCGCCTGCGCCAGCTGCCGGCGCTGACGGGATCGCGCTTTGTTGCGCTCTCGGCCAACGCCATGCCCGATGACATGCGGGCCGCGCTGGAGGCCGGCTTTCACCACTACTGGACCAAGCCCCTGGACGTGATGCGCTTCCTGGACGACATGGATGCCCAGGCGGCGCAGCTGGCGCCTTGAATCAGGGCGCCAGGCGTTCGCGCAGCCAGCGGCCGTCGACCAGCCGATAGCGCAGGCGGTCATGCAGGCGCGACACCCGCCCCTGCCAGAACTCCCAGCGCTCGGGCTTCAGGCGGTAGCCGCCCCAATGCGGCGGCCGTGGCGGATGCAGGCCATGGCGCGCCGCGGCCTTGGCGGCATTGGCCACCAACACCGCGCGCGAGGCGATCACCTGGCTTTGGGGCGATGCCCAGGCCCCCAGGCGCGAGTCCAGCGGTCGCGACTGGAAGTAGGCGTCGGATTCCTCGTCCGAGACCTTCTCGACCGTGCCCTCGACGCGCACCACGCGCTCCATCGCCACCCAGTGGAACTGCAACGCAGCCACCGGGTGCGCGGCCAGTTCCTGACCCTTGCGGCTGTCGTAGTTGGTGTACCAGACCAGGCCGCGCGCATCCACACCCTTGATCAGCACGATGCGGGTGGATGGTCGGCCGTCGGCACCCACGGTGGCCAGCGTCATGGCGTTGGGCTCGGGCACGCCGGCGTCGATGGCCTCCTGCAGCCAGGTCTCGAACTGCGGCAGCGGGTCGTCGGCGGCCAGGGCTTCTTCCAGCTCGGCGCGTTCATAGCTCTTGCGCAGATCGGCAATGTCTTTCATAGGATCAGTGTAGTACCTAGGTGCAAGGCCTTAGGTGATCGTCCCAGCTTTGCGCACCCGGTCGCTGGCGCGATGCTCAGCCCGTCATGACCAAGCTTCCTGTCATCCTGGTACTGGCGGCTGGCCTGGGCTCGCGCTACCACGGACCGCGCCACAAGCTGGCTGAGCCCCTGGGCGACGGCAGCGTGCTGGCCATGACCGTGCGCCACGCGATCGCCAGCGGCTTGCCGGTGGTGGTGGTCACCACGCCGGCGCTGGCCGAGGACGTGGCCCCGCTGGTCGCACGCCGTGACCTGGTGGTGCTGGGCGGGCCGGGCGGCCAGGCGCGCGGCGGCATGGGTGATTCCATCGCTGCGGGCGTCGGGGCCAGGGCCTCGGCACCGGGCTGGCTGGTGCTGCCGGGCGACATGCCGCTGGTGCAGCCGCGCACCTTGCAGAAGGTGGCCGCCGCGCTGGTGAGCCAGCCGATCGCCTATGCGCAGCACCGTGGGCGCCGTGGTCACCCGGTGGGTTTTGGCGGCGAGCTGTACTCTGAACTGGTGCGCCTGCAGGGCGATGAGGGGGCTCGTCGTTTGCTGGTGCGCTACCCCACCCAGGGCATCGAGGTCGACGACCCGGGCGTGCTGGTCGACTTGGACACCGAGTCCGACCTGGCCGCGCTGCGCGCCCAGCTGTCGGGCCGCGGCGAGGACGCGCTGGCGTCGTCAGAGTAAGCCGTGCTGGCGGGCCAGGCGGACCTGTGAGGCCAGGTGCCGGTCGGTGATCCCGCAGCGGCGCAGTGCCTCCTCGGTCTGCACCAGGTAGTCCAGCGTGCGCCCATAGCGGCCCTGGGCGTGGCGCAGGATGTGCAGCAGCTCCTGATCGGCCAGCGCACCCACATGGGCCGGGCTGTGCCGGTCCAAGGTGAAGGCCAGCGCGCGCAGCGGCCCCTGCGGTGTGTGGCAGCGCAGCCAGCGTGGCGTGTAGGTGCCGGTGGGCATCTCGCGCAGCCACAGTTGGCGCAGCGTGGCCTCGGCGGACTCGTCCGGCAGCCGCAGCGCCAGGCCGCGGCAACTGCCGCCGCGCACCAGGGCCAGCACCAGGCCGGGCTGTTCCGGTGTGCCGCGGTTGATGCGCGAGCGCATGCGCAGGCAGCGATGCCAACCCATCACCTGCGCGGGATGCTGCTCAACGGCGTCGAAGTCGGGCTTCCAGATCAGCGAGCCATAGGCGAACAGCCACAGCGGTCCCTGGCCGCCCCACTCGTGCAGCGTGCGGGCCAGCAGCGGCGCGGGGTCGCGGGAATCGGGCAGGGCCGGGTGCATGCGCCCATTGTGGGTGTGTTGGCGGGGGTTTGACCATGTAACCAAGTTACCTGATAATTGAAGGCATGGTTACAGACTCGTCAGACGCTTCCAAGGGCCCCCGGATGAACCCGCCAAGCACCGCGCTCCACCCCGTTGTCCAGGCCGTGACCGAGCGCATCCGCCAGCGCAGCCAGGACAGCCGCCGCAGCTACCTGGAGGGGCTTGAGCAGTTGCGCCAGCGCACGCGCGGCGCCGACCGCATGGGTTGCGCCAACGTGGCCCACGCCTTTGCCGCCATGCCGGGCGACCAGCGCCTGCGCGTGGTGGCTGAGCGGGCGCCGCACCTGGGCATCGTCACCGCCTACAACGACATGCTGTCGGCCCACCAGCCCTATGAAGGCTATCCGGCCCTGATCCGCGAGACCGCGCTGAGCCTGGGCGCCACCGCCCAGGTGGCGGGCGGCGTGCCGGCGATGTGCGATGGCGTGACGCAGGGCTTCGAGGGCATGGAGATGAGTCTGTTCTCGCGTGACACCATCGCCATGGCCACCGCGATCGCACTCAGCCATGACGTCTACGACGGCGTGCTGATGCTGGGCATCTGCGACAAGATCGTGCCCGGCCTGCTGATCGGCGCGCTGCATTTCGGGCACCTGCCCTGCGTCTTCGTGCCGGCCGGGCCGATGGGCTCGGGCCTGTCCAACAGCGACAAGGCCAAGGTGCGCGAGCAGGCCGCCCAGGGCCTGGTGGGCCGCGATGAACTGATGGCCGCCGAGCAGGCCGCGTACCACAGCCCCGGCACCTGCACCTTCTACGGCACCGCCAACTCCAACCAGATGCTGCTGCAGGCCATGGGCCTGCACCTGCCCGGCGCGGCCTTCGTGCCGCCCGGGACGCCGCTGCGCGAGGCGCTCACCCGCGCGGCGGTGGGCACGGTGCTCGACCTTCGCAAGGACCGCCGCGACCTGCCGATCGGCTTGCAGGTGGATGAGCGTTGCATCGTCAACGCCATGGTCGCGCTGCTGGCCACGGGCGGCTCGACCAACCACCTGATCCACTGGGTGGCGGTGGCGCGGGCGGCGGGCATCCTGATCGACTGGGGCGACTTCTCCGAGCTGTCTGGCGTGGTGCCGCTGCTGGCGCGCGTCTACCCCAACGGCAGTGCCGACGTGAACCAGTTCGAGGCCGCGGGCGGCCCGGGCTTGGTGATCCGCGAGCTGATCGACGCCGGCCTGATGCACGACACCCCGGCGGTGCACGAGGGTGGCCTGCGCGCCCAGGCCCAGCGGCCGCTGCTCAGCGGCGCGGCGCTGGCCTACGCGCCCACGGCAGCCGCCAGTGGCGACGAATCTGTGCTGCGCGGCGCTGCGGCGCCGTTCTCGCCCACCGGCGGCCTGAAGCTGTTGACCGGCAACCTGGGCCGTGCGGTGATCAAGGTCTCGGCCGTTCCCGAGGACCGCCATGTGATCGAGGCGCCCGCGCGCGTCTTCGACAGCCAGGACGGCCTGCAGGCCGCCTTCAAGGCCGGTGAGCTGGACCGCGACGTGATTGCCGTGGTGCGCTTCCAGGGCCCGCAGGCCAATGGCATGCCTGAGCTGCACAAGCTGACGCCGCCGCTGGCGGTGCTGCAGGGCAAGGGCTTCCGCGTGGCACTGGTCACCGACGGCCGCATGAGCGGCGCCTCGGGCAAGGTGCCGGCAGCCATCCATGTCAGCCCTGAGGCCCTGGCCGGCGGCCCCTTGGCCAAGCTGCGCGATGGCGACCTGCTGCGCCTGGACGCTGTGGCCGGCACGCTCGAGGCCCTGGTGGACGCTGCCGATTGGGCCGCGCGCGAGCCCGCGCAGCGCGATCCGGCACGCGCCGCCGCCCATGGCCGTGGTCTGGGCCGCGAGCTGTTTGCCGGCATGCGCCGCGGCGTGGTCAGCGCCGAGCAGGGCGCCTGCACCTGGTTGTGAACCCCGAACCCCTTGTCTCGATCCGCCATGAACACCCTTGAACTGGTCGACCACGGCCCCGTCATCCCCGTCATCGTCATTGACCGCCTGGCCGATGCCGTGCCCCTGGCCGAGGCCCTGGTGGCCGGCGGCGTGCGGGTGCTGGAGGTGACGCTGCGCACGCCGGTGGCGCTGCAAGCGATCCGCGCGATGAGCGCCGTGCCCGGCGCGATCGTCGGCGCCGGCACGCTGCGCCAGGCAGCCGACGCCCGGGCGGCGCACGAGGCCGGTGCGGTCTTCGGCGTCAGCCCGGGCTACACCGCCGAACTGGGCGCGGCCTGCCGCGAGATCGGCCTGCCGCTGCTGCCCGGCGTGGCCACCGCCAGCGAGGTGATGGCGGCACAGGCCGATGGCCTGTCTTTCCTGAAGTTCTTTCCGGCCACGGCGGCGGGGGGCATCCCGATGCTCAAGGCGCTGGCTGGCCCATTCGCCGATGTGGTGTTCTGCCCCACCGGCGGCATCAGCCTGGCCACCGCGCCTGATTTTCTGGCGCTGCCCAACGTCAAGGTCTGTGGCGGCTCGTGGCTGACCCCGGCCGACGCGGTGCGCAATGGGGACTGGGCCCGCATCACGCAGCTGGCGCGCGAGGCCTCGGCGCTGGCGCGCTGAGCCGCTGCGCGCTCAGGCGTTCGCCTTGGCGGCCTGGCGCAGCGCCACGGCGTCGGGTGCGGCGTGGTGATCGCCTTGATGCAGGCGGAACACCGACACGGCATCGGCCACGGCCAGGGCCTGTGACTCCAGCTGCATGGCCGCTGCCGCCACCTGTTCCACCAGCGCGGCGTTCTTCTGGGTGATCTCGTCCAGGCTGGAGACCGCGGCGGTCACTTCGGAGATGTCCTGCAGCTGGCGGTCGGCGCCCTGGCTGATCTCGTCGATCAGCTGGCTGACCTGGCGCACCGAGTTCATCGCATGGCCCATCGTGCCGCCGGCCGCCTCGGTGAGCTGGTTGCCGGTGGCCACGCGGTGGCTGGAGTCGTCGATGATGTGCTTGACCTCGCGCGCCGCTGCCGAGCTGCGCTGTGCCAGTGCGCGCACCTCGCCCGCCACGACCGCAAACCCGCGGCCCTGGGCGCCGGCGCGTGCGGCCTCGACCGCGGCGTTCAGGGCCAGCAGGTTGGTCTGGAAGGCGATGCCTTCGATGACGCCGATGATCTCGTCGATGCGGCCCGACGAATCGCGGATGCCATGCATCGTGGCGGTCACCTGTTGCACCGCGTCGGCGCCTTCCAGCGTCACGGCGTTGGCCTGCTGGGCGCATTGCGCGGCCTGGCGGGCCGTGTCGGCGTTGTGGCGCACGGTGCCGGTGATGGCTTCCATCGACGATGCCGTGCGCTGCAGGTTCGCCGCCTGGCTTTCGGTGCGCTGCGACAGGTCCTGGTTGCCCACGGCGATCTCGCGTGCCGCGGCGCGCATGCGGTCGACCTCGGCGCGGGCATCGGCCACGATCGAGCGCAGATTCACATTCAGCTGGTTCAACGCCCGGATGAATTGGCCCACCAGGTCATCGCGGTCACTGGCCAGCACCTGAGTCATGTCACCGGCGGCCATGCGGTTGGCGGTGCGCAGCAGGGACAGCATCGGCCGCGTGGTCAGTCGGTTGAGCCACCAGCCCCCACCAAAGGTGGCCAGGGCGCCGACGGCGACGACGGCCGCGGCCAGCGCTTGTCCATCCAGTGCGCGGGCGAGTCCCGTGCCGGCGAGCACGCCGGCCAGACCGATGGCGCCAACGCTCAGGCTCACGCGCTGTCCCAGGCCCAGCTGCAGGGCTTGCGCCAGCCGGCCTCGCCAGTCGGCGCGCAGCACGCGGCCGGCCTTCAGCACATGCAGCAACCGTCCCGCCTGGGCTTCCGCACGCATCGTGGCGTACAGCGCCTCGCAGGCGGCCACCTGCTCACGCGTGGGCACGCCGCGCACTGACAAGTAGCCCACTGGTTGGCCGTCCTCGACGATCGGCGTCACATTCGCCTGGACCCAGTAATGGCGGCCGTCCTTGCGGCGGTTCTTGACCACGCCGGTCCAGGGACGGCCAGCGGCGATCGTCGCCCACAGGTCGCGAAAGCCCTCGGCGGGCATGTCCGGGTGGCGGATCAGGTTGTGGGGCTGGCCCATCAACTCATCGCGGGTGTAGCCGCTGACCTCGATGAAGGCGGCGTTGCAGTAGGTGATGCGCCCCTTGAGGTCGGTGGTGGACACCAGGCTGGCGCCGGGCGGCAGCAGGTATTCCTCCGGGATCACCGGCAGGTTCAGACGCATGGCGGGCTCGTGGACAGCATGGGCGGGCCCTGGGCAGGCAGGGGGTGGTCTTGCCCGGAAGCTTAGGCCTGTGCCGGGTGCCCGGCCCGTCGAACAACGGGCCTGAGAGCCGTCAATTCGCGGTCTGACTGGCGCTGCGGTCCAGCCAGATGGCCAGGCCCTGGGCGTTGAGCTCGATGTCGATGGCCAGCGCCTCGGCCACCTGGGCCGGGTCCAACTGGCAGCCGTGTCGCGCCAGAGCGTCGACATACAGCCGCAACAGCCCGGCGCGCAACTGCCCGTGCCGCTCCGGGCCGGGCGCCACCGACCGGCCCAGCGCCACCATGTCGGTCAGCTGCGCCAGCAGGCTGTCGGCCAGCCGCTGGACATCGCCCAGGCGTCCGTAGTGGGTCAGGTAGACGCAGTCTGGCTGGCGCGCCCGCAGGCGCTGGATGGTGGCGGCCAGCGGCTCGGGTTCGAACTGCACCGGCGTGCTGGTGGGCAGGATCCAGGCGCGACCGTCGACGTCAAACTCGCGGTACGACAGGCCGAAGGTATCGCCTGTGAACCAGCCGCGGCTCACCGGGTCCCAGATCGCGTGGTGGTGGCGGGCATGGCCCGGGGTGTCGACCAGCTCCAACTGCCGGCCGCCCAGCCGGACCTGCAGGCCATCGTGGCTGCTGTCCACGCGCTCGGCGGGCACGGCCACCAACTGGCCATAGGAGCGGTCCATCTCGGCCTGGCCATAGACCGCCAGCGCACCCTGGTACAGCGCACCGGGATCGATCAGATGGCGCGCACCGCGCGGGTGCACCAGCACGCGGGCCTGGGGCAGGTGCTGCATCAGCGGTCCCACGCCGCCGGCGTGGTCCAGATGGACATGGGTGGGAATCACCCAGTCCACCGCGTCAGGCGCCAGGCCCAAGGCATCCAGCGCACCCAGCAGGCGGGGCAGGGCGCGGCCGGTGCCGGTGTCGATGAAGGCCGCGCGGCCCTGGTCAACCACCAGATAGGCAGCGTCGAAATGGTCGCGCTGAAAGGCGGTGTCGATCAGGTGGACGCCGCTGCCCAGCGGCACCAGCCAGGGCGGCAGCGTCACGGCGTCGCTCAGGACTGGCCGGCCAGGATGGCGTAGAGGCGGGCGATGTCGGCCACACCGTCGGTGCCCTGGACGCTGCGCAGCGTCTGCTGGGCCTTGCTCTTGTTCTTGCTCAGCATCATGGCGCGGCCCAGGCGCAGCTTGGCGTCTTCAGGCCGCTTCAGGCTGCCCTTGGCCATGCCCTGCTCAATCAGGCTGATGCCCTTGTCGGGCTGCCCGGCAGCGGCCAGCACGCTGCCCAGCTGCACCAGTGCGTTGCCATCCTTGGCGGCGGTGGCTTCAGCGATGTCCTTGTCACGGCTGGCCGCGGTTTCGGCCTCTTGCTTGACCGCCAGGTCGCGCAGGCGCTTGTGGCGCTCGGCCTCGGCGCCGGTGCCCAAGGCGCCGGCCGCAAAACCCTTCTCGACGATCTGCTTGGCCTCGGTGGCGTAGCCGGCCTGCAGGGCCAGCTGGGCCATCTCCATGTATTCCTCGGTCTTGGTGAGGTTGCCGGTGGCCAGGCGCAGGCGCATCAGGTCGAGCGAGAAACGGTCGGAGAAGCCCGACTTGCGCGGCAGGCGGCCCAGCGTGGCGGCCCAGTAGTCCTTCTTCGGGTAGTAGGCGACCAGCTTTTCCAGCGTGGCAAACTGGCCCGACGCATTGTTGGTGCGCTGCTGGGCGTCGGCCAGGCGCAGCAGATCGCCTTCTTCCGGACGGCGGCCAGCCTGTTCGGCGGCCGAGATCGCGCCCTGGGCATCCTTGGCGATCGCGTTGTAGTCGCCGCTGGCCCCTTGCAGATAGGCTTGCAGCTGCTTGAGCTGCTGGCTCTGGCTGCCCAGCGACAAGGCCTTCTGCACCCACTGCGAGGCGCGCGCGTTGTCCTTGAGCTGCGAGTACGCAAAGGCCAGGGACTCGGCCATCTGGATCTGCTCGCCGCCCGACAGCTTGCCCGAATTGAAGGCCGACTCAAAGGCCTGCGCCGCCGTGGCGTTGTCACCCGCACGCTGGGCCGCTGCGCCGCGCATGCGGTCAATCATCAGCTGTTCCTGGGCGCTCTTGCCGCCCACGGCGTCGGCCTCGCGGACCTTGGCCAGGGCCTCCTTGGCCTTGCCGGCACGCAGCAGTTCACTGGCCGCCTGCAGCGGCTTGCCCACCTCGGGACGCAGGCTTTGGGCCTGGACGGCAGACAGGCAGCCGGCAGTCAACAGGGCAAGGGTGAGAGCGCGCAGGGAGGTCATAGCGTGTCGAAAAGGTGGCAGTGGGGTTCCAACGTGACAAGGGACCGGTCCGTTGTCCGGCCGATCCCCTGCACAGGCGAGGCCGAGGCCTCAGTTCATGAATTGCTCGTTGCCGACGATGCCGATCTTGGTGACGCCCAGGCGCTGCGCCTCGGCCATCACCATCGCGACATGCTTGTAGGTCACCAGCTTGTTGGGGCGCAGGTGCACCTCGGGCTGGTCGGGCAGCTGGGCGATGCGGTAGAGCTTGGCCTGCAGCTCGCCGCGACCCGGCACCGTCTCGCCGTTCCAGGTGATCGTGCCGTCAAAGTCCACGTCGATGCGGATGATCTCCGGCGGCGTGGGCGGCGGCGCGCTCTGGTTGTTGACCGGCATGTTCATCTTCACCGCGTGCGTCTGCACCGGGATGGTGATGATGAACATGATCAGCAGCACCAGCATCACGTCAATCAGCGGCGTGGTGTTCATCTCCACCATCATGTCGTCATCGGACGACCCAACGCTCATGGCCATGGCCAGTTCTCCTTATTGGTTGGGCGGCGGCTCGGTGACGAAGGCCACCTTGGCGATGCCGGCGCGCTGGCAGGCCACGATCACTTTGCCCACGGATTCGTAGCGCACGTTCTCGTCGCCGCGGATGTGGACCTCGGGCTGCGGATCCTTGACCGACTCCTTTTTCAGCGCCTCGACCAGCGCCTCGTTGTCGGGCATCAGCTTGGTGTTCCAGTAGACGTCGCCGTCCTTGGACACGCCCAGCAGGATGTTCTCCGGCTTGGTCACCGTCACCACGTTGCGCTCCTTGGGCAGCGACAACTGGATCGACTGGGTGATCGCCGGAATCGTGATCAGGAAAATGATCAGCAGCACCAGCATCACGTCCACCAGCGGCGTGGTGTTGATGCTGGAGTTCATCTGCTCTTCGCCGTCTTCGGCGGAGCCTACGCTCATGGCCATGGCAAGATCCTTTGCACAGCAGTTCAGGGTGGCGACGGGAAGGATTTCCCGCCGGGCCGCCCCAAGGGAAATCGCTCCCCTCGGGGGGCGACCTCGCCCTCAGGGCGAGGTCTTGGGGCCCTTACTTCTTGCCGGCCAGCAGCACGTTGTGCAGGTCGCCCGAGAAGGCGCGGACCTTCTCCATGACGCTCTTGTTGCGGCGGATCAGCCAGTTGTAGCCCATCACCGCGGGCACCGCCACGGCCAGGCCGAAGGCGGTCATGATCAGCGCCTCGCCCACCGGGCCGGCGACCTTGTCGATCGAGGCCTGGCCGGCGATGCCGATGGCGGTCAGCGCGTGGTAGATGCCCCAGACAGTACCGAACAGACCCACGAACGGGGCGGTGGAGCCCACCGTGGCCAGGAAGGCCAGGCCATCCTGCAGGCGGCTGTTGATGTTGTCGCTGGCGCGCTGCACGCTCATGCCGATCCAGGTGTTCAGGTCGATGTTCTCGACCAGCGTGCCCTCGTGGTGTTCACTGGCCTTCAGGCCCTGCTCGGCGATGTAGCGGAAGGCGGTGCCTTCGGCCAGGGTTTCAGCGCCCTTGCGGATCGAGCCGGCCTTCCAGAAGGTGTCGGCGGCGGCCTGGGCGCTCTTGAGCATCTTGTGCTGCT
>NZ_JAGQDE010000026.1 GCF_018069755.1 Ideonella aquatica | reverse complement strand
CGCCTGCGGCTCGCTGCGGTCAAACAGTGTCGACCAAGTCAGTTCACGAAGCGCGCCTGCGGCGCGCGCCCCGGGGCGTCTGCGCTCCTCGGCGCCCCCGACAGCGCCGCCATCCCCAGGCCGCTCAGTCCTTGGCTGAATCCACCGTTGGCATACTGCAGCGGTCGAGGCCCACAGCGGCCTACGGCCGCTGTGGGCAGGAAACCGCCGGTCGTCGACTCAGTGCTGCAGGATCTTCGACAGGAAGTCCTTGGCGCGCGGCGAGCGGGCGTCGGGGTTGCCGAAGAACTCGTCGCGCTTGCAGTCCTCGATGATCTTGCCGGCGTCCATGAAGATCACGCGGTGGCTGACTTTCTTGGCAAAGCCCATTTCGTGCGTCACGCACATCATGGTCATGCCTTCGTTGGCCAGTTGCACCATGACGTCCAGCACCTCGCCCACCATCTCGGGGTCCAGGGCCGAGGTGGGCTCGTCGAAGAGCATGACGATCGGGTCCATGCTCAGCGCGCGGGCGATGGCCACGCGCTGCTGCTGACCGCCGGAGAGCTGGCCCGGGAACTTGTCCTTGTGGGCCGACAGACCGACGCGGTCGAGCATCTTCAGGCCGCGGGTCTTGGCCTCGTCGGCCGAGCGGCCCAGCACCTTGATCTGCGCCAGCGTCAGGTTCTCGGTCACCGACAGGTGGGGGAACAGCTCGAAGTGCTGGAACACCATGCCCACCCGGCTGCGCAGCTTGGGCAGGTCGGTCTTCGGGTCGGTGATGCTGGTGCCGTCGACGATGATGTCGCCCTGCTGGATCGGCTCCAGCGCGTTGACGGTCTTGATCAGTGTGGACTTGCCCGAGCCCGACGGGCCGCAGACCACCACCACCTCACCCTTCTGGATGCTGGTGGTGCAGTCGGTCAGCACCTGGAAGCTGCCGTACCACTTGCTCACGTTCTTGATGTCGATCACGGCCGAGCCCTCTCAACGGATGATGGCGATTTTCTTCTGCAGGCGACGCACCAGCATCGACAGCGAGAAGCAGATGATGAAGTACACCACGGCAGCGACCAGGTAGGTCTCGACCGGGCGATTGAAGTTCTTGCCGGCGACCTCGAAGCCCTTGAGCAGGTCGTAGGCGCCGATGGCATACACCAGCGACGTATCCTGGAACAGGATGATGGTCTGCGTCATCAGCACCGGCAGCATGTTGCGGAAGGCCTGCGGCAGCACCACCAGCTGCATCGTCTGGCGGTAGGTCATGCCCACCGCGTAGCCGGCGTAGACCTGGCCCTTGGGCACGCTCTGGATGCCGGCGCGCATGATCTCGGAGTAGTAGGCCGCCTCGAACACCGTGAAGGTGATGATGGCCGACAGCTCGGCGCCCATGGGCTGGCCGATCAGCAGCGGGATCAGCAGGAAGAACCACAGGATCACCATCACCAGCGGCACCGAGCGCAGCAGGTTGACGTAGGCCGAGGCGGGGATCTCCAGCCACTTCTTGCCCGACAGGCGCATCAGCGCCAGCAGCGTGCCCAGCACGATGCCGCCGATCATGGCCACCAGCGTCAGCTGGATCGAGAAGATCAGGCCCTTGGAGACGAAGTTGACCAGGGTGTCCCAGGTCAGGAAGGTGAAGTCCAGATTCATCTCATCGGGCTCCCAACATGCCGGGCACCTGCGACTTGCGCTCGATGACCAGGGCGATGCGGTTGATGGCAAAAGCCGAGATGAAGTACAGGCCGGTGACCGCCAGGTAGATCTCGATGCCGCGCGAGGTTTCCTCCTGCGCCTGCATCGCGAACTGTGTCAGCTCGGCGATGCTCACCGCGAAGGCCACCGACGAGTTCTTGATGATGTTCATGCTCTCGCTGGTCAGCGGCGGGATGACGATGCGAAACGCCCGCGGCAGCAGCACATAGCGGTAGGTCTGCGCCAGCGTCAGCCCCATCGCCAGGCCAGCGTAGCGCTGGCCGCGCGGGATGCTCTCGATGCCGGCCTTGACCTGCTCTGAGACCCGCGCCGAGGTGAAGAAGCCCAGACCCAGCACCACCAGCACGAAGGGCGGCACGTCCTTCAGCGGCGCGATGATCGAGGGCACCACGTGGTACCACAGGAAGATCTGCACCAGCAGCGGAATGTTGCGGAACAGCTCGGTCCAGGCATTGCCGAAGCCCGACAGCCAGCGGCTGGGCGCGGTGCGCAGGATGCCGATCAGCGAGCCCACGACCAGCGCCACCACCAGCGCCAGCAGCGCCACGGACAGCGTCCAGCCCCAGGCCGACAGCAGCCAGTCCAGGTAGGTGATGTCGCCGTTGCTGCCAAAGCAGCGTTCGACCACCTCACCATCGATGGTGTTCTTGCAGAACACCTGCCAATCCCAGGTCGCCACGTCGGGCCTCCTCCTCGGGTCGTTCACAGGGGGCGGGCGGGGTCAGCGCCCCGTGCCCGCCCATCAGGCCGCGATCACTTCTTCGCGTAGGCTTCCATCGGCTTGTCGTTCGGGTTGGCCCAGGCGTCCTTGGTGGCCTGCGACAGCGCCAGGCCGACCGGCACGTTGGCCGGCGGGATCGGCTGCATGAACCACTTGTCGTACATCTTGGCCAGGTCGCCGTTCTTCATCATCGCGATGATGGCGTCGTCCACTGCCTTCTTGAAGGCGGCATCGTCCTTGCGCAGCATGCAGGCGATCGGCTCGACCGACAGCACCTCGCCGACGATCTTGTAGTCCTTCGGGGCCTTGGACTTGCTGATGTTGCCGGCCAGGATCTGGCCATCCATCACGAAGGCGTCGGCACGGCCGCTTTCCAGCAGCAGGAAGCTGTCGGCGTGGTCCTTGCCGAAGACTTCCTTGAACTCGACACCGGTGGCGCGCTCATGCTTGCGCAGCGTCTGCACGCTGGTGGTGCCGGTGGTGGTGGCCACATTCTTGCCGGCCAGCTGGGCGATCGAGGTGATGCCCGAATTGGCCTTGACGGCGATGCGCACTTCCTCGACGTAGGTGGTCACGGCGAAGGACACATCCTTCTGGCGCGCGGTGTTGTTGGTGGTGGAGCCGCACTCCAGATCCACCGTGCCGTTCTGCACCAGCGGGATGCGGTTCTGCGAGGTCACCGGCTGGTACTTGACCGAGATCTCGCTCATGCCCAGCTGGCGACGCAGCGCGGCGACGACGCGCTCGGCCATCTCGGTGTGGAAGCCGACGTACTTGCCGTTGCCCAGCGTGTAGGCCAGCGCGCCGGACGATTCACGCACGCCCAGCGTGATCGAACCGCTGTCCTTGATCTTCTTCAGGGTGTCACTGCTCTGGGCCTGGGCGCCAACCGCGAACACGGTCAGCGCGGCGGCGGCCAGCAGACCACGGCGCAGGGGGGAGGATTGGTAGGACATCACGACTCCATCATCGGGGAGGGTTGAAGAGACCGCTCGCCAGCCCTACAGGGGCTGGTCGCTCGGCCGGCGGAAAAGCTGTTGCAGGGCCTCGGAAGGCGGGAAATCGAGATTCAGGTTGCGCGGCGGAATGGGCCGCTGGAACCAGCGTGTGTAGATCGTCATCGCCTCGCCCGACTGCAGCAGGCGGGTCAGTGCGCGGTCGACCACCGCCTTGAAGGCCGGGTCGCCCAGCCGCATCATGCAGCCATAGGCCTCGTGGGACATCGGCGTGCCGGTGATCACCCAGTCGTCGGGGCGGGCAGCCTTGGCGCGTTCGCCGAAGAGCAGCGCGTCGTCCAGCATCAGCGCATCGACCTGGCCCGATTCGAGCACGCGAAACGCATCGTCGTGGTCGCGCGCGGCCAGCAGTTGCACCTTGCGCCCGGGCTGCTCGCTCCACTGGCGCAGCAGGCGCTCGGAGGTGGTGCCGGCGGTGACCACCACCTTGCGACCCACCAGGTCGGGGAAGTCCTTGATGGATGAGCCACGGCGCACCAGCAGCCGCGTGCCGATGACGAAGAACGAGGTGGAGAAGGCCACCTGACGGCCGCGCTCCGCGGTGTTGGAGGTGGAGCCGCACTCCAGGTCCACCGTGCCGTCCATCACCAGCGGGATGCGGTTCTGCGAGGTCACCGGCACCAGGCGCAGCGTCAGGGCCGGCAGCTTCAGCTCGGTCTTGATCTCGTCGACCACGCGCAGCATCAGCTCGTGCGCATAGCCCACCACCTGGCGCTTGCCGTCGTAGTAGGAGAAGGGCACCGAGGATTCGCGGTGGCCCAGGTTGATCGTTCCGGTCTCGGCGATGCGGCCCAGCGTGCCGCCGCGCAGCGGGGCCGAGGCAGCCCCCGGCGCCGCCCAGGCGCCCATCGGCCCGACCGCCAGGATGGCAGACAGGCCCAGGTACATGGCAACGCGGCGGATCCACATGCCCAGTCTCTTGCAGATGGCGTGCCAGGGCCAGCCACGCAGTGCAAGTGCTTGTCGCACCACAAGAAAGCCGGCCGCGCCCGCAGCTGCGGCGGGGCGGGCGTACGGAAACCCGTGCGCCGCTGCCGCGGCGCCGTACGGATTTCCGTTCGTCAGTCGCTGCCGGCCTGGGCGTTCAGGCCGTACTTGCGCAGCTTGTCGGCCAGCGTGGTCTTGGGCACCTTCAGCGCCTGGGCGCTGCGGCCCAGGTGGCCGCCATGGCGGCGCAGGGCCTCGCGGATCAGGCCGCGCTCGAAGTCTTCCACCGCCTGCGCCAAGGTGGGCCCGTCGGCCGGCGCCCCGGCATCGCCCAGCACGCCGCCGGGCACGCCCAGCACCAGGCTGTCGGCCACGTTGCGCAGCTCGCGCACATTGCCGGGCCAGTCGTGGGCCAGCAGCGCGCGGCGCTGGGCTTCGCCCAACTCGGGCATCGGCAGGCCGTAGCGGCTGGCTGCCAGCAGCAGGAAGTGCTCCAGCAGCAGCGGGATGTCCTCGCGCCGCTCGCGCAGCGGCGGCAGCTCGATCGTCACCACATTGAGCCGGTAGACCAGATCGGCGCGGAAGCTGCCGTCGCGCGAGCGCGCCAGCAGATCGTCCTTGGTGGCCGCAATCACGCGGCAGTCCACCTGCACCCGCTCGTTCGAGCCCAGGCGCTCGATCACCCGGTCCTGCAGCACGCGCAGCAGCTTGACCTGCACCGGCATCGGCATGCTCTCGACCTCATCCAGGAACAGCGTGCCCTTGTGGGCATGCTCGATCTTGCCGATGCGGCGCTTGGCGGCGCCGGTGAACGCGCCGGGCTCGTGGCCGAAGAGTTCGCTGTCGAGCAGGGTGTCGGGCAGGCCGCCGCAGTTCAGCGCTACCAGCGGCCCCTTGGCGCGGCCGGACAGTTCATGCAGCGCCTGCGCCACCAGTTCCTTGCCGGTGCCGGTCTCGCCGCGCACCAGCACGTCCACGTCCGAGCCCGCCACGCGCTCGATCAAGGCGCGCACCGCCCGCATCTGCGGCGAGCGCCCCACCAGCCGCGTGGCGCCACCGGCCTGGCGGGCCAGCGCCTGCTTCAGTGCCGCCACCTCCAGCGTCAGCGCGCGCTTGTCCAGCGCCCGGCGCACCACCTCGACCAGGGTCTCGGGCGAGAAGGGCTTGGGGATGAAGTCGTAGGCACCGCTGCGCATCGCCTCGACCGCCAGGCTGACGTCGCCATGGCCGGTGATCATGATCACCGGCAGCTCGGGCTCCATGTCGCGGCAGGCGCGCACCAGGCTCAGGCCATCGGCGCCGGGCAGGCGCATGTCGGTCACCACCACACCGGCAAAGCCCGGGGCCAGCAGCTTCAGCGCGGCCTCGACCCGGTCCACCGCCTGCACGCGCAGGCCGGCCAGCTGCAGCGCCTGCTGGCAGCCGAGTTGCATGGGCAGGTCGTCCTCGACCAGCAGGATCGTCAATTCAGTCGTCATGGGGTGGCCGGCAGGCGCAGCGTGAAGCAGGCGCCCCCGTCGGGGTGATTGTCGGCGCTGAGCTCGCCACCGGCCTCGCGTGCGATATCGCGCGAGATCGCCAGGCCCAGGCCCAGGCCGACGCCGGCCTCCTTGGTGCTGAAGAAAGGCTCGAACAGATGGGCCAGCACCTCGGCGCTGATGCCAGGCCCGCTGTCGCGCACCCGCAGCAGCACCTGGTCGGCCTCGGTGCTGGCGTCGATCCACAGCCGCCGCACCGTGCTGTCTGTCATCGCATCCAGCGCATTGCCGATCAGGTTGACCAGCACCTGCTCCAGCCGGTTCGGGTCGCACCAGGCCAGCACGGCGCCGGCGGTGGTGCGATCGATCACCTCGACCGCCTCGCGGCGCAGCCGCTGGTCGTACAGGAACAGCGCGTGGCGCACCGCCTGTGCCACGTCGCTGGCCTGCGGCCGCGCCTGCGACTTGCGTGCAAAGCCCTTGAGCGGCTCGATGATCGCGCCCATCTGGTCGGCCAGCCGGGCCATGATGCCCAGGTTGTCGGCGGCCACGCCGTGCTCGCCGCGGCGCATGAACTCCACCGCGTTGGCCGACAGCGTGCGGATCGCCCCCAGTGGCTGCGTCAGCTCGTGGGTGATGCCGGTGGCCAGTTGGCCCAGCGCGGCCATCTTGCCGGCGTGCACCAGCTCATCTTGCGCACGGCGCAGGGTCTGCTCGGCCTGCTGGCGCTCGGCCACCTCGGTGCGCAGGCGCTCGTTGGCCTCGGACAGCGCCTGGGTGCGTGCAGCCACCTGGGTCTCCAGTTCGTGGTGGGCGCGCAGCTTCTGCCGCGTGATGCGCCGACGCTGGCCGTAGACCACGCCCAGCGCCAGCAGCAAGGCGGTGCTGACACCCGCCAGCAGGCCGGCCTGCACCGCGTCCTGACGCACCGGGCGCAGGTCGGTGAACATCAGCAGGCGCCAGTCCATGCCGTCGAGCGTGCGGCCCAGCACCAGCATCTCGCGCGCCAGGCCGCGCTCGCCGTTGCCGCGCAGGCCCTCGGGCAGCACACCCTCGACGATCTGGCTGTCCTCGTCGATGCGCAGGTCCACCTGCAGCGGCAGGCGCTGGATCGGCCGGTCACCGTACAGCCGCGTGGCTTTCACATCGGCCAGGCGCTCGGGCGGCAGCTCGGCCAGCGCGGTGTAGCGCCACTGCGGCTGCGAGGACAGCACCACCACCTGGTTGGAGTCGGCCAGCAGCGCGGGCGCCTCCAGCAGCGCCCAGGCCTGGTCCACCGGACCCAGGCCGATCTTCAGCACTGCCACGCCGATCACCCGGGCACCGTCGTGCACCGGGTGTGACACGTAGTAGCCAGGCGTGGCGTCACGCAGGCCGATCGCGAAATGGCGGCCCACGCGGCCGGCCATCGCCTCCTGGAAATAGGGCCGGAACGACAGATCCTCGCCCAGCAGCGCCGGGTCGCTGGCACCGATCACCCGGCCGGTGGCGTCCAGCACATGGACCGAGGCACTGCCCAGGTGGGCATTCAGGCGGCGCAGGTAGTCGCCCGCCGCCTGCTGGCGCTGGGCATCGCTGGGCTGGCGCAGCAGCGCCAACACCTCGGGGTGCAGTTGCAGCGTGGCGGGCACGTACTCCAGGCGCCGCACCATGCCCTGCACCACGCTGGCGAACAGGTCGAGCTGGTGCTTGGCCTCGCTGCGCAGGGCATCGGTGCCACGGCGTGTGCTGGCCGCATAGCCGGCCCAGGCGGCGGCGCCCACCAGCAGCAGCGCCAGCAGCAGCCCCCCTAGGCCGCGCAGACCCGGCGGTCGGCCCCAGCTCTGGCTCAGCTCATTCCAGCGCGTCACCACGCGCCTTCAGGAAGTGCCACAGCTCCTCGGCCACCGGCTTGGCGTGGCGAGCGCCGCTGGGGCGCTCGCGGTAGATGCGCACCTCCATCGTCAGCTCGTACTCGGCCGGGCCGGCGGCCACCAGGCGGCGCGCGCGCAGCTCCTTGCGCACCGAGCTGGCCGGCAGGAAGGCCAGGCCGTGGCCCTCCAGCGCCATGGCCTTCAGGCCCTCGGCCATGTCGGTCTCGTAGATGGCGTCCAGGTGCAGCGGCGCGGGGGCGAGCTTGATGATCTGCTCGACGATGCGCGCCATGTAGGCGCCCTGCGCATAGCTGAGAAAAGGCACCGGCGCACCAGGCCGGCCGGGCAGGCGGAACAGCGGCTGACCGGCAGCGTCGGCCTTGGCGTAGGGAGCCAGCGTCTCGTGGCCCAGGCTGAGCATTTCGTAGCGGTCGGAGCTCAGCTGCAGCGGCTGGGTGGGGTGGTGGTAGGCGATCAGCAGGTCGCAGCTGCCCTCGGTCAGGCGCATCACCGCGTCGTGCACATTCATCGCCGACAGCCGGCTCTTGATCGCCCCGAAGCGCTGGCGCAGGTCCATCAGCCAGTGCGGGAAGAAGGTGAAGGCCATGGTGTGCGGCACCGCGAACTCCACCATGTCCTGGTCGGCCGCCTGGTGGCTGCGCATCATGCTGCGCGTGGCCTGCAGCGCGCCCAGGATCTCGAGCGCCTGGGCCAAGAAGGTCTCTCCGGCGGGCGTCAGGCGGGTGGGGTAGGACGAGCGGTCGACCAGGTCGATGCCGGCCCAGGCTTCCAGCGCCTGGATGCGACGCGAGAAGGCCGGCTGCGTGACGTGTCGCGCCAGCGCCGAGCGCGAGAAGCTGCGCGTCTCGGCCAGGCTGACGAAGTCCTCAAGCCACTTGGTGTCCATGGGGGTCCTGCGCAGTGTCCTCGGGGCGGCGGTGCTGCAGCGCCCACATCCGAGCATAGCGCCCGCCGGCGGCCAGCAAGGCCTCGTGGGTGCCACGCTCGACGATGTGGCCGGCGTCCATCACCAGGATCTCGTGCGCCTGCACCACGGTGGACAGGCGGTGCGCGATGACCAGCGTGGTCTTGCCCTGCGAGGCGCTCTTCAGCTCGGCCTGGATGGCCCGCTCATTGGCTGAATCCAGCGCCGAGGTGGCCTCGTCGAAGACCAGCACCGGCGGGTTCTTCAGCAGCGTGCGGGCGATGGCCACGCGCTGCTTCTCGCCGCCGCTGAGCTTCAGGCCGCGCTCGCCCACCACGGTGTCGTAGCCCTTGGGCTGGGCGACGATGAAGTCGTGGATATGGGCGGCGCGCGCCGCGGCCTCGATCTCGTCGCGGGTGGCGCCGGTGCGGCCGTAGCCGATGTTGTAGGCCACGGTGTCGTTGAACAGCACCGTGTCCTGCGGCACGATGCCGATGGCGCGGCGCAGGCTGTCCTGGGTGACCTGGCGGATGTCCTGGCCGTCGATCGTGATGCGCCCGCCACTCACGTCGTAGAAGCGGTAGAGCAGGCGCGACAGCGTGCTCTTGCCCGCCCCGCTGGCGCCCACCACCGCCACCGTGCGGCCGGCCGGGATCTCGAAACTCACGCCGTGCAGGATGGGCCGCGCGGGTTCGTAGGCGAAGTGCACGTCCTCGAAGCGCACCGTGACACCGCTGACCTGCAAGGCCACGGCGCCCGGCGCATCGGCCACCTCGCGCTCGCGCGCCAGCAAGGTGAACATCTTGTCGAGGTCGGCCAGGCTCTGCTTGACCTCGCGGTAGAGCACACCCAGGAAGTTCATCGGGATGTAGAGCTGGATCAGCAGCGCGTTGATCAGCACCAGGTCGCCCAGGGTCAGGCGGCCTTCCACCACGCCGCTGGTGGCGCGCCACAGCATGGCCAGCAGCGACACCGCGATGATCGCCTGCTGCCCGGTGTTGAGCATCGACAGCGAGTTCTGCGAGTGGATCTGGGCGCGGCGGTACTCGTCCAGGCCCTGGTCGTAGCGCTGCGCCTCGAAGGCCTCGTTGTTGAAGTACTTGACGGTCTCGTAGTTCAGCAGCGCGTCGATCGCGCGGGTGTGGGCGCGGCTGTCGAGCTCGTTCATGCGGCGGCGGAACTGCGTGCGCCACTCGGTGATGCTGACCGTGAACACCACATAGACCACCAGCGCCGCCACCGTGATGCCGACAAAGCCCATGTCGAACTTGGCACCCAGCAGCAGCAGCGCCAGGCCCAGCTCGACGAGGGTGGGCACGATGGTGTAGAGCGAGTAGCTGACCAGCGACTGCAAGGCCTTGGTGCCGCGCTCGATGTCGCGCGTCAGGCCGCCGGTCTGGCGCTCCAGGTGAAAGCGCAGGCTCAGCGCATGCAGGTGCTGGAACACCTCCAGCGCGATGCGCTTGCTGGCGCCGTGCGTGGCCTTCGCAAAGACCAGCTCGCGCAGTTCGGTGAACACGCTGGTCGACAGCCGCAGCGCCGCATAGGCCACCAGCAGCCCCGCCGGCACCACCAGCAGCGCGCGCGCATCGACCGGTCCGGGCGCCAGGCGGTCCACCAGCTCCTTGAGCAGCAGCGGCACGCCCAGGTTGGCGGCCTTGGCGGCCACCAGAAAGACCAGGGCCGCAGCCACCCGCCAGCGGTAGTCCCACAGGTAGGGCAGCAGGCGCTGGAGCGTGGCCCAGTCGGAGCGGGGGGCGCCGGGGCTGGCGGCGGGTTCAGGCAGGGCGGCGGCGCGACGCATCGTGGAACAATGGCTGGACTTTTCAGAGTGCAGGACCCCCGATGAGCGACAGCCCCGCAGCCGCCAGTGTGCCCCAGCCGCCGCGCACCCAGTTGCCCACCGACCGCGAGCTGGTGATGCGGGTGATGCCGATGCCGGCCGACGCCAACGGCAACGGCGACATCTTCGGCGGCTGGATCATGGCCCAGGTCGACCTGGCCGGCGCCGTGCTGCCGATGCGCATCGCCCGCGGCCGCATCGCCACCGTGGCGGTCAACGAGTTCATCTTCAAGCAGGCGGTGTCGGTGGGCGACCTGCTGAGTTTCTACGGCAAGGTGCTGCGGGTGGGCAACACCTCGGTCACCGTGCACGTGGAGGTGTATGCCGAGCGCAACCCGGCCGATCCGCACATCGTCAAGGTGACCGAGGCCACGCTGACCTATGTGGCGATCGACCGCCAGGGCCAGCCGCGGCCCATTCCCAAGGATCCCAAAGACCCGAAGGACGCCGCGGCCTGATCAGCGCAGCACGGCGGCGCCGGCCTCGGCCAGCGCCTGTGCCCAGGCCGGGTAGCCGCGCGGGCCGGGGTGGAAGCCGTCCTCGGCCACCCAGCCGTCCAGCGGCCCGTCAGGCACCGCGGGCAGCGGCACATGGCGGCGGTCGCTGCGCCCGCGCACGTGGCGCGCCAGCGCGCTGTCCAGCCGCGCGGCGTCGCGCCCCATCACCCAGCGCAGCGGCTGCGGCAGCAACGGGAAACGCCCCATCGGCGGCAGCGCGCTGTGCAGCGTGCAGCGCACGCCGCAGCGGGCCTGGGCCTCGGCATGGATCGCGTCCAGTGTGGCGACGAAACGCTGCGGCCGGGTCTGGCCCACCGCGTCATTCACGCCCAGCGCGGTGACCAGCAGGTCGGCCGGTGCCAGTTCGGCCTCGCGCAGCGCCTGCAAGGCGTCAGCGGCGGTGTGACCGGTGGTGGCCAGCAGGCGCCAGGCCACCGCGCCCCCCAGACGCGCGGCCAGCGCGGCGGCCAGCGGGGCGGCCAGCGCCTGGTCCTGGTGCGTGACACCGACCCCGGCCCCGGAGGAATCGCCCAGCACCAGCAGCCGCCAGCGTGCGGCGCCCTCACCGGCCACGCCGCTGCGCGGGCCGGCGGCCTCGGGCAGGCGCAATGCCTGGCGGCGCACCTGGCGCCCCTGGGCGATCAGCAGCGGGCCCAGGGCCAGCTTGGCCAGCATGCTCAGGAGAACGAGGAGAAGTCCGGCGCGCGCTTCTCGAAGAAGGCCTGGAAGGCCTCGCGCGCCTCGGGGCTGCGCAGGCGCTGGCCGAAGACCTCGCCCTCGGCGGCGATCACCGCCAGCACCTGTTCACGCTGCGGCGCGCGCATCAGCGCCTTGCTCTCGCGCACCGCGGCCGGGGCCAGGTGGCGGAAGCGCTCGGCCACGCGGCGCGCGTGGTGGACCACTTCAGCCGCCGGCAGCACCGCATTGGCGAGGCCGCACTCCACCGCCTCGGCGCCGGTGAAGGGGTCGCCCAGCAGCAGCTTCTCGGCGGCGCGCACATGGCCCATGCGCTGCGACACCAGCAGGCTGGAGGCGAACTCGGGCACCAGACCCAGGCTGACGAAAGGCATGGCCAGCCGGGCCTCGTCGCTGACATAGACGAAGTCGCAGTGCAGCAGCATCGTCGTGCCGATGCCGATTGCGGCGCCGGTCACCGCAGCGACCACCGGCTTGTCACAGTCCAGCAGCGCGCGCATGAAACGGAACACCGGCGAGTCGGGGCCCTGCGGCGGGCGCTGCATGAAGTCTTCCAGGTCATTGCCCGAGGTGAAGATGCCCGGCTGACCGCAGATCAGCACCGCCCGCACCGACGGGTCGGCCTGGGCGGCGCTGAGCGCGTCGGCCATGGCCTGGTACATCGCCTGCGTGAGGGCGTTCTTCTTTTCGGGACGCGCGATCTCGATCGTCGCGATGCCGTCCAGCGTGGCGGTCTTGATGCTCATGGTGTCTCCTCGTCCTGGGTGGAGCCCGGCGTTCAGAGGGCCTCGAAGATGCCCGCCGCGCCCTGCCCGGTGCCCACGCACATCGTGACCATGCCGTAGCGCTGCTGGCGCCGGCGCAGGCCATGGATGGTGGTGGCCGCACGGATGGCGCCAGTGGCACCCAGCGGGTGGCCCAGCGCGATCGCGCCGCCCAGCGGGTTGATCACCGTGGGGTTCAGGCCCAGATCGCGGATCACGGCCAGCGACTGCGCGGCAAAGGCCTCGTTCAGTTCGACCCAGCCCAGGTCCTCGTGCTTCAGGCCGGCGTAGCCCAGCGCCGCCGGGATCGCGGCGATCGGGCCGATGCCCATGATCTCGGGCGGCACGCCGCGGCTGGCGAAGCTGACGAAGCGCGCCAGCGGCGTCAGGCCGAACTGCTTGACCGCCTTTTCAGAGGCCAGGATCAGCGCACCGGCGCCGTCGCTGGTCTGCGAGCTGTTGCCGGCGGTGACGCTGCCCAGGCCGGTGGCCTTGCCCGACGGGTCCTTGGGTGCCGCGAAGACCGGGCGCAGCTTGGCCAGGCCCTCCAGGCTGGTGTCGGGGCGCGGGCCTTCGTCCAGGCTCACGGTGCGGGTCTTCAGCGTGACCTCGCCGGTCTCCAGGTTGGGCATGCGCTCGACCACCTCGACCGGGCAGATCTCGTCGGTGAACTCGCCCGCCTGCTGCGCCGCGATGGCCTTCTGGTGCGAGGCCAGCGCGAAGGCGTCCTGGTCCTCGCGGCTGACCTTCCACTGCTGCGCCACCTTCTCGGCGGTCAGGCCCATGCCGTAGGCGATGCCGACGTTCTCGTCCTTGGCGAACACCGCCGGGTTGAACGAGGGCTTGGTGCCGCCCATCGGCACCAGGCTCATCGACTCGGCGCCGCCAGCGATCATCACATCGGCCTCGCCCACGCGGATGCGATCGGCCGCCATCTGGATCGCCGTCAGGCCCGAGGCGCAGAAGCGGTTGACGGTGACGCCGCCCACGCCATTGGGCAGGCCGGCCAGCGCCACCGCGATGCGGGCCATGTTCATGCCCTGCTCGCCTTCGGGGAAGCTGCAACCGATCACCGCGTCCTCGATGGCGGCCGGATCCAGCGTGGGCACCTGCGCCAGCGCCGAGCGCAGCGCGGCGATCAGCAGATCGTCGGAGCGGGTGTGGCGGAAGTAGCCGCGGCCGGAGCGGCCGATCGGGGTACGGCTGGCGGCGACGATGTAGGCCTCTTGCACTTGCTTGCTCATGTCTTGGTTCCTTGTTCGCGGCCGATCAGTTGCGGACCGGCTTGCCGGTTTGCAGCAGGCCCATCACCCGCTCCTGGGTCTTGGGATGCTCCAGCAGGCTGCAGAAGCGCTGGCGCTCCAGCGTCATCAGGTATTCCTCGCTGACCAGCGTGCCGGCGTCGACGTCGCCGCCGCAGACCACCTCGGCGATCAGGCTGGCGATATGGAAGTCGTGCCCGGTGATGAAGGCGCCATCCCGCATGCCCACCAGCTGGGCCTTGATCGTGGCGATGGCGTTGCGGCCGGCCACCGGGAACAGGCCCTTGGCGGGCGGGCGGTAGCCCGCGGCCCAGGCCGCCTTGGCCTGGTGGATGGCGACGAACAGCAGCTCGTCCTTGTGCGCGACGATGGTGTCGCCGTCCTGCAGGTAGCCCAGCTGGCGCGACTCCAGCGCGCTGGTGCCCACGGTGGCCATGGCCGCGGCCTGGAAGCCGTCCTTCAGGAAGGGCAGCAGGTCGGCACCGGCCGGCGCGCGCTCGGCGGCGCGGCGGGCGATGTAGGTCAGGCCGCCGCCACCGGGCAGCAGGCCCACGCCCACTTCCACCAGGCCGACATAGGTCTCCATGTGCGCCACGCGCTGGTCGCAGGCCAGGCCGATCTCGCAGCCGCCACCCAGCGCAATGCCGCGCATCGCAGCGATCACCGGCACCTGGGCGTAGCGCAGGCGCAGCATGGTGTCCTGCAGCTGCTTCACCACCGGGGCGATGCCCTTGGCGCCGCTCTTCATGAACACCGGCAGCAGCGACTCGAGGTTGGCGCCGGCCGAGAACATCTCATCCGGCGACCAGATCACCAGGCCCTGGTAGCTGGCCTCGGCCAGGTCGGCCGCCTTGGCCAGGCCCTCGATGACGCCGGTGCCGATCAGGTGCATCTTGCAGGTGATGCTGGCGATCAGCACCTCGCCGTCGAGGGTCCACAGGCGCACCTCGTCGTTGCGGAAGACCTCGGTGCCGCTCTTGAGCGGATCGACCGCACCGCTGCCCAGCACGCTCTCGGGGAAGTGCTGGCGGGCATAGACCGGCAGCGCCGAGCGGCCGATGTAGCGGCCTTCGGCGGCGCTCCAGCTGCCCTCGGGCGTGTGCACGCCGGTGCGGCCGTCAAACACCCAGGCGGGCAGCGGCGCGCTGCACAGCGCCTTGCCGGCCTCGATGTCGTCCTTCACCCACTGCGCCACCTGCTGCCAGCCGGCGTCCTGCCACAGCTCGAACGGGCCCTGCTTCATGCCGAAGCCCCAGCGCATCGCGAAATCCACCTCGCGCGCGGTCTGGGCGATGTCGGCCAGGTGCACGGCCACGTAGTGGAAGGAGTCGCGCAGGATGGCCCACAGGAACTGCGCCTGCGGGTTGGTGCTCTCGCGCAGCAGCTTCAGGCGCTCGGCAGCGGGCTTCTTCAGGATGCGGTCGATCAGCGGGTCGGCCTTGGCGCCCGCGGGCACGTACTCGCCCTTGCCCGGGTCCAGGCGCAGGATGTCCTTGCCCACCTTCTTGTAGAAGCCGGCACCGGCCTTCTGGCCCAGCGCGCCCTGGGCGATCAGGCCCGACAGCACCGGCGGCGTGGCGTAGCTGGGGAAGAAGGGGTCGTCGGCCAGGTTGTCCTGCAGCGTCTTGATGACGTGGGCCATCGTGTCCAGGCCCACGACGTCGGCGGTGCGGAAGGTGCCCGAGCTGGCGCGGCCCATCTTCTTGCCGGTCAGGTCGTCGACGACGTCGTAGGTGAGGCCGAACTGCTGCGCCTCGTGGATCGTGGCCAGCATGCCGGCGATGCCCACGCGGTTGGCGATGAAGTTCGGCGTGTCCTTGGCCCGAACCACGCCCTTGCCCAGGGTACTGGTGACAAAGGACTCCAGCTGGTCCAGGTGGCCAGCGTCGGTGGTGGGCGTCGGAATCAGTTCCACCAGCTGCATGTAGCGCGGCGGGTTGAAGAAATGGATGCCGCAAAAGCGCGGCTGGATCTCGGCGGGCAGCGCCTCGGCCAGCTTTCTGATCGACAGGCCCGAGGTGTTCGAGGCCACGATCGCGTGCGACGCCACGTGCGGGGCGATCTTCGTGTAGAGGTCGAGCTTCCAGTCCATGCGCTCGGCGATCGCCTCGATCACCAGATCGCATTCGCCCAGCAGCGCCAGGTGCTCCTCGTAGTTGGCCGGCTGGATGCGCGTGGCCAGGTCGGGGGTGCCCAGCGGCGCGGGCTTGAGCTTCTTCAGGTTCTCGATGGCCTTGAGCGCAATGCCGCTCTTCGGGCCGTCCTTGGCCGGAAGATCAAACAGCACCACCGGCACGCGCACATTGACCAGGTGGGCGGCGATTTGCGCGCCCATCACGCCGGCGCCGAGCACGGCCACCTTGCGAACATTGAATCGACTCACTTGCTGCTCCTTGGAAAACTCGTCCGCCCGAGGCTCACTCGACACGGATCCAGGTCTGGGTTCGGTAGAACGGGCCGATGTAGCCGCGCATCTCCAGCTTCTTGCCGCCGTCGATCGGCTTCAGACGGGTGCGGTAGGTCTTGCCGTTGTTGGGGTCGAGGATCTCGCCGCCTTCCCAGACGCCCTTGTCCTCGCCCTGGCGCAGGTTGCGCAGGATCTGCATGCCGGTCACCGGCTGGCCCTTGCGCTCGTCGGTGCACTGGTCGCACACCGCGTTCTGCTTGGCGGGGTCGAAGATCTTTTCGATCTTGCCGCTGAAGACACCGCCGGACTCGCTGATGCGCACCAGCGACTTCTCGGTCTTGCCGTCGTCATCGATCGTCTTCCACAGCCCGGCCGGCGTGGCCTGGGCAAAGGCGGCGCTGGCGCCGAGCAGGGCGAGGGTGCTGAGGATGCGCTTCATCGGGTGTCTCCTGGGGTGTGGCGGGTCGCCGTCCAGGTGGCGGCGAACTCGGGGGATGGTGCCGTCAGAACAGGGCTTCGTCCATCGCCATCAGCGGCGCCACGCCGGCGCGGGCGGTGCGGATCAGCGTGGCCGTCTCGGGCAGCAGCTTGGCGAAGTAGAAGCGCGCGGTGTGCAGCTTGGCGGCGTAGAACGGGTCACCGCTGCCCTGCTTGTCCAGCGCCAGCTTGGCCATGCGGGCGAAGAAGTAGGCGAAGCTGAGGTGGCCCACCACGCGCAGGTAGTCCACCGCGGCCGAGCCCACCTCATCGGGGTTGGCCATGGCCTTCATGCCGATCTCCATCGTCAGCTTGGTGACCTTGTCGCCCAGGTCGGCCAGCGGGTTGATGAACTCCTGCATGTCCTCGCGCACGCCTTCCTCTTCGACGAACTCGGCGATCTTCTTGCCGAAGGCCTTGAGCTTCTTGCCGTTGTCGCCCAGCACCTTGCGGCCCAGCAGGTCCAGCGACTGGATGGTGTTGGTGCCCTCGTAGATCATGTTGATCCGGGCGTCGCGCACGTACTGCTCCATGCCCCACTCGTGGATGAAGCCGTGGCCGCCGTAGACCTGCATGCAGTGCGAGGTGGCCAGCCAGCCGTTGTCGGTCAGGAAGGCCTTGATGATGGGGGTGAGCAGCGCGGTTTCGTCGGCGGCGGCGCGACGGGCGTCCTCGTCGGGGTGGTTGAGCTCGATGTCGAGCTGCAGCGCGGTGTAGCAGGCCAGCGCGCGGCCGCCTTCGGCAAAGGCGCGGGCGGTCAGCAGCATCTTGCGCACGTCGGGGTGCACGATGATCGGGTCGGCCGGCTTGTCGGTGGCCTTGGGGCCCGACAGCGCGCGCATCTGCAGCCGGTCCTTGGCGTAGGCGACGGCGTTCTGGTAGGCCACCTCGGTCAGGCCCAGCGACTGGTTGCCCACGCCCAGGCGGGCGGCGTTCATCATCACGAACATCGCCTGCAAGCCCTTGTTGGGCTCGCCCACCAGCGTGCCCACCGCGCCGTCCAGGATCATCTGGCAGGTGGCGTTGGCGTGGATGCCCATCTTGTGCTCGAGCGCGCCGCAGTGGATGCCGTTGCGCCCACCGAGGGTGCCGTCGGCAGCCACCAGGAACTTGGGCACCACGAACAGCGAGATGCCCTTGGAGCCGGCCGGTGCGTCCGGAAGGCGGGCCAGCACCAGGTGCACGATGTTGGGCACCATGTCGTGCTCACCGGCGCTGATGAAGATCTTCTGGCCGGTGATGCGGTACGTGCCGTCGGCCTGCGGTTCGGCCTTGGTGCGCAGCAGGCCCAGGTCGGTGCCGCAGTGCGGCTCGGTCAGGCACATGGTGCCGGTCCACTCGCCGCTGACCAGCTTGGGCAGGTACAGCGCCTTCTGCTCGGGCGTGCCGTGGGCGTGCAGGGCCTCATAGGCGCCATGCGACAGGCCCGGGTACATGGTCCAGGCCTGGTTGGCGCTGTTGAGCATCTCGTAGAAGCACTGGTTCACCGTGTGCGGCAGGCCCTGGCCGCCGTACTCGGGGTCGCAGCTGAGCGCCGGCCAGCCGCCTTCGACGTACTGCGCATAGGCCTGCTTGAAGCCCTTGGGCGGCGTCACCTCGTGGGTGGTCTTGTCGAGCGTGCAGCCCTCGGCGTCGCCACTGAGGTTCAGCGGGAACAACACCTCGGCGGCGAACTTGCCGCCCTCTTCCAGCACCGCGTTGATGGTGTCGGCGTCGGTCTCGGCGTGCGGCGGCAGCGCCTTCAGCACCGAGCCGATGTCGAGCAACTCGTGCAGCACGAACTGCATGTCGCGCAGGGGCGGGTTGTACTGGGGCATGGTGTTCTCCTGGGGCGGTCAACGGTCAGCGACGGGGCGCGCTGGTCGGGGGAAAGTCGGCCGGCAGCACGGTGCCATCGGCCAGGTAATCGGTGACGGTGCGCACGAAGCCGCGCCGGGCGCGCTCGAGCGAGCCGGGGGTGCGCAGGAAACGCGCGTCGTGGTGCAGCGCGAGGATCAGGCCGTGCACCTCGAACTGCATCTGGGCCGGGTCGGTGTCGGCACGCAGGTGGCCTTCGTCGATGGCGATGCGGATCGCGCGCTCCATCGCCAGGTGCCAGGCGCGAACCATGCTGGCCAGCGCATCGCGCACCGGTCCGGGCCGGTCGTCGAACTCCACGGCGCCGCTGATGTAGATGCAGCCCGAGTCGATCTCGACCGACACGCGGCGCACCCAGTTGCCGAACAGCGCACCCAGGCGCGGCAGGCCGCGGGCCTCGCGGATCGCCGGGAAGAAGACCTCTTCCTCGAACTTGGTGTGGTACTCGCGGATCACCGAGATCTGCAGTTCCTCGCGCGAGCCGAAGTGGGCGAACACGCCCGACTTGCTCATGCCGGTGACCTCGGCCAGCGCGCCGATCGACAAGCCTTCCAGGCCCACCGACGAGGCCAGGCCCAGCGCGGCCTCCAGGATGGCGGCGCGCGTCTGCTGGCCCTTGTGCAGGCCGCGCGAGGGGCTGCGGCGCGGGGCGGCGGTGGGGGTCGGTTCGGCGGACACGGCGAGGTTTGATACGAACGGTCGTTCTATTTTGCAGATTTCGAACGACCGTGCCAGCTTCAGGGCGTGCATTTTTCTAGGGTCGGCGCCCTAAGCGCGGCCTGATCCGGCCCCATCCAAGGGTTAACCCTGGCGCTTGAGTCCGGATAGCGGCCCGGGCTATGCTCGGCGACGGAAGGAGCGTCAACCGTGCCGGATGTGCTTCAGCTCGATGTCTCAGGGCGCCCGCAGGCCTGGATCAGCCTGCAGGAGGCGGCCACGCTGTACGCCAGCCAGGCGGTAGCCTGGACGCTGGGCAAGTCGTTCCATGTGATGCGCGGCGGGCTCCAGCGCAGCACCGGGCGGCTGTCGCAGATCGAGCTGCACCCGATCATCGCGGTGCGCGGCAGCATCCCCAGCCGGGCCTGGCGCACCGCGCCGGCACTGACCAATCCCAAGCTCTTCTCGCGCGATCGCCACCTGTGCGCCTACTGCGGCCACCATTTCGGTTTCGACGCGCTGACGCGCGAGCACATCCAGCCGGTGTCGCGCGGCGGGCATGACGCCTGGATGAACTGCATCACCGCCTGCCGCGCCTGCAACGGCCGCAAGGGCAGCCGCACGCCCGAGGAGGCACACATGAGCCTGCTCTACGCGCCCTATGTGCCCAGCCTGCATGAGGACATGATCCTGCGCGGGCGGCGCATCCTGGCCGACCAGATGGAGTTCCTGCTGGCCAGCGTGCCGCGCAGCAGCCGGCTGCACGGCTGAGCGCCCAGCCTACTTGCGCACGTTGTCCAGCGACACCGGCGGGTTGTAGCCCAGCTCGCGTGCGATGGCCTCGTAGCGCGAGGCCATCACCGGCTGTTCCTGGCGTCGGTAGTGCAGCGCCAGCTCGTAGGCGGCAATGCCGTTGCCCAGCGCCGACGCGTACTGCAGCCAGCCCTCGTAGCGGGGCAGGCCGGTACCGCCCTTGGCCATCGCACGGCGGCCCATGCGAGCCGCCGCGTCCTTGTCGCCGATGCCGGCGCGGGCGATGTCGCGGCGCTCGTCTTCGGACAGGCTGTCCTGCAGCTGAAAGGCGCTCTTGTAGAGGCGCACATCGCTGCGCTTGAGCAAGCGCGCGGCATTGTCTGAACCGGTGCGGGCCACCTTGGCGGCACCGGCCAGCTTGCTGTCGGGGTGGTCGCGCAGATAGGCGTCGGCCAGTTGCAGCACCTCGGGCGGCCAGGTGGCCTCCTGCAGGCGCTGCCAGTCGGCTTCCTCGTTGCGGCTGGCAAAGCGCGGGCCGCGGGTCTCACGCACCGAGCGCGGCGCCAGGGTCACGCGCGAGCGGCTGTTGTCGGCGATGAACGGGTCCTGGGCCAGCTTGCGGATGGCCTCGACCGGGTGCTTGAGCATGGTCTCGCGCACGTCCTGCTTGACCAGCTGAAACAACTCGCTGAACGAGGTTTCATCGGAAGTGCTGGCCAGCAGCCGCACCAGCGAACCGGTGTAGAAGGTGTTCTGCGTTTCAACCGCCGGCGCGATCGCCGGCCGGCCGGCGCCGGTGGAGAAGGCGATCACACAGCCCGGCGGCGCCTCGACCTGGTTCAGACCGGCGTCCTCGGTGGCCTGCTTGAGCGTGGTGCGGCAGGCATCGACCACCGCGATCACCTGGCCCTGGGGCCGCTCGGGCAGGCGGCCGACGATGTCGGACAGCAGTTGCAGCGAGCCGCGCCGCATCGCATCGGCCTGCAGCGCCGGGCTGAGGCCCGCCGGCAGCAGCAGGTTGGCCGACTCGATCTGCACGCCGTGGCCCGAGAAATAGAACAGCAGCGTGGCGTTGGGCGGTGCGGTCTGGGCCTGGCGGACGAAGTCATCGATCGCCGCGCGCGAGGACGGCAGGTCGCGGTCGAGGGCATCGCTGACCTGGAAGCCGCGGTGTTCCAGTGCGCTCTTCAGATCGCGCAGGTTCTTGGGGATGGGCGGCAGGTCGAAGGGTTCGGGGTACTGGCGGTTGCCCAGCAGCAGCGCCAGGCGCACCTCCGAGCCGTCACCGGCCGACGAGGCAGGAACCGACTGAACCGGCGCACTGGCCGGGGCCGTCGGCTCGGCAGGCGCGGCCGCTGGACGGCGGCCGTAGCCCTGCGCCCAGGCCGGCACGGCCGCACCAGACGCCCAGGCACCGAGCGCGCCACCCAGCTGACGCAAGGCACGGCGGCGGCCGCGCTGACCCGGCTGCTGGCTCATTTGCGCGGCGCCTCCTCGCAGGCCATGCCGGCGCCCGGCGTGCACACCTCGGGCGGCTTGGCGCCCTGGGTGCCGGTGGTCGCCGGGCTGCCCGGGCCCACCTCGGCGATCACGCCCGAGCGCAGGCGCACCGACACGTTCTCGGTGCGGACCGTTTCTTCGAAGCGTTCGCGACGGGCCTCTTCGGACACCGCAGCCACCGAGGACAGCGCGCCGGAAACCTGCGGCGTTTCGGGCAGCAGCTGGTTGTAGATCACCGGGATCTCGTTCTGCTGACCGGCGCCGTCGTGGAACAGGCGGTAGCCGGTGGGATCGGTCAGCACGACCTGCTCGCCCTGCAGGAAGATCGCCGTGCTGCCACGCGCGCCCCCCTTGGGACGAATCGTCAGGAAGCCGGCATTGGGGCCGGTGGTGCGGCCGCCGGTGGCCCGCGTGCCCACCGCCACGCGCAAAGCGCCATCGCCGATGCCGCCAAAGCTCTGGCTGATCGTGTAGGCACCGTCACCCAGGATCATCGTCAGGCTGGGGGCGGAGCGCAGGGTGCCGAGAATCAAGTCGTCATAGGGCAGGCGCGCGGTGATGACCGAACTGCCTTGGGTGGCGAGCTGGTCAGCACGAACCTGCACCAGGTCGCCCTCGATGCCGCTGCCGCCCAGGTGCACGGTGGAGCCGGCAACATTGATGAAGGACTGCACCCCCACGGTGCGCCCGTCAACCGTGGCCTCGCCCGGCAGCCAGGCGGTGCCAAAGCTCGGACCGCTGAGCACCGACAGCGCGCCGTCGAAACGGTTGGCATCGCTGGCCAGCGAGATCGAGCCGCCCTGCGTGGACGCCACATCCAGCGTGGCACCGGTTTGCACGGTGATGGCCGTGCCGCTGTCCTGTTCCACCATCTTCTGCGCGGTGCGCAGCTTGGCGTTGTTCAGCGTGGGCACCAGCGCCGTGTCGTCGCCATAGGTCTCGGACAGGGTGGCGTCGGGCAGGCCGGTGGCGCTCAGCGTGGTGCGGCCGCCCTGCAGCGTCATGTCACCGCTCAGGCGCAGGCTGGCGGCCTCGATGCTGCCACCTTCGGTCAGCGTCACGTTGCCCAGCACCAGGCTCTGGTCGGTGGCCAGTTGCACCTGCCGCGCCTGGATCGACACCGGGTGACTGCCCAGCTCGTTGGCGGCGCTGGTGGCCACCAGGCTGTCGGCGCTCAGGGTCTGGCCACTGCTGCCGTTGAGGACCAGGCCGCCCTGGTAGGTCTGGTCACCCGCGGTGCTGATGTTGCCCGCGGCGGTGACCAGGCCGGCGGCGTTGACGCTGGCCACGGTCTCGCTGCCGCCCAGGACCAGGCTGCCAGGTGCCGACACGACCACGTCGGTGGCATCCGGCAGGCGCTCGGCACCGGCGGTCCTGAGTTGGCCGCCACGCACCAGCGTGTCGCCGGTGTAGCTGTTGGCGGCGCTCGACAGCGTCAGCGTGCCTTGGTTGAGCACCAGCTGACCATTGCCGCTGATGGCGTTGGCGATCGTGAGCGCATCGCTGCGGTTGACCGCCAGCGTGGCCTGGTTGACCACGGCGCCGCTGCCCAGCGTGCCGGTGCTGCCGCCCGCGCCCACCTGCAGCGTGCCTGCACTGATCGTGGTGGTGCCGCTGTAGCTGTTGTTGCCGGACAGCACCTGCGTGCCACTGCCCACCTTGGTCAGGCCGCCATTGCCGCTGATCGCACCGCTGAAGCTGGCGGCGGCGTCGTTGGCGCCGGTGGTCAGCGTGGCGCCGGACAGGGTCACCGCGCCCGCGCCGGTCAGCCCGCCAAGGGTCTCGCCGGATAGCACATTGACGCGGGCGCCGCTGTCGACGGCCAGCGTTCCGGCATCGGCCACGGCGGTACCACCCGCCAGGTTCAGCACACCAGCAGCAGCCCGGATCGTGCCGGGCAGGGTGCTCACGCCATCCAGCGTCAGCGTGCCCGAGCCCGTCTTGACCAGCGAGGCAGCGGCATCGCCAGTGAGTTGGCCAGAGAAGGTGGTGCTGGTCTGGTTGGCGCCCGCCTGCAGTGTGTTGGAGCCCAGCGCGACCGTGCCGGCACCGGCCAGTGAACCAACGGTCGAGCCAGTTTGCAGCGCCAGGGTGGCGCCGCTGTCCACGGTCGCGGCCATGAGGCCCAGCGCCGTCGCGCTGCCCAAGGCCAGCGTGCCCGAGGCCACCTCGATCGCTCCGGTCGAGCTGTTGGTACCCGACACGGTCCAGGTCCCGGTGCCCTGCTTGACCAGCTGGCTGGTGGAACCACCGGTGATCGTGCCGCTGAAGCTGGTGCTGGCGTTGTTGGCACCCACCGTCAAGTCGAAGCTGTCGAGCTGTACGGTACCAGCACCGGACAAGGCACCTGCCGAGGCATTGGCATTGAGATCGAGCGTGGCGCCGTTGGCCACGTCCAGCGTGCCTGCCGGGAGCAGCGCGCTGGCCGAGGCCAGCGTCAGGGTGCCCGCCTGCACGCGGGTGTCGCCTTCGTAGGTCGAGCTGCCCGACAGGGTCAGCGTGCCCGTGCCAAGCTTGCTCAGGCCGCCCCCGGTGCTGCCGCTGCTGTCGATCTGGCCACTGAAGGTGGTGCTGCTGTTGTCGGCGCCCACACTCAAGCGCTGGCCCGCCAGGTCCACCCGGCCCGCGCCAGCCAACGATCCCACCGACTGGTCGGATGCCAGGCGCAGCGTGGCCGGCGCCGCCAGGTTGACGGCACCGACCGGGTTGAGCTGAGCGCCAGCGGTGACGTCCACCAGGCCGGCGTCGATGTTGAACGGACCGTCGAACTGGGTCGACCCGCTGAGTGCCAGCGTGCCGGCACCCAGCTTGCTGAGACTGGCGCTGGCGCTGCCGTCACCCACCACGCCGCCCAGGGTCAGCGTGCTGCCGCTGGCCACCTCGACGCGGCTGTCGGCACTCAGGCTCAGATCGCCCGAGAGGCTGGCATCGCCAGCGCTGGTCAGCAGTCGGCCACCCTGGATCGTGACAGCATTGGCCAGCGTCGCTCCGGCGCGCAGGTCCAGGTTGGCTGACGACGCCACCTGCACGGCGCCGCTGCCCAGGCTCGCTGCAGCACCTTCCGCGGCCAGCAGGCCGTTGTTGATCTCGGTGCCTCCACTGAAGCTCTGCGCCGCCGTCACGGTCACGTCGCCCGCGCCGTTGTGCACCAGCTTGCCCGCACCAGAGACCGTGCCCACGATGGCCACGGTGCTGCCCAGGGACGGTGCCAGTGTCAGCGACTGGCCCACGGTACTGGCCCCCAGCGAGAAGCCATCGGCATCATTGAGGGTGGCGCGCTGGGCGGTGACCCGCACACTGGTCAGCTGGTTGCCGCTGCGCGACAGCGTGATGTCGCCGCCGCTGGTGCTCAGGTTGGCCAGGCCGGTGACCGACAGATCGCCTGTCTGCGACAGGCTGCCGGCCGTGACGTTGAGGTTGCCCTGCACGTCGCTGGCGGCCAGCACCAACTGGTCAGTGCTGATCGACGCGGTGCCCGCGCCCCCGGTGGTGTTCAGCGCCACCGTGTGGTTGCCGAAGCGGTTGCTGGCGCCGGCCAGATTAATGGTCTGGTTGGCGGCATGCGTGGTGAAGCTGTTGCCATCGGCACCAACGGTCACGACACCGGACTGGTCGATGTTGCCGCTGACCGCTTCGACGGTCAGCTTGCCGCCCACGGTGGTGGTGGCCAGCCGCAGCGCATCGGACTTGACGGCCACGTTGGCCCCGCTGCCGACCGTGACAAAGGACACCGCCCGGTTGCCCAACGCATTGGTCTGGGAGGACAGGTTGATCGTGCGACCTGCAGTGTTGGTGGCAAAGCGCGAACCGGCGGCACCCGCAGTGATCACGCCGGTCTGGCTGATGTTGCCGCTGGTGGCGGTGGCGGTGATCTTGCCGCCCACGGTGGTTGTCGCGAACTTCAGGCTGTCGGCGCTGATCGCTGCGTCGCCGCCAGTGCCTGTGGTGTTGAGCGACACGCCGCGCCCGCCCAGGACATTGGCCTGCGTGGACAGGTCGATGTCCTGATTCGCGCCCAAGGTGCTGAACTGAGAACCGTCGGCACCGATGCTGACGGCGCCGGTCTGGGTGATGCTGCCCGTGGTCGCGGTGGCCACGAGCTTGCCGCCCACGGTGCTGGCGGCCAGACGCAGGCTGTCCGAGCGAATCGCCGCGTCACCGGTGGCGCCGCTGGTCGACAGCCCCACGGTGCGGTTGCCAAACGCATTCGACTGCGTCGACAGGTCAATGTCCTGGTTGCTGCCCAGCGTGGTGAACTGCGAACCATCGGCACCTGCAGTGATCGCCCCGGTTTGGGTGATGCTGCCCGTAGTGGCAGTGGCCGTGAGCTTGCCGCCCACCGAACTGGCGGCGAACTTCAGGCTGTCGGAGCGGATGGCCGCGTTGCCACCGGCACCGGTGGTGGCCAGGCGCACGGTCCGCGTGCCGAAGGCATTGGTCTGGGTGGACAGGTCGATGTCGGCGTTGGCGCCCAGGGTGCTGAACTGCGACCCGTCGGCACCCACGCTGAGGACGCCGGTCTGGGTGATGTTGCCGGTGGTGGCCGTGGCGGTGAGCTTGCCGCCCACCGAGCTGGTACCGAGTTCAAGGCTGTTCGAGCGCACCGCCACATCGCCACCGCTGCCGCTGGTGGTGAATCTGACCCCGTTGTTGCCGAACGCATTGGTCTGCGTCGACAGATCGATCGTCTGCCCGCTGGCCTGTGTGGTGAAGGCACTGCCATCGGTGCCTGTGGTGATCACGCCGCTTTGGGTGATGCCCCCAGTGACCGCCGTGGCTGTCAGGTTGCCGCCGATGCTGCTGGTGGCCAGACGCAGGCTGTCCGACTTGATGGCCGCTTGACCGGTCGCGCCCGTCGTCGACAAGCCGACGCTGTGGGTCCCGAAACCATTGGTCTGGGTCGACAGGTCGATGTCCTGGTTGGTGCCCAAGGTGGTGAACTGCGAGCCATCGGCTCCGGTGGTGATCACGCCGGTCTGGGTGATGCCCCCAGTCGTGGCAGTGGCCACCAGCTTGCCGCCCACGGTGCTGGCCGCCAGCCGCACGCTGTTGGAGCGCAGCGCCACATCGCCGCTGCTGCCCAAGGTGCTGAAGCCGACGCTGTGGGTGCCGAAGGCATTGGTTTGGGTCGACAGATCGATCGTCTGGCCCGCGGTCAGGGTGCTGAACAAGGAACCATCCGCGCCGGTGGTGATGACGCCGCTCTGGCTGATGCCGCCGGTGGCGGCCGTCGCGGTGAGCTTGCCGCCGATCGTGGTGGTGGCCAACACCAACTCATCAGCCTTGACCGCCGCATCGCCGGTGGCGCCGGTGGTGTTCAAAGCGACGGTGAAGCCGCCGAAGCTGTTGGTCTGGGTCGACAGGTCGATGTCGGCGTTGGCGCCCAGGGTGCTGAAGCTCGACCCGTTGGCGCCCACCGTGATCACGCCGCTCTGGGTGAGGTTGCCGGTGGTGGCGGTGGCCGACAGTGAGCCCCCCACGCTGCTAGCGGCCAGCTTCAGGCTGTCGGACCTGATCGCGGCGTTGGCACCGCTGCCGTTGGTCGACAGTGCCACGGTGTGGCCGCCAAAGGCGTTGGTCTGGGATGCCAGGTCGATGGTCTGGCCCGCCGCTTGGGTGGTGAAGCTGGAGCCATCGGCGCCGGTGGTGAGGACACCGCTCTGGCTGATGCCTCCCGTCGCGGCCAGCGCGGTGATGCGCCCGCCCACGTTGCTGGCGGCCAGCTTGAGGCCATCGGCGGTGACCGCCACGTCGCCCCCGGTGCCGGTGGTGTTGAAACCGACACTGTGGCTGCCGAACTGGTTGGTCTGGCTGGACAGGTCGATGGTCTGCCCCGCGGTCGAGGTGGTGAACGACGAGCCGTCGGCGCCAGTGGTCAACACGCCGGTCTGGCTGATGCCGCCGGTGGCCGCCGTGGCGGTCAGCTTGCCGCCCACCGAGCTGGTGGCGAACACCAGGCTGTCGGCCCTGATCGCCGCATCGCCAAGCGAACCATTGGTCGACAGCGTGACATCAAAGCCACCGAAGACGTTGGTCTGCGAGGCCAGGTCGATGCTGGCGTCTGCCGCCTGGGTGGTGAAGCTGGAGCCGTCGGCACCCACGGTGACCACCCCCGACTGGGTCATGCCACCGGTGGTGGCCACGGCCAACAGCTTGCCACCCACCGTGCTGGTGGCGAACTTCAGCGCATCCGAGGTGACGGCCACGTCGGCCAACGTGGTGTTGAAGCCCACGCTGTGCGTGCCGAAGGCATTGGTCTGCGTCGACAGGTCGATGGCCTGCCCCGCGGTCGAGGTGGTGAACGACGAGCCGTCGGCGCCGGTGGTGATCACCCCGGTCTGGGTGATGCTGCCGGTGTCCGCCGTGGCAGTCAGCTTGCCGCCGGTCGTGGTGGTGGCGAAGACCAGGGCGTCAGCCTTGATCGCCGCATCACCCGTGGCACCAGTGGTGCTCAGGGCGACGGTGTGGGCGCCAAAGGCGTTGGTCTGGGTTGACAGGTCGATGTCGGCATTGGCACCCTGGGTCGTGAAGCTCGACCCGTCGGCACCCACCGAGATCACACCGCTTTGGGTGATGCCGCCGGTGGTGGCCAGCGCGGTCAGCTTGCCGCCCACCGTCGTGCCGGCGAACTTCAGCGCATCGGACTTGACCGACACGTCGGCGTCCACCGTGCTGAAGCCAACGCTGTGACTGCCGAAGGCGTTGGTCGAGGTGGACAGATCGATCGACTGACCAGCCGCGCTGGCCGTGAACTGCGAGCCGTCGGCCCCGGTGGTGATCGCCCCGGTCTGCCCGATGCCACCGCTGAGCGCGGTGGCCTGCAGCTTGCCGCCAAGGTTCGAGGCGGCCAACACCAGACTGTCGGAGACGATGCTGGCATCGCCCGCCGCACCGGAAGTGTTGATCGACACGGTGTGCGTGCCAAAGCTGTTCCCGGCATCGTTCAGTGCAATGGTCTTGCCACTGCCCGAGGTCGTGAAGCGCGAGCCGTCGGCGCCGACCACGAAGGCCCCCGTCTGGCTGATGTTGCCGCTGTCGCTGACCAGCACAAGGCGGCCAGCCAGCGAGGTCGGCCCGAGCTGGACATCGCCCACGTTGCGCAGCAGCAGGTCGGACATGCCGACAAAGCTGAGGTCGCCGGACGCACCGGCCCCGGTCAGCTGATTGGCCTGGCTGCCCAGGTCGATCGTCTGTCCCGCCGCCACGGTGAAGCTGGAGCCGCTGACGCCAGTGCTGACAGCTCCGGACTGGCTGATGCCACCGGTTTGCGCCGTGGCGTTGATCTTGCCGCCCACCACGCTGGTGCCGAACTTCAGGCTGTCGGACACGATGGTGGCATCACCGGTGGCGCCGCTGGTGTTCAGGGCCACCGAGTGGGTGCCGAAGCTGTTGCCAGCGTTGGACAGATCGATCGTCTGACCCGCCGCCGACGTGGTGAAGCTCGAACCGTCTGCCCCGGTCACCAGCGCGCCGGTCTGGGTGATGCTGCCGGTGTCGCTGGTCAGCACGATGCGACCGCTCACCGTGGTGGCACCGATCTGCACGTCGCCCACGCTGCGCAGCTGCAGGTCGGTCATGCCATTGAAGCTGAGGCTGCCGGCGACATCAGCGCCGGTCAGCTGGTTGGCGGCACTGCCCAGGTTGATGGACTGCCCGGATGACACCGTGAAGCTCGACCCGGCGACCCCGGTGCTGACCGCACCGCTCTGGGTGATGCCGCCCGAGGTGGTGCTGGCCGTGATCTTGCCGCCGATCACGCTGACATCGAGGTTCAGCGCGTCAGATTGCACCGCCACGTCTGCGCCGTTGGCGTTGAAGCCCACGCTGTGCGTGCCGAAGGCATTGACCTGACTGGACAGGTCAATGCCCTGGCCGGCCGCCGACGCCGTGAAGGACGACCCATCGGCACCGGTGGAGATGACCCCAGTCTGGGTGATGCTGCCGCTGGTGGCCGTGGCCGTGAGCTTGCCGCCCACATCCGTGGCGGCAAAGACCAGGGTGTCGGCCTTGATCGCGGCGTCGCCCGTGGCGCCCGTGGTGCTCAGCGCGACGTCAAAGCCGCCAAAACTGTTGGTCTGGCTGGACAGGTCAATGTCCGCGTTGTTGCCCTGGGTGACAAAACTCGAACCATCGGCACCCACGGTCAGCACACCGGTCTGCGTGATGTTGCCGGTGGCAGCGACCGCGGTCAGCTTGCCGCCCACGGTGCTGGCCGCCAGCTTCAGGCTGTCGGACTTGACCGACGCAAAGCCCGCGGCGCCACTGGTGTTGAAGGCCACCGAGTGGGTGCCGAAGGCATTGGTCTGGGTCGACAGGTTGATGGCCTGTCCGGCAGTCAGGGCCGTGAAGCTGCTGCCGTCGGCGCCGGTGGTGATCACACCGCTCTGCGCAATACCGCCGCTGAAGGCCTCCGCCGTCAGCTTGCCGCCGACGTCGCTGGTGTCAAAGCGGATGCTGGTCGACCTCACCGCGGCATCCCCTCCGGTGCCGGTGGTGTTGAACGACACCGTGTTGGTGACGAAATTGTTGGCCTGGGTCGACAGATCGATGTCGGCATTGTTGGCCAGCGTCGTGAAGCTGGAGCCATCAGCACCCAGGATGATGGCGCCAGACTGCGTGATGTCGCCGGTGGTGGCCGTGGCCGTGATCTTGCCGCCGATGCTGCTGGCGGCCAGCTTCAGGCTGTCGGACCTCACCGACACGGCGCCTGCGTCACCGCCGGTGCTGAAGGCCACGGTGTGGGTGCCAAAGGCATTGGTCTGTGTCGACAGGTTGATCGCCTGATCGGCGGTCAGTGCCGTGAAGCTGCTGCCGTCGGCGCCGGTGGTGATCACGCCACTCTGTGCAATGCCGCCGCTGGCGGCGATCGCGGTCAGCTTGCCGCCAACGTTGCTGGTGCCGAAGCGGATACTGGTCGACCGCACGGCCGCATCGCCCCCGCTGCCAGCGGTGTTGAACGACACTGTGTTGGTGACGAAGTTGTTGGCCTGGGTCGACAGGTCGATGTCGGCGTCGTTGGCCAGCGTCGTGAAGCTGGAGCCGTTGGCGCCCAGGATGATGGCACCGGTCTGCGTGATGTTGCCCGTGGTGGCCGTGGCCGTGAGCTTGCCGCCAATGCTGCTGGCGGCCAGCTTCAGTTCGTCGGACCTGATGGCCGCATCGCCCGTGGCACCGCCGGTGCTGAGCGCCACGGTGTGGGCGCCAAACTGGTTGGTCTGGGTCGACAGATCAATGTCGGCATTGGCGGTGAGCGCGGTGAAGCTCGAGCCGTCAGCACCGACCGAGATCACGCCGCTCTGGGTGATGCCACCGGTGGCAGCAGTGGCCGTGAGCTTGCCGCCGACCGTGCTGGCCGCCAGGTTCAGGCTGTCGGACCGGATGGCCGCATCACCCGCCGCACCCGAGGTGTTCAAGGCGACGGTGCGGGTGCCGAACGCATTGGTCTGGGTCGCCAGGTTGATGGCCTGATCGTCGGTACTGGTGGTGAAGACGCTGCCGTTGGCCCCGGTGGTGATGACGCCTGACTGCGTGATGCCGCCCGTCTCGGCAGTGGCCACCAGTTTGCCGCCGATGCCAGAGGTGCCGAACTTGAGACTGTCTGCGGTCAGCGTGGCATCGCCGCCGCTGCTGAGGGTCAGCGTGTTGGATCCGAACAGGTTGCCGCTGCCGTTCAAGCTCAGGCCGGTGCCGGCGGTGGCATTCAGCGCCCCACCCAGCGACACCACCGTGGCATTCTGCTGGGCAATCGACCCCGCCACGCTGTTGAGCGTGAGGGCCCCGCTGGTCACGTTGGACACGGTGATGCCATCCCTGGCCACCATCTGCAGCGCGCCGCCGCCGGTGTCGATGCTGGCGTTGGACGCCATCGTGATGACGCTGGCGCGGTTGCCAGGCGTGCCGGTGCCATTGCCGTCCACGCCTGCCAGGAGGTTGAGGGTCAGTTGCCCAGCGCCCGCGCTGATGCCGCTGTTCGCCTCCAGCACGATGTCCTTCTGCGCGCGCAGCGTCAATGTCGCGCTCTGCCCGGCCGTCAGGGAGGCGTCGACCGTGACACCCGCCTTCACCGTGATGGTGCCACCCTGCGTGTTGGCGCCCTGGCTGCGAGTCGTGAGGGTGATGTTCGCGTTGTTGCTGAGGGCCGCCTCCAGCGCCGCCGCATTCACCACCGCGTTGTCGTCGGTGGTGGAGAAGCTGCCATTGACGTGACTGCTGGGGCTGTTGCTGATCTCCATGTCATTGGGGTCCAACAGCCAACTGCCGCCACGGCCACGCTGGGCGTTCACGTTGACGCTACCGGACGGCAGGTTCAGCACCTCCTTGCCAGAGGTCTCGACCTGGCCGCCATCGCCCCCCTGGGCACCGCCGCGGGCCTCAATGTGCCCGGCAAAATCGGTTCGCTTGTCAGACCAGACCGCCACCTCGCCGCCCTGGCCGGACGCCAGCGCATTGGCGCGGATCACCGCATCCTCGCCCACCACGGTGTGTGAGGAACGCCGCTCACTGCCCTGCCCCAGGAAGTTGCCCCCCACCAGAACCCGCCCGCCACCCGCCTGGCCGGAGGCGTCGATCAGGCTGTGGTCGAACAGGCCCACCTTGTCGCCCAGCACACGCACCTGACCGCCTTGTTCGCCAGCGGCCAGCCCGCGCGCATCGACCTGGCCACGCACAATGGTCTGGCCGGTGCTGCCGCCATCGATCACCACCTGCCCGTCCTTCATGCCCAGCGAGCGCGCCTGCACCACGCCGTTCATGTTGAGCACGGTGTCGGCAAAGCCGGCGCGGGCCTGGGCGCGCATGTCCACCGTGCCGCCGCCCTGGGCCAGCACCTGGCCCAGCACGTCCAGGCGGGCGTCGAGCTTGCTGTTGGCGACATTGAAGAAGATCAGGCCGTCGCCTTCGACATCGACCTGCACCCGCTCCGCCGCCGCCAAGCCCACGCGCTGGCCCTGCAGGCGCCCGCCCACCGACAGCTCGGGCGAGACCAGCGCCAGCGTGCCGCCATGCACGTCGATCACGCCATCGGCCTGCAGCTTGCCGGGCTGGCCGTTGCCCGCCGACAGCAGGTAGCGGCCGGCCATGAAGTCGGCGTCGCTCATGCCCAGTGTGGTGGCCATGAAGCCGCCGGCATCCACGCGCGAGCCCTTGCCGAACACGATGCCGTTGGGGTTGATCAGAAAGACCCGGCCGTTGGCGCTGATCTGGCCCATCAGCGCCGAGGCATCGATGCCCACCACCCGGTTGAGCAGCACCGCGCTGCTGTTGGGCTGCTGGATGCGCAGCCACTCGCCCACGTCCACCGAGAAGCGGTCCCAGTTGACGATCGCCTTCTGGCTGCCTTGCTGCACCAGCAGCTGGCCCGGCGCCACCGGCTTGACGCTCACCTGGCCGGTGATCACCTGCGCGCCCTGCGGCAGCGCCAGTGCGGCGGTGTCCAGGAACATCAGGCAGGCAGCCCAGGCGACCGGGCGCCATCCGGGCAGCGGTGCGCGCGACAGGTTCAGGGCGGAGGCGGAAGTGCGCTTCATGGTGGGAACTCTCGGCAGGTCGGTCTGCAATGCGGTCGGGCGATCAGGGACGCTGGCCCGGGCGGCGTCAGAAGTAGTAGCTGGCCTGGAAGTAGATGCGCGGGTCACGCTCCAGCGTGTCGCCTGTGGCCGTGCCGCGCAGCTTCCAGGCCACGCTCAGGCGCATCGAGTAGGCCTTCTGGCGCGCCCACACCACCGACAGGCCGGCGCCGGCATAGCGCGCATCGTTGCGGTAGTTCGCTGCGCGGGGAATCTGGCTCGGGTCGTGGCGCAGCTGCACATAGGCGGCATCACCGAAGGCGGAGAACACCAGCTCACGCGCCCAGCGGTCGAACAGCGATTCAGGCGGCAGCCAGCGCAGCTCGCCGGAGATGACCAGGCCGCTGTCGCCAGTGCCCTCGCCGGGCGCGAAGGCACGCACGCCGTCCGGGCCACCGATGCGGAACTGCTCGGTGGTGTCCAGGTTGTGCAGCGCGTACTGGCCGTGCACCGAGCCGTAGACCATCAGGCGCTCCAAGGGCAGCGCCTGCAGCCGGGTGTAGGCCAGGTTGATCTTGGCAAAGCGCGCCGCGCTGTCCAGGCCCTGCGGCCGGCCATCCGGGAAGCGCAGCGTGCCCAGGCTCGTCGAGGCCTGGAAGGTGTTCACACCGCCGCCGAGCACGGCGTCGCGGAAGTCGCCGGTGATGCCCAGACCCAGCACGTCGGCCTGCTTGACGGTGGAGGCCCCCGCGGCGGAGTCGTCGTACTGCTTGTGGTCCAGCGAGCCCAGCGCAAAGAGGTTGATGTTGCGCGAGCGCAGCCACGGGTACAGCGCGAAGGCATTGGCCGTGATGCCCGTGCCCTCCAGGCCCAGCGGGAACTCGACCTCGCTGAGCTGGTAGCGCAACCCCGACACCGAGGCGCCCACCTTCAGGCCGTTGCCAAACAGCGGCGTGTTGTAGCCCAGCAGCACGAACTGCATGCCCCCGTTGACCGAGCCCAGGCCGGACAGCGTGATGCCATCGCCGCGGCCGAAGGGACTGTCATAGGACAGCATGGCCCCCAACCGCTCGCGGCCGATGAAGCGCGAGCCGTTGGCATCGACATCGACCTTGCCGTTCCACTGCGGGTCGGCCTTGGGCGTGAACTCGAGGATGGCGGTGCCGGGCTGGCTGCCCTCCTTCACCTCGGCGCGCAGGTTGATGCCGCGCAAGTCGCCGATCAGGAAGACCGCGCGCTCCACCGCCTGCACCGTCAGCACGTCGCCGGTGCGCAGCTGGTCAAGGTAGGACTGGATGATGTCGCAACGCACCGGCAGCGGCTTCGACTCGTCACAGTTCAGCACGTAGCGGTCGAGCTTGCCGACCAGCACGCCGATCGTGATCACACCGTCCTTGGGCGCCTGCTCGGGGATGTAGGCGTAGCCCAGGTAATAGCCCAGGTCGCGCTGCAGGTAGCGGGTGATGTCGCTGGCGGCGTTGACCAGGTCCTCGTAGCTGCGTCCCTTGCCCACGTAAGGCGCGGTGATCGTGGCCAGCGCCTGACGCAGGGGCTCGGGGGCGTCGTCGGCCACGCGGTAGGCGTTGACGTCGATGGTCAGGTTGTCGTCGCGCTTGCCCAGCTCGCGCTGGACCGGGGCGACGGCACCGTCAACCAGCACCGGCGTGCCGGGGCGGGGCAGCCGGGCGTCCTCGCCGAGGGACGAGGGGCTTGGCACCGACGGCGGCGTGGGGACGAAGCCGCCATCGGCCGGGCGCGGGGCCTCCTGCGCCTGGGCGGCGGTGCCCAGGGCCAGAGCCAGCAGGGTGGCCGTCATCACGGGACGGAGCAATCGCCGCCGGGGCCAGGGGGCGCCGCTGTGCTGGGCGTTCATCGTCGGGTTCTCCTCGTCATTCAGATCGTTTGTGCTGGCACGCGCGGCAGACGCCGCCGCGGGCCGGAAACCAAGCTCATGCCCAGGCCTCGAACAGGGTCTGTGCGTCGGGCAGGCCCTGGACCAGCTGATACGCCCCGTCGGTCAAGCCGCCACGCTGCCACAGCGAGCGACCCGCGCGATGTTCGGCGAAGAGGCGCCGCCCCGCCACCCCCATGGATGCTAGAGCGTCCACCGGAAAAATGACGCGATCTTGCGCCAGATCCAGATCGGGCACCGCCACCGGCGCCCGCCGCTGCGGGTCGGCGTCGAGCACCGATTCCAGTTGCTCGATGGTCCAGTCGTCGTGCAGGGCGTCGGCCGCCACCTGTTCCAGGTGTTCCAGCCACAGCCCGAGCGACTCGCCCGCCGTCGACGCCAGCGGCCAGCGCGACAGTGGCGCCAGCAGGGTCAGGGGAAAGTAGCGGCCGACGCTGTCCACCGACGGGATCAGCACCCCCGCCCAGGCATGCTGGCCCAGCTTGCCCGGGGCCACGCCGGGGGCCAGCACGAAGCGCCAGGACGGCGCCGCCAGGAACTGGGCCTGCCAGTGGTCGGCATGGCGCTCGCGCAGGCCGGCCAGACCTTGCGACAACCAGCTGTCCCACCAATCGATGACATCCTGCGGCAGGCGCCGTGACACAAAGTCACCGACCGTTGGCAATTTGCCAAACCATCCCGGCGCGATGAGGGTCTCGAACATGGTGGATGCGGCTGGGCGAAGGGTCAACGCGCCGTTGCGGCCGGATCAGCGGCCACCACAGGCTGGGGGGGTCTGGGGCCAGGCCCGCCGCACACAATGCGCGATGCTGCACGCCGAGCCCACCGAGGCCCGGATTCTTCCTTGATTTCGCCCTCCGCCACGGCCTGCCGTCCCCCTATGGTCAACCCTGATCGCATGCTAACCAGCGCTAATGCGCGTGCCCACATCGGCGTGATAGATTGGCGAGACGCCATGGATGCACGCCACATGCCCGTCGTGATTGCCACAACAACCGGTCCGCACCACCCGGACACCCGGAGGACGGCTGGATGAGTGAGTCTGCTGCGCCCAAGCACCCGTCGGTGGCCGGCATCGACCGCCAGGTCGACGCCTGGCTTGAGCCGCTCGGTGACCCGCCCTGTGGCGAGAACATGGAGTACGAGCTCGACTTCCTGGAGTTCTCGCAAGCCGCTGAAGGCAAGCCCGAGACCCAGTTCTCCGCCGCCGAGCCCCCCGTCTGGAGCGATGTCGAGTCGCGCGCCGTGGCGCTGATGGAGCGCACGCGCGACCTGCGCATCGTCGTGCCCTGGATCCGCTCCCAGCTCTATGAACACGGCCTGCCGGCCCTGGCCCCGGGCGTGCGCCTGCTGCACGGCCTGATGGACCGGTTCTGGGACCGGCTCCATCCCGAGCTGGACCCGGACGACGGCGACCCCTTCGCCCGCATCACCGCGGTCAGCTCGCTGGCCCAGTTCAATGGCCTGCTGGGCGACACCCGCGAATGCCCGCTGCTGGTCGACCGCCGGCTGGCTGGCCTGCGCGTGCGCGATGTTGAACTGGCCCTGGACCGCCTGGCCCCCAAGCCCGACGAAGAGCCGCCCTCGCTGGCCCATGTGCGCGGCGTGCTGACCGATCCCGACCTGGCCGAGCCTGGCGCACAGCTGCGCAGCGCGGTGGTCGACGCGCTGGAGCAACTCAAGGAGCTGCAGCGCTTGATGCAGGACCGGTTCGGTTTCGAGCGCACGGTCGATCTCAAGCCGATCCGCGGCATGCTCGACGCCGTGCAGGGCCTGCTGCCCGAGTCCTTTGACGACAGCGGCGCTGGCAGCCCCGAGGACACCGGCGACAACAGCAGCAGCGGTGACGCCGGCGCCGAAGCCCCGCGCACGCGCCGTGGCGGCGGCGGCGCCTGGAGCGTGGAGTCGCGCGAGGATGCGCTCAAGGCCATCGGCCTGGTCTGCAGCTACCTTGAGCGCCACGAGCCCACCAACCCGGCCCAGCTGCTGCTGCGTCGCGCCGAGCGGCTGATCGACAAGAACTTCCTCCAGCTGGTCCGCGATCTCGCGCCCGATGCGATCAACGAAGTTGCTCGAATCATGGGGGTTGATCCCGATAGCATCACGTCCGACCATTGACGGTTCCGGCGGGCCAGCCGCCCACCGCAGAGGCCGCCCGGCACCGACTGTCACTCTCTCGCCCTGACCCTGACACCACTCTCTCTCAACCCGGAGCCAACACATGGGAAGCAGCCAGAAATTCATCGCCCGCAACCGGGCGCCTCGGGTCCAGATCGAATACGACGTCGAGCTCTACGGCGCCCAGAAAAAGATTCAGCTGCCCTTCGTGATGGGCGTGATGGCCGACCTGGCCGGCAAGCCCGAGGACCCGCTGCCGCCGGTGGCCGACCGCAAGTTCCTCGAGTTCGACGTCGACAACTTCGACACCCGCATGAAGGCCATGAAGCCGCGCGCGGCCTTCACCGTGCCCAACACCCTGACCGGTGAAGGCAACCTGTCGGTCGACCTCACCTTTGAGAGCATGGACGACTTCTCGCCGGCCGCGATCGCCGCCAAGACCGAAGGCCTGAAGCAGCTCCTCGAGGCCCGTGCGCAGTTGTCCAACCTGGTCACCTACATGGACGGCAAGGGCGGCGCCGAAGAGCTCATCGGCAAGGTCCTCAACGACCCGGCGCTGCTGCAATCGCTGAGCAGCAACCCCAAGCCCGAAGGCGACGCCTGAGCGTCTGACCCCGACCCCCTTCGAACACCCAGAACCCGGAGCAACCGATGGCCGATCCCCTGCAGCAAGGCACAGCGTCCTTTGCCGGCGTGACGATGGAAGGCAGCGATTTCGCGTCGCTGCTCAGCAAGGAATTCAAGCCCAAGTCCGACGAGGCCCGCTCGGCCGTCGAGAACGCGGTGCAGACACTGGCCCAGCAGGCGTTGACCAACGCCAAGCTGATCAGCAACGACACCGTCGCCACGATCGAGTCGATGATCGCCGCGATCGACCGCAAGCTGTCCGAGCAGATCAACCTGATCCTGCACCACCCCGACCTGCAGAAGCTGGAGTCGGCCTGGCGCGGCCTGCACTACATGGTCAACAACACCGAGACCGATGAGCAGCTGAAGATCCGGGTGATGTCGATCTCCAAGCAGGAGCTGGGCAAGACCCTCAAGCGCTACAAGGGCACGGCCTGGGACCAGTCGCCGCTGTTCAAGAAGCTCTATGACGAGGAATACGGCCAGTTCGGCGGCGAGCCCTTCGGCGCCATCGTCGGCGACTACCACTTCGACCACTCGCCGCCCGACGTCGAGCTGCTGGGCGAAATGTCCAAGATCGCTGCGGCCGCCCACGCGCCCTTCATCACCGGTGCCGCGCCGACCGTGATGCAGATGGATTCGTGGCAGGAGCTGGCCAACCCGCGCGACCTGACCAAGATCTTCACCACGCCCGAGTACGCCGCCTGGCGTTCGCTGCGCGAGTCCGACGACGCGCGCTACCTGTCGCTGTGCATGCCGCGCTTCCTCGGCCGCCTGCCCTACGGCTCGAAGACCAGCCCGGTCGATGCCTTCAACTTCGAGGAAGACACGGTCGGTGCCGAGCACGACAAGTACGCGTGGTGCAACGCCGCCTACGCGATGGCCACCAACATCAACCGCTCGTTCAAGCTCTACGGCTGGTGCTCGCGCATCCGCGGCGTCGAGTCGGGCGGTGCGGTCGAGAACCTGCCGGCGCACACCTTCCCCACCGACGACGGCGGTGTGGACATGAAGTGCCCCACCGAGATCGCCATCTCGGACCGGCGCGAGGCCGAGCTGTCCAAGAACGGCTTCCTGGCGATGATCCACCGCAAGAACTCGGACTTCGCCGCGTTCATCGGCGGCCAGTCGCTGCAAAAGCCTGCCGAGTACGATGATCCGGACGCCACCGCCAACGCCGCGTTGGCCGCCCGCCTGCCCTATCTGTTCGCCTGCAACCGCTTCGCGCACTACCTGAAGTGCATGGTGCGCGACAAGGTCGGTTCGTTCCGCTCGCGCGAGAACATGGAGCGCTGGCTCAACGACTGGATCGGCAACTATGTCGACGGCGATCCGACCAATTCCAGCGAGACCACCAAGGCCGAAAGGCCGCTGGCTGCTGCAGAGGTCGTTGTCGAGGAGGTGGAAGGAGCGCCTGGCTACTACCAGTCGAAGTTCTTCCTGAAGCCTCATTACCAACTCGAAGGCCTGACCGTATCGCTACGGTTGGTTTCCAAGCTGCCTTCCGAGAAGTCCGGCGGTTGATAACCGCCTTTTGCTAACTCAACCGCGGAGAAACACCAAATGCCGGGTAATACCTTCATCAAGTTTTCGGGAGTCAAGAAGGGCGAGTCCTACCAGGAATCCAACCCTGGTTCGGAAGGCTGGATCGAAATCGGCGACTGGAGCTGGGACATCGAGGCCGAAACCAGCTTCCTGAAGGGCGGCGGCGCCAGCGTCGGCAAGCCGACGCCGGGCAACCTGTCGTTCAGCCACTACTACGACCTGGCTTCGCCGGTGATCATGGGCCGCATCGTCGCCGGCACGGCCTTCGACGAAGTGGTCATCGAGAGTCTGAAGCAGACCGGCACCACCAAGCCGGAAGTCTTCATGAAACTCATCATGACCAACGCCTTCATCACCAAGGTGTCCTCCAAGGGCGGTGAAGACGGCACCGTCAACCAGGACGTGGAAATGGTCTTCAAGAAGATCCGCGTCGAGTACAAGCCGCAGGACAACCAGGGCGGCAAGCTGGGTACCGCCGTGCCGTTCGAGTGGGATATCGCCTCGATGAAGCTCATCGCGGGTGTGTCCTGAGCCTTCGGGCTGTTCGGGCGGGGCTGCTGGCAGCCCCGCCTTGTCTTCTCTAACCTGAGCCCCGCCCTGCAGTGAGTGACTCACTCATCTACCTGGAAATCACCTTCGAGAAGGCCAACGTTCTCAAGGGTGAGTCGACCGTCTCCGGCTTCAAGAAGCAGATCGAGCTCGAGAGCTTCAAGTGGGGCATGGCGGTCGAGGAGGTGCGTGACGAGGGTTCGCAGCGTGGCAGCTCGGGCGTCAAGTTCGAAACGCTGGATCTGGTCGGCTTCTTCGATTTCTCGACCACCGGCATGCTCACCGCGCTCAGGGAGCGCGACAAGATCGTCACCGCCAACCTCAGCGTCATCCACGCCGTACAGCCCAAGGACCGCCCCAAGGAGCTGCTGATCATCAAGATCAGCGACGGCTACGTCGAGGACCTGCAGATCGACATCAGCAGTGGCAAGGTCACCCAGGCCAAGGTCAACCTGAAGCTGTCCTACAAGGAGATCGACGTGAAGTACTTCCCGGCCACGCGCAGCCGCGACGACCGGGGCGGCAGCGTCAGCTTCAACGGCCAGGTGCGCACGCCGGCAGGCTGATCAGCGCCCGCATCGACATCGAGCGTTCAACATGTCCAATTCATCCGTATTCATGCGCCTCACCAAGCAGGGTGGCGGCGCCGTGGACGGCGAGTGCGAGGTGGACGGCTACGAGGACTGGATCGAGCTTGACGACTGGAGCTGGGGCGTGGCCTTCCAGCAGCAGGAGGACGACGGCAAGGACCAGGCCGTCCCGACCAAGTTCTCGTTCAACAAGGCCCCTGACCGCTCGTCGACGGTCCTGATGAGCCACCTCAATACCAGCAAGCCCTTTGCCAAGGCGGACATCCGCCTGGTGGACTGGAAGCACAGCCGCTTCGAGTTGCGCGCCGAACTGACCAACCTGCGCATGGTGAGCCTGACCTTCTCGGGTCAGCTGGCCGATGCCTCAGCCGATCTGGACGAGCACTGGGAGTGCGACTTCAACGCGGTCACCTTCAGCCACTTCATGAGCAACGACAAGGGCCAGAAGGTGCCCAGGACCACGTCCTTCACCCGGCCGCCGAACGCGTCGCTGAAACCGCCGCGCAAGGCCAAGCCCAAGAAGGACGAGGACGACGAACAGGACGACGGCAAGGACAAGGCCGGCAAGTCGGACACTGGCAAGCACAGTGGCCAGAAGAAGACCTGAGGCCCTCGTCCAGGTCATTCACGGACCGCACCGACCATGACACTGAGCAAGTACCAAGACCTCAGCTCCCTGGGGTCGCACATGCACGCTGGCTTCCAGTTCCAGTTCGACTGCAGCCATTGCCACAAGACCTGGCGCAGCCCGTTCCGTCCCTACCGTCTGGGCCAGTTTTCCAGCCTCCTCAACCGCTTCAGCTTCTTCTTCGGCCCCTCGTCGATGGCCAACCGGGCCGGCAGCGGCCTGTCCGACGCGCGCCTGGATTCGGCCCGTGCGGGCGCGCTCAGCGATGCGATGCGCGAAGCCGAAACCATGTTCACCACCTGCCCGACCTGCCATCAGGTGGTGTGCGAGAGCTGCTTCAGCCGCGAGGCCGGCTGCTGCTCGAAGTGCGTCGGCGAATCCACCCGCCGTCCGACGGCCGGCGGCGACGATCAGCCGTCCGCGGGCGCCGGTGTGTACTGCCCCAACTGCCAGACGCCCAGCGACGGCGGCCGCTTCTGTGCTGAATGCGGCTATGACCTGGCCAGCACGCACAAGAGCTGCCCGGCCTGCGGCGTCATGACCTCGCGCTCGGCGCGCTTTTGCACCGACTGCGGCCACGCCTTCTGAGCGCCCACCCGGCGACCCCACCATGAACGACGCCCTCTCCACTGCCGAGATCGCCCTGCGCGCCGGTGACCCCCAGTCCGCCCTCGCCGCGCTGACGCAGGCTGTGCGCGCCAAGCCGGCCGACGCCCGCCTGCGGGTCTTTCTGGCCCAGTTGTTGTGCGTGTTGGGCCAGTGGGAACGCGCCCACACGCAGCTCAATGTGCTGGCCGACATGGACAGCGAGGCCGGCCCGATGCGCGAGATGGTCGGCCACGCGCTGCGCTGCGAGAAGCTGCGCGACGCGGTGTTTGCCGGCCGCCGCTCGCCCATGGTCTTCGGCCAGCCTGATCAATGGCTGGCGCTGCTGATCGAGTCGATGCTGCAGGCCGGCGCCGGCGACCTGGCGCAATCGCATGCGCTGGCGGCGCGCGCCTTCGACGAGGCCCCGGCCACGGCCGGCACCATCGACGGCCTGGCCTTCGCCTGGATCGCCGATGCCGACTCACGCCTGGGCCCGGTCATCGAAGCCGCGATCAACGGCAAGTATTACTGGGTGCCGTTCTCGCGCCTGGCCTCGGTGCGCTTTGAGGCCCCCACCGACCTGCGCGACCAGGTCTGGCTGCCCGCGCGCATGACGTTCAGCAATGGCGGCGAAGTCGTGGCCATGGTTCCGGTGCGCTACCCGGGCAGCGAGAAGAGCAGCGACGGCCAGATCCTGATGGCCCGCAAGACCGAATGGCGCGAAGGCGGCCCCGACCGCTGGTTCGGCCTGGGCCAGCGCGTGCTGGTCACCGACCAGGGCGAGCACGACCTGCTGTCCATCCGCCACATCGAGCTCCAGCCGGCCGCCGGCGAGGACGCTGCGAATGGCTGAACTGGCCTCGCGTGACCGGCTCCAGCCTTCCCTGCTCGACCGGCTGATCGACGCGGATCCCCGGCTGCAGAACGAGCCGGCCACCGCCCGCGTGCTGACCCGCCAGCAGCTGCGCCAGGCCGTGCTGCGTGACCTGAGCTGGCTGTTCAACGCCACCCGGCCCGAGCCCGAGCTGCGCTCGGAGCGCCAGGCCGAGCACCAGCTGTGGCGCCAGCACGAGCTCGCACGCCGCTCGGTGCTGAACTTCGGCATGCCGGCCTTCTCGGGACAGACGCTGTCGTCGGTGGACATCCCGCTGATCCGCCGCTCGGTGGCTGAGTGCATCAAGACCTTCGAGCCGCGCATCGATCCGGCCACGCTTGAGGTCGACGTCAAGGTCGACCACGAGAACCACCACAACACCATGCAGATGACGATCCGCGGCTTCATGTGGAACCAGCCGGTGCCGCTGGAGCTGCTGCTCGCCGCCGACGTCGATTTCGAGACCGGCAACACCCGCCTGCGCGACATGCGCGCCTGACCCCTGCTCGACTCGGCACGATGGACGCCCGGCTGCTGCGCTACTACAACCAGGAACTGCGCTACCTCTACGAGGTCGGCGCGGAGTTCGCTGCCGAGTTCCCGAAGATCGCCTCGCGCCTGGGCATGGAGTCGATGGAGGTCACCGACCCCTATGTCGAGCGCCTGCTCGAAGGCTGCGCCTTCCTGGCCGCGCGCGTGCAATTGCGCCAGGACAGCGAGTTCCCGCGCTTCTCGCACCGCCTGCTGGAGCTGCTGTACCCCAACTTCCTGGCACCGATCCCGTCGATGCTGGTGGCCCAGGTCCACCCGGCGCCCGACGCCAACCTGCTCAAGGCCCCGCTGCTGCCGCGCGACCTGCCGCTGCACGCGCCGCCGCTGGCCAACACCAGCACCCGCTGCGAATACCGCACCGCCAGCCCGCTGCGGCTCACGCCGCTGAGCACGGTGCAGGCCGAGTACCTGCTGAACCTGGCCGACCTGAACATCTCGGCGCTGGGCCTGCCCGAGCGCCCGCGCGCCGGCATCCGGGTGCGGCTGCAGCTGCCCCAGGGCATGCGCCTGTCCCAGCTGGATCTGGACACCCTGCGCTTCTATGTGGGCGGTCCCACCGAAGTGGCCATGCGGGTGCACGAGCTGGTCATGGGCAGCACCTTGGGGGTGCTGGTTGGCGCCCCCGGCCAGCCGGAGACCCGCCAGCTGCTGGAGCCGGCAGCCGTGCAGCCGGTGGGCTACGGCGACGACGAGGCCATGCTGCCCGTCACGCTGCGCGGCTTTGGCGGCGTGCGCCTGCTGCAGGAGCACTTCACCTTCCCGGAGCGCTTCCTGTTCATCGACATCCAGGGCCTGCGCCCGGCGCTGCAGCGCCTGAACGGATCGGTGCTGGAGCTGACGCTGCTGCTCAACCGGCCTGGCGCCGGCCTGGAAGGCGTGGTCGACGCCAACCACTTCATGCTGCACTGCGTGCCGGCGGTGAACCTGTTCACCAAACGGCTGGACCGCATCCAGGTGAACGACGGCCAGTACGAATTCCATGTCGTGCCCGACCGCACCGCGCCGATGGACTACGAGGTCTACGACCTGCTGGCGCTCACCGGCTACGACGACAAGGGCGAGGAGCGGCGCTTCATGCCGATGTTCGCGCCCGACCACCGCTCGCCCACCGGGCAGCCGGCCTACTACTCGGCCTGGCGCGAACCCCGCCTGCCCTCGGAGGCGGCGCGTCGCGAGGGTCCGCGTTCGGGCTACATCGGCTCCGAGGTCTTTGTCTCGCTGGTCGACCCCGAGGAGGCGCCCTACGCCGGTGACCTGCGCCAGGTGGCGCTGCAGGCCCGCTGCACCAACCGCGACCTGCCGATCTTCATCCCCATGGCCGGTGGCCAGGCCGAGTTTCAGCTCGATGCGCCGGTGCCGCTGAGCGCGGTGCGCGTGGTCAACGGCCCGTCGCGCCCGCAGACCGCGCTGCGCGAAGGCGGCGTGGCCTGGCGGCTGCTGAACCTGCTGTCGCTGAACTACCTGTCACTGCTGGACACCGAGGGCGGCGAGGCCGCGGCCGCGCTGCGCGACCTGCTGAGCCGCTTCCCGATGGCGGGTGATCCGGCACAGCGCCGGCAGATCGAGTCGCTGCAGGGTGTGCGCACGCGGCCGGTGGTGCGGCGCCACCCCGTGCGCGGCCCGATCGCCTTCGGCCGCGGCGTCGAGGTCGAGCTGACGGTGGACGAACTCGGCCACGAGGGCGGCAGCGCCTACCTCTTCGGCGCCGCGCTGCACCACTACCTGGCGCGCCACGCCTCGCTCAACAGCTTCGTCGAGACCTCGCTGGTCTCGCTGTCACGCGGCCCCATCGCGCGCTGGAAGCCGGTCCTCGGCCAGCGCCCCGTGCTGTGAGCCCGCGATGACCGGCCTGCCCCCTGCCCTGACCGCACGCGACCGGCCGGCACGCGACCTCGAGGCCGAACGCGCCGCGCTGTGGCGCGACCTGGCCGAGCGCCCCGGCCACCAGGACTTCTTCCTGACGCTGCGCCGCATCGAGGCGCTGCACCCCGAGCTGCCGCGCCTGGGCGAAGCCATGCGCCCCAGCGACGAGCCACTGCGCGTGGGCCAACCGCCCGAGCTGAGCTTCGCGCCCGCCAACGTCACCGGCGTCGTCCAGACCCCGCGCGGCCGGCGCTGGCTGATGCAACGCGCCTTCGGCCTGACCGGCCCCAACGGCGCGCTGCCCATCCACCTCACCGAGTTCGCCCGCGAGCGCTCGCACCAGCACGGCGACCAGGCGCTGGCACGCTTCCTGGATCACCTCACCCACCGCTTTGCGCTGCTGTTCTACCGCGCCTGGGCGCGCGCCCAGCCCACCGTGGGTTTCGACCACCTGGGCGACAGCCGCTACGCGCGCTGGATCGGCTCGCTGTTCGGCATCGGCAACGAGACCCTGCTGCAGCGCGATGCCGCCGGGGACATGCCCAAGCTGCTGTTCGCCGGCCGCCTGGCGCGCGCCACGCGCGACGCCGACGGCCTGCTGAACTGGCTGCGCGCCGAGTTCGATGTGCCGGTGCGGGTAGAGCAGTGGTGCGGCCACTGGATGGCGCTGGGCCGCGACGAGCGCAGCCGGCTGTCCCGACGCCATGGCCAGCCGCTGGGCGGTGGCGCGGTGCTGGGCGGCAGCGTCTGGGACGTGCAGCACAAGTTCCGCATCGTCATCGGCCCGCTTGACCTGCCGCGCTACCACGACTTCCTGCCCGGCGGCCGCGACCTGGCGCGCCTGCACGCCATGGTGCGCCAATGGGTGGGCCTGGAGTTCGACTGGGACCTGCGCCTGGTGCTGCGGCGCCAGCAGGTGCCGCGCACCCGCCTGGGCCAGCGCAACACACCGCTGGGCCGCGCCAGTTGGCTGGGCCCCTACCGCCGGCCCGGCGATGCCGGCGACCTGTTGCTTGACGCCGAGCGCATCCTGCGCATCCGGCGCCCCGCTTCCGCCAGCGCGGCCTCCCGCGCCCACCCCACACCGACCCCCGACACCCCTGAAGGAACACCATGAGCGAGATCAGCCGAGTCGCCCTGTTCGGAAAACTCAACCCCCTGGCCTACAAGGCCGTCGAGGGGGCCACGGTGTTCTGCAAGATGCGCGGCAACCCCTATGTGGAGCTGGTGCACTGGCTGGCGCAGCTGGTGCAGACCGCCGACACCGACCTCGAGGCGCTGATGCGCCACTACCAGCTGGATGCCTCGGTGCTGGCGCGTGACATCACCACCGCGCTCGACCGCCTGCCGCGCGGCTCCACCGCCATCTCCGACTTCTCCGAGCACATCGAGAACGCCATCGAGCGCGGCTGGGTCTACGGCACGCTGATGTTCGGCGAGAACCAGGTGCGCACCGGCCACCTGCTGATCGGTCTGCTCAAGACCAACAGCCTGCGCAACGCGTTGCTGGGCATCTCGCGCCAGTTCGAGAAGATCAAGCCCGACGACCTGGTCGAGCAGTTCCCCAAGCTGTGCAGCGGCACCGCCGAGGCGCGCCTGGGCGCGCAAGATGGCAGCAGCATGAGCAGTGCCCAGCCGGGCGAGTCCGAGGGCGCGATCGCCCCCGCCGCGATGGGCAAGCAGGAGGCGCTGAAGAAGTTCACGGTGGACCTCACCGAGCGCGCCCGCGAGGGCAAGATCGACCCGGTCACCGGCCGCGATGAAGAAATCCGCCAGATCGTCGACATCCTGATGCGCCGCCGCCAGAACAACCCCATCCTGACCGGCGAAGCCGGCGTGGGCAAGACCGCGGTGGTCGAGGGCTTTGCCCAGCGCCTGGCGCGCGGCGATGTGCCGCCGCAGCTGCAGGGCGTGTCGCTGCTGTCGCTGGACCTGGGCCTGCTGCAGGCCGGCGCCAGCATGAAGGGCGAGTTCGAGCAGCGCCTGCGCCAGGTCATCGACGAGGTCCAGGCCAGCCCCAAGCCGATCATCCTGTTCATCGACGAGGTCCACACGCTGGTGGGTGCCGGTGGTGCCGCCGGCACCGGCGACGCGGCCAACCTGCTCAAGCCGGCGCTGGCGCGCGGCAACCTGCGCACCATCGGCGCCACCACCTGGGCCGAGTACAAGAAGTACATCGAGAAGGACCCGGCGCTGACCCGCCGCTTCCAGGTGGTGCAGGTGCCCGAGCCCGACGAGCACAAGGCCATCCTGATGCTACGCGGCGTGGCCAGCGTGCTGGAGAAGCACCACCGCGTGCAGCTGCTTGATGAGGCCATCGAGGCCGCGGTCAAGCTCTCGCACCGTTACATCCCGGCGCGCCAACTGCCCGACAAGGCGGTCAGCCTGCTCGACACCGCCTGCGCCCGCGTGGCCGTCAGCCAGCACGCCATTCCGGCGGAGGTGGAAGACAGCCGCCGCCGCATCGAGGCGCTGGAGATTGAGCAGGGCATCATCGCCCGCGAGGCAGCCGCTGGCGTCGACACCGGCGAGCGCGGCCCCGAGGTCGAGGCCAAGCTGGCCGCCGAGCGCGCCCGTCTGGCCACGCTGGAAGAGCGCTGGCAGGCCGAGAAGGCCATCGTCGAGCGCGTGCTGGCGCTGCGCGCCAAGCTGCGCGGCGACGGCGAGCCGGTCGACCAGGCCGTGCCCGCGGGCGACGCCGACCGCGGCGCGCTGATCGACGAGCTGCGCAAGGAGCAGGCCGCGCTGGCCGAGCTGCAGGGCGATGCGCCGCTGATCATGCCCTCCACCGACGCCCAGGCCGTGGCCAGCGTGGTGGCCGACTGGACCGGCATCCCGGTGGGCCGCATGGTCAAGAACGAGCTGGAAGCCATCCTGCGCCTGGGCGAAACGCTGGGCCAGCGCGTCATCGGCCAGCAGCACGGCCTGGACATGATCGCCAAGCGCATCCAGACCTCGCGCGCGCGGCTGGACAACCCGAACAAGCCGATCGGCGTGTTCATGCTGTGCGGCACCTCGGGCGTAGGCAAGACCGAGACCGCACTGGCGCTGGCCGAGTCGCTCTACGGTGGCGAGCAGAACGTCATCACGATCAACATGAGCGAGTTCCAGGAGGCGCACACCGTCTCCACCCTCAAGGGCGCGCCTCCGGGCTATGTGGGCTATGGCGAGGGTGGCATCCTGACCGAGGCGGTGCGCCGCCGGCCCTACAGCGTGGTGCTGCTCGACGAGGTGGAAAAGGCCCACTCCGACGTGCACGAGCTGTTCTTCCAGGTCTTCGACAAGGGCCGCATGGAAGACGGCGAGGGCCGCATGATCGACTTCAAGAACACGATCATCCTGCTCACGTCCAACGTCGGCTCCGAGCTCATCATGAACATGTGCAAGGACCCCGAGCTGCTGCCCGACCCCGACTCGCTGGCCGAGGCGCTGCAGGAGCCGCTGATGAAGGTCTTCCCGCCCGCGCTGCTGGGCCGGATCGTGACCATTCCCTACTACCCGCTGTCGAGCGAGATGCTGGCCAAGATCATCCGCCTGCAGCTGGGCCGCATCAAGAAGCGCGTGGAAGAGAACCACCGCATCCCGTTCGAGTTCGATGACGCCGCGGTCTCGCTGATCGTCAGCCGCTGCAACAACGCCGAGGCCGGCGGTCGCATCATCGACGCCATCCTCACCAACACCGTGCTGCCCAAGATCTCGATCGAGTACCTGGGCCGCATGGCGCGTGGCGAGGAACTCAAGGTGATCCGCCTGGGTGCCGCCGACAGCGAGTTCACCTACACCTTCGACTGATGAGGTCGGGCGGCCGCGTGCCGCCGGCCCGGGGAGCCATCGATGGCCAAGCTGGATGCAGAGTTCAATTGCGTCAAGGGTAACGACGCCCTGCTGTTCCGTCGCCTGCAGGCGGTGGAGGAGCTCGGCCGCCTGCCGCAGTACCGCCTGGAACTGTTGCGCACGCGCACCGAGACACCGATCAAGGCCGACGAGCTGCTGGGCACCCGCGCCACCGTCAAGCTGCTGCTGCCCGGTGGTGACTACCGCTACGTCAATGGCTTCGTCACCCGCTTCGAGCGTGGCGGCGCGATGGGCCGCTACGACCGCTATTTCCTCGACCTCAACGTCTGGTTCTGGTACCTGCAGCTGGGATCCGACTGCCGCATCTTCCAGAACAAGACGGTGGTCGAGATCCTGACCAAGGTCTTCGAGGACTACACCAACCAGTCGGTGCAGAACAAGCTGACGGCCAGCTACCAGCCGCGCGAGTTCTGCGTCCAGTACAACGAGAGCGACCACGATTTCGTCACCCGACTGATGGAGCAGGAGGGCATCTACCACTACTTCACGCATGAGGACGGCCAGCACAAGCTGGTGCTGTGCGACGACGCCTCCGGCCACACCGACATCCCCGGCGGCAGCCTGGCCTGGTCCAGCGCCCAGACCGACAACCAGCTGCGCGACGACATCGTCACCGACTGGCGCCTGGTCAAGCAGGTGGGCTCGCTGAAATACGCCCATGACGACCACGACTTCGAGGTGCCATCCACGCCGCTGGCCACCTTCAAGACGCGCACCACGGGCTTCCCCAACCCGGGTGACCTGGAGGTTCGCCAATGGCCTGGCGCCTACTACGACCTCAAGCGGGCCGCCACGGGAGCGGACCACAAGAAAATCGGTGAGCGCTTCGCCAAGGGCAAGGTCGACAGCTACGACTCGCAGCAGATCGTGGCCTCGGCCGACACGCGCTTCAGGGCCATGGCCGCGGGCAAGACCTTCAAGCTCAAGGACCACAGCAGCGACGACGGCGACTACCTGGTGACCCGCCTGGTCTTCACCGCCGAGTTCGGCGAGTACGAGTCCAACGTCAAGAGCGTCAGCCGCGGCTACCAGGCCCGCTTCGACGCCGTTCCCAAGAGCGTGCGCTTTCAACCCCAGCCCAGCGTGGCCTGGCCGCGCATCCACGGGCCGCAGACCGCCGTGGTGGTGGGCGGCTCGGGCGACGAGATCGCCACCGACAAGCATGGCCGGGTCAAGCTGAAGTTCCGCTGGGACCGCGTCAGTCCGAGCGACCTGACCGCCTCGTGCTGGGTGCGCGTCAGTTACCCCTGGGCCAGCAAGAACTTCGGCATGATCGCCATCCCGCGGGTGGGCGACGAGGTGGTGGTCGAGTTCCTCGACGGCGACCCCGATCGCCCGCTGGTGACCGGCCGCGTCTACAACGCCGAGCGCATGCCGCCCTACGAGCTGCCGACGCAGAAGACCGTCACCGGCATCCGCAGCCGCTCCACCAAGGAAGGCGGCGAGGACAACTTCAACGAACTGCGCTTCGACGACCTCAAGGGCTCCGAGTACGTCTGGTTCCAGGCCGAGAAGGACTACCACCAGCTGGTCAAGAACGACGCCAAGATCACCGTCAAGAACGACCGCTGGGACAAGGTCGAGAAGAACGTGGCGCAGCAGATCGGCGAGAACCTCACGGTGGATGTGGGCAAGAAAGCCACGCTCTCGATCAAGGAAGACGTGCACGCCAAGCTGGGCGCCGACTTCAACCTCAAGATCGAGGGCGCGCTCAACACCGGTGTCACCGACGCGGTGGCGGTGAAGGGCGACCAGGCGATCTCGATCACCTCCGGCCAGGGCATGGACATCAATGTCGGCCAGGCCTTCAACGCCACCGCCACCTCCAGCATCCACATCAAGGGCATGGGCGTGGTGATCGATGGCGGCTCCACGCTGAGCATCAAGGCGGGCGGGTCTTTCATTTCGGTCGGCCCGGACGGTGTGACGATCCAGGGCACGATGGTCAAGATCAACAGCGGCGGCTCGGCCGGCAACGCCAACAGCGCCGCCCAGGCCAGCCCGGCCGACCCCACCGCACCCGAGCTGCCCGACCCGGACGAGGATCCGCTGGCCTCGGGCAACTGAGCCGGGGCCTGTTGAACGCCGATGTCCGCCGCCGATTCACCCCTTGCCATCGCCCCCGCGCAGTTCAAGGCCCAGCTCTGGGCCGATGAGCGCCTGCAGGTGCATGCGGTGCTGCTGGGCCGCTGCCTGAGCGGCCTGCCGGCACGCCTGGCCGCGGCACAGCAGGACGGCGAGATCGACGATTTCGATTGCCTGCTGCCCGGCGCCCTGCCGCCGCCCGTGCAGCAGGGCGCGCCGTACCTGGTGCGGCTGCGGCGTGACAGCCCCTTCACCGACGCGCTGCTCTTTGCCGCCGACAGGCCCAGCGACTGGGGCGTTCTGGTGCTGGCCGGCGTGCGCCTGATCGTGCTGCGCAACCACTTGCGCAGCCTGTTGCAGGCGCGCCTGCCCGATGGCCAAACGGTCCCGCTGGACACGCTGAGCCCGGACATGCTGCGCATCGTGCTGGACCACGCGGACAACGCCCAGCGCGCGGCGATCAACGGCCCGGTGGGCGCCTGGGTCCTGCCCGGCACCAGCCACTGGTCACTGGCGCGCATCACCGGCGGCCACCTGGAATGGCGGCCCGTGCGCACAGGGGCCGATGCATGACGCTGGTGCTCAACCTGGAGCAGGCCACGCGCCTGCAGGCCCTGCAGGCCGAGCGCGACCGGCGCCAGCTGGGGCAGGCCCTGGTGGCAGCATTCCCCGCGCTGGCCGCGCGCGCTGGCGAGCGCCTGGGCGCCCTGGTGGCACTGGGCGAGCAGCGGGCCGCCGCCCATGGCCTGAGGCATGCGCTGGCGGTGGCCCGCTACCTGGCCTGCTGGGTGGTGCTGGGCACCGAGTTCGAAACCCGCGGCGGCCACACCTGGGCCCTGGACCTGCTGGCCGACGCCCGCCGCAGCGAAGGCGCCAAGGCCTTCCAGCTGGTGCGCCGCTGCCGCGAGGAGCTGCAGCGCCTGCTGGCCGCCGGTGGCCCGGCCGCCGCCGAGCTGCCCAAGCTGGCCGAGTTCGACCTGGCCGTGGCCCAGCTCGATGACGCGCTGCGGCAGCTGGGCGTGATGGGCTCCTTGCAGCGCGGCGCCCGGCTGGTGCTGGGCCAGCCCTGCGACATCGACGCGATCGAGCTGCGCGAACACGACGCGCCCGCCCGCCCGCCCTACCGCTTCGAGCGCGGCCAGTGGTCGCGTGCCAGCGACCATGCCGCGCCCGCAGCACCGCTGGTGGTCACCGCCACCGACCCGTCGGCCTGGCCGGCGCGCGTGTCGCTGCTGGGGCAGGACCCCAGCGGACACCCGGCCCGCCTGCGCCTGCGCCTGCGCGCCGGCCACTGCTGCGATCCGGCCGTCCACCCCTGCGTGGTGCAGTTCACCGACACCGGTTTGCTGGCGTGGCGCGGCCCGCAAACGGCCGAACTGGTGCTGTCCCAGCCAGCGCCCCTGCCTGACGCCCCCGCGCCGCGGGCCCCGCAGCCGCCGCTGGCCTGGTCGGGTGGCGCGCGCTTCGGCCGCCTGCAGCTGTCTTCCTGCGGCCTGCGCGAGCACGGCGACGCCGTGGGCGAGCTGAACACCGACTGGAGTGTCTACCCCGCGGCACAGCACTGGATGCTGTGGCGGCGCGAGGCCGCGCCCGAGCGCCAGTGGAGCACCGACACCGCGCCGCCGCCGCCGGTGACACGCGCAGCCTGCATCGTCGAGCGTGACGGCCAGCGGCTTGATGCCGCCGCCTGGCAGGCCGGCCTGCAGGCCCTGGATGCACAGCTGGAGCAGGGCCTGGAGCGCTTGTTCACCGCCTGGTGCCGCGAGGCCGGCTTCGAGCAGCCCCAGATGGCCGCGGAGCCCGCCGTGCTGAGCGGTGACGCCGGCCTGGCCTGGGGTTGGCAGGCCGCGGCCGAGGGCCTGGCCGGCACGCCGCAGCACCGTGTGGCGGGCCAGCTGGACCTGGTCGCGGCGCGCCTGTCGCTGCGCCTGTCGGGCCAGCTCGCGCTGAGCGGCAGCCTGAGCCAATGGCGTCTGCACTGCGCCGGCCAGGTGCCGCTGCGCGCCCAGTGGGACACCTCGGGTGGCAGCCCGCTGCCGCCGCCCGAGGCCCAGGTGGCCATCCGCCTGCCGTTGGTCTTGCAGGTCGACGTGGCCGCCACCGACGGCGCCTGCATGGTCGACGCCAGCCTGGTAGCGGGCGCGGTGGTCGGCCAGTGTGGTGTGCGCCCGCGCCCCGACGGCATGGGCTGGCAATGGTTCGCACGCCTGGCCGTGGAGCCGGTGCAGGCGCTGTGCCGCATCAGTGATCCGCTGCTGGGCCAGCTGCAATGGCGCCGCCCGCTGCTGCCTGCGATGACCCTGGTCGACTGGAGCCTCGGATGATCGAGCGTCTGCTGGTGCTCAAGCTCGACGCCGTCGACTGCGAGGCCGAGGCCTGGCTCAACGGCATTCCGATCGCTCGCGCCCACCCGGGGCGCCCGCGCGTGCTGCTGCCGGTCCACGAGTACACGATGACCGGCGACAACCAGCTCGCGCTGATGGTCTGGCCCTATGCCGCGACCATGCCGCCCGACAAGGCGCCGCCGCAGCAGCGTGTCACCGCCACCGGCCGCTCCTCGGCCCACCTGCGCCTGCTGCTGCCGCGCACCGGCAAGCTGGCCGACGAGGGCCATGCGCGCACGCTGGGCCAGATCGACTGGGCGCCCGACGCCGGCCAGGCGCACGTGGCGCCGCTGCCGCTGGACCAGACGCTGAACCTGCCGATCAATTTTCCGCGCTGGCGCTGGATCGATGCCCCCGCGATCGACGACAGCCCTGCGCTGCATGCGCTGGTGGCCGAGCAGACCGCAGCCTGGGCGCGCCAGCTCAGCGAGGGGCAGCCCGAGGCCTTTCTGGCCGCGGTGCGCCTGCGCGTCGAGGAGATCGCCGCCGCCTACCAGCGCGACGCCCGCACAGAACTCGACCGCCTGCGCAGCCACCTGATCGAGCTGGCCGAAGCGCGCCGCCTGGACTGGCTGCCCTTCGAGCCCGAGGGCCTGGTGCTGCGCCGTGTGGCGCGCGGCCGGCTGTTCGAGTGCCTGCGCAGCGATGGCACGCCCTGGCTGCAGACCAAGGCCGACGCCGACGGCCGGCAACTCGCCTGGCCGCTGCGCCTGACAGCCGTGGAGGGCCGCCTGTATGTGCTGCGCTGAGCGCCGGCCCGGTGCCGGGCCTCAGTCCAGCATGCCCAGCGCGCAGCCCGCGCCACAGGCCCCGGGCGGCGACAACAGCAGCGGCTGCATCGACACCATCGACAGCAGCATCGTCATCGGTCCGAGCTGGCCCGGTGACAGCCCGGTCAGCGCCGCTGACAGCGCGGGCAGATCCGGCAGGTCGGGCTCGGGCAGTTCGGGCATCGGCGGCAGCGCTGGCAGGCTGGGCACCTCCAGCGCCGCCAGGGCCGGCAGCGGCAGCGAGGACAGCGCTGCGCTGAGCGCCGGCATCGAGGCCGGCGACAGCGGATTGACGCCCAGCTGGAACTGCACCATGGCCTGCAGCGACACCAGGCCCGCCAGCGTGCCCAGCGCCGGCAAGGCCACCGTGGGCAGCGGCGGCAGCGCCGCCAGCACCGGCACCACCGCCTGCAGCACCGGCAGCGCCGGCAAGCCGCCCGCAGCCACCGACAGCGAGGCCAGCGCCGAGGCCAGCGGCGAGGTGGCCGCGACCGTGGGGGTTGGCGGTCGGGTGAGCACCGACTGCAAGGACGGAATCGAGCCGCTGGCGCCCAGGCTGATGCCCATTCCCGACAGCGCCGTCATCAGCGCGGCCAGGGATCCCAGCGGGGCCATCGCCGACAGCGTGGCCTGCAGTGCCGGCAAGGATGGCAGCGAGGCCGCGGCCACACTGAACGAGGCTGACAAGCGGGCCAGCGGAAGTTGCAGCGCCAGCGGGTCCAGCATCAGGTTCGGCATCGGCAGTGTTGAGGGCAGGCTGGCCAGCAACTGGGCCACCGACGAGATCGTCGCGGTCATCGACGGTGCCGCCGGCAGGGCCATGCTGGGCAGTGTCGGCGCCGAGGCCGCGAAGGACAGCAGGGCCGACGGCAGGCTGGGAATCGGCAGCGTCGCCAGCGGGACCGAACAGGCCGCCGTCGCGAAGGATGACAGCGCTTTGGAGCAGAAGCAGGGCATGGGCAGGGGCCTCGATGACTGGGCGGCGCAGCGCCGCCCGTGCCGACGCCGCGATGTTAGGGCAAGGCCGCCGCGCACAGCAGCCGCGATGCCCCGCCACCCCCGTATTCGACGCTGCCGCTTAGCGCTGGTCGACGGTATGCTCGATCCCGCCGCCATGCCGGTCGGCACCGGCCTCGCTGCACCCGCCTCCCGGCTCACCAAGGACCTTTCGCCGTGATCACGCTGACCGTCATCTCGTTCAACGGTGCGCCGCCCGCCAGCAGCCTGAGTGCCGCGTTCGACGAGCTCGGCGGCACCATCGGGCGCGCCGACACCAACCAGTTCGTGCTGCCCGACCCGGACCGCACGATCTCTCGCGTGCACGCCCAGGTGGTGTATCGCAACGGCAGCTTCGGCGTCATCGACAAGGGCAGCAATGCCATCCTGGTCAACGGCAAGGCGCTGGGCAATGGCCGCGAAGCACCGGTCAAGGACGGCGACTGGCTGCAGATCGGGGGCTACCAGATCGAGATCCGCATCGGTGCCAGCGCCAGCGGGGCCCGGGCCAATGATCCCTTCGCCGACCTGCTGGGGCCGGCCTCGGCAGCGCCCGCCAAGGGCGGGCTGCCGGCCAGCTTCGATCCGCTGGCGCTGACGCCACCGGCGCCGCCCTCGTCGCTCAGCCAGGACCCCTTCGCGGCCTTTGCACCGGCCGCGGGCCCCGCGGCGGCACCCGCCGCTGCCGGTGGCATCCCCGACGACTGGGACCCGTTCGCCGCGCCCGCACCCAAGCCCGGCGGCGCCCCGGACCTGGGCCGCGCCTTGGGCGGCGGCTTCGGCCTGGACGCGGTGGGCGGAGCCCCCGCGCCGCTGATCCCCGACCTGCCCACCAGCTCAGCCGCCAGCGGCGGTGATTCGCTGGACAGCCTGTTCGGCCTGAAACCCGGTGCGGTGGGTGATCCGCTGGGCGCCTCGGCCTTGAACGCCGCTGCGGTGCAGCCCAACATGGCGGCCTCCGCCGATCCGCTGGCCTCGCTGAAGGCCGTGCCGCGCGCCACTGCGGCGACGCTGCCGGACGACTTCTCCGACCTCAACCGGCCCTTCCTGCCGCCGGGCGGTTTTGCGCCGCCCGCCGCGGCACCCAGTCCGCAGCCGCCCTCACCCGTGCCCGCACCGGCCGCTGCCGCGCCGCCCGAGCGGCCCGCCGGCGCCGTGATGTCCTGGGACGAGGCCGGCACCGAGGGACGCACGGTGATCCGTGCCCGCGCGCCCACCGCGCCGCGGCCGGCCGCTGGCCCGGCACCCGCGAGCGCCCCGCTGCCACCGGTGTCGCCGGCACTGCCGGACAACGACCCGCTGGCGGCTTTCGGACTGGACACCCCGCCCGCGCCGGTCGCCCCAGCGGCCCCGGTCGCGCCGCCGCTCGGTGCGGCCGGGGCCGC
>NZ_JAGQDE010000025.1 GCF_018069755.1 Ideonella aquatica | reverse complement strand
GGCCGCGGCGGCGCGGTGGTCGGCACGACCAGCGGCGGTGCGGCAGCGGCGGGCGGCAAGGCGGCCTGCAGCCGCACCCGCAGGCCGGCCGGTGAGGGCGGCGCGGCCGCGCTGCCAGGCGCTGGTGCGCGCAGCGCGGCGTCGATCAGCGTCAGGTGGAGCGTGCCCACCAGGCACCCCAGGGCCCACCCGGCCATGGGCCGCACCCACCGGTCCGGACGGGGTGGGGCGGGGTACTGCAGCCAACGTCGGGGGGCGCGGGCGGCCATTGGACAATACTGCCACCAAACCCCGCCCGGCAGGGACCGCCCCCGAATGAAACTTGCCACCTACCAGGACGGCTCGCGCGATGGCCAGTTGGTCGTCGTCTCGCGTGACCTGACGCAGGCGCACTACGCCACCCACATCGCCACCCGCCTGCAGCAGTTGCTCGACGACTGGAACTTCCTGTCGCCGCAGCTGGAAGACCTGTCGACCACGCTCAACCAGGGCAAGGCGCGGCACGCCTTCGCGTTCGATCCGGCGATGTGCATGGCGCCGCTGCCGCGGGCCCCGGCGCGCCTGCTGGCGCCGCTGGACGGCCCGCTGCGCCGTGTCGCCAGCGACGCGCTGATGGGCGCACGCGACGTCTGGTTCGGTGCCACGGCCGCGCTCTGTGCCGTGCCCGGCCTGGTGGCGATCACCGGCGACATTGACACCGGCGCCGACGCCGGCCAGGCCCTGGAGGGCCTGCGCCTGCTGGCACTGGGCCTGGAATGGCAGCAGGACGGCGAGTCGCTGAGCGCCGGCATCGGCCCGGTCGCCCTGACGCCGGACGAGCTGGGCGAGGCCTGGCGCGGCGGTCGCCTGTCGGCGCCCTTGCAGTGGCGGCGCAATGGCCAGTCGCTGGGGCGTCTGGACCTGGGCGACGCGCTGCCGCAGGGCCTGGGCGAGCGCCTGGCCGAAGCGGTGCGCCGCCGGCCGCTGCGCGCCGGCAGCCTGCTGATGCTGGCCGCCCCGCCGGCCGACCTGGGCGGGCTGACCCAGGCCGAGGGCCTGGCACCCGGCGACGGCCTGTCGCTGCAGGCGGCCGATCCGCTGGGCGAAGACGCCTTCGGGCGCCTGGACAACGCGGTCGGCCAGCGGCCATGACGCGCTGGCGAAGCGCCCTGCTGGCCGGCGTTCTGGCCCTGCTGGCGCCCGTGCTGCCCGTGCTGGGCAAGGCGCCGGCCTGCCCGCCCGTGGCCCAGGCGCCCGATGCGGCCACGCTGGCGCGGTGGCAGGCCCAGGCGCGCGACCGTGGCCTGCTGTGGCGCTACGAGAAGGACGGCCGCAGCGGCTGGCTCTTCGGCACCTTGCATGTGGGTCGCGGGCCCTGGAGCGTGCCCGGGCCGGCGCTGTCGCAGGCGCTGGAACAGGCCGACCGGCTGGTGCTTGAGATCGACCCGCTGGCCGACGACACCCAGTCCGCCCTGCGCGCGCCAACACCCGCCTCCGGCCCCGCGCCGGCGGCGCCGCCCAAGGCCCTGGCCGCGCGCCTGCGCCGCCAGCTGGAGCGGGCCTGCGTGGGCACGCTGCTCGACGGCCTGACCCCGTCGATGCAGGCCGTCACCCTGCTGGCGCTGTCGGCCCGCGGCGCGGGCCTGGACCCGGCCTGGGGCCAGGAGCCGATGCTGTCGCAGCGCTTTCACCAGGCGCGCCGGCCGGTGGAGTCGATCGAGACGGTGGACCAGCAGGTCCAGGCCCTGGTGGGCAGCGACGAGCTCGACACGCTGCGCCAGGCGCTGGACGAGCTGGAGAACCCAGCCTCGATGGCCGTGGTGAACCGCCTGGCCGAGGCCTGGGCCGCCGGCGACCTGGCCACGCTGAGCGCCTACCCGCGCTGGTGCCGCTGCCTGGACACCGCGCAGCAGCGCGCCGAGTTCGACCGCGTGGTGCTGCAGCGCAACGCCCGCATGGCCGCCCACATCGAGCGCCTGCACGCGGCCGGCTCCCGCCCGCTGGTGGCGGTGGGCGCGCTGCACCTGGTGGGCGAGGACGGCCTGCCGCAGCGCCTGCAGCGCGCCGGCTTTCGCCTGACCTGGCTGGGGCCGGGCGCGCCGTAGGCCCGGTGCAAGCCAGCTGAGCGCACAATCGACCATCACAGGCCGCACGAGGAGACAAGGCATGAGCAGTGCCACCGATTTCGCCAAGATGGTTCCGGGCTTCGAATTCCTGCAGGGGCTGGTCAAGAACGCCGGCTCGGCGCTGCCGGGCATCGGCCAGTGGGTGGCGCCCACGCTGAACCCCGAGGAGCTGGAGAGGCGCATCGAGGAGCTGCGCACCGTGCAGTTCTGGCTGGAGCAGAACGCCCGCATGCTGGGCGCCACGATCCAGGCCCTCGAGGTGCAGCGCATGACCCTGTCCACGCTGAAGACCATGAACGTCTCGATGGGCGACCTGCGTGAGGCGATGACGCTGAAGATGCCCGAAGTGGCCGAGCCGGTGGCCGCCGCCGCGCCCGCGGCCCCCAAGCCCAAGGCCGCGCCACGCAAGAAGGCCGCGGCGGCGGCTCCGGCGGCGCCCGGCGCAGTGGACCCGATGCAGTGGTGGGGCGCGCTGACCAAGCAGTTCACCGAGCTGGCCACCAATGCCATGAAGGACAGCGCCACCGACGCCGCCAAGAACCTGGCCAGCGCGATGGTCAAGCAAAGCTTCGATGCTGCGGGCGAGACGCTCAAGAAGGCGGTGTCGGTGCCCGCCACCGTGGCCAAGACCGCCGCGGGTGCCGTGGCCGCCGGCGCCCGTGCCAGTGCCGCCGCGCCCAAGGCGCCGGCCCGCAAGGGAGCTGCCAGCCGGCGATGAGCGCCACCGCCTGCCTCGCGGCGCATGCCACGCATCCCGACGCCGGCATGGCGCTGGCGCTGGCTGCCGCGCAGATCGACGCCCAGGCGGCGCAGCGCCCCGGCTGGCGGCCCACGCTGGGCCTGCTCTATCTGAGCGAGGGCTTTGCCGAGCGCGCCGCCGAATGCCTGGACGAGGCGCGCCGGCGCTGGCCCGGCGTGGCCTGGGTGGGCGCTGCCGCCTGGGGGCTGGCGGCCGATGGCGTCGAGTACCTGGACGAGCCGGCGCTGGTGCTGTGGCAGATCGACCTGCCGGCGGCGCAGTTCCGCTGCTTTGATGGCCGCCACCCGCTGGCCGAGGACTGGGCCGGCAGCGCGCTGGTCCACGCCGACCCCGAGCTGCCCGAGCTGGGCGCGCTGCTGAACGAACTGGCCGAGCGCACCCGCGCCGGCTACCTGTTCGGCGGCCTGCCCAGCGCGCGCCTGCACCGCAGCCACTGGGCGGGTGGCGCGCCGATGCACGGTGGGCTCTCGGGCGTGGCCTTTGCGCCGACGGTGGGCCTGGTCTCGCGCGTGACCCAGGGCTGCCAGCCGGTGGGCCCGACGCGGCGCGTCACCGGCGCCGAGCGCAACCTGGTGGCCTCGCTGGACGGCGAGCCGGCGCTGCCGCAGCTGTTGCAGGACCTGGGCGTCACGCTGGACGAGCCGCGCCAGGCCATGGCCGCGCTGCGCCACACCCTGGTCGGTCTCACCGACGAGGGCGACGCCGCGCGCGGCCCCGGCGGCCAGTTCGGCGGCGACACCCGGGTGCGCCACCTGATCGGCATCGACCCGCTGCGCGAGGCGGTGGCCGTGGCCGACCTGGTCGAGCCCGGCATGTCGCTGGCCTTCTGCACCCGCGACCCGGTGGCCGCGCGGCGCGACCTGGTGCGCATCTGCGCCGAGATCCGCGACGAGGTCGATGGCGACGGCAGCGCACCGCCGCGGCGCATCCTGGGCGCCCACTACGTCAGTTGCACCGGCCGCGGCGGCCCGCATTTCGGTGGCGACAGCGAGGAGCTGCGCATCCTGCGCCACGCGCTGGGCGAGGTGCCGCTGGTGGGTTTCTTCGCCGCTGGCGAGATCGCCCACCGCCACCTGTACGGCTACACCGGCGTGTTGACGGTCTTCACCGCTGAATGACATGGCGGCCGAGCGCATTCCGCCGATCCAGTGCCTGCAGGCCTTCGAGGCACTGGCCCGGCTGCGCAGCGTGACGCAGGCCGCTGACGAGCTGAGCGTCACGCCCAGCGCCGTCAGCCACCGCATCCGCCAGCTTGAGACGCAACTGGGCTGCAAGCTCTTCCTGCGCGACTTCGGCCTCACCCCCGAAGGCCAGGCCTACCTGGGGCCGGTGCGCCAGGGTCTGCAGTCGCTGGCCCAGCTGCCGGGCCGGGCGGTGCCCAGCGGTGCCACGGCGCGCTTGCGGCTGGCGGTGACGCCCACCTTTTCGCGCCAGTTGCTGCTGCCGCGGCTGTCGCACTTCCGCCATGCCTACCCCGAGATCGAGCTGGTGCTGCAGGTGGCCATTCCGCTGGCCGACACCAAGGCCGAGGAGGCCGATCTGGAGGTGCGCTACGGCGTCGGTCCCTACCCGGGCCTGGAGCAGGTGCGCCTGCTCAGCGACGAGGTCACGCCGGTCTGCAGCCCCGAGTACCTGCACGAGGCCGGCCCTTTCGGCGAATTCGCCAGCCTTGACGATGTGCGCCGGGCGCGCCTGATCCGCACGCCGCTGGAGCCCTGGAGCACCTGGTTCCAGGCCCACGGCATCGCGCTGCCCGAGCCCAGCGGCGGCGCCCAGTTCAACGATGTGGGCCTGGTGCTGGACGCGGCCGCCGCCGGCTTCGGCGTGGCGCTGATGCGCCTGCGCCTGGGCCTGAGCTGGCTGGACAGCGGCCGCCTGGTGCGCCTGTCGCCGCGCAGCGTGCCCTCGCCGCTGCACCACCACCTGTGCTGGAAGCCCGGCACCATGGAGCGCTGGGAGTGCGCGGCCTTTGCCGACTGGCTGCGCACCGCGTTGGCCACCCCCTGATTCGAGGGGCGATCCCCCTCGGCGCGGGTCTTGCCCGCGCGCGGCCCCGCGCGCATGCTGCGCGCTGGAGGGATGCCATGACACACCAAGTTCTTCAGCGCCGGGCCCGTGCCTGGCCGTTCGTGTTGCTGTGCCTGCCGGCCGCGGCCGCCGCGCAGACCCGGCTGCAGCCTGGGCTGTGGGAGCAGACTCAGCAGATGAAGACCGGCAGCGGCCAGATGGAAGCGCAGATGGCGCAGGCTCAGGCGCAGATGGCCGCGATGCCGCCGGAGCAGCGCAAGATGGTCGAGCAGATGATGGCCCAGCGGGGCGTCGGTCTGGGCAGCGCCCCGGCCAGCGTGCGCCTGTGCCTCAGCCAGGCGCAGACCGAGGGCGGCGAGGTGCCGCGCGCCGACGGCCGCTGCACCCACCAGGTCAGCCAGCGCAGTGGCAACCGGATGCACTACAGCTTCCAGTGCAGCGGCAACCCGCCCAGCTCGGGCGAGGGCGACTACACCATCAACAGCCCCACGTCCTACAGCACCCAGATGACGGTCAAGACGGTGGTCAAGGGCCAGCCCGAGACCATCCAGATGACCCAGCAGGGTCGCTTCGTCAGCGCCGACTGCGGCGCGCTCAAGCCGATCCAGGCGCCGCGCTGACAGGCTGGGCGGGCTCGTGCTTCATGTGCCGAAAGCGCGCCTCGTCGGGCGTGCCCTCCAGCGCTGAGCCCGGCTCATCCTGCGGTCGCCACATCAGCACCTGCTCGATCCTGGCGGCCAGCGCCAGGTCCTTGGCGGTGATGCCGTCGGCCGAGTGGGTGCGCAGCTTCACCCGCACGAACGCGTAGGACACCACCAGGTCCGGGTGGTGCCAGGCGGCCTCGGCGAGGTGGCCGATGGTGCTGACCGCCAGCATCGTCGACTTCCAGCCGCTGGTCTTGAACTGGCGGCGGATCCAGCCGTCCTCCAGCTGCCAGTGCGGCAGCTCGGCCGCCAGGCGGCGCTGGACCTCGTCATCGGGCATCAGGGTGTCGGCCATCGCGTTCTCCGGGGAATGTGCCGTCGATTCTGGTCAGCCGCGGCCGACCCGCGCGCCAGGGTGGCCTTTGATGCGGGTTAACCCGTGCATTGAAAAAGGCTCACGCCGCGCCGCGGGAAGTTTCATCTGCGCACCCAGGGCGCTGCCTACATTGCCGCTCGGTTCACGGTCGCCCCCAACGGCCGTCAGGCTTTTCAACACTTCGAGCGGAGACACCCACCATGGTCTGGCAACAGGTCTACGATCCCTTCGGCAACATGTTCATCTCCACCCTGCTGGCCGCGGTGCCGGTGGTGGTGATGCTGGTGGCGCTGGGCTTCCTGCACATCAAGGCGCACATCGCCGCGGGCCTGGGCCTGCTGGCGGCCTTCGCGGTGGCGGTGTTCGGCTATGGCATGCCGGCCGGCCTGGCCGGCAACGCGGCCTTCTATGGCGGCCTGACCGGGCTGCTGCCGATCGGCTGGATCGTGCTGAACATCATCTTCCTGCAGCAGCTGGCCGAGGGCAACGGCAGCTTCAAGATCCTGCAGGACTCGCTCTCGGGCATCACCGAGGACCGCCGGCTGCAGCTGCTGCTGATTGCGTTTTGCTTCGGCGCCTTCTTCGAGGGCGCGGCGGGCTTCGGCACGCCGGTGGCGGTGACCGCGGGCATCCTGATCGGCCTGGGCTTCTCGCCGCTGGCGGCCTCGGGCCTGTCGCTGATCGCGAACACCGCGCCGGTGGCCTTCGGGGCGCTGGGCACGCCGGTGATCACGCTGGCCAAGGTGCATGGCTACGACCTGATGGAGGTGACGGCCATGATCGGCCGCCAGCTGCCCTTCTTCTCGCTGCTGGTGCCGTTCTGGCTGATCTGGGCCTTTGCCGGTCGCAAGGCGATGATGGAGATCTGGCCCGCGATCCTGGTGACCGGCCTGTCCTTTGCCATTCCGCAGTTCCTGGTCAGCAACTACATCGGGCCGGAGCTGGTGGACATCATCGCGGCGATCGTCTCGATGATCGCGCTGGTCAGCTTCCTGAAGTTCTGGCAACCGAAGAAGATCTGGACCTCGCCCACGCTCAAGGGCCATGAGGCCGATGGCGGCACCCCGCCGCGCCCGGTGACCATGGTCACGCACAGCCGTGCCGACCTGTTCCGCGCCTGGCTGCCCTGGCTGATCCTGACGGTGTTCGTCTTCGTCTGGGGCCTGCCGGCGGTGAAGACCTTCTTCAACGGCATCTGGGCGCCCAAGTTCCCGATCGAGGGCCTGAACAACCTGATCGAGAAGGTGCCGCCGGTCGTGCCCTCGCCGCACAAGGAAGCGGCGGTCTATGTGCTCAACGGCCTGTCGGCCACCGGTACCGGCATCCTGCTGTCGGCCGTCATCGGCGCGCTGGTGATGGGCTACAAGCCGCTGGCCATCGTCAGCACCTACCTGCGCACGCTGTGGATGGTGCGCACCTCGCTGCTGACCATCGTGCTGATGCTGGCGCTGGGCACGCTGACCCGCTTCTCGGGCACCGACACCACGCTGGGCCTGGCCTTTGCCGGCACCGGTGCGCTCTACCCGTTCTTCGGCACGCTGATGGGCTGGATCGGGGTGGCCATGACCGGCTCCGACACGGCGTCGAACGTGCTGTTCGGCGGCATGCAGAAAGTGGCGGCCGAGCAGCTGGGCCTGTCGGCCAACCTGATGGGCGCGGCCAACTCCTCGGGCGGCGTGATGGGCAAGATGATCGATGCGCAGTCGATCGTCGTGGCTTCCACCGCCACGCGCTGGTTCCACCACGAGGGCGACATCCTGCGCTACGTCTTCTTCCACTCGATCGCGCTGGCCTGCCTGGTGGGCCTGTACGTGACGCTGCAGGCCTATGTCTGGCCCTTCACGCTGACCGTCATCCACTGAAGTCAGCTGAGTTGTGACCCCGATGCCGGCCATGCCGGTGTCGGCGCGTCGTACAGTTGTGCGCTGGCCCCCGGTGGGCATGGGTGACCGATGAACGCGATCCAAGACCTTTCGGCCGTCGAGCCGGCCGACCGCTCCGCGCGGCAATCGGAAGTGGTGGCCGCCCTGCGGCCGCTGCTGCCGGCCCACGCGCTGCTCTACCAGCCCGAGGACACCACGCCCTACGAGTGCGACGGCCTGACCGCCTACCGCCAGCGCCCGCTGCTGGTGGTGCTGCCCGAGACCGAGGAGCAGGTGGCCGCCGTGCTGCGCACCTGCCACCGCCTGGGCGTGCCGGTGGTGGCGCGCGGCGCCGGCACCGGGCTGTCCGGCGGCGCCATGCCGCACGCGATGGGCGTGACGCTGGGCCTGGCCAAGTTCAACCGCATCGTCAAGATGGACCCGTTCAGTCGCACCGCGGTGGTCCAGTGCGGCGTGCGCAACCTGGCGATCAGCGAGGCCGCCGCGCCGCACGGCCTGTACTACGCGCCCGACCCGTCCAGCCAGATCGCCTGCACGATCGGCGGCAACATCGCCGAGAACTCCGGCGGCGTGCACTGCCTGAAATACGGCCTGACGGTGCACAACGTGCTGAAGCTGCGCGGCTTCACCGCCGAGGGCGACCCGATCGAGTTCGGTGGCGACGCGCTCGATGTGCCGGGCCTGGACCTGATGGCCGCGGTGGTCGGCAGCGAGGGCATGCTGGCGGTGATCACCGAAGTCACCGTCAAGCTCACGCCCAAGCCGCAACTGGCGCGCTGCGTGATGGCCAGCTTCGATGACGTGCGCCAGGCCGGCGACGCGGTGGCCGCGGTGATCGCCGCCGGCATCATCCCGGCCGGTCTGGAGATGATGGACAAGCCGATGACCGCGGCGGTGGAAGACTTCGTCCACGCCGGCTACGACCTCAGCGCCGAAGCCATCCTGCTGTGCGAGTCCGACGGCACGCCCGAGGAGGTGGAAGAAGAGATCGGCCGCATGACCGCCGTGCTGCAATCGGCCGGCGCCACCCGCATCGAGGTCAGCCAGAACGAGGCGCAGCGTCTGAAGTTCTGGAGCGGCCGCAAGAACGCCTTCCCGGCCTCGGGGCGCATCAGCCCCGACTACATGTGCATGGACAGCACCATCCCGCGCAAGCGCCTGGCCGACATCCTGATCGCGATTGCCGAGATGGAGAAGAAGTACCAGCTGCGCTGCTGCAATGTCTTCCACGCCGGCGACGGCAACCTGCACCCGCTGATCCTGTTTGATGCCAACGACCCCGACCAGATGCACCGCTGCGAGCTCTTCGGCGCCGACATCCTGGAGACCAGCGTGGCCATGGGCGGCACGGTCACCGGCGAGCACGGCGTGGGCGTGGAGAAGCTCAGCAGCATGTGCGTGCAGTTCAGCCCCGAGGAGCGCGCGCAGATGATGGCGCTCAAGCACGCCTTCGACCCGCACGGCCTGCTCAACCCTGGCAAGGTGATCCCCACGCTGCACCGCTGTGCCGAGTACGGCAAGATGCATGTGAAGAAGGGCCTGCTGCCCTTCCCCGAGCTGGAGCGCTTTTGACCGTGCTCAAGCAGCGGCTTAAGGCCTCATTCAGCGCCCGGCGCCATGATCCTCTCCACCACGTCGATGGAGGGGTCGATCATGCACCGCGCTCTGAGCGCCCTGTGGGGCACCGCGTTCTGGCTGGCCGCAGGGGCGGCCTCGGCCACCGTCTTCACATTGGCGCCGGTCCAGCTGCCCGGCGGCACCACCTTGCTGGGCACCGTCACCACCGATGGCACGCTGGGCCCGCTGTCGGCGGGCAATGTGGTCGACTGGGATGTGCGCCTGCGCCAGACGCAGCGCTGGGTCTTCGATCCCAGCCATCCGGGCGTCTGGGCCAGCGGCGTGAGCGTCTCGGCCAACGGCCGCACGATGAGCGTGCGCACCTCGCCCGACGGGGTCAACGACGGCGGCCTGCTGGCCTTTGGCAGCTTCGGGCCGGGGCCGGAGTACGGCGTGCAGGTGGCCAACTTCACCGGCTCGTATGCCAACGGTGGCGTGGCCTTCTACCTGGCCGGTCCGGTCTTCGAGTGGCAGTGGCTGTCGGCCCCCAATGGCAGCAAGCGCGTGGTCGCCAAGGCGGCGCCGGGCAGCTCAGTGTTCAAGCTGGTGCCGGTGGACTTCCCCAGCGGCACGGTGCTGAGCGGCAGCATCACCACCGATGGCAGCACCGGCGCGATCGGCGCGGCGCAGATCACCGACTGGAAGATCAGCGCCACCGAAACCACCGAGGTCCGCTACACGCCCGCCAACAGCAGCGTGCTGCCCGCCACGGCCGGCCTGTCGAGCGACGGCACCACCCTCAGCGTGGCGCGGCCGGGCGGCTACTTCGGCGTGGGCATCGCGCCGCGGCCTCCGGCGCGCGGCCAAGGGGCGGTGCCGGCCGACTTCGCCAGTGCCACGGCACCGTCCGGCGGCCAGGCCGGCTACTGGAACCCCTTCACGTTCCAGTACGTCGGACTGCGCTTCAAGGGCAGCACCTGGCCGATCGCCACCGTCCAACCCTGAGCGGCGCCCCGGCGGTGCCGCAGCACCGCCAATGAGCGAACTCCACGACCCCCACCTGCAGGCCCTGATCGAGCGCGTGCGCGAGGCCGCCGCGCGCGAGCAGCCGCTGTGCATCCGCGGCAGTGGCAGCAAGGACTTCTATGGCGGCCCGCTGGTCGGCGAGCCGCTGGACGTGCAGGCGCTGCGCGGCATCTCGTCCTACGAGCCCACCGAGCTGGTCATCACCGCGCGCGCGGGCACGCCGCTGGCTGAGCTGGAAGCGGCACTCGCCGAACAGGGCCAGTGCCTGCCCTTTGAGCCGCCGCGCTTCGGCGAGTCTGGCGGCACGCTGGGCGGCATGGTGGCGGCCGGCCTGGCCGGGCCGGCACGCGCGGCGGTGGGGGGCGTGCGCGACTATGTGCTGGGTGCCTCGCTGCTCAATGGCCAGGCCGAGCTGATGAGTTTTGGTGGCCAGGTGATGAAGAACGTCGCCGGCTATGACGTCTCGCGCCTGCTGGCCGGCTCGATGGGCGTGCTGGGCGTGATCTGCGAGGTCTCGCTGAAGGTGCTGCCGCTGGCGCCTGCCACGCTGACGCTGCGCTTCGACCTGGACCAGGCCAGCGCGCTGCGCCGCCTCAACGACTGGGCCGGTCAGCCGCTGCCACTCAACGCCAGCGCCTGGTGGGACGGCACGCTGGTCGTGCGCCTGCGTGGCGCCCAGGCGGCGGTGGCCGCCGCCCACCAGCGCCTGGGCGGCGAGGAGATCCCGACCGAGCTGGCCCAGGGCTTCTGGGACGGCCTGCGCGACCAGCGCGACGAGTTCTTCCAGTTGGCCCAGCAGGCGGTGGCCGACGGCGCCACGCTGTGGCGCCTGTCGGTGGCGCCCACCGCGCCCAAGCTGGAGCTGCCCCAGGGCGAGCATCAACTGATCGAGTGGGGTGGCGCGCTGCGCTGGGTGGTCTCGCGCGAGGCGCCTGCGCGCCTGATGGCCTTGGCCGCTGATGCCCGCGGCCACGCCAGCGTCTACCGCAGCGCCCACGACCACCCCGGCGCCGCCCAGCCGCTGACCGAGGCCAGCCTGCGCATCCACCGCGCGATCAAGCGCGCCTTCGATCCGGCCGGCATCTTCAACCGCCAGCGCCTGTTGCCGGAGCTCTGATGAACGGCGCCAGCTTCGCCACGCCTGAATCGATGCGCGAGTACTACGCGCAACGGGCGCGCGAGTACGAGCTGGTCTATCACAAGCCTCACCGTCAGCAGGCGCTGCGCCGCATCGAGGCCTGGCTGACCGAGGTCTTCGCCGACCGCTGCGTGCTGGAGATCGCCAGTGGCACCGGCTGGTGGGTGCCGCACGCGGCAGCGCGCGCCGCGGCCTGGTGGGCCACCGACCTGAACCCCGAGACGCTGGCCGTGGCGCAGGCCAAGACGCTGCCGGCCAGCGTGCGCTTCGCCCAGGTCGACGCCTACACGCTGCAAGGCTTGCCCGACGAGCGCTTCGATGCCTGCTTTGCCGGCTGCTGGTGGAGCCATGTGCCGCTGCAGCGCCTGGACACCTGGCTGGCCAGCGTGCATGCCGCACTGCCTGTCGGCGCCCGCGTGGTGATGCTGGACAACGCCTATGTCGAAGGGGACTCCACTCCCGTGACCCGATTTGACGAGCATGGCAACGGCTACCAGCGTCGCAGCTTGCTCGATGGCAGCCAGCATGAGGTGCTGAAGAACTTCCCGTCGCAGGCCGAGGTGCTCGCTCGCCTGGGCCCGCGTGCCGAGGCGGTGCGCTGGCACGACTTCGGCTACTACTGGGCCGTGGACTACAGGCTGGACCGATGACGCTGCTGCAAGGCTTGGCCCTCTTGCTGCTGTGCCAGTCGGCCGGCGAGGTGCTGGTGCGCCTGAGCGGCGCGCCGCTGCCGGCGCCGGTGCTGGGTGCCGGCCTGCTGCTGGGCTTGCTGCGCTGGTCGGCGCTGCGCGCGCCCGTGGCCATGGCGGCCGATGGCCTGCTGGGTCACTTGTCGCTGCTGTTCGTGCCGGTGGGCGTGGGCGTGATCACCCACGGGGCGCTGCTCAGCGAGTTCGGCGGCCGGATGCTGGTGGCCATCGTCGTGTCCACCTGGATCGGCCTGGCCATCACCGCGCTGGTCATGCGCAGGCTGCTCAAGGGGGACTGAGGTGACGTCCTTTGTCGAGCTCTGGGTCTACCTGTCGGCGACACCGCTGTTCGGCCTGACCGCCACCGTCAGCGCCTATGTGCTGGCGCAGATGGCCAGTGCGCGCCTGGGCCATCCGCCGCTGGCCAACCCGGTGCTGTGGACCGTGCTGGCGCTGTCGCTGCTGCTGATGGCCACCGGCACCGCCTACCCCACCTACTTCTCGGGCGCGCAGTTCATCCACTTCCTGCTGGGCCCGGCGGTGGTGGCGCTGGCCTGGCCGCTGTGGCAGCGCCGGGCGCAGCTGCGCGCCCGATGGCGGCCGGTGCTGCTGGCGGCGCTGGCCGGTGGCGCGGCGGCCGCCCTCAGTGCGGTGGCCATCGGCTGGGCCCTGGGCCTGCCGGCCGAGGTACTGGCCTCGCTGGCGCCCAAGTCGGTGACCGCGCCGGTGGCCATGGGCATTGCCGAGCGCCTGGGCGGCATCCCCGCGCTGGCCGCGGTGGGCGCGCTGTTGGCGGGCCTGACCGGCGCGCTCAGCGCCAAACCCCTCTTTGACGCGCTGCGCGTGTCCGACCCGGCGGTGCGCGGCTTCGCGCTGGGCACCGCCTCGCATGGCATTGGCGCCGCGCGCGCGTTGCAGGTCCATCCCGATGCCGGCGCCTATGCCGGCCTGGCGCTGGGCGTGCAGGTGCTGCTGGCCTCGTTGTTGATGCCGCTGGCGCTGCGGCTGTTCTGAACCTGTCTTCACACGCATGCAAACCCACCTCGCTCCCGAATACGCCGGCACCCCCGACGGCGAGGCCGCCGAGGCCATCCTGCGCCAGTGCGTGCACTGCGGCTTCTGCACTGCCACCTGCCCGACCTACCAGCTGCTGGGCGATGAGCTCGACGGCCCGCGCGGCCGCATCTACCTGATGAAGCAGTTGCTCGAGGGCGGCGCGGTCACGCGCGCCACCCAGCAGCACCTGGACCGCTGCCTGACTTGCCGCAACTGCGAGAGCACCTGCCCCAGCGGCGTGCAGTACGGCCGCCTGGTCGACATTGGCCGGCGCCTGGTCGAGGACAAGGTCGAGCGCCCGCGCGGCGAGCGCACGGTGCGCTGGCTGCTGAGGGAGGGCCTGACCTCGGCCGCCTTCGGACCGGCGCTGAAACTGGGCATGGCGGTGCGCCCGGTGCTGCCCGCCTCGCTGCAGCGCAAGCTGCCCGAGCCGCCGCCGCCGCAGGCCCACCACTGGCCCAATCGGCCCCATGCGCGCAAGGTGCTGATGCTGCTGGGCTGCGTGCAGCCGGCGATGATGCCCAACATCAACTCGGCCACCGCCCGCGTGCTGGACGCGGCCGGCATCCAGACCCTGGTGGCCGACGATGCCGGCTGCTGCGGCGCGATCCGCGAGCACCTGAACGACCATGCCGGCGCGCTGGCCGACATGCGCCGCAACATCGACGCCTGGTGGCCGCTGGTCGAAGGCCTGACCGCCGCCGGCCAGGTTGAGGCCATCGTCGTCAACGCCAGCGGCTGCGGCGTGGCGGTCAAGGACTACGGCCATGCGCTGCAGGGCGATGCGGACTACGCCGAGAAGGCCGCGCGCATCAGCAGCCTGGCGCGCGACATCAGCGAGCTGCTGCCTGACATCGTGCCTGCGCTGCAGCAAGCGCTGACGATGCGCCGCACGCGCCTGGAGGCCGACACCGCCGAGCCGGTGCCGCTGGCCTGGCACCCGCCCTGCACGCTGCAGCACGGGCTGAAGCTGCGCGGCGGCGTGGAGCAGCACCTGTTGGCGCTGGGCTTTGTGCTGACGCCGCCCTGTGACAGCCACCTGTGCTGCGGCTCGGCTGGCACCTACTCGGTGCTGCAGCCCGAGCTGTCGCTGCAGTTGCGCGACCGCAAGCTCAAGGCGCTGGATGCGGTGGAGGGCGAGGCCATCGTCTCGGCCAACATCGGCTGCATCCAGCATCTGCAGTCGGGCAGCGCGCGGCCGGTGCGCCACTGGATCGAGGTGCTGGACGACGCGCTGCGCGCGGCAAGCTGAGGGTCTCTCACCCGCTACAGCCTGGGCGGTGGCTGTGCTGTGCGCCTCGATCGACCAGCGCTCGGCCCTTGTGTCCAGGTCGCTTTTCTTCAAGACAGCCCGAGGAGCCGTCCGCCACACTGCCGTCGCGTACCCAAGGACGGAGGCCTGGCGATGAGCGGATGGGGGTGGCTGCATGCGGTGTCGGCGTCGGCCTGGCTGGGATGTGTGCTGACCGAGCTGGTGCTGGAGAAGGGACTCGATCGCCCCGGTGACCACGCTCGGCGCGCCGAGCTGCACTGGCGCATCGACTGCTGGGTGGAGTTGCCGCTGGTGGCGCTGACCACGGTCGCCGGTGTGGCCGCCTGGGCCGGGTCGTGGACGGATCCGGCGCTGGTGCTGATGGCGGTGGCGGGTGGCGGCGCGGTGATGGCCAATGGCGTCTGCAGTGTCTGGGTGTGGCGGCGCTGGCAGGCGGCGCGCCTTGGCAACAGCGAGGCCCATGCGCATGCCGATGCCTGGCAGCACCGCTGGGGCGCCCTGGTGGCGCTGGGCCTGGCGCTGGCGCTGGGTGCTGCGGCGTGGCGCGCTACAGCCTGAGCAGCCAGTCCTCGTCGCCGTCGTCGCTGGCCAGGCGCCGTTGCAGCGCCGCCGGGCTGTGGGCGAAAGTGGCCTTCACCTCGCGCGAGAAGTGCGCCTGGTCGGCAAAGCCGTGCTCGGCCGCTGCCTCGGCTGCCACCGCGTGGCCGTCACGCACGGCCAGCATCGCCCGCTCGGTGCGCAGGTAGCGCTCCACCTCGCCCGGGCGCAGTCCCACCGCATCGCTGCTGCGGCGCTGCAGGTGGCGCTGGCTCCAGCGCTGCAGCGCCAGTGCCGCGGGCAGGCTGCTGCGGCGCCAGGCGTGGCGCAGCAGATGCACCCAGCCGGCCTGCCGGGGCGCCAGCGCCTGCCAGCGTGGCCGCAGAAAGGCCTCGCACAGCGCGATGCGTGCGGCATGGTCGTGCGCGTGTGCCACGCCGTCCAGCAGCGCCTGCCAATCGGCGGGCAGGGCCCGCCGCGCGTCATCGATGCGGTCGCGCCAGGCGCCCAGCTCCAGGCCGCTGAGCAGGGCCAGCACGCCGGGCTGCAAGGCCAGGCCGAACGAGCAGTAGGGGCTGATGGCCAGCGAACGGTAGTCGTGGCGGTGCGCGCCGGTCAGAAAGACGGCGGGCAGTTCCCGCTCCACCGCCTGGCCGCCGCACTCGACCAGCTGCGCCCGGCCATCGATCAGCCACACCAGGCCGTTGTAAGGCCCCGGAGGCACGCGCGTGCTGCGCTGTGCCGGGCTCAGCGCATCGGCACCGCGCAGGTCATGCCAATAGAAGGCGCGCACCACGTCGGCCAGGTCGGCGGCCGGGGCCACCAGGCGCGAGTCGATCGGCATGCTCAGTTCGGATGGGCATCCGCCGCGGCGGGCTCTGGATCGACCCGCAGCGCCCACCACACGCCGGCAATCAGCAGCGCGATGCCGGCCGCCGTGGGCAGGCCGGGCCACTCGCCGCGCAGCACGAAGGCATAGGCCAGCGCCGACAGCGTTTCAAAGACGATCAGCTGGCCGGCGATGTTGGTGGGCAGGCGCTGGCTGGCCTCGTTCCAGCACAGCGTGCCCAGCCAGGAGGCCAGCAGGCCGATGGCCAGCATCAGGCCCACGTAGGCGCCGGGCCGCGGGCCCAGCGGCATCACCCACGGTGCATCGGTCAGCGCAAACACCAGCCAGGTGAGCGCAAAGCCCAGCAGCGCCAGCGGCAGCGTGGCGATGCCCTGCGCGGTGGCCCAGGTGCGCGGGCTGCGCTCGGCGTGGGCGCGCAGCCAGTCGGCGTTACGGATCGGGTACCAGGTCCAGCACACCACCGCCGCCAGCGCCAGCGCGGCGCCCAGCGCATAGCGGCCCAGGTCGGCCTGCGGGTCGGCGCGCAGCGCCTGCCACTCGGCCTGGTTGACCAGGCCGATGCCCAGCGCGATCAGGCCCAGCGAGGGCGCCAGGCGGCGCCAGGGCAGGGTGCCGTCGCGCGCCGCATTGCGGCGGTTCGACACCAGCGCGATCACCACCGGCAGCGTGCCGATGATCATCGTGGGCAGCGGCGCGCCGGCGCGCTGGATGGCCGAGGACAGGCACAGGTAGTAGATGATGTTGCCCACCAGCGCCAGCTTCAGCGCCTCGAGCCAGTCGGCGCGGGTGAGCGTGCGCAGCGCCGCGCGGTCCCACCAGGCCAGCGGCAGCGCGATCAGGCCGAAGGCCAGGTAGCGGCCGAAGGACAGCATCACCGCGGGGTAGTCGGCCAACAGCAGCGGCCCCACGAACACCAGGCCCCACATCAGGCCAGCGGCCAGCGCAAACAGCGTTCCAATCAGCATCGGCTTAACACAAAAAACGGCCGTCGCCGGCAGCCGCCGATGATCGCACGGCGCGTTACAGTCACGCCCCGATGAATGCACCCTTGATCGAACTGAAGGACGTCAGCCGCCGCCACGATTCCGGCGTGCTGGCCTTGGATGGACTGGACCTGCGCCTGGCGCGCGGCGAGCGCGTGGCCCTGCTGGGGCTGGCCGGCAGCGGCAAGAGCTCGCTGCTGCGCCTGCTGGCCGGCATCGATCGTCCGCTGGCGGGCGCGGTGCTGCGCCAGGGCGAACCGCTGCGCGGCACGCAGGCCGATGCGGCATTCGTGTTCTCGTCGCCGGCACTGATGCCCTGGGCGAGTGCGGCGGTGAACGTCGAGCTGCCGCTGCGCCTGCAGGGCTCGGCCGCACCGGCCGAGACGCGCGAACAGCGCGCCCGCGAGGCGCTGGCCGCGGTGGGTCTGGAGGCCCTGGCCGATGTGCTGCCCAAGGCGCTGGACGAGTCGCAGCGCATGGGCGTGGCCCTGGCCCGCGCCTGGGTGGTGCAGCCGGCGCTGCTGCTGCTGGACGACTGGCTGAGCCAGGTCTCGCCCGCCGCGCGCCCCGGACTGCGCCGCGTGCTGGCCGAGGCCGCGCGCACCACCGCCGCGCCGGCCTGCGTGCTGGCCACGCGCGATGTGGATGAGGCCCTGCTGCACGCCAACCGCGTGCTGGTGCTGGGCGGCCGCCCGGGCCGCGTGCTCGACGAGCTGCGCCTGGACACCGCCGTCCCGCGCGAGCCGGCCTGGCTGGAGACGCCCGCCGGTCAGCGTGCTCGCAAGCGCCTGCTGGAGGCGCTCAGCAGCGCCGACGCCACCGCCTGAGCATCCCCCAAGAGAAAGGGCCCCGCGGGATCGCCGCGAGGCCCTGGGTGCCGCTTGCGCGGCGTTTCACACGGATGTGCGTGAACCGGTGCTGATCCCGGGAGGGATCACTTGAACTTGTACTGCGCGCTCAGGTAGACGAAGCGACCGCGCGGATCGGTATAGCTCGGGTCGTAGCCCGAGATGAAGAAGTAGGCCTGCTGCGAGAACGGCGGTGCGGTGTCGAGCAGATTGCGCACGCCGGCGCGCAGGGTCAGGGCGTCGTTGAAGGCCCAGGCGCCGGAGAGGTTCCACAGCGAGTACGCCGAGACGCGCCGATCCGCCTTGCCGACGATGACCTGGTCCTGGTAGCCCGACAGGTAGTTGTTCGACAGCGTGGCCGAGAAGACGCCCTGCGCCCAGTCGAAGGCCAGCGTGTGGCGCCAGCGCTGGACCACGCCGTCATTGATGAAGCGGCCCAGGTTGCTGACGTAGGGGTCGCCATCACCGGTCTGCTGCTTGGACTGCAAGGTCAGCGTGCCGTTGAGCGACACGCCCAGCTCGCCGATCGCGCTGCGGATCTTGCTGATCGACACGCCCAGATCGATGCCCGAGATCTTCTGCTTGCCGCGATTTTGCTTGACCAGGTCGATGTGGTCGATCCACTGGTCCTCGTCGCGGTGCACCAGCGAGCCGTACTTGGTGAGGTTGCCCAGGATCACGTCCACGCCCAACGTGCTGATCAGGTCGCTCTTCTGGACGTTCCAGTAGTCCAGGCTGACACTGACGCCCCGGCTGGGCTCGAAGACGCCACCCAGCGCGAACTGACGCGACTTCTCGGGCTTGAGGTTGGGGTTGCTGTAGTTGTAGGTGGTCCAGATGTCGGAGCAGTCGGTGGGCGTGGCCTCGGGGTCGAGCTGCAGGCACAGCGGATCGACCAGCGTGGCGGCCGAGCCCTGGGTCACCGGACGGTAGAGGTCGGACATGCTGGGTGCGCGGAAGCCTTTGCCCACCGAGGCGCGCAGCAGCAGTTCGCTGGTCGGCACAAACTTCAGGCCCAGCTTCGGGCTCAGCGCGCCACCCGACACCTGGTATTTCTCGTAGCGCATGGCACCAGTCAGCTCCAACTGCTTGGTCAGCGGGGCCGAGACCTCGCCGAACACCGCCGCCACCTTGCGCGCCTGGCCGAAGTCGGCACCCGGGCCTTGCGAGGTTTCGCCCAGGATCAGGTCGTCAGCCAGCGCCTGCGACTGGTGGTAGTTCTGGCGCTCGCGGCGGAACTCGCCACCCATCGCCACCGCCAGGTCACCGCCAGCCAGGCTCATCAGGGGACGCGAGACCTTGAGGTCCAGGCTGGTCATGGCGCCAGTGGCGCGGCGCACCTCGCCGCGGATCTGGGCCGCCTCGAACATCGCCAGGCCCGCCGCCGACTGTGCGCCGAACGGATTGAGCGTGCCGTCGGCGAAGCCGTCGAGGATCATCTGCTCGTTCAGATAGCCTTGGTAGTCCCGGTCCGAGACGGTGCTGGTGCTGTGGTTCACCGCCCACTCGTAGTCCCAGCCGGCCAGCGCGCCGTTGGTGCCGGCCACCACCCGCTGGGTGGTGGACACCAGCTCGCTGGTGCGCAGGCCGGCATCGACCAGGCGCGTGCGCACCGTGATCAGCCGCTCTTCGTCATCGGCGTCCAGCGCGTTCAGCGCGCTGTCCTTGAAGGCCGAGATCCGGCTCACGTCGATGTCCGCGTCGATGCGGTTAGGCGTGCCGGTGTAGAGCGTACGGGCGCGGGCCACCGACACTTCGGCGAAGCCAAGGTGTCCGCCGCTCAGATCGAGGACGCCGCGGGCGAACAGGCTGGACTTGGTCGACTCGGGGTAGAGCTCGATGTCGCGCATGTAGTCGAAGGTGCAGCCATCGACGCCGCCGATGCCGTCTGGCAGGTACAGGTTGGCCGGCGGGTTGCACCCGGAGGCCGCCGACAGGTTGATCGTGCGCGAGTCGATCACCGTCTTGCCGTTGGTCGAGAAGCCTTCGCCCGCCAGCGTCTCGAGCTGGTAGCCCGACAGGCGGATGTTGCCCGGAAAGGTGGCGCTGGACAGCAGGTCCGGCAGCCGCTCGGGGATCTTCAGGTCGGAGATGAAGCGGCGGTTCAGCGCGTTCAGCTGGCTGGTCTTTTGCAGATCGGCCACCGCCATCAGGTTGTAGCCGTCACGGCCCAGGTCACCCAGACCGCCGGCCAGCGTCACACTGCGCTTGTTGCCGCCGCCGCCCTCGGTGGTGTTGCCCACCTGGGCCCGCACTTCCAGGCCGTTGAAATCCTTGCGAGTGATGAAATTGATCACGCCGCCGATCGCGTCCGAGCCGTACAGTGAGGACGCGCCATCGAGCAGCACTTCAACGCGCTCGATCGCCGCGGCCGGGATGCTGTTGAGGTCGACCCCGGCGGCGTCACCCGGCGATGCGAAATTGGCCATGCGCCGGCCGTTGAGCAGCACCAGCGTCGACGAGACACCCAGGCCGCGCAGGTTGGCACCATTGAAGCCCATCTGGTCGCGAAAGCCCCCGTAGGCCACGCTGCCGCCATCGGTGAGGTTGGCGGCGGTGGCGCTCACGCGTGCGATCAGCTCGGCGGCGGTGGTCACACCCGTCTTGTCGATCTCCTCCCGCGTGATCACCTGCACCGGCAGCGCGGTCTCGCCATCGAGGCGCTTGATCGCCGAGCCGGTGATCTCCACGCGCTGTGGCGCGGCGGTCTGGGCCAGGGCGGGCAGGGCCAGGCTCAGCGCCACGGCGCCGGCTGACAGGGCGAACGGAAAGGCTCGGACAGCAGAGCGGCGGCGTGCGGCAGAGGTCATGGGGGCTCCGGGGGGCGGTGAGGAGGGCTGCCGGCAGTCTAGAAAGCGCCGGCAAGGCGTTCACTGAAGCGACACATTGTGGTCGCGCTGGCGCAACTTGCGGTCGCTTCAAGGCAAGAGTGCGGCGCATTCCGGCCGGCGGTTTGCGTCGAAGCGACATCTTCTGTTGTGATTGCGCTGCCCCGGGTCGCCCAGCAGGGCGGGCGGCGTGCCGCGGTGCCAAGATCGCGCATCGGGCCGGCCGACCCCAGGCGGGCCGCTGCCATTGCAGGGACATGAGCCTCCATCACATGAATCCATTTCGTCTTCGCAGCCACCTGGCCGCGTTGCTGCTGGCCCTGATGCCGGCCTGGGCGCTGGCCCAGCTGGCGCCAGCCGCGCCGGCCGCCTCCGCGCCGCTGACCGCCGGTGTGCCGGCGCCGGGCGCTGTCACCGACGGCCCCATCAAGGGCTATGCCGTGGTCATCGGCGGCGCCCTCAAGGGCGACAACGAGGACGTCTGGCGCCGCCTGGTGGAGCTGTCCGGCGGCAAGGGCTCGCGCTGGGTGATCTTCGGCACCGCCTCGCAAACGCCGGACAAGACCGCACGCCGCCTGGCCGACCTGCTCGAGCTGCGCGGTGCCACGGCCGAGATCGTGCCGGTGGCGCCGCAGCTCAAGTGGGTCGATCTGGAGCGCGCGGTGCGTGATCCGTCGCTGCTGGAGCTGGTCAACAACGCCCAGGGCATCTTCTTCAGCGGTGGCGCGCAGGAGCGCATCATCGACACCTTCAGCCCGGGCGGCCGGCCCACGCCGATGCTGCAGGCGATCTGGGGCGTGTACCAGCGCGGCGGTGTGATCGCCGGCACCTCGGCCGGCGCGGCGGTGATGAGCACCGTGATGTTCCGCGACGCGCTGAGCGTGCTCAACGTCATGAAGGGCCAGCTGCGCGACGGCAAGGAGGTCGACCGCGGCCTGGGCTTTGTCGGCCCCAACCTGTTCGTCGACCAGCACTTCCTCAAGCGCGGACGCTTTGGCCGCATGCTGCCGCTGATGATGGCGCGCGGCTACAAGCTGGGCCTGGGCATCGACGAAAACTCCGCCACGGTGGTGCAGGGCGACATGGTCGAGGTGATCGGCGCCAAGGGCGCGCTGCTGGTGGACCTGCGCGAGGCCCGCACCGACGCCAAGATCGGTGCCTTCAACGTGCAGGGCGCGCGCCTGACCTACCTGGACCGAGGCGACCGCTACGATCTGGGGCTGCACAAGATCATGCCCTCGGCGCGCAAGCTGCGTGGCACGCGCCTTCAGGCGGGCACGCCCGAGTTCAAGCCCGAGTTCCTGCGCGAGGCCTACTACACCGACATGCTCGGCGACTCCACCATCTACAACGCGATGGCCGAACTGATCGACAGCAAGCAGAACGAGTCGCGCGGCCTGGCCTTTGATCCCAAGGCTGCGCCCAGCGAGGCCGTGGCCGATCTGGGCTTCTCGTTCCGCCTGTACAAGGGCAAGGACAGCGTCGGCTGGTACTCTGACGAGCTGGGCGCGGACGAGTACACCGTCTCCAGCCTCTACCTGGACATTGCCCCCGTGCGCATCGCCCGCCCGATGTTCACCCCCTGGACCTCGCGTTGAACGGAGACCCCCTGATGATCCGCCGCCCCCTGATCGCCGCGCTGGCCGCGCTGGCCTGCACCGCCCTCGCCACCCTCGGCGCCCACGCCCAGTCCCCCGACTGGAAGAAGGTGCGCATCGGCGTCGAAGGCGCCTACCCGCCCTTCTCCGAAGTGGGCACCGACGGCAAGCTCAAGGGCTTCGACATCGACATGGCCCTGGCCCTGTGCGCCGAGATGAAGGCCGAGTGCGTGCTGGTGCAGCAGGAGTGGGACGGCATGATCCCGTCGCTGCAGGCCCGCAAGTTCGACGCCATCATCGCCTCCATGGCGATCACCCCTGAGCGCCAGAAGCAGGTCAATTTCAGCGTCAAGTACTACAACACGCCGCCGGCCTTCATCGGCAAGGGCGCGCCGCGCGACATCTCGCCCAGCGCGATGAAGGGCAAGAAGATCGGCGTGCAGCGCACCACCAGCCACGACCGCTACGCCACCAAGTACTACACCGGCAGCGAGATCGTGCGCTATGCCAAGCAAGACGACATCTTCCTGGACCTGGCCGCCGGCCGGCTCGATGCCACGCTGTGCGACCAGGTGGCCGGCGCCGAGGGCTTCCTGAAGAAGCCTGCCGGCAAGGGCTTCGCGGTGCTGGGCAACCCGGTGGATGACCCCGAGATCTTTGGCTCCGGATCGGGCATCGCGATGCGCAAGGCCGACACCGCACTGCTCGAGAAGTTCAACGTGGCCATCGCCGCGGTGCGCGCCAATGGCACGTACAAGAAGATCCAGGACAAGTATTTCGACTTCGACATCTACGGCAAGTAAGCGCTGATGCTGTACGGCTACGGCGCCAGCCTGCTGCAGGGCGCGCTGCTCTCGCTGGCAGTGGCCCTGGGCAGCCTGGGCATTGCCTTCGTGCTGGGCCTGGCCGGGGCGCTGGCCAGCCTGGCGCGCTCGCGCCTGCTCAATGCCCTGGCCCTGGCCTACACCACGCTGATCCGTGGCGTGCCCGATCTGGTGCTGATGTTGCTGGTGTTTTATGGCGGCCAGATGGCGGTCAATGCGCTGGGTGAACGCCTGGGCTGGGAGTACGTGGACATCGACCCCTTCGTGGCCGGCGTGCTGACCATCGGTTTCGTCTTCGGCGCCTACCTGGCCGAGGTGCTGCGCGGCGCCTTCCTGGCGGTGCCGCCGGGTCAGCGCGAGGCGGCGCTGGCCTTCGGCATGACGCGCGGCCAGGTGCTGCGCCGGGTGGTGGGGCCGCAAATGCTGCGCCACGCGCTGCCGGGCCTGTCGAACAACTGGCTGGTGATGATCAAGAGCACCTCGATCGTCTCGGTGATCGGCCTGCACGACATGATGGCCCGTGCCGGCCAGGCAGCCGGTGCCACCCGCGAGCCCTTCGTCTTTTACCTGGCCGTGGCCGGGCTGTACCTGCTGTTCACCAGCGTGTCGGAGCTGGGTTTTGCCTGGCTGTCGCGGCGGCTGGCGATCGGCGTGCGACGGGTGAGCCTGTGATGCTGGACTGGGACGTCATCGCCGCCAGCCTGCCGCTGTACGTCAACGGCGCAGTGGTCACGGTGCAGTTGCTGCTGCTGGCCCTGGTGCTGGGCCTGGCGGCGGCGCTGCCGCTGGCCATGCTGCGCAGCCTGTCCAACCCCTGGCTGAGCAAGCCGGTGTGGCTCTACACCTATGTGATCCGCGGCACGCCGATGCTGGTGCAGCTGTTCCTGCTGTACTACGGCCTGGCGCAGTTCGAATGGGTGCGCCAGACGGCGGCCTGGCCGCTGCTGTCCTCGGCCTGGTTCTGCGCCATCGCAGCGTTTGCGATCAACACCTGCGCCTACACCACCGAGATCCTGCACGGCGCGATGAAGGCGGTGCCCGCCGGCGAGGTCGAGGCCGCCCGCGCGCTGGGCATGGGCCGCTGGCTGACGCTGCGTCGCATCGTGCTGCCGCAGGCCTTCCGGCGTGCGCTTCCGGCCTATGGCAACGAGGTGGTGCTGATGCTGCACGGCACCTCGCTGGCCAGCGTGGTCACCATCGCCGACCTCACTGGCGCCGCACGCGAGGTCAACTCGGTCCACTACCTGCCTTTCGAGGCCTTCCTCACCGCCGCCGTGTTCTACCTGGCGATCACGGCGGTGCTGGTGACGATCTTCCGCGCCGCCGAGCGGCGCTGGCTCACCCCGATGGGCGCCCGCTGACGATGAGAACCCTGCACCACACCCTGCTTGCCGCCACCCCCGGCACCCGCCACGAACTGGTCAGCCTGCACTACGGCAGGCCGGGCGGCCGCAAGGCCTACATCCAGGGTGCGCTGCACGCCGACGAGGTGCCGGGCCTGCTGGTGGCCCACCACCTGCGCGGCCTGTTGGCCAGCGCCGAGGCCGAAGGCCGGCTGCTGGGCGAGGTGATCCTGGTGCCCGCCGCCAACCCGCTGGGCCTGCGCCAGTGGCACCTGCGCGGCTACCAGGGCCGCTTCGAGTTCACCAGCGGCGAGAACTTCAACCGCCACTTTGCCGATCTCACCGAGCCTGTGCTGGCCCGCGTGCAAGACCGCCTGGGGGCCGACGCCGCCACCAACGTGGCCCTGGTGCGCAGCGCGCTGCGTGAGGCGGCGGCCGAGCTCAAGGCCACCACGCCGCTGGAAGACCTGCGCCGCCTGCTGCTGGGCCTGGCGATCGACGCCGAGCTGGTGCTGGACCTGCACAGTGATGGCGAAGGCCTGCTGCACATCTACACCACGCCCGCCACCTGGGACCAGGCCGAGTTGCTGGTGCGCTGCATCGACGCCCGCGTGGCGCTGCTCGCCGAACGCTCGGGCGGCGACCCCTTTGATGAGGCCTGCTCGATGGTCTGGCCGCAGATCGCCGAGCGCCTGCCCGCTGGCGTGCCGCTGCCGCCCTCGTGCCTGGCCGCCACGATCGAGCTGCGCGGCGAGGGCGATGTGCGCCACGACCTGGCCGCCCAGGATGCCGCCGGCATCCTGCGCCTGCTGGTGGCGCGCGGCATCGTGCGCGACGACCACGCCGCCGAGATCCCGCCGCTGCGCTGCCAGCCCACGCCACTGGCGGGCTCGATCCCGCTGGTGGCGCCGCACGGCGGCATGGTGGTCTTCCTGAAGGACCCGGGCGCCGAGGTGGAAGAGGGCGAGCCGATCGTCGACGTGATTGACCCGATCAGCGGCCAGGTCAGCACCCTGGGCGCCGGCACCACCGGCCTGTTCTTCGCCCGCGAGAACCGCCGCTTCGCGGTGGCCGGCATGGCGTTGGGCAAGGTGGCCGGCACCGATGCGCGGCGCAGCGGCTCGCTGCTGTCGGTCTGAGGGTGCGGCCATGAGTGCGCATCTCGGACTGAGCGTCGACAACCTGCACAAGCGCTTCGGCGAGCGCGAGGTGCTGCGCGGTGTCTCGCTCAGCGCCCAACCGGGTGACGTGGTGGCCATCATCGGCTCCAGCGGCTCGGGCAAGAGCACGCTGCTGCGCTGCCTGAACCTGCTGGAGCAGCCGTTTGAGGGCACGCTGCGCCTGGGCGACGAGACCCTGGCCCTCAAGCGCGACCGCGACGGCAGCCTGACCGCGGCCGACGACGCCCAGCTGCGCCACTGGCGCGCCCGCCTGGCCTTTGTCTTCCAGAGCTTCAACCTGTGGCAGCACCGCACCGTGCTGGAAAACGTCATCGAGGCGCCGATCCATGTGCTGGGCCAGCCGCGCGCCCAGGCGGTGGAGCGCGGCGAGCAACTGCTGGCGCGGGTGGGCCTGTCGCACCGCCTGCAGGTCTACCCGGCGCAGCTGTCGGGGGGTGAGCAGCAGCGCGTGGCCATCGCCCGCGCGCTGGCGGTCGACCCCGAGGTGATGCTGTTCGACGAGCCCACCTCGGCCCTCGATCCCGAGCTGGTGGGCGAGGTGCTGAAGGTGATGCGCGAACTCGCCGCCGAGGGCCGCACCATGCTGGTGGTCACCCACGAGATGGAGTTCGCCCGCGAGGTGGCCAGCCATGCGATCTTCCTGCACCAGGGTGTGATCGAAGAGCAAGGCGCGCCGCGCGAGGTGCTGGTGCGCCCGGCCAGCGATCGGCTGCGGCAGTTCCTCAGTGGTGGACTGAAGTAGGCACACGATGAGCTCCGCACGCGTCGGCTGCCTGTTGCTGCCCGGCTTCTCGCTGGGCACGCTGGCGGGCGTGATCGACCCGCTGGCGCAGGCCGCGCCGCTGCACCCGGGGCGCATTCCCGAGCCGCTGATGCTGTCGATCGATGGTCGGCCGGTGCGCGCGGGCTCGGGCGCCTGGGTGGTCTGCACCGAACTGCGCGCAGCGCCGCCCTTGCAGCTGGCCGTGGTGGTCAGTGACCTGCCGTGGACCGCGCATGACCCGCTGGGCCCGGCGGTGCTGCAGTGGCTGCGCGAGCAGGCCGCCGCTGGCGCCTGCCTGGGCGGCGTGGGCACCGGGGCCGCCTGGCTGGCCGAGGCTGGCCTGCTGCAAGGCCACCGCGCCACGCTGCATTGGCCGCACCTGGCGGCCCAGGCCGAGCGCCACCCGGGCGTGGTGCTGTCGCAGCAGCGCTTCGAGATCGACCGCCAGCGCCTGAGCAGCGCCGGTGGCGAGGCCGCGCGCGACCTGATGATCGCCTGGCTGGGCCGCCACCACGGCGACCGGCTGGCGCAGGAGCTGGCGGCCCAGGCCGGCCTGGCCGGCCCGCGTGCCGCCGACGAGCGTCAGCGCGTGCCCGGCAGTGGCCGCGGCGGCGCCGGCTCGGCCAAGCTGGCCGAAGCCCTGGCGCTGATGGAGGCCAACCTGTCCGAGCCCCTGCCCACCGAGGAAGTGGCGCGCCTGGTGGGCGTGTCGCGCCGGCACCTGGAGCGCCTGTTCCGTCAGCACCTGGATGCGCTGCCCTCACGCTGGTACCTGGGCCTGCGGCTGGAGCGCGCGCAGGCGCTGCTGCGCCAGACGCCGCAGTCGATCCTGCAGATCGGCCTGGCCTGCGGCTTTGCCAGCGGGCCGCATTTTTCCAACGCCTACCGCGCCCACTTCGGCCGCACGCCGCGCGACGAGCGCGGCCTGCGCGCCCAGACGTGGCGCGACGCCGCGGCCACCCAGCCCGCACCCGGCAACGCGGCCCGCGACGAGCGCAGCGTCTGAGCATGGCCGACGCCCCACGCTACCTGCTGCGGCCGGCCGCGCTGGCCGACCTGACCGGTCTGGAGCGCCTGGCCGGGGCCAGCGCGATCGGCATCAGTTCCTTGCCGGCTGACCGCGAGGCGCTGCGCGAGCGCATCATCCGCTCTCAGCACAGCTTTGCCGACGGCGATGAGCCCGACGCCCACTACCTCTTTGTGCTGGAAGACCGCCAGCAGGCCGGCGCGCTGGTGGGCACCGCGGGCATCGCTGCGCGCGCCGGGGCGGGCGACCGCTTCTACAGCTACCGCAACGAGTTCACCGTGCACGCCAGCCCGGCCCTGGGGGCGCGCAACCGCATCCACACGCTGCACCTGTGCCACGACCTGACCGGTGCCACCGTGCTCACCGGCTTCCACATCGACCCCGCCCATGAGGCCGGCCCCGGTGCGCAGTTGCTGTCGCGCGGCCGCCTGCTGTTCATCGCCAGCTTCCCCGAGCGCTTCACCGACCGCATCGTCTCGGAGCACCCCGGCCTGGCCGACGAATCCGGCGCCTGCCCGTTCTGGGATGCGGTGGGCCGGCGCTTCTTTCACCTGGACTACCCCGCCGCCGAGCGCCTGGCCAGCGGCCAGGGCCGCGCCTTCCTGGCCGAGCTGCTGCCGCAGTCGCCGATCTACGTGCCGCTGCTGGACGAGGCCACGCAGTGGGCGTTGGGCCAGCTGCACCCGGTGGCCGAGCGGCCCTTCTCGATCCTGCTGGACGAGGGCTTTGACGCCGACACCTGGCTCAACGTCTTCGATGGCGGCCCGACGATGGAGGCCCGGCTGCCGATGCTCAAGACCGCGCGCCGCCTGCGCAGCGTGGGCGTGCTGCCGCCCGCGCCGCGCGCCACGCGCGGCGGCCACGCCACCCACCTGGCCGCAGGCCGGCGCCTGCAGCACTGGCGCGCCACACTGCTGGAACTGGACGCCACGGCGCCGGCCGTGGCACTGCGTGACGACGAGGCCGCCTTGCTGGGTCTCAGCGTGGGCGACAGCCTGTGCGTGGCCGCGCTGGATGGCCCCGACGGAGTCTGACGATGCGCTGGACTGTTCGCCCCGTGCAGGCTGCCGATGTGCCGGTGCTGAGCGCCTGGCTGCCCGCTTCGGCCGACACCACGCTGCCCGAACCCGGCACTGCCGCCGCCTGGTTGTTGGCTGAGGGCGCTGACGGCGCCTGCGGTCCGTCCGCCTGCCTGCGCGTGCGTGGCCCGATCGGCCTGCGGCGGCCGCGCCACTGGTACCACGTGGGCTGCGTGGTGCATGCGGCGCCCGAGCTGCAGTTGTTCCACCGCCAGCACACGCTGCTGCTGGGCAATGACCACACCGGAGCCAGCGAACTCGCCGCCGGTGCGCACCACCCCGCGCTGGACGCCGCAGCCCAGGCCTTGGCCTGGCGCGCCTTGCTGATGGCCGCGCGCGAGCACCTGCAGGCCACTCGCGCGCTGCAGGGCGGCATGGTGATCGCCGAGCTGCCTGGCCTGCGCGACGACCAGGGCCGCTCGCCGTTCTGGCAGGGCCTGGGTCGGCATTTCCACGCGGGCGACCCCGACGCGGTGCTGCAGCGCCTGGGCGGGGATGGCCGCGCCCAGCTGGCCGCGCTGATGCCGCGCCAGGTGGTCTACGCGTCCTTCCTGAGCCCCGCCGCGCAGGCGGCCATGGCCCAGGCCGCGCCCTCGGCCCGACTGTGGATGGACACGCTGGCCGACGCGGGCTTCCGCTACAGCCACCACATCGACATCGTCGACGGCGGCCCGGTCTTCGAAACCCACCTGGACAGCTGGTGTGCCCGGCGCTGAAGAGCATGGACGACTGGGACCTGCCCCGCCCCTTCCTGCTGCGCGTGGCGCCTGAACCCGGCGACATCGACGGCCTGGACCACACCAACAACGCCGTCTACCTGCGCTGGTGCGAGCAGGCCGGCTGGGCCCACTCCGAGGCCCTGGGCCTGTCGATCGCCGACTACCGCCGCCTGGACCGCGCCATGGCCATCCACCGCGGCGAGTACGACTACCTGCTGCCCACCCAGCTGGGCGACGCGCTGGAGCTGGCCACCTGGCTGCTGCCCGGCGACGGCCGCCTGCGCATGGAGCGCCGCTTCCAGCTGCGCCGCCTGCGCGACGGCGCCACCGTGTTGCGCGGCCGCTGGCAACTGGTCTGCATCGAGATCAGCAGCGGCCAGGCGCGCCGCATGCCGCCGGAGTTCTGTGCGGTGTATCTGCCCGCGGCAGTGACACCCACGACTTAGGGTCCGTTTTCTGCCCGGAGCAGCCGAAGGCTGCTCCGGGCAGAGGCCCGCACATGGAGCTCCCCCCAGCCCCCCTCCAAGAGGGTGGCTCCAGTCAGAACGACAAAGGGTGATGCGCCCAGCGTGCCAGCGCTACGCCGGCCGGTAGGCCGGCCCGAAGCTCATGCTGGAGCCCCCTTCTTGGAGGGGGGCTGGGGGGAGCTCAACGGAAAAGGGCTCTGCCCACAGCAGCCTTCGGCTGCTCCGGGCAGATTTCAGACGCACGCTACACGCGCGCTGCTGCCCTGAACCGGAACACCGGCATCAACAGCCGCGTCGGGAATTCCTCGATTGCGGTGTTGTAGGTGTCGGCGGCGGCGGTGTAGGTCTGGCGGGCGTAGGCCAGGTTGGGGGTCACCTCGGCCAGGGCGGTGCGCAGCGGGCGGATGGATTCGGACTGGGCCAGCTCGGCGTGCTGCTCCACCAGCGCTGACAGGCGGGCCAGGGGCGAGGCCAGTTCGCCCTCGGCCACCACCCAGGCCTGCAGGGCCACGGCCGAGGCCGGGCGGGCGCGGGCGGCGCGGGCGGCAGCTTGCTGCTTGTCGAGCGCAGCGGCCAGCGCGGCCAGCGTGGTGGCCTCGCTGGCCATGGGCTCTTGCAGCTGGGCCAGCAGCGGCTCCAGCGCGGCGGCGCGGCGGGTGAGCTGCTCATCGATCTGGCCCCAGGCCTGGGCCAGGGCCTGGCGCAGGCGCATCAGCCGGTTGTAGGCGCCCACCACCCAGAACAGCAGCACCGCCAGCACGGCCATGCGCAGCAGCCAGGGGCGCAGCGTGTCCCAGTCCAGCAGGTCCATCAGGCGGCTCCCCGGGCCAGCCACTCGGCGTGGCCGCGCGCGCGCAGCGCACAGGCCGGGCAGTGGCCGCAGCCATGGCCCCAGGCGTGGCGCTGGCCGCGCTCGCCCAGGTAGCAGGTGTGGGTGTGCTCGGCAATCAGTGCGTTCAAGGCCTCGCCGCCCAAGCTGTGGGACAGCGCCCAGGTGTCGGCCTTGGTCAGGAACATCAGCGGCGTCTCCAGCGTCATCGGCGTGTCCAGGCCCAGCGACAGCGCCACCTGCAGCGCCTTGAGCGTGTTGTCACGGCAGTCGGGGTAGCCGGAGTAGTCGGTCTCGCACATGCCGCCCACCAGCACGCTGGCGCTGCGGCGGTAGGCCAGCGTGGCGGCAAAGCCCAGGAACAGCAGATTGCGCCCGGGCACGAAGGTGTTGGGCAGGCCGTTCGCCTGCAACTCGATCGCGCGCTCAGCGGTGAGCGCGCAGTCGCTGATCTGGCCCAGCAGCGACAGGTCCAGCAGGTGGTCCTCGCCCAGCCGTTCGCCCCACTGCGGAAACTGGCGGGCCAGCTCCTGGCGCACGGTCAGCCGGCAGTCCAGCTCAATGCGGTGGCGCTGGCCATAGTCGAAGCCCAGCGTCTCGACGCGGGCGAAACGCGCCAGCGCCCAGGCCAGGCAGACGGTGGAGTCCTGCCCACCCGAGAAGAGCACGATCGCCGTGCGCGGATCGACGGCCATGCTCAGCGCCGGATCTCGCCCTGCCCCAACACCACCCACTTCATCGAGGTCAGGCCTTCCAGCCCCACCGGCCCGCGGGCGTGGAACTTGTCGGTGCTGATGCCGATCTCGGCGCCCAGGCCGTACTCGAAGCCGTCAGCAAAGCGGGTGCTGGCATTGACCATCACGCTGGCCGAATCCACCTCGCGCAGAAAGCGCATCGCGTTCGGGTGGTTCGTCGTGAGGATGGCGTCGGTGTGGTGGCTGCCGTGCAGATTGATGTGGGCGATGGCCTCGTCCAGGCTGCTCACCAGCTTGATGCTGATGATGGGCGCCAGGTACTCCTCGCCCCAGTCGCTGTCCTGCGCGTCCACCAGTTGCGCACCGGGCACCGCCGCCAGCAGCGCCTTGCTGGCCGCGTCGCAGCGCATCTCCACGCCCTTGGCAGCAAAGATCGCGCCCATGCGCGGCAGGAAGTCCGGCGCCACGGCCTCGTGCACCAGCAGCGATTCGGTGGCATTGCAGGGGCTGTACTTCTGGGTCTTGGCGTTGTCGGTCACCACCAGCGCCTGCGCCAGGTCGACCTGGGCGTCGACGTAGGTGTGGCAGTTGCCGTCCAGGTGCTTGATCACCGGCACCTTGGCCTCGGCGCTGATGCGCTCGATCAGGCCCTTGCCGCCGCGCGGGATGATCACGTCCACGTACTCGGGCATGGCGATCAGGCGGCCCACGGCGGCGCGGTCGGTGGTTTCCACCAACTGCACGGCCTCGGCCGGCAGGCCGGCGGCCACCAGCGCCTGCTGCACCAGCTTCCACAGCGCCAGGTTGGAGTGAATGGCCTCCGAGCCGCCGCGCAGCACGCAGGCGTTGCCGCTCTTGATGGCCAGCGAAGCGGCCTCGATCGTGACGTTCGGGCGGCTCTCGTAGATCATGCCGAACACGCCCAGCGGCACGCGCATCTGGCCCACGCTGATGCCGGTGGGGCGGCGCTTGACTTGCGAGATCTCGCCCACCGGATCGGGCATCGCGGCGAGCTGCTCGCAGCCCTCGGCCACGGTCTCCAGCACTTTGGGGGTCAGGCGCAGGCGGTCGACCATCGGCGCAGCCAGGCCAGCAGCCTCGGCGGCGGCGATGTCCTGCGCATTGGCCTGGGCCAGCTGCGGGCCATGGCTGCGCAGGCGCGCGGCCAGTTCGGTCAGGGCCAGGTTCTTCTCGCGGGAGCCGGCACGCGCCATGGCGGTGGCGGCGGCACGGGCCGCCACACCGACATGGGCCATGTAGGCGGGAATGTCGAGCGGGTTCATGCCCGGGATTATCCCGGATGGGCTGCGGCAGCGCTGTTCAGAGCACGTAGGTGGCGACGCGGCGCCAGTGGCTTTCGGCGCGCGCCAGTTCGCCCAGGCGCTGCGTGGCCTGGGCCAGACCGATCTCGGCCTCGGTGGTGAGCTGGGCGCGCAGGCGCAGCGCGGTCTCGGGCTGCAGGCCCGGTGTCTGCAGCGCACGCTGGCGCCACAGCGAGGCCTGGTCGGCGTCGCCCAGCTCGGCCCACAGCAGCGACAGGCGCCCCAGGCCCTCGGCCCGGGCAGCGCCCTGGCCGGCCGCCTCGCCGCGGGTGGCCAGGCGGCCGGCCAGGCGGCGCGCATCGTCAAGCAGCGCGCCACCGGGCTGCTCCACGGCCTCGCGCAGCAGGTCGGCCTGTTCGGCCATCGTGGGCACACGCTCGACGGCCTGCAGCCAGGCCATGACCAGCCGCTCGGTGGATTCACCAGCCAGCTGGCTGATGCGCACCTGCCTGGCCAGCAGCCGCGCCTGGGTGGCCGGCTCGATGGTCTGCGGCTGCAGCGCCGCCAGCGCGGCGATGCGGGCGCGCAGGCGGCTGAAGTGGCCGCTGACAGCCTCGTGCTCGGCGCGGGCCAGCAGCACCTGGGCCTCGGCCACGATCCAGGCCTCGGTCAGGCGGTGGCGCGGACCGGGTTCGGCCACGGCCTTGACGGCGGCGCCGGTCTGGCGGATCAGGCCGGTGATCACCTCGTCGGACACCGCCGGCGCACGGGCCATCACCGGCACCACCTGGGCCAGCAGGCTGGCGCGCTCGATCGGGTCGACCATGCTGCGCAGGCCCTCGCTCAGGCGCGTCAGCAGCGGCTGCACGGTGGTCAGCCCGTGGTCGTACAGGCCCCAGGCATGCACCAACAGGCGGGCGCGGCGCAGTTGCTCGGTCAGGCGCGGATCAACGCTCGCGCGCCAGGGCTCCAGCGACTGCAGCAGCTCCTCGGCGCGGCCCATCTGGCCCGATTCGGCCAGGGCCACCGCCAGGTCGGCGCGCAGGCCCGGCAGCAGGTCGACCGGCCAGGCCAGGCCCGCGCCCAGCGGCGGCAGGCCCTCGACCCGCCCAAAGGAGGTGGCCAGCAGTTGCTCGGGGGACTGCGGCGGCACGTCGGGCCCCGGGCGCAATGAGTCGGCGGGCTCCACCGTCCAGATGGGCGGCGCTGGGCGCCGGCCGGCGCCCGGCGCCTGCTCGCCACGGTCCACATGGGCCAGCAGGCGCTCGATCTGCTCGCCGGGGGGGACCCCGGCAGTGCCGGCAGTGGCGGTGGCCACCGGCACGGCGTCCAGCGGGGCGCCGTGGGGCAGGAACCAGCCGGCGGCAAAGGCCGCGCCCGCCAGCACCACACCGCCGCCCAGGATCGCCGGGCGCTGCCAGGCGGGCAGGGCCCGGCCCGGGCCCGCCAGACCGTGGCGGCTTTCCAGCTGCTCGCGGATCTCCTGGCGCAGGCGCTGCTCCATCTCGGCTTCAGCGCGCTGGCGCGACTGCTGCTGCTCAGCCGCCAGGCGCAGCTGCACGCGCGCCTGCTCCTGCTTGCGCAGCTTGCGCCGCATCAGCACCTCGGGCGAGACCTTGTCGATGTAGACGCCGCAGTGCGCGCACTGGCGGTGCGGCCCGGGCACCATGATCTCGCCGCAGGCGGGGCACTCGACCCGGCCGTCGACATCCGACACCGGCTTGGGCGCCAGCTGCAGCACCGGCGTGATCTCGATGTGCAGGCCGGCGCGGCTGAGGAGCTGGGCCTTGGCGGCGCGCTCGCGCGAGACAGAACGCCCCAGCACCACCGTGGGCGCGGCCTGCAGGGCCTCGACCAGCGACTGCGCCTTGGCCGGCGGCAGGCGGGCCAGATCGACCAGGCGCTGCTGCAGGCCCTCAAGGGGGCAGTCGGGGGCTCGACGCGCTCGCACGTCAAAGCGCGGCTCGCCGACTTCCTGGGGGGTGGCTTCCAACGACTCGCTCCTGGGCTCTTCTTCGGGGGCTGCGTCCTGGGACGCGCCGCGTATCGACCGTGACATGGTGCAACGGTTGTCGCAACCCGTAGGTTAAACCCAGAATCGCCCGCTGCGCACCCCGGGATGTCCAGTGCCCACGCTGCGGCGCCGGCAAAGGGCCGGCGCCAGTGACACGGGTCACACGGCCCGGCCGCGCTTGTGGCAGGCGCGACTCAGGCCAGACGCGACAAGGCCCACAGCCAGGCCGGCACGGTGAGCGCAAAGCCCAGGGTGGAGATCACGTTGACGGCGGTGGTCTCGGCCTCCAGCGCGCGGTAGCGCTGCGAGAACATCATCGCGTTGCTGCCGGTGGGCAGCGCCGCGGCCACCACCAGCACCTGCAGCGGCAGGCCCGACAGACCGAACACGCCGGCCGCCACCGCCCACACCAGCAGCGGCTGCAGCAGCAGCTTGAGCAGGGTCACCGACAGCGCGCCGCCCAGCGAGCGCGGCAGGCCCAGGTAGGCCAGCGACATGCCGATCAGCGTCAGGCACAGCGGCACCATCGCCGAGCCCAGCAGGATCAGCACCTCGTCCAGCGGCCCGGGCAGCGGCCAGCCGGTGGCGTTCCACAGCAGCCCGGCCACCACCGGCAGCACCACCGGGTGGATCAGCGCATTGCGCAGTGTGCTGGCCAGCACCGGGCCCAGGCCGCTGTCGGGCGCGGCGTGGGCGCGCGCCAGGTCCAGCTCGACCAGCGTGGTGCACACCAGCAGCAGCACCAGCGCGTGCACGCTGATCACCGTCAGCAGCAGGCCCAGGCCGGTTTCGCCGAAGACGCCCGAGACCACCGGCACGCCGATCTGCAGTGTGTTGCCGAAGGTGGCGCTGATCGAGCGCACCGACGGCGCCGCCACCGGCAGGCCGCGGCGCACCTGCCACAGCCGTTGCCAGGCGTAGACGCCCAGCATCATCGCCACCACCGGCACGAAGTAGGCGGCCAGCATCGCCCAGGGCAGCTGGGCCAGGTCCAGCCGCGCGGTGGTGCGAAACAGCAGCGCCGGCGCGAACAGGAAGAAGGCCGCATTGGCCAGCACCCGCGCCGGCTCGGCGCGCTCGTCACCCAGCCAGCGCATGCGGCCGACCACCCAGCCGAAGCCGGCGATCAGGCCGATCGCCGCCAGCTTGGCGAAGAGGACCGCGCTCACTCGCTGGCGGTGGCCTTCTTGGCGGCGGCCTTCTTGGCCGGCACCTTGGCGGCGCGCGGCTCGAACTCGAAGATCACCTTGCCTTCCTTCTTGTCGTAGGTGAGGAAGGCCTTGAACTTGCGCCGTGTCTTGTTCGAGACGAAGTTCTCCAGCAGGTCGGTCTTGCCGGTGGTCAGCAGCTTGTGCACCTGGGCGTGGTCGATCGGCTGGGTCAGGATGATCTGGCCGGTCTTGAAGTCGCAGGTGACGTGCGCGCCCACCGCGTGCTCGCACACATAGTTGCTGCCGTGCTCGTACACGTGGCCGGCGCACTTGGGGCAGGCGCCCAGGCTTTGCTGGCCGCTGAAGTCCACCGGCTCGCCGTCGTCCTTGGCCTTGTCGTCGTCGCCGAAGTCAAACTCCAGCTTCCAGTTGCCGATCTCGTCGTCAAAGACCAGCTGCAGCTCGGCGGTGAAGGGCCAGCCCGCCTTGGAGCGGAAGCCCTCCAGCGGGCCGATGCGCTTGTCGGTCAGGAAGCGCTCGACCTCGGGCAGCTCGAAGCTGCGGCCGGCCGGGATCTTGGTCATCGAGAAGCCGCAGCCCTCGGCCGCGCCGTCAGCGCCGGTGCAGGTGAAGCGGCGGTAGTTCTCCTTGACCACGCCGCCGCAGTGCGGGCACGGCGCCTGCAGCGTGGCGTAGTCGCCGGGGATGGTGTCGCGGTCGTATTCCTTGGCCTTCTTGACGATGCGCTCGGCCATCTTGGCGATCTCGCCCATGAAGCGCTCGCGCGACAGGCGGCCATGCTCCATCTCGGCCAGCTGGTGCTCCCAGTTGCCGGTCAGCTCGGGCTTGGTCAGGTCTTCCACGCCCAGGCCGCGCAGCAGGGTCATCAGCTGGAAGGCCTTGGCGGTGGGCATCAGGTCGCGGCCCTCGCGCAGCATGTACTTCTCGGTGATCAGGCCTTCGATGATGGCGGCGCGCGTGGCTGGCGTGCCCAGGCCCTTCTCCTGCATCGCGGCCTTCAACTCCTCGTCGTCGATCAGCTTGCCGGCGCCTTCCATGGCGCTCAGCAGCGTGGCTTCGGTGTAGCGCGCGGGCGGCTTGGTGCGCAGCGCGTTCAGCGCCACCTCGTCGGTGGCCACGGTCTCGTTCGGCTGGACCGGCACCAGCGTGGCGTCCTCGTCCTGGGCCTCCTTGCCGTAGACCGCCAGCCAGCCCGGGTTGACCAGCACCTTGCCGTTGGTGATGAAGCGGTGCTGCTTGACCGCGGTGGTGCGGGTGGTCACCTGGTACTCGGCCGGCGGGTAGAACACCGCCAGGAAGCGCTTGACCACCAGGTCGTAGAGCTTGGCCTCGATCTCGGTCAGGCTCTTGGGCGCCTGCAGCGTGGGAATGATGGCGAAGTGGTCCGACACCTTGGCGTTGTCGAACACCCGCTTGGTGGGCTTGACGTAGCCGTCGTTCAGACCCTTGCGGGCGTGCTGGCTGAGGCTGCGCAGCGGGCCGGGCAGTTCCTCGTCGGCCAGCATCTCGAAGGTCTGCTTGACCACGCCCAGGTAGTCCTCGGGCAGCGCGCGCGAGTCCGTCCGCGGGTAGGTCAGCACCTTGTGTTTCTCGTACAGCGCCTGGGCGATCGACAGCGTGGTCTTGGCCGAGAAGCCGAAGCGGCTGTTGGCCTCGCGCTGCAGCGTGGTCAGGTCGTACAGCAGCGGGCTGGACTGGCTGCTGGGCTTGCTTTCCTCGGTGACGGTGCCGCTCTGGCCGGTGACCTCGGCGACGATGGCCTGCGCCTCGGCCAGCGTCCACAGGCGGTCCTGGCGGCGGTCCGGGTCGTCGTTCTTCTTGAAGGCAGGATCGAACCACTTGCCGTCGTACTGGCCGGCCGCGGCACCGAAGGTGGCCTTGATTTCCCAGTAGTCGCGCGGCACGTGCTTGCGGATCTTCTCCTCGCGCTCCACCACGATCGACAGCGTGGGCGTCTGCACCCGGCCCACGGTGGTCAGGAAGAAGCCGCCATCGCGCGAGTTGAACGCGGTCATCGCCCGCGTGCCGTTGATGCCCACCAGCCAGTCGGCCTCGGAGCGGCTGCGTGCGGCGTCGGCCAGGCCCAGCATCTGCTGGTCGCTGCGCAGCTGCGCAAAGCCGTCGCGGATCGCCTGCGGCGTCATGCTCTGCAGCCACAGGCGACGGATCGGCTTGGCCAGCGGCGTCTTGCCGGTGTCGGCGTACTGCACGATCAGGCGGAAGATCAGCTCGCCCTCGCGCCCCGCGTCACAGGCGTTGATCAGCTCGGTCACGTCCTTGCGCTTGACCAGCTTGACCACGGCGTTCAGCCGCGCCTTGCCCTTGTCGATCGGCGCCAGGTCGAAGTGCGGCGGCACCACCGGCAGGTGGGCAAAGCTCCACTTGCCGCGCTTGACGTCATAGGCCTCGGGGGCCTTGATTTCCACCAGGTGGCCCACCGCCGAGGTGACCACATAGCGGTCATTCTCGAAGTGGTCGGCCAGCTTCTCGAACTTGCCGGCCACGGGGGTCAGCGCGCGGACGATGTCCTGGGCCACGCTGGGCTTCTCGGCAATGATCAGTGATTTGCTCATCGGTCTCGGTTCAAGGGCCGCCGCAGGGTGCTGCGGCCGCCTCCATACAATGCGTTCTCTCGCGCGCTCACGCGTACGCACGCGCGCGCCCATGATTTCAATGTACCCAATGAAGAACACGCCGCAAGAAACGCCCCGCCCTCGCCTGGGCTCCGGGATCCAGGTGCGCCGCAGCGGCGTACACGGCAAGGGGGTGTTCGCCACCCGCGACTTCGAGCCGGGCGAGACCGTCATCGAGTACACCGGCGAGCGCATCGACTGGGACGAGGCGCTGCGCCGCCACCCCCACGACCCTGACCAGCCCGACCACACCTTCTACTTCCAGCTCGAGACCGGCGAGACCATCGACGCCCTCTACGGCGGCAATGCCTCGCGCTGGATCAACCACGCCTGCGAGCCCAACTGCGAGGCCGAGGAAACCGACGGCCGCGTCTTCATCAAGACCCTGCGTGCGATCCGTGCCGGCGAGGAGCTGAACTACATCTACGGCCTGACGCTGGACGAGCGCTACACCCCGGCGCTGAAGAAGCGCTTCGCGTGCCGCTGCGGCTCGCCCCGGTGCACCGGCACGATGCTGGTGCCCAAGCGCCGCCGCCGCTGAGCGCCCGTGGCCATGCAGGACTGGCGCATCCCGGAGCTGCGTGCGGCCCTGGCCGCGCACTGGCCCGGCCTGGTGGCCGAGGCCCTGCCAGAGATCGGCTCGACCAGCACCGAGCTGCTGCAGCGCGCCCGCGAGGCCGGAGCGGCCTTCGCGCCCTGCCTGCTGGTGGCCGAGCGCCAGAGCGCCGGCCGCGGCCGTCTGGGCCGGCAGTGGCAGTCGGGCGTGGGCGATGCGCTGACCTTCTCGCTGGCGGTGCCGCTGGCGCGCGCCGACTGGTCGGGCCTGTCGCTGGCGGTGGGCGTGGCGCTGGCCGAGGCGATCGATCCCGCCAACGCCTGGCTGCGCCTGAAGTGGCCCAACGACCTGTGGCTGGCCGATGGCCGCAAGCTGGGCGGCATCCTGGTCGAGGGCCTGCCCCTGCCGCAGGGGCCGCGGGTGGCGGTGGTGGGCGTGGGCCTGAACCTGCGCGCGCCGGCTGACGCCGCGCTGCAGGCCGCCGGCCTGGCCGATGTCGCGCCCGGGCTGGACGCGCCCGCGCTGCTGGCCCGCGTGGCGCCGACGCTGGCCGCCGCACTGCGCCGCTTTGACGCCCAGGGCTTTGGCGCCTTTGCCGATGCCTTTGCCACGCGTGACGTGCTGATGGGCCGCGCGATCCGCACCACCGACCCCGCCTTGCCCGGCGGCCTGGCCGATGGCGTCGATGCCGACGGCGCGCTGCGCCTGCGCTGCGACGGGCGCGTGCAGCGCATCGTCAGCGGCGAGGTCAGCGTGCGGCCCGACTGAGATGCTGCGCCTGTTTGTCATCCTGCTGCTGCTGGCCAACCTGGTCTGGTGGGCCCTGCACTGGCCGCCGCTGGCCGAACCGCTGGGCCTGGGCGCCGACCAGCGCGAGCCGCAGCGCCAGGCGCGCCAGGTCCACCCGGAGCGCGTCGAGCTGCTGCCCCCGGCGCGCGCGGCCTCGGCCGCCAGCGGCGCCACCGAGGTGATGGCCTGCCTGGAAGCCGGCCCGCTGGACGATGCCGCGTTCGCGCAGGCGCGCCAAGGCATGGCGCTGGCCGGCATCGGACCCGAGGCCTGGGTGGAGCTGCGCCGCGAGCTGCCGGGCAGCTGGGGGCTGTACATGGGCCGTTTCGCCGACGCCGAGCAGCAAAAGCGCAAGCTCGAGGAACTGCAGCGCATCAACGTGACGGCCGAGCCCGCCCCGGGCGCGCTGGCGCCGGGTCTGCTGCTGGGCCGCTACACCGATCCGCAACAGGCCGACGCCGCGCTGCAGCGCCTGCAGACGCGCGGCGTGCGCACCGCCCGCGTGCAGGTGCTGCAGGCGCCCACGGTGGAGCACCGGCTGCGCATCGAGCGCGCCTCCAGCGCAGCGCGTGCGCGCCTGCCGGCCACACCGGCCTGGCGCGACTGCCGCTGAACCCGCCTCAGCGGCGCCGCCGCAGCGCCAGCGCCGCGCCCAGCAAGCCCAGCGCCGACCACGGCGTGCTGCCGCCGCCACCCCCGCCCGCCGGGCTGCCCGAGCCGCTGCCGCTGCCGTTGCCGGTGGTGGCGGTGGGCTCGCGGTCGGGGCCCAGCGCCACGGCCTGGCGCAGCTCGTCGGTGTCCAGCCATTCGGTGGGCCAGTTCGGCGCCTGCCAGGAGCTGCCGGCGGCCTGCGCCTGGGCCCAGGCCAGGGCCTGGTCGGCGTCCAGGATGCCGGCGCCGCAGTTGGCGGTGCTGCACAGGCAGCGCCCCGGGTTGTCGACACTGCAGGCACCGATCAGCGTGGAGCGCACATGCGGCCGCGCGCTGCGGCCCAGGCCGTCCACCAGCTGCGCGGCGCTGAGCTGCGGGTCGGCCGCCAGCATCATCGCCAGCGTCGCCGAGACCAGCGGCGCCGCAAAGCTGCTGCCGTAGTGCGTGCCCCAGCCGGGGTTGGCGGCGCGGTCCAGGCCCTCGTTGGTCGGGCCCAGCAGGCCGGGATCGGCCAGCAGCGCGCCCCACAGGCCCTGGTTGTCGTCGCCGCCCACGGTGGCTATCGCCAGCGCGCTGCCGAAGTTGGAGTAGCTGGCCTTGAAGCCGTCGCGGTTGAGCGCGGCCACGCCCACCACATGGCGGCAATTGGCCGGCCGGGCCGGGGCGCCGTGGGCATTGCCGGCCGGGGCCACCACCAGCACGCCGCGCGCCCACAGCTCGTCGATCGCCGCCTGGTACTCCGAGCCGCAGTCCACCTGGGCGCCAAAGCTCAGGTTGACCACCTTGGCGGGGTAGGGGTTGGTGGGCGCCCACTCAGCGCAACCCGAGCCCGGATCCTGGGCATCGGCCCAGCGCTGACACACCGTCAGGCCGGCGGACCAGCGCAGGCCGTCGACGATGTCGCGCAGGCTGGCGCCGCACTGGCCCGAGACCCGCACCGGCAGCAGGCGCAGCCCGTCGTAGGCGCCGGCACCGCCGCTGGCGTCGCGGCTGTGGCCCGCCAGCAGGCCTGCCACCGCGGTGCCGTGCCAGCTGCTGGCGCTGCTGCTGCAGCCGGCGTAGCGGGTGGGGTCGGCGCTGCGCTCGCTGTCGGTGACGGCGTCGCCGGGGTCGGTGGGGTCGCTGTCGCGGCCGTTGCCGTCGGCGGCCAGGCCACGGGCGACGCTGCTGTCCCAGTCGCTGACCATGTCAAAGCCGGGCAGCACGCGGCTGGCATCGATGTCGGGGTGCGGCGTCAGGCCGGTGTCGAGCACCGCCACCACCGGGCCGCTGCCGGCGCCCAGGCGGGCCCAGGCGGTCTGGAAACCCGGGGCACCGCGGCGGCGCTCGGACGCCGCGTTGGCATTGGCGCCGCCGGCCGGGTGCAGCCACCACTGCTCGCTGTACAGCGGGTCGTCGGGCAGGGCCTGCAGGCGGCTTTCGCGGCGGTCGGGCTCCACCCAGGCCAGGCCCGGCTGGGCGGCCAGCGCGGCCTGCCAGCGGCGCGCCTCGGTGGCGCTCAGGCGGTGGCCCGGCACCAGCCGCCACGAGGCCCGGCCCACCGGCTCCAGGCGCCAGCCGGTTTCGGCGTCCAGGCCGCTGCCGCTGAGCACCGCCTGCCATTGGCGTCGTTGGGCCAGGCGCAGCGCCTGGCTGCGCGTAGCCACGCTGGCCTGTCGGCGGTCCTGCGGCGGACTCAGCTCGGTGTGTGCCGGCGCGTCGCGCAGGCGCAGGATGAAGGCCTCAGGGGCCGCCGTGGGGGCCGCTGCAGCCAGCAGCGGCAGGCCGCAGGCGACGGCGCCCAGCCAGGGGCGCAGGCGTGGAACAAGGTCAGGCATGCCGGTCATCCGGTCAGTGGGTCTGACCGGATATCGGCGAGGGTGCCGACGGACTGAAGCGATCAGCGTCGGCGCCGCAGCCCCAGCCCGGCCAGGCCCAGGCCCAGCCCGAACAGCCAGGTGCTGCCGCCCCCGCCGCCCGACGACGCGGCCGGCGGCGCGGTGATGCTCAGCGTCTGCTGGACGCTGGACGACAGGCCCTGGCTGTCGGTGATCGTCAGGCGCAGCGTGACCGTGCCCGCCGCGCTGGTGGTGAGCGTGGCACTGGCGCCAGTGGTGCTGCCGCTGAAGGCCGCGCGCGTGCCGCCGTCGACGATCTCCCACTGGTAGGCCGCGATGCTGCGCCCGCTGTCGACCGTGCTGCCGGCGGCGCTGAGCGCCACGCTGTCGCCCACCTCGGGCGCGCTGGGCGTGGCGCTGATCGCCGCCTGCAGGCCCGACTCGCTCACGGTCAGCGCCAGCGTATTGCTGCCGCTGTGGCCCAGGTCGTCGGTGATCGTCAGCCTCACGGTGACGGTGCCGGCGCCGCTGGTGTCCAGCGTGGCGCTGGCGGCATTGGTGGCGCTGACAAAACTGGCCAGGCTGGCGCCACCGGTGATGCTCCAGGCATACGAGGCAATGCTGCGCCCGCTGCCCACGCTGGAGCCGCTGCTGGACAGCGTCACGCGGGCGCCCGCCACCGCCGTGCTGGGCGAGGCGCTGATGCTGGCGGCCACGTCGCTGAGCGCGGCCGCCACCGCCGCCGCGCTGTCGAGCATGCCGGCGCCGCAGGTGCTGGTGGTGCAGTAGCACTCGCTGTCCTGCGGTATGCCGTTGGGCGCGTGGCAGACGCCGCTGCTGGCATCGCCGCCGGTGGTGGGAAAGGGCCGCGCGGTGGCGCGCAGCAGGGTGCGGATGCGCGTGCCGGTCAGCGAGGCATTGGCCGACTTCATCAGCGCCGCCGTGCCGGCCACGATCGGCGCCGAGAAACTGGTGCCCACCGAGTAGTTGAAGGCATCGGTGTAGATCGAGCTGCCGGGCGTGGTGGCGCCGTCGTTGGCGGTGGTGACGATCGGGTACAGGCAGGCGCCGCTCTCGTTGACGCAATTGCCCGCCGGCGCGCTGATCGCCACCTGCGGCCCCAGGCTGGAGTAGCCCACCTTGGTGCCCACATGGCGCAGACCGCCCACGGCGACCACGCCGGTGCAGTTGGCGGGCGCGCCCACCGCATCGCCCTCGTTGCCGGCCGCCACCACCACGGTCACGCCCAGCGCCAGCACCTCGTTGATCGCGCGCTGGTAGGCGCTGCCGCAGGCGCCGCTGCCGCCCAGGCTGAGGTTGATCACCTGCGCCGGATTCGGGTTGACCGGAGCGCCGGTGACCGTCAGGCCGGCCGCCCAGCGCATGCCGTCGATGATGTCCGAGTCATAGCCGCCGCACTTGCCCAGCACCCGCACCGGCAGGATCTGCGCGCTGCCCGCCACACCCGCCACGCCCAGCGCATTGTTCGTGCCGGCGCCGACGATGCCCGAGACCTGCGTGCCGTGCCAGCTGCTGTCGCCCAGGCAACTGCTGTCGAACAGGCTGGGGTGGTTGTTGACGTCGGTCTGGCTGACCCAGTCGCCGGGATCGGTGGCATCGGCGTTGCGGCAGGAGCCGTTGCCGGTCAGGCAGCCGCCGCTGTCGGGCGAGATCATGTTGTAGCCCGGCAGGAAACGGCCAGCCAGGTCGGGGTGCTCGCTGCGCACACCGGTGTCCAGCACCGCCACCACCACGCCGCTGCCGCGGGTGGTGTCCCAGGCCACGGTGCTGCGCGTGGCCGACACCAGCGTGGCGTCAAAGGGCCGCAGCCACCACTGACCGGCCGGCGGCATCGGGCTGGACTGGCCGCTGGCGAAGAAGGGATCGTTGGGCACGAAGCTGGCGCGGCGACGGCGGTCGGGCACCGCCCACTCCACCTGCGCGTCCTGGGCCAGACGCTTGGCCAGCGCCTGCGAGCTCAGGCCGCTGGCCTGCACCAGTTGCTGGCGCTGGCCCATCGCCCGGCCATCGCGCAGGCTCAGGCCCACGCGCGCGCCCAGCGTGCCGGCGTGCTGCGCCTGGTCCTGGCCGCGCGCGGCGGCAGCGCGCACGACGCTGCTGTCCTCGCGGTAGCGCACGATCACCCGGGCCTGCTCACTGCGGGCCGCCGCGGTGGCGGTGGCGCGCAGCGGCCCCTGTTCGGCCGCGCCGGCCACGGTGCTCAGCGCCAGCAGCCCGGCCAGCAGAAAGGTCCGTCCCTTGATCATCGCCATGTGCTTCTCCTCGCCCGCGAGTCTAGGGCGCAGGACATTGCCGGGATGTTGCCGTGTGCAAGCCTGCACTCAGCCATGAAAAAAGCCCGCCGAAGCGGGCTTTCCTGCGTGCGCCAGGCCGATCAGCCGGCGATGACGCGGGCCATCTCCAGGCACTTGTTCGAGTAGCCCCACTCGTTGTCGTACCAGGCCACGACCTTGACGAAGGTCTTGTCCAGCGCAATGCCGGCCTCGGCATCGAACACCGAGGTGCAGGACTCGCCGCGGAAGTCGGTGGCCACCACCTTGTCCTCGGTGTAGCCCAGCACGCCCTTCATCGCGCCCTCAGAGGCGGCCTTCATCGCGGCGCAGATGTCGGCGTAGGACGCTTCGTTGTTCAGCTCCACCGTCAGGTCCACCACCGACACATCGCTGGTGGGCACGCGGAAGGCCATGCCGGTGAGCTTCTTGTTCAGCTCGGGGATCACCACGCCCACCGCCTTGGCCGCGCCAGTGCTGCTGGGGATGATGTTCTCCAGAATGCCGCGGCCGCCGCGCCAGTCCTTGTTGCTCGGGCCGTCCACGGTCTTCTGCGTGGCGGTGGCGGCGTGCACCGTGGTCATCAGGCCGCGCTTGATGCCGAAGCTGTCGTTGAGCACCTTGGCCACCGGGGCCAGGCAGTTGGTGGTGCAGCTGGCGTTGGAGATGATGGCCTGGCCGGCGTAGGTCTTGTCGTTGACGCCGTAGACGAACATCGGGGTGTCGTCCTTCGACGGCGCCGACATGATCACCTTCTTGGCACCGGCCTTCAGGTGGGCCTCGGCGGTTTCCTTGGTCAGGAACAGGCCGGTGGACTCGATGACGATGTCGGCACCCACGTCGCCCCAGGCCAGCTCGGCCGGGTTCTTCACCGCGGTCAGGCGGATCTTCTGGCCGTTGACCACGAGGTGGTTGCCGTCCACCGAGACCTCGCCCTTGAAGCGGCCGTGCACGCTGTCGTACTTCAGCATGTAGGCCAGGTAGTCGGGCTCGAGCAGGTCGTTGATGCCGACGATCTGCACGTCCTTGGCGAAGTTCTGGACGGCGGCGCGGAACACCATGCGGCCGATGCGGCCGAAGCCGTTGATACCAATCTTGATGGTCATGTCGATTCCTTGGGAGTGAGATTGATTTTGAGACAGGGAACGGTGAAGGTCACGGCGTCGCCATAGATGCGGTCCAGGTCCTTGGCCGACAGCTTGAACTGCCAGCTCTCGAGCCAAGCCATGAATTCTCGGCGGGAAGCCTGGGCATTGCCAAGCTGTGCCACGGCATTCTTGCGATCGGGCTGCTGGTACCTCAGACGCAGGTCAAACGGGCAGCCCAGCGTGGTGGTGTCGATGTTGACCGTCTGACGCTCGATGCCATTGACCAGAGACAGCAGCTCGATGAAGCGAAGGCCCGGCTTGAAGCCGTAGGCATCGCCCTCGAGGATGAAGACGTACCAAAAGCCGACCTCGATCGGTGTTCCCTCCAGGCAGGGCACGCGCAGGCCTTGGCCCCAGTCGGCCACCACGTCCATCAGCGCCTTGTTGGCGGGCCGCCCGAACACCTGCACGCGGGGCGGCTGGTCCGGTGCCGTGAACTGAAACTGGGCCCGCACGCGTCCCTGGATCTCCTTGAGCCTCAGCAACTCGGGGTAGTCCGGCTTCTGGGCGCCGGACACATGCTTGATGCACGCCGCCTGCTGCTGCCACCTGGCGTCAGCGGTGTCCTGCGCCCCCAGAAAGATCGGCTCACGCCGGTCCGGCTGGAACACGAACTCGAACAGCAGGCGCGCCGGTACGCCCCCTGCCGCCAGGCACGGCAAGCGGAACGCCTTGACGTGATCGCGCACGGCGTCCACAAACTCCGCCCCGCCTTCCTTCTCGAGCACCTCAACCTGCGGCCGGCTGGTGGGCGAGTCGAAGCTCAGCGCCACCTTGACCCGCCCGGTGGCGCCGGTCTTGAAGGCGATGAACGGATACTCGGGGTCGCCGCGCGTGGCGCCATCCGGCGTCAGGCACTGCAAGTAGGGCGAGGGCACCGACATGCGGTCCTGCGCCCAGGCGTGCAGCGGCGCCAGCAGGCCGAGCACGGCACCCAGCAGCCAGCCCGCCCAGGCGCGCACCCGCATCACTTGGCCAGCACCTTGCGCACCGTCTGCACCAGGTTCTCGACCGAGAAGCCGAACAGCGGGAACAGCACATTGGCCGGGGCCGACTCGCCGTAGCGGTCGATGCCGATCACGGCGTCGCAGCCGTACTTCCACCAGAAATCAGTCACGCCGGCCTCGATGGCGATGCGCGGCAGCTTGGGCGGCAGCACCTCCTTCTTGTAGGCGCGGTCCTGGCGGTCGAACACGCTGGTCGAGGGCATCGAGACCACGCGCACCGGGATCTTCAGGTCGGCCAGCGCGGCCTGCGCGTGCAGCGCCAGCTGCACCTCGGAGCCGGTGGCGATGATCACCGCCACAGGCTTGCGCCTCATGCCCACCTCGGTCGGGTCGGCCAGCACATAGGCGCCGCGGGTGATGACGTCGGCGTCGGTCTTGGGCGCGTAGGGCAGGTTCTGGCGGCTCAGCAGCAGCGCGCTGGGGCGGTTCTTGTTGGCCAGCGCCATGGTCCAGGCCACCGCGGTCTCGGTGGTGTCGGCCGGGCGCCAGACGTCCAGACCCGGGATCAGGCGCAGGCTGGCGGCATGCTCGATGCTCTGGTGGGTGGGGCCGTCCTCGCCCAGGCCGATGCTGTCGTGCGTGAAGACATGGATCACGCGGCGCTTCATCAGCGCGGCCATGCGGATCGCGTTGCGGCTGTAATCGCTGAAGGTCAGGAAGGTGCCGCCGTAGGGAATGAAGCCACCATGGAGCGCAATGCCGTTCATGATGGCGGCCATGCCGAACTCGCGCACGCCGTAGTTGATGTGGCGGCCACCCAAGCCTGCCTCGTTCTTCACCACGGCGCCGCTGGCGTCAAAGCGCAGGTGGGGCGTGCTCTTGGTGTTGGTGAGGTTGGAGCCAGTCAGGTCGGCCGAGCCACCCAGCAGCTCGGGCAGCTGGGCGGTGAAGGTCTCCAGCGCGATCTGGCTGGCCTTGCGGCTGGCCACGGTCTCGGCCTTGTCGTGGGCGCTGGCCACAGCCTCGACGGCGATCTCGGCGAAGTTGGCGGGCAGCTCGCCGGCCATGCGGCGCAGGAACTCGGCCGCCAGGTCCGGGTGCGCCACTGCATAGGCGGTGAAACGCTTCTCCCACTCGGCCTGGGCCACGGCGCCACGGTCGGTGGCGTCCCAGGCAGCCTTGATCTCGGCCGGGATGACGAAGGGCTCGGCCGTCCAGCCGATGGCCTCGCGGGTCAGGCGGATTTCCTCGGCGCCCAGCGGCTCGCCGTGCGCCTTGGCGGTGTTGGCGCGGTTGGGCGAGCCCTTGCCGATGTGGGTCTTGCAGACGATCAGCGTGGGCTTGTCAGCGCTGCCCTTGGCCTGGACGATCGCGGCGTCCACCGCGTCCACGTCATGGCCGTCGACCGGGCCGATGACGCTCCAGCCGCAGGCCTTGAAACGCGCCGGCGTGTCGTCGATGAACCAGGGCGCCACCTGGCCGTCGATCGAGATGCCGTTGTCGTCGTACAGCGCCACCAGCTTGTTCAGCTTCCAGGCGCCGGCCAGCGCGATCGCCTCGTGGCTGACACCTTCCATCAGGCAGCCATCGCCCATGAACACATAGGTGTGGTGGTCCACCACGGTGTGGCCGTCGCGGTTGAACTGGGACGCCAGCAGCTTCTCGGCCAGCGCCATGCCCACCGCGTTGGTGATGCCCTGGCCCAGCGGGCCGGTGGTGGTTTCCACGCCCGGGGTGACGTCCACCTCGGGGTGGCCCGGGGTCAGGCTGTGCAGCTGGCGGAAGGCCTTGAGCTGCTCGATCGGCAGCGCATAGCCGCTGAGGTGCAGCAGTGCGTAGATCAGCATCGAGCCATGGCCATTGGACAGCACGAAGCGGTCGCGGTCGGCCCACTGCGGCTGCGCCGGGTTGTGCTTGAGGTGCCGTGTCCACAGCGCCTGGGCCATCTCGGCCATGCCCATGGGCGCGCCGGGATGGCCGGAATTGGCCTGCTGCACGGCGTCCATCGCCAGGGCGCGGATGGCCTGGGCCATCAGCGGGTGATCGTTGCGGGGGGTGGTGGCGGGCATGGCGCGTCCGAGGGGGATGGGGAGGGTGAACCCGGCATTTTATCGGCCCTGATAATCGGCCCGATGCAAGGCCTGCACCTGACCGCCGACCTGCGTGGCTGCGACCCGGCCGCGCCGGTGATGCACGACCCCGCCGCGCTGCGTGCGCTGTGCCTGCGCGCGGTGCAACAAGCTGGGCTGCAGGCGGTGGGTGAGCTGTTTCACCGCTTTGCGCCGCCACCCGGCGGCGGCCCGGCCGGCGTGACCGGCGTGGTGCTGCTGGCCGAGTCGCATCTGGCGGTACACACCTGGCCCGAGCTGGGCGCGGTGACGCTGGACGCCTATGTCTGCAACCTGGGCGAGGACAACAGCGCCAAGGCCGAGGCGCTGATGGCATCGCTGCAGGCCGCCTTCGCGCCACGCCAGGCCGATCGCCAGGCCCTGCAGCGGGGCCGCTCAGCCCCTGAGCCTTGACCTGACTCAAGGCCACGTCGGCAGTGTGCTGTCAATCTCCGGCCATCACCGCTGGAGAGAACACCGTGAAGCCCCTGTCGCTGACGATCATGAAGGACGAGCACCAGGCCCTGGCGGCCATGCTCAAGTCGCTGCCGCTGCTGCTGGCGCAATCGCGCCGCGAAGGCCGTCCGCCCGACTTTGCGCTGGTGCGCGCGATGCTGTTTTATATCGACGAATTCCCCGAACGCCTGCACCACACCAAGGAAAGCGAGCTGCTGTTCCCCAAGCTGCGCGAGCGCGTCCCGGCCCTGAAGGACACGCTGGACCGGCTGGACCGCGACCACGAGTTCGGCGAGCGCGCGGTGCGCGACCTGGCGCACCTGCTGCTGGCCTACGAGGTCATGGGCGAGCCGCGCCGCGCCGCCTTCGAGCAGGCGGTGGACCGCTACATCGACAACTACCTGCGCCACATGGCTGTGGAGGAGAGCGAGGTGCTGCCCGCCGCGCTCGAGCACCTCAGTGCCGAGGACTGGGCCGCGCTGGACGCCGCCTTCGCCGCCAACAAGGACCCGCTGACCGGCCATGAACCCGAGGACGGCTACCGGCCGCTGTTCCAGCAGATCCTCAATCGCGCGCCGGCGCCGATCGGTCTCGGCTAGGCTGGGGCGCGAACGCTGCCAGGTAGGCGCCCTCAAGGCGCGCACGCTGGCCGCCGTCGAGCACATCGGCAGCGGCACGCCAGCCACGCTCCAGCGCGGCCAGGGCGTCGGTCCAGACGCGGGCGTCGTCGACCTCGGCGTGCAGTTCGCGCGCCAGGTCCAGCCCCATGGGCGGTGGCGGCGCGGGCGGCTGCGTGAACTGTCGCTGGCGCTGGGCGGACAGCCGCTGCACCGTCTCCAGCGCCTGCACGAAGGCGTCGACCACCGCGGTCTGCTCCGGGCGGGTGGTCAGCGCACCGCGCTCCAGCGACACCCGCTGCAGCCACAGCCGCCAGGGATCAGGCGGCAGCATCTCGTCGAGCGAGCGTTCAGCGCGGGCCGGACCCCGTGCGCCGGGCGGGCCGTCACCAGGCCCTCGCCCCGGACCCATCCCCCCCATCGGCTGGGCCACCACGGCCACGCTCGTCAACAGACTGCCCAGGGCAGCCACGGTGTGCCATCGTCGATTCATGGCGCCAGTCTGGCCGCCTGGGCTTGCGCCAGCGTCGATGCCGGGTGAAGCCAGGTAAAGCCCGGCGTCGACAGGTCCGGGGTGCGGGTTTCCTACAATCGGGGCATGACCACCCCTGCCCCCGCCTACACCCGCGGCGCCGCCCTGCCGGCGCTGCTTGCCCAGCGCATCGTCATCATCGACGGGGCGATGGGCACGATGATCCAGCGCTACAAGCTGGGCGAGGCCGACTTCCGCCATGCCGCGCTGGCCGATCACCCGAAAGACCTGAAGGGCGACAACGACCTGCTGGTGCTGACCCGGCCCGATGTGATCCGCGAGATCCACGAACAGTACCTGGCCGCCGGGGCTGACATCATCGAGACCAACACCTTCGGCGCCACCTCCATCGCACAGGAAGACTACGCCCTGGGCCACCTGGCGCGCGAGATGAACGTGGCCGCCGCCCGCGTGGCGCGCGAGGCGGCGGATCGCTACAGCACGCCCGATCATCCGCGCTTCGTGGCCGGCGCGCTGGGCCCCACGCCGCGCACCGCCAGCATCAGCCCCGATGTCAACGACCCCGGCGCGCGCAACATCAGCTTCGACCAGCTGCGCGACAGCTACCGCGAGCAGGCCGAGGGGCTGCTGGAGGGCGGGGTCGACCTGTTCCTGGTCGAGACCATCTTCGACACGCTCAATGCCAAGGCCGCGATCTTTGCGCTTGATGAGCTGATGGAGGCCACCGGCGAGCGCCTGCCGGTGATCATCTCCGGCACCGTCACCGACGCCTCGGGTCGCATCCTCAGCGGCCAGACGGTGGGCGCCTTCTGGCACTCGGTGCGCCACGCGCGGCCGCTGGCCATCGGCCTGAACTGCGCGCTGGGCGCCACGCTGATGCGGCCCTACATCGAGGAGCTGGGCCGCGTGGCCGGCGACACCTTCGTCAGCTGCTACCCCAACGCCGGCCTGCCCAACCCGATGAGCGACACCGGCTTTGACGAAACGCCCGAGGTCACCGGCGGCCTGATGGAAGAGTTCGCCAAGGCGGGCTTCCTGAACATCGTCGGCGGCTGCTGCGGCACCACGCCGGCGCACATCGCCGCCATCGCCCAACGCGTGGGCCGCTACCAGCCGCGCGCGCTGGCCAGCCGGCCGTTCAGCCGGCTGGTCGCGCAGGCGGTGGCTTAGGGCAACGCTGAACGAGTCCCTCGCGGCGTGCGCATCCCTGCTTCGGGCGGTCTGCGGCGTTGCACATCCTCGCCATAGCCCGAGCTATGGCTGTGGTGTGCGCCTTGCAGCCCATCCCGAATCAGGGCGCGCCCATCCGCGGCGACTTGTTCAGCGTCGCCTTAGTCCTCGCGTCGCTGAGCCGTGCGCCGTGCGGCGCCGTCCATGACCTGCTGCAGCTGACGCTGCAGCTCATCGACCTCGCCCTGCATCGCACTCACCAACTGGTGGTAGACGCGCTGCTGGCGCGTCAGGTCGCGCAGGCGCTGGGCCATGCGGTGGGCTACGCCGGCCATCAGCTTGGCGGCCACCTCGGGCTCGGCGCGCATCATGCGCTGCAGCGCGTTGCGGCTGAGGCCGGCGCCGATGACCGGCGCGGTGGCGGTGCAGGTGGCCGTGCGCGGGCCGCCATCGAGCAGCGCGGTCTCGCCGATCAAATGGCCGGGACCGGCCACCGACACCACCACCGGCTCGTCGCGCCGGGCCACGATGGTCTCCACCGTCACCTCGCCCGACAGCACCAGCAGCATGAAACCGTCGCCCGCAGGCTCGCCCTCGCGCGTGAGCACCTGGCCTTCGGCGCAGCGCAGCAGGCGGGTGTAGGAGACGATGCAGTGCGCATCCAGCGCGCTCAGGCCGACCAGGCCCTCGGCGCGCCGCATCAGGTCGGCGGCGCATTCGGCCCAGACCGGTTCATCGGCCATCGAGCGGCTGATCAGCTGGGGTGCGGCGGGGTCGGTCATGGTCAGCCTGCGACCTTACCTTGCGTGGCGGCGGCGTCCATCCGGGTGCGCATCGGCCTCCGTTAAAATTGCCCGCTTCCAAGGAGCGTTGCAGCAGCGCGCCGGCCTGCCACAGGACCGGGTGCTGTCAGGCTTGGGGCCCAACAACCACGCTCGCCCGACCTTTATGCGGGTGAGCCCGCCTGCCCATTGATGCCGATGAACGCTGTCCCCACCCCGCCCCCGATGCGCCTGTCCGGCCTGGAGCCGATCGCCATCGGCGAGGGCTCGCTCTTCGTCAACATCGGCGAGCGCACCAATGTCACCGGCTCGCGGGTGTTCGCCAAGATGATCCTGGCGGGCGAGTACGAGAAGGCGCTGGCTGTGGCCCGCCAGCAGGTGGAGAACGGCGCCCAGGTCATCGACGTCAACATGGACGAAGCCATGCTGGACTCGCAGGCGGCGATGGTGCGCTTCCTGAACCTGATCGGCTCCGAGCCCGAGATCGCCCGCGTGCCCATCATGGTGGACTCGTCCAAGTGGGCGGTCATCGAGGCCGGCCTGAAGTGCCTGCAGGGCAAGGGCATCGTCAACTCGATCAGCCTGAAGGAGGGTGAGGCCGAGTTCAAGCGCCAGGCCACGCTGGTGCGCCGCTATGGCGCGGCCGCGGTGGTGATGGCCTTTGACGAGCAGGGCCAGGCCGACACCTTCGCGCGCAAGACCGCCATCTGCGAGCGCGCCTACCGCCTCCTGGTCGATGAGGTGGGCTTCCCGGCCGAGGACATCATCTTCGACCCCAACATCTTTGCCATCGCCACCGGCATCGAGGAGCACGACAACTACGCGGTCGATTTCATCGAGGCCACGCGCTGGATCAAGCAGCACCTGCCGGGCGCCAAGGTCTCGGGCGGTGTCTCCAACGTGAGCTTCAGCTTCCGCGGCAACGAGCCGGTGCGCGAGGCCATCCACACCGTCTTCCTGTACCACGCCATCCAGGCGGGGCTGGACATGGGCATCGTCAACGCCGGCATGGTGGGCGTCTATGACGAGCTGGATGCCGACCTGCGCGAACGTGTCGAGGACGTGGTGCTCAACCGCCGCCCCGACGCCACCGAGCGTCTGCTGGAGGTGGCCGAGCAGGTCAAGGGCGCGGCCAAGGACGACAGCGCCCGCCTGGCCTGGCGCCAGCACGGCGTGAACGAGCGCCTGAGCCACGCGCTGGTGCACGGCATCACCGAGTTCATCGACACCGACACCGAGGAAGCCTGGCAGGCCATCCGCGCCAGCGGCGGCCGGCCGCTGCACGTGATCGAAGGCCCGCTGATGGCCGGCATGAACACCGTGGGCGATCTGTTCGGCGCCGGCAAGATGTTCCTGCCGCAGGTGGTCAAGAGCGCGCGCGTGATGAAGCAGGCGGTGGCCCACCTGCTGCCCTACATCGAGGCCGAGAAGCAGGCCGCACTGGACGCCGGGGCCGACGTGCGGCCCAAGGGCAAGATCGTGATTGCCACCGTCAAGGGCGACGTGCACGACATTGGCAAGAACATCGTCACCGTCGTGCTCCAGTGCAACAACTTCGAGGTCGTCAACATGGGCGTGATGGTGCCCGCGCAGGACATCCTCGAAAAAGCCCGCGCCGAGGGCGCCGACATCATCGGCCTCTCGGGCCTGATCACGCCCAGCCTGGAGGAGATGCAGCATGTGGCGGCCGAGATGCAGCGTGACCCCTGGTTCAGCGCGCGCGGCACGCCGCTGCTGATCGGCGGCGCCACCACCAGCCGCGTCCACACCGCCGTCAAGATCGCCCCGCACTACAGCGGGCCGGTGGTCTATGTGCCCGATGCCTCACGCGCCGTGGGCGTGTGCGCCGACCTGCTGTCCGACGAACGCGGCGCGGCCACCCGGGCGGATCTGCGCGCCGACCAGGACCAGGTGCGCGCGCTGCACGCCGGCAAGAAGAAGGCGCCGCTGCTGCCCTTTGCCCAGGCCCACGCCAACGCCGCCCAGCTGGACTGGTCGCAGCCGCCCGCCGCACCCAAGTTCATCGGCCGGCGCGAGTTCCGCGCCTACGACCTGGCCGAGATCGCCCAGTGCATCGACTGGACGCCCTTCTTCCAGACCTGGGACCTGGCCGGCCGCTACCCCGCCATCCTCGATGACGCGGTGGTGGGCGAGGCCGCACGCAAGGTCTTTGCCGACGCCCAGGCCATGCTGAAAAAGCTGATCGACGGCCGCTGGCTGCAGGCCCATGGCGTGATCGGCCTGTACCCGGCCAACACCGTGGACGGCGAGACCATCACCCTGTTTGCCGATGCCGCCCGCCAGCAGCCGGTGCTGCGCTGGCGCCCGCTGCGCCAGCAGGGCGAGCGCCCGGTGGTGGACGGCGTGCGCCGCCCCAACCGATCGCTGGCTGACTTTGTCGCGCCACTGGGCGTGCAGCCCGACCATGTGGGCCTGTTCGCGGTGACCGCGGGCATCGGCATCGAGAAGAAGCTGGCCGAGTTCGAGGCCGCGCACGACGACTACTCATCGATCATGCTCAAGGCCCTGGCCGACCGCCTGGCCGAGGCCTTTGCCGAGCGCCTGCACCAGCGCGTGCGCACCGACCTGTGGGGCTACGCGGCCGACGAGCAGCTCAGCAACGAGCAGCTGATCCAGGAGGCCTACCAGGGCATCCGCCCGGCGCCGGGCTACCCGGCCTGCCCGGAACACGGCATCAAGGCCGACATGTTCGCGCTGCTGCAGGCGCGCGCCATCGGCATGGACCTGACCGAGAGCATGGCGATGACGCCGGCCGCGTCGGTCAGCGGCTTCTACCTGGCGCACCCCGAGGCGCGCTACTTCAACGTGGGGAAGATCGGCGCCGATCAGGCGGCCGACTGGGGCCGCGCCCTGGGGATCGGCGAGGTGGCCTCAAGCCGGCGGCTGAGCGCCGTGCTGGACGACATCGCGTAGGTCGGCAGGCCCGGCGTGTCAGCGTAGAAGCTGGCGTTGAGCTGGGTCTCGGTGACCAGGTGGTTGCGGAAGGCGTGGAACAGCGCCGCATCCACCGTGCCCGGGTTCTTCCAGAAGTCGTCGAGTTCGCCGTCGAAGACCAGGTCTTCGACGTCGTAGACGGCATCGCCCAGCGTGATCACCGGCGTGCCGTGGAACAGCGCCTGCAGGCCGGTGGTGCTGTTCACGGTGATCACGCCGCGCGCCTGGCGCAGCAGCGTGGGCAGGTGCTGGTCGTGGATGTAGCGCACGCGGTCGGCCACGCCGAACTCCTCAGCCCGGCGGGCGATCGAGGCGGTGTAGTCGGAGTAGGGCCGGTCCAGCGGGTGGTGCTTGAACACCAGCAGCGTGTCAGCGGGCGCATGCAGCGAGAAGGAGCTGAGCACCTCGTCGATGAAGTCGCCCATCTCGCCGTAGCGCGAATGCACCACGATCTGGCTGTCGTTCCACACCTGCAGCGGCGCCAGGAAGAAGCGCTTGTGCTGCTCGGGCGCGGCCAGGAAGGCCGAGTCCTTGCGCTCGCGCCAGTGGTGCCAGTGCTTGCGCGCCCAGCCGCGCACCCAGCGCAGGCCCTCGGCGACGGTGTCGATCTCGCGGTGGTGGCGGTAGTGCGGGTAGGTGCGGCGCTCGGCGCGGCAGGCCAGCGCATAGCGGATGGCGATCTTGGCCACCTGGCCGAAGGTCTGGTGCGTGGGCTGCGGCGCCGGCAGGGTTTCGGGCAGGCGGGCGCGGTAGTAGGCGGCGTCGCGCGGCAGCGTGGAGGCGGCGTTCACACCGCCCTGCTCCAGCGTCACGTAGTCGGGGCGGACATAGCCTTCCTCGAACACGAACACCGCCAGGCCGCGGGCGCGGGCCAGCGGAATGGCCATCGCGTGCAGCGGGCGCGACTGGCCGAACAGCACCAGGGTGTCGGGCTGCAGGTCATCGAGCAGGTGGGCGAACCACTCGGCGAAGTAGGCGGCCGGCTGGTGAAAGCGCAGCACGTCGGTGCCGCTGAAGAACAGGTCGTCGCCGCCGTTGAAGTTGATCTTCCAGACGGCCTGGCCGTTGCTGCGCAGCGTCTGGGCCAGACGCGCGAAAAAGTCGCCCATCGGACCCTGAAGCATCAGGGTGCGTTGGCGCGACAGCAAATGGTCCAGAGAATGCGGAATCATGGCTACTTCAGGATGAGCCACCGCCGCCGGTGACACGCTGGAATCCCTCGCATGCACCAGCATGGTGTCTTCTTTGCCGCAGTGTAAGTGGCAGTGTCAACGGTCCGCGATCCCCAAGTGGACTAAACCGCTCTCGCGGTAGGCGACCTCGATGCGTTGAGACGGTGGTCGCGGCATTGGGTTGTGCGAAGTTGAATAGCGAGGCGATTGGCCTCGTTGATCAACGGAGCTGCAACCATGGACACC
>NZ_JAGQDE010000024.1 GCF_018069755.1 Ideonella aquatica | reverse complement strand
GCCGCGTCGCCCAGGCGCAGTGCGCGCTGGCCGGCCAGCAGCAGCGGCCGCGGCGCATTGGGCGCGGCGGCGCGGGCGGTGGCCAGCGCGGCGGCGGCCTGGTCGGGCTGGCCGCGGCCATCGAGCTCCAGCGCCCGCTCGCACCAGTGGTGGGCGATGCGGGTGCCAAAGGCGCCGGTGCCCAGCTTCTCGAGCGCGGCGGCGGTCTCGGCGGCGTGCTCCCACTCGCGCGATCGCTCGTACAGGCCCAGCAGCGCCAGCCGGGCGTCGGTGTCGAAGGGGGTGCCCTGCAGCGCCTGGTAGGCCTGTTCGGCGCGGTCGAACAGGCCGGCCTTCATGAAGTCCTGCGCCAGCTCGTGCTGCACGCGGTCGCGGTCGCTGGTGGCCAGGTCGCCGCGGTTCAGCAGGTGCTGGTGGACGCGCACCGCGCGCTCGAACTCGCCGCGGCGGCGGAACAGGCTGCCCAGCGCGAAGTGCAGCTCGGTGGTGTCGGGGTCGTGCTGGACCGCCTCGATGAAGGCGTCGATCGCCTTGTCCTGCTGCTCGTTGAGCAGCAGGTTCAGGCCCTGGTAGTAGGCGCGCGGTGAATCGGACTGAGCGCGCTTCCACTGGCGCAGGTCGATGCGCGAGGCCAGCCAGCCCAGGCCGAAGGCCAGCGGCAACCCCAGCAGCAGCCAGGAGAGGTCAAATTCCATGCGCGCGGGCGTCGGTGAGGTCGTTGACCGAGGGGGCGGTGGGCACCGCGGGCACCTGTGCCGGCTCGGCGGGTGGCGCCACGGGCGGCACGCTGCGCTGGGCCAGCCGGCGCTGGCGCCACCACGACGGCGCCATCGCCAGCACGCCCAGCACCAGCCCGGCCCCGAAGGCGGCCAGCACCACGAAGACCATGCGCGTCTCCCAGGCGTGGCCGAAGAACCAGTTCAGCGACACGAGGTGCTGGTTGTTCAGCGCGAAGGCGAACAGCGAGAAGAAGATGAAGGCTCGCAGGAGCCAGACGATGAAGCGCATCGGCGGTCCGGGGGGAATCGATGCATTGTAGGCAGCCGCGACACCAAAAAAAGAAAGGGCCCCGAGGGGCCCTTTCACTGGTGTCGGTGCGCAGCCTCTCAGGCCGGATCGGCCGGCAGGCTGGCGTCCACGCCTTCGCGCAGCGCCTTGCCCGGCTTGAAGTGCGGCACCAGCTTCTCGGGGATCGTGACCTGCTCGCCGCTTCGGGGATTGCGCCCCACGCGCGGCGGCCGGCGGTTGATCGAGAAGCTGCCGAAGCCCCGGATCTCGATGCGGTGGCCGCGGGCCAGCGCATCGGACATCGCGTCGAGCATGGTCTTGACCGCGAACTCGGTGTCCCGCTGCGTGAGCTGCGAGAACCGTTCCGCGAGCTTGTTGACCAGATCAGAACGGGTCATTGGAGCCCCTCGCGCGGCGAGTACGCCGCACGATCCCCCGAGGGGGCGAGGGTGGGCAGGAAGCCTCCAGTGGAGGCTTCCTGGATCCGAGCGGCCGGCTTGGGAGCGGCCCGGCGCTCGGCCCGGCTCGCTTCACAGGTCATCCGGATCATCTCGGTTGATCGATCAGTTGCCGCCCTGGTCCAGCTTGGCGCGCAGCAGGGCGCCCAGGCTGGTGGTGCCGGCGTTCTCGCGCTCGTTGGACTGCGACAGACGCTGCATGGCTTCCTGCTGGTCGGCCTGGTCCTTGGCCTTGATCGACAGCTGGATGTTGCGGGTCTTGCGATCGACGTTGACGATCATCACCGAGACCTCGTCGCCTTCCTTCAGCACGTTGCGGGCGTCTTCGACGCGGTCGCGGCTGATTTCGGAGGCGCGCAGGTAGCCCATGACGTCGTCGGCCAGCTGCACTTCGGCGCCGCGCGGATCGACGGTCTTGACGACGCCGTTGACCAGCATGCCGCGGTCATTGACCGAGGTGAAGGTGGCGAACGGGTCCCCATCCAGTTGCTTGATGCCCAGCGAGATGCGCTCGCGCTCGACATCGATGCCCAGGACGATGGCGTCGACTTCCTGGCCCTTCTTGTAGTTGCGCACGGCGGTCTCGCCCGGCTCGTGCCAGGACAGGTCCGACAGGTGCACCAGGCCGTCGATGCCGGCGGCCAGGCCGACGAAGACGCCGAAGTCGGTGATCGACTTGATCGGGCCCTTGACGCGGTCGCCGCGCTTGACCGTGGCGGAGAACTCCTCCCACGGGTTGGCCTTGCACTGCTTCATGCCCAGCGAGATGCGACGCTTGTCCTCGTCGATCTCCAGGACCATGACTTCGACTTCCTCGCCCAGGGTGACCACCTTGGAAGGCGCGACGTTCTTGTTGGTCCAGTCCATTTCGGAGACGTGCACCAGGCCTTCGATGCCCGGCTCGATCTCGACGAAGGCGCCGTAGTCGGCGATGTTGGTGACCTTGCCGAACAGGCGGGTGCCCTGCGGGTAGCGGCGAGCCACGCCCATCCAGGGGTCATCGCCCAGCTGCTTCAGGCCCAGCGAGACGCGGTTCTTCTCGGCGTCGAACTTCAGGACCTTGGCCTGCAGTTCCTGGCCGACGGTGACCACTTCGCTCGGGTGACGGACACGGCGCCAGGCCATGTCGGTGATGTGCAGCAGGCCGTCGATGCCGCCCAGGTCGACGAAGGCACCGTATTCGGTGATGTTCTTGACCACGCCGTTGACGATCGCGCCTTCGGTCAGGGTCTCGAGCAGCTTGGCGCGCTCTTCGCCCATCGAGGCTTCCACCACGGCACGGCGCGACAGCACGACGTTGTTGCGCTTGCGGTCGAGCTTGATGACCTTGAATTCCATGGTCTTGCCCTCGAACGGCGTCATGTCCTTGACAGGACGCGTGTCGAGCAGCGAGCCGGGCAGGAAGGCGCGGATGCCGTTGACCAGCACGGTCAGGCCGCCCTTGACCTTGCCGCTGACGGTGCCGGTGACGAAGTCGCCCGACTCCAGCGCGGTTTCCAGCGACAGCCACGAGGCCAGGCGCTTGGCCTTGTCGCGCGACAGGATGGTGTCGCCGTAGCCGTTCTCGACGGCGTCGATCGCCACCGAGACGAAGTCACCGACCTGGACTTCGACTTCGCCCTGGTCGTTCTTGAATTCTTCGATGGGCACATACGCTTCGGACTTCAGGCCGGCGTTGACCACGACGTGGCTGTGCTCGATACGGACCACCTCGGCGGAGATGACCTCGCCGACGCGCATGTCGGCGCTCTTCAGCGATTCCTCGAAGAGGGCGGCAAAGGATTCTTGCATTGTGTTTCCTGGGCCGGCGGCGCGCCGCCGGTGTTGGCTGCAGACCAGGCGGCCTGCGGGTTGAGGTTGACGAGATCACCACCCCCGGCGGTGCTGTGCGCACCAGGAGGGAGGGGCGGTGGGCCCTGGGTGGCTGCCGATCGCGCGGCCCGAGCAAGCGCTCAGGCCAGGCGGCCAAACGGCCGGCGCTCGTGCCACCAGCCCAGGCAGCGTTGCACCGATTCCTCGATGCCCAACTGCGAGTTGTCCAGCAGCACGGCGTCTTCCGCGGGCTTCAGGGGCGCTGCCGAGCGGTTCATGTCCCGCTCGTCGCGCGCCCGGATGTCTGCGCGAAGACTGTCGATATTAGCGGAAATTCCCTTAGAAATCAACTGCTTGTAGCGGCGCTCGGCGCGCTGGTCGGCGCTGGCGGTGAGGAAGACCTTCAGCGCCGCGCCCGGGAACACCACGGTGCCCATGTCGCGGCCGTCGGCCACCAGGCCCGGCACGCGGGCAAACGAGAGCTGCACGTCGTGCAGCGCCTGGCGCACCGCGGGGTGGACGCTCACCTGCGAGGCCAGCGCGCCGGTGGTTTCCAGGCGCAGCTCGTCGCTGATGTCGCGGCCGTCCAGCCAGACCTGCTGGCCCTGGAAACGCAGCGCCATCGCGGCCGCCACCTGGGCGACGCCCGCGCCATCGTCCAGTGCCACGCCCGCCGCCCGGGCGGCCAGGGCGGCAGCGCGGTAGAGCGCACCGGAGTCCAGCAGGTGGTAGCCCAGGCGCTCGGCCAGCTCGGCCGCCAGCGTGCCCTTGCCCGACGCCGTGGGGCCATCCACCGCGATCACCGGCACCGCGCCGGGCAGCGGCTCGACCAGGCTGAACAGCGCCTCGAAATAGTCGGGGAAGGTCTTGGCCACGCACTTCGGGTCGGCAATGCGCACGGGCACCGATCCGCCGGCCAGCGGGTTGAAGGCGGCCAGCGACAGACACATCGCCATGCGGTGGTCGTCGTAGGTGTGGATGTGCGCGGCGCGCCAGGCGTGCAGGGGCTGCACCTCGATGAAGTCGGGGCCTTCGGTGACCGTGGCGCCCAGCTGCCGCAGCTCGGTGGCCATGGCGGCGATGCGGTCGGTCTCCTTGACGCGCCAGCTGGCGATGTTGGTCAACCGGGTCGGGCCGTCGGCATACAGCGCCATCACCGCCAGCGTCATGGCCGCATCCGGGATGTGGTTGCAGTCCAGCGTGATGCCCTTGAGCGGCCAGGCGCCGCGGCGCACCTCCAGCCAGCCGGGTCCGCCGCTGACCTGCGCGCCCATCGCCTGCGCCGCCTCGACAAAGCGGATGTCACCCTGGATGGCGTCCAGGCCCACGCCCTCGATGCGCACCGGTGCATCGGTGCCGGCGATCGCGCCCAGGGCGATGAAGTACGAGGCCGAGGACGCATCGCCCTCGACATGGATGCTGCCCGGGCTGCGGTAGGCCGAGCCCTGCGGGATGGTGAACCGCTGCCAGCCCTCGCGCTGCACCGTGATGCCAAAGCGCGCCAGCAGGTTCAGCGTGATCTCGATGTAGGGCTTGGAGATCAGCTCGCCGACCACCTCGATCACCACCGGCCCGTCAGCGCTGACCAGCGGCAGCGCCAGCAGCAGTGCGGTGAGGAACTGGCTGGAGACGTCGCCTCGCACGGGGATGGGGCGGGCGGTGTGCAGCGCATGCACGGCGCCGTCGCCCACGCGCAAGGGCGGATAGCCCGGCTGGCCCAGGTCGGCCACCGGGCAGCCCAGCGCGCGCAGCGCGTCGACCAGGTCACCGATCGGGCGCTCGTGCATGCGCGGCACGCCAGAGAGTTCGAACGCGCCGCCCTGGGTGGCAGCCAGCACCGCCAGCGCGGCGGTCAGTGGCCGCATGGCGGTGCCCGCATTGCCCAGGAACAGCTGGGCCTGGCGCGCCTGCAGGTGGCCGCCCAGACCGGTGACGTGCAGCACGGCGCCGTCGCGCTGCAGCGTGCAGCCCAGTTGCTCCAGCGCGGCCAGCATCACCCGGGTGTCGTCGGAATCGAGCAGGTCATGCACCGCGGTGCTGCCCTCGGCCAAGCCGGCCAACAGCAGCACGCGGTTGGAGATGCTCTTGGAGCCCGGCAGGCGCACGGTGCCGCGGGCGCTGACGAGGGGCGGCAGGTCGAGGAAGGCGGTGTCGAACATCGGTCGGCGGCCGGCGACACAGCACCGGCAGGGGATCAGTTGTGGCGGGCGCCGGAACTCAGGCGCCAGTGGCTGCGGGCCTGCGAGACGCCCTGGATCAGCGCCTCCAGCGACTCGCCGTGGCAGTCCTGCAGCGCCTTCTCGAGCACGCCCAGCGCGCCGCGGAAGCGCTCGGACTGTTTGATCACTTCCTCGCGGTTGGCGATCAGGATGTCGCGCCAGATAGCGGGGTCGGAGGCGGCGATGCGCGTGAAGTCGCGGAATCCCGGCCCGGCCAGCGCCAGGAACTGCTCGCTGTCCTTTTGCTGCAGCAGCCCGGCCATGTAGGCGAAGGCCAGCAGGTGGGGCAGGTGGCTGACGGCGGCGAAGGCGGCGTCATGGGCCTCGGGCGTCATCACCTGCACATGGGCGCCCACGGCGGTCCAGACGGCGCGGGCCTGGTCGACCAGGCCGGCATCGGTCTGGGCGATCGGGGTGAGGATGACCTGGCGGTCGCGGTAGAGCTGGGCGTCAGCGTGCTGCACACCGGCCTGCTCCTTGCCGGCAATCGGGTGCGCCGGCACGAAGGCCGGTGCGCGCTCCTTGAGCACGCGGCGCACCGCGTCGACCACGTCGCGCTTGGTGCTGCCCACGTCCATGAACAGCGTGGCCGGTGTCACCAGATGGCGGATGGCGCGCAGCGTGGCGTCGGTGGCGGCCACCGGCACGGCCAGCAGCACGATGTCGGCGCCGGAGACCGCCAGCAGTGCGGACTCGGCCACCTGGTCGATCACGCCCAACTGGCGCGCCTTCTCGGTGGTGGTGGGCGACTTGCTGTAGCCGATCACCTTGTCGACCAGGCCGGCCTCTTTCAGCGCCAGCGCGAAGGAGCCGCCCATCAGGCCGCAGCCGATCAGGCCGAGTTGCTTGAACATCGCCATGGTCTGAGGGCCTTCAGTGGACGTCGACGGGGTAGGTGCCCAGCACCTTGAAGAAGGCGCAGGCCTCGCGCAGCTCCTTCATGGCCTGGTCCACGCGCGGCTCGTCCGGGTGGCCTTGCAGGTCGATGAAGAAGTAGTACTCCCACTGGCCCGAGCGCGCCGGGCGTGATTCGAGCCGGCTCATCGACACGCCGTGCTTTTTCAGCGGTGCCAGGATGTCGTACATCGCGCCCGGCCGGTTGTTCACCGAGACCACCAGGCTGGTGCAGTCGTGGCCCGAGGCCTTGGGTGCCGGGTGGCGGTGCGGGTCGGTGACGATGGCGAAGCGGGTGCGGTTGTGGGCGTCGTCCTGGATGGCCGGGGCGACCACGTGCAGGCCGTACTCATTGGCCGCACGCACGCTGGCGATGCCGGCCAGGCGCGCATCCTGACCCGCCAGGCGGGCGCCCTCGGCATTGCTGGCCACCGGGCGGCGCTCGGCCTGCGGCAGGTGCAGCGACAGCCACTCGTGGCACTGCGCCAGCGCCTGCGGATGGGCGCAGACGGCCTCAACGGCGTCGAGCGAGTTGTCCTTGCGCAGCAGGTTGTGGCGCACGAACAGGCTGGTCTCGCCGATGATGAACAGCGGCGTGGTCAGGAAGATGTCCAGCGAGCGCGCGACCATGCCCTCGGTGGAGTTCTCGACCGGCACCACGCCGAAGTCGGCCACGCCGGCCGAGGTGTTGCGGAACACCTCGTCGATGCTGGCGCAGGGCACGCGCACGATCGAGCTGCCGAAGTAGCCCAGCGCCGCTTCTTCACTGAAGGTGCCGGCCGGGCCCAGGTAGGCCACGCGCGTGGGGGTTTCCAGCGCGCGGCAGGCGCTCATGATCTCGCGCCAGATCGGGGCGATGTTGTCGTTCTTCAGCGGGCCGGGGTTGCCGGCCTTGAGGCCGTCGATGACCTGGGCTTCGCGCTCGGGGCGGAAGACCACCGAGCCTTCCTTCTTCTTGATCTCGCCCACCTGCAGCGCGATGCTGGCACGGCGGTTCAGCAGCGCCAGCAGGTCGCGGTCGAGGGCGTCGATCTGGTCGCGCAGCGCCAGCAGCGCCGGCTGGGCGGCGGCCTGGGTGTCGCCCGGCGGCGGTTGGATCGGTTCATCAGCCATGGCGGCGGGCGAAGTCCTGCAGGTAGGTGACCAGCGCCTGCACACCGGCCAGCGGCATGGCGTTGTAGATCGAGGCGCGCATGCCGCCCACGCTCTTGTGGCCCTTGAGTTGCAGCAGCCCGGCCTCGCGGGCACCCGCCAGGAAGGGCTCGTTCAGGCGCTCGTCGGCCAGGAAAAAGGGCACGTTCATCCGCGAGCGGGCGTCGCGGGCGACGCGGTTGGCGTAGAAGCCGCCGTTGTCGTCGAGGTAGCCGTAGAGCAGCGCAGCCTTCTCGAGCGCGCGGCGCTCCATCTCGGCCACGCCGCCCTGCGCCTTGATCCACTGGAAGACCAGGCCGGCGATGTAGATGCCGTAGGTGGGCGGCGTGTTGTACATCGAGGCGTTGTCGGCCACGTTCTTGTAGTCGAAGGCCGAGGGCGTGATCGGCAGCGCATGGCCCAGCAGGTCCTCGCGCACGATGACAATCGTCACGCCGGCCGGGCCGATGTTCTTCTGCGCACCGGCGAAGGCCAGGCCCACGCGCGACCAGTCGATGCTGCGCGAGAGCACGTGTGATGAGCAATCCACCACCAGCGGCGCGCGGTGGCCCAGCGCGGCCAGGTCGGGCAGGGTGTGCATCTCGACGCCGTGGATGGTCTCGTTCGAGCACACATGCACATAGGCGGCGTTGTCGCGCAGTCGCCAGCTGGCCGGCGCGGGCAGCGTGGTGTGACGGTCGGCCTCGTTGCTGGCCGCGGCCTGCGCGTCAGCGTACTTGCGCGCTTCTTGCAGCGACTTCTGGCTCCAGGAGCCAGTGACCACCACGTCGACCGCGCCGCCGCGCGAGCAGTTCATCGGCAGAAAAGCGTTCTCGCCCAGACCGCCACCCTGCATGAACAGGATGCGGAACTGCGATGGCACCGCCAGCAACTCGCGCAGGTCGCGCTCGGCCGCGTCGTAGATCGAGATGAATTCCTTGCCGCGATGGCTCATCTCCATCACGCCCATGCCGCTGCCGTGCCAGTCCAGCATCTCGGCCGCGGCCTGCTGGAGCACAGGCTCCGGCAGCATGGCCGGGCCGGCCGAGAAATTGAAAGGTCGCGTCACTTGCGGGCTCCGGACGCCGCCGGCTTGGGCGCCGACGCGGCCGGGCCGGCGGCCGCAGCCGCCTTCAGCTTGGCCATGACCGTCTGCTCCAGCGCCTTGAGCTTGGGCTCGACCGTGGCGCGCGTCTCGCTGACCACGCGCTCGGAGATGCGGCCCGGCAGCTGGCCGCCGATCTCGCTGTATTTCTTGGACGCGGGCGATTCCAGGAACGCAATGACCAGCTTCAGCTCGTCCTCGCTGAACTTCTCTTCCAGCAGCGCCGGGGCGATCGTCTGGCCCACCTTGCCGGCGCGTTCGGCCAGCATCGGCGCGACGCCGTCGTAGAACTTGCGCACCTCGGCCTGGATCTCCTTGCCCACCGCCTCGCGTCGGTCCGCCGGCAACTGGCCCAGGGCCTGGCCGGCCGCGGACAGCATCTGCTGTGCCGGCTGGCTGGCCACACCGCGGCCAATGGCCTCGTAGTCGGCCTGCTGCAGGGCCACGACGCGCGCCACCAGCTCCTTCTTGGTCTGGGCCCAGGCCGGTGCGGCTGCGATCAGGGCGGCCAGCGCCAGCAGGGTGAAACGGTGCGTCATTCGGTGTCTCCGGGGGTGTCTTCGGCGTCAGTGCCTTGTTCGTTGGCGTCGTTCTCGACGATGCGCTGCAGGCCCGACAGCTTGGCGCCGTCGTCCAGCGCGATCAGCGTGACGCCCTGCGTGGCGCGGCCCAGCTCGCGGATCTCGGCCACGCGGGTGCGCACCAGCACGCCCTTGTCGGTGATCAGCATGATCTCGTCCTCGGCGCGCACCAGCGTGGCGGCCACCACCTTGCCGTTGCGCTCGCTCTGCTGGATCGCGATCATGCCCTTGGTGCCGCGGCCGTGGCGGGTGTATTCAACGATGCTGGTGCGCTTGCCGAAGCCGTTCTCGGTGGCGGTGAGCACGCTTTGAGACTCGTCCTCGGCCACCAGCATGGCAATGACGCTCTGTCCGTCTTCCAGCATCATGCCGCGCACGCCGCGGGCCTGGCGGCCCAGCGGCCGTACATCGTCTTCGTCGAAGCGCACCGCCTTGCCGCCGTCGCTGAACAGCATCACGTCGTGGTGGCCGTCGGTCAGTGCGGCGCCGATCAGGAAGTCGCCCTCGTCCAGGTCGACGGCGATGATGCCGGCCTTGCGCGGGTTGCTGAACTCGTCCAGCGCGGTCTTCTTGACCGTGCCACGCGCGGTGCACATGAACACATAGTGGTCGGCCGGGAAGCTGCGGAACTCGCCGGTCAGCGGCAGCACCACGGTGATCTTCTCGCCCGGCTGCAGCGGGAACATGTTGACGATGGGCTTGCCGCGGCTGCCGCGGCCACCCTGCGGCACCTCCCAGACCTTCAGCCAGTAGACGCGGCCGCGGTCAGAGAAGCACAGGATCCAGTCATGGGTGTTGGCGATGAAGAGCTGGTCGATCCAGTCATCGTCCTTGGTGGCCGTGGCCTGCTTGCCGCGACCACCGCGCTTTTGTGCGCGGTACTCGGTGAGGGGCTGGCTCTTGATGTAGCCGGTGTGGCTGAGCGTGACCACCATGTCGGTGGGCGTGATCAGGTCTTCGGTGCCCAGCTCCTGCACGTTGTGCTCGATGGTGCTGCGGCGCGCGCCAATCTTGGTCTGGCCGAACTCGGTGCGCAGGGCAGTGAGTTCGTCGCCGATGATCGTGGTGACGCGCTCGGGCTTGGCCAGGATGTCCAGCAGATCGGCGATCTGCGCCATCACGTCCTTGTACTCGCCGACGATCTTGTCCTGCTCCAGGCCGGTCAGGCGCTGCAGGCGCATCTGCAGGATCTCGCCGGCCTGGTCGTCGGACAGGCGGTACAGGCCGTCGGCCTGCATGCCGAAGTGCATCGGCAGGCCTTCGGGGCGGTAGGCCGCGGCGCCGCCGGGGTTCTCGCCCTCGGCGCGTGACAGCATCTCGCGCACCAGCGACGAGTCCCAGCTCTGTGCCATCAGCGCGGCCTTGGCCATCGGCGGCGTCGGCGACTCCTTGATGATGCGGATGAACTCGTCGATGTTGGCCAGCGCCACCGCCAGGCCTTCCAGCACATGGCCGCGCTCACGCGCCTTGCGCAGCTCGAACACGGTGCGCCGGGTCACCACCTCGCGGCGGTGCTCCAGGAAGATCTCCAGCAGCTGCTTGAGGTTGCACAGCTTGGGCTGACCATCGATCAGCGCCACCATGTTCATGCCGAAGGTGTCCTGCAGTTGGGTCTGCTTGTAGAGGTTGTTGAGCACCACCTCCGGCACTTCGCCGCGCTTCAACTCGATCACCACCCGCATGCCGGACTTGTCCGACTCGTCCTGGATGTGGCTGATGCCCTCGATCTTCTTTTCATGGACCAGCTCGGCGATGCGCTCGAGCAGGGTCTTCTTGTTCACCTGGTAGGGGATCTCATCGACGATGATCGCCTGGCGCTGGCCGCGGTCGATGTCCTCGAAGTGCACCCGGGCGCGCATCACCACGCGGCCGCGGCCGGTGCGGTAGCCCTCGCGCACGCCGCTCACCCCGTAGATGATGCCGGCGGTGGGGAAGTCGGGGGCGGGGATGATCTCCATCAGCTCGTCGAGCGTGGCCTCGGGCGTGCGCAGCAGGTGCAGGCAGGCGTCGACCACCTCGTTGAGGTTGTGCGGCGGGATATTGGTGGCCATGCCCACCGCGATGCCGGCGGCGCCGTTGACCAGCAGGTTGGGCAGCCGCGTGGGCATGACCAGCGGCTCGGTCTCGGAGCCGTCGTAGTTCGGACCGAAGTCGACGGTTTCCTTGTCGATGTCGGCCAGCATCTCGTGGGCGATCTTGGCCAGCCGGATCTCGGTGTAGCGCATCGCCGCCGCGCTGTCGCCGTCGACCGAGCCGAAGTTGCCCTGGCCATCGACCAGCATGTGGCGCAGGCTGAAATCCTGGGCCATGCGCACGATCGTGTCGTAGACCGCCGTGTCGCCGTGCGGGTGGTACTTACCGATGACGTCACCGACGATACGGGCCGACTTCTTGTAGGGTCGGTTCCAGTCGTTGTTCAGCTCGTGCATCGCATAGAGCACGCGCCGGTGAACAGGCTTGAGGCCATCGCGGGCGTCGGGCAGGGCCCGACCCACGATCACGCTCATCGCGTAGTCCAGGTACGAACGCCGCATCTCCTCTTCGAGGCTGATCGGCAGGGTTTCCTTGGCGAACTGGGTCATGGGGTCGGCGCGGGTCTGCGTGGAGCGCAGAACGGTGGCGGGGCGCGATAAGGCCGAAACCGGGCATTCTAAAGGGGGTGCCCTGTCGCGACGGCGCAACAGGCTGTGTCCTGCGACCACGCCCGGCGCCCAAAATGCGGTGCATCCGACGCCCTATGGCACAATGAGTCGTCGGTGGTGAGCGCTCGCAAGGACCGGGTGTTTGCCAGGTTATCTCGCTTCCGATTTGGACGTATCGCAGGCCTCTGCGGCTTTCCTTGAGAGGAGAATCATGAAGAAACTGAACAAGGTGGCAATGCTGTTCGCAGCTGCCGCGCTTGCTGCCCCGATGTCGAGCGCCTTCGCCCAGAAGACCAACGACAACTGGGTGAATGCTGATGGCTCGCTGGTGTGGAAGAACGGCACCAACGAACTCTGCTGGCGCGATGCCAACTGGACGCCCGCCACGGCTGCGGCCAACTGCGACGGCGCTCTGAAGCCGGCCGCTCCGGCCCCGGCACCCGCCCCGGCTCCGGCCCCGGCGCCGATGCCGCCGAAGCCGGCTCCCGTGCCGCCGAAGGCTCCGGCCGCCCCGGTCAGCGAGAAGGTCACCTACGCTGCCGACGCCTTCTTCGACGTCGACAAGTCGGTGCTGAAGCCTGAAGCCAAGGCCAAGCTGGACGACCTGGTTGCCAAGACCAAGGGCATGAACCTGGAAGTCATCATCGCCGTCGGCCACACCGACAGCGACGGCTCTGACGCCTACAACCAGAAGCTGTCGGTCCGCCGCGCTGACTCCGTGAAGGCCTATCTGGTCGGCAAGGGCGTCGAGAAGAACCGCGTCTACACCGAAGGCAAGGGCGAGAAGCAGCCGGTCGCCGACAACAAGACCCGTGAAGGCAAGGCGAAGAACCGCCGCGTCGAGATCGAGGTCGTCGGTACCCGCAACAAGTAATCCGCTTCGTCGGATGCTTCAAAACCCCGCCTAGGCGGGGTTTTTCACTTGTGCGCCCGCTCCGCGCCCGCTTCGGCGGGTTTTTTCGCTGGCGCGCCCGCTCCGGCGGGATGCGTCGTTTCTGGCCTACCATCACGCCCATGAGCATCAACGCCGACCCGCAGGAACTGGACAAGTTCGGAGATCTGGCCCACAAGTGGTGGGACCCCGACGGCGAGTTCCGCCCCTTGCACCAGATCAACCCGCTGCGCCTGGACTGGATCGCCGAGCAGGTCCCGCTGTCTGGTGTCCGGGCACTGGATGTGGGCTGCGGCGGCGGCATCCTGGCTGAATCCTTGGCCCGCCGAGGTGCCCAGGTCACCGGCATCGACCTGTCGACCAAGCCGCTGAAGGTGGCCCGCCTGCATGCCATGGAGGCCGGCGTGGCCGTGGACTACCGCGAGGTGGCGGCTGAGGCGCTGGCCGCCGAGCAGCCGGGGGCCTTTGGCGTGGTCACCTGCATGGAGATGCTGGAGCATGTGCCCGAGCCGGCCTCGGTGGTGCAGGCCTGCGCCACGCTGGCCCAGCCCGGGGGCTGGGTGTTCTTCTCCACACTCAACCGCAATTTCAAGTCCTGGCTCTTCGCGATCGTCGGCGCCGAATACCTGCTGAAGATGCTGCCGGCGGGCACCCATGACCACCACCGCTTCATCCGCCCCAGCGAGTTGTCGCGCTGGGTGCGTGACGCAGGCCTGGAGCTGGCGTCGATGCGGGGCATGGAATACAACCCGCTGACCGGCCGCTACTGGCTCAGTCACGACACCAGCGTGAACTACCTGATCGCCTGCCGCAAGCCGCTCGCATGAGCTCAGGCGTGCAGGTGGTGCTGTTCGATCTGGACGGCACCCTGGTTGACAGTGCGCCCGATCTGGCCGGCGCCGCCAATGAACTGCGTGCGCGCCACCAGCAGCCCGCCATGCCCTTCGATGCCCTGCGCCCGATGGTGGGGGCGGGCGCGCGTGGCATGCTGGGCGTCGCCTTCGGCGTGGCGCCCGGCGACCCGGACTTCGAGCCGCTGCGCGAAGCTTTCCTGTCGCTCTACGAAGCGCGCATGCTGCGTGAGACGCGGGTGTTCGCCGCGATGGACCCGGTGCTGCAGCGCCTGGAAGCGGCTGGCCTGCGCTGGGGCATCGTCACCAACAAGCACGAGCGCTTTGCCTGGCCGGTGATCCAGGGTCTGGGGCTGGACCGCCGCGCCTCGGCGCTGGTGGCTGGCGACACCACGCCGCACGCCAAGCCGCATCCCGCGCCTCTGCTGGAAGCGGCCCGCCAGGCGGGCGTGGCGCCCGAGGCCTGCATCTACGTCGGCGACGACCTGCGCGACATCCAGGCCGGCCGCGCCGCCGGCATGGCCGCGCTGGCCGCCGCCTGGGGCTACCTGGGTCAGGGCGAATCCATCGACGACTGGGCGGCCGATGCCGTGCTGCGTGTCCCGGCCGATCTCTTGAACTGGCTGAATCTGGCCTAAACTACTTGCTTCCTGGGGCCGACCTGGTTTCGACGTGGGTGCGGAGTCGGGATAGGGCATGCCGAGCACCAGTTCGCTCGTAAAACCACTGGAAACAAGTAACTGCGAACGACGAACGTTTCGCCCTCGCCGCTTAACACCGGTGAGCCTCTCAGCAGTTGGCCGATGGGCTGCGTCTGAGGTCGCAAGACCAAAGACAGAGAGGTCATTCACATTGGCTGGTCGACCGGTGGGCCACTCACCAGGCGACGAGACTCAGTGGCTGGCATCCCGGGCAGCGTGCTGCTGCGCGGCACGGGGTGTGAGAACCAAATCAGTCAGCTAAGCATGTAGATCTACCTGGCGATGGCTTGCGGACGGGGGTTCAATTCCCCCCGGCTCCACCATCACATCGGCACGCGCTGGCGTGCCTGAGCAAGGCCCCGCTGCTTCAATGCAACGGGGCCTTGCTCATTTCGGCTGGGGCTGCGTGTCCAGCATCAGCGCGCGAATGGCGCTGACCGGCGCGTTGCCGTAGCTCAGGAACTGCTCATTGAAGTCCTTCACGCGGAAGCGCTCGCCCAACTGGGCCTGGCGCGCCGCGCGCAGCGCCATGATGTCGTTGTAGCCGCTGAAGTAGCTGGTCAGCTGCACCGAGGTGAGGGTCACGCGGCGCCATTTCTCGCGCGCTTCCTGCCGGGTCTGGAAGGCCTGCCGGGTCAGCAGGTCCACGCCTTCGGCTTCGGTCATGCCCTGTACGTGGACGCTGTAGTCCAGGATGGCGTTGGTGACGCTGCGCAGGTTCCACTTGCACCACATCAGCCACATCTCGGGCGCCTGGTCGCCCCAGCCGTTCTCCAGCATCATGCGTTCGCTGAAGACGGCCCAGCCCTCCACCATGGCGCCATTGCCGAACAGCGTTTTCACCAGCGAGCGCGAGCGGTTGGCATGCACCAGTTGCGTGTAGTGGCCCGGCACGGCCTCGTGGATGTTGAGGATCTGCAGGATCCAGTGGTTGTACTCACGCAGCGTGCTTTCGGCCTGCTCGTCGCTCAGGTCATCGAGTGGCGTGACGTTGTAATAGGTGCGGTCCTGCGGGCGGTAGGGCCCCGGGGCATCGATGCCGGCACCGGCCACGCCGCGCTGGTACACCGGCGTTTCACGCACCACCAAGGGCTTGCGCGGGTCCTGGCTGATCAGGTCTTTCTGGCGCACCCAGGCCTGCAGCGTGGCGATCTGGCGGCGGATCTCGGGGTAGAACTCGGCGCGGGCGACGTGCCGGTGGCTGAGACGCTCGATCACCTGCCCGATCAGCGGCAGACGGTCGGTCGGTGGGCTGGCGGCGCCCATCCACTGTGGCCACAGGCTGCGGGCCAGCTCGGTCATCTGGGCCAGCAATTGCTCGCGGGCCTGCAAGGCCGCTTCATAGGTCTGGGCGGCGCTGCGCTCGGACTGGATCTCCAGCCGGAACTTCGGCTCGTAGAGATCGGCGCCCAGGCGGAATGGGCGGGCGTAGCCGGGCTCGGCATCCATGCGGCGCAGCTGGGCGCGCAGGAACTCGACATAGCCGGCCACCGCGGCCTTGGCGTCGGCCAGCCGGGCCTCGAACTGGCGATGCTCGGCGGCGCCCAGGGCTTTGGAGGCGCGTGCGGCGCGTCCCAGCTCGTCCAGCACCGATAGGTTGCCGGGCGCTTGCTCAATGGCCAGCTGGGTATGCTCGCGCGTGGGTCGTTCGATGGCCTGCTGCGCGGCCTGGTAGTAGGCTGGGATGCCCTGGATTCGCTGCAGCAGCAGACGCAGGCGCCGGGGCTCGGGGGCAAAGCGGGTCTGCAGCATCAGGTCGATCGGGCCGGCCACGCTGTAGCTGGACGGATCCCAGCTGTACTGGCGCAGCACTTCCAGCTCGAAGCGGTCCTGGTCGAGCTTGTTGCGCAGCTGGACCAGGTCGGTGCGCTGGTGGACACCCAGCGACTGGGCGCTCACCGCATCCAGCCGCTGCTGCCATTGGGTGACGAAGGCCAGCCGTGCCGCGCGGGCCGCGGCATCGGGCACGGGCAAGCGGCCGCTGCCCTCGTAGCGGCCGGCATAGATGGCGCCGTCGGGGTCGATGCGCCACAGGGCCTCGATGAAGGCATGGCTTGTCGAGGCAAAGTCTCGCGGCGTGCTGGCGGCCTGGTGCGCGGCGGCGGTGGCGGCCACGCCGGGCACAGGCGCCAGGAGCAGGCCGGCCGCCAGGGCGGTGGTCACCAGCGGTGCGTGGGCGCGGCGGCGCCAGGGGGTCAGGACTGGGCTCATGGTGACAGTCAGCATAGCGCGCCCACGCCGCCTGCGACCATCCGGAGCGAACCAGGGGGCATCGCGCCTTGGTACGATGCGCGCCGTCCCAGATACCCCCGAACAGGAGAGAAACATGGCCATGGATGTGGTGGACTACGAGATCAAGGGCTCGGAAATGCAGTTCGTCGAGGTCGAACTCGACCCCGGCGAGGCGGCGGTCGGCGAGGCCGGCAGCCTGATGTTCATGGAGGCCGGCATCGGCATGGATACCGTCTTCGGTGACGGCTCCAACCAGGGCGGTGGCTTTTTCGGCAAGCTGCTGGGCGCTGGCAAGCGCCTGATCACCGGTGAGTCGCTGTTCACCACGGTCTACACCAACAACGCGCCAGCCAAGCAGCGCGTCGCCTTTGCGGCACCGTACCCGGGCAAGATCATCCCCATGGACCTGCGCCAGATGGGTGGCATGCTGGTTTGCCAGAAGGATGCCTTCCTGTGCGCGGCGCGTGGCGTGTCGCTGGGCATCTACTTCCAGCAGAAGCTGTCGGTGGGCTTCTTCGGCGGCGAGGGCTTCATCATGCAAAAGCTTGAAGGCGATGGCCTGGCGTTCGTGCATGCCGGCGGCACGGTGGTCAAGCGCGAGCTCAAGCCGGGCGAGACCCTGCTGGTCGACACCGGCTGCGTGGTGGCCTTCACACCCAATGTGAACTTCGAGATCCAGTACGTCGGCAAGATCAAGACCGCGCTGTTCGGCGGCGAGGGCCTGTTCTTCGCCAAGCTCAGTGGTCCGGGCACGGTGTGGCTGCAGAGCCTGCCGTTCTCGCGTCTGGCCAGCCGCGTGTTCGCCGCTGCGCCGCAGATGGGCGGCTCGCGCGAGGAGGGCTCGGTGCTGGGCGGCATCGTCGGCGGCGGTCTGCTGGGCGGCGTGTTGGGTGGCGACGACGAGTAAGGGACTTTCGGCCCGGGCGAGCACTTGGCAACGCCGAGGCTGGCATGTCCATGCGGGTTGTCCCAGGGTCGCGTCTACACTGGCAGGTTCGCTGTTTCTGGTGCTGACGTGACCCTTGTGAACCGCCCCTTCCGTGCCCTGGCGGGCGTTGTGGCCAGTGTGCTGACCGCCGCATCGCTGCTGGGCGCGGCGCCGGCCGCTGCCCAGCCAGCCGCTGTGGCGCCGCCGCCGGGTCAGCGACCGATCTTCGTGCTCAACTCGCTGGACGCCAATGTCAGCGTCATCGATCCGGTCAGCTTCAAGGAGATCAAGCGCATCCCGGTGGGCAAGGAGCCGCACCACCTGTACCTGACGCCGGACGAAAAATCGCTGCTGGTGGCCAATGCGGTGGGCGACACCCTGACCTTCATCGACCCCCTGACCGCCACGGTGCAGCGCACGCTGACCGGCATCGTCGACCCCTACCAGCTGCGTTTCTCGCCCGACATGAAGTGGTTCGTCACGCTGGCCAACCGGCTCAACCATGTCGACATCTACCGCTGGCAGCCCGAGAGCAGCACCGAGCCGATGAAGCTGGTCAAGCGCATCGCCACCGGAAAGACGCCCAGCCACCAGTGGATCGACAGCAAGAGCTCGGTGGTCTATGCGTCGATGCAGGACAGCAGCGAGCTGATCGCGGTGGATCTGGCCACCCAGAGCATCCGCTGGCGCGTGCCCACCGGCTCGCTGCCGGCCGATGTCTACCTCACGGCCGATGACAAGACGCTGTTCGTGGGGCTCACCGGCGACCGCTTTGTCGAGGTCTATGACGTCTCCAGCGGTCCGGCCAAGCTGATCAGGCGCATCGAGACCGGCGAGGGCGCACATGCCTTCCGCGCGCTGGGCGACAAGCGCCACATCTTCGTCAGCAACCGCGTGGCGAACACGGTCAGCATGATCGACACCCAGCGCATGACCGTGGTGCGCACGCTGCCCGGCCCGGGCGGCCCGGACTGCATGGACGTGTCAGCCGATGGCAAGACGCTGCTGCTCAGTTCGCGCTGGGCGCGCAAGGTCACCTGGGTCGACATCGAGCAGGGCAAGGTGATCCGCCAGGTCAATGTGGGACGCTCGCCCCATGGGATCTACACGCTGGACCATGCGCCGCGGCAGTGACGCGCTGCGGCGCGGGCTGCTGCTGGCCGCGGTCGCCTGGCCGCTGGCGGCGGGCGCCGCCTGCGATCGACCGATCTATCTGAGCTTCGACACTGGCCACATGGGCGTGGCGCCGCTGGTGGCCGAAGTCTTGCAGCGTCAGCAGGTGCCCGCGGTCTTCTTCCTGGCCAATGAGCGCACGCTGGACGGTGGCGGCAGTCTGGATGATCGCTGGGCGCCGTGGTGGAAAGCGCGGGCCGAAGAGGGCCATGTGTTCGGCAGCCACACCTTTGACCATGTCTACTGGCGCGCCGACCGCGCGGACGGCGGCTTCGACATGCGCCCCAGTGCCGGCCCGCGCAGCGGCCAGGCGCTGCGCTGGAGCGCGCAGGACTACTGCCAGGAACTCGAGCGCGTGCGCACCCGCTTCACGCAGATGACCGGCCGCAGCATGCCGCGCCTGTTTCGTGCGCCGGGTGGCAAGACCTCGCCGGCCCTGCTGCGGGCGGCGGCGTCCTGCGGCTGGGCGCACGTGGGCTGGAGTCCGGCGGGCTTCCTGGGCGACGAGTTGTCCAGCGACCGCTTCCCCAACCGTCAACTGCTTGACAAGGCGCTGCGCGACATCCGGCCCGGCGATGTGCTGCTGGCCCACCTGGGCATCTGGTCGCGCCAGGACCCCTGGGCGCCGGCGGTGCTGGAGCCCTTGATCACCGGCCTGAAGGCCCGCGGCCTGTGCTTTGCGTCGCTGCGCGATCACCCGACCTACCGCGCGGCGCTGGCCGCGTCGGCGCCATGAGCCTCATCGACAGCCTCAACGCCGCGGTCGATGCGCTGACTGGCGCCTTCGGCGACGCACAACAGGCCCTGTTCGAAGGCGTGGTGCAGCCGCTGCTGTTCCACGCCGGGCTGGGCTCGTTCATCAGTGATGGTTTTGACGCCACCGGCTGGCTGCTGGTCGGCCTGCTGCAGATCACCGCCATGCTGCTGCTGATCGCGCCATTGCAGCGTTGGCGGCCCGACGAGGCGCCAGCGGCCACGCCGCAAGCCCGGGCCGAGCGTCGGCGGGCGGTGCGCGTCGATGTGCTCTACACGCTGATCCACCGGCTGGGCCTGTTCCGCGTGGCGCTGTTCTTCGCAGTCGATCCGCTGTTCAACGCGCTGTTCGGCTGGCTGGCGGTGCACGGCGTCGACGGCTGGCACCTGGATCAGTGGATCGCCCCCTGGTGGCCGGGGGTCAGCGACACGCAGCTGGCCGGCTTCCTGGTCTATCTGCTGGTCTTTGACCTGCTGAACTACGGGCTGCACCGCGCCCAGCACCAGTTCAACTGGTGGTGGGCCCTGCATGCAGTGCACCACAGCCAGCGCCACGTGACGATGTGGAGCGACAGCCGCAACCACCTGCTCGACAGCCTGATCGTCGACGCCGTGTTCGTGCTGGCGGCACGGGTCATCGGCGTGGCACCGGGCCAGTTCGTGGCGCTGATCGCCTTGTCGCAGCTGGTCGAGAACCTGGCGCACGCCAATCTGCGCCTGTCCTTTGGCTGGCTCGGCGAGCGGCTGCTGGTGGGGCCGGCCTTCCATCGGCGCCACCACGCCGCCGGCCTCGGCCACGAGTCGCATGGCAAGGGCACGCTGGGCGGCTGCAACTTTGCGGTGCTGTTCCCGCTGTGGGACTGGCTGCTGGGCACCGCCGATTTTCGCCATGACAACGGGCCCTGCGGCATCCGCGACCAATGGCCTGACGAAGGCGCGCGCGACTACGGCGGCGGCTTCTGGGCACAGCAGCGCCTGGGCCTGCTGCGCCTGTGGGGCCGCGCCTGACTTATCCTGCACCCATGAAGCTGCTGCTCGACTCCTTCTGGCGCGCCGGCGCCTACCTGTTCCTGCCCCGGGTCATGGGCCTGACCGTGCTGCCACTGCTGCTGTCCTCGGTGCTGGCGGTCGGGCTGGGCTGGCTGTTCTGGGAGCCGGCGGTGTCCGGTGTGCGGGCCACGCTGGAGGGCTGGTCACTGGTGGCCGCGATGCTGCAGTGGATCGAGGTGAACCTGGGTGCCGCCTGGCGTTCGCTGGTGGGGCCGGTGATCGTGCTGGCACTGGCGGTGCCCTTGGTCGTGGTGCTGAGCCTGCTGTTGGTGGCCTGGTTGGCCACGCCCGCCGTGGCCCGCCTGGTGCGCGAGCGGCGCTTTCCGGCCCTGGAGCAGCGCCATGGCGCGTCCTTCGTGACCGCTGTGCTGTGGTCGGTGGGCTGCACGGCCGTGGCGATGCTGGCGCTGCTGGTGAGCATGCCGCTGTGGCTGATCCCGCCGCTGGTGCTGATCATTCCACCGCTGATCTGGGGCTGGCTGACGCGCCAGGTGATGGGCTTTGACGTGCTGGCCGACACCGCCAGCGCCGCCGAGCGCCGCACGCTGGTGGCCGAGCACCGCTGGCCGCTGCTGCTGATTGGCGTGGTCACCGGCTACCTGGGTGCGGCGCCGTCGCTGATCTGGGCGGTGGGCGGCGCGGCAGCCTTGATCTTCGCACCGGTGATGATCGCGGTGGCCGTGTGGCTGTACACGCTGGTGTTTGCCTTCGCGGCGCTGTGGTTTGCCCACTATGCGCTGGCGGCGCTGGATGAACTGCGCCGCCGCCAGACGGTCGAGGTGGTGCCCGTCGAGCCACCTGCGGCACCGCTGCCTCCGGTCACCGACGCTCCGAGGTTGCCATGAGTTTCGGCCTGCTTGTGATCGGCGACGAGATCCTCTCTGGTCGCCGCCAGGACAAGCACCTGCCCAAGGTGGTCGAACTGCTTGGTGCGCGTGGCCATGCGCTGGGCTGGGCGCAGTTCATCGGTGACGACCGGCCGCGCATCATCGCCGCGCTGAAGGAGGCGCGCGCCAGCGGCGACATCGTCTTCTCCTGTGGCGGCATCGGCGCCACGCCCGACGATCACACGCGCCAGTGCGCGGCACTGGCCGCCGGTCTGCCGCTGTCCCTGCACCCGGGTGCCAAGGCGCTGATCGAGGAGCGCATGCGTGAGGTGGCTGCCGAGCAGGGCGTGGCCTGGGAGCCCGACCGGCCCGACAACGTGCACCGCCTGAACATGGGCGTCTTCCCGGAAGGCGCCACGCTGATCCCCAACCCGTACAACAAGATCCCCGGCTTCAGCCTGGGCCGTCTGCATTTCGTGCCGGGCTTTCCGGTGATGGCGCACCCGATGATCGAGTGGGTGCTCGACACCTGCTATGCCGACCTGCGGCCGCTGCCGCATGCCGAACATGCGCTGTACGTCCACAACGGCCTGGAGGCCACGCTGACGCCGTTGATGGAGTCCATCGAGGCGCGGTTCACCGGCGTGCGGGTCTTCAGCCTGCCCAGCGTCGACCATCCGCAGCGCGGCCGGCACATCGAACTGGGCGTCAAGGGCGAGCCGGCGCTCGCGGCCCAGGCCTTTGAGGCGCTGAAGGACGGGCTGGCGGCCTTTCCCGCCTTGCGCGTCAGCACCGAATGAGGGCGTTCGCGTTGCACCATGGTGGTGCAATGAGTTCACCAAATCAGTGCAATCTCGGAAGGTTTGGCCGTCAAGTCCCGCGCGCCAAGGGGCACTTGGGCCACTGAATCGCGCCGGTCGATCACCAGATTTGGGCACGCTTTCTGCTACATTCCGCCCGCTGCAGTCGGGTTCCACGGGTGAACCCTGAAATGGGGCCTCCCACGGCCCGACCGCCGTCCCCGGATTTCATTCCCGAATCTTCTCAGCCAACCATCCGCCAGGAGCCTTTCTGATGGCCAAGACCGTCGCCGACGTGATGAAGCTCGTGAAGGACAACGACGTCAAGTTCGTTGACTTCCGCTTCACCGATACCCGTGGCAAGGAACAGCACGTCTCCGTGCCCGTGTCCGCTTTTGACGAAGACAAGTTCCAGTCGGGCCATGCGTTCGACGGCTCGTCGATCGCCGGCTGGAAGGGCATCGAAGCGTCGGACATGCTGCTGATGCCGGACCCGAACACGGCCAACATCGACCCGTTCTTCGAAGAGCCGACGCTGATCCTGACCTGCGACGTCATCGATCCCACCGATGGCAAGCCCTACGAGCGCGATCCGCGCTCGCTGGCCAAGCGCGCTGAGGCCTACATGAAGGCCTCGGGCCTGGGCGACGTCGCCTACTTCGGTCCGGAACCCGAGTTCTTCGTGTTCGACAGCGTGCGCTGGGGCAACGAAATGGGCGGCTCGTTCTTCAAGATCGAGTCCGAGGAAGCCGCCTGGAACTCCAGCAAGGAGTACGAGCACGGCAACACCGGCTACCGTCCCACCGTCAAGGGCGGCTACTTCCCGGTCCCGCCGGTCGACAGCGGCCAGGACATGCGCTCCGAGATGTGCCTGCTGCTCGAGCAGCTGGGCATCCCGGTCGAAGTGCACCACCACGAAGTGGCCAACGCCGGCCAGATGGAAATCGGCACCAAGTTCAGCTCGCTCGTTCAGCGCGCTGACTGGCTGCAGCTGCAGAAGTACATCATCGTGAACGTGGCCCATGCCTACGGCAAGACCGCCACCTTCATGCCCAAGCCCATCGTTGGCGACAACGGTTCCGGCATGCACGTGCACCAGTCGGTCTGGAAGGACGGCAAGAACCTGTTCGCGGGCGACGGCTATGCCGGCCTGAGCGAGTTCGCGCTGTACTACATCGGCGGCATCATCAAGCACGCCCGCGCGCTAAACGCCATCACCAACCCCGGCACCAACAGCTACAAGCGCCTGGTCCCCGGTTTCGAAGCCCCGGTCAAGCTGGCCTACTCGGCCAAGAACCGCTCGGCCTCGATCCGCATCCCCTACGTGGCCAACCCGAAGGGCCGCCGCGTGGAAGCCCGCTTCCCGGATCCTTCCGCCAACCCGTACCTGTGCTTCGCCGCGCTGCTGATGGCGGGCCTGGACGGCGTGGAGAACAAGATCCACCCGGGCGAGGCCGCCACCAAGGACCTGTACCACCTGCCGCCGGAAGAGGACGCGAAGATCCCGACCGTCTGCCACAGCCTGGACCAGGCCCTCGAGTACCTGGACAAGGACCGCGCGTTCCTGACCAAGGGCGGCGTGTTCACCGACGCCTACCTCGATGCCTACATCGACCTGAAGATGCAGGAAGTCACCCGCTTCCGCATGGCCGTGCACCCGGTCGAGTACGACATGTACTACGCCCTGTGATCCCTGGCGGGATCGCACGCGAGAGGGACGGCCTGGCCGTCCCTTTTTCTTTGGGGTTGAGCCCCGGCGTCGGCCGGTGGTCCGGTCCGAGCGTTGATCCCCAGCCTGTCATCCCGCTGCGCTGCCAATCCAGCGACAATGCCGCCATGCGATCCTCTCCCGCTCCCCGTGCCTCTGGCGCGTTGCTCGTCCTCGGTCTGTGCCTGCCTGCGGCGTCGGCCGTCCAGGCCCAGGCGGGCTCGCAGGTGTACTACGTCTGCCCCGGCAACGTGTTCACCAACACCATCACCGCCAAGGAAGCCGAGCAGCGCGGCTGCAAGGCCCGCGAAGCCCAGCAGCCCACCTCGGTGGCCATGCCCAAGGCGCGCCCCGCACCGTCGGGCTCGCCCGCCAGCGCCAAGGTCAATGACGCCGACCAGCGCGCCCGCGAGAGCGACGCCCGCCGCATTCTTGAATCCGAGTTGGCCAAGGAAGAAGCCGCGCTGGAAGCCCTGCGCCGTGAGTACAACAATGGCGAGCCCGAGCGCCGTGGCGACGAAGTCCGCAATCCGCAGAAGTACATCGACCGGGTGGCCGAGATGAAGGCGGCGATCACGCGCAAGGAAGCCGACATCGCCGCACTGCGGCGCGAGATCAGCAAAGTGGCCTCGTGATGGCCGTGCGACCGGCGGGCGCGGTGCCCAGTGAGCGCCACTGGGAGGCCTTCGACCAGCTCGCCACGATGGTCGCGGTGGTGCGCCCCGACGGCCAATGCCTGTTCGTCAACAGCGTGCTGGAGTCGGTGATCGGCCTGTCGCGCCGCACGCTCACGTCGCGTTCTCTGCTGGAGTGGTGCCGCGAGCCGGCCCAGCTGCTCGAGGCCCTGCAGGCGCTGGCGGCCAACCAGTTCTCCACCCGCCGCTTCGAGAGCGCACTGCGCCGTGCGGTGGTGGGTGCCACCGAGCCGCTGCCGGTGCACTTCATCGTCAGCCAGATCGATCACTCGCACGAGCGCCTGCTGGTCGAGATGATCGAGATCGAGCAGCAGACCCGCCAGGACCGCGAGGAACGCGTGGCCGGCCAGTCGCAGGTCACGCGCGAGCTGATCCGCAACCTGGCGCACGAGATCAAGAACCCGCTGGGCGGCATCCGCGGCGCGGCGCAGCTGCTGGCGCTGGAGCTGCCCTCGCCCGAGCTGGGCGAATACACCCAGGTCATCATCCACGAGGCCGACCGGCTGCAGGCCCTGGTCGACCGCCTGCTGGCGCCGCACCGCAAGCCGCACATCGTCAGCGACGTCAACATCCACGAAGTCTGCGAGCGCGTGCGCTCGCTGGTGCTGGCTGAGCATCCGCGCGGCCTGCAGGTGCTGCGCGACTACGACGCGTCCATCCCCGAGTTCCGCGGCGACCGCGAGCAGCTGATCCAGGCGGTGCTCAACATCGTCCACAACGCCTGCCAGGCGCTGGCCGAACAGATCGACAACGGCGATGCGCGCATCGTGCTGCGCACGCGCGTGTCGCGGCAGGTGACGATTGGCAAGCAGCGCTTCCGACTGGCACTGGAATTGCATATCCAGGACAACGGACCGGGCGTCCCCGAATCGCTGCGAGACCGCATCTTCTACCCGCTGGTATCGGGGCGGGAGGGCGGCTCAGGCCTCGGGCTCACGCTGGCGCAGACTTTCGTGCAACAACACCAGGGCACGATCGAATGCGACAGCGAGCCGGGACGCACGGTCTTCAAGATCGTGATTCCGTTGCCCTGAGCACCCTGCATGAAACCCATCTGGATCGTTGACGACGACCAATCCATCCGCTTCGTGCTCGAGAAGGCCCTCGCGCGCGAACAGCTGCCGGTGCGCAGCTTCGCCAACCCCCGCGATGTCTTGCACGCCCTGAACGACGGCGACGAGCCGCAGGTGCTGGTCAGCGACATCCGCATGCCGGGTGGCTCCGGCCTGGACCTGCTCAGCCAGGTCAAGCAGCGCCTGCCGGGCCTGCCGGTCATCATCATGACCGCCTACTCCGACCTGGACAGTGCGGTGTCGGCCTTCCAGGGCGGTGCCTTCGAGTACCTGCCCAAGCCCTTCGATCTGACCAAGGCCACCGAGCTGATCCGCCGCGCGGTGGACGAAAGCCTGCGCGAGGAGGTGGGCGACGAGCGCCACCAGCCCGCCCCCGAGATCCTCGGCCAGGCGCCGGCGATGCAGGATGTCTTCCGCGCCATCGGTCGCCTCAGCCAGAGCAACGTGACGGTGCTGATCACCGGCGAGAGCGGCTCGGGCAAGGAGCTGGTGGCCCGCGCGCTGCACCGCCACAGCCCGCGCGGTGACGGCGGCACCAACGGCCCCTTCATCGCGATCAACACCGCCGCCATCCCCAAGGACCTGCTCGAGAGCGAGCTCTTCGGCCATGAGCGCGGCGCCTTCACCGGCGCGCAGACCATGCGCCGCGGTCGCTTCGAGCAGGCCGATGGCGGCACGCTGTTCCTCGATGAGATCGGCGACATGCCCTTCGATCTGCAGACGCGCCTGCTGCGTGTGCTGTCGGACGGCCAGTTCTACCGCGTGGGCGGTCACCAGCCGCTCAAGGCCAATGTGCGCGTCATTGCCGCCACCCACCAGAACCTGGAGCAGCGGGTGCGCGACGGCGCCTTCCGCGAGGACCTGTTCCATCGCCTGAATGTCATCCGCCTGCGCCTGCCGCCGCTGCGCGAGCGCGCCGAGGACATCCCTGCGCTGGCGCGCTTCTTCCTGCAAAAAAGCGCCAAGGAGCTGGGCGTCGAGCCCAAGCGCATCACCGACGAGGCGCTGGACAAGCTCAAGGGCTTCGAATTCCCCGGCAATGTGCGCCAGCTTGAAAACGTCTGCCACTGGCTCACCGTGATGGCGCCGGCCCAGGTGATCGAGCTGAAGGACCTGCCGCCCGAGCTGCTGGGCGCGATGGCCGCCGAGGCCGCCTCGCCCGTGCTGCCCACGCCGGTGATGCAGGAGCCCGTCGCCCCGTTGCCGGTGTCTGCGCCCGCGGTGCTGGCCGCCCCCGCGGCGCCGATGCCGGCCGGCTGGCTCGACGACCTAGAGGGCGTGGCTCGACGCATGCTGGAATCTGGCGCGCCCGAAGTGTGGGATGCGCTGACCCGCCAGTTCGAGGCGCGCCTGATCCACACCGCGCTGCTGATCACCCGCGGGCGCCGCATCGAGGCGGCGCAGAAGCTGGGCATCGGCCGCAACACCATCACGCGCAAGATCCAGGAACTGCAGATCGACGACTGAACTGGGCTGGGCAGCAGGGCGTGCGACACTGCCCCGCGATGCCCTCGTCCGTGCTGTTTGTCGTCTGCGTGCTCATCTGGGGCACGACCTGGTTTGCCATCCTCTACCAGTTGGACGCCATCGCCCCAGGCGCTGGCGTGGCGCTGCGCTTTGCATTGGCGGCGCTGGCCATGATCCTGTGGGCGTTGTGGCGCGGTGAGCGTCTGCGCTTTGCGGCATCCCTGCACCGATGGTTCGCACTGCAGGGATTGGCCGGATTTGCATTGGCCTACTGGGGTGTCTACGAGGCCGAGCGCCATGTGGTCACCGGCTTGGTGGCGGTGGGCTATGCGGCCTCGCCGCTGCTCAACATGGTGCTGGCGCGCTGGACGCTGGGCACGCCGCTGTCGCGCCGCGTGGGCTGGGGCGGCGTGGCGGGCGTGGGCGGTGTGGCGATGATCTTCTGGCACGAGTTTGCCCGCCTGTCGGCCTCGCCCGCGGTGCTGACCGGCGCGGCGCTGACCGCGGCCGCGGTGCTGATGTCCTCGGTGTCCAGCCTGTGCGCGGCGCACTATCACCGCCAGCAGGTCAGCGGGCCGGCGCCGCTGGCCTGGGCCATGGGCTACGGAGCGGCGTTCATGACGGCGCTGTCGCTGGCCAGCGGCGAGCTGTGGACGCTGCGCTGGAGCCCGGCCTTCGGCTGGTCATTGGCCTACCTGGTGCTGGCCGGCTCGGTGCTGGCCTTTGGCTGCTACTACGCGCTGATGCAGCGCATCGGCCCGGCGCGCGCGGCCTATGTGGGTGTGAGCACGCCGGTGGTGGCGATGAGCGTGTCGTACGTGGCCGAGGGCTACCGGCCCGATGGCCTGGCGATGGCCGGCGCGCTGCTGGCGGTGGCCGGCAATGTCTGGGCGCTGTGGCCCCAGAAGACGGTCACACCAGCGTGACGATCACCGGGGCGTGATCGCTGGGCCGCTCGTTCTTGCGCGGCGCCTTGTCAATCTCGCAGGCGCTCACGCGCGGCTGCAGCGCCTGGCTGACCAGGATGTGGTCGATGCGCAGCCCCTGGTTCTTGCGGAAGGCCAGGTTGCGGTAATCCCACCAGCTCCAGCTCTTGGGCGGCTGCTCGAAGAGGCGGAAGGCATCCACCAGGCCCAGGTCCAGCAGCGCGCGGAAATGGGCGCGCTCCTGGTCGGTGCAGTGGATCTGGCCGGCCCAGGCGACCGGGTCGTAGACGTCGCGGTCTTCCGGCGCGATGTTGAAGTCGCCCATCAGCACCAACTGAGTGTGCCTGGCCAGCTCGCTGCGCAGCCAGTCCTGCAGTGCCTGCAGCCAGCCCATCTTGTAGACGAACTTCTCGCTGTCGGGGGCCTGGCCGTTGGGAAAGTAGCCGCCCACCACACGCACACCATCCACCGTGCCGGCAATCACGCGGGCCTGTTCATCGGCCAAGCCGGGGATGTTGCGCACCACGTCGGTGGCCTCGCTGCGCGACAGCAGCGCCACGCCGTTGTAGGTCTTCTGGCCATGGAAGACCACGCGGTAGCCGGCAGCCTCGATCTCGGCCCGCGGAAACTTGTCGTCGGTGAGCTTGGTCTCTTGCAGCACCAGTGCATCCACCGGATGCGCGGCCAGCCAGTCCAGCAGTTGGGGCAGGCGCACGGCCAGCGAGTTGACGTTCCAGGTGGCGAGTTGCACGGTGATGCTCTGCAGTCGGGCGTGAGCGGCATCGTACAGGGAGTTGTCGTCACCCTGCCGGGGGCCGAACGCCAAGGGTGTCCAACCAGCCCAGACCGGCTGACGTGGCGCCCGCCACGCTGCCCCGGGCAGGCCGGTATTCACAGCCGATCCAGCCCGTCCAGCCGCAGCTGGCAGCGACCTCGTCAATCACCTCGAACAGGTAGCCGTGGTTCAGCTCACCCAGGTCGGGCTCGTGGCGCATCGGTACGCCGGCGATCTGGATGTGGCCGACGCGGCCGGTGGGCAGGTACTGGCGGATCTTCATGGCCACGTCGCCCTCAACGATCTGGCAGTGGTACAGATCGAACTGCACCTTCAGGTTGGGGGCCTGGATCACCTGCACGATGCGGTGCGCCTCGTCCTGCCGGTTGAGGAAGTAGCCGGGCATGTCGCGGGTATTGATCGGCTCGATCAGCAGCTCGCGGCCGGCGGCGCGGGCCTGTTCGGCGGCCCAGGCCAGGTTGGCCTCGTAGACGGCCTGCAGCGCGGCCGGCTCGACGCCTGCGGGCGCCAGGCCGGCCATGAGGTGGATGCGCGGGCAATCCAGCGCCTGCGCGTAGTCCAGCGCCCGGGCGACACCGGCGCGGAAGTCGGCCTCGCGCCCCGGCAGGCAGGCCAGGCCGCGCTCGCCGGCCTCCCAGTCGCCTGGCGGCGCATTGAACAGCACCTGCTGCAGGCCATGGTCGCGCAGCCGCTGGGCGAGCTCCTCGGCGGGGAAGGCATAGGGAAACAGGAACTCGACGCCCCGGAAACCGTCAGCGGCCGCGGCGGCAAAGCGCTCAAGGAAGGCATGCTCGTTGTAGAGCATCGTGAGGTTGGCGGCGAAGCGGGGCATGGGCGGACGGGGCGAGCACGGGTGATGGGGCCGCCGGCCGCGGCCGCGGCGGCGCTGACCCGGCGCACTATACGGCGGCAGCCGCAGCCGTCGAGCGCCTTGCCAGCTCGGCCTTCACCTGGGCGGCGCGCTGCTCGTCCAGGTCGTAGTCGCGCATCACCCACATCGCCAGCAGCGTGCCCACGATCGGCACGCCGGAGTAGAAGAGGCGCAGTCCATCCACCGCGCCCGCGGCCTGGCTGGCGGCGCCTGGCGTGAAGCCCACCAGGCTCATGATGGCGCCACTGAGCAGGCCGGCGATCGCGAAGCCGAACTTCACCATCCACCAGTAGATGGCGCCGAAGATGCCTTCGCGGCGCTTGCCGGTGGCCAGCTCATCCAGGTCGCAGACATCGGCGGTCATGGACATCATCAGCGTGAACAGGCCACCGATGCCGAAGGAGAAGAAAGGCAGGGCGATGATGAACAGCGCCGGCTGGCCGGGCACCATCAGGAACCACAGCAGCACGTAGCCGATGACCGACAGGCCTTGCGACAGCATGAAGGCGTTCTTCTTGCCCAGGCGGCGCGACAACCAGGCCACGGTGGGGATGACCGCGAAGGTGGTGATCAGCGCGCCAATGCTGCCGAACAAGGTGGGCCAGGTGCCGGCCGCCGCGGTGTCGCCGCCGAACAGGTGGTAGACCACGATGAAGAACGAGAACGCTGCCACGGTGTTGAAGGCGTTGAAGATCAGGAAGGTGGCAAAGCACAGCTGACGGAAGGGCGCCGAGCCAAAGGCTTCCTGGAAGCCGTTCAGGATCTCGCGCACGCCGCCGCCCAGGTGGCGCCAGGTCAGCGGGATCAGGTGGGTGTCGTCCGCGCTGGAGCGCCGCGGGATGAACAGCGCAGGCACCATCGCCAGCAGCATGCAGATGCCGCCCACCCACCAGGCCAGGTGCCGGGTGGCGGCGTCGGCGTTGTCGAACCAGCGGCGGTCGTACATCACCACCCAGAACCACGGTGCAATCACCCAGGCCCACTGGCCGACCCACTGCGCCACCGCCATGATGCTGGTGCGCTCATGGAAGTCGTCACTCATCTCGTAGCCGATCGCCACGTAGGGAATGCTGAACAGCGTCAGCCCGGTATAGAACACCAGGGACCAGAGCAGGAAGTAGACGAAGTTGTGGGTGAGGCCGTCGCTGCGGTGGAGCTGCCACATCGCGATGAAGGACACCCCCATCACGATCGCGCCCAGGAACACGTAGTGGTGACGCCGGCCCCAGCGCGAGCGGGTGTTGTCGGAGATGAACCCCATGATGGGGTCACTGACGGCGTCAAAGACCCGTGGCAGGAAGAACAGGATGCCCCACATCCAGCTGGGAAAGCCCATGTCCTGCACCAGCACCACCATGAAGATGCCCAGCGCCGCCGGGAACATCTGGTTGGCCAGCATGCCCAGACCGAAGGCGAGCTTGTGGCGCCAGGCCACCCGCTGCGGTGCGCTGGCAGCCATCAGCGCGACCAGTGCAGATCGTCGATGTTCAGCACTGGCAGGCCCGTGTAATTCAGGGGCTTGCCGGTGAAGCTGAAGCGGTCAGCGATGATGAAGCGGAAGTTCACATAGCGCAGGTCCAGCTTCGGGTTCACCGCCAGGAAGGCGCTGACTGGAATCGACACCTGGCACCAGCCGCCACTGTTGCAGTAGCCATGGTCGCCCGGTCCCACCTGCAGGAAGGCTTCCTGGATATCGCGGTCCTCGGTGTCGGTGGTGATGCCGACCTCGATCTTGCCGGGGTAGCCGTCGCTGTGCACCTGGAAGTTCAGCCGGCCGTTGGCGAAGCCGGAGAGGTTCTCCAGCACGCCGCTGCCCGAGTAGCGGAACAGGCCCCAGCCGTAGTCCAGCGGGTTGGGCGAGATTTCGAGGTACACGCCACCATCGCCGGAGGCCAGCCCTGACGCGGACTCGCGGTAGCCGCTGAGCGCGAACGGGTCCCAGCGCAGGCCGGTGGCGAACACCTCGTCAGCCGCCGCCGTGTCGGCGAACAGCGTGTAGCGCGCGGCCGTCACCGCGGGCGCCAACGTGGGCTGCACCCACTTGGTGGCATCGGCCGGGGTGTAGCTGCCGGCCTCGCAGGTCCAGGTCACGCCACAGGTGCCCAGGGCCTGCACCGCGTAGCGGGCCTGGCGTTGCGCGTTGAACAGGCCCCAGCCGTCGTCGCCCTGTTTCCAGGGCTCGTCGAAGGCCTGGAAGATGAAGATGGCCTTCGGGCCCTGGGCGTCCTGGCGGCCCTGCTGCACCCAGCTCTCCAGGCCGTCGAGGTAGAGCTTCTGGTTCACCGGGTGGGCGCGGAAGGCCAGGTTGGGGCCGCCCGCGGTATCCACCGCGGCCCAGCCGGTTTCGCCGATCAGCATCGGCAGGCTGCCCAGGTTGAGCTTGACCAGGCCCTGACGGGCGCGCTCGAACTGCGATTTCGCCTCGGTGAGCGTGGCGTCAATCATTGCCTGGGCGCGCTGCGGCTCGGCCACGGCCTTCTGCCGCCAGTCGTAGGCGCTGGGGTTGTAGTAGGTGTCCAGGAAGGGGTAGACGTGCACCGCGGCAAAGTCCACCACTTCGGCGATCGACTTGGGTACCGAGGCCCAGAACAGGAAGTTGTCGTCGGTGGTGACCGGCTGGGTGATGGCGTCGCGCACATGCTTGATGTAGCGCGCCATGTCGGCCACCGCGATCTTGTGGGCCGACCATTCGACCATGGTCTCGTTGCCCACGCTGACGGCCACCACCGTGTCCGGGAAGTCCTTGGCCAGCGCGATGCAGGCCTCCAGCTCGGCCAGGTTGTCGGCCTCGGCGGCCGCGTCGGTGACCGGGTTGGGATAGGCGCCCAGGTAGACCTTCAGGTCCAGCGCGTTGTCGCGGATCACCTCCAGCACGGTGCGCGCGAAGGCGCGGCTGCTGAACAGGCGGATCGTGCCGATGCCGGTGGCCTGCACCAGCCGCAGGTCCTGCAGCACCTGGGCCGGCGTGATCACCTCGTTGGCAAGCTGGCTGGCGTTGGCCGACGTGCGGTAGGGCGAGTAATTGACCGCAGCGCGGGTCATCAGGCTGCTGGGCAGCAGGCGCCGCTCGCTGGTCTGCGAGACGGCCTGCTCGGTGTAGCCGCCGCTGCCACCGCCGCCACAGCCAGCCAGGGCCAGCACGCTGCCCGTCAGCACCAGGGCGGCCAGGGCCATCAGCGAACGCGCACGCCGCAGGGCAGGGGGGAGTCGAGGAGTCATGGCAGGCCTCAGAACGTGAAGTTGACGCCGACGGCGACCGCGTTGCCGCGCTTGGCGACGCGCGCGTCGATGCGCGTGAAGGCGTCATGGGCCGGCACCGACAGCGGCGCCAGACCCTTGCGCCCGTACTGGTAGGCGCTGGCCGAGGCGTAGAGGTTGACGTGTTCGTTGAGCGTGTAGCCCACACTGGCGCTGGCCACCGTCAGCGTGTTGCTCTGGCCGCGCTCGCTGGGGTTCTTGGTGCGGGCCTGGCCCAGGTGGACCAGGCCGCCGCCGATGGTGAGCTTGTCGTCCCAGCGGTAGCGAACGCCCAGCATGCCATCGGTGGAGCGTGCGGCGTAGCCGGGGTTGGGCACGCCGTTGGCGTCAACGCCCCCCCAGTCGACGTTGAACATGCTGTTCCAGCGGCCTTGCGCGCCGGGTGTGGTCTGCACGGCGTAGGCGCCGCTCCATCGGTTCAGGCGCAGGCCGCCCGACAGTTCCAGCTGCGGGTTCAGCAGGTGGCGCACCATCAGCATCGCCATGCCCTGGCTGGAGCCGCCCAGCAGCGGGTCGTCGGCAGGGAAGGGTGTCAGGCCGCCGAAGGGCGCCTTGCCCCAGGCCACGGGTTCGCCGTTCTTCGCCGATTGCACGATGAGGTCGACCAGCAGGTCGCGGCCGATGTACTTGGCGTAGAGCTCCAGAAAGGACGGACGGTTGCGCGTCCAGCCGGACTTGCCAAAGTCGTAGGTGGCTTCGAGCAGCACGTCGCCGCCGAGGAACTCCACCGGGCGCGACATGTAGCGCACCGCGCGGCTCAGCAGACCGTAGGCGGCGCCGCTGTCGCTCCAGGCGGTGGATGAGCCCACGCCACCGCCCCAGAAGTCCGAGCCGATGGCCTTGAACGAGTAGGGGTAGTCCGGCACGCTCCAGCCGCGCGTGGTCATGGCGCCAACCGTCAGGCGGCCCCAGTCCTCGTGGGCGATGCCGACATTGCGTTCGTAGAGCCAGCCGTCCAGATCCACCCGGCCGTCACGCCAGCGCTGGCTCAGCAGGCCGAAGAGCTCGAAGCCGCCGCCGACACGCTGCTTGGCGCCCAGGTAGGGCTGGAACAGCGTGACATGCTCGCTGCGCGTGCCAAAGCGCTTGCCAAAGGCCAGGTCGTCGGCCCAGATGCGCTGGCGGTTCTCGCCCAGTTCGCGCTGGCAGTCCTCGCAGACATTGGTGGTGCTGGTCCACTCGGCCTTGGCGAAGCCGGTGAGGCTGAAGGGGCCGAACTCCACGGCGGTGGCCGGCGCGGCCATCAGTGCAGCGCCCAGGGCCAGCACGGCGGTGCCGGTGCGCTGGGGCCGGAGCGGGCGAGGCTGGTGCGGGAGGCGGCGGTTCGGTGGCGGCATGGAGGGCCTCGGGACGGCAGAACGGAGGTGGGCGTCGCCAGGCTCGGGTGATGGAGGGCAGGGCCTCGGCACATCAAACCTGAAAGCGCTTTCAAACGATAGAGCCGATGCCCCGTCGGGTCAACGGATCAAGCGTCCGTGTTTTCCCGCAACCCCGGATCGACGATATTCGGGAAAACGACAGCCAATTCTGAAAGCGCTTTCAAACACAATCATCTGGCCGTTCACTTCGGGCTCACGAGACGCCGCCATGACCCTCACCCGCCGCGATCTCCTTGGCATTCTGCCCGCGCTGGGCTTTGGCTGCGCGGGCGTGGGCAGCCCGGCCTGGGCCCAGGCCGACGGGGTGGCGCTGGGCGCAGGGCGCGTCAGCCTGAGCCCTCGAGGCAACGCCAGCGTCCCGCGGGCGCCACACCGCACCGAGGCCATGGCCCGCCGCGCAGCGCCCACCAACCAGTGGTACTCCACGCTGATCTTCAGCGATCAGCCCGAGCCCATCTACGCACTGCCGCTGACGGTGAAACCCACCGCCGCCGGGCTGGAGGTGTCGCTGCCGAAGAAGGCGGTGGTGCCCACCGAGCGCCGCGACGTCGAGATCCACCACGCCCACCGGGACGATCTGCTGATCGCGCCCACCGCCTTCGAGCCGGGCCGGGCCCTGCTGGCCGGCGCCAGCGACTGGACGGTGGACATCGCCATGGGCCGCGGCGCCGACCGCTTCGATGCCACCATCGCCCACGGCAGCCCCTACGTCTGGCTGCGCGTCGGCCGCGGTGACCTGCGGGTACGCCTGAAGCAGCCGGCCGAGCGCCTGCCGTCGGCCGACCCGCGGGTGTTGCTGCTGCGCCTGGCCGGCACGCCCTACGCGCTCTACGGCCCGACCGGCGTGCAGTGGGAGCAGGCCGCGCCGGCCGAGTGGGTTGCCCGTCTGCCGGCCGGCCAGGGCTACCTGGTCGCCGCGGCCCTGCCCGACGACAGCGCTGCCACGCAGGCCCTGCTGCTGAAGCACGCCTATGCCGCGGTCACCGACACCCGGGTCAGCTGGAGCGTCGACCGCGCCAGCGGCCGCGTCGAGACCGTCTTCACCGCCACCACCCAGCCGCTTGAGGGCAACGAAGCCACGCCGCTGCTGGGTCTGTACCCGCACCACTGGCACGGCAACGCCAGCGTCGAGGGCCGCCTGGGCCCGGCCTACGCCACGCTGCGCGGACCGATGAAGCTGCTGGCCGACAAGCGCTTCACCACCACCAGCCGCTACACCGGCTTCGTGCCCTACTGGCCCGCCGTGCCCGACAGCAGCCCGCGCGTGGGCGATCTGCGCGAGGCCATGAAGGCCGACGTGCGCAACGCCCACCGCATGCTGCAGCAGGGCGGCGAGGGGCCCTACTGGCAGGGCAAGGGCCTGCTGCGCCTGGTCAAGATGCTTGACGTCTGCGAACAGCAGGGCGACCGCGAAGGCGCCGAACGCCTGCTGGGCCTGCTGAAGAAGCGCGTCGAGGAGTGGTTCTCGGGCGGCGACAAGCGGCGCTTCTTCCACTGGGACCAGGCCATGGGCACGGTGGTGGGCTACCCCGAGGAGTACTTTGCGGTGGTGCAGATGAACGACCACCACTTCCACTACGGCTACTGGATCCGCGCGGTGGCCGAGATCGCGCTGCGCGACCCCGACTGGGCGGCACGCGGCCGCTGGGGCGACATGGTCGACCTGCTGGTCAAGGACATCGCCACCGCCGAGCGCGGTCGCGCCGACTTCCCCTTTCTGCGCAACTTTGACCCCTATGAGGGCCACAGCTGGGCCTCGGGCATTGGCCTGGGTGAGTGGGGCAACAACCAGGAGTCGTCCAGCGAGGCGCTCAACGCCTGGGCCGGCCTGATCCTGTGGGGTGAGGTCACTGGCGACCAGGCGCTGCGCGATCTGGGCACCTGGATGCTGGTCACCGAGACCGAGGCGGTGCGCCACTATTGGTTCGACCTGCACCGCATCGTCTTCGCACCCGAATACCGCAACGCCGACGTCAGCATGGTCTTCGGCGGCAAGTACGCCCACAACACCTGGTGGATCGACGAGCCGCGGCAGATCACCGGCATCAACCTGCTGCCGATCACCACCGTCTCCACCTACTTTGCCAGCCACCCCGACTACATCCGGCGCAACCTGGCGTCGCTGAAGGACGAGCAGAAGATCTGGGCCGAGCGCGGCAAGCGCTTTGACCCGCCGGACATCTGGCAGGACATCTTCGCCAAGTACGGCGCGCTGGCCGACCCCGAGGCGGCGCTGGCGGGCTGGGACCGCTGGGGCGCTGTTGAAGCCGGGGACAGCCGCAGCCACACGCTGCACTTCCTGCTCAGCCTGGCGGCGATGGGCGCGCCCGACACCAGCATCAGCGCCGACACCACGCTCTACCAGGTGTTCCGTCGCCCCGATGGCCGCCGCACCTACCTGGCCTTCAATGCCGGCCGTCAGCCCATTCGGGTGCGCTTCTCGGATGGCCGCGAGCTGGCGGTACCGCCCGGTCGGCTGGCCCGCGCCGAGGGCACCTGACTCCCGGCTGCCCGGCGCGACCGCAGCGACCACCTGGACCACCACCATGACCACCCGTCGACTCCGTCTGAACCTTGCCGCCGCGGCCGCCGCCGTGCTGATCGTCTCCCTGGCTGCCTGTGGCGGTGGCAATGGGGTTGCGCCGCCGCAGGACGGTGGCCATGAGGTCACGGCGACCGTGCCGGTGGTGACGATCACCCACAACATCACCGACGAGACGGCCAGCGGCGACATCACCTTCACCTTCTCGTTCAACGTCGATGTCGGCACCAGCTTCACCGCGGACGACATCGCGGTCAGCGGCGGGACCAAGGGCGCCTTCATCCGGCGCTCGGGCACCGCTGCCACGCTGGTGGTCACACCCACGCCAGCGTCCTCGGGTACGGTGCAGGTGACGGTGCTTGCGGCTGGCGTCACCGACGCCGTGGGCACGGTCAATGCAGAGACCTCGGCCAGCCAGGCTTTCAACACCACGCTGCGCTCCGGCGTGGTGAGCTTCGACGAGACCACCGCCCCCATCCTGGCAGGCTTTGGCGGCGCCGAAGACGCTGCGGTGGTGGTCGACCCCAGCCGTGCCGGCAACCTGGTGGCCCGCATCGTCAAGAGCGCCACGGCCGAGCCCTGGGCCGGAACCACCTTGTCCACCGCGGCGGGCAACACCCTCCCGCGCATCGGCTTCGCCGCCGGCCGGTCGACGATCACCGCGCGCATCTGGTCGCCGGTGGCCGGCATCCCAGTGCGCATGAAGGTGGAGGACTCGACCCGGCCAGCCAAGACGGTCGAGACCGAGGCCACTGTCACCACGGCCTCCGGCTGGCAGACGCTGAGTTTCGACTTCTCCCGGCCGGTGCCGGGCACCCCGACGCTGGACCTGGCGGCCAGCTACGACCGGCTGTCGGTGTTCTTTGACTTCGGCACCCCGGGCGCCACCGTGGGGGCTGCGCGCACCTACTACCTCGACAACCTCATCTATCCCTGGCCGGCCGGCGGCGGCAGCACGGGCCCGTTGGTGTTCTCCAGCGGCTTTGGTGCGGGCAACCGCACCGTCGAGGGGGGTGAGTTCGGCGGCTTCAGCGGCAGCAACCTGGACGGCTATGCCTGCAACGGCGACCCGGCGAACTGCGGCAGCGGCGGTGGGTTCACGCCCGCCGTGTCCGCCGCTGACAGCTACTTCTTCTACTACCACCAGACCGCCACGCCGGCCACCGACCTGTTCATGGGCATCTACGTGCAGGCACCCGGCGTGAGCGGCGGCCTGACGGGCGGCGTTGACACAGCCGGCCTGCAGGTGGGCTCGCAGACGCAGCTGAAGTTCAAACTGGGCCAGAACGCCGAGTGGTTCAGCGCACCCAACCACAACGTCCTGATCGTTGCTGACCTGGGCAAGCGCTTCACCGTGGGCGCCAATACCGACTGCCGGCTGCAGCTGCACCGCGTGCTCACCGCCACGGCGGCCTCGGCCACCGACTACGCGGTGCCGCTGAGCTCCTTCGTGCTGTCGCAGGACTGCGGCGGGGCGGCCAGCAGCGTGGCTGATGCCTTGGCCAAGTCGCCGCTGTCGCAGCTCTCGTTCCAGGGCGTGGGTGGTGGCATCGCGGTGTCGGACGGGACGCTCAGCAGCGGTGCCAATCTGTCGGTGCTCAATGGCTCGGGCGTCTACCCGAGCACGCTGGTTCTGGTGGGCGGCATCACCATCGAGTGAGACCGACGGCGATCTGGCGGCCTGGCGTGCCAGCGGACTGCCACAATGCATCCATGCCTGGACTGCCGTGGCGCGCCTTGTCCGGCGCGGCCGGTCGGTCCCACTGTGTGCTGGAGTGCCCCTGATGAGCAACACCTCGCCCCGCCGTGTCCGGGGTTCTGCAACCCCTGCCGCCGGTGTGGTGACGCTGGAGATGGTCGCCCAGGCGGCCGGGGTGTCGCCCAGCACGGTCTCGCGCATCCTCAACGGCACCGCGCGCGTCAGCCAGGTCAAGCAGCAGGCGGTGGATGCGGCGATCCAGTCGCTGGGTTTTCGCCCCAATCCGGTGGCCCGCGGCCTGGCCGGGGGGCGCACGCTGAGCATCGGCGTGCTGACCCAGACGATCAGCAGTCCGTTCTACGGCGAAGCGCTGCATGGCATCGAGGACCGCCTGGACGAGGCCGGCTACATCCCGATCTTCGTCAGCGGCCATTGGCAGGAGGCCGAGGAGCGCAAGGCACTGGACGCGCTGATGGCCCGCCGCGTGGACGGGCTGATCGTGCTGGCCGGGCGGCTGTCGAACCGGGCGCTGCAGGCCGGCGCCGGCAACGTGCCGATGGTGGTGGTGGGCCGCCAGATGCAGGGTCCGCGTGTGCATGGCCTGTGTTTCGACAACCGCGCCGGTGCGGCCATGGCCACGCAACACCTGATCGATTGCGGCCATGCGCGCATCGCCTACATCGGCGGCGAGCCCGACCACGCCGATGCCCATGAGCGCCTGGCCGGCTACCGCGAGGCGTTGGACCGCGCCGGCCTGCCCTTTGACCCCGCGCTGGTCACGCCGGGCGACTACACCGAGGCTGGCGGCCTGCTGGCGGTGAACCGCCTGTTGGATGCCCGGCTGCCCTTCACCGCGATCTTTGCCGCCAACGACCAGACCGCCATCGGCGCCGCACTGGGCCTGTACCGTCGCAATGTGCGGGTGCCCGACGACGTTTCGCTGGTGGGCTTCGACGACCTGGCGCCGGCACGCTTCGCGATTCCGCCGCTGACCACGGTGCGCCAGCCGGTGTACGAGATGGGCTTTCAGGCGGCAGCCGCGATGATGGCGCTGTTGCGTGGCGAGACCGCGCAGGTGTCGCTGCCGTCGCTGCAGCTGGTGCCGCGCGAGTCGGTGCGTCGATTGCAGCGCTGATCCGCCGCCTCGACGGCGCCGCGCATTCGGGGTTAACCAGCAGTGTGCCGGGCGGCCACTCACCGCAGAATCAGGGCATTCTGAAAGCGCTTTCACACCTGCTCACGCACGTGGCGATCGCCCCTGCCTACGCTGTCATCCATGACCCGGACACCTGCCCACGATCCCTTTTTCCCGCCCGAGTTCGTCTGGGGTGTGGCCACCAGCGCCTTCCAGATCGAGGGCGCGGCCCGCGAGGCCGGCAAGGGCGAATCGATCTGGGACCGCTTCTGCCGCCAGCCCGGGGCGATCGCCGATGGCTCGAATGGCGATGTGGCCTGCGACCACTTCCACCGGCTCGACCAGGACCTGGACCTGATCGCCCGGCTGGGGGTGGACGCCTACCGCTTCTCGATCAGCTGGCCGCGCGTGCAGCCCGACGGTCGCGGCGCCTTCAATGAGGCCGGACTGGCCTTCTACGACCGCCTGGTCGACGGTCTGTTGTCGCGCGGACTGCGCCCCTACCTGACGCTGAACCACTGGGACCTGCCCCAGACGCTGCAGGACGGCGGCGGCTGGGCGGTGCGCGACACCGTACACCGCTTTGTCGACTACGCCCGCGCGATCAACGCCCGGCTGGGCGACCGCCTGTCGGCCATCACCACCCACAACGAACCCTGGGTGATGGCGGTGCTGGGCCACGAGAGCGGCATCTTCGCGCCCGGCGTGCGCCACCGGGGCATCGCCATGCAGGTGGCGCACCACCTGCTGCTGAGCCACGGCCTGGCGCTGCAGGCGCTGCGCGCCGACGGCTGCCCCAGTCGCCTGGGCATCGTGCTGAACCTGTCGCCGATCGGTCCGGCCACCGACAGCCCCGAGGACCGCGCCGCCGCCTGGCTGGAGGATGGCCGGCTGGTGCGCTGGTACCTGGATCCACTGCTGCGCGGTCGCTACCCCGATGACGTCTGGCAGCACCTGGGTGCCGACGCGCCCCGCATCGAGCCCGGCGATCTGGCCGCCATCGCCACGCCGATGGACTACCTGGGCATCAACTACTACACGCGCGGCGTGGTCAGTGCCAGCGGCGCGTGGAGCGTGCAGGCCAGCGGCCTGCCGCTGACCGACATGGGTTGGGAGGTCGTGCCCGAGGGCCTGACCGAGCTGCTGCTGCGCATGCACCGTGACTGGACCCTGCCGCCGATCTACGTGATGGAGAACGGCGCCGCGTTCATCGATCAGGTGGTCGACGGCCAGGTGATGGACACCGCGCGCCGCGACTACATCGCCCGCCACATCGAGGCCACCGGCCGCGCACTGGCCGCCGGGGTGCCCATGGCTGGCTACATGGTGTGGAGCCTGATGGACAACTTCGAGTGGGCCTCGGGCTACGCCAAGCGCTTTGGCATCGTCCACGTCGACTATGCCTCCCTGGCCCGCACGCCCAAGCTCAGCTACCACTGGTACCGCGAGTTCCTGCGGGCCCAGCGCGCACAGCGACCGCAGCGCCACGCCGCCTGACACCCGTCGCCACGTGGTTCGACCGAGCCCGCGGCGCGTGCCGGGCGCGGGCGCTCAGCGCGGTCGACGGCGGTAGGTGACGAAAGCGACGTCGAACTCGTTAGGCGGGGCTGGGCGGATCGTCTGGCGCGCCACCTCGGCAAACTCGGCCGCCGGCCAGTCGGGGAAGAAGGCGTCAGCGTCCGGCACATCCAGCGCCAGTTCGGTCAGCAGCAACTCATCGGCCAGCGGCAGCGCCTGCACGTACAGCTCAGCCCCACCGATCACGAAGACGCGCGGCACACCGGCGCAGCGCGCCAGCGCCTCGGGCACGCTGCCCACCACCTCGGCACCAGGGCAGGCCAGGCCAGCCTGGCGGCTCAGCACCAGGTTGCGACGGCCCGGCAGCGGGCGGAAGCGCTCCGGCAGGGACTCCCAGGTGCGCCGGCCCATCAGCACCGGCGCACCCTGGGTGCTGCGGCGGAAGTGCGCCAGGTCCTCGGGCAGGTGCCAGGGCAGCTGGTTGGCGCGGCCGATCGCACGGCCGCGGGCCAGCGCGGCGATCAGGACCAGGTCGGGGCGGGTGTCGCTCATGCGGCCGATTGTCGTCGTGGCAGCAGCGCGCTGGCGATGGCCAGCACGATGGCCACGGCGGCCACCAGGTCCAGCGGCCGAGGCCATTCGCCGACGATGGCTGTGGCCGCCGCGGTGCCCACCAGCGGCACCGCCATGATCGAGAAGGCGCTGGCCGAGGGCGGCAGCGTGCGCGCCATGCCGAACCAGATGACCTGCGCCACGCCATAGTTCAGCAACACGCCGTACAGCAGCGACCACCACAGGCCCGTGCTCCAGGCTGCCGGCTGCGGGGCGGGCTCCATCAGCGGCGCCACGATCCAGAAGAAGGCTGAGCCCAGCGCCATCATCCACACCGTCACCGCCTCGGTGGGCATGGCGCAGGTGGTGCGGCGCATCAGCACCGTGCCGGCCGCCCAGCTGAGGGCGGCGGCCTGCATCCACAGCACGCCCTCGGGTCGGCCGGCCAAGTGCGCCAGCTCTTGCCACGACAGCATCAGCACCGCGGCCAGTGCCGCGCCGGCGGACAGCAGCACGCGGCCGCTGGGCCGCTCGTGCGCCAGCACCAGCGTGATCAGCACCGTCCACACCGGCATCGTGAAGCCCAGGATTGCCGCGCGGCCCGAGGCCAGTGCATGCAGTCCGGTGATCGAGCAGAAATGCCAGGCGATGATGTTGGGCAGGGCCAGCAGCGCCACCCGGCGCCACTCGGCGCGCGGCCAGCGCATGTCCACGCCCCGCCCAAAACGGTAGTACAGGTACAGCGACAGCGCGCCGCCGGTCATCGTGATCGCACGGAAATACAGCGGTGACAGCTCGCGCAGGCTGAACTTCATCATCGGCCAATTGACGCCCCACATCAGTGTGAGGGCCACCAGCACCGCGATCTGGCGCGGCTGCAACATCACAGGGCTTTCAGACCGCGACGTCCGCCTTGATGGCGGGGTGGTGCTGGTACTCCAGCACCTCGAAGTCCTCGTACTGGTAGTCGAAGATCGAGTCGGGACGGCGCTTGATGTTCAGCACCGGGTAGGGGAAGGGCGTGCGCGCGAGCTGGGTCTGCACCTGCTCGAAGTGGTTGGTGTAGAGGTGGCAGTCGCCGCCGGTCCAGATGAAATCGCCCACGTCCAGGTCGCACTGCTGGGCCAGCATGTGGGTCAGCAGCGCGTAGCTGGCGATGTTGAAGGGCACGCCCAGGAAGATGTCGGCGCTGCGCTGGTACAGCTGGCAGCTGAGCTTGCCGCGCCCGCCCGGTTGGGTGGCCGGCGCGACATAGAACTGGAAGAAGGCGTGGCAGGGCATCAGCGCCATCTTGTCGAGCTCGGCCACGTTCCAGGCGCTGACGATGATGCGGCGGCTGTCCGGGTTGGTCTTGAGCTGCTGCACGACCTGGGCGATCTGGTCGATGTGGCCGCCCCCCGGCGTGGGCCAGTTGCGCCACTGCACACCATAGACGGGGCCGAGCTCGCCATCCTCGCGCGCCCACTCGTCCCAGATCGTGCAGCCACGCTCCTGCAGCCACTTCACGTTGCTGTCGCCACGCAGGAACCACAGCAGCTCGACGATGATGGCTTTCAGGAAGACCTTCTTGGTGGTCACCAGCGGAAAGCCCTCCGACAGGTCGAAGCGCATCTGGTGGCCGAACACGCTGCGCGTGCCGGTGCCGGTGCGGTCGCCCTTGGCCACGCCGTGTTCCCAGACATGGCGCATGAAATCTTCGTACTGGGAGCGAGCGGGACGGGCGGCAGAACTCATGGCTGCGATTATCCCGCGCGGCCGGTGTCACACTTGGCCACCCCTGCCATGACCCCAGACCGCCGCCTGCACTTCCTGGATCACCTGCGCATTGCCGCGCTGGGCCTGCTGCTGCTCTATCACCTGGGCATGGCCTATGTGCCCTGGCCCTGGCATGTGAAAGGATCGACCACCAGCGCGGCGCTGGAACCCTGGATGCAGCTGCTGAACCCCTGGCGCATGAGCCTGCTGTTCCTGATTTCGGGCGCGGTGACCGGCCTGCTGCTGCCGGGCGCCGCACCGGGCTGGTTGCGTGCGCGCCTGAAACGCCTGGGCCTTCCGTTGCTGGCGGGTGTGCTGCTGATCGTGCCGCCGCAGGCCTGGTGGCAGGTGCGCGAGCAGCTCGGCTACGGCGGCAGCCTGGCCGCGTTCATGGGCCTGTACCTGCGCGGCTACGGCGGCTTCTGCGACGCGGCCGGCGCCTGCCTGGTGCTGCCCACCTGGAACCACCTGTGGTTCCTGCCCTACCTGATGCTGTACACCGCGGGCCTGTGGGCGCTGCTGCGCCGCTGGCCGGGTGCGCTGGACCGGGCTGGCGCCTGGCTGGCGCCGCGCCTGGGCGCGCTCAGCCTGCTGGCGCTGCCGTGGCTGCTGCTCGCGGTGTTGCGCCTGGCGCTGCGGCCCTGGTTCGAGGTCACGCACGATCTGATCCACGACCCCCTGGCCCACGCGCAGTACCTGCCGGCCTTCCTGGTCGGCGCGCTGCTGGCGCGCACGCCCGGGGCCTGGCTGGCGATCGAGCGCCTGCGCTGGTGGGCGCTGGGTGGGGTGCTGCTGGGCTGGGGCGCGGCGCAGAGCGGGGGCGATCAGATGCCGCTGGTGCTGGCACGCGCCGGCTTCGCGCTGGAGCAATGGTGTGGCGTGCTGGCAGCGCTGGGCTTCGGTCATCGATGGCTGGGCCGGACCACGGCGCACACGCGCACGGCCTCGCGCCTGGTCTTTCCGGTCTATGTGCTGCACCAGACCGTGCTGATCGGCCTGCTGGTGGCGCTCAAGCCGCTGGGCCTGGCGCCGGGGCTGGAGGCCACGCTCGTGCTGGTCGGCACGCTGGCGATCTCGCTGATGGCGGCGGCCGCCGCGCTGCGCTGGCGCGGGCTGGCGCCCTGGCTGGGCGCGTGATCAGCCAGCGGTCTGGAACTGCATTGCGGCCAGGCGCGCGTACAGCCCGCCGCGCGCCACCAGTTCGGCGTGCGTGCCCTGCTCGACGATGCGGCCGTGTTCCAGCACGACGATGCGGTCGGCGCGCTGCACCGTGGCCAGGCGGTGGGCAATGACCAGCGTGGTGCGGTCCTGCATGGCGGATTCCAGCGCCGCCTGCACCATGCGCTCGCTCTCGGCATCCAGCGCGCTGGTGGCCTCGTCCAGCAGCAGCAGCGGCGGGTTCTTCAGCATCGCCCGCGCGATCGACAGGCGCTGACGCTGGCCGCCCGACAGGCGCACGCCGCGCTCGCCCAGGAAGCTGGCGTAGCCCTCGGGCAGGGCCAGGATGAAGTCGTGCGCGAAGGCGGCCTTGGCGGCGGCGATGACCTCCTCGTCGGTGGCCTCAGGGCGGCCGTAGCGGATGTTCTCCATCGCGCTGGCGCTGAAGATCACGCTGTCCTGCGGCACGATGCCGATGCGCGCGCGCAGCGCGGCCAGGTCGGCCTGGCGCACGTCCACGCCGTCCACCTGCACCGAGCCCTCGGCCACATCGTAGAAGCGCAGCAGCAGCTGCAGCACGGTGCTCTTGCCGGCACCGCTGGGGCCGACCAGGGCCACGGTCTCGCCGGGTTGCACGCTCAGGCTGATGTCGTCCAGCGCCGCCTGCTGCGGCCGCGACGGGTAGCGGAAACGCACGCCCTGCAACTGCAGCGCCGAGCCGCCGCGCGTGGCCGGCAGCGGCTGCGGCGTGGCCGGCGATTCGATCGGGGAGCGGGCGTGCAGCAGCTCCATCAGGCGTTCGGTGGCACCGGCGGCGCGCAGCAGGTCGCCCCACACCTCGGACAGCACCGCCACCGAGCTGACCAGCAGGATCACGTACAGCACCGTCTGGCCCAGGTGGCCGGCGCTGATCTCGCCCTGCAGCACCGCCTGCGTGCCCTGGTACAGGCCCCACAGCAGCGCGCCGAACGTGGCGGTGATCAGGAAGGCCACCAGGAAGGAGCGCACGCGGGTGCGTTTGCGGGCGGTGTCGAAGGCGGCCTCGGTGGCGGCCGAGAAGCGCGCGGCCTCGCGCGGTTCGGCCACATAGCTCTGCACCACCGGCATCGCGTTGAGTACCTCGGCGGCAATCGCTGACGAATCGGCCACGCGGTCCTGGCTGGCGCGGCTGAGCTTGCGCACCCGGCGGCCGAAGGCCAGCGCCGGCAGCACCACCACCACCAGGATGCCCATCACCTGGAACATCACCCAGGGGTTGGTGACGATCAGCATCGCCAGCGCACCGATGCCCATCACGGTGTTGCGCAGGCCCATGCTGAGGCTCGATCCCACCACCGTCTGCACCAGCGTGGTGTCGGTGGTCAGGCGCGAGAGCACCTCGCCGGTGGCGGTGGTCTCGAAGAACTCGGGGCTTTGCTGCAGCACATGCGCGTAGACGGCATCGCGCAGGTCGGCGGTGATGCGCTCGCCCAGCCAGGTCACCATGTAGAAGCGGCTGGCCGAGAACACGCCCAGCGCCGCGCCCACGCCGAACAGCGCCAGGAAATGCTCGCGCAGCGCCATCACGCGCTGCCCCGGATCGGCCGCCACGATGCCCTGGTCGACCAGCGACTTCAGCGCCGCCGGCAGCAGCAGCGTGGAGACCGCCGCCATGATGAGGAAGAGCAGTGCCAGCGCGATCTGCAGGCGGTAGGGACGCAGAAAGGGCAGCAGGCCGGACAGCGATTGCGGGCTGCTGCCGGTGGGACGGTCGGGACGATTGGCCATGGCTGCAGTGTAGGCAGCCGAGGGGGCCTGGGACGCGCCCCCGCATAAACCCTGTCAAAACACTGGACTATTCAAATAATGCTCAGGCAATGATTGCATAGGCAATTAAACTGCAGCGCATGCCGAAGAAAGACACCGAGCCCGCCGCCTTCTACCAGCCGGGCCAGTACCGGCCCGACGAGAGCGTGGGCTACCTGATGCGCAAGGTCATCAGCTCCATCCTGGCGCAGGCCGATGCCCAACTGGCCAGCTGCGACCTGACCTATGTGCAGTGGCTGCCGCTGTACAAGCTGGTGATGAAGGAGGGCCACACCGTGGCCGGCCTGGCGCGCGACCTGGAAATTGACCCGGGCGCGATGACCCGCTCGCTCGACCGCCTCGAGGCCAAGGGCCTGGTGCGGCGCGAGCGCTCCACCGAGGACCGCCGCGTGGTCAACCTGGTGCTGACCGACGAAGGCCGCAAGGTGGCGCGCCGCGTGCCCCAGGTGCTGGCCGAGGTGCTCAACGGCCACCTGCGCGGCTTCAGCCACGACGAGTGGCGCACCCTGGTCGATCTGCTGACGCGCATGCTGGCCAATGGCGAGCGCCTGCGCCAGGGCGGCGATCCCGCCGAACCCAAGGAGCCGGCATGACCTCTCCAACCCGCCAGCGTCTGGCCGCGCTGGGCCTGAGCGTCGCGTTGCTGGCCGGCTGCGCCACCCCCGGTGAGCGTGCGCCAGCTGCCCGGCTCGACGATGGTCACGCCCTGGTGCTGGCCGCGCAGACCGATGCCTTGCCCGACGCCCACTGGTGGCGCGTGCTGGGCGATGCCCAGCTTGACGCGCTGATCGAGCAGGCCCTGCGCGATCAGCCCGGGCTGGCGGTGGCACGCGAGCGCGTGCGCCGCGCCCAGGCCCAGGCCGATGTGCTGGGGGCCACCCATGGCCCGCAGGCCCAGCTGAGCGCCAGCCTGACGCGCCAGCGCTACTCGGAACATGGCTTGGTGCCTGCGCCCATTGCTGGTGACACCTGGAGCTCGGGCGAGCTGCAGGCCGCACTGGCCTGGTCACCCGACCTGTTCGGCGCCCAGGCCGCCGAGCAGGCGGCGGCGCTGGGCCAGGCCCGTGCGGCCCGTGCCGACGCCGCTGCCGCCGCCAATGGCCTGGCCGCGCAGATCGCCCGCGGCCATGTGGCGCTGGCCCGGCTGCTGGCACAGCGCGAGGTGCTGCAGGCCCAGTGGGCGCAGCGCGAGCGCATCCGCCAGATCACCCAGCGCCGCGTGGCCGCCGGTCTGGACACGCGCGCCGAGCAGGTGCAGGCCGATGCCGCGCTGCCCGACCTGCGCGTGCAGCTCGAAGCGCTGGACGAACAGCTCACGCTGCTGCGTCGCCAGTTGGCCGTGCTCAGCGGGCAGGCGCCCGACGCGCTGAGCGGCCTAGCGCCGCGCCTGGACGCGCTGCGCAGTCCCGCGCTGCCGACCGCGCTGGGCGCCGACCTGCTGGGCCGACGACCCGATCTGGTGGCGGCGCGCTGGCGCGTCGAGGCTGGCCTGGCCGACGTGCGTGCCGCCGAGGCCGCCTTCTATCCCAGCATCAACCTGGTGGCCTACGCGGGCCTGTCGGCGCTGGGCCTGGACCGCGTGTTCGACCTGGGCAGCCGCCAACTGGGCGTGCAGCCCGCGCTGCGCCTGCCGCTGTTCGACGGCGGCCGCCTGCGCGCCGCGCTGCAGGGCCGCGAGTCCGAGCGCAACGCCGCGATCGCCCAGTACAACGCCACGCTGCTCGAGGCGGTGCGCGAGACCGGCGATGCGCTGGCCTCCGAACAGTCGCTGCAGCGCCAGCGCGCCGAGCAGGCGCGCGCCCTGGCCGCGGCTGAGCGGGCCCACCAGATCGCCGAGAAGCGCTACGACGCCGGCCTGGGCAACCAGCTCACCGTGCTGGCCACCGAAACCGCCGTGCTGGCCCAGCGCCGCCACGCCGTGGACCTGCAGGCCCGCCAGCTCGACAACCGCATTGTCCTGATGAAGGCGTTGGGCGGTGGCTGGACCGACGACACCGCACTGGCGGCCCGCTGAGCGACCGCGCACGAACGAAAGACGACGATGAACGCTCCCGCCTCTCCCCCCACCTCCAACCCGGCCCGCGCGCGCGGCCTGACCGCGATCGCCCTGGTCGTGCTGCTGGCCGGCGGCGCCTGGGCCGGCTGGCACTGGCTGCATGGCCGCCACCAGCAGAGCACCGACAACGCCTATGTGGGCGGCAACGTGGTGCAGATCACGCCGCAGATCGGCGGCACGGTGGTGTCGCTGGGCGCCGACGACAACGACGCCGTGCGCGCCGGCCAGGTGCTGGTGGCACTGGACCCGGCCGAGGCCCGGGTGGCCCTGGCCCAGGCCGAGGCCACGCTGGACCAGACGGTGCGCGAGGTGCGTGCGCTGTACGCCAACAACACCACCCTGAAGGCGCAGATCGCGCTGCGCGAGGCCGACGTGGGCCGCGTCCAGGCCGAGCTCGCTCGCGCCGACGACGACGTCAAGCGCCGTGCCCCGCTGGTGGGCGAGGGCCTGGTCGGGCAGGAGGAGTTCAACCACGCCAAGGCGCAGCAGGCCGCCGCGCGCAGCGCGCTGGCGGCGGCGCAGTCGGCGGCCCAGGCCGCGCGCGACCAATTGGCCGCCGGCCTGACGCAGACCGACGGCACCAGCGTCGAGCAGCACCCCAACGTGCTGCGCGCCGCCGCCAAGGTGCGTGAGGCCCACCTGGCGCTGCAGCGTGTCGCCCTGGTGGCACCGATCGACGGCCATGTGGCCAAGCGCAACGTGCAGCTGGGTCAGCGCGTGCAGGCCGGCACCCCGCTGCTGACGGTGGTGGCGATGAACCAGCTGTGGGTGGACGCCAACTTCAAGGAAGGCCAGCTGAAGGACCTGCGCATCGGCCAGCCGGCCGAGCTGACGGCCGATGTGTTCGGCGACCAGGTGGTCTTCCATGGCCGCATCGCCGGCCTGGGCGCCGGCACCGGCGCGGCCTTCGCGCTGCTGCCGGCACAGAACGCCACCGGCAACTGGATCAAGGTGGTGCAGCGGGTGCCGGTGCGCATCGCGCTGGACCCGAAGGAGCTGGCCGAGCATCCGCTGCGCGTAGGGCTGTCGATGGAGGTCAGCGTGGACACCCAGGACGCCTCCGGCAAGTCGCTGGCCGATGCGCCGCGCACCGAGCCGCTGGCCCGCACCACCGTCTTCGAGGCGCAGCAGCAGGCGGCCGATGCCGATGTCCAGCGCATCGTGGCCGCCGCGCTGGGCCGCGGCCAGGTTCACTGAGGGGCCGGGCACCATGGCCGATGATGCCGCGCCGCAGGGCCAGCCGCCCCGGCCGCCACCGCTGAGCGGCACGCCGCTGCTGCTGGGCACGCTGTCGCTGTCGCTGGCGACCTTCATGAACGTGCTGGACTCGTCGATCGCCAATGTGTCGCTGCCGGCGATCGCGGGTGACCTGGGTGTCAGCCCCGGCCAGGGCACCTGGGTCATCACCAGCTTCGGCATCGCCAACGCGATCTCGGTGCCGCTGACCGGCTGGCTGGTGCAGCGCTTCGGCGCGGTGCGCCTGTTCGTGGCCACGGTGCTGCTGTTCGTGCTGGCCAGCTGGCTGTGCGGCTTTGCGCCGTCGCTGGAGTGGCTGGTGGCGTTCCGGGTGCTGCAGGGCCTGGTGGCCGGGCCGATGATCCCGCTGTCACAGACCCTCTTGATGGCCACCTACCCACCGCACAAGACCGGCCTGGCCTTGGCGCTGTGGGGCATGACCACGCTGGTGGCGCCGGTGGTCGGGCCCCTGCTGGGCGGCTGGATCACCGACAACATCAGCTGGCCCTGGATCTTCTACATCAACGTGCCCGTGGGCCTGTTCGCCGCCGGCCTGACCTGGGCCATTTACCGCAAGCGCGAGACGCCGATCCGCACGCTGCCGATCGACGCCGTGGGCCTGGGCCTGCTGGTGCTGTGGATCGGCTCGCTGCAGCTGATGCTGGACAAGGGCAAGGAGCTGGACTGGTTCGCGTCGCCGCTGATCGTCGGCCTGGCGATCACCGCGGTCGTGGGTCTGGCGGTGTTCGTGGTCTGGGAGCTGAGCGCCGAGCATCCGGTGGTGGACCTGCGCTTCTTCCAGCGACGCAACTTCGTCTTCGGTGCCGCCTCGCTGTCCATTGCCTACGGCCTGTTCTTCGGCAACGTGGTGCTGATGCCGCTGTGGCTGCAGCAGTGGATGGGCTACACCGCCACCAGCGCCGGCCTGGCGCTGGCGCCGGTGGGCCTGCTGGCGATCCTGCTGACGCCGCTGGCGGGCCGCAAGGTCACGGTCTGGGATCCGCGCTGGATGGCCAGCGTGGCCTTCGTGATCTTCGCTGGCGTGCTGTGGGCGCGCTCACAGTTCACCGTCCAGACCGACCTGGCGCACATCATGGTGCCGACCCTGGTGCAGGGCGCGGCGATGGCGATGTTCTTCATCCCGCTGACCACGCTGACGCTGGCTGGCGTGACGCCTGATCGCATCCCCGCCGCAGCCGGCCTGTCCAACTTCACCCGCATCACCGCGGGGGCGATGGGCACCTCGATCTCCACCACGTTGTGGGACGACCGCGCGGCCCTGCACCACGCCCACCTCAGCGAGGCCCTGGGCAGCGGGCAGGGCGGTGCGCTGGCCAGCACGCTGGCCAACCTGCAGGCCGCCGGCCTGTCGCGCGAGCAGGCACTGGCGCAGATCAACCGGCTGGTCGACCAGCAGGCCTACACCCGCGCGGCCGACGACATCTTCCTGGCCTCGTCGATGATCTTCCTGGCGCTGATCGCGCTGGTCTGGGTGGCACGGCGCCCGCCGCGCCAGGCGCCGCCGGCCGACGCCGCCGGCGCGCACTGATCAGGACCCGGGCGCGGGTTTCGGCGGCGGCGCCGGCTTGATGCCGCGCCGCGCCAGCGCCTCGCGCAGCAGGAACTCGACCTGCGCGTTGGCGCTGCGCAGCTCTTGCGCCGCCAGGCGCTCGATCTCGGCCCACAGCGCGGGGTCGATGCGCAGCGGGTAGCTCTTCTTGCCGGGGCTGGCCATCAGCGCAGGTGTCCGCGGTTCATCGGGTGCGCCCGAAGCGCAGGTTCAGCTCCACCACCCAGGCCAGCATGCCCAGGACCAGCACGCCGTGCAGGGCCAGCATCAGGCCGTGCGACAGGTGTGGCGGCTGCTGCCGCTGGGCGTGGACGATCAGCAGGTGCAGGCCGATCGGATAGGCGGCCAGCAGCGTCGCCATCACCTTGACGCGTGCTTCCATGGCCGCGAGCGTGGCCATGCGGCGCTCGGGGGCCAGCCAGTAGGCCTTTTGGGGGATGCTCAGCCGCTGGCCCTCGCGACCGGCGAGCAGGCCCATGCCGTAGCCCAGGGGCAGGGGTAGCCCCACGGCCAGCAGCGTCATCATCCACAGGTGCAGGTGGCGCTCACCGTAGCCGGTGGCCTCACCCAGCACGCCGAAACCCGTGGCGATGTGCGAGGGCAGTGCCAGGCCGGTGCCCCAGATCACGGCAATGGCGGTGGCCACGGTGGCCAGCAGCAGCGCATCGATCAGACGCGGGTTCATCGCGACTCTCCATCAGAGGTCAGTTGTAGAGCGTGCCGGCGTTGACGATCGGCTGCGTGTCCTTGTCCGAGCACAGCACGACCAGCAGGTTGCTGACCATCGCGGCCTTGCGCTCGTCGTCGAGCTGCACGATCTCGCGCTCGGACAGGCCCTTGAGCGCCGCCTCGACCATGCTGACCGCGCCATGCACGATCTTGGCGCGCGCGGCGATCACCGCCTCGGCCTGCTGGCGGCGCAGCATCGCCTGGGCGATCTCGGGCGCGTAGGCCAGGTGGGTCAGCTTGGCGTCCTGCACCCGCACGCCGGCCGGCTCGAAACGCTGCTGCAGCTCGGCCTGCAGCGCCTGCGCCACCTCGTCCAGGCTGCCGCGCAGCGTGGGCTCGTGGCCAACCTCGGCGTCGCCGTCGTCATAGGCGTAGCGCGAGGCCAGGTGGCGCAGCGCGCTCTCGGCCTGCAGTGCGACGAAGCGCTCCACGTCATCCACCGAGAAGCTGGCCTGCGCGGTGTCGTGCACCTGCCAGACCACGGCGGCGGCGATCTCGACCGGGTTGCCGCGCTTGTCGTTGACCTTCAGGGTGCTCATGTTGAGCGTGCGGGCGCGCAGCGACACGGTGCGCTTGAGCAGCAGCGGATTGGTCCAGCGCAGGCCCTCGCGGCGATCGGTGCCGCGGTAGGCGCCGAACAGCATCAGCAGCGCGCCGGTGTTGGGCTGCAGCATGTACAGCCCCGAGGCCAGGAGGACCGCCAGCACCACCGACACGCCGATGACCAGGAACGACCCCGCCTGGTCATTGGCCAGCTGGAAGACCTGCCAGGCCGCGGTGCCCGCGAGCCCCGCGATCAGCAGCACGATGGGGTAGCCACTGGTGGTGGTCGCCGAGCGTTCGACGTGCTCCAAGCGGTTCATGCGGGTCTCCTGGATATCAGATCAAAGTGATATCACTTTAGGCCGGCTTTCAGCCACCGTCAAGCCGCCCGGCACGGCCCTCAGAGATTGCCGGCGAACAGCTTGCGGATGAACAGCCGCTTGAAGTCGGTGGCCTCGTCCAGGCCCAGGCGCTGCAGGTAGGCCGGGGGCGCCTCGCGGTTTTCCCACAGGGCCTTGAGTGCCAGCATCACCAGCTCCACCGGGTGCTCAGTGGCCTTCTTCAGGCGCTTGAGGGCGCGCACGATGTGCAACTCGTCGGGCGTCAGATCGGTGCCGAAGGGGAAATCGGGCAGGGCGCCGGCCTCGCTCCAGGGGTGCAGCCGCTGATCCAGCGTGGCCGGCAGGTTGTGGCGGTGGGCCTCGGGCACCTGCCAGCCGGCCTCCAGCTTGCCGTGCGACTGCGCGGCCAGGACCAGCTCATCCTGGAAGCGCGCATCGGCAATGCAGATCAGGCGCTTGACCACCTCGCCATCCGACTGGCCGCGCAGGTCGGCCACGCCGTACTCGGTGATGACGATGTCGCGCAGGTGGCGCGGGATGGTGGCGTGGCCGTAGGACCAGACGATGCTGCTCTTGAGCCCGTCGGGGTGCTCGTGGGTGGCGCGCAGCATCAGGATCGAGCGCGCATCGGGCAGCGCATGGGCCATCGCCACGAAGTTGTACTGGCCGCCCACGCCCGAGACCACCTGACCGCTCTCCAGGCCGTCGGACACCGCGGCACCCAGCAGCGTCACCATCATTGTGGTGTTGATGAACGAGGCCTGGCGGCGCTGGGCGCGCTTCAGCTCCATCTCGCCGCGGTGCTGGCCGTAGAGCTGGTTGATGAAGTCGATGCGCGTCATGTCGATTTTCGCCAGCCGGCTGCGCGGCAGGTGGCGCAGGCGCTCGTAGAAGTCGCCCGGACCGAGGAAGAAACCGCCGGTCATGAACACGCCATGCGCCAGCCGCGTGCCCAGCCAGGCCGCGCAGATCGCCTGAAAGGCTTCGGCATCGTCCAGGTCGTTGCGCAGGCGGATGTCGCCGTCAACCAGCTCCTGCCCGTCGCGCCGCAGGCCGGCCTTCAGGATGCCGAAGCGGCCCAGGAAGTCGAGGTCGCGCTGGCGCAGCGGGGAGTCGATGCGCTCGGCGGCCTGCAGCGCCCGCAGCGTGTCGGGGGTGACGGCCAGGTCGGGGATGCGGCCGGCGTTGATCAGCTCCTGCAGCACCGCGTCATCAAACACTTCGCGCCGCACGATGCCCGCCTCGATCAGCTGCAGGAAGCCGTTGACGAACATCTCCGAGCAGCCGTAGAGGCCCTGGTCGAAGCGACCGGTTTCGCGGCCGGCCAGGCCGTCGGGGCACAGGGTTTCAAGGATGCGGCGGTAGTCGGCGCCCTGGCGATCGCGCAGGACCAGGGCCTGGGCGATCGCGTCGCCCAGCGAGCCGATGCCGATCTGCAGCGTGCCGCCGTCGCGCACCAGGCTGGAGGCGTGCAGGCCGATCGCGTAGTCGGCGGTGCTGACCTTGCCATTGGGCGGCGCGAACAGTTCATGGCTGGCGCGCGGATCGGTCACCACCAGGTCGAAGAAGCCGGGTGCCACCTCGGCGTGGTTGGGCATGAAGGGCATGCGCTGGTTGACCACCGCCACCTTGAGCAGTGGCAGGCCCTGGGCTGTGTAGCGCTCGGCGATCTCGAAGCTCAGGTCCGGGTTGCTCGACAGCGACAGCCGCCAGTCCTCGCCCTGTCCCTCGCTGGCCACGGCCTGGGCCAGTACGTTCATGCCCTGCAGGGCCATGTCGCGGGCGACAAAGGTGTAGTTGGTGCTGATGTAGCCCTGCTGCGCAGCGGCATTGCCCAGGTAGTCGCCCGTCTTCAGAAAGAACTCGCGCACCTCGATGTGGGCGGGCAGGGTGCCGGCGCGGCAGTCCTTGACATAGTCCAGGTCGGGATAGTCGCCGAACACGCGCTCGACCAGGGGCGCCAGGAAATGGCGTTCCAGCTCGCTCTTGCCCACCGGCTTTTCCAGTGACAGGGCGGTGACGATGCGCAGCCGGCGTGTGTCCTGGGCCTTGAGCCGGCGGTACAGCGCGTTGACGAAGGGATTGGGCTTGCCGATGCCCAGCGGGATGCCCAGCACGATGTCGCCGGGCACGCGCTCAAGCACCGCGTCCACCGCGCGGTCCAGGTCATCCAGCACCAAGGGGGCGGCGGGTGGGGTCATGGTCTCCTCGTCGGGCGCCCGCGCGGGCGAGTGGTTCTGGGGGCAGTGTCGTGCACCGCGGCGGTGCGGGCCTTGACGCCAGGCAAGACCGGCGCCGACGCTGCAGCCGTTGCCTTTGTCACGCGGGGTCCGGCCGCGATCGCCACAGCGCCACGGCTTTGTGATGCAATGTTGGCCTTGCCACGATAGCCCGCCGCCATCTTGACCCGCTCGTCCACCGCCACTCCGCTGACGCAACGCCTGGCTCTGGCGGCCATTCGCCTGGGCACTGGTGCGGCCTGGATCTTCGAGCTCAGCGTCGGCCTGGCCGTGGCGCTGGCGGTGGCCACGCTGCTGGTGCTGCTCGACGGCATGAGCTGGGGCACGGCGGTGCTGGCCGGGCTGCTGGCCCTGGTACCGGCACTGCTGGCCGGCGGGGTGGCGCTGCATCTGGCACGCGCGCTGGCCGAGTCACAGCAGCAGCGCGAGATGCTGATGCTCGATGACGACCTCACCGGCGTCAGTTCGCGCCGCCAGTTCCTGCGTCTGGCCGAGCGTGAATGGTCGCGCTGCCGCCGCTACGGCGACGACGGCGCGATGCTGCTGATCGACACCGACCACCTCAAGCGCATCAACGACGGCCTGGGCCTGCGCTGCGGCGATGCCGTGCTGCTGGAGGTGACCCGCCGCGTCAATGCCACGCTGCGCCAGTCGGACGTGCTGGGCCGCTTTGGCGGTGCCGAGCTGGCCGTCTTCCTGCCGCACACCGATCCGCTGGGCGCGCTGGACGCCGCCGAGCGCATCCGCCAGCAGGTGGCCGGTGCGGCCTTCCGCTGGGAGCAGTCGCATCTGGTGGTCACGGTCAGCGTGGGCGTGTCGGCGGTGCATGCCAACCAGGCCTCGCTCGACGCCCAGATCCAGGAGGCCGAGGCTGCGCTGGAACTGGCCAAGGACGCCGGCCGCAACTGCGTGCGCGCCGCGCCCATCATCCCGCGCCCCTCGGGCGAAACCGCGCCTGCCGCGCGCAGCTGAGCGCTGCGCCGCTCAGGCCGGCACGCGGTAGGTTTGCGGGCCCACCAGGTCGATGCCGCAGGCCAGGGTGCGCACCCAGGCGATGAACTCCTTCACCGCCGGGCCGGCCAGTGGCGCGCCGTGCTGCGGCACGATCATGTCGATCGCCATCGGCTCGACCATGTCGGCCCACAGGCGCAGCACCTTGTTCGAGACCATGTAGCGGCGATGAAACGCCTCCATCCGCGGCAGCAGGGTGGCCAGCGAGGTGGCCGGCTGCTTGGCGTCCTGGCCGCCGCCCAGTGACACGCCCAGGTCGCCCGAGAACAGGATCTTGCTGATCGGGTCGTAGAACTGGAAGTTGCCCTCGGCGTGCAGGAAGTGCGCCGGCAGTGCGATCAGCTCGCTGGTGCCGATGGGGATGCGCATGCCGCTGTCGGGGATGCCCACCACGCGGCCGGCGGTCTTGCCCGGCTTGCAGAAGTGCGGCACGAAGCGCTCCCAAATGGTGGAGACGTAGATCTTGGCCTGGGTGGACGTGGTCCAGCGGTCCAGCGAGCCGATGATGTCGGGGTCGGCGTGCGAGGCCACGATCGCCGACAGCTTGTGCGGCGGAAAGTGCTGCGTCATCGTCAGGTACAGCTCGCTGTAGGCGAGGTTGCCACCCGGGTCGATGATCGCCCCGGTGTCGTCGTTGACGACCAGGAACTGGTTGGACTGCACCGCCTCCGCCGCATGGTCATCGGCCAGGTCGGTGAACATGAGGCACTTGTGGCTGCCGTGTTGGTAGAGGGTGACGGGCATGCGGCAATGTAGCCGCTGTTCTGCGCATCTGCTTGATCTTGGTTAAGGCGAAATCGCTTGCAGCGCTGCATCGCACAGCGCTGGCGTGTTCAGGCGGTCGATGGGCAGGGATGCACGCGCCATCCCGCGCAGCCAGGTGAGCTGGCGCTTGGCGAGTTGGCGGGTGGCAGCGGCACCGCGGTTGGCCACGTCGTCGCGCAGCGCGCTGCCCTGCAGGCCGGCGTCCAGCGCCTCCCAGGCCTGGCGGTAGCCGACGCAGCGCATCGACGCCAGGCCGGGCTGCAGGTCGCCGCGCGCGCGCAGGCCTCGCACCTCGTCCAGCAGGCCAGCGTCCAGCATCTGGGTGAAGCGCTGGTCGATGCGCGCATGCAGCCAGGCACGCTCCTGTGGCTCCAGCGAGATCAGCCGGTGCGACAGCCCGGCGCTGCGTGGGCCGGTGTGGAAGGCCGACAGCGGCCGGCCCGTCTGGCGCCACACCTCCAGCGCGCGCTGGATGCGCTGCGCATCGGTGGCGTGCAGGCGCGCGGCGGTGACCGGGTCGACCTGCGCCAGCTCGGCATGCAGCGCCGGCCAGCCGCGTTCGGCGGCTTCGGCCTCCAGGGCGGCGCGCACGGCGGGCTCGGTGGCCGGGATTTCGTCCAGGCCGTCGATCAGGGCCTTGAAGTACAGCATCGTGCCGCCCACCAGCAGCGGCAGGCGGCCACGAGCGCGGATCTCGGCGATCAGCCGGGTGGCGTCCTGCACGAAGCGGGCGGCCGAGTAGGCCTCGGTGGGTTCGATCAGGTCGATCAGGTGGTGCGGCACCGCGGCGCGCTCGGCGGCACTGGGCTTGGCGGTGCCGATGTCCATGCCGCGGTAGACCAGGGCCGAGTCGACGCTGACCACCTCCAGCGGCAGCCGCTCGGCCAGCGCCAGGGCCAGCGCGGTCTTGCCCGAGGCGGTCGGCCCGGCCAGGCCAACCCAGTCAAGGCCGGGCGTCACCATGCCGGCGCACCAGTGTCCAGGCGATCGTGGCCGTCACCACCGCCGGCACGGCCAGGCCCCAGCCCAGCATCGCCAGCGAGCCGTCCAGCGCGCGACCCAGCCACAGGCCCATGCCGAAGGCCACCACGGCCAGGATGAAGCCCGCCAGCGCCGAGGCCGTGCCGGCCGCGCGCGGAAAGGGCGCCACTGCGCCGACTTGACCGCAGGGCTGGTGAAAGCCGTGGCCCCAGCTGTACAGCCACTGCGCGCCGATCACCAGCGGCACCGAGCGCACATCGCCCAGCCCCAGCGCCAGCATGGCCAGCCCACCGGCCAGCGTGAAGTAGCCGCCCACCCGCGCCGCGCCGGTCAGCCCATGGCTGGGCAGCAGGCGCCGGCAGTGGAAGGTGCCGGCGATATAGGACAACGAGCAGGTGGCCAGCGTCACGCCGTACTGCGCCGGGCTCATGCCCAGCGTGCCGATGTAGACGAAGGAGGTGCCGGCCAGCAGCACGTACAGGCCGGCGTAGGTGCTGGCCACCAGCAGCGCCCAGGCGCGAAAGCCCGGGTGGGCGGCAATCTCGGCCAGGCGGCGCAGCAGCGGGCCGGGCGCGGTGGCCTGCGGGTCGCGCCGAGGCGCGGTCTCGGGCAGCTTCAGCAGCACGAAGACCAGGATGGCCGCGCTGCACAGCGACAGCGCCGCCATCGAGCTGCGCCAGCCGCCCCAGGCCGCCAGCAGGCCGCCCAGCGTGGGCGAGGCAAAGGCGATCACGCCCAGGCCCGACAGTCCCTGGCTCATCACCGTGGCGCCTTGGTGCGGCTCGAAGAGGTCGCGCACCATCGCACGGGCGCAGACCACCGACGCCGCCAGCCCCACGCCCTGTACCGCACGCAGTGCAATGAAGACGACGATGTCCCCCGCCAGTGCCGCCCCGGCCGCGCCGGCCGCATGCAGGGCCAGGCCACCCAGCAGCGCCGGGCGGCGGCCGAAGCGGTCGGACAGCGGACCCATCATCAGCTGGCCGGCGCCGAAGGCCAGCAGCAGCGCGGCCATGGTCATCTGCACGCGCTCCATCGGCGCGTCCAGACCCGCCTTGAGCAGCGGCAGCGCCGGCAGGTAGAGGTCGGTGGTGATCGGCTGCAGGCCCAGCAGCAGGGCCAGCGCCAGCACCACCACCTGCGGCGGCAGTGCGCGGGCAGCGGCGTTCAGCGGCAGCGCCGCGCTGTCAGAAACGCTCATCGTCGCGCAGGTAGCGCCACTGACCCACCGGCAGCTTGCCCAGCACCACCGAGCCGATGCGCACCCGCTTGAGCGCCAGCACGTTCAGCCCCACCAGCTCGCACATGCGGCGGATCTGGCGCTTGCGGCCCTCGCGCAGCACGAAGCGCAGCTGGTCTTCGTTGGCCCAGCTGACCTTGGCGGGCTTGAGCTTCACGCCGTCGAGTTCCAGGCCGTGGTTCAGGCGCTGCAGGTCGGCCTCGGGCAGCTGTTCGCCACGGGTGTATTCCACCCGCACCAGGTACTCCTTCTCGACGCTGGAGTCCTCGCCGATCAGGTGCTTGGCGATGCGGCCGTCCTGCGTGAGTACCAGCAGCCCGGTGGAGTCGATGTCCAGCCGCCCGGCCGGCGCCAGGCCGCGGGCATGGCCCGGGTGGAAGGGCTTGCGCGACGGGTCCTCGGCCCAGTGGTGGGCCGGCGCCACCAGCACGCTGGCGGGCTCGTAGCCGTCCTCGGCCTGGCCCGAGACATAGCCGATCGGCTTGTGCAGCAGGATGGTCACGCGCCTGGCCTGCTGGGTGCGGGCGGCGGGGTCGATCTCGATCACCGCATCGGGAGCGACGCGCTGGCCCAGCGTGGCCATGTGTCCGCCCACCTTGACCCAGCCGGCCTCGATCCACTCGTCGGCCTCGCGGCGCGAGGCCAGGCCGCGCTCGGCCAACACTTTGGACAGGCGCTCGCCGGCGCCTTCGGGGGCCAGGCGCGGGGGCACGACGCGTTCGCCGGCCGCAGGATCGCGGCGCGGGCGGTCGGTGCGGGGGCGGGGCTCGTCGCGCCAGGCCGGGGCGGCGTCGCGCGGCGGGCGCGGATTGGGCGGGCGGCCTGGGCGGTCGCCGGTGCGCTCATCACGGCGTTCATCGCGGCGGGGCGGACGCGCG
>NZ_JAGQDE010000023.1 GCF_018069755.1 Ideonella aquatica | reverse complement strand
GCAGCGGCGGCAACGGCGCTGGCGCCACGGCTGTCGCGACGGCCACGGGCGTGGGCGCCTCGACCGGGTCGGCCACGGCCACGGCCGGTGGCGGCGACGGCGGCGCGGGCCGCGACGCCGGCCGCTCCGGCGGCAACGGCGCCAGCGCCAGTGCATCGGCCAACGCCAATTCGGGCAGCGGCACGGCCACCGCCACGGTGAACGTCAGCGGCGGCCACGGGGGTACCGGCTTCACCACGGCCCAAGGGGGCGATGGCGCGGGGGTGACGGTGACCGGTGCGGTCAGCGGCAACACCACCGGCACGCTGGCGCTGAACCAGAACGCCACGGGCGGCAGCGGCGGCTACTCCTATGAGTCCGGCGCCGGCAGCGCGGGTGCTGCCAGCAGCACCCTGATCTACACCAACAACACGCCGGGCACGATCAACGCCAACGTGCACGCCACGGGCGGCACGGGCGGCGGGACCACCTCGGGCTCCACCACCGTGGGCGGGCAGGCCACCACCAACGTGCGCATCACCGGCAGCGGGGCGATCAACGTCAATGGCTATGCCAACGGCGGCGACGGCGGCAGCGCCAGCAACGACAACGGCTCGGCCGGTGCGCGCGGCACCAGCACGGCGCGCGGCACCACCTCGGGGGCTGCAGCGGTCGGTGTTTCCAGCCAGGCCACCGGCGGCAATGGGGGCTCGGCCACCGGCGCCGGGCACAGCGCCGGCAACGGCGCCAACGGGGTCACCTCGGCCAACGGCCAGAGCGGCAGCGGCACGGTCACCGTCAGCGCCCGCGCCACCGCCGGCAGCGGCGGCACGGGGGGCGCGGGGGCCAACGCCGGCGACGGCGCCAACCAGGTTGTCACCGACGCGGCGGTAGGCAAGACCACCGGCACGCTGACGCTGAACCAGGATGCCTATGCCGGGCATGGCGGCACGGCCAGCGACGGCGTCGGCGGTGATGGCGGCAACGCCACCTCGCGCCTGACCCGCAGCGACACCTTTGCCAGCCAGCACACCATCAACCTCTACAGCCGCGGCGGTACCGGCGGCGCGGCCGGCGCTGGGACGGTTGGTTCCTCCGGCACGGCGCTGAGTGAGGCCACGGTGACGGCGGTGGGCAACCTGACCATGGGCATCGACGCCCTGGGCGGCACCGGCGGCGCCGACAGCGCGGGCAGCGGCAGTGCCGGCGGCAAGGGCACGGCCAACGCCAGTGGCACCACCGTCGCCAACAAGACCGCCACGATCACCGCCACCGCCACCGGCGGCAGTGGCGGCTCGGCCAGCGGCAGCGGCGCCGGCGGCAATGGCGGCCAGGCGGCGCTGACCAGCAGCGGCGTGTCGGGCAACGGCACGGTCACCGCCACGGGCACGGCCAACGGCGGCGCGGGGGGCACCGGTTTCACGGGCGCCAACGGCGGCAATGGCGCCGTGATCAGCGTCGTCGATGCGGTGTCCGCCACCACCTACGGTACCGCTGCGATCAACCAGAACGCCAATGGCGGCAATGGCGGCTATTCCTACACCGCCACCGCGGGCAACGGCGGCGGCGCCAGCAGCAGCCTGCTGCGCGACGACACCAGCGCCGCCCGTCTGACGGTGACCCTGCGCGCCGACGCCGGCAGCGGCGGAGGCACCACCAGTGGCACCGGCGGCGCAGCAGGTGCGGCCACATCAACGCTGGACCTCAGCGGTGTGGGGCAACTGGCGGGCAGTACCTATGCCACCGGCGGCAGCGGCGGCGGCGGCTCGACCGCCAATGGCCGCAATGGCGGCGCGGCCACCTCCACCGCGGTCGCCGACTCGGTGCTGTCGGCACCGGTGACGGTGCTGGCCCAGGCCAATGGCGGCACTGGTGGCGCCAGCAGCGCCGGTAATGCCGGCGCGGGCGGGGGCGCCACGTCGTCCGCTTCGGGCTCCAGCGGCAGCGGAGCCGTCGGCGTGACCAGCCGCAGCTACGGCGGCACCGGCGGTGCGGGGTCGAACAGCGGCAACGGCGGCGTCGGTGCGGCAGTCACGCTCACTGACAGCGTGAACGGCAGCACCAGCGGCGTGCTGACCCTGACTCAACTGGCCCAGGGTGGCGTCGGTGGTGGCAGCGCCAGCGGCACCGCCGGCAAGGGCGGCAACGCCAGCAGCAGCCTGACGCGCAGTGACCTGCTGGCCTCGACCTTCAACGCTGACATCACCGCCAACGGTGGCGCCGGAGGCGCCTCGTCGCTGGGCAGCACGCTGGTCGGTGGTAACGCCACCACGCAGGCCACGATCGAGGGCGTCAACATCCTGAATGTCGATGGCGCGGCCACCGGCGGCACTGGCGGCGGCGGCGGTGCCGATGCCAGTGGCGCCAAGGGCGGCAACGCCAGCACCACGCTGGTCGGTCGCAGCCTGGGCACGGCCGCCGTGCGCGTCACCGGCAGCGCCAATGGTGGCCGCGGTGGCCAGGCCGCGGGCGCCGGCCGCACGGCCGGTGCGGGCGGCACTGCCAGCACCAGTGTCAGCGGACAGTCCGAGGACGGCACGCTGACGCTGTCGGCCAGCGTCAATGGCGGCGACGGCGGCACCGGCTACACCGGCGCCCATGGCGGCAGCGGGGCCAATGCCTCGGCGGTCAATGCCGTGGCCGGCACCTCCACCGGCACGATCTACCTGACCCAGAACGTGTCCGGGGGCGCGGGCGGCTACTCGTACGCCGGCCAGGCGGGCGGTGGCGGCAGCGCCACCAACAACCTCACGGTGAGCCTGGCCGATGCCGAGTACCTGAACATCTCGATGACCACCACCGGCGGCGCCGGCGGCAGCACCAGTGACGGCCTGGTGGGCCTGGGCCAGCAGGCCTCGTCCCAGCTGTCGGGCACGGCGCCGGGCCGCACCTACCTGGTGGGCTATGCCAACGGTGGCAATGGCGGCTCGGTCGGCACCGGTGTGGCCAACGGCGGCAACGGCGCCACGGCCTCGTCCCAGGTCCAGGCCAGCAGCTCGCTGGACTACGACGCGCAGGCACTGGCCCAGGCCAACGGGGGCGATGGCGGCACCGGCCGCGGTGTCGGCCAGAGCGGCGGCGCCGGCGCCACCGCCACGGTGTCGGCCAGTGCCAGCACCGGCACCGGCTCGGCCACGGTCATTGCGCGCGCCTATGGCGGCAGCGGCGGCGGCGGTCTGAACGGCGCCAATGGCGGCCAGGGCGCGTCAACCTCGCTGGTCAACGTGGCCAGCGGCAGCACGCTGGGCGCACTGTCGATCACCCAGAATGCCTACGGTGGCGTGGGCGGCAGCTCGGACAGCGGCATCGCCGGCAACGGTGCCAACGCCAACTCCCAGCTGACCCTCAACAGCGGCTCGGCGACCGCGTCGATCGTGGCGCTGGCCTCGGGCGGCACCGGCGGTCAGACCACGGCAGGCACCAGCGGCACGGGCGGCCAGGCCAGCAGCGCGGCCACGGTCAGTGGCAGCAACACGCTGTCGGTGGGCTCCTACGCCACCGGCGCCACGGGCGGCGCCGGCACCTCCACCGCCTCGGGCGGCGACGGCGGCAGCGCCCAGGCCAGTGCCTCGGCCACCACCGTGCTGTCGCGTGCCGCCACCGTGGACGTGCAGGCCCATGGCGGCAACGGCGGCGCGGCCGTGGGTGTGGGCCAGACGGGCGGCGCGGGCGCCACGGCCAGCGCCTCGGGTCAGGCCACCTCAAGCACCGGCGCACTGTCGGTGACGGCGCTGGCCGACGGTGGATCCGGTGGTACCGGCAGCACCGGCGCCGATGGCGGCCTGGGGGCCTCGGTGACGCTGGTGGGCGCGGTCAACGGCGTCACCCGCGGATCGCTCATCCTCAGCCAGACCGCCACCGCTGGTGCGGGCGGCTACTCCTACACCGCCCAGGGCGGCCAGGGTGGCAGCGCGCAGTCCAACCTGATCCGCAACAACCTGCAGGGCCGCACGGTCACCGTGACCAACAATGCCACCGGCGGCGCGGGTGGCGGCACGAGCTCGGGCTCCGGCGGCAGCGGCGGCGATGCCGGCACCAACACCGGCATCACCACCGTCAACACGATGGGCACGCTGACGCTGAACACCACCGCCACCGCGGGCAATGGTGTTGGGGCCGGCAGCGGCGGCGATGCCGATGCGCGGGGCAACGGCGGCGCCGCGCGCACCGCGACAGTCAATGTCTACGCCACCGCCGGCACCGGCGCCACCGCCGGTCAGGCCGATGCATCGGCCACCGCCACCACCACCGCGGCGGCCGGTGCGTCCACCGCCAATGCCCGTGCCACGTCGCTGGCCGGCACGGCCAATGCCACGGCGGTGACCCATGGCATCGATGCCGCCGACCTGAGCTCCTATGCCTGGGCCAACGGCGCGGCGGGCCTGACCACGGCGCGCAGCACCGCCACCAGCGGCACCAGCAGCATCCAGACCAGTGCCGAGGCGGACGTCAAGGCCACCACCATCAGCCAGGCCTCGTCCAGCTACAACCCCGCGGCTGGCCTGAACTTCCCCAACCTGAACGGTGGCAGCAACGGCATGCAGGCCTTCTCGTTCGCCAACGGGGCGCCCAACGCCGCCTCGCTGAACACGCTGCTGGGGGCCCACCCCAATGTGGCGGCCGCGGTGGGCTCGGGCGTGGTGATCGGGCTGGGCTCGCTGGGCGCCAACTACAGTGGTGGCGTCGGCACGCGCACCTACACCGCCAGCGCGCTGTACAGCTTCAACCTGAACACCGCCACCGACCTGACGCTGGGCCTGCTCGACATGACCGCCTACAACGGTGGCTTCGACACCCTGAACTTCAAGGTCAAGCGCGGTGGCACCACGGTGCTGAACGCCAACTTCGCGACGCTGCCCGACGCCCAGGCCTACTTCACCGACAAGGCCAAGACGCTCAGCGGCTTCGTGGCCGGCAACAACACGGTGCTGCTGACCTACACGCTGACCGCCAGCGCCCCCAAGGGCTCGGACATCAGCTACCTGCTGAGCCGTCCGGGCGGTACCGCGCTGTGGACGCCGCCGGCCAGCGCCGCCGAGCGCCAGGCCCAATTGACCGAGAACTGGGCAGCGGCCTACCAGGCCGTGGCCCAGCTGCGCGCTCAGGCGGCCGCACCGGCCATCACCAGCGGCCTGCAACCGTCGATGAACGGGTCCACGCTGGCCGGTGGTGCGACGCCCCGCTCGCCGGGTCCGGCCACCGTCAGCCAGGCCGCCACGCGCACGCCGGGTGATCTGCGTGGTGGCGACGTGCGCACGCGCGGCGCGATGCTGCCTTGAGGCGCCTGCCCCGGTGTCCCGCGCGGCTGGCCAGCCTGGTGCTGGCGGCCGTGGCGGGCAGCGCCCTGGCGGCCGATGAGCCGGCCAGCGGCGACGCCTTTGCGCCGCCCGGTCTGCGCTGGGACGCGTGGACGCTGCAGCCGCAGCTGCTGGTGGCCACCGGCCACAACGACAACCTGCGGCTGCAGTCGGCGGGCCAGCGGCGCTCGGCCTTTGTCGCGCTGTTTCCCACGGTGCAGCTGCAGCGCCAGGACGGCAGCAGCCGCTTGAACCTGGGCTGGCGCGCCGAGCGCACCACCTACCTGTCCAGCCGGCTGGACGACAGCACCAACACCGAGCTGTCGGCCGATGGCATCCACCTGCTGGGCACGCGCACCGCGGTGGCCTGGCGCGCCGCCGGGCAGGAGTGGCACGACAGCGTCAGCCAGCCCGACCCGTCGCAGCCCGCTCTGCCGCCCGACCGCTACCTGGCCGCGGCGGCCGGGCTGGTGTGGCGCCACGATCTGGCGCTGGCCGAGGGCGCGTCGCCGCGGCTGGAGCTCGATGCCAGTGCCTCGCGCAAGCGCTACCGCACGCAGCGCGCGCTGACCATCCTGGCCGATGCCGACAGCGCCAGCCTGATCGGCCGCGTGCTGGTGCCGCTGGCCGAGCCCGAACGCCGCGCTGGCGTGGAGCTGCGCCGCCTGCGTCAGCGCTACCCGAACAGCTACCAGTCGCTGTCGCACACCGATGTGCGGCTGCTGGGCCTGCTGCAGTGGGAGCCCACGGCCGAGTGGAGTGGCCAGCTGCAGGCCGGCCCGCAGCAGCGCCGCTTTGACCGCCTGCGCCCCACCCAGGGTCTGCTGAGCTGGTCGGGCGAGCTGCGCTGGCAGGCCACGCCGCGGCGCAGCCTGGAGCTGGGTGGCCAGCGCGAGGCCAGCGACGTGCCCGGTGACGGCGCCGACGCGGTGCTGGGCACGCGCTGGCAACTGGCCTGGCACGAGCAATGGGGCGCCACCCGCGCCAGCCTGACGCTGGCCCAGGTGCGCAGCCACTACGTCAACGGCTTCCAGCCACGCGATGACCGCCTGCGCTCGGCCGACCTGGCGCTGCGCCACGACCTGGGCCGCCACTGGCAGGTCGGCCTGAACCTGGGCTGGCTGCAGCGGCGCTCCAGCATCAGCGGCTTCGACTTCACGCGCCAGTTGGGCTCGGTGGTGCTGAGCACCGGCTTGTGATCAGGCCTCGATCACGCCCCAGCGCAGCGCCAGCAGCGTCAGCTCGGCCTGGTTGCCGGCGTTCAGCTTCTGCTTGATGTTGTAGAGGTGGGTGCCCACGGTGCTGGGCGACAGGCTCAGCGCCTCGGCGATCTCGGCCACGCTCTTGCCGCGGGCCAGGCGGGTGAAGACCTCGAACTCGCGCTCGGACAGCGCATCGAAGGGGCTGGCCGAGCCGTCGAGTTGCGACAGCGCCAGCGCCTGCGCGGTCTGCGCATCCAGGTAGCGCTTGCCCTGGGCGACCGCACGGATCGCCTCGGGCAGGGTTTCGGGCGCGCTGCGCTTGCTGACAAAGCCCTGGGCGCCAGCGTTCAGCGCGCGGCGCGGGTAGGCGGTGTCCTCATGGGCCGAGAGCACCAGCACGCGCGGCGCGTCGTCGCGCGCGCGCAGGCGGCGCAGGGTTTCCAGGCCGCCCAGGCCGGGCATGGTCAGGTCCATCACCACCACCTCGGGTTGCCACTGCGGCAGGCCCTTGAGCAGGGCCTCGCCGTCGGCGGCCTCGCCGACCACCTCGATCTCGCTGCCCGGGGCCTGCAGCAGCATGCGAAAGCCCATGCGTACGACCGCATGGTCATCGACCAGCACCACCCGGATCATGTGCTGGCCTCTGGCGCGCGTGCTGGCAGTTCGACCTGCACGCAGGCGCCGCCGCCGTCGGCCTGGCCGGCCTCGAAGCGCCCGCCCAGCGCCTCGACGCGGCCACGCAGGCTGCGCAGCCCAAAGCGGCCGCTGGAACCTTCCGATGCGGGCAGGCCGCGGCCGTTGTCGGTGATCGTCAGGTGCATGCGTTCTCCTTCACGGCGCAGCGCCACCGCAATGCGCTGCCCGCCACTGTGCTTGAGCGCATTGTTCACCGCTTCCTGCACCGTGCGGTAGGCGGCCAGCGCGGGTTCGGGGTCGACCGGGCCGTCGGCGCCGTCGATCTGCAGCGCGAACTCGGTGCCGACGTGGCGCGCGCGCAGCGAGGCCAGCAGGTCCTGCAGCGCGTCGGGCAGACCCAGCGGGCCCAGCGTCAGCGGGGTCAGGCGCGGGATCAGGCCGTGCATTGCGTCGTACAGGCGGGCCGCCTCGGTGTCGATCAGCTGCGCGGCGTCGCGGCCGACCGCGTCATCCGCCGGCAGCCGGGTGGCCAGAGAGCGCGCCAGCGAGCGGATGCCGGTGACCGACTGGCCCAGCTCGTCGTGCAGCTCGGCGGCGATCTCGCGCCGCTCGGCCTCCAGCCGCTGCTCCACCCGGCGCGCCCAGTCGCGGCTGTCGGCCAGGCGCTGCTCGGCGGCGTGCGCGGCAATGCGCTGCTGCACCGTGGTCTCGATCGCCTCGCCCAGGCGGTTCACGGCGTCGCCGATCAGTGCCGCCTCGCGGCCAGGCAGGGCGGGCAGGCGCGCCGCGTAGTCGCCCTGCTGCAGGCGCTGCAGGCCGGCAACGATCTGGCCAAACGGCTTGAGCGCCCGGTGCACCGCCCAGACCACGGCCGCCAGCACCACGGCCAGCGCCAGCGCGGTGGCGCCGGCCAGCTGCCACAGGTCGTCCCAGCCATCGAGGATGGCGCGCGAGGGGTTGGACTCGATCGTCAGCGTGGCGCCGGGCATGCGGATTTGCTGGCGCTGCAGCGCCGGCGTGACCAGTTCGGTGAACCACTCGGGCGCGCTGCGGCCCTCCTTGTAGGTGGACGCGGGCGAACGGTAGAGCTCTCGACCGTCGGTGTCCACCAAGGTGATCTCGTTGGCCCGTACGCGGCCCAGCCGGTCCAGGAACTCCAGCATCGCCGGCGGCCCGCCGCGGGCGAAGATCCAGCTCACCCGCTCCAGCAGCTGCGCCGCCACGCGGTTGGAGCCGGTGATCTCCTCGCGCACGCTGGCGCGGGTGGCATCGATGCGCAGCCACAGCAGCGCGCCGATGAACAGCAGCATCATCGCCAGCACGATGGCATGGAGCTGCAGCCGCAGGCTGGAGCCAGTGGCGGTGCGGGGCAGGGCGTTCATGCGCCGATTGTCGGCCGCGCCGAGGGGGCTGCCGCACGCCTGGGGTGAACCCGCAGACCGGTTCATGAAAATCATGAGCCCCGTTTCATGGACCGGACGATGACCGCCACGGCCCTCAGGACCACACTTCGTCATCGGTGCCATCCCGGCACTGCACTGACCAAGGAGACCTTCATGACCTGGGAAACCCCGAGCGCCTGCGACTTCCGTTTCGGCTTCGAGATCACGATGTACATCGCGGCCCGCTGATCGGCTGCATCCTCGCCCCGGGGCCGTGCATGCACGGCCCCGTCTGTTTCTCCCTCCCTCCTCGCGTGTCTTGATGAAGCTCATCGTGCTGGGCGCTGCCGCCGGTGGCGGTTTCCCGCAGTGGAACTGCAACTGCACCCAGTGCGCTGGCGTGCGCGCCGGCCGGCCCGGGCTGCGTCGCCGCACGCAGAGCTCGGTGATCGTCGGCGACGGCGCCGACTGGGTGCTGGTCAACGCCAGCCCCGATATCCTGCAGCAGATCCAGGCCACGCCCGCGCTGCAGCCGGCGCGCCAGTTGCGCGACACCGGCATCCGCGGCGTGCTGCTGGTCGACGGGCAGATCGACCACACCACCGGCCTCTTCATGCTGCGCGAGCGCGGCAGCCCGCTGCCACTGTGGTGCACCGACCCGGTCCACGACGACCTGAGCCAGGGCAACCCGATCCTGCGCGTGCTGGGCCATTTCTGCGGTGTGGATCGCCACACCGTCACGCCCGATGGCGCGCCCTTCGAGGTGCCCGGCGTGGCCGGTCTGCGCGTGCGCGCGCTGCCGCTGTGGAGCAAGCCCGCGCCCTTCTCGCCGCACCGCGAACACAACGTGGTGGGCGACAACGTCGGCTACCTGTTCGAGAACACCGCCAACGGCCGCACGCTGTTCTACGCGCCCGGTCTGGCCGAGATCGACCCCACGGTGTGGGAGGTGATGAACACCGCCGACGTGGTGATGGTCGACGGCACCTTCTGGACCGACGACGAGATGATCCGCCTGGGCATCTCCAGCAAGCGCGGCAGCGAGATCGGCCACCTGCCGCAGTCCGGCGCCGGCGGCATGCTGGAGTGGCTGGCCAAGCTGCCCGCCAGCACCCGCAAGCTGCTCATCCACATCAACAACACCAACCCCATCCTCGACGAGCACTCGCCCGAGCGCGCCGCCTGCACCGCCGCAGGCGTCGAGGTCAGCCATGACGGACTGGAGATCGACCTGTGACAGCCATCCTCTCTGACAGCGGCAGCGCCTGGTCGCGCACCGAGTTCGAGGCCCGCCTGCGCGAGCAGGGCAAGGCCTACCACATCCACCATCCGTTCAACGTGATGCTCAACACCGGAAAGGCCACGCCGGAGCAGATCCGCGGCTGGGTGGCCAACCGATTCAGCTACCAGATCGCGATTCCGGTGAAGGACGCGGCGGTGATGTCCAACTGCCCCGACCGCGAGATCCGCCGCGGCTGGATCCAGCGCATGCTGGACCACGACGGCTACGAGATCGGCGGTGTCAAGGACGAAGGCGGCATCGAGGCCTGGATCCGGCTGGGCATCGCCTGCGGCCTGACGCGCGAGGAAATCACCGACGGCCGCCACATCATCCCGGCGGTGCAGTTCGCGGTGGATGCCTACATCAACTTCGCCCGCCAGCGGCCCTGGCAGGAGTCGGTCTGCTCCTCGCTGACCGAGCTGTTCGCCCCCGAGATCCACAAGCAGCGCCTGGCCACCTGGCCCGAGCACTACCCCTGGATCGAGTCCACCGGCCTGCAATACTTCCGCAACCGCGTCACCCAGGCGCGGCGCGATGTGGAACAAGGCCTGGAGGTCACGCTGGGCTACTTCAACACCAAGCCGCTGCAACTGCGCGCGCTGGACATCCTGAAGTTCAAGCTGGATGTGCTGTGGGCGATGAACGACGCCATGGCCACCCGCTACGGCGTGAACACCTGATGGACGATTCGGTCACCCCGCGTCTGGGCCACGGCTTTCGCCTGCAGTGGGAAGAGGCCCAAGGCTGCCATGTGCTGCTCTACCCCGAAGGCATGGTCAAGCTCAACCGCAGCGCGGGCGAGATCATGAGCCGCTGTGACGGCGCCACCGACCTGGCCGGCATCGTCGCCAGCCTGGAGGCCGCGTTCAGCGCCAGCGGGCTGCGGCCGGATGTCGAGAAGTTCCTGGAGATCGCCAGCGGCAACCGCTGGGTGACGCTGGCATGAATGCGCTGTCGGGCCTGAAGAGCGCCGTGGTTGGGCCGCCGCTGTGGCTGCTGGCCGAGGTGACCTACCGCTGCCCGCTGCACTGCGTGTTCTGCTACAACCCGACCGACTACGCGCGCCATGAGGACGAGCTGTCCACCGACGAATGGCTGCGCGTGCTGCGCGAAGCGCGCGCGCTGGGCGCGGTGCAGTGCGGCTTCTCGGGCGGCGAGCCGCTGCTGCGCGACGATCTGGAGCTGATGGTCGCCGAAGCCCACCGCCTGGGCTTCTACACCAACCTGCTGACCAGCGGCGTGGGCCTCACCGAAGAGCGCTGCGCGGCGCTGAAGGCCGCCGGCCTGGACCACATCCAGCTCTCCTTCCAGGACTCCAGCCGCGAGGTCAACGACTTCCTCTCCAGCACCAAGACCTTTGCGCTCAAGCAGCGCGTGGGCGAGATGCTCAAGGCCCAGGGCTGGCCGATGGTGATGAACGTGGTGATTCACCGCCTGAACATCGACCACATCGACCGCATCATCGCCATGGCCCACGAGCTGGGCGCCGAGTACCTGGAGCTGGCCAACAGCCAGTACTACTCCTGGGCGCTGGAGAACCGCGGCCACCTGATGCCCAGCCGCGCGCAGCTGCAGCGCGCCGAGGCCATCACCGACGAGTGGCGCCGCAAGCTCGACGGGCAGATGAAGCTCTTCTTTGTCTCGCCCGACTACCACGAGGCGCGGCCCAAGAAGTGCATGAACGGCTGGGGCAATGTGTTTCTCACCATTACGCCTGATGGCGCCGCGCTGCCCTGCCACACCGCGCGCATGCTGCCGGGCCTGAGCTTTCCCACGGTGCGCGAGCGCGACCTGAAGTCCATCTGGTACGACAGCGAAGGCTTCAATGCCTACCGCGGCACTGGCTGGATGAAGGAGCCCTGCGCCAGCTGCGACAAGAAGGAAGAGGACCTGGGCGGCTGCCGCTGCCAGGCCTACATGCTGGCGAAGGATGCTGCCGCCGCCGACCCGGTCTGTGCCAAGAGCCCGCAGCACGGCGTGGTGCAGGCGGCGGTGGCCGCGGCCGATGCCGGCCGGCTGCCCGAGCAGCCGCTGATCTTCCGCGGCCGGGCCGAGTCGCTGCGGCTGAGCACCAGCTGAAACATTTCCTGCAGGGCAGGCCACGCATTGATCGTTGGTGCGGGACGGCGCGGCGTCCTATGCTGCGCTGCGTTGCGTCTTTCCTCGCCCGTCCCATGCGCCGTCGACAAGTGATACAGACCGTGGCCACCTCGCTGGTCGGCCCTGTTGCGGGGCGCCGTGCGCTCGCCGCATCGGCCGCGCCGGTCTTGGTGATCGGCGCCGGCATGGCCGGACTGATTGCGGCACGCCGCCTGCATGACGCCGGTGTGGCGGTGACCGTGCTGGAGGCCCGCGAGCGCATCGGCGGACGCATCCACACCAGCCGGCTGTGGCCCGATCTGACGGTGGACCTGGGCGCCTCGTGGATCCATGGCACCCAGAGCAATCCGCTGACGGCGCTGGCGGCCGAGGTCGGTGCCCGCCTGGTCACCACCGACTACGACAGCTTCGCCAGCTTCGACGCCCGGCTGGGCCGCCTGCCGACCGGCCGGGGCTCGGAGTACCTGGCTATGCAGCAACGGGTGCGCGAGGCGATTCGCGCGGGCTACCGGGCGCCGCGTGAGCAGGGCTTGGCGGCCTCGGTGCGGCGACGCATCGGGTCCGGCGCCTTGTCCGGGGCCGAGCGCCGCCTGCTCAACCACTTCCTGGTCAGCCTGGCCGACGACGAGTACGCCGGTGACTCGGCCGAGCTGTCCAGCTGGTACTGGGACAGCGCCGACAGCTACCCCGGCCTGGATGCGGTGCTGCCCGAGGGCTATGACGCGCTGGTGCACCATCTGGCACAAGGCCTGGACATCCGCCTGGGTCAGGTGGTCACGCAGATCCGGCACGACCGCAACGGCGTACAGGTCGACACGCTGTCCGGGCGCTTCAACGGCAGCCGTGTGTTGGTCACGCTGCCGCTGGGCGTGCTGCAGGCGGGCAGCGTGCGCTTCAGTCCGGCGCTGCCGGCGGCCAAGCGCGAGGCGATCGCCCGGCTGGGCATGGACAGCGGCGTGCTCAGCAAGGTCGTCCTGCGCTTTCCCCAGGTGTTCTGGGACGATGTGGACTGGCTCGAGCATGTGGCCCCGGCGGCGCGACAAGGCCAGTTCCACCAGTGGCTCAACCTGGCCCGGGTCAGCGGTGGCACGCCAGCGCTGCTGGGCTTTCTGGGCGGCCGCTACGCCTGCGAGGCCGAGGCCGGCTGGCGCGACGACGAGATCGTCGCCGATGCGATGGCGGCATTGCGGGCCATGTACGGCGCCGCCGTCCCCGAGCCCACGGCCTGGCAGATTCCGCGCTGGAGCCGCGACCCCTTTGCGCGGGGCGCCTACTCGTTCAACCGGCTGGGCGCCACGCCGGCGATGCGCGATGCCCTGGCCGCGCCGGTGCAGGGCCGCCTGTTCTTCGCCGGCGAGGCCACCCACCGCAAGCACTTTGCCACCGTCCATGGCGCCTGCCTGTCGGGCTGGACGGCGGCCGAGGCCCTGCTGCAGGGGTGATTGAGGCAGCAGGCATAGCATCGGGGCTGATGAAGGCCCCTCGACTGCCCCCGCTCAATGCCCTGCGCGCCTTTGACCTGGCGGGCCAGTGCGGCAGCTTTGTGGCGGCGGCCGAGGCGCTGCATGTCACCCAGCCGGCCATTGCGCGCCAGATCCGCAGCCTGGAGCAATGGCTGGGTCGACCGCTGTTCGAGCGCCATGCGCGCGGCGTCGTGCTGACCGAAGCCGGGCGCCGCTACCACGAGCGCATCCACCAGGCGCTGGCAGCCATCCACGAAGCCACGCAGGACTTCAGCGCCCAGCCCGACCGTGCCTGGATCCGGTTGATCGCGGTACCTGGGTTTGCGTCGCGCTGGCTCAGGCCGCGGCTGGGCGACTTCCTGCAGTCGCACCCGGGTCTGCGGGTCGCGGTCGAGCCGGCGGCGGTGCTGACCGAGCTGCCGGTGCAACGGGCCGATCTGGGCGTGGGCTACGGCGAGCCCGACGACTTTGCGGGGCCCACCGAGCTGCTGATCCGCCCCCCGGTGTTCCCGGTGTGTGCGCCCTCGCTGCTGGCCCGCCTGGGTCCGCCCGGCTCGGTGCGGGCCCTGCTGCGCTGGCCGCTGCTGCACGAGGACGACGGCAGCTGGTGGGCCGAGTGGTTCGGGCGCCTGGGCGTGCGCGCCCGGCCCATCAGCGAGCTGGCGCATGCCAGCGCCGACGACGTGATGGCGCTGGCGCTGTCCGGCCAGGGCGTGGCCCTGAGCAATCCGCTGCTGGCGCGCGACGATCTGCAGGCCGGCCGGCTGGTCCGGATCCGGCCTGAGTTCTGCGCGATGCAGAGCTACCTGCTGCTGGGCCCGGCGCAGGGCCTGAATCCCCAGGCCAGGCGGCTGGCCCACTGGTTGCGCACGACCCTGGCGGCCGAGGTCGACGCCCCCGAGACGAGCGCGCTCACGGCCTGCCCGGCGCCTCCTCCTGGGGCAGGGTGAAGTAGAAGCAGGCTCCCTGGCCGAGCTGCCCCTCGGCCCAGACCTGGCCGCCGTGGCGCTCCACCGCGCGGCGCACGATGCTCAGGCCCACGCCATGGCCATCGAAGCCGCGGCCATGCAGGCGGCGGAAGGGCTGGAACAGCTCGCGCGCGCGGTCGGGGTCGAAGCCCACGCCGTTGTCGCGCACAAAGACGGTCAGCTGCCGGTCGTGGGCTTCGGCGCCGATCTCCACCGTCGGCTCAGCCTGGCCCTCGCTGAACTTGCAGGCGTTGCCCAGCAGGTTGACCAGCACCGGGCGCAGCAGGTCGGCATCGGCCTGTACCGTGGGCAGGTCGTGCAGGTTGAAAGCCGGCAGGCGCTGCCCGGCCGACTGGCGCTGGATGTCGGCAATCGCCTCGCGCGCCAGCGCTTCCAGCGACACGCTGCGCCGCGCCAGCCGCGCATCGCCCACGCGCGCCAGTTCCAGCAGCGAGGCCACCAGCGCGCGTGAGGTCTGGGCCTGGCTGCCGATCGCGCCCAGCAGCGTGCGCGCGGCCGCGGTGTCGCCACGCTGCAGCGCCTCGTCGGCCAGGCGGGCGGCGCCCTCGATGCCGCCCAGCGGCCCGCGCAGGTCGTGCGAGACGCTGCGGTTGAAGCTCTCCAGCCCGGCCACCATGTCACGCAGGTCGGCGGTGCGCTGCTGCACGCTGCGCTCCAGCGAGGCATTGAGCGTTTCCATCGCCACCTCGGCGCTGCGGCGGCGTTCCACCTCGCGCTGCAGCGCCTGGCTGCGGCGGCGCAGCGTGACGATCAGCACCGTCAGGTAGGACACCGCCAGTGGCGCCATCACCAGGTAGCGCAGTGCGAAGGACACGTGGCCGCTGAAATGGACCAACAAGGCCAGCGACGGAATGGCCGCGACCGTCAGCGCCACCCAGCCGTGGCCGGCGCCCGGCTCGCGCTGGCGTTGGCGCCAGGCCAGTGCGGCCACACCGATGAACACCGCGGTGAGGACGATGTTGCCGGTGCTGCGCGGCAGCGGCACGCCCGCCATCAGCGGCAGGCTCACCAGCAAGGGGGGCACCAGCAGCACCGGCACCAGCGGGCTGCGCCAGCCGCCTCGCAGACCCAGCACCTTGGACATGCCGGCCGTCCAGAAGCCGATCGCCACCAGCATCAGCACCGGCAGCCACAGCATCGGCTGGATCGTCGGGCCCTGCGGCTTGTTCAGGTGGCTGGCGTCCAGACCATAGAACAACGCGATCGCCAGGGCCGCCACGCCCAGCTGCCACAAGCCGGCCTCGCCATCGCGGCGCCACAGGTGCAGGCAGGCGGCCCCCATGGCGAACAGCAGCACCGCCCCGACGCCGCTGCTCACGGACCAGGCTTCGACAGGCAGGCGCGCCAGAAATTCGAACATGCGTCGGGGGCAGTGGACTCCGTCGCCATTGTGACCCGACTTGTTGAAGTGCGCATGTGGGTTGCATGCCTACAACTACCCGGAACACGTCGAGGAACCGACAAATCCCACAGTCTGCAGGCCTCCGTTGAGCCCGCGGCATGCCGGAACTCCTCGCCAAATCAAGCACTTGCGCGGTATCAATCGGTCTGGCACGCCAGTTGCGGTAAGCCTCTCGTCGCGGGCCGAGGGCCCGAGGGAGCCCACGATGGACACCGCCAAGCCGATCTACCTGGACTACGCCGCCACCACGCCAGTGGACCCTCGGGTGGTGCAAGCCATGCTGCCTTACCTGTACGAGCAGTTCGGCAACCCGGCCTCGCGCAGCCACGCCTTTGGCTGGGCGGCCGAGGAGGCGGTGGAAATCGCCCGCGAACAGGTGGCCGCACTGATCGGCGCCGACCCGCGCGAGATCGTCTGGACCAGCGGCGCCACCGAGTCCAACAACCTGGCGATCAAGGGCGCGGCCCAGTTCCACCAGGCCAAGGGCAAGCACCTGATCACCGTGCAGACCGAGCACAAGGCGGTGCTCGACACCATGCGTGAGCTGGAACGCGCCGGCTTCGAGGTCAGCTACCTGCCGGTCCAGGCCGACGGCCTGCTGGACATGGCCGTGCTCGAAGCCGCGGTCCGCCCCGACACCATCCTGGTCTCGGTGATGGCGGTCAACAACGAGATTGGCGTGGTGCAGGACATCACGGCGATCGGCGCGATGCTGCGCGAGCGCGGCATCCTGTTCCATGTGGATGCGGCCCAGGCCCCCGGCAAGATCGCGCTGGACATGGCCACGCAGTGCGTGGACCTGATGAGTCTGTCGGCGCACAAGACCTATGGCCCCAAGGGCATCGGTGCGCTGTATGTGCGGCGCAAACCGCGCGTGCGCATCGAGGCCCAGATGCACGGCGGCGGCCACGAGCGGGGCATGCGCTCGGGCACCCTGCCCACCCACCAGATCGTCGGCATGGGCGAGGCCTACCGCCTGGCGCGCGCCGGCATGGCCACCGAGAACGAGCGCATCCGCACGCTGCAGCAGCGCCTGCTGAGCCAGCTGCAGGACATCCCCGAGGTGCTGGTCAACGGCCACCTGACCCAGCGCGTGCCGCACAACCTGAACATCAGCTTCACCTTCGTCGAGGGCGAGTCGCTGCTGATGGGCATCAAGGGCGTGGCGGTGTCGTCCGGTTCGGCCTGCACCTCGGCCAGCCTGGAGCCCAGCTATGTGCTGCGCGCGCTGGGCCTGTCCGACGAGGTGGCGCACAGCTCGATCCGCTTCTCGATCGGCCGCTTCACCACCGAGGCCGAGATTGATGCCGCCGCGGCGCGCGTGCGCACCACCGTCGAGCGCCTGCGCAGCTTGAGTCCGCTGTGGGACATGCACCTGGCCGGCATCGACCTCGCGTCGGTGCAGTGGGCAGAACACTGACATTCAGGAGATCCTCATGGCTTACAGCGACAAGGTCATCGACCACTACGAGAACCCCCGCAACGTCGGCGGCTTCGAGGCCGCCGATGCCGGCGTCGGCACCGGCATGGTCGGCGCGCCGGCCTGCGGCGACGTGATGAAGCTGCAGATCAAGGTCAACCCGGCCACCGGCGTGATCGAGGATGCGCGCTTCAAGACCTATGGCTGCGGTTCGGCGATTGCCAGCAGTTCGCTGGTCACCGAGTGGGTCAAGGGCAAGACCCTGGACCAGGCGCTGGCCATCAAGAACACCCAGATCGCCGAAGAGCTGGCGCTGCCGCCCGTGAAGATCCACTGCTCCATCCTGGCCGAGGACGCCATCAAGGCGGCGGTCAGCGACTACCGCGCCAAGCTGGGTGAGGCCGTCGAGCACCCCGCCTGCGCCCCCACCCACTGAACCTGTCTGGAGATCCGCCCATGGCCTGCCAATCGCAACCCAACGGCGCCAGCTGCGCCACCTCCGCCACCATGACCGCGCCGCCGACGCTGCCCAGCTTCGCCGATGGCGTGCCGCCGCTCAACCTCAGCGACGCGGTGGTCGACAAGGTCGGCGCCATGCTGGCCGAGGAGAACGATCCCGAGCTGCGCCTGCGCATCTTCGTCACCGGCGGCGGCTGCTCGGGCTTCCAGTACGGCTTCGCCTTCGACGACGCGCCCAAGCCCGACGACCACGAGGTCAGCCGCGGCGGCATCCGCGTGCTGGTCGATGCGATGAGCCTGCAGTACCTGGTGGGCGCCGAGATCGACTACGAGGAGAGCCTGGAGGGCTCGCGCTTCGTGATCCGCAACCCCAATGCCAGCAGCACCTGCGGCTGCGGCAGCTCGTTCTCCGTCTGACTGCCGCGAAAGGCCCGCCATGTCGCTGTCCGTCACCCCCAAGGCCGCCCACCAGATCCGCAAGGCGCTCACCCAGCGCGGCAGTGGCGTGGGCCTGCGCATCGCCGTCAAGACCAGCGGCTGCTCGGGCTATGCCTACGCGCTGGAGTTTGCCGATGCCGCCAACGCCGACGACCAGGTCTTCGAGACCGAGGGCGTGGCGCTGCTGGTGGACGCGCAAAGCCTGCCACTGGTTGACGGCACCCAGCTCGACTGGGTGCGCGAAGGCCTGAACGAAGGCTTCAAGTTCCACAACCCGAACGCCTCGGCCAACTGCGGCTGCGGCGAATCGTTCGCCGTGTGATGGAGCCCCCAGGCTCGCTGGCGCTCGCCACCCCCCGAGGGGGCTCAGCCAGTGGACCGGCGAAGCCGGATCCACGGCTGGGACCGGGTTGGGGCGGCGGCGGTGCGGCACGTGGGCGGCGGGGCTTCCCCCAACCTTTTCTGGAGCGATGAATGGCGCTGCTGCAGATCGCTGAACCCGGCCGGGCGGCGGCACCGCACCAGCACCGGCTGGCGGTGGGCATTGACCTGGGCACCACCCATTCGCTGGTGGCCACGCTGCGCAGCGGCGTGCCGGTGGTGCTGGGTGATGAGGCGGGTCGGCTGCTGCTGCCCAGCGTCGTCCACTACGCCGCTGACGGCGCCGTCACCGTGGGCGCCGACGCCCAGGCGCTGGCCGCCGAGGACCCGCTCAACACCATTGCCTCGGCCAAGCGCCTGATCGGCCGCGCGCCGGCCGACATCACGCCCGGTCTGGTGCCCTATGCACTGGAGGCCCTGGGCCCCAGCGCGGTGGGTGTGCGCACGGTGGCCGGCGTGAAGAGCCCGGTCGCGGTGGGCGCCGAGGTGCTGCGCGCGCTGCGCGAGCGCGCCGAGGCCGCGCTGGGTGGCCCGCTGGTGGGCGCGGTCATCACCGTGCCGGCTTACTTCGATGACGCACAGCGCCAGGCCACCAAGGACGCCGCCCGCGCCGCCGGCCTGAACGTGCTGCGCCTGCTCAACGAGCCCACCGCGGCGGCCGTGGCCTATGGCCTGGACACCGCCAACGAAGGCGTCTATGTGGTCTACGACCTGGGTGGCGGCACCTTTGATGTCAGCGTGCTGCGTCTGACCCGGGGCGTCTTTGAAGTGCTGGCCACGAATGGCGACCCGGTGCTGGGTGGCGACGATGTGGACCAGCTGCTGGTCGACTGGTTCTGCAGCCTGGACCCGGCGATGGACTGGGGCCCCAACGACGCCAGCGCACTGCGCCGTGCCGCCCGCACGGCCAAGGAAGCGCTGTCCGAGCACGAACAGATCACGATGCTGTGCCGCACCAGCGCTGGCGAGCAGCAGGGCGCCCTGCTGACGCGCGAGCGGCTGGATACCCTGGTGCAGCCGCTGATCGAGCGCACGCTGGGCCCGCTGCGGCGCGCGCTGCGCGACGCCGGCCTGAAGGCCCCCGAGGTCGACGGCGTGGTGCTGGTCGGCGGCTCCACCCGGCTGCTGGCGGTGCGTCGCGCGGTGACCGATGTCTTCGGCCGCGAGCCCTACACCGGCATCGACCCCGACCAGGCGGTGGCGCTGGGCGCCGCGATCCAGGCCGACCAGCTGGCCGGCAACCGCGCCGCGGGCGACGACGGCCTGCTGCTGCTGGATGTCTGCCCGCTGTCGCTGGGCCTGGAGACCATGGGCGGTCTGGTCGAGAAGATCATTCCGCGCAACTCCACCGTGCCCACCGCGCGGGCGCAGGAGTTCACCACCTTCAAGGACGGCCAGACCGCGATGGCGCTGCACGTGGTGCAGGGCGAGCGCGAACTGGTCAGCGAGTGCCGCAGCCTGGCGCGCTTCACGCTGAGGGGCATCCCGCCGATGGTGGCGGGCGCGGCGCGCATCCGCGTGACCTTCCAGATCGATGCCGACGGCCTGCTCAGCGTCACCGCGCAGGAGCAGACCAGCGGCGTGCAGGCGCATGTCGAGGTCAAGCCCAGCCACGGCCTGGCCAACGAGGCGGTGGCCGGCATGTTGCAGTCGGCGATTGCCAGCGCCGAGTCGGATGCTGCGGCGCGCCTGCTGCGCGAGGCCGAGGTCGAGGCGCGCCGCCTGCTGGATGCGGTCGACGCCGCGCTGCACGAGGACGCTCATCTGCTGTGGCCGCGCGAGCAGTTCGCCATCCTGCGCGCGATGCAGGACGTGGCCGACGGCCTGGAGCAGTGCGCCGAGGGCGAGGGCGGCAGCCCGGAGGAACGCAAGACCCTGCGCGAGTCCCTGCGCCAGGCCACCGAGGGCCTGAACCAGGCCACCACCGCCTTCGCCGGCCGCCGCATGGACGCCCGTGTGCGTGCGGCGCTGGCCGGTCAGCGGCTGGACACGCTGGCCAGCGCGGTGGCCGCTGCGCCCAGCCCCGCTCACGCCTGACCCATGACCACGCCCGTGCTGATCACCGTGCTGCCGCACGCCGCGCTGTGCCCGCAGGGCGCCCGCATTGAAGCCCAGCCGGGCGACAGCCTCGTCGATGCCCTGCTGACGCACGGCATCGCGATCGAACATGCCTGCGAGAAGGTCGGTGCCTGCGCCACCTGCCATGTGCATGTGCGCAGCGGTGGGGCCTCGCTGAAGGCGCCCGGCACCGACGAGGAAGACCAGCTCGACGCGGCCTGGGGCCTGGACGCCCAGTCGCGCCTGGCCTGCTGCGTGACCCTGCGCGACGCACCGCTGACCATCGAGCTGCCGCGCTACACCAAGAACCACGCGCGCGAGCGCTGAGCCGGCCGCGGATAATCGTCCTGGCAACACCCTTGTTCGGGGCTTCTTCGTCCGGCCCGCTGGCCACACTCGTCGACGACGCACCGGGTGTCTCCGGGGCCCTGTCCAAGTGCCGACGATGAATGCTGTGACTCGCCTGTCGACCCTGCTGCGGGGCGCCACCTCGCCGTGGCTGCCCGCCGCACTGATGCTGGCGGCGGCGCTGCTGCCCTGGCTGAGCGCCGCGGCGTTGCCGGTGTCGACGCTGCTGATCCTGGCCGGCCTGGTCCTGACCGCCTGGCAGCAGCACCGCCAGCGTGCCGCGCTGGACGACCTGCATGCGGCGATGGAGCGTGTGGCCTCGGGCGACCTGACCCGCAGCCTGGACGAGCAGTCGGTGCGCGGCAGCCTGGGCCCGATGGGCGCCCGGCTGGAGGCCATGCAGCGCGCGTGGTCGCGCCTGGTGGCCAATATCCGCAGCGAGGCCGAACTGGCCGCGCTGGCGGGTGAGCGCCTGTCGGCCGACGCCCGCGCGCTGTCGCAGCGCACCGAGGAACAGGCCGCCACGCTGGAGCAGACCAGCGCCAGCGTCACCGAACTCAGCGGCAGCGTGCAGCGCAATGCCGAGGCCGCCGGTGAAGCCAACCAGCTGGCCGACGGCGTGCGCCACAACGCCGAGCGCGGCATCGGCGCGGTGCAGCAGGCGGTCGAGGCCGTCTCGCGCATCGAGCAGCGCTCGCAGCAGATGAGCCAGATCATTGGCGTCATCGACGGCATTGCCTTCCAGACCAACATCCTGGCGCTCAACGCCGCGGTGGAAGCTGCACGCGCCGGTGAGACCGGGCGCGGCTTTGCGGTGGTGGCCACCGAGGTGCGCACGCTGGCCGGGCGCACTGCCAGTGCCGCGGCCGAGGTGCGCCAGCTGATCCAGGCCTCGGCTGGTGAGGTGGGCGCCGGCGTGCAATGCATCCGCGAGGTCGACCAACTGCTGGGCGAAATGGCCAGCGGCGTGCGCCAGGTGGCCGACCGCGTGCGCGAGGTTGCCACCTCCACCGCACGGCAAAGCCACAGCGTGGGCGAGATCGCGCAGGCGGTGGGCGGCATCGAGCAGCTCACGCAGCGCAACATGATCATGGTCGACAACTCGGTGGGCGCTGCCGAGCAACTGCGCCAGCAGGCGGCCAACCTCAAGCAGGGCGTGCTGACCATGCGCCTGCGCCAGGGCTGTGCCGACGAGGCCCGCACGCTGTGCGAGCGCGCCGTGGCCGCGCTGCGCAGCGATGGTCTGTCGCGCGCCGTGCAGCGCTTCCACGACCAGGCCGGCGGCTTCATCGACCGCGACCTGTTCGTCATCGTGCTCGACCGCCAGGGCCATTTCCGCGCCTTCGGCGCCGACCCCAGCAAGGCCGACAAGCCGGCGGTGCTGCCGCCGGGCGTCGACGTGCAGGCCGTGGTGCAGCAGACGCTGGCGATCGCTGACCAGGGCGGGGGCTGGCTGGAGTTCCGCTCCTGGCACCCCGTCACGCGCACGCCGGTGGACAAGATGGCCTTTGTGATGCCCTGGGAGGACCTGGCGGTGATGGTCTCGGCCAACCGCTCCGACGGCGGCTGACGCCCCCCCGCGGCGCGCGCCGCCTGTGCGCAACCCGACAATTCCCACAGCCCCGACGGCACCAGGCCGAGCGGGATTTTTTCTTTGCCAATCAAGGACTTGAGCGGCTGATCCGGGGTGGCACAGCGCTTGCGATGCCTAGCGCACAGCTCCGCAAGGACAGCCCCATGCGCGCCGACCCCACCTGGCCCTTCACCGTCAACGACACCACGCTGCGCGATGGCGAGCAGACCGCCGGTGTGGCCTTCACCGCCGACGAGAAACTGGCCATTGCCCGCGCGCTGGACGCGGCCGGCGTGCCCGAGCTGGAGATCGGCGTGCCGGCCATGGGGGCCGAGGAATGCGCACTGATCCGCGCCATCACCGGCCTGGGCCTGCGTGCGCGCACCATGGTCTGGGCGCGCATGCACGGCAGCGACCTGCAGGGTGCGCTGGCCTGCGGCGCCGACATCGTCCACCTGTCGGTGCCGGTGTCCGATCTGCAGATCGAGCGCAAGCTGCAGCGCGACCGCGACTGGGTGCTGAACACCCTGACCCGCCATGTGCTGGCCGCGCTGGACGCCGGCGCCACCGTCAGCGTCGGCTTCGAGGACGCCTCGCGGGCCGACGCTGACTTCCTGCGCCGCTGCGCCGCCACCGCCCAGTGGGCCGGCGCCACCCGCGTGCGCTACGCCGACACGCTGGGCATCCTCGACCCCTTCGAGACCTGGCAGCGCATCAGCGCGCTGCGCACCGAGATCGACATCGCGATCGAGATGCACGCCCACGACGACCTCGGCCTGGCCACCGCCAACACGCTGGCCGCCTGGCGTGCCGGTGCCACCCACGCCAGCACCACCGTCAACGGCCTGGGCGAACGCGCCGGCAATGCCGCGCTGGAAGAGGTGGTGATGGCCATGCGCCACCTGCACGGCGTGGAGTGCGGCGTCGATACCCGCGCGCTGCCGGCGCTGTCGCGCCTGGTGGCCGAGGCGGCCGGCAGGCCGGTGGCGGCGGGCAAGGCCATCGTCGGTGACGGCGTCTTCAGCCACGAGTCGGGCATCCACGTGGACGGCCTGCTGAAGGACGCCCGCAACTACCAGGGCTTCGACCCCGCCGAGCTGGGTCGCGGCCACACCACCGTGCTGGGCAAGCACAGCGGCACGCATGCCCTGCGCGCCGTCTGCGACAGCCTGGGCCTGCCGCTGGGCGACGCCCAGGCGCCGGTGCTGCTGGCCGCGGTGCGCCGCCATGTGCTGGCCACCAAACAGTCGCCGCGCCCCGAGGAGCTGCGGCGCCTGCACCGAGAACTGTTCGCCCGGCTTCCCGCGCCGCTGGCCGCTTGAAGGAGACCCCGCCATGGATGACCTGACCACCCGCCTGAAGGCGCTGTCCAGCGCCAACGAGTTCCTGGAGTTCTTCGGGATCGCCTACGACGAGCACGTGGTGAACGTGAACCGCCTGCACATCCTCAAGCGCTTCTACCAGTACCTGCGCCAGGCCGACGGCCTGGCTGGGCTGGATGAGGTGGCGATGTTCACCCGCTACCGCGAGCTGCTGGCGCGCGCCTACCAGGACTTCACCACGTCCGATGCCGCCACCGAGAAGGTCTTCAAGGTCTTCCAGGACGCCGGTGGCACCCAGCACGTGCAGGTCAGCCGCCTGCGCGACAGCCTGGCCGAGCGGCGCACCGCGCGCGCCTGACCCACCGACCGCAGGAGAGCTTTCCATGCACATCGTCGTCTGCATCAAGCAGGTCCCGGACTCGGCACAAATCCGTGTCCACCCGGTGACCAACACCATCATGCGCCAGGGCGTGCCGGCCATCGTCAACCCCTACGACCTGTTCGCGCTGGAAGAGGCGCTGCGGCTGAAGGACCAGTTCGGCGGCCGCGTCACCGTGCTGTGCATGGGCCCGCCGCAGGCCGAGGAGGCGCTGCGCAAGTGCATCAGCTTCGGCGCCACCGACGCCATCCTGATCACCGACCGCGCCTTCGCCGGCGCCGACACGCTGGCCACCTCCTACGCGCTGTACTCCGCCATCAAGAAGATCGGCGAGGAGCAGGCGGTGGACCTGGTCTTCACCGGCAAGCAGACGATCGACGGCGACACCGCCCAGGTCGGCCCCGGCATCGCCAAGCGCCTGGGCTGGAACCTGCTGACCTATGTCAGCAAGATCAACGAGGTCGACCTCGACGGCCGCACCCTGACGGTGGAACGCCGGGCCGAAGGCGGCGTGCAGCGCCTGCAGACCACGCTGCCCAGCCTCATCACCATGCTGGAGGGCACGAACACGATGCGCTTCGCCACCATGGACGACATGCTGCGCGCCGGCCGTTGCCAGATCCGCAAGTGGAACAAGGACGACGCCGGCATCGAGGACATCGCCAAGATCGGCCTCAAGGGCAGCCCCACCATCGTCAGCAAGGTGTTTGCCCCCAAGGCGCGCAGCGTGCGCGCCGAGATGCAGGAAGTGGGCGACGGCACCAGCGTCAACGACGTCTGCCTGAACCTGCTGCAGAAGATCTTCACCACCCACCCGACGCTCGAGCAAGAGACCGTCGATCGCCTGTCCGCCTGAGGAGCCACGCCATGAGTGACGCCGCCAAACCCGCGAATGCTCCCCAGATGGCCGCCGCCGCGGCCGCTGGTGCCGCCCGGACCGCCGGCCGCAGTGGCCGCAGCACCGAACTGCCCGAGCACCTGAAGGTCTACAAGGGCGTCTGGGTGTTCATCGAACACGACCGCGGCCAGGTGCACAGCGTCAGCTGGGAGCTGATGGGCGAGGCCCGCAAGCTGGCCGACAAGCTGGGCGTGGACGTCAGCGGCGTGCTGCTCGGCGGCCCGGCCGACAAGCTGGAGGACTACGCCAAGGAAGCCTACACCTACGGCGCCGACCACTGCTACATCATGCGCGACACGGTGCTGCAGGGCTACCGCAACGAGCCCTTCACCAAGGGCCTGACCGACCTGGTCAACACCCACCAGCCCGAGATCCTGCTGCTGGGCGCCACCACCATGGGCCGCGACCTGGCCGGCTCGGTGGCCACGACGCTGGGCACCGGCCTGACCGCTGACTGCACCGAGCTGAACATCGACGGCCGCGCGCTGGCCGCGACCCGCCCGACCTTCGGCGGCAGCCTGCTGTGCACCATCATGACCCTGGCCTATCGGCCGCAGATGGCCACCATGCGCCCGCGCACCGCGCCCATGCCGCCGCGTGACGAGAGCCGCACCGGCGACATCATCACGATGCCGCTCGGCATGATCGAGACCGACATCGTCACCAAGCTGCTGGGCTTCATCCCCGACGCCACCAGCAACAACATCAACCTGGCCTATGCCGACATCATCGTCACCGCCGGCAAAGGGCTGAAGAACGCCGACAACTGCAAGCTGGTGTGGGACCTGGCCCGCGTGCTGGGCGCCGAGGTGGGCGCCACCCGCGCCGTCACCCAGGCCGGCTGGATGGAGGCCGAGCGGCAGGTGGGCCAGACCGGCAAGACCGTGCGCCCCAAGCTCTACATCGCCGCCGGCGTCTCGGGGGCGATCCAGCACCGGGTGGGCATGGAGGCCTCCGACGTGATCGTGGCCATCAACACCGACCCCAACGCCCCGATCTTCGACTTTGCCCACCACGGCATCGTCGGCAACGCGATGCAGGTGCTGCCGGTGCTGACAGCCGCCTTCCGTTCCCACCTCGACAAGCGCATCCGCAAGGTCGCTTGAACACCAGGAGCCATGATGAACGACATCACGACATCGACGTGGCGGGCCGAGCGCCGGGCCGCTCCCAAGCCGGCCCGCATCCCCTTGGGGGATCGGGCGACGTACCCGTCGGACGAGGGGCTGTCATGAGCAAAGAGAAGTTCGACGCGATCGTGGTCGGTGCCGGCCCTTCGGGCAATGCCGCGGCCTACACGATGGCCAAGGCGGGTCTGAAGGTGCTGCAGATCGAGCGCGGCGAATACCCCGGCAGCAAGAACGTGCAGGGCGCGATCCTGTACAGCAATGCGCTGGAACAGATCATCCCGGACTTCCGCGAGGACGCGCCGCTGGAGCGCCACATCATCGAACAGCGCATGTGGATGATGGACGACGAGAGCTTCGTCGGCACCCACTACCGCAGCGACGACTACAACAAGCCGCCGTACAACCGCTACACCATCATCCGGGCGCAGTTCGACAAGTGGTTCTCGTCCAAGGTCCGCGAGGCGGGTGCGCTGCTGATCTGCGAGACCACGGTGGAGGAGCTGCTGCTCGACGGCGAGCAGGTCATCGGCGTGCGCTGTGACCGCCTGGGCGGCGAGGTCTATGCCGACGTGGTGGTGCTGGCCGACGGCGTCAACAGCACGCTGGCGCGCAAGGCCGGCTTCCATGGCGAGCTGGACGCAGGCAACGTGGCCCTGGCGGTCAAGGAAATCCTCTTCCTGCCCGAAGAAGTGATCCAGGCGCGCTTCAACGTCAAGGACGAAGAGGGCGTGGTCATCGAGCTGATGGGCAAGGTGACCGAGGGCATGGTGGGCACCGGCTTCCTCTACACCAACAAGGAGTCGCTGACCATCGGCGTGGGCTGCATGCTCAGCGACTTCAAGGCCAACCCCCAGCGCACCAGCCCCTACACGCTGCTGGAGAAGCTCAAGAAGCACCCCAGCATCGCCCCGCTGATCGAAGGCGGCGAGATGAAGGAGTACTGTGCCCACCTGATCCCGGAAGGCGGCTTCAACGCCGTGCCGCGCATCTATGGCGCGGGCTGGCTGATCGTGGGCGACTCGGGCGGCTTCGTCAACGCCGCCCACCGCGAAGGCTCCAACCTGGCCATGACCAGCGGCCGCCTGGCCGGCGAGACGGTCATCGCCCTGAAGGCCGCCGGCCAGGAACCCTCGGCCGCCCGCCTGAAGCTCTACAAGGACAAGATGGACGAGTCCTTCGTCATGAAGGACCTGAAGAAGTACCGCAAGCTGCCCGAGGTGCTGCACAGCAGTCCGCAGTTCTTCACCGCTTACCCCGAGCTGGTCAACCGCGCCGCCAAGACCTTCTTCACCGTCGACGGTGTGGACAAGCACTCCAAGGAAAAGGAAATCCTGGGCAGCTTCCGCAGCAAGCGCAGCCTGACCGGCCTGATGGGCGATGCCTTCAAGCTCTGGCGTGCCTCGCGCTGAGCGCGCCAGCCGCTGCTGCACACCCTTTGCCCGCCCTCGCCCGAAGGAGCCATCATGAGCCTCGTCGTCAACGTCGAAGAAAAGCTCTTCCAGAACCGCTACAAGGTCGACCACGGCCGGCCGCACATCCAGATCAGGAAGCCCGAGGTCTGCGCCAACGACTGCAAGGACCAGAGCTGCACCTTCATCTGCCCGGCCAGCTGCTACAAGGCCGAAGGCAACCGCTCGGTCACGCTGATCACCGACGGCTGCCTGGAATGCGGCAGCTGCCGGGTGATCTGCACCGAGCACGCCAACGTGGCCTGGGAGTACCCGCGCGGTGGCCACGGCATCCTCTTCAAGTTCGGTTGAGTCATGGATGTCAATACCTTCCTGGCGCACGCGATCCAGCTGGAGCGCGAGGCCGCGCGCCGTTACGAGGAACTCTCGGCGGCGCTGGCCACCGACGGCAATGCCGACCTCAAGGCCTTCTTTGCGCTGATGGCCAAGTACTCGCGCCTGCACCTGGCCGATGCGATGGCCCGCGGCGGCTTTCGCGAGATCCCGGTGATCGCGCCGCAGGACTTCCAATGGCCCGACGGCGTGTCGCCCGAGGTGGCCGACTGGGCCGGCGTCGATGCGCTGCTGGACGCCCCTGCCGCACTGGCGCTGGCCATGGACAGCGAGCGCCGCGGCCACGCCTGGTACGCGGCGGTGTCGGCCAGCACCATCGACCCCGAGCTGCGCGCGCTGGCCGCCGAGTTCGCCGACGAAGAGGCTGACCACCTGCGGCAGCTGCAGGTCCTGATCGCCGCCCATCCGGCCTGACCGTTCTTCATTTCGTTTCATCACGCCATGCCCCACCCGACCCGCCACGTCTTCGTCTGCAGCCAGCAGCGCCCACCCGGCCATCCGCGCGGCAGCTGTGCCGCCAAGGGGGCCAGCCCGCTGCTGCAGGCCTTGTGGGCCGAGCTGCAGAAGCGCCAGTGCTACGAGCAGGTGGCGATCACCTACTCCGGCTGTCTGGGTCCCTGTGATGGCGGTCCCCATGTGCTGGTCTATCCCGAGGGCGTGCTGTACCAGGGCGTGACGGTCGACGACATCGGCGAGCTCTTCGACAGCCACCTGCTGGGTGGCACGCCGGTGGAGCGCCTGCGCGCACCGGCCACGGTCTGGTGAGTGCGCGCCACCGGCGCGCTTCTTGCACTGACCGGCCACCGGCTGGGCCGTCGCGGCGGATGCACCGTCTCGGCGCGCCCCCGGACGCAGGAGGTGCACCGTGATCAGCCGCATCGCACAGGAGCGCTCCCATCTGGAGCTGTCCACCATTTACGAAGTGTGTCGCATCCTGGGCGACTCGCTGGATCTGCAGCGCACCTTCCGGGCGGCGCTGAACACCCTGTCGGCCCAGCTGGGCCTGCTGCGCGCCATGGTGGTGCTGCCGGTCAGCGAGGACGGTCAGCTGCGCGTCCACAGCGCCGTTGGCCTGTCCCGCGAGGAAATGGAACGCGGCCAGTGGCAGCCCGGCGAGGGCGTGATCGGCCGCGTGCACTGCTCTGGCCTGCCCGTGGTGGTGACCAATGTCGAGGACAGCGACGAGTTCATCGACCGCACCGGCGCCTTCGGCCCGCAGGAGGGCAAGCGCCTGTCGTTCATCGTGGTGCCGCTGCGCACCGGTGCGGATCACAATGCGGTGGGTGTGCTGGCGGCGCAGCGTGAGCTGCAGGGCGTGGCCCGGCTGTCTGACGACCAGCGCTTCCTGACCATGGTGGCCACGCTGCTGGCGCAGTCGGTGGCGCTGCATCACTCGGTCAGCGCCGAGCACCAGCGCCTGCAGCAGGAAACCACCCGGCTGCAAAAGGCCCTGACCGCCGAGATCCCGCGCCGCCGCTCGCTGGACAATGTGGTCGGCCAGAGCCGGCAGATGCAGCGCGTCTTCGCCGAGGTGCACCAGGCCGCGCCCTCGCGCGCCACCGTGCTGCTGCGCGGCGAATCGGGCACCGGCAAGGAAGAGATCGCGCGGGCGATCCACTTCCTCAGCCCGCGCAAGGAAGCGCCCTTCATCAAGGTCAACTGCGCGGCGCTGACCGAGTCGCTGCTGGAGTCGGAACTGTTCGGCCACGAGAAGGGCGCCTTCACCGGCGCCGTGGGCGAGCGCAAGGGCCGCTTCGAGCTGGCCCACGGCGGCACGCTGTTCCTGGACGAGGTGGGTGACATCTCGGCCGGCTTCCAGGCCAAGCTGCTGCGGGTGCTGCAGGAGCGCGAGTTCGAGCGCGTCGGCGGCACCCGGCCGGTGAAGGTGGATGTGCGCCTGATCTGCGCCACCAACCGCGATCTGGAGCGCATGGTGCAGCGCGGCGAGTACCGCGCCGACCTGTATTACCGCATCAACGTGGTCAGCATCTTTCTGCCGCCGCTGCGTGAGCGGCGCGAGGATATCCCGCCGCTGGTGGCCCATTTCCTGGATCGCTACAACAAGGAGAACCGCCGCAACGTCAAGGTCACCGCCGAGGCCATGCAGGTGCTCACCAACTGCTACTGGCCGGGCAATGTGCGCGAGCTGCAGAACTGCATCGAGCGCACTGCCACGATGGTGGAGGGCGGCTCGATCAACGGCCTGGCCTTCCCCTGCCGCTCCAACCGCTGCCTCACCCAGACCCTGCACCACATCGACAAGGCCGATGCGGTGGCGCCGGCGGTGGTCCACTTCGCCGGCCGGGTCAACGGCCACAGCAGCCCCTTGCCCGACGACGACGAGGTGCTGACCATCGGCCCGGCCGAACGCCTGGCCGAGTCGGGCGCGGTGCCGCCGCGCCACTTCGGCCCCGAGGCCCCGGCCGGCGAGCGTGATCGCCTGGTCTGGGCGATGGAGCAGTGCGGCTGGGTGCAGGCCAAGGCCGCACGGCTGCTGAAGGTCACGCCGCGCCAACTGGGCTATGCGCTGCAGAAGCACCGCATCGAGGTGCGCAAGCTGTGAGCGCCGCCCGGCGCTGACGTCGACAAGGCCGCCGGCGGGCGGCCTTGTCGCTTTTGTCGTGACCGGCACAGCCGACGCGCCAATCCAAGTGCTTGATTTTTCAGTGTTTTCTGACTGGCACGGCTCTCGCAATAGGGGACTCAACCCACGACCGCGAGGTGCCCATGTCTGCCAACGCCGCCTTCGTCTCGATCGCCGACCTGAAGAAAGGTCGCAGCGCCATCAGTGAGGTCATCGAGACCGGTGGCGGCTGCTCCACCACCGGCGGCGAGGGCAAGGCCAGCTGCGGCTCCTCGGCCGGTGCCGATGACATGCCGCCCGAGATCTGGGAGAAGGTCAAGAACCACCCCTGCTACTCGGAAGAGGCCCACCACCACTTCGCCCGCATGCATGTGGCGGTGGCCCCGGCCTGCAACATCCAGTGCAACTACTGCAACCGCAAGTACGACTGCAGCAATGAATCGCGCCCCGGCGTGGTCAGCCAGAAGCTGACGCCCGACCAGGCGGTGAAGAAGGTGCTGGCGGTGGCCAGCGAGATTCCGCAGATGACGGTGCTGGGCATCGCCGGCCCGGGTGATTCGCTGGCCAACCCGAAGAAGACCTTCGACACCATGCGCCAGCTCGCCGAGCAGGCGCCCGACATCAAGCTGTGCCTGTCGACCAACGGCCTGGCGCTGCCGGACATGGTCGATGAGATCTGCAAGTACAACATCGACCACGTCACGATCACGATCAACATGGTCGACCCGGCGGTGGGCGAGAAGATCTATCCCTGGATCTTCTACAACCACAAGCGCTACACCGGTGTCGAGGCGGCGAAGATCCTGCACGAGCGCCAGATGCTGGGCCTGGAGATGCTGACCGCGCGCGGCGTGCTCACCAAGATCAACTCGGTGCTGATTCCCGGCATCAACGACGAGCACCTGATCGAGGTGAACCGCGAGGTCAAGAAGCGCGGCGCCTTCCTGCACAACATCATGCCGCTGATCTCCGAGCCCGAGCACGGCACGGTGTTCGGCCTGACCGGCCAGCGCGGTCCCACCGCGCAGGAGTTGAAGGCCGTGCAGGACGCCTGCATGGGTGGCGCGAACCTGATGCGCCACTGCCGGCAGTGCCGCGCGGATGCGGTGGGCCTGCTGGGTGAAGACCGCTCGGAGGAATTCACGCTCGACAAGATCGAGGCGATGGACATCCACTACGACCTGGATAAGCGCCGCGCCTACCAGCAGAAGGTCGAGGCCGAGCGCCAGGCCCAGCACCAGGCCAAGGTCGATGCGCTCGATGCCGCGCTGGACGCTGCGCTGATCGCCGGCCAGGAGGACCTGAAGGTGCTGGTGGCGGTGGCCACCGAGGGCCATGGCCGCGTCAACCAGCACTTCGGCCACGCCACCGAGTTCCAGATCTTCGAGGTCAGCCGCAAGGAGGCGCTCTTTGTCGGCCACCGCCGCGTGGACCTGTACTGCCAGGGCGGCTATGGCGAAGACGAGCAGTTGCCCAGCATCGTCGGCGCCATCAACGACTGCCATGCGGTGCTGGTCTCGAAGATCGGCGCCTGCCCGCGTGACGAGCTGACGGCCGCCGGCATCGAGCCGGTCGACCAGTACGCGCACGAGTTCATCGAGAAGGCCGCGCTGAGCTGGTTCACCGACTACTGCGGCCGCGTGGCCGCCGGCCAGATCACCCACCAGGCGCGCGGCGATGCGCGCATCCGCCAGGGCGCGTTCACCGGCGCTGCCGGCGACGCGGCCGAACTCGCCGCCTGATGGCCCTTTCCCCGACCCCGCCAGGAGAACTCACCATGGCCCTGAAGATCATTGCCTCGATGTGCACCGGCTGCTCCGCCTGCGAGCCCGAATGCCCCAACGTTGCCATCCGCGAAAAGGGCGGCACCTTCATCATCGACCCGGCCAAGTGCACCGAGTGCGAAGGCCAGTTCGACGCGCCGCAGTGCGTGTCGGTCTGCCCCGTCGACGGCTGCATCAAGAAGGTCTGACCACCCCCCCCGAAGCGCCTGCGGCGCCTCCCCCCAGGGGGGCCGCGTCTGTGGACCGGCAAAGCCGGATCCACGTCGCGACTGGGTTCGGTCGGCTGACTGCCCAGGCCCTTTTGTTCTGCACATGGAGACTGGAATGATTCTTCCCAATGTGACCGTCACGCCGGCTGCGGCGAAGTTCATGCGCCGCATGGTGCGCTTCTCGTCGCACCCGGCCGGCGGCTTCCGGCTGACGGTCACGCCGGGTGGCTGCTCGGGCTATGCGTCGGAGTTCACCGTGGCCGAGTCGCCGGCCGCGGGTGATGCCGAGATGGTGTTCGGCGACGTGCGGGTCTTCCTGCCGGCCGAGAGCCGCCTGGTGCTCGACGGCGTCACGGTCGATTTCGCCGAGACGCCCACCTCGTCGGGCCTGACCTTCTTCAACCCCTCGGCCGGCCCCTGTGCCTGCAGCAGTTCCAGCGACGCCGCGCCGCCCGCGGCCGCCACGGTGCCGCTGTCCTCGCTGAAGCGCCACTGACGGAGCCGGTGGTGGACGCCAGCGGCTTCGACGATGCGGTGCTGGGCCGCGGCCTGCCCGGCGCGGCCGAGGCGGCGCTGGCCGAGGCCGGTCGGCTGCGCGCCGACCCGCCCGCCGCGATGGCTGCGCTGATGCGTGCGCAGGCCTTGGCTCCGGGCCACCCGGCGGTGCTGATCGCGCTGTACCGCCACCACTTCTACGGCCACCGCCTGTCGCTGGCGCGCGATGTGGCGCGTCGTGCGCTGCTGGTGGGTGCGCAGGCGCTGGGTCTGCCCGCGGCCTGGCGCGAGGTGCCGCGCCAGCCGCTGTCCGGCGCCCAGGACGACGCGGTCACCCGTTTCTACCTGTTCACGCTCAAGGGCTATGCCTACCTGAGTCTGCGGCTGGACGACCCGGTCGAGGCGCGCGACGCGCTGGCGCTGCTGCGCCACCTGGACCCGGACGACCGGGTCGGCGGCGCGCTGGTCGAGGCGGTGCGCCAGCGCGCGCTGGTCGGCGAGGACCCGGACGACGCTGGCGCGCCGCCAGTGACCGGCGCGGCGGCCTGGGCCCGCCTGGCCCCGGCCTGAGGACGCGGACGATGGACAGCGCCGTCGCCACCCGCTCGCCACTGGCGCTGCGCGTGCGTGCGCCCGCCGGCGACATCCCGGTGCTGGACTGGCAAGGCCAGGCGCTGGACTGTGCCCACTGCCCGCACGCGGCGCTGCGCCGCAGCGGCGCCTGCGAGCCTGGCCACAGCTGCATGCAGGACGCCTACGCGCGCCGCATCGACCGCTTCTTCCGTGCCCATCCCACGCTGGCCGACCGCCACCTGGCGCATCCGTACTTCGAGGTGCGGGCGATCGCCGCGCGCCATGTCGATGTCTTCCAGCTGGCCCGGCTGCGCGACGATCCCGACGAGACCGTGCGCCTGCAGGTGGCGCTGCGCCTGCCGCTGCGCCAGCTGGCCGCGATGGTGGCCGATCCCCACCGCGAGGTGCGCATCCGCGTCGCGCAGCGCCTGGACCCCTCGGCCCTGAGCGCCCTGGTCGACGACCCCGACTACGAGGTCCGCAGCGCCGTGGCACGTCGTCTGCCGCCGGCGCTGCTGCCGCTGCTGGCCCGTGACCCTGACGAGCAGGTGCGCCGCGTGGTGGCCGAGCGGCTGGAGATGCCAACCCTGTGGCGCCTGGCGAACGATGCGTCGCCCCGGGTGCGCCACACCGTGGCCCAGCGCGCGCCGGTGGACCTGCTGGTGTCATTCAGCGAAGACCCCGACTGGTCGGTGCGCTGGGTGCTGGCCGACCGCCTGGACGAGCGCCGCCACCGCGGCCTGCTGCAGGAGCTGGCGGCCGATGAGGACGCCGAGGTGCGCTGCCGCGCCCGCGAGCGGCTGCAGGGATTGCAACCACTGGAGGCCCTTCATGGCGGACATCGCGCGTGACGACGACACGGTCGAGCTGGCCCATCCGCCCCGCTATGCGATGGGCGAGCGGGTGGCCAGCCGCAGCGTGATCCGCAACGATGGCACCTACCCCGGCAAGGCGATTGGCGACGTGCTGGTCGAGCGCGGCGACATCGGCTACGTGCGCTCGATCGGCACCTTCCTGCAGCAGTTCTACATCTACGCGGTGGAGTTCCCGGCCAGCGGCCACCAGGTGGGCATGCGGGCCAAGGAGCTGTGCACGCTGGACCACCTGCCCGACGAGGTGCTGGCGCGCCTGGGCGCGCGGGCCGATTCGCTGCGCGCGCTGCGCTGAACCGTTCCGACAGGAGAGCTCTGATGATCGAACCCCGCGCCCCGATCTACGCCTGGGGACAGCCCGTGCGCGCCACGGTCGACCTGTTCAACGACGGCAGCTACCCGGATGTCGACGAGGGCGCGCTGCTGGTGCGCGCCGGCAGCCTGGGCGAGGTGGTCCAGGTCGGCCACCATGCCGAGGCGAATCTGCCGGTCTACATGGTCGAGTTCGGCCGCACGGTGGTGGGCTGCCTCGAGGAAGAGCTCGAGCGCGCCGCGCCGGCCACCGCCGCGGTGTCCGAGGCCTGAGCCATGGCCGCCGGGCAGCTCCAGCCCCCTGCCGGCCGCTTCGAGCCGGCGGCGGTCTATGTGCTCGACCGCGCGCGCATCGAGGTCGCGCTGGAAGCCCGGCACCGCTACAAGTACGTGCAGCCGCAGGTCCAGCCTGGGCCGGGCGGCAAGGGCTGGCAGGTGCTCAGCCCCAACTGCTCGCGCAGCGTGGACCCGCTTGGCGGCATCATCGAGATCGCCTGGCTGCAGCCGGTGGCGGGCCAGTGGCACCTGCACGCGCACGACCACCGTCGGCGCGCCTGGGTCTTCAAGCTGCGCGCCGCGACGCTGGCCGACGCGCTGGCGCGGCTGGTGGACGACCCGCTGAAGGAGTTCTGGCAATGAGCGTGGCGTCGCCGGTCTACCTGGACCACAACGCCACCACCGCGCCGGCCCCGGAGGCGGTCGAGGCGATGCTGCAGGCGCTGCGCCAGGACTGGGCCAATCCCTCGTCGATGCATGCGCCCGGCCAGGCGGCGCGCCAGCGGCTGGGTGCCGCGCGCGCGGCGCTGGCGCGGGTGATCGGTTGCCAGCCGGCCGAGCTGGTCTTCACCAGCGGCGCCACCGAGTCCAACCACGCGGCGGTGCTGGGCGCGCTGTCGCGCGGTCGGGCGCTGGGCCGCACGCGGCTGCTGCTCTCCGCGGTCGAGCACCCTGGCCTGCTGGGCCTGGCTGAACGCCTGCGCGCGCAGGGCACGCCGGTCGATCTGCTGCCGGTGGATGCGCGGGGGGTGGTGGATGTCGACGCTGCCGCCCGCCTGATCGGGCCCGACGTGGCGCTGCTGTCGGTGATGGCCGCCAACAACGAGACCGGCGTGTGCATGCCGCTGCAGGCCCTGTCGGTGCTGGCGCGCGCGCACGGCGTGCCCTTCCATGTGGACGCCACGCAGGCGCTGGGCAAGTGCACGCTGCGTTTTGACGCCAGCGGGGCCGACCTGTGGTCGGTCTCTGCCCACAAGCTGCACGGCCCCAAGGGGGTGGGTGCGCTGGTGATTCGCAAGGGCCTGGACTGGCCGCCGCTGATCGGCGGCCGGCAGGAGCGCCACCGGCGCGGTGGCACCGAGAACGCGCCCGGCATTGCCGGCTTCGCCGCCGCCGCCACCCGCGTGGCCGCCACGCTGGAGGCGGATCTGCCGCGCATCCAGGGCCTGCGCGACCGCCTGGCGCAGCGGCTGCGCCAGCGCGTGCCGGCGCTGGTGGTCTTCGGTGAGGGCGCACCGCGCCTGCCCAACACGCTGGGCCTGCGCTTCGGCACGCTGGACGCCGAGCGCGTGCTGCATGCGCTGGAGCGCGAGGGCATCGTCGCCAGCAGCGGCGCGGCGTGCGCGGCGGGCGGCACCGAGCCCTCCGCCGTGCTGCTGGCCATGGGCTGCACGCCGCACGAGGCGCGCGCCGGCATCCGCTTCTCGCTGGGCCGCGACACCACCGACACCGACATCGCCCGCACGCTGGCCGCCGTCGAGCGCGCCATCGTGCCGCTGCTGGCCGAGCTGGCCGCCGCCGCCTGAACACCTCCTGGAGAACCCCATGAAAGTCATGATCCGCAAGACCTCCACCGGCGCGTTGTCGGCCTATGTCGCCAAGAAGGACCTGGAGGAGACCATCGTCTCGCAGGAGAAGCCGGGCCTGTGGGGTGGCACGGTGACGCTGGGCAACGACTGGGTGCTGGCCCTGCCCGAGATGCCCGATGGCACCGCGCTGCCGATCACGGTCGAGGCGCGCCGCCTCAGCGGTGACTGAGATGGCCACCGTTGACGAGGCCCTGAGCCTGGCCGAGGCCCAGCCCACGGTGCGCGAGGCCGCGGCCGTGCTGCGCCGGCAGCTGGCACCGCTGCGGGTGATGGTGGTGGACGCCTTCGACATGCGCGGCGAAGCGCCGCTGGCCCAGGGTGCGCGCCGCGCGCTGTGGGGCGCGGCCAGTGATGGCCACTGCTGGAGCGTCAGCCACGATCCCGGCGCACTGGCCGGCCTCTACCTGGCGGATGTCTGAGATGGACGCCGCCCTTCACACGGCCGCGGTCAGGACGGTCGCCGGCGCCGCCGCCGAGGGGCCCGATGCCGACGAGGCCCTGATCGGCCCCGACGGCCTGGTGGCCGGCGAGACGCCGCAGACCGACGAACTGCTCGGCGACGACTGGATCCCGCTGTCCGACCCCGACTTCTCCGAGCTGGAGCAGACCCTGGTGCAGACCGCGCTGGGCGGCTCGCGCCTGAGCGCCGGGCCGATGGTCGAGCGCTTCGAGCGCGCCTTTGCCGACTGGCTGGGGCGGCGCCATGCGGTGGCGGTGGCCAGCGGCACGCTGGGCACCTGGCTGGCGCTGCGGGCGCTGGGGATCGGGCCGGGCGACGAGGTGATCTGCTCGCCGCATGGCTGGCACCAGGTGGCGCAGGCCATCACGCTGGCGGGTGCGACGCCGGTGTTCTCGGAGATCCACTACTGGACCGGCTGCCTGGATGCCGCGCGCGCCGAGGCGCGCATCACGCCGCGTACCCGCGCCCTGCTGGCGGGCAACGTCAACGGCCACCCGGCCGCCTGGGACGCGCTGCGCGCGCTGGCCGAGCGCCACGGCCTGCGCCTGATCGAGGACTCGACCGAAGCCATCGGTTCGCGCTACCGCGGCCGCCCGGTGGGCCGCTTCGGCGACCTGGCGGTGTTCGACTTCTCGCAACCCTCGGCGCTGTGCTGCGGCGAGGGCGCGATGGTGGTGACCGACGACGACCGCCTGGCGATCGAGCTGCGCTACCTGCGCCAGCGCTCGATCAAGGACCGCAACGCGGTGGCGGTGGGTGCACGCGTGCCGCTGCAGGCGGCGATGGGCGAACTGGGCGCGGCGCTGGGCGTGGCGCAGCTGGCGCGCATCGACGGCCTGCTCGAGCGGCGCCAGTCGGTGGAGCGCAGCTACCGGCAGCACACCAACAGCTTCGAGGGCATCAAGCCACCCTACATCGGCGAGGGCGTCGACGTCGTGCACTGGATGGTCTGGGTGGTGCACCTGGGCACCCGCTTCACGGCCAGCGCGCGCAAGCAGATCGTCGAGGACCTGGCCGCCGAGCACATCGAGGCCGCGCCCTACTGCAAGCCGCTGCACCAGCAGTTCTTCTACCAGCAGCAGGGCTGGCAGCGCGGGGACCTGCCGCTGGCCGAACGCATCGGCGACCGCGCGCTGGCCCTGCCTTTCCATGCCCACCTGGACGACGACGAGGTGAAGTTCATCGTCGCCACGCTGCAGGACACCGCCACCAACATCGGCGCGGGTGCAGCGATCTATTAGTGCCCCCAGGCTCGCTGATTGGTGCCCCCAGGCTCGCCACCCCCCGGGGGGGCTCTGGCAGCGGACCGGCGAAGCCGGATCCGCGCCAGGGACTGGATGGGGTCGCGGTGCTGGTCGAGCGAAGTCAGTACACGAGAGCGAGGTTGATCGATATGAGCTTTGACACACTGGAACATCTGCCCGAGGCCGTGGCCGAGGGCCTGGCCGGCGGCACGCTGGCGCCGTATCTGGGGCCGGCGATGCTGGGGTTGGTCGAGAACCCGCCGGTGCCGGCCGAGCCGCTGGCGCTGGCGGCGCTGCTGACCGCGCGCAACAGCGTGCCGGGCAAGATCAGGAACCGGCTGACGCAGGCGGCGCAGTTCATCGAGAACTTCAAGCACCGCAAGACCCTGGTGGCCGGCATGGACGCGGCGTTCACCGCGCAGCCGCTGCCCAGCGCGCTGCACCGCTGGCTGGCGGCTCTGCGCAGCCCGCTGATCGTGGCGGGCTGGTACGACGACACGATGCGCACGGCGCTGGTCGATGCCGCTGCCTCCTTCGCCGAGGTGCAGGGCCTGTCGCAGAGCGAGCACTTCGGCACCTGGTGCGGCTGGTACGGCGCTGACGGCGCTGCGCTGGCCGACGAGCCGGTGGACGTGCGCACGGTGTTCTACAAACCCTGGGGCGGCCACGCGCCGGCGTCCAACTACCTGGTCAGCGACTCGGACTACGTCGAGGTGCTGACCGAGATCGACATCCAGACGCCGATCCCGGCCCTGGTGCAGCAGCGCCGCGCCAGCCTGGGATTCGTCTTCCTGGGCTGCCGCTTCAACGACCAGCTGCCGCGCAGCTTCGCGCGCCAGATCATGAAGCGCTCGGCCGGCCCGCACTACGCGGTGCTGCCCGACGAGCCCACCCGCATGGAGGCCCGCTTCCTGGAGGAGCAGGGCATCACCCGCATCGCGCTGCCGCTGGCCGACGTGGCCGCGCAGCTCACCGGCCGCACGCCGGCTTTCATCGAACCTTGAAGGAGTCTTGAGATGACCACGCTCACCGTCCTGCCCGCGGGCACCACGGTCGAATTCGCCGCCGGCGCCAACCTGCTGCAGACCCTGATCAACGCCGGCCTGCAGCTGGCCGGCCAATGCGGCGGCAACGCCAGCTGCGGCGGCTGCCACCTGTTCGTCACCGAAGGCCGCAAGACCATCAGCCGGCTGACCCCGGCCGAGAACGCCAAGCTCGACACCCTGGTCGGCGTGGGCAGCAAGAGCCGCCTGGCCTGTCAGGTCACGCTGGGCAGCGAGCCGGTGACGGTGGAGTTGCTGGGCGCGCTGTCGGGTTGAGCGGCACCGGGCCATGATCGACGTCCTGGTCGTCGGGGGCGGTGTCTGCGGCCTGGCACTGGCCCAGGGCCTGCAGGCGCGCGGCCTGGACTGGCAGCTGCTTGAGGCGCGCCCGCGCCTGGGCGGCCGGGTGCTGACGCGCCTGCCCTCGGCCGGTCCGGCGCTGGACCTGGGTCCCACCTGGTTCTGGCCGGCCAGTCAGCCGGCGATCACCCAGGTGGTGCGCCAGCTGGGCCTGCCCACGCTGCCGCAGCCCGACGACGGCTGGCTGCAGTGGCTGGACGATCCCGCCCAGGGCCCGCGCCGCCAGGCCATGGCGCTGGGCGCCGATGGCCAGCCCGCGCCGGCCGATCAGCCCCAGCCCGGCGCGCTGCATGGCGGCGCGCAGCGCCTGGTCGATGGCATGGCGGCCCTGGTGACCGCGCTGGCCGGCCTGCTGCCGCGTGAGCGCCTGCACCTGGGCAGCACGCTGCTGTCGCTGGACGACGCGGCCGACCATGTCCGCGCCACCGTGATGCAGGGCGGACAGCGCCACGTCTGGTCCGCCCGCCAGGTGGTGCTGGCGCTGCCGCCGCGCCTGGTGGCGCAGGACATCGTCTGCACGCCCGCACTGCCGCCGCCGGTGAGCCAGGCCCTGGCCGACACGCCCACCTGGATGGCCACCGCCGCCAAGGCCGCGCTCGCCGCGCCCACCGGACGGCCCGCGCCATGGCGCCAGTCCGGCGGCTGCGGCAACGCCTGGGTGCCGCATGCGCAGGCGGTGCTGGCCGAGGTCTTCGACGCCGGCGTGTCCGGCGACGGCGACGCCCTGGCCGGCTTCATCGCGCTGCCGGCGGCCGAGCGCCCGCGCTTCGCGGCCAGCCTGGCCCTGCTGCTGGACAGCCAGGTGGAGCAGCTGTGGGGCGCCGGCGCCGGTGACGGTGAATGGCACCACCACGACTGGGCGCAGGAGCCGCTGACCTGCAGCCAGCGCGACCTGGCCGACGAGGCCCACGCCGGCCCCGCCTGGTCCAGCGAGTGGCTGCGCCAGCCGCTGTGGGAGGGCCGTCTGCTGCTGGGCGGCAGCGAAACCGCCCGGCGCCATGCCGGCCACCTGGAAGGCGCGCTGCAGGCCGCGGCGCGGCTGAAGCAACAGGTCGACACGCTGTGGGCCGCCAAGGGGCCGGCACACTGAGGCGCTGAGCAGGCGCGCCGCGAGCCGGCCTCAGGCGCCGGGCGCGTGCTCCCGCTGGCACAGCGGCACCAGCGGCGACTGGCCGCTGTCGTCCACCGGGAAGAAGCCTTTGAGGCCGTGCACATAGAAGCTGGCGTAGGTGGAGAACGCCATGCTCCATTCACTGAAGCGACGGGCTTCGGTGGGACCACGCATCAGCAGCTCGATCTGGTGGTGCCGCTCATCGCGCTGCAGGCTTTGCCAGAGCTGTTCGATGCTCTCGGGCGGTCCCTCGATGCACTGGGTGAACTGGCCATCCAGGTAGAGCAGGTGGCCGGTGATCTGCAACTGCTCATTGCGCAGTTGGGCGGCGGTGAGCAGTTGGAACAGCGCCAGCGTGCCCAGGTCGTGGCGGGCGGTGGATCGGTAGACGAGGCGTTCGAGCATGGCTGCGATGCTAGAAGCGGGTCCTGTCATCGGCATGACGCCAGGCAGCCCGCCCGCTGCCGGGCCACTCCGCAGGATTGAGGAAGACGGTTCCGGTGCCGGTTCCTACAGTCGCGCCAGCGCCGCCCCGGCCCCGTGTCGTGGCGGGACCAGCGATGTGGAGGACCTGACATGCACGCCCCCAAGAACCAACCTGAGCGGCCATCGACAGCCGCACCCGCCCAGTCCAGCCCGGCGTTCGGCCGGTCTGCCCTGACCCTGATGCTGTGCGCCATGCTGAGCGCCTGCGGCGGCGGCGGTGGTGGCGGCGAGGTGCCCAGCGACCCTGCGCAGGGCGGCGGCGGCACGGTGGTGCTGCCCTCGACCACGCTGGACAGCGTGCGCTCGGACAGCGCCACGCAACCCGGCGCGGTCACCAGCGGCGGCCGCACCGACGACACCACGCCCACGATCAGCGGCACCCTGTCCGCCGCGCTGGGCGCCGGCCAGACGCTGCGCGTCTACGACGGCGATCTGGCGCTGGCCAGCGCGCCCACGGTGTCGGGTCGCACCTGGACCCTGACACCGGCCACGCCGCTGGCCGCGGGCGAGCACCGTCTGAGCGCGCAGGTGGTTGGGGCCGACGGCCTGACCGGCGTGCGCAGCGCGGTGTTCACGCTGACCGTGGCCCCGGTGCGCTGGCAGGCGCTGACCCCGGCCCAGGCCGTGCGCATGACGCCGACCACGCTGCGCCTGACCGGCAGCGGCTGGCCGGCCAGTGGCTGGCAGCTGGCCGTCAGCGACGACCCGGATGCCCGCTGCGACGCGCCCACCGACGTCACCGACACGACGATGGACGTGCGCTGCAGCTTCCGTCTGCCCGGCACGCGCCAGCTGGCGCTGACCCTCAACGGCCAGGCCGTGGCCCAGCCCACCGTGGCCGTGGTCAGCAACGTCAGCGGCGTCACCTGGTCCAGCCCCAGCACCAGCGGCTTCGGCACCGGCACCGTGACCGCTGGCGAGACGGTGCAGTTCAAGGTCAGCGGCACCGCGCTGCAGGCCGACGCGGTGCTGGCCATGGCCGTGGACGGCTGCACCGCCGCCCCCACCGAGACCGGCACGCCCAGCGCCACCCAGCGTCTGTTCAGCTGCACGATCGATCTGGCCACCCCGGCGGGCAACCAGTCCGGTGTGCTGCATGCCACCGACGCGGCCGGCCCGCAGCTGGCCGCCTGGCAGCTGCCGGTGGCCGTGCCCGCGGTGACGGCGCCGGCCCCCCGGCTGCCGCACAGCGGCATCACCAGCAGCCAGTGCTACTCGACCACGGGCGGCATCACGCTGGGCGCCTGCTCGGCGGCCGACGCGATCGCGCTGAACGGCCAGCAGGACGGCCACCGCGCTGCGGTGCAGAAGATGAGCTTCACGCGGGTGGGCACCCATGCGCTGGATGAATGCGTCAAGGACAACCGCACCGGCCTGGTGTGGGAGGGCAAGACCGTCACCGGCCAGCGCTCGACGGACAGCAACATCCATTTCGGCACCGGCACCAACCCGGGCGCGAACCTCTGGGCCAAGGACGACTACATCGCCGAGGTCAACCGCGTGCGCCTGTGCGGCTTCTCGGACTGGCGCCTGCCCACGGCCGAGGAGATGCGCTCGATCATCGACTACGGCATCACCACGGCCGGCTCGTCGCTGCCGCCGGCCTGGTTCGTCAACAGCAGCCACAGCGGCCTCCACTGGACGGCGACCGTCGATGCCACCGGCAACTACCGCTGGGTGATGGACATGGCCAGCGGCAGCCAGGCCTACGAGCCGGAGTTCAGCCCTGTCAGCGGCGGCGGCTACCTGCACCAGGTGCGCCTGGTCCGCGGGGGCTCCTGAGGCACCCCACCGATGTGCGACGCCACGACTTCAAGGAGGTGATGATGAACACGATCAAGACTCTGGCGCTGCTGGCCGTGGCCTGCAACGCCCATGCCGCCTGCCCCACCTGGCCCGCAGCCCAGCGCTTCGAGCTGCACGACGACCAGGTCATCGACCTGCGCAGCGGCCTGGTCTGGCAACGCTGCAGTGCCGGCCAGACCTGGAACGGCAGCACCTGCACCGGCACCGCCACCACCCACACCCACGCCGACGCGCTGGGACTGGCCCGCCAGGCCAACCCCGGCAACAACCCCAGCGGCTGGCGGTTGCCCCAGGTGAAGGAACTGGCCAGTCTGCTCGACATGGGCTGCCGCCTGCCGGCGATCGACGCCAGCGTGTTCCCGGCCACACCGCAGGACAAGGCCTGGTCCTCGACGCCCTTCGCGCAGCGCCCCAACATCGCCTGGACGGTGGACTTCGCGGACAGCTATGTGCAGAACCAGACGGGCATCGGCAACCCGCTGTACGTGCGGCTGGTGCGCTCGGCGCGCTGAGCGCCAGATGGCCTGGCCTGAACGCCGACCTGCACGCGGGCCCTGCCAGCATGCCGGGTGGGCCGGGCCCGGGGCTACTCCAGCAAGGCCACCGACTTGACTTGCACCCACAGCGCCTGGCCTGGCGCCACCTGCAGCGCCGCCGCCGAGCGCCGGGTCAGGCGGGACAGCAGCAGGGCGTCGCCCACGCGCACGCGCACCAGCGCCAGGCCGGGGTGCTCGTCGTCACCCACCGCGTCGACCACGCCGGGCAGCACGTTCTGGATGCTGCTGGTGCCGGGCGCCAGCGCCAGGCTGACATCGCGCGCCAGCACCCGCACGCGCACCCGCTGACCCAGCACCAGGCCGGGATCGCGCGCCCACAGGTGGCCGCCGTCGAAGTCGACGCGCACCAGGTGCCAGGCCGCGTCGATCTCGGTCACCCGGGCGTCGACGATGGCGCTGGCGTCCTCGCCCAGACGGATCGGCAGGTCCAGCCGCGACAGGGTCTCGCGCAGCGGTCCCTGGGCCTGCACGCGGCCCTGCTCCAGCACCACCAGGTGGTCAGCCAGACGCGCCACCTCGTCGGGTGCGTGGCTGACGTAGAGCAGCGGCATCGCCAGCTCGTCGTGCAGGCGGTCCAGGTAGGGCAGCACCTCCTGCCGCCGGCGCAGGTCCAGCGCCGACAGCGGTTCGTCCATCAGCAGCACGCGCGGGCTGACGGCCAGCGCCCGGGCGATGGCCACGCGCTGGCGCTCGCCACCCGAGAGCTGCGCCGGCCGGCGCGCCAGCAGGTGGCCGATGCCCAGCAACTCAATCGCCTGCGTCAGCGGCGTGTCCGAGGCCCCCGGGCTGCGCCGCAGGCCATAGCGCAGGTTGGCCTGCACCGACAGGTGCGGAAACAGGCTGGCCTCCTGGAAGACATAGCCGATCGGCCGCTGGTGCGTGGGGCGCCAACGGCTGCCGTCCTGCCAGACCTCGCCGTCCACCACCAGGCGGCCGCGCGCCGCGCGCTCCAGCCCGGCGATGCAGCGCAGCAGCGTGGTCTTGCCCGAGCCGGACACGCCGAACAGCGCGCTGACGCCACGCCCCGGCAGGCGCAGGTCGACATCGAGCGTGAAGCCCGGGCGTTCGAGCTGGAAGCGGGCCTCGATGTCCCTCATCTCAGGCCTCCCGCCGGGCGGCGGGCCGCCAGGCATAGACTGCCAGCAGCACCGTGAACGAGAACACCAGCAGCACCGCGGCCAGGCGGTGCGCCTGCGGGTAGGCCAGCGACTCGACATGGTCGTAGATCTGCACCGAGGCCACGCGCGTGGCGCCCGGCAGGTTGCCGCCGATCATCAGCACCACGCCGAACTCGCCCACGGTGTGCGCGAAGGTCAGCACCGAGGCCGTCAGGAATCCCGGCGCGGCCATCGGCACGGCCACGCTGAAGAAGGCATCCAGGGGCGAGGCGCGCAGCGTGGCCGCCACCTCCAGCGGCCGCTCGCCGATGGCCTCGAAGGCCGACTGCAGCGGCTGCACCATGAAGGGCAGGGAATAGAACACCGAGGCCACCACCAGGCCGCCGAAGCTGAAGGGCAGCAGCCCCAGTCCCAGCGCCTGGGTCAGCCGGCCCACCAGGCCCTCGGGGCCCATCGCCAGCAGCAGGTAGAAGCCCAACACCGAGGGCGGCAGCACCAGCGGCAGCGCCACCACCGCACTGACCGGGCCCTTCCAGCGGCTGCCGGTGCGCGCCAGCCACCACGCCACCGGGGTGCCGATCAGCAGCAGCAGTGCCGTCACCGTGGCGGCCAGGCGGGCCGTGAGCCACAGGGCCTGCAGGTCCTGATCGCTCATCGTCCGCTGGTGCCGGCCGGCAGCACGAAGCCGTAGCGGTCCATCACGGCGCGCGCAGGCGGGCTGGCACTGAAATCGGCGAAGCGGCGCGCCAGTGCGCTGCCGGCCGCCCGCCGCGTGATGATGAAGCCCTGCTCCAGCGGCTGGTGCAGCCGCTCGGGCACCAGCGCATGGCCGCCGCGTGCCGACAATTCGGGGCTCAGTGCCAAGGCCAGCGCGATCAGCCCCACCTGGGCATTGCCGGTCTGCACGAACTGCGCGGTCTGTGCGATGTTCTCGCCGTAGACCAGCTTGGGCTCCACCTGGGCCCAGACGCCGGCGGCGCGCAGCGCTTCCTCGGCGCGCTGGCCGTAGGGCGCGTGGCGCGGGTTGGCGATGGCGATGCGGGTGATCCTGGGGTCGGCCAGGCTGGCCAGCGTCATGCCGCGCGCATCCAGGCTGGCGCTCCACAGCACCAACCGGCCCACCGCATACGGGCGCACCTCGGACGCGGCCAGGCCCGCCTTGGCCAGCTCGCGCGCATAGCCGATGTCGGCCGAGAAGAACAGGTCGTAGGGCGCAGCGTTCTGGATCTGCGCGAAGAACTTGCCGGAGGAGCCATAGACCACCTCCACCTCATCGCCGGGGTTCGTCTGGCGAAAGGCGGTCACCACATCGTCCATCGCGAACTTCAGGTCGGCTGCGGCCGCGATGGTGATCTTCTCGGCCCACGCCGCGGCCGGGGCCCACAGGGCCGCCAGCAGCAGGATCAGGAGGGTCAGGGGTGGCATCGGGGACTCCCGGTCGAACGCCAGCCTCGGGCGGAGTCGTGGCGTTATGTTATCGAAGACATCACGAACATGGTTGCAGCGATCGTGCCAACGCCGACGCCAGCCTGCTGTTCCCTGGGAGAAAGGCAGCCATGGCGCCTCCGGGCGTGATTTCTGCTTGCAACGCCGTACAGTACACAAGCACATCACGAGCGTCCGATTTGTCGGAAACCACACCTCCCGCCGCTGTCGACAGCCTGCCCGGCGCCCCGACCGAGCCCGGTGCCCGGCGCGACACCACCCTGCTGCAGGGCGAACTGCGCCTGGCCGGCCGGCTCGACGCGCGCTTTTTCGCCCTGCTGCGCGCGATCGACGCCAGCGGCTCGCTGCAGAAGGCCGCGCGCGCCGCGGGCTACAGCTACAAGGGCGCCTGGCTGATCCTGGAGACCGCCGGCAACCTGGCGCGCTCGCCGCTGCTGGTCAGCCAGACCGGCGGCCGCGGTGGCGGCGGCTCGCGCCTGACCTACGCCGCCCGCCACCTGCTCGAGACCTGGGACCAGCTGCAGGCCCGCCACGCCGGCTTCCTGGCCGAGCAGGAGGCCTGGCTGCTGCAGCAATCGCACCTGTCCAACCTGCTTCGGAGACTGTCCATGAAAGCCACCGCCCGCAACCAGTTCGCCGGCCTGGTCACCGAGCTGCATGACGGCCCGGCCACCACCCAGGCCACGCTGGACATCGGCCACGGGCAGACCGTCACCGCCTCGATGACCGCCGCGGCGGCCTCGCGCCTGGGCCTGAAGCTGGGCGCCGAGGCGCTGGCCCTGGTCAAGTCCTCCGAGGTGGTGCTGGTGACCGACTTTGCCGGCTACAAGCTGTCGGCGCGCAACCAGCTGGCGGGCACGATCTCGCGGGTGCAGAAGGGCGCTGTCAGCTCGCTGGTGGGCGTCACGCTGCCGGGCGGCGCCACCATCACCGCCAGTGTCACCAATGACGCGGTCGATGCGCTGGGCCTGGCCGTGGGCCAGGCGGCCACCGCCACCTTCAAGGCCTACGCCGTGATGCTGGCGGTGCCGGCCTGAGGCCGCTGACCAGCACCTGACCGGCGCCACCAGCGCCAGCTGCCGCACGCCATGCGGGGCGGCATGGGGGCGGCAGCAGGGGGCAGGGTGGGGGAGCGCGTGGCACGGGGCATCGGGGGCTTCTGGTCACCTCCCGCTCGGCGGGACGGGTCGACAGGTGGGTGTCTCGTGACCTGCGCAAGGGCATCACACGGCCGTGGCACGCCGCATCCACGGTGCCAATCGACACGCCGGGCGGTCTCACCCTTCACCGGCTGCCGCAGGCCGGCGCCGAGCGGCTGATCAGAGCTGCTCGTCGCGGATCTCGCGCGCCACGGTCTGCAGCGCGCTGGGCCCCACCGCCAGCCGGCACTCGGGCTCCAGCACCTGGGCCTGGGCGCCCTCGGCCAGCGCCGCAGCCAGGGCCAGCGCGGCCAGGTGCTCGCGCGGGCCGCCGCTCCAGCGCAGCGCCAGCATCAGCTCCAGCGTGGCCACATCCACCTCGCAGGGCACCCCCTCGGGCCAGTGCGGCGCCGCCTGCAAGTCCACCTGCACGCAGGCGTCCTGGCCGTACAGCGACAGCGGCAGCTCGGCGGTCGGGCCGGCAGGCGGCCAGGCGCCGCGCAGTTCCAGGCCCAGCTGCAGCGCGTCCAGCGCACGCTGCAGCGCGGCGGCATCGGGCAGTGCCGTGGGGGCGAGGTAGGCGTGCAGCTGTCGGCCCATGCGGGATCTCCTGAGGCGCGTTTCTGCCTGGTCACCTGCAAAAAGCGTGCTCGGGAAAACCCTGGATCTCGCACCGACTTGGCACGCCGTCTGCATGGTCGGCGGCCGGGCGGACACGACCGGGCACCAGGCCGGGGCGCGTCGCGCCCGGGCTGCCGCACGATGACACCGATCTCCTTCCTCGACGAGCCGGACCTGCGCCGCTGGCGCGCCTGCCCGCGCCTGCACTGGCTGCACCGCCAGGGCGCGGCGCCGACCGGCCAACCGCCACGGGTGGGCGACAGCGCCGAAGCGGCGGCGGCGCTGCGGGCGTCCTATGCCGGCGCGCGCGAGATCGCCGCGCCCCGCGACGACGCCGACTGGGTCCGTGCCGTCGCCCAGACCCAGCTCGCCCTGGCCGAGCTGAGCGCGCGCCCCGACCCCGAGGCCGCGCTGCTGGGCGCCTGCCTGGCCAGCGACGATGGCGCACGCTGCCGCATCGACGTGATGCAGCGCGGCGCCCGGGGCTGGCGGCTGTGGCGCCTTCGCCTGGGCACGGTGGCTGACGCGCCGGATGTCGATGCGCTGGCCTGGGCCGCGCATGTCGCGGCGCGGGCCGGCTGGCGGCTGCAGTCGGTGGGCCTGCTGCTGATCGACACCGACTTCCTGTACCCGGGCCTGGGCTGCTACGCCGGCCTGTTCCGCGAGGTCGACGTCGGACCGATGCTGGGCAGCCGGCCGGTGGCCGAGTGGCTGGTGGCGCTGCAGCGCAGCGCCCACGGCCGCGAGCCGCCGATGCCCCTGGTGGCGCCCTGCGCGGCCGACGGCGGCTGCGCCTACGCGGACCACTGCCACGCCGGCGAGCCGGCACCTGCGGCGGTGCCACCCGCGCAGGCGCTGGAGATCCTGGGCCGCGAGCGCGCCGAGCAACTGCGGCTGGCGGGCCACCGCAGCGTGCTCGACGTGCCGCTGACCGCGCTGCCACAGCCGCGCCTGCGTCGCGCCGCACGCGCCGTGCAGCAGGGCGCCCCGGTGCGCGAGCCCGGTGTGGCCGCGCTGGCCGCCCACTGGCCGCGGCCCTGGCGTTTCCTGCGCATCGAGACCATCGGCCTGGCGGTGCCGATCTGGTCGGGCACCCGGCCTTACCAGATCCTGCCCTTCCAGTGGACGCTGGGCGAGGCCACCGCCGATGGCGGCTGGACGCTGCAACAGCACCTGGCCGAGGGCCAGTCCGACCCACGCACCGAGGTCGTCCAGCGCCTGCTGGCGGCGCTGCCGCCCGGCGGCACGCTGTTCGCCTACCAGGCCGGCTTCGAGCGCAACCGGCTGCGTGAACTGGCGCAGCGCGTGCCGGCGCAGGCGGCACGGCTGGAGGCGCTGGCGGCCGGCCTGGTCGATGTGTTCGCGCTGGGGCGGGCCCACGCCTACCACCCCGACCAGGCGGGCTCCTGGTCGGCCCGGGCGCTGTGGCGGGCGGTGCTGCCTGGGCTGGGCGCGCAGGCGCTGGACGAGCCCGGCCTGCGCTCGCCCCTGCAGGCCTACGGCCTGTCGCTGCGCGCCGACACAGCGCCCGAGCGCCGGGCCGCGCTGCGCGCCGTGCTGGCGCGCCACGGCGAGCGCCAGGTGCGCGCGCTGCAGGCCTACCTCGCCTGGCTGATCGAGGCGGGCTGAGCCCTGGCCGGACGGCCCCGGGGCCGGTGAGCACGGGTCTTGCACGCAGCCCCGCGTCGGCCCGCCGCGTGGCGCTGCCGTCTGTCGACCTTCCGACAAACCGGACCCACCCTCGTTGCCCTGCCATGTACGCCCGCGCGCTGTTCGACCTGATCCACCGCCATGGTGATGCGCTGCTGGCCCTGCTGGTGGGGCTGGAGGACGGCGCCGACGAGTTGTTCGCCAGCCCCAACACCTGCGCCGCGGTCGAGGGCCATCTGCTGGACATCGCCCGCACGCTGGCCCACCTGCCGCCGGTGGTGATGCTGCGCCTGCCGCAGGTCGACTGGTCGGCCTGGAGCGCCGTGCTCATCGCGCTGGAGCGTCAGCAGACCGCGCGCCGGGAGATCGTCTGGTACGTGGCCAGCGCCGCGCTGCCGGCCACGCTGGTGCTGCTGGATGAGCTGCACCGGCGCGAACCCGACTGGTTCCAGATCCACTACTGAGCCCGCCCCCTGAGCGATGAGCGCGCCTGACTTCTTCCGCCAGCAGCAGCAAGCCTTTGCCGCCACACTGGCGCAGCAGGCCGGCGCCGCCACCCTGGCGGCGCAGCTGCTGGCCCAGGCGGCCGACAGCTTCGCCGCCAACGTGGCCCAGCAATGCGCCGACGAGCCGCCACTGGCCTGTTGCCGCGGCTGCGCCACCTGCTGCACGCTGCGGGTGTCGGCCACCGCGCCCGAGGTGCTGGCCGTGGCGGCCTTCCTGCGCGCGGTGCAGCCGCGGTTGCTGTCGCGCGGCATCGACCTGGTCGGCCAGGTGCGCGCCGCCGACGCGGCCACCCATGGCCTGGGCGAGGCCCAGCGCGTCGCGCTGCGCCAGCGCTGCCCCTTCATCGCGCAGGGCGTGTGCGTGATCTATGCGGTGCGGCCGCTGGCCTGCCGGGGCCATGCCTCGCACGACCTGCGGGCCTGTGCCGAGGCGGCCGCGGGGCGGCGCGACGAGGTGCCCTTCAGCCCCGGCCACCGCCTGGTGCGCGCGCTGGTGCAGGGCGCGCTGCAGTCGGCCCTGCGCGACGCCGGCCTGGCCTGGGGTGCCTATGAGCTCAATGCGGCGCTGCTGCTGGCGCTGGATGACGATGCGACCGAGGCGGCCTGGCTGGCCGGCCAGGACCCGCTGTCGGGCGCGGCCCTGGACGATGTGCCGGCCGACGAGATGACCCGGGTCTTCGATGCGCTGAAGTGACAATGCGCGGGTGGACCCGCGCGCGCCTCTCGTCATCGCCCTGGGCCTGGGTCAGGTGCTGGCCTATGGCTCGACCTACTACCTGCCGGCGGTGCTGGCCGCCCCGATGGCGGCCGAGCTGGGCCTGTCGGTCAGCACGGCCTTTGCCGCGTTCAGCCTGGCGCTGGTGGTGTCGGCGCTGTGCGGCCCGCGCGCGGGGGCCTGGGTGGACCGGCATGGCGGCCGGCCGGTGCTGCTGGCCAGCAATGTCGTGCTGGCGGGGGCACTGGCGGCGATGTCCCAGGTGCACGGGCCGGCGGGCCTGTTCGCGGCCTGGGCGCTGCTGGGCGTGGGCATGTCCCTGGGACTGTACGAGTCGGCCTTTGCCGCACTGGTGCGGCTGTGGGGCAGCGATTCGCGCGGCGGCATCACCGGCATCACGCTGCTGGGCGGTCTGGCCAGCACCGCAGCCTGGCCGCTGAGCGCCTGGCTGTTGACGCGCTACGGCTGGCGTGACGCCTGCCTGGCCTGGGCCGGGCTGCACCTGCTGCTGGGGCTGCCACTGCACGCCAGCGTGCCGCGGGCGCGCAGCGCTGCGCTGGCGCACCCGTCGGTGACGGATGCGGACGTGGTGCCCACGACCGCGCCCGCGCCGCCCGGCCTGGGCACGACACTGGCGCTGGCCGGCGTGTTCGCCATCGCCTGGTTCAACTCCACCGCGATGGCGGCGCATTTGCCGCAGCTGCTTCAGGCCAGCGGCGTGGGCCTGTCCACCGCGGTGTGGATCGGCGGCCTGATCGGCCCGGCGCAAGTGGCGGCGCGACTGGCCGAGTTCGGGTTTCTGCGCCACTGGCATCCGCTGCTGTCGGCGCGCCTGGCCGCCGGCCTGCACCCGCTGGGCGCGGCCCTGCTGCTGGCGCTGGGACCGGTGGCCGCGCCGATGTTCGGCCTGCTGCATGGCGCCGGCAACGGCATCCTGACGATTGCCAAGGGCACGCTGCCGCTGGTGCTGTTCGGCCCTGCCGGCTATGGCCAGCGACAAGGGCTGCTGATGATGCCGGCGCGGGTCTCGCAGGCGCTGGCGCCCTGGCTGTTCGGGCTGGCCTTGGAGGCCTGGGGCCCGTCGGCGCTGTGGCTCACCGGCGGCTGCAGCCTGGTGGCGCTGGCCCTGCTGCTGCGCCTGCGGGCGCTCGGCGGCTGAGCAGGGCTCAGACCGTCTTGCCCTTGAGCAGTCGCGCGCGCTCGCTGGGCGAGTAGTGGTTGAACAGGCCCTGGCGGTCGGCAACCCGGCGGTGGGCCAGGCGGATCGCCTCGATCTTGCCGGCCGGCGCGAGCGGCGAGACGCGCTTGTCCAGCGCCGTGCTGCCGCAGTGCGGGCAGGTGGGCGTGTCGCTGGCGCGCACCAGGCGTTCGAAGTCGGCGGCGCAGGCGGTGCAGTGGTAGTCGAACAGCGGCATGGTCAGCTCCCGGGGGTGGCGCAGGGTTCGGCGGGGTGGGCACAGCCTTCCAGCGAGGATCGTGCCAGCGTCGCGGGCGCCAGGCCCACCCAGGCATCGATGGCGGCGGTGTCGAAGCCCACGCGGCGGCTGCCGTCGTCGCAGCGCTGCATCAGCGGCCGGCGGATCAGCAGCGGCTCGGCCAGCAGCAGGGCCAGTGCGGTGTCGGCGTCCAGCTGCTCGGGCACGATCTCGCCGGACTTCACCCGGGGCGCGGCGCGGTTGAACCACCCGGCCACCGGCAGCGGCGCCAGGAAGGCGAGCAGGCTGGCTGCGGTCCAGGGCTCGGACAGCAGGCTGCGCACCGCCAGCGTGTGGCCGGCGGCCTGCAGCGCCGCGCGCTGGCGGGCGTTGCCGCCGCAGCCGGGCTTCTCGAAGAAGATCAGGTGGGTCATCACGGGCCTGTGGTCGCTCGGGTTCGGATGCGGCTCATCCGGGGGACGGCGCCGCCAGCTCGTCGGCCAGCGCCAGCAGATGGCTGACCTGGCCGGTCACCGCCTGCACCGTGGCCGGTTGCAGGCGCTGCAGCCAGCGCCGCGGCAGGCGCGAGGCGCCGCAGCGGGCACCGGCCAGCATGCCCACCAGCGCGCCGGTGGTGTCGGCATCGTCGCCCTGGTTGACGGTGGCGACCAGCGCCTGCTCGAAGTCGGGATGGGTGAAGCCGAAGTGCAGCACGGTCTGCACCGTGTCCACCACGTAGGCGCTGGCACGGCCGGGGTAGGGCTGGTGGCGGAACGCGGGCCAGGCCTGGATCCAGTCCTGGGCCTGGTGGGCCAGCAGGGCGGTGTCGGCGCCCAGCAGCGCGGCCCGCGTCAGGCGGGCCAGGCCCAGCGTGGCCGCATCGGACAGCGGGTGGTGGTGGGTGATGCGCGCCTGGGCCAGGCTCCAGTGGGCCAGCAGGGATTCGTTGTGCAGCGTGGCCAGCACCACCGGCAGGTTGCGCATCAGCGCGCCTTTGCCGGCGTCGCCCTCGTTGGCCGGGCCCTGCAGGCTGCCATCGCTCAGGTAGCGCTGGATGCCGCGCCGGCAGGTGTTGCCGCAGTCCACCGGCTTGCTGCGCAGCCAGCGCACGAAGGCCTCGGCGATCTGCCGCGTGGCGCTGTCATCGCGCGCGGCCAGCAGCGGTGCGCCGGCCAGCAGCAGGGCGTCGCCCAGCGCCAGGCACATCTGGGTGTCGTCGGTCACCTGACCGCGGGCCAGCTTCAGCCAGCCGCCGCCCATCATCTCGCGGTGCACGCCGTACTGGGCGCGGATCTCGCGCGGGCGCATGAACTCCACCGTCGCGCCCAGCGCGTCGCCAATCGCCAGGCCCAGGTAGGCGCCCAGGGCCCTGTCGAACAGCGCGCGCGTGTCAGACATCGCACAACACCACGTCGTAGTCACCGCCCAGTGCCAGCACCTCCTGCTCGCCCTGCAGCACCTGGCCGGGCAGCAGACCCGGGTACACCAGCAGCTTGGTCAGCGGCACCTCGGCGACGAACACGCGGTCACCAAAGCAGCCGGCCTCGTCGGCCGACAGGCTGAAGGACACCAGGTTGTTCAGCGCCAGCGTGCAGCGGCGGTCGGCCAGCCGGCCGGCGACGATCTGCTCGTCGCAGCGGTTGGTGCCGCGCCACAGCGGCAGGTGGCTCACGCCCGGCCGGTAGCGCTGCAGGCTCCACTGGCAGAACTCGTAGAGCAGGTCCAGCTGCTGGAAGATCGCGTTGCCGTGGTAGCGGCTGGCCACCTTCTGCTCCAGGTAGCCCACCCAGGCCGGCGACGGAAAGCGCCGCAGCGGCGCGCCATGGAAGCGCGGCACCAGGCCGAAGCGGCTCTCCACCCAGCCCTTGAGCACCGCGCCGGCCGGACCGTTCGCATCCATGCCCCAGCCCTGCAGCAGCGCGCGCCAGCTGCGCCGCCAGCGCTGCCGCTCGGCCGCGCTCAGACTGTGATCGTCCGCATCGGGCCGCTGCAGCCCGAAGACGATGGCCAGGTAATGCACGAACACCTCGCGCGCCTCGCTCAGCTCACCACAGCGCCCGAGCAACGCGAACAGCCCGCCATGGGTCTCGCGCGCGCCCGCAATCCGCAGCGGCACCGGGTGCGCGTTGTAGGCCGCGCTGGCCAGCACCGGGGCCGGCACGCCGACCAGATTGGTGCTGTACCAGTGCTGCGGCTGATCGCACTCATCAGGCGCCATGATGGGTTTGAGTCCCGGATTCCGTCGCGAGCGGGTCGAGCTGGCTGCGAGAAGCGCAGCCGTACACCCGTACGGCGAGCATCACAGCCGCCAGATCGGCCCGCGCAGCAGGAAGACGGGGCTCAAACCGGGCGGTTTTCGTAGAGGTTGCGGACCGGACCCATCAGCGCCAGCCCTTCCTCGTAGGTGATCTTCGGGAAGCTGGCCTTGAAGCTGGCGGCCTTGTCGGCAATCGCGTCGGTCTTGCCGGCGGTGTCGAGCTTCTTCAGGTCGCCCTTTTCCAGGTAGAGCAGTTCCAGCAGCTCGTTGTAGACGGTGGCCTCGTCTATCGGCAGGATCACGAAGGTGGTGCCGGCGTAGTCCATCGTGTACTTCTTGCTGATGTCGATGTTGTCGCAGAAGAGGATGTACACGCCACTGGGCGACAGCGCATCGCCCAGCACCTCGGCCAGCAGCTTGACGTATTCGAAGCTCAGCAGGAAGCCGGTGAGGAAGCTGATGTGCGGCGAGCCGGCCTCGGCCACCGCGATGACTTGGTCGCTGCTGATCTCGGGCGGGCGCGCCTCGTCGGCCAGCTTGGCCTGGAACTTCAGCGCGATGTCGCCCCGGAAGCCGAAGCGGCCGGCCTTCTTGGTGGGTGCCTTCAGCACGCTGTTGAGCAAGCGGCCCTCGGCGTCGAGGCGGGCGAAGGCGGTGTCCTGGATCGCGGTCATGTCGAACTCCGGTGGGGGGATGAAACGGTGGCGGCCGCACTGGCGTGCGTGGCCGGGGTGGTGTGGGGCGCGACCTCCATCGGTCGGCCGGGGTGCTGGCGCGGCTGGCCGCCGCCCTCGGTGTTGCGGATGAAATCGGCGATCTTCCAGAAGGCAGCGTCGATCTCGGCGCGCAGCGCCTCGTCCGGCACGCACTCGGCCAGCGCCTGGCGCATGCAGGCCATCCAGGCATCGCGCGCGGCGGCGTCGATGTCGAAGGGCTGGTGGCGGCGGCGCAGCATCGGCGTGCCGCGCTGGGCCGAGTAGTCGCGCGGCCCGCCCATCCATTCGCTGAGGTACTGCACCAGCACCTGCCGGGTCCGCGCCAGGTCGGGCTCGTGCATCGCGCGGATCACGCCGGCATCGGCGCGCGTGTCCATCGCGCGGTAGAAGGCCTCGACCAGGCGCACGATCGCCTCGTGCCCACCGATGCGCGCGTAATGCGGGTTGGCGGGCGGGGCGCTGACGACGGGCAGGGCGGAGCTCATGACAGACCCTGACTGCAAGGGCTATACCACCTGTGCGGAGGCGCCGATCGGCCTGCGCGCCGCACCGGGCGTCAGCCGCTGTGAGCGCCCCCGCGAACGCCCGCGCGCAGCACTCGGCGCGCGCGCGTGAAGGCCGTCGGGCTGTCGTGTCGTCGACCGGATTTTGTCGGGTTTCGCACACGCTGTCGGGGGCCGCTCTCCCCACCCCGTGAGGCGCACTTTCCTCGGAAAAACAAGCACTTGAGTGATCTCAAGCGACATGGCACGGCCGTTGCAGTAAGGGGTCTGCGCGGCACCCGTGTATCGCCCCCAGGGCTTCAGAAGAAGACCACAGAGGCACCCAAGGCTGCATCGAGATCGCGACGAACGCTAGAACCGGACCTCAACGGTTTCGCTGGACCAACTTCATACCTGGATTGGAGAACTGAAATGGCTGCACTGCGTCAAATCGCCTTCTACGGCAAGGGTGGCATCGGCAAGTCCACCACCTCGCAAAACACCCTGGCCGCCCTGGCGGAAATGGGTCAGAAGATCCTCATCGTCGGCTGCGACCCCAAGGCCGACTCGACCCGCCTGATCCTGCACGCCAAGGCACAGGACACCATCCTCTCGCTGGCCGCTGAAGCCGGCTCGGTGGAGGACCTCGAGCTGGAAGACGTCATGAAGATCGGCTACCGCGACATCCGTTGCGTGGAGTCGGGCGGTCCGGAGCCGGGCGTCGGCTGCGCCGGCCGCGGCGTGATCACCTCGATCAACTTCCTGGAAGAAAACGGCGCCTACGACGGCGTGGACTATGTGTCCTACGACGTGCTGGGTGACGTGGTCTGCGGCGGCTTCGCGATGCCCATCCGCGAAAACAAGGCGCAGGAGATCTACATCGTCATGTCCGGCGAGATGATGGCCATGTACGCGGCCAACAACATCTCCAAGGGCATCCTGAAGTACGCCAACTCGGGCGGCGTGCGTCTGGGCGGCCTGGTCTGCAACGAGCGCCAGACCGACAAGGAGCTGGAGCTGGCCCAGTCGCTGGCGGCCAAGCTGAACTCGACGCTGATCCACTTCGTGCCGCGCGACAACATCGTGCAGCACGCCGAGCTGCGCCGCATGACCGTCATCGAGTACGCCCCGGACAGCGCCCAGGCCGCCGAGTACCGCACGCTGGCGCAGAAGGTCCACGCCAACGCCGGCAACGGCAAGATCCCCACCCCCATCACCATGGACGAGCTGGAAGACCTGCTGATGGAGCACGGGATCATGAAGACCATCGACGAGAGCCAGGTCGGCAAGACCGCCGCCGAGCTCGCCGCCTGATGAACCGGGGCGGGCGCCGCGTGGCGCCTGCCCCGCTCCCCACCACGACAAGGCCTTCGGCCAAGCGTCGCTCCCACCGAACACCCCCGAACCATCCTTGATGGAGTCTCCCCATGAGCATGACCGTTGAAGACCGCAAGGCCGAGAACAAGGCCCTGATCGACGAAGTCCTGAAGGCCTATCCCGAAAAGATGGCCAAGCGCCGCGCCAAGCATGTTGGCGTCTTCGAGGAAGGCAAGCCCGACTGCGGCGTCAAGAGCAACATCAAGTCGCTGCCCGGCGTGATGACGATCCGCGGCTGCGCCTACGCCGGCTCCAAGGGCGTGGTCTGGGGCCCGATCAAGGACATGGTGCACATCAGCCATGGCCCGGTGGGCTGCGGCCAGTACAGCTGGGCCGCGCGCCGCAACTACTACATCGGCGTGACCGGTGTGGACACCTTCGTGACGATGCAGTTCACCTCCGACTTCCAGGAGAAGGACATCGTCTTCGGCGGCGACAAGAAGCTCGACAAGATCATCGACGAGATCGAAACCTTGTTCCCGCTGAACAAGGGCATCTCGGTGCAAAGCGAGTGCCCGATCGGCCTGATCGGCGACGACATCGAGGCCGTCAGCAAGAAGAAGAGCAAGGAATACGGTGGCAAGACCATCGTGCCGGTGCGTTGCGAGGGCTTCCGCGGTGTCAGCCAGTCGCTGGGCCACCACATCGCCAACGACGCGATCCGCGACTGGGTCTTCGACAAGACCGACCCCAACAAGCGCCCCGACTTCGTCTCGACGCCCTACGACGTGGCCATCATCGGTGACTACAACATCGGTGGCGATGCCTGGTCCAGCCGCATCCTGCTGGAAGAAATCGGCCTGCGCGTGATCGCCCAGTGGAGCGGCGACGGCACCATCGCCGAGCTGGAGAACACCCCCAAGGCCAAGCTCAATGTGCTGCACTGCTACCGCTCGATGAACTACATCAGCCGGCACATGGAAGAGAAGTACGGCATTCCCTGGGTGGAATACAACTTCTTCGGCCCCACCCAGATCGAGAAGAGCCTGCGCGAGATCGCCAGCCACTTCGACGACACCATCAAGGCCAAGGCTGAAGAGGTCATCGCCCGCTACCGTCCGATGGTTGACGCCACCATCGCCAAGTACAAGCCGCGCCTGCAGGGCAAGAAGGTCATGCTCTACGTGGGTGGTCTGCGTCCGCGCCACGTTATCGGCGCCTACGAGGACCTGGGCATGGAAGTGGTGGGCACCGGCTACGAGTTCGGCCACAACGACGACTACCAGCGCACCACCCACTACATCAAGGACTCGACGCTGATCTACGACGACGTCACCGGCTACGAGTTTGAGAAGTTCGCCGAGGCGATCAAGCCCGACCTGGTGGGCTCGGGCATCAAGGAAAAGTACGTCTTCCAGAAGATGGGCGTGCCCTTCCGCCAGATGCACAGCTGGGACTACTCGGGCCCCTACCACGGCTACGACGGCTTCGCCATCTTCGCCCGGGACATGGACATGGCGATCAGCAGCCCGATCTGGGCGCTGGCCAAGTCCGCCCCGTGGAAGAAGGCCGCCTGAGTCCCCCCGCAACACCATTCGACTGGAGCGCACCATGCCTCAAAACGCCGACAAGGTCATCGACCACGAGATGCTGTTCCGCGAGCCGGAATACCAGGCGCTGTTCAAGAACAAGAAGGAGAACTTCGAGTTCAACCACGCCGACGCCAAGGTCCAGGAAATCCGCGACTGGACCAAGTCCAAGGACTACCTCGAGAAGAACTTCGCCCGCGATTCGCTGGTGGTCAACCCCGCCAAGGCCTGCCAGCCGCTGGGCGCCGTCTACGTGGCCAACGGCTTCGCCAAGACGCTCAGCTTCGTGCACGGCAGCCAGGGCTGCGTGGCCTACTACCGCTCGCACTTCAGCCGCCACTTCAAGGAGCCGACCAGCTGCGTCAGCTCGTCGATGACCGAGGACGCCGCGGTCTTCGGCGGCCTGAACAACATGATCGACGGCCTGGCCAACACCTACAGCCTGTACAAGCCGGACATGATCGCGGTCAGCACCACCTGCATGGCCGAGGTGATCGGCGATGACCTGGACGCCTTCATCAAGAACGCCAAGCAGAAGGGCTCGGTCCCGGCCGAGTTCGACGTGCCCTTTGCCCACACCCCGGCCTTCGTCGGCAGCCACATCACCGGCTACGACAACGCGCTGCTGGGCGTGCTCAAGCACTTCTGGGATGGCAAGGCCGGCACCACCACGCCGCTGACCCGCGTGCCGAACGACAGCATCAACTTCATCGGTGGCTTCGACGGTTTCGTCGTTGGCAACATGAAGGAAGTGCGCCGCATCTTTGATCTGTTCGGCGTCGACTACACGCTGCTGTGCGACCCGTCCGAGGTGTGGAACACCGCCACCGACGGCGAGTTCCGCATGTACGCCGGCGGCACCACCAAGGAAGAGGTGGAAAAGGCGCTGAACGCCAAGGCCACCATCGTCTTCCAGGAGTACTGCACCGAGAAGACCATCAAGTACCTGAAGGAGAAGGGCCAGGAGGTCGTGGTGCTGAACTGCCCGGTGGGCGTGGCCGGTACCGACCGCTTCATCATGGCGATCAGCGAGCTGACCGGCAAGCCGGTGCCCGCGCAGCTCGAGAAGGAGCGCGGCCAGCTGGTGGACGCGATGGCCGACAGCCAGGCCCACCTGCACGGCAAGCGCTTCGCGCTGTACGGTGACCCGGACCAGATGCTGGGCCTGACCGAGTTCCTGCTGGAGCTGGGCGCCGAGCCGGCCCACGTGCTGTCCACCAACGGCACCGAGGAGTGGGCCAAGAAGGTCCAGGCGCTGTTCGACAGCTCGCCCTACGGCACCGGCTGCAAGGCCTACCCCAAGCGCGACCTGTGGCACATGCGCAGCCTGATGAACGTGGAGCCGGTGGACTTCCTGATCGGCAACACCTACGGCAAGTACCTGGAGCGCGACACCAACACGCCGCTGGTGCGCATGGTGTTCCCGATCTTCGACCGCCACCACTACCACCGCTACCCCACCTGGGGCTACGACGGGGCGATGCGCACGCTGATCATGCTGCTCGACGAGTTCTTCGAGACGCTGGACGCCAACACCATCATCCCCGGCAAGACCGACTACTCCTACGACATCATCCGATAGGGCACTGCATCCGCCTGCTGCGCGGGCCGACCCGGGGCCTGCGGTGCTCGCCGTACGGGTGTACGGCTGCGCTCCTCGATCCCCGGCTCGACCCGCTCGCGACGGCGGCTGCAGCACCCTATCCGGTGGTGCAACACACACAGAAGACCATCATGGCCAATGTGACATTCACTTCGCCGCGCATGAAGAAGGACCTGACGGTCTATGCGGTGGCGGGCGACACCAAGACGCTGCTGGCGGTGGCCAAGGCGCATGCGATTCCGCTGGATTTCGAGTGCGAGAACGGCGAATGCGGCTCCTGCTCGGTGCAGGTCGGCATCCTGTCGGACAAGGCGCCCTATGGCGTGGCCTTGACCGAGAAGGAGAAGACGGTGCTGCGCTTCGCCGGCAAGATCACCGCGCAGCAGATCGAGGACGCCGAGACCAAGGACATGCCGCCGCCCTGGCGCCTGGCCTGCCAGTTCGTCGTCCGCAACGAGGACATCCTGGTCACTTTCTGAGCGAGGACCGACATGCCTGACGCGATCCTGGTGAAGACCACGCTGGACGGTCGTCCGGTGGAGGTGATCGACGGCTGGCTGTGCCTGGCCGGTGTGCCCGAGACCGACGAGCTGGTGGTGCTGGACGAGCACCCCAACCGCCAGGCCATCCTGCGCGCCTGCCCCAAGGCCACCCACATGGCCGGGCGGCTGCCGCTGACGCTGGCCGAGGCTTCCGTGGCCCAGGCGGCGCTGCGGCGCTTCCATGATCGCTTCGACGGCTCGCCCCTGGCCGTGGCCGAGCGCCTGCGCCAGGCCAGCTGGAAGAAGGTCTTCGCCGAGGGCGCCGAGTGATCTACCTGCTCGAGCTGCCCGAAGGCGCGCCCCCGCACTGCTGGTTCGCCTTCGACGCCGACGACCTGCGGGCGAAGCTGGACGCCGCAGGCGGCCCACCAGGTCACGAGATCCGGGTCTGGCCCGACGAGTCCAGCGCCGTGCTGGCCTTCGAGAACGAGGCCGATCCGCTGTGGGCCGGGCCTGGCTGGCATGCCAGACGCGCTTTGTACGAGCAACTACTGGCAACCGAGGCCCTCGCGGAGGGCTGAGAACTGCCCTGAGCGGACGCTCAGGGCGCATTTCCTGGGCCGTCGCAGTACATCGACCGTGCCGCCAAGGGCTGGGCAGGCAGGCAGAGCCGGCCATTGGAGGGCGCCGAGCAGCGCAGGACTGCAGGGC
>NZ_JAGQDE010000022.1 GCF_018069755.1 Ideonella aquatica | reverse complement strand
GCCGGCTGCGGCTGGCGGGCCGGGGCGGGCCAGGGCTGGTCGGCGCGCTGGCGCGCCCGCGCCGACAGCACCGGCGGCAGCGCCAGCCGCAGCGGCTGCTCGCGCAGCGGGCCGCGGCGCTTGAGCAGGCGCAGCGACAGTTCATCCGGGCCGCTGCAGCTCAGCAGCAGGCGCAGCGGCGCCGGGCTGGGGCGTTCGGCCGCGGCGGGTTCGCGCAGCAGGAAGGCCGGCCCGGCGTGGGCCTGGGCGGCCAGTTGCAGGCGGCGCAGCACCTCGGGCCGCGCGGCAGCGCCGGGCCAGGCCAGCAAGGCGCCCAGCTGGCCGCTGCGCAGCGCCTGCTCCATCGCCCAGCAGACCTCGACCGGCGTGCCCTGGTGGCGGCGCACCGCGCTGCGCGCCGCCGGCCGCGCCGCCTGGCGCGGCCGCACAACGATGCACTGCGCCGGCGGCAGACCCAGCTCGGCCAGCGCGGGGGCCGACAGCTCGGCCGGCGGGTCGACCAGCATCAGGCAGCGGCCGGCCGCCGCCTGGCGGGCCAGCGCCGGTGCCAGCAGTCGCCACTCGCCCAGGCCGGGGCCGGCCAGCAGCAGCTCGGTCAGCGCGCGGTGCGGCCAGCCGCCGCCGGGCAGTTCGGCATCCAGGGCCGCGAACCCGCTGGGGGTGGTGTCGCCCGCAGCAGCGCCGCCGCCCGGGCGGGCACGCCAGAGCGCCGGGTGCAGCGCAGCCGGGTCGGCCAGGGGTGAAACATCCAGCGCATCCACTGGATATTTATACAGTATCCACCCCCTCGCCGGCAAGGCATTGGCGCGTGACGTACCAGACTGGCACACCTGCCTCAGATACCCGCACAGCATTTCGGGTTACCCCGGGGTAGGCGTTGACAGAGGCTATGCAGATCATTGCATAGCCCGAGGTCAGGCGCCGAACGCCTGTGCCCGGCTCACGAACTTCACAAGGACCGACGCGGAGACCCTCCATGCAGAAGAGCCTTCACATCAACCCGGACAAGTGCACGGGTTGCCGGCAGTGCGAAATGGCCTGCTCTTACGAGAACTACGGCGTGTTCGCCACCGCCCGCTCGCGCATCCGCGTGTTCGACTTCCACGAGACCGGTCGCAAGGTGCCCTACACCTGCACCCAGTGCGATGAGGCCTGGTGCCTGCACGCCTGCCCGGTCGAGGCGATCACGGTGGACAAGGCCACCGGCGCCAAGGTGGTGGCCGAGAGCACCTGCGTGGGCTGCAAGGTCTGCACGATCAGCTGCCCCTTCGGCACCGTCAACTACGTCCAGGAAACCGGCAAGGTGCAGAAGTGCGACCTGTGCGGCGGCGAGCCGGCCTGTGCCGACGCCTGCCCCACCGGCGCGATCACCTACGTCGACGCCAACTGGACCGGCATCGACAAGATGCAGGCCTGGGCGAACAAGCTGGGCAACCAACAGGCCGCGGCCTGACCACAGGCAACAAGGAGCATCACACATGTCCTGGGCTGGAAAAATCCTCCGCGTCAACCTGACCACCGGCGCCGTCACCTCCGAGCCGCTGCGCATGGACTGGGCCAAGGAGTACCTGGGCTCGCGCGGCCTGGCCTCCAAGTACCTGACCAGCGAGATCTCGCCGAAGGTCGATCCGCTGTCGGCTGACAACAAGATCATCTGGGCCACCGGCCCGCTGACCGGCACCATGGCCTCCACCGGCGGCCGCTACACCGTCGTCACCAAGGGCCCGCTGACCGGCGCCATCGCCTGCTCCAACTCGGGCGGCTACTGGGGTGCCGAGCTGAAGATGGCCGGCTGGGACATGGTCATTTTTGAGGGCAAGTCGCCCAAGCCGGTGTACCTGTCGATCGTCGACGACGTGGCCGAGCTGAAGGACGCCTCGCACCTGTGGGGCAAGTCGGTCTGGGAGACCGAGGCCACGATCCACAAGACCCACCAGGACCCGCTGGTGCGCGTCTCCTCGATCGGCCTGGCCGGCGAGAACCAGGTGCTGTTCGCCGCCGTGGTGAACGACCTGCACCGTGCCGCCGGCCGCTCGGGCGTCGGCGCCGTGATGGGCAGCAAGAACCTCAAGGCCGTGGTGGTGCGTGGCACCAAGGGCGTGGGCAACCTGGCCGACGCCAAGGAGTTCTTCAAGGTCACCGCCGAGAAGAAGAAGATCCTGCACGACAACGCCGTCACCGGCCAGGGCCTGCCGACCTACGGCACCCAGGTGCTGATGAACGTCATCAACGAGGTCGGCGCGCTGCCCACCCGCAACTTCCAGGACGTGCAGTTCGAAGGCGCGAAGGACATCTCCGCCGAAGCCATGGCCACCCCGCGCGCCAGCGACGGCAAGCCGCACCTGGTGACCAACCAGGCCTGCTTCGGCTGCACCATCGCCTGCGGCCGCATCAGCAAGATCGACAAGGGCCACTTCACCGTCGAGAACAAGCCGCAGTACTGGGGCGCCTCGGGCGGCCTGGAGTACGAAGCCGCCTGGGCCCTGGGCGCCGCCAACGGCGTCAACGACCTGGAAGCGCTGCAGTACGCCAACGTGCTGTGCAACGAGCAGGGCATGGACCCGATCACTTTCGGCGCCACCGTCGGCGCGGTGATGGAGCTCTACCAGATGGGCGTGCTGACCCAGGAGCAACTGGGCATCGACGCCAAGTTCGGCTCGGCCCAGGCGCTGGCCTACTTCGCCGAGATCACCGCCAAGGGCGAAGGCTTCGGCAAGGAGATCGGCCAGGGCTCCAAGCGCCTGTGCGAGAAGTACGGCCACCCCGAGCTGAGCATGAGCGTCAAGGGCCAAGAGTTCCCGGCCTATGACGGCCGCGGCATCCAGGGCATGGGCCTGACCTACGCCACCTCCAACCGCGGCGCCTGCCACCTGCGCAGCTACACCGTGGCCTCCGAGGTGCTGGGCATCCCCGTCAAGACCGATCCGCTGACGGCCGACGGCAAGCCCGAGCTGGTCATCGCCTTCCAGGACGCCACCGCCGCGTTCGACGCCGCCGGCATCTGCATCTTCACCAGCTTCGCCTGGGGTCTGGCCGATGTCGCGCCGCAGGTGGCTGCTGCCTGCGGTCCCGAGTTCACCCTCGAGAACATGGCCAAGATCGGCGAGCGGATCTGGAACATGGAGCGCGACTTCAACAACCAGGCCGGCTTCACCGCCAAGGACGACACGCTGCCCAAGCGCCTGCTCGAAGAGCCGGCCAAGACCGGTCCCGCCAAGGGCCTGGTCAGCAAGCTGCCCGAGATGCTGCCCAAGTACTACGAGCTGCGTGGCTGGGACAACAACGGCCAGCTGAAGCCCGAAACGCGCTCGCGCCTGGGCCTGTAAGTCCTCGGTCCACGATCCACCGGGCGGTTCTCGTGACCGCCCTTTTCATTCCTGCACCGCACGCACCATGAAGCACGTCATCCTCGGCGCCGGCCCGGCCGGCATCATCGCCGCCGAGACCCTGCGCAAGCAGGCCCCCCAGGACAGCGTCGTCGTCATCGGCGACGAGCCCGAGGCGCCCTACTCGCGCATGGCCATTCCCTACCTGCTGATCGGCAAGGTGGGCGAAGAAGGCACGCACCTGCGCCACACCACCGGCCACTTCGCGCAGCTGGGCATCACGCTCAAGCGTGGCCAGGCCGCCCAGGTGGATGTCGCCGGCAAGGCCGTGGTGCTGGCCGACGGCAGCCGCGAGTCCTTCGACCGCCTGCTGATCGCCACCGGCTCCTCGCCCGCCACCGCGCCCATCCCGGGCATCGACGGCCCCGGCGTGCACAGCTGCTGGACCCTGGCCGACGCGCGCGCCATCATGGCCAGCGCCAAGCCGGGTGCGCGCGTGCTGCAGCTGGGTGCGGGCTTCATCGGCTGCATCATCATGGAAGCGCTGGCCACGCGCGGCGTGCAGCTCACCGTGGTGGAGATGGGCGACCGCATGGTGCCGCGCATGATGGGCCCCACCGCCGGCCGCATGATCAAGGAATGGGTCGAGCGCAAGGGCGTGAAGGTCTTCACCGGCGCCCGGGTCGAGGCGATCGAGCGCCCTGGCGCTGCGGCGGCCGCACCGGCCGCCGAGCCCGGCCTGCTGGGGAAGATCGCCAACGCCTTCGGCCTGGGCAGCGCGCCCGCGCCGGCCCCCGCAGCGGCGGCGGGCGCACCGATGCGCGTGAAGCTGTCCACCGGCCAAGTGCTGGAGGCCGACCTGGTCATCAGCGCCACCGGCGTGCGCCCGAACATCGGTTTCCTGCAGGACAGCGGCATCACCTGCCTGCAGGGCGTGCTGACCGATGAGCATCTGCAGACCAATGTGCCGGGCATCTACGCCGCCGGCGACTGCGCCGAGGCCTTCGACAAGGTCACCGGCCGCACCATCGTCAGCGCGATCCAGCCCAACGCCGCCGAGCAGGCCCGCGTGGCCGCGCTCAACATGGTCGGCCGCACCACCGAGCTCAAGGGCGTCACCCAGATCAACGTGCTCGACACGCTGGGCATGATCTCGGCCAGCTTCGGCAAGTGGGACGGTGTGGACGGTGGCGCGCATGTCGAGCAGACCGACGAGGCCGCCGGCCGCCACCTGAGCCTGCAGTTCGACGACGAAAAGCTGATCGGCTGCAACGCCATCGGCTGGACCGAGCACGTCGGCGTGATGCGCGGCCTGGTCGAGGGCCAGGTCAAGCTGGGTGACTGGCGCGAACGCCTGCTGAAGGAACCCACGCTGCTGATGGAAGCCTACTTGGCCTGCGCCCAGGCGCAGGGCGAACAGGCCCATGTGAAGGCCTGAGGCAGAGGACCCGGTCGTGCAAGGCCTTGCGCCTTGCACGACACTGTCGCCCGACATGCAGATCACCTTCAAGCTCTACGCCAGCCTGGCCCAGTACCTGCCGCTCGACCGCCCGCCGGGCAACGAGGTGCGCCTGAACGTGGCGGACGCCGCCACCATCGCCCAGGTCATCGAGCCTTTCGGTCTGCCGATGAAGCTGGTGCACCTGGTGCTGGTCAATGGCCGCTACGTGGCCCCCGAAGACCGCGCCACGCTGGCGCTGGTTGAAGGCGATGTGCTGGCGATCTGGCCGCCTATCGCCGGCGGGTGACGCACCCGTGTTCGATCCGGCCACCTACACCGAACACTTCGAGCGCGAGCACGGCTGCACCGAGGCTGAATGGCTGGCCCAGCTGCCCGGCGCGGCCGAGCCCCACGCGTTGCAGCTCGGCGTCCATCAGGCCCGTGTGCCGATCGATGGCGGCACGCTGCAGATCGACTGGCAGGTGCTGCCGCCCCGGCGCATCGCGCTGATCCAGCTGCCGCAGATGCACGTGCGCTACCGCTTCGACGGGATCAGCGCCGAGGCCCGCCAGCGCTTCATGAAGCGCTTCGACCTGTTCATGCAGAAGGGCGGCGGCTGAGCCGATGAGCGGCTCAGCGCGGCGCGTGCTTCGCGGCCCGCGCCGACAGCGCGTTCGGAAAGTACAGCGCCGTCAGGCTCTTGCTGTGCACCGGCGAGTAGCCGCGGCCATCGCCCCCCTCGGCGGCATCGGCGTAGCGGCGCCAGTCGCGCACCCAGTGGATGTCGTCGCAAACCTCCAGCAGACCCAGCGTCTCGCGGTCGCCCACCAGCACGCCCTGCACCCGCAGGCCCAGCTCAGCGCGGGCCTGGTCCAGGCGCGCCAGCGTGGCCGGGACGCAACCGAACTCGCCGTCGCTGACCACCAGCACATCGGCGCTGCGCCAGCGCGCCTCATGGACCCGCTCGATGGCCCGCTCGATCGGCGTCTGCACATCGGTACCGCCATCGAAGCCCTGGCCCATCAGGTCCAGCACCGCGCGCAGGCCCTGCGTACCGGTGCCCAGCTCGCGCTCCACCAGCTCGCCCGGGCCGCCAAAGGCGATCAGGCAGCAGCCCCGCCCGGCCTCGTGCGCGGCGCGCAAGGCCGCGATGACCACGGCCTTGGCGACGTTCTCGGGCGCACCGCGCATCGAGCCCGAGGTGTCCAGGCACAGCACGATCGGCCCGCGCTCCAGCGCCTCGTCGCGCCGCGGCGACGTGCTGGCCTGGGGGCGGCCGGCGGGGTCGGGGCGCCAGTCCATCAGCACCGCTTCGCTGTCCCAGCCCAGCAGGCGCGACTCGGCATGGCGGGCGCGCCAGAGACGGCGCAGCACCGGGTGGCGCAGCATCACCGCCTCGCTGGCCAGCATGCGCTCGGGACGGCCGGTGAAATGGATGCCAGTAAGTTCGCCCGGCGCATCGGGCAGGCGGGTCTCGACCGGACGCAGCGGCACCGGCGCCTGGTCGCCGGGCTCGGGCGGCGCGGCCTGGAGCAGCGGCTGCGCGCTGCGTTCGGCACGGCCCAGGCGGCGGATCAGCGCGGCCAGCTCGGGCAGCTGCTGCAGCCAGTCGGCGGCCCGCCGCGCGGCCTGCCAGGGCCGGCCGCTGAGCTGGCCGCGCAGCTCGTCCCAGCGCAGCTGCGCCAGGTCGCCCAGGCCCTGCAGCAGGGCCAGCGATTCCTCCAGGCCCTGCGTCTCGAACTGCCAGGCCGCGCTGAATTCGGCGGCCACCTCGGCGATGGCCTCGTCCCGCGTCAGGCGCGGTTGGTGGTCGGCGATGCGGTCCAGGTGCCACAGCACCGCGCGCAGCACCTGCTCGGCCAGCGAGGGCACGCCGCGGCCCATGGCCGGCAGCTTCAGCTCGCCCACGACCTGGCGCAGCGCGGCCGCCGCCGCGGCATCGCCGAAATCGGCATCGGCGGGCGGCAGATCGCCAGCGGTCAGTGCCTGCAGCCAGCGCCCGGCGTCACGCAGGCGGGCAGTGCGTTCACCGGTGGCATTGACCAGGCTGCCCAACCACAGGCCGCGGGGCAGCCCGGCCAGCGCGTCATAGGGCCGATCGATCGGCCCGGCGCTGGTCACGCGGGCTCCAGTTGCACGGGTGGCGGGGCCGCCTCGTCGAGCGACTCGTCCAGCGGCAGCGTGGCAAAACCCTCCCGCACCAGCGCCAGCCGCGCGTGCAAGGCGGCCAGCACGGCCTCGGTGTGGCGGTGGGCGTCCACCACCTGCAGCGCCAGCGCCGGTGGCCACCACAGGCGGCCCTGCAGGCGGGCGGCCAATGCGTCGGCGGTGGCGGCGGCCTGAGCGCGCTGCGCCTGCAACTGCGCCAGCAGCTCATCCGCCTGGGCCACCCGTGCGGCCACGTGCACCGGGCTGTAACGGCGACGCAGCTGCTGCTCCAACTGCTGCGAGACGATGCGCAGCATGCCGTCGCCCTCGTCGCCCTGCCCCATCCCGATCTGGCGCGCCAGCGCCAGCTTGCCCGCGGCGTCATCGGCCTCGGCGTCCTGGCGCGCGCTCATCTCCAGGTCGAGCTGGCGCTCGAAGGCCTCGACCGCGCGGGTCAGCCAGGGCGCTTCCTGCGGCACCGCCTGCAGCCAGTCGGCCTGGAACCACTGCGCCAGCGCGGCGGCCTGCGCCGGCTCGTCGGCGGCCACCAGCGGCGCGGTCCACAGGTCCAGACCGTCGATCTGGCGGCGGCCCTCGGTGGCCGCGGCCACGCGCAGCAGGCCCACCCATTGGCGCCAGCGGCGGTCGCTCAGCGAGCGGCCCTGCGCCGCCAGCCAGGCGCGCAGCGCGGCCAGCGCCTGCACCGCCTCGTCGCCCAGCGACACCTGGGCGGCGGCCGCGCTCACCGCGGTGCGCTCGTCGGGGCTGATCGGCAGCGGCCAGCGCGGCTCGGCGCCGTCCAGGCGCAGCAGCGCAGCAAAGTGATCGTCCCCCACCGGTGTCACCGGCACGCGCAGCAGGAAGCGGTCATGAAAGGCGCGCAGCGCCTCGTCGGCCGGGCCTTCGTTGCTGGCCGCGACCACGCTGAGCAGCGGCGTGCGCAGGCGGCCGCTGCCATTGTCGAACTCGCGCTCGTTGAGCAGGGTCAGCAGCGCGTTGAGGATGGCCGAGTTGGCCTTGAACACCTCATCGAGGAAGGCAATGCCGGCGGTGGGCAGAAAGCCATCGACCAGGCGTTCATAGCGGTCGTCCTCCAGCGCCTTCAGCGACAGCGGGCCGAACAGCTCCTCGGGGGTAGAGAAGCGCGTCAGCAGGCGTTCGAAATAGCGCGCGCCGTCGAAGGCGCGGTGCAGGCGGCGCGCCAGTTCGCTCTTGGCGGTGCCGGGGGGGCCCAGAAGCAGCACATGCTCGCCCGCCAGGGCGGCCAGCAGCGCCGCGCGCACGGCCAGGCTGCGCTCCAGCAGGCCGCTCTCCAGCGCCACCAGCCAGGCGCGCAGGTGTTCAGGGGTGGGCAAGGACATGGGGTGATTCTCGGTGGGGCTGAAGGGTGCGGCAAGGCGCCGCCAGCGGGCATCGGTTATCGTTCAAGCTGGAGCCCTCATGAAATCCCGCGGCGTTCACCTTCAATACAGCTTCCAGTCGGACGGCCAGCGCGGCGCGGACATCCAGAACCCGCTGTTCGACCTGCTCTCGGCGCTGCGTCAGCACGGCTCGATCCAGCACGCGGCCACGGCCACCGGCGCCTCTTACCGCCACGTCTGGGGCGCGCTCAAGCAGTGGGAGCAGGTGATCGGCGAGCCGCTGGTGCTGTGGGCCAAGGGCCAGCCGGCCCGGCTGACACCCTTTGCCGAGCGCCTGCTGTGGGCCGAGGCGCGCGCCCGCACACGCATGACACCGCACATCGAGGCCCTGCGCTCCGAGCTGGAGCGCGTGCTGGCCGAGGCGCTGGATGGCAGCCACCAGGTGCTCACCATCTACGCCAGCCATGACCTGGCGCTGCCGGCGCTGCGCGAGGTGGCCGCCGAGCACCACCGCCTGCACATCGACCTGCGCTTTGCCGGCAGCATGGACGCGCTGCGCGCGCTGTCCGAGGGCCGCTGCACCGTGGCGGGCTTCCACGTCCCGCCGCTGGAGGACGCACGCAACCTGTTCGCCGAGGCGCTCAAGCCGCTGCTCAAGCCCGGCGTGCACAAGCTGATCGGCTGCACCCGGCGCACCCAGGGCCTGATGGTGGCGCGCGGCAACCCGCTGCGCCTGCGCGGCCTGGCGGACCTGGCCAGCGGCTCGGTGCGCTTCATCAACCGCCAGGAAGGCTCGGGCACCCGGCTGCTGACCGATCACCTGCTGGCCCAGCAAGGCCTGTCCAGCAGCTTCGTGCCGCGCTACCACGACGCGGTGGAAGACAGCCACCTGGCCGTGGCCGCGGCCATCGCCAGCGGCCTGGGCGACGTCGGCGTGGGCATTGCCGCGGCGGCCGAGCAGTTCGGCCTGGACCTGGTGCCCCTGGTCGAGGAAGACTACTTCCTGGTCTGCCTGAAGGATGCGCTGGAACATCCGGCGGTGCAGCAGTTGTGCGAGGCCCTGGCAGGCACGCCGATGCACAACGCCGTCTCGGCGCTGCCGGGCTATGCGCTGAACACGCCGGGCGAGGTGCTGTCGCTGACCCGGGCCCTGCCCTGGTGGCATTTCCGCACCCGCAAGGAAGCGCACGAGGCCCGCCACGCTGCCGAGTAGGCCCGGTCAGCGCCGGGACGCGGCGGCCAGCGCCTCGCGCTCGTAGCGCGGATACAGGTGGGCCACGTTGCGCACGTACTCGGTGCGGAACGCGGCCCAAGCGCGGAATTCGTCGGGCACGGGCGCGCGCAGCAGGTCGTTCATCTCCCAGCCCTGCTGCGCGGCGCGGCGAAAGTGGCCGTCCAGCCACTGCAGGTAGCGCCGCGTCTGTGCCAGGCCGCGCGTGCCCTCGTGCACCGGCCCATGGCTGGGGACCACGGTGCGCAGGCCCTGGGTCTGCAGCGCGTCCAGGCTGGCCAGCCAGTCGGGGATGCGGGCGTGCGGCGTGGTGGGAATGCGGTCGGCAAAGACCAGGCCGCCGACGAAGGCCACGCCGCTGGCGCGGTCGAACAGCACCAGGTCGGAATCGGTGTGGCCGCGCCACTCGCGCAACTCCAGCTCGCGCGAGCCGATGCGCCAGCGCAGGCCCTCGGGCGGCACCACCAGGTCGGTGTCGGGCGCCAGGGTCTCGGTGCCCTTCATCCAGTCGCCGCACAGGCGGTAGAGGTTGGTTTCGTAGGCGGCCGCTTCGCGCGCCACGCCGGCCCGCGTGGTGGCGGTGGCGCGCCGTGGCACGTCGGCAAAGGCCTGGTCGCCCAGGAAGTAGTCGGGGTGCAGGTTGAGCTGCAGCACCTGCACCACCGGCTCGGGCGTGGTGCGGGCGATCAGGGCGCGCAGTTGCTGGCCATACAGCCGGCTCGGGCCGGTGTTGATGACCACCACCCCCGCACCGGTGGCGATGAAGCCGGTGTTGATGATGTTGCAGCCATTGGCCACGCTGAAGTCGTCGTTCGCGCCTTCGACCACCCACACGCCGGGCGCCAGCGCGCGCGCCTGCAGTCGGTAGTCCTGCGTGCCCACGTCGGGCGCGGCCTGCACGCACGAGGGCAGCGCTGCCAGCGCCACCAGCGCACAGGCCAACAGCAGCGCGCCCAGGGGCGTCTGGAGACCGGGCCACTTCATTCGAGCCGTCCGTCGATGCGGTTGCCGTTGTTGTCGGCGCCCACGATGCGTACGCCACCCGCGGGCGGGCTGCGGAAATCCAGGCTGAACACCGGGTTCTCGCTGACCGGCTCAAAGGCCTGCAGCCGGGCCAGCTCGCGCCCCTGCCCGTCCTGCACCGACAGGCGGTTGACGAAGAAGGCCGGCACACCGCCCACCAGGCCGGTGTCCATCGGGTGCATCACGCGCAGGCGCAAGCGCGCCGCCGGGCTGGAGGGGCCTTCGCTCTGCAGCGCAAAGACGCGGCCGCTGAGCTCACCCAACGTGCGCGACCAGCTTCCGTCCTTGCGGCTGTCACCGCTGACCGTGCAACCACCGCCGGCCGAGTCGATCTCGGTGCCGCCAACGTGCCACACGCCATCGGCGGTGCGCGCGGCGGCGCGGATCGGCGAAGCCTGCTCCAGCTTGAAGCGCAGCGACAGGCTGGGCAGCGCCAGCATCGGCTGGAAGGCCACCACCCGCTTGATCGGGTTGCGGTCGACCAGCACCACAATCTGCTCGATCGGGCCCAGCGCCGGATCGACACGCACGCTCACCGGCACGTTCATCGGGTCTTCGGCGAAGGCCGGGGCCTGCACCTGCACCCGCTGGTCATAGACCACCCGCCCGCCGCCCAGGTACTCGCGGCGCATGTCGATCCAGACGTGCGAGCGGTAGGGGTCGCCCTCGAACTCATCGGCGCGCGCGCCGAGGCCGCCGGCCAGCGCGGCGGCCGCCCCGAGCCAGCGCAGGCAGTCGCGACGCAGCAGCATGGTCAGCGCCCCAGTCCCAGGCGCAGGCCCAGCAGCACGCTGCGCGGTGCGCCCGGCTCGAAGAAGCGGCCGTTGCCGTCGTTGACGATCACGCTGCCGGCGTAGACCCGATCAGCCAGGTTGTCAACGCGCGCCAGCAACTCGGCGCGGGTGCCGTCGGGCAGCGTGTAGGCCTTGCGCCAGCGCAGCGCCAGCACGCCGTAGCCGCCGGCAAAGTCGGTGTTGCGGTCGTTCACCGCCACGCTGCCGGAGCCGCGCGCTTCCAGGCCGAATTCGCCCCAGCGCGCATCGCGCCAGGCCACTTCGGCAAAGCCGGTGCTGCGCGGCGCACCGGCCACGCGGTTGCCAGCCGCCACATCGGCGGTGGGCGCGGTACAGGGCGTGCCAGCGCAGGTCTTGAAGGCATCCAGGTAGGTGGCGTCCAGCCAGGTCAGCGCGGTGGCCGCGCGCCAGCCGCTGGCCGGGCGCCAGGCGGCCGACAGCTCGGCGCCCTGGCGGCGGGTGCGGCCCACGTTCTGGAAGCTGGAGCGGCCGCCGCTGTTGGTGGCGGTGCTCAGTTCGTCGTCGACCTGGGTGTGGAACAGCGTGGCATCGAGCTGCCAGGCCTGGGCGCGCCAGCGCGCACCCAGCTCGGCCTGGCGGCTGGTCTGGGCCTTCAGCGCGGTGTTGAAGCCGCCCTGGCCGTCGGGCCGGTAGGCCAGCTCGCCCAGCGTGGGCGCCTCCACACCCCGGGCCACGCTGGCATGCAACTGCCAGCCTGGCGCGGCCTGCCAGCGCAGGCCCAGCACCGGGTTGGTGTAGGTGTAGCTGACCTCGCCGGAGTCGTCGCCGTTGGCCAGGTAGGCATCATCCGCCGACAGGCTGACCTTGCCGTGGCGCAGGCCGGCACTCAGCGCCAGCGTGGGGCTCAGCTGCCAGTCGGCCTGGGCGAACACATCGCGGGTGTCGGCGCGGTCGACCTCGTCGCGCCGCAGGCGACCGGTCACGCCCAGCGTGCTGCCGATGAAGTTCTCATAGCCGCGGCGGTCATCGCGCTGGCTGTCGAGCGCCGCACCAACCACCAGGTCCAGCGCGTCCCAGCCCCAGCGCAGCCGGGCCTCGGCGCCATGGAAGCCGCGGTCGAAGTCGACCACGCCGCCGCCATGGCGCGGGCTGCCCTGCGCCGCCACCGGGATGGCCTGCCACTGCGTCACACTGCGCTGGCCGCTGTAGCCCGCCAGGCTGGCCTCGCGCAGCGCGCCGGCGTCGAAGCGGTGCGTCCAGCTGCCGCCCACCTGGGTCTGGGCCAGTTCCTTGCGGGTGTTGAAGTCCAGCGCCACCTGCGCGGTCTGGTAGGGATCGGCGTCGAAGTCGGCGCGGTTCAGGCCCAGCGCGTCCTGCGCGTTCTGGCGCAGATGGTTGAGTTGCAGCACGACGCGGTCGTTGCCCTCTTCCCAGGCGCCGCGCAGTGTGCCCAGCGTGCGCTTGGCGGCGCTTTGCGGCCGGAAGCCGTCCAGCGTCATCTGCGTCAGCGAGGCGCGCACGCCAATGCCTGCGGTCGTCAAGGCGCCCACCGAGGCGCGCACCTGACGCAGGCCATCACTGCCGCCGTCGACGCTGAAGTCGGCCTCGGGGCCCTTGACCGGCGCGCTGAACAGCGAGATCACGCCGCCCGAGCTGTTGCCATACAGCGCCGAGAACGGCCCGCGCAGCACCTCGATGCGCTGCGCATTGACCAGGTCGAACTGCGAGACCTGGCCCTGGCCGTCGGGGCCGCTGGCCGGGATGCCGTCGGTGTACAGGCGGATGCCACGCACGCCGAAGCCGGCCCGCGCGCCAAAGCCGCGGGCGCTGATCTGCAGGTCCTGGGCGTAGTTGCTGCGGTTGTTGACGACGACGCCGGGCACGCGGCCGATGGCCTCGCTGAGGTTGATGCCCGGGCCGGCGGCGCTGATCGTGTCGCGGTCGACCACGCCGATCGCGAAGGGCACCAGGTCGGCGGCGCGCGGCGCGGCGCTGCCGCTGACCACCACCTGGGTGGCGGCGGCGTCCTGGGCCTGGACGGACGGAAGACAAGCGGCCAGCGCGGCCAGCGCGACAGGGCGGAGCAGGGAACAGTGGTGTCGAATCATGGGGCGCGATTGAGCAGCAGCCGACTCGGCCGCGATCTGATCCGCATCAGACCCGGACGGCGCGCGCCCGCAAAGCTCGCGAAAACCCCGAGCGCTGCGCCAGGACGTGACACTGCCCAGCGCGCGCGCTGGCGCCGCCCCGGATCAGGGCTTGCCCCAGGTGTGGGAACTACACCACGCAGCCGGCCGTGACGCTGGTCGCCGCGCCGCCCACGAAGCGGGGCTCGGGAATCGCCCAGCCGTAGCGGATGGCCGTCAGCTCGGCCAGGATGGACACCGCGATCTCGGGGGGCGTGCGCGCGCCGTTCTTGATGCCCACCGGGCCGTGCAGCCGCGCCAGCTCGGCCTCGGTCATGCCGAAGTGCTCGGCCAGGCGCTGCTTGCGCTTGGCCTGGTTGACGCGCGAGCCGATCGCACCGACGTAGAAGCAGGGGCTCTTGAGCGCCTCCATCAGCGCCAAATCGTCCAGCTTGGGGTCGTGGGTCAGGGCGATCACCGCGGTGTGGGCATCGGGCTTCATCGCGATCACCGCGTCGTCGGGCATCTCGCGGGTGCGCTGCACGCCGGGCAGCTCGGGCAGGTACTCCTCGCGCGGATCGCAGACCGTGACCTGGTAGTCCAGCGCCTGCGCCATCTGCGCCAGGTAGACCGTCATCTGGCCGGCGCCGATCACCATCAGGCGCCAGTGCGGGCCGTGGGTGGAGACCAGCGTGGTCTCGTCCAGCAACACGGTATCGGCACCCTCGGCCGGGGCCAGCGTGACCGCGCCGCTGTGCATGTCCAGCGTGCGCCGCACGCGTTGGCCGCTGGCCAGGCGCTGCAGCAGGTCCTCGACCAGGCTGTGCGCCGCCAGCGGCTCCAGCACCAGCTCCAGCGTGCCGCCGCAGGGCAGGCCGAAGCGCGCGGCCTCGTCGCCCGACACACCGTAGCGCACCACCTGCGGCGCATCGGCCACCAGCGCCTTCTCGCGCATGCGGGCGATCAGGTCGTCCTCGATGCAGCCGCCCGACACCGAGCCGGCGATCTGGCCGTCATCACGCACCGCCACCACCGCGCCCACCGGCCGCGGCGCCGAGCCCCAGGTGCGGGTGATCGTGCCCATCACCACCGCATGGCCGGCCTCGCGCCAGGTCACGACCTGGCGCAGCACCTGCAGATCCACGTTGTCCATCGCTCGATTCTGATCCGGGTCCGCTGCCCCTGCAGCCTCAGGCCGCATTAGGCCCCTGGGCACGGTCGGGCAGGCGCGCGTCTTTCCCTTATGCAGATCCCTGCATAGCGCGCAAACCCACCCATGCACTGTCACCCATGCACGCGATTTCATAAGTGTTTCCGGGACAAGCCAAGGACCGGCGCCCTGCCTAGCATCGTCGCGGTCGCGGGGCTGAACCCGCACGCCATCCAACCGCCAGGAGACAAGGCATGACCACGATCACGTTGAAGGTCAACGGCCAGAGCGTCACGAAGGACGTCGAGCCGCAGACCCTGCTCGTCGAATTCATCCGCGAGACACTGCGCCTGACCGGCACCCACGTCGGTTGCGACACCGCCCAGTGCGGCGCCTGCACCGTGCACCTCAACGGCCGCGCGGTAAAGAGCTGCAACATGCTGGCCGTACAGGCCCACGGCGCCGATGTCATGACCATCGAGGGCCTGGCCGCCGCCGACGGCACGCTGCACCCGATGCAGGTGGCGTTCAACCAGTGCCATGGCCTGCAGTGCGGCTTCTGCACCCCCGGCATGGTGATGAGCGCGGTCGACCTGGTGAAGCACCATGGGGCGGCCTCCGACGAATCGGTGCGCGCCGGCCTGGAAGGCAACATCTGCCGCTGCACCGGCTACCAGAACATCGTCAAGGCCGTGCGCAGCGCGGCCGCCCAGGGCTGAGCGCAGGAGGCACGACCCATGAACGCACCCCAAGGATTCATCGGCAAGTCGGTCGTCCGCCGTGAGGACACCCGCTTCCTGACCGGCCGCGGCCAGTACACCGACGACATCACCCTGCCCGGCCAGACCTTCGGCTACTTCCTGCGCAGCCCCTATGCGCACGCCCGGATCAAGTCGCTCGACACCAGCGCCGCAGCGGCGGCGCCCGGCGTGGTGGGCATCCTCACCGGCGATCACTTCAAGGCGGTGGGCGGCCTGCCCTGCGGCTGGCTGATCAACAGCCTGGACGGCAGCCCGATGAAGGAGCCCAAGCACCCGGTGCTGGCCGACGGCAAGGTGCGCTACGTGGGTGACCGCGTGGCGCTGGTGGTGGCCGAGACGCTGGAGCAGGCCAAGGCTGCCGCCCAGCTGATCGAGGTGGACTACGACGAGCTGCCACCGGTCATCAACCCCGCGGGCGCCACCAGCGCCCCGGCCAACGTGCACGACGACGCGCCGGGCAACCTCTGCTACCACTGGGGCATTGGCGACAAGGATGGCGTCGAGGCCGCGTTCAAGGGCGCCGCCCACATCACCACGCTGAAGTTCAGGAACAACCGGCTGGCGCCCAACGCCATGGAGCCGCGCTGCGCCAACGCCAGCTACAGCCGCGCCGACGACAACTACACGCTCTATGTGGCCAACCAGAACCCGCACGTCGAGCGCCTGCTGATGTGCGCGTTCGTGCTGGGCATCCCCGAGCACAAGATGCGCGTGGTGGCGCCCGACGTGGGCGGTGGCTTCGGCAGCAAGATCTTCCTCTACGGCGAAGAGACCGCACTGGTCTTTGCCAGCAAGCTGCTGAACCGGCCGATCAAGTGGACCAGCGAGCGTGGCGAGGCCTTTCTCTCCGACGCCCACGGCCGCGACCATGACAGCCTGGCCGAGCTGGCGCTGGACAAGGACGGCCACTTCCTGGCCCTGCGCGCCACTACCACGGCCAACATGGGCGCCTACCTGTCCACGTTCGCCTCGTCGATTCCCACCATCCTGCACGCCACGCTGCTGGCCGGCCAGTACAAGACGCCCAAGATCTGGTGCGAGGTGACCTCGGTCTTCACCAACACCAGCCCGGTAGACGCCTACCGCGGCGCCGGCCGCCCCGAGGCCACCTACCTGCTCGAGCGCATCGTCGAGACCGCGGCTCACGAGATGGGCATTGATCCGGCCGAGATCCGCCGCCGCAACTTCATCACCGAGTTCCCCTACGCCACCCCGGTCGGCCTGACCTACGACACCGGCGACTACAACGCCACGCTGACCCGTGCGATCGAGCTGGCTGACGTGGCCGGCTTCCCGGCGCGCAAGGCCGCTTCCGAGGCCAAGGGCCTCAAGCGTGGCCTGGGCTACTCGGCCTACATCGAGGCCTGCGGCATCGCGCCGTCCAGCGTGGCGGGCGCGCTGGGCGCCCGGGCCGGCCTGTTCGAGGCCGGCGAGGTGCGTGTGCATCCCACCGGCAAGGTCACCATCTTCACCGGCGCCCACAGCCACGGCCAGGGCCATGAGACCACCTTCGCGCAGGTCGTGGCCGACAAGCTGGGCATCCCGCTGGAGGACGTGTCCATCGAGCACGGTGACACCGGCAAGGTGCTGTTCGGCATGGGCACCTACGGCAGCCGCTCGCTGGCCGTGGGTGGCACCGCCATGGTCAAGGCGCTGGACAAGGTCATCGCCAAGGGCAAGAAGATCGCCGCCCACCTGATGGAGGCCGCCGACACCGACGTCGCCTTCGAGAACGGCGTCTTCAAGGTGGCGGGCACCGACAAGAGCGTGCCATTCGCGGCGGTCGCGCTGACCGCCTACGTGCCGCACAACTTCCCGCACGACAAGCTGGAACCCGGCCTCAACGAGAACGCCTTCTACGACCCCAGCAACTTCACCTACCCGGCCGGCAGCTACATCTGCGAACTGGAGGTCGACCCCGCCACCGGCGTGGTGCGGCTGGACCGCTTCACCGCGGTGGATGACTTCGGCAACGTGGTCAACCCGATGATCGTCGAGGGCCAGGTGCACGGCGGTCTGGCGCAGGGCATCGGCCAGGCACTGCTGGAGCACGCCGTCTATGACGAGGAAACCGGCCAGCTGCTGACCGGCAGCTACATGGACTACGCGATGCCGCGCGCCGACGACCTGTGCCACTTCACGGTGGAAACCGCCAAGGGCACGCCCTGCACCCACAACCCGCTGGGCGTGAAGGGCTGCGGCGAAGCCGGCGCGATCGGCTCGCCGCCCGCGGTGATCAACGCCATCTGCAACGCGCTGGGCGTGAAGGACGTGCCGATGCCGGCCACGCCCTTCACCGTCTGGAAGGCCGCCAACGGCCAGGCCTGATCCCACCGAGCACAGGAGACACTCATGCAAGCATTCGCCTACCAGAACCCGGCCTCGGTGGCCGCCGCCGTCGGCGCCGCCGGCGGCGACGCCAAGTTCCTGGCCGGTGGCCAGTCGCTGCTGGCCGCGATGAAGCAAGGCCTGGCCGCGCCCTCGGGCCTGGTCGACCTGGGCGCTATCGCCGAGCTCAAGGGCATCACCGTCAGCGGTGGCACCGTCACCATCGGCGCGATGACCACCCATGCCGAGGTCGCCGCATCCGCCGCCGTGCGCCAGGCCATCCCGGCGCTGGCCGACCTGGCCGGCAACATCGGTGACCGCCAGGTGCGCAACCGCGGCACGATCGGCGGCAGCCTGGCCAACAACGACCCGGCCGCCTGCTACCCGGCCGCCGTGCTGGGCCTGGGCGCCACCATCAAGACCGATCGCCGCAGCATCGCCGCCGACGACTTCTTCCAGGGCCTGTACACCACGGCGCTGGAAGAGAACGAGATGATCGTCTCGGTCAGCTTCCCGGTGCCGGCCAAGGCCGGCTGGCAGAAGTTCAAGCAGCCGGCCTCGCGCTTCTCGATCGTTGGCGTTTTCGTCAGCCAGGGCCCGCAAGGCGTGCGCGTGGCGGTGACCGGCGCCGGTGCCGGCGTCTTCCGCGCCAGCGGCATCGAGCAGGCCCTGAGCGGCAGTTGGAGTGCCGCCGCCGCGCAGGGCGTGAAGGTCAGCGCCGACGGCCTGTCCAGCGACCTGCATGGCTCGGCCGAGTACCGCGCCGCACTGATCCCGGTGCTGGCCGGCCGCGCGGTAGCCGCCAGCTAAGCGTCGGCGCATCGCCCCACCGAAACGCCGCACGCCGTGCGGCGTTTCTCTTCCATCCGCAGCGCATCCCATGGCCTCGACCGACCTGCCCACCAGCATCGACGACACCGTCGCCCGCCTCACTGCACTTGACTACGTGCCCAGCCGCGAACTGGCCACCACCGTCTACCTGGCGCTGAAGCTGCAGCGCCCGCTGTTCCTGGAGGGCGAGCCCGGCACCGGCAAGACCGAGATCGCCCGCACGCTGGCCGCGATGCTGGGCCGCCCGCTGATCCGGCTGCAGTGCTACGAGGGGCTGGACCTGGCCGGCGCCGCCTACGAGTGGAACTACGCCCGCCAGATGCTGGAGATCCGCTTGCAGGAGGGCAGCACTGCCGACCGCCAGCAGTTGGCCAGCGAACTCTTCAGCCAGCGATTCCTGATCGGACGTGCGCTGCTGCAGGCGATCGACCCGACGCAGCCGGTGCCGCCGGTGCTGCTGATCGACGAGCTCGACCGCGCGGATGAACCCTTCGAGGCCTTCCTGCTGGAGGTGCTGTCCGACTTCCAGATCACCATCCCCGAGCTGGGCACGATCAAGGCGGCGGAGCCGCCCATTGTCGTGCTCACCAGCAACCGCACGCGCGAGGTGCACGACGCCGTCAAGCGCCGCTGCCTGTACCACTGGGTGGATTTCCCCGATCTGCCGCGCGAGCTGGCCATCCTGGAGCGCCGCGTGCCCGGCGCCGGCCGTGCGCTGGCGCAGGAGATCGTCGCCTTCATCCACCGCCTGCGCCAGCTCGACCTGTACAAGCTGCCCGGCGTGGCCGAGACCATCGAGTGGACCCGCGCGCTGCTGGCGCTGGACGCGATGGTGCTGGACCCCGAGCTGATCAGCCACACGCTGGGCGTGCTGCTGAAGTACCAGGATGACATCGCCAAAGTGGCGGGCTCCGAAGCGGCGCGCCTCCTCAATGAGGTCCGTGACGCCATGCGCGGCGCCGTGTCATGACAGCCCCCACGTCGCTTCGCTCCTGCCCCCCGAGGGGGCTGGCAGCCGCCTTGAGGCGGCTCTGCGCCGGCTGCGGCGCCTGACACCCATGCTGCTGGCGCCCCGGGTTGAATCACTGCCCGGCCACCTGGCCGAGAACGTGCTGCACTTCGCGCGCGTGCTGCGCCACGCCGGCCTGCCGGTGGGCACTGACCGGGTGCAGCTGGCGCTGACGGCGCTGCGCCACGGCGGACTGGAAAGCAAGCGCGACTTCCACGCCGCGCTGGCCGCCTGCTTCATCGACCGCGCCGAGCACCGCACGCTGTTCGACCAGGCTTTCCACATCTTCTGGAAGGACCCCGACCTGGAAGGCCGCATGCGCGCGCTGCTGCTGCCCAAGGTCCAGACCCACGAGAGGGCCGCCGACGCGCCGCCCGAGAACCGGCGCCTGGCCGGCGCGCTGTTCCCGAACATGCCCGAGCGGCCCTCGACCGAACCGCCACGCGAGCGCATCGATGTCCAGGCCACCCTGACCTTCTCCGAGCGCGAGGTGCTGCGGCAGAAGGACTTCGACACCATGACCAAGGACGAGTGGCAGCAGGCCCGCCAACTGCTGCAGCGCCTGGCCACTTTCTTCGAGCCACTGCCCACGCGGCGCCAGCAGCCTGCCGCACGCGGCACGCCTGACTGGCGCGCCAGCCTGGCCGCGATGGCCCGCCTGGGCGGCGACACCTGGGTCATGCGCCACCGCCAGCCGCGCCGCCGGCCCGCGCCGCTGGTGGTGCTGGCGGACATCTCGGGCTCGATGAGCAACTACTCGCGCATGCTGTTGCACTTCACCCATGCGCTGAGCCACGCCGACCTGCGCGTACACAGCTTCGTCTTCGGCACCCGGCTCACCCCCATCACCCGCGCGCTGCGCCAGCGCGACCCCGACATCGCCGTGGGCAGCGTGGCGCGCCAGGTGGTGGACTGGTCGGGCGGCACGCGGCTCTCGGCCAGCCTGCACAGCTTCAACCGCCACTGGGCGCGGCGCGTGCTGTCGAGTCGCTCCACGGTGCTGCTGATCACCGACGGCCTGGAGCACGGCGACACCGCCGCACTCGGCTTCGAGACCGAGCGCCTGGCCAAGAGCTGCCGCCAGCTCGTCTGGCTGAACCCGCTGCTGCGCTATGACGCCTTCGAGGCCCGCGCCGCCGGCATCCAGGCGATGCGGCCGCATGTGCACCGCTTCCTGCCCGTCCACAACCTGGCCAGCCTGCAGGCGCTGGCCGAGGTGCTCGCCGGCCGTGCCGGCCCCGTACCCGCCCTTTGAACACCAGAACGAAAGGACCCACCCGATGGACATGACCAGCCAGCAAGCCCTGCCCGTATCGCAGGCCATCGCCTGGGAGGCACTGAACGACATCGCCATGCTGCAGGCCGCCATCCCCGGCTGCGAAAGCATCACGCCCACCGAGCCCGATCACTACGACGTGGCCATCACCGCCGCCATCGGCCCGGTCAAGGCCAAGTTCAAGGGCAAGCTGCGCATCGAGGACAAGCAGGCGCCCAGCGGCTACGGCATCCACTTCGAGGGCCAGGGCGGTGCCGCCGGCCATGGCAAGGGCCACGCCACGGTGACGCTCGAGCCCACCGGCGCCCACCAGACAATGCTGCACTACACCGCCCACGCCACCGTGGGCGGCAAGATCGCGCAGCTGGGCTCGCGCCTGGTGGACATGGCGGCGCAGAAGATGGCGGCGGACTTCTTCGCCAATTTCAACGCCGCACTGGAAGCCAAGTATCCGCCGCCCGCCACCACGGAGGTCGCCGCCCCCGCCCAGGCCCCCGCCAGCGGCGGCGGCCTGTTCGGCGGCCTGCTGGCCTGGCTGAAGCGCCTGTTCGGCGGCTGATCAGGCGCCGTCGCGCCACCCCTGCCACAGCAGGCGCGCGCCATAGGTGCCCACCACCAGCCCCGAGCCGCGGTTGAACGCCCGCGCATGGCGCAGCCAGGCCTTCTGCACCGCGCGCTGCGACAGCGCCCAGGCCAGGCCGCCGTGCCACAGCACCGAGTTGCCGAAGACCAGCGCCACCGCCGCCGCAGACAGCAGCACCGACGGATTCAGCGGCATCGCGGTGGCGAACACGCTGCCGTAGAACAGCGCGATCTTCGGGTTCAGCATCGAGGTGGTAAAGCCCACCCGAAAGGCCGCCACGCGCGACAGCCCGCTGGCATCAGCCGCCGCCTGTGGCGCCCCGGCGCGCCACAGCTTCCAGGCCAGTTGCAGCAGGTACAGGCCGCCCGCCACCTGCACCCCCAGGCGCAGCGCCGGGTGCGCGGCGAACACCACGCCCACCCCCAGCACCGCCAGCAGCGCCCAGCACAGCGTGCCCAGCGTCATGCCCCCCACGGCGGCCAGCGCGCGGTCGCGGCTGCCGCCGGCGGCCAGTTGGCCGATCAGCACGAAGTTGAAGCCGGGCACCAGCAGCACGGCCCAGTGCAGCACGGCGATGGTGGCGAGTGAGGTCAGCATGAGCGCATGCTAACGTCGCTGTTCAGCCAGCCGCGCCCGCACCACCGCCTCGATCAGGTCCATCGGCAGCGGCTGGTCATGGCGCAACTGCAGGTTGCCCTTCGGGCCCGCCCAGGGCGCCAGCCGCGCGCGCAGCGCCGCGTCCCGCACCGGCGGGTACAGGCCGATGTGCTGCTGGAAGGCGGCGTAGTGCAGCACCACGCCGCCGCGAAACATGGTGGGCATGCGGTAGCTCAGCCGCTCCTGGCCATCGGGCACGCAGCGCTGCAGCAGCGCACGGATGTCGCGCAGGCGCTGGCGCACGGCCGCATCGGGCCAGTCCTCGATCCAGGCCTGCACGGCCGCTGCGCCTTCGTCCATCACGGTCTGCCTCCGGGGTCCATGGTGCACGACGAAGCAGGCCGGCGCCGATCGACGGCGCAGCGCCCTGTCGGGCCGGCGCAACGCGCAGGCGCCGCGCCGATGGCTATTTTTTGTAAGCCCTGGGGCGCGGGCCGAGGCCCGCCGCCCAGCCAGGCCCGGGTCAGACCCGGGCCTGCGTTAAGAAGCGTAAGCGCCAGCCCACCAACCCCGCCGCGGCCCCGGGTGGCTGCCCATGCCGGTGCGGCCAGGCGATGCTAGCCTGCGCCACCGAAGACGCGGTTGCCACGCGTCCGACCGATGGAGACCCTGTTGATGCGCACGCCCTTTCTGGCCACCTTGCTGGCGGCCACCCTGCTCGCCCCGGCCCAGGCCGGCACGCTGACGATCGAGAGCTGGCGCGTCGACGACAAGGCGCTGTGGGAGAGCACGCTGATCCCCGCCTTCCAGCGCAAGCACCCGGGCGTGGAAGTGAAGTTCGCCCCCACCGCACCCACCGAGTACGACTCCAGCCTGTCGGCCCGCCTGACCGGCGGCACCGCCGGCGACCTGATCGCCTGCCGGCCGTTTGACGTGTCGCTGGCGCTGTACAAAAAGGGCCACCTCGAGAAGCTCGACGGCCGCCCCGGCATGGAGCACTTCCCCGCCAGCGCCAAGGTGGCCTGGCAGACCGATGACGGCAAGGACAGCTACTGCATGCCGATGGCTTCGGTGATCCACGGCTTCTTCTACAACAAGGCCATCTTCCGCAAGCTCGCGCTGCAGCCGCCCAAGACCGAGGCCGAGCTGTTCGCGCTGCTGGAGGCGGTCAAGAAGGCCGGCGGCATCGCCCCGCTGGCACTGGGCACGGCCGACCAGTGGGAGGCCAACCAGATCGTCTTCACCAACCTGGGCCCGAACTACTGGCAGGGCGAGGCCGGCCGCAAGGCGCTGATCGCCGGCCAGGCCAAGTTCACCGACCCGGCGTTTGAAGGCGTGTTCGAGCTGATGTCGCGTCTGGGCGCCTACCTGCCCAAGGGCGCCAGCGCGCAGACCTATGGCGACAGCCAGAACCTGTTCGCGCTGGGCCGCGCCGCGGTCTACCCGGCGGGCTCCTGGGACATCGCCTACTTCAACCAGCAGGGTGTGGAGTTCGGCGCCTTCCCGCCGCCGGTGCGCAAGGCCGGCGACAAGTGCTTCATCTCCGACCATACCGACATCGGCATGGGCATCAACCGCAAGTCGAAGAACAAGGAGGACGCGCAGAAGTTCATCACCTGGCTGGGTTCGCAGGAGTTTGCCGATCTGTACACCAACAAGGTCACCGGCTTCTTCTCGCTGTCCAACCACCTGATCGCGGTGCGCGACCCGGTGGCCAAGCAGATGATGGACTGGCGCACCCAGTGCGGCTCCACCATCCGCCTGAACAGCCAGGTGCTCAACCGCGGCACGCCGCCGATGGAGAACGAACTCTGGAACGTCGGCGCGCAGGTGCTGAACGGCAAGCTCGCACCCAAGGACGCCGCCACCCGCATCCAGACCGGGCTGGCCAAGTGGCACAAGCCGGCGCAGTGACGCGGTCCTGCAACGCATGAGCCCTATGCGCCCCTCACCGCCAGTGCCCGGCTGGGTGCTGGCCGTGTTCCTGCTGCCGGCGGTCGCGATCTACGCCATCTTCAGCGCGCTGCCGCTGCTCGACACCCTGCGCCTGGGTCTGTTCGTCGCCGATGACAGCGGCGCCGCCCATTTCGCCGGCCTGGCCAACTTCCACACGCTGCTGACCGACCCCGACTGGTCGACGGCGTTCTGGAACGCGATGGGCAACAACCTGCGCTTTTTCGTGATCCACATGCTGGTGCAGAACCCGATCGCGCTGGGCCTGGCCGCGCTGCTGAGCCTGCGCGGCCTGCGCGGCGCCGCCGTCTACCGCACGCTGATCTTCCTGCCCACGCTGCTGTCGGTGGTGATCATCGGCTTCGTCTGGCAGCTGATGCTGTCGCCGCTGTGGGGCCTGGGCGAGCGCATGCTGGGCTGGGTGGGCCTGGCCGAGCACTTCCAGCCCTGGCTGGGCCAGGAGGAGACGGCGCTCACCACCCTCGCGCTGATCTCGGTGTGGCAGTACGTGGGCATGCCGATGATGCTGATCTATGCCGCGCTGATCGCGGTGCCCGAGGACATCATCGAAGCCGCGCATGTCGAAGGCGCCAGCGCCTGGCGCATCTTCTGGGCGATCCGCCTGCCGCTGATCTACCCCACGCTGGGCCTGGTCACCATCCTCACCTTCGTGGGCAACTTCAACGCCTTCGACCTGATCTACTCGGTCAAGGGCGCGCTGGCCGGACCGAACTTCTCCACCGACCTGCTGGGCACACTGTTCTACCGCAGCTTCTTCGGCTACCAGGCGCAGATCGGCAGCCCGCAGATGGGCGCGGCAGTGGCTACGCTGATGTTCCTGGTGATCCTGGGCGGCGTGGGTTTGTACTTTGCGCTGGTGCAGCGCCGACTGGTGCGCCATGCCCTCTAGTCCAGCCTCGCGCAAGCCGCCCTTGCTGAGCCGACCTCAGCCGATGGGCGCGGGGCCCGGCCTGGGCCGCGCCGGCGTGCACGCGCTGCTGCTGGGCTACACGCTGATCGCGCTGTTCCCGATCGCGCTGGTGATGATCAACGCGGTCAAGTCGCGCGCTGCGATCTTCGATGATCCACTGGCCCTGCCCACGGCCGAGAGTTTTTCGCTGGTGGGCTGGCACAAGGTGCTGGCGGCCACGGATTTCACCCACTACTTCGGCAACAGCCTGGTGGTGACGCTGGGCTCGCTGGTGCTGATCCTGCTGTTCGGCGCCATGGCCGCCTGGGCGCTGACCGAGTACGACTTCCGCGGCCGGCGCCTGCTGGCGCTGTTCATGGCCTTTGGCATCATGATCCCGATCCGGCTGGGCACGGTGTCCATCCTGGAGCTGGCGGTGCAACTGGACCTGGTCAACACGCTGACGGTGCTGGTGCTGGTCTACACCGCCCAGGGCCTGCCGCTGGCGGTGATGATCCTCTCCGAGTTCATCCAGCAGGTGCCCAGCGAGCTGAAGGACGCCGCGCGCTGCGACGGCGTGGGCGAGCTGCGCATCTTCTTCCAGGTGGTGCTGCCACTGATACGCCCCGCGGTGGCCACGGTGGCGGTGTTCACGATGATCCCGGCCTGGAACGACCTGTGGTTCCCGCTGATCTTGGCGCCGTCCGATTCCACCCGCACCGTCACGCTGGGCGTGCAGCAGTTCATCGGCCAGTACGTCACCGACTGGAACGCCGTGCTGGCCTCGCTGTCGCTGGCGGTGCTGCCCATCCTCGTGCTGTACGCGCTGTTCTCGCGCCAGCTCATCCGCGGCCTGACCTCAGGCGCCGTCAAATAAAGTCCCCCATGGCCCGCGTCCGCCTCTCCCGCATCCGCAAGTCCTACGATGGCCGCACCGATGTGCTGGCCGGCATTGACCTGGACATCGCCCACGGCGAATTCGTCGTGCTGCTGGGTCCGTCGGGTTGCGGCAAGTCCACGCTGCTGCGCCTGCTGTGCGGGCTGGAGCCAATCACCGAGGGCACGCTGGAGATCGGCGATCGCGTCGTCAACACGCTGCCGCCGGCCGAGCGCGGTATCGCCATGGTCTTCCAGAGCTATGCGCTGTACCCGCACATGACGGTGTGGAAGAACATGGCCTTCGGCCTGACGATCGCCGGCCAGAACAAGGCCGAGATCGATGCCCGCATCCGCCGCGCCGCGGGCATCCTGAAAATCGAACACCTGCTCGAGCGCCTGCCGCGCGAGCTCTCGGGCGGCCAGCGCCAGCGCGTGGCCATCGGCCGCGCCATCGTGCGCGAGCCGCAGCTCTTTCTGTTCGACGAGCCGCTGTCCAACCTCGACGCCGCGCTGCGCGTGCAGACGCGGCTGGAGATTGCCAAGCTGCACCGGCAACTGGACGCCACCATCGTCTACGTCACCCACGACCAGGTCGAGGCGATGACGCTGGGCGACCGCATCGTGGTCATGCACGAGGGCCGCATCCAGCAGGCCGGCACGCCGCTGCAGCTGTACCAGCAGCCCGCCAACCTGTTCGTCGCCGGCTTCATCGGCTCGCCGACAATGAACCTGCTGCCGGCCCGCGTGCTGAGCGCCGCGGCCGAGGGCGTGGTGCTGAGCCTGGGCGACGGCACGCAGCTGCGCGCCGCGGTGGACGGCAGCGGCCTGGCCGCCGGCAGCGCGGTCACGCTGGGCCTGCGCGCCGAGCACGCGCGCGAGGGCCACGGCGCCAGCGAGCATTTCAGCGGCCAGGTGCAGGCGGTCGAGCACCTGGGCGAGTCCAACCACATCTACCTGGCGCTGGCCGACGGCAGCGAACTGGTGATCCGTGGCGAGGGCGACCGCCCGGTCGATGCCGACGCGCCACTGCATTTCTCGGCCGATCCCGCGGCCTTCCATGTCTTCGATGCCCAGGGCCAGGCGCTGCGCCGGCTGCAGCCGGGCAATCTGCTGACCAGTGGCCGCTCGCGCGCCGCCGTGCCGGCATGAGGCGCGCCCTGGCTCTGGCGGCGCTGCTGCTGATGTCTGCCAGTGCGCCCGCTCAGACCGCCCAGACCGCCCAGACCGGCCAGTTGCAGTGGTCGGTGCTGCGCAACGGCCCGGTGGCCGGCCACCCCGACCCGTTGGGCCTGCTGGAGTTGCAGCTGAGCCTGCCCCCTGGGCTGGCACTGCCGGACACCGGCTGGTCGCTGTACCTCAGCACCGTCTCAGGCCTGCGCACCGGGCCGACCGACGGCGGCCTGGTGGTGGAGCAAGTCAAGGGCACCCACTACCGCGTGCGGCCGACCCAGCCGACGCCGCTGGCCGCCGGCCAAACGCTGACGCTGCGCCTGCTGGCGGGCGAGCCGATGCAGCGCGTTGACAAGGGCCCGCGTGGCGCCTACCTGGTGCTGGCTGCCGAGCCCGACCGCGCCTGGCCGCTGACCACCACGGCACGCCCCCTGGTGCCCGGCCCGGGCGACCCGCAGCCGCCCACGCCGGCCGAGCTGTATGCGCGCTACCAGCCCGCGGCCACGGCGGCAGTGGGGCCCCTGCCGCCGGTGTTTCCGCCACCGCTGCGCTGGCAGGCCGGCCCGGGCGGGTTGCGCTGGTCCACCCGCCCCGCGCTGCAGGCCGCGCCTGCGCTGCGCGCCGAGGCCACCCAACTGGCGCGCTGGCTGGACGAGCGCTGGCCTGGGCCCGCCGATGCCCGCCAGCCCCCGCTGCGCCTGCGCCTGGGCGCGGTGGCCGGCAGCACCTCGCCCGAGGCCTACCGGCTGCAGATCCACCCGCAGCGCGGCATCACGCTCACCGGCCGCAGCCCCGCCGGCGTGGCGCGCGGCCTGCAATCGTTGCGCGACCTGTGGCCGGCCCCGGGCGCCGCCTGGCCGGCGCTGGACCTCACCGATGCACCGCGCTTTGCCGTGCGCGGCCTGCTGGTCGACATCGCGCGCAACTTCCAGTCGCCCGACACCCTGCGCCACACGCTGGCGCTGATGGCTCGGCTGAAGCTCAACACGCTGCACCTGCACCTGACGGATGACGAGGGCTGGCGCCTGGCCATCCCCGGCCTGCCCGAGCTCACCGACTACGGCGCCCGCCGCGGCCACAGCGCCGACCCCTGGCGCCACCTGCCGCCGGCCCACGGCTCCGGCGGCGACGTCCATGATGCGCACGGCAGCGGTCACCTCAGCCGCGCCGACTACATCGCGCTGCTGCGCGAGGCCGCCGCGCTGCAGATCACCGTGCTGCCAGAAATCGAAATGCCCGGCCACGCCCGCGCCGCCGTGTGGGCCATGGCCGCGCGCGAGCACGCACTGGCCGCGCAGGGCCGGCCCGATGCCGCGCAGTACCGGCTGCGCGACCCGTCCGATCCGTCGGTCTACCGCTCGGCCCAGCTGCACACCGACCATGTGATGGACCCCGGCCTGCCCGGCACCTACGCCTTCATCGACAAGGTGGTGGCCGAGATCGCCGCGATGCACCGCGAGGCCGGCGTGCCGCTGCGGCGCATTCACCTGGGCGCCGACGAGCTGCCCGGCAAAGCCTGGAGCGCCTCGCCCGCCAGCCTCGAGACCATCCGCCGCCTGGGCCTGCGCGACCGCGATGGCCTGTGGAACCACTTCTACCAGCGCGTCGACGGCATCGCCCGCCGCCATGGCGCACGCGTCGATGGCTGGGAGGAGCTGGGCGCGGTGCGCCGCCCGCACGTGAACAGCAACGGCGCAGGCAGCCGGCTGGAACCCAACCCGGTGTTCCTGGGCCGCGGCATGCGGCTGTTCGTCTGGAACAACCTGGACGACTCCGACGACCTGGCCTACCGCCTGGCCAATGCCGGCCACGACGTGGTGCTGGCCCCGGCCACGCGCCTGTACTTCGACATGGCGCATGACGCCGAGCCCAACGAGGTGGGCGTCAACTGGGCCGCGCTGACCGACCTGCAGCAGACCTGGTCCTTCATCCCGCTGGACGATCTGCGCGCGCAGCCCACCGACCCCAGGCCCCTGCCCGGCCGTGCCACGCTGAGCACCAGCGGCCGCCGGCATGTGCTGGGCCTGGAGGCCACGCTGTTCTCGGAAGTCGTGCGCGAGCCCGCCACGATGCAGCGCCTGCTGCTGCCGCGCCTGCTGGCCCTGGCCGAGCGGGCCTGGTCGGCCGATCCCGCCTGGGCGCGCAGCCGCGTGCCGGCGGACGCCGCCGCCGGCCATGCGCAGGACTGGGCCCGCTTCACGCGGCAAGTGGGCACGCAGGTGCTGCCGCGCCTGCTGGCCGAGCAGCCGGGCCTGGCCTACCATGTGCCGCCCCCGGGCCTGCAGGTTGACGGCACGCGCACCCTCACCGCCACCGCCTGGCCCGACCTGCAGGTGCGCTACACCACCGACGGCAGCGATCCCGGCCCTGGCAGCCCGCTGGCCGGCCCCGACGGCATTCCCGCCACCACCGGCGTGCGCGCCGCCGCCTTCGGCCCGGGCGGCCAGCGCAGCCGCACCATCGCCCTGCCATGATGATCCACCGCCTGCTCCTGTCCCTGCTGCTGACCCTGCCCCTGATGAGCACCGCCGCCCCCCCGCCCGAGGACTGGGCCCAGCTGGGCCGCTACCGCGAGGCCAATGTCGCGCTGGGCGCGCCGCGCGCGGGTGAGGCCCGCGTGGTCGTGCTGGGCGATTCGATCACCGAGCACTGGAGCCACGACGCGCCCGATCCCTTTGCGCCCGGCGGCTGGATCAACCGCGGCATCAGCGGCCAGACCACGCCGCAGATGCTGCTGCGCCTGCGCCAGGACGTGATCGCGCTGGCGCCGCGGGTGCTGGTGATCATCGCCGGCACCAACGACATCGCCGGCAACACCGGCCCTGCCACCGTGGAGGCCATCGCCGGGAACATCGCCTCGATGGCCGAGCTGGCACGCGCGCATGGCATCCGCGTGGTGATCGGCACCGTGCCGCCGGCCAGCCGCTACTGGTGGGCACCCGCGATCGACCCGCGCGCGCCCATCATTGAACTGAACCACCTGCTGCGCCGCTACGCCCAGCAGCAAGGCCTGGTGCTGCTGGAGCTACACACGCCGCTGGCCGATGCCGACGGCGGCATCGCCCAGGCCCTGGCCGAGGACGGCGTGCACCCCACCGCCGCCGGCTACCGCGTGATGAGCGCCGCCGCGCGCGACGCGGTGCAGCGCGCCCTGGCCCGCTGACGCGCCGGTCTGGGCAGACAATGCCGCCGTGCGCCCTGCCCTGTCCACCCTTGTGCTGATGCTGCCGCTGGCCGCCGCCGCGGCCACGCCGCTGCAGGTGCTGCACTGGTGGACCTCGGCCAGCGAGCGCCGCGCGGTGGAGGTGCTGGCCGCGCATGCGGCCGCCGAGGACATCGCCTGGCGCGACGCGGCCGTGCCCGGCGGTGCCGGCCAGGGCGCCGGCAAGGTGCTGCGCAGCCGCGTGCTGGCCGGCGATGCGCCCGATGCCACGCAGATCATCGGCCGCTCGATCGCCGACTGGGCCGAGGTGGGCGTGCTGCTCGAGCTCGACAACGTCGCCGGCACCTGGCCCCAGCAGCTGCTGCCCCCGGTGGCCGCGCTGCTGCGCCACCGCGGCCACACGGTGGCGGCGCCGCTGGGCATCCACCGCGCCAACGCGCTGTACCTGCACAAGCCCACCTTCGACCGCCTGGGCCTGAAAGCCCCCACCAACTGGGCCGAGCTGGAACGCACCGTGGCCGCGCTGAAGGCCGCTGGCGTGGTGCCGCTGGCGCAGAGCAGCGAGCCCTGGCAGGTGGCCGGTCTGGCCGAGGCGATGATCCTGGCCGAGGGCGGTGTGGCTCTGCACCGCGCGCTGTTCGTGCGCCACGACCCCGCCGCCGCCGCCGACCCGCGCCTGGCCACCGCGCTGCGCCGCCTGCGCCAGTTGCGCGGCTGGATCGGCGGTGCCGCCGTTGACCGCCCCTGGACCGATGAGGTCCGCCGCCTGCAGCGCGGCGAGGCGGCGATGCTGCTGATGGGCGACTGGGCCAAGGGCGAGCTGCTGGCGCTGGGCGCCCGGCTGGACCAGGACGTGGTCTGCAGCACCTGGCCCGGCACCCAGCGCCAGCACCTCTACAGCATCGACTCGCTGGGCATGTTCACCAACGACTACGCCCGCAGCCCGGCCCAGGAGCGCCTGGCGCGGCTGCTGGTGTCGCCCGCGGTGCAGGCCGACTACAACGCCGTCAAGGGCTCGGTGCCGGTGCGCCGCGACACCGACCCGGCCCGCCTGGATACCTGTGCCCGCGACTCCTGGCTGAGCTTTGCCCAGGGCGCCGCCCAGCGCGCGCCCAGCATGGTCCACCGCATGGCCACCGACGAGGCCAGCAAGGAGGCCCTGGTCGACGAGCTGCGCCGTTTCTTCCTGGATGAGCAGGCCACGCCCGCCTCCCTGCAGCAGCGCCTGGCCGCCGTGCTGCGCACCCTGCCCCAACGCGCCACTGACGACTGAACCGACACACCCATGGGACGCCAGATCCTTGTCGTCGACGACGACCAGAAAACCCGCCAGTTGCTCAAGACCTACCTTGAGAAGAACCAGTTCGAGGTGCTGGTGGCCCACGACGGCGCCAGCTTCATGGCCGAGTTCCTGCGCCATGCCGATGAGCTGGCGCTGGTCATCCTGGACGTGATGCTGCCCGACACCGACGGCTTCGCGCTGTGCCGCGAGGTGCGCGCCCGCGCGCCCAAGGTGGCCATCATCATGCTCACCGCCAGTGCCGACGAGACCGACCGGGTGGTCGGCCTGGAGATCGGCGCCGACGACTACATGGCCAAGCCCTACAGCCCGCGCGAGCTGCTGGCGCGCATCAAGGCCATCCTGCGCCGCAGCGGCGCCGAGCTGTCGCCCGCGCTGCGCTTTCACCGCTTCGCGGGCTTCACGCTGGACCTGGTCGAGCGCACCGTGGTCGATGCCCAGGGCCAGCCGGTGGTGCTCACCGGCCTGGATTTCCAGCTGCTGCGCTGCTTCGTCGAACACCCCGGCGTGATCCTCGACCGCGACCAGCTCTGCGAGCAGACCCGCGGCCGCGAATCGGGCCCGCTGGACCGCTCGCTCGACGTGCAGATCAGCCGCCTGCGCCTGCGCCTGGGCGACGACGGCAAGCAGCCACACCTGATCAAGACGGTGCGCGGCGCCGGCTATGTCTTTGCCGCCGAGGTCGTCTCCGGTGCCGTCTGAGGTGCGCGGCGGCTGGCCGACCTCGATGATGGGTCGGCTGTCGCTGCTGCTGGTTGGCGGCGTGCTGGTGGTGCAGCTGGCGCTGGGCGCGCTGTGGAACGCCCAGTTGCGCGCCGACCGCCGCGCCGAGGCCGAGGCCGCCGCCCAGGTGCTGGGCCACGGCGCGGCCCACACCATCCGCTCGCTGCGCAGCGTGCCGGCCAGCTACCGGCCGCTGGTGGTGCAGCAGCAGCGCGACATGGGTGGCGCGCGCTTCCTGCTGTGGTTGAACGACGCGCCGGTGCCGGTGCGGCCGATCGCCCCGGCCGCGCTGGCCGAGCAGGCGCTGGGCTCGCTGGCGCGCACGCTGCACGCCGACCTGGCCAGCCTGCCGGGCCTGCAGCTGGCCTTTTCGTGGCCCGGTGAGGTGCAGGTCAGCCCCGCCGGGGCGCGCCTGGTGGAGCTGCCCGAGCTGTGGGCCCAGCAGCTGCTGCTGCCGCAGCCGGCGCCAGTGCTGCTGGTGCAGACCGAGCTGGAGCCCGGCCACTGGCTGCTGCTGGCCACGCTGATGCCCAACCCCTACTTCCTGGACGGCAGCGACGCCTTCAGCGCCGAGCGCCTGCTGCTGCCCGGCATCTCGCTGGCGGTGGCGCTGCTGCTGCTGATGCTGTTCGTGCTGCGCGGCATCATCCGCCCGCTGGCTCAGCTGTCCGACGCCGCCACCGCGATCGGCCGGGGTGAACCGATGCCGGTGCTGCCCGACACCGGCAGCCGCGAGTTCATCAACACCGCCCGCGCCTTTCGCGCCATGCAGCAGCGCATCCACAACTACCTGGAAGACCGCGAGCGCCTGTTCGTCGCCATCTCGCACGACCTGCGCACCCCCATCACGCGGCTCAAGCTGCGCTCGGAGCTGCTGGACGACGACACGCTGCGCAGCGAGTTCGAGGAAGACCTCGACGAGCTCGACATGATGGTCAAGGGCGCGCTGCAGAACGTCAGCGACAGCGACATCCACGAGGATGTGGTGGACGTGCGCCTGGATGCCCTGATCAGCCGCCTGGTGCGCGGCGCGCAGCTGTCCGGCCACGCGGTGGCCTTCACGCCGGCGGGCCTGACGGTGCGCGCCAAGCCGCTGGCGCTCAAGCGCGCGCTGGGCAATCTGCTGGACAACGCCTTGTTCTACGGCGAGCGCCCCGAGGTGTCGGTGCACCGCGAGGGCACCGAGATCGAGATCGCCGTGCGTGACCACGGCCCCGGCGTGCCCGACGAGGCCTTGCCGCGCCTGTTCGACCCGCACCTGCGCCTGTCGCAGGGCCGCGAACACAATGCCAGCGGCATGGGCCTGGGCCTGGGCATTGCGCGCAACCTGGTGCAGGCCCAGGGCGGCGAGCTGCTGCTGGCCAACCACCCCGAGGGCGGATTCGTGGCGCGGATCCGACTGCCGGCCTGATCACCGGTCCGCCGCCGGGCAAGTTTTTGTAATCTTCGGTGAACCTGCGCGCGCCCCGCAGATCTGGAATTCGCCCGGCGGGGTAATGATGCGTAAGGCCGCCCGACGCTGGCCCTGATGAATCAGGCACTTGCGCGGGCCCCCTGGCCCATCAGCGCGGCTGGCCTTGGCGCGCCGGGGATGCTAACTTGGGTACCGATGTCCGCCGTCCCCCCGTCCCCCGACACCTCACGCTCGCTCGCCCTGGACGTGATGCGCGGCCTGACGGTCGCGCTGATGATCGTGGTCAACATGTCGCTCAGCGAGCAGCTGTCCTATGGGCAACTCCTGCACGCGCGCTGGCATGGCTTCACGCTGACCGATCTGGTCTTTCCCAGCTTCCTGTTCATCGTCGGCGCGGCGATGGCCTTCTCGCTGGAGCGCAGCGCACAGGCCGGCCGAGGCGTGGCCTTCGCCCGCGTGCTGCGCCGCTCGGCCCTGTTGTTCGGCTGCGGCCTGCTGCTGTACTACTTTCCGTTCGTGCAGGCCGCGCCCGACGGCGGCTGGATGCTGCGCCCACTGGCCACCGCCCGCATTCCCGGCGTGCTGCAGCGCATTGCGCTGTGCCAGGCGCTGGCCGCGGCGGTGCTGCTGTGGGGCGGCCGGCGCGGCGCCATCGCCTACAGCGTGATCGCGCTGCTGGGGACCTGGGCGGTGCTGCTGATCGGTGGCGACCTCACGCTGGCAGGCAACGCCGCGCGCCGCCTGGACCTGTGGCTGTTCGGCGCCGGCCACATCTACCAGGGCGAAGGCCTGCCCTACGACCCTGAAGGCCTGCTGGGCACCTTCGCCGCCACCGTGCATGTACTGGCCGGCTACGGCGCCACGCGCTGGCTGCGCGCCGCACCAACGCGGTCGCTGGCACCGCTGGTGGTGGTGGGCGCCACCGCCGTGGGGCTGGCGCTGGCCTGGAACGCGCTGCTGCCGATCAACAAGAAGCTCTGGACCCCCAGCTATGGGCTGCTGACCATCGGCCTGGACGGGCTGATCCTGGCCGCGCTGACCACGCTGATCGACCGCCGCGGCTGGCGCCGCGGCCTGTGGGTGTGGCAGGTCTTTGGCATGAACCCGCTGGCCATCTACCTGCTCAGCGAGGTGGGCAATGCGGTCCTGTGGCTGACGCCGGTGCATGGCAGCTCGCTGATGGAGTGGCTGTACCAGCGTGGCTTCCAGTCCTGGGCCGGCGACAAGCCGGGTTCGCTGCTCTACGCGCTGGCCTACACCGGCGCCTGCTGGCTGCCGGGCTGGTGGCTGTGGCGGCGTGGCATTGTGGTGCGGCTATGACGAAGCCCCGCTACCTGGCCGGCGTCGATGGCGGCGGCACCGGCACGCGCGTGCGGGTGACCGACGCCGCCGGCACCCCCATCGGCCACGGCCGCGCCGGTGCGTCGGCCCTGATGCATGGCAGCGACCGCGCTTGGCAGGCGGTGCGTGACGCACTGACCGACGCCTTCGCCCAGCAGGGCCTGGCCCTGCCGCCCTGGCAGCACATCGCGCTGGGCCTGGGCCTGGCCGGTGCCAACAACCCGCCCTGGGCGGCGGCCTTTGTGGAGGCTGATCCCGGCTGCGCCGCGCTGTGCCTGGCCAGCGACGCGCTGACCACGCTGTTGGGCGCCCACGGCGGCCAGCCCGGTGCGGTGGTGGCCATGGGCACCGGCAGCGTGGGTCTGAGCCTGGACGCCCATGGCCGGCGGCGCGAGGTGGGCGGCTGGGGCTTCCCGGCCGGTGACGAAGGCAGCGGCGCCTGGTTGGGCCTGCGCGCGGCCGCCCATCTGCAGCAGGTGCTGGACGGCCGCGCCCGTGCCGACGCGCTGTCCCACGCCGTGGCCCAGCGCTGCGGCGCCGTCCCCGACAGCCTGCGCACCTGGCTGGGCCAGGCCAGCCAGGGCCAGTTCGCCAGCCTGGCGCCGCTGGTGCTGGCCCACGCTGCCACCGACGCCCTGGCCAGGTCCTGGGTGACCCAGGCCGCGGTGGAGGTGGTGCGTCTGGCCGACGCGCTGGTGCCCCAGGGCGATCTGCCGCTGTCGCTGTGCGGCGGTCTGGCCGCGCCGCTGATGCCCTGGCTGCCTGAAGACTTTCGCAAGCGCCTGCAGCCGCCGCGCGGCGACGCCGCCGACGGCGCCCTGATCCTGCTGCGCCAACATCTTTCGCACACTGAGTCATGACCCTGACCACCCTGCACGCCAACCTGCTGACGCCCGACGGCTGGCGCCGCGGCCTGCTGCGCTTCGATGCGCAGATCCAGGCCCTGGACGGCGACCCGATCGAGCAGCCCGACCCCGCGCTGCCGATCGCCCTGCCCGGCTTCATCGACCTGCATGTGCACGGCGGCGGCGGCGCCGACGCCATGGAGGGCGCCAACGCCGTGCGCACCCTGGCCCGCCTGCATGCGCGCCACGGCACCACCGCGCTGCTGGCCACCACGATGACCGCACCCACCGCCGAGGTGCAGCAGGCGCTGGACGGCGTCGCCGCCGCCATGGCCGATGGCCCGGGCGACGGCGCGCGCGTGCTGGGCGTGCACCTGGAGGGCCCCTGGCTCAGCCCGCAGCGCCTGGGCGCGCAGCCCCCCGACACCCACGCCGCCACGCTGGCCGAGCTGGACGACTTCTGCGCCCGCGCCCCGCTGCGCGTGGTCACGCTGGCGCCCGAGGAGCGTGGCCACCTGGCCTTGATCCCGCAGTTGGTGGCGCGCGGCCTGCGCGTGCAGATCGGCCACAGCGAGGCCAGCTACGAGCAGGGCGTGGCCGCGCTGGCCGCCGGCGCCAGCGGCTTCACCCACCTCTTCAACGCCATGTCCGGCCTACACCACCGCGCGCCCGGCCTGGTGGGCGCGGCGCTGGCGCATGCGCAGCATGCCGAGCTGATCCCCGACGGCCTGCACGTGCACCCCGGCGCACTGCTGGCCGCGCTGCGCGCCATCCCGCGCGTGCATGCGGTGACCGACGCCACCGCCGCCGCCGGCATGCCCGACGGCGCATTCCGCCTAGGCCGCCAGACCGTGCACCACTGCGCCGGTGGCGTGCGTCTGGCCGACGGCACGCTGGCCGGCAGCGCGCTGACCATGGACCGCGCGCTGCGCCACCTGGTGGGCCTGGGCCTGTCGCTGGCCGACGCCAGCGATCGCGTCTCGCGCTTCCCGGCCGACTACCTGGGTGAAACCACCCGCGGGCGCCTCAGCCCCGGCGCCGACGCCGACCTGGTGCTGCTGGACCACCATCTGCAGCTGCAATCGGTGTTCGTCGCCGGTCGGGAGCTGCCGCGATGAGCCGCATGCGCGATGAGGCGCTGGAGGCCGCTGCAGCGGTCGAGCGCCAGGGCCTGGCCGAGGACGCCCGCCTGGCCGCCCTGGGCCGCCATCTGGCCGCGTTGTCGCCTGCGGTGACGCTGACGCTGGCCCGCGGCAGCAGCGACCACGCCGCCAGCTACCTGGCCTACCTGGTGATGGCGCGCCTGGGCTGCGTGGTGGCCTCGCTGCCGCTGTCGCTGCTGACGCTGGGCCAGGCGCCGCTGCGCACCGCCGGCGCGCTGGCCGTGGCCGTGTCGCAATCCGGCCAGAGCCCCGACGTGGTCGAGCCGATGCGCGCGCTGCGCGCCAGCGGCGCCTGCACCGTGGCCCTGGTCAACGACACCACGTCCCCGCTGGCCCAGGCCACCGAGTGGACCCTCGGCCTGCACGCCGGCCCCGAGCGCAGCGTGGCCGCCACCAAGAGCTTCATCGCCAGCCTGGCCGCCGCCGCCCGCCTGGTCGCCCACTGGCATGACTCGGCCGCGCTGCACGCCGCACTGGCCGAACTGCCGCACGACCTGACCCGCGCCGCCCAGACCGACTGGTCCGCCGCCCTGCCCGTGCTGCAAGGCGCCCGCCAGCTGATGGTGGTGGGCCGCGGCCTGGGCCTGTCGGTGGCGCAGGAGGCCGCGCTGAAGTTCAAGGAAACCTCGGCCCTGCAGGCCGAAGCCTTCAGCAGCGCCGAAATCCGCCACGGCCCGATGGCCCTGGTCGAGCCCGGCTACCCGCTGCTGATCTTTGCGCTGCGTGGGCCCACGCAACCGGGACTGCGCGCGCTGGCGGCCGACATGCGCCAGCGGGGTGCCGCTGTGCTGCTGGTGGCGCCTGCGGATGTTCCGGAGAGGGATCTGACGCTGCCCACCGCCACCTTGCCGGAGTTGGATCCAGCGTGTGCGATCCAGGCGTTCTACGGGATGGCGGCGCAACTGGCCGAGGCGCGGGGATTGGACCCGGACCAGCCGAGGCACCTCAGCAAGGTGACGAAGACGGTGTGAGGCCGTGGGGCGCCCTCGTCGCGCACCGGTCAGACAGCCTGGACAGTGAACCTGACACCCAGGGCCCGCGCCACCTTCATGACCGTCTCGAAACGAGGTTTGGCGCCTTCCGCCAATGCCTTGTAGAGGCTTTCGCGGCTCAAACCCGCGTCCTTGGCCACCTGTGCCATGCCCTTGGCCCGGGCGACATCGCCCAACGCCAGCAGCAGCAGACCCGGATCGTCGGCTTCGAGCACTGCCGTCATGTACTCGGCGATCGCCTCATCGTCCCCCAGGTACCGGGCTGCGTCGAACGCGACCAGCTTCAGGGGGTTCTTGGTCTTGGTCTTGGTCTTGGTCTTGGTCTTGGTCATACATCGTCTCCAAGTTCCGACGCCAGCTTCAACGCACGGCGAATGTCTTGCTTTTGGGTCGACTTGTCACCTGCGTCGAGCATGACCACGATGACGCGGCCCCTTCGTACGAAGTACAGGCGGTAGCCGGGGCCGCAGTGCACGCGCATCTCAGAGACCTCGCCTTCAACCGGTTGCCAGTCGCCCAAGCTCCCGGCCTGAACCTGCCGCAGCCGCGCGGCGATTCGAACCTGTGCGCTCTTGTCCTTCAGAGCGTCGAGCCAGGCGACGAACTCCTCTGTCTGGAGCACGGTGAACATGGGCGCATTGTAGCCAAATGGCTACAATGCGCCAAGCCACTTGGGTCCACGGCTGACGAGGACATGTCTATGAACGGCGCGTTCTTGAGGGGGCGGCCTCACCTCCCCCCGGCGCTGGACCAGCCAGCCGTTCGGCAGGCCGCCTCGTCATCGCCCACCCTTCGCGCCCGCGTCGCCCTGCCCACCCCACTGAACCGTCAACACCAACGGAAAGTGGTCACTGGTATAGCGCCCGCGCAATGAATCGGTCAGCACCGCGTAGTCCAGCACCCGCACCCCCGGGCTGACGAAGAGGTAGTCGATGCGCTCGTCCGCCGGTGCATCCCAGCGAAACGCATTGAAGGTGCCCACCGGCCCATAAGGCGGTGATTCGCTGAGCTCGCGCGCATCGCGCAGCGCGGCCCGCATGATCGCCACCGGCTCGCTGTCGGGGGTGGCGTTGAAGTCGCCCAGGCACAGCACTGGCAGGCCCTTCGACAGCGCCTGCACGCGCTGCACCAGCAGCCGCGCTGATTCACGGCGCGACACCGCCGCCTCGTGGTCGAAGTGGACCGAGAAGGCGATGAAGCGCTGGCCGCTGGCGCGGTCGCGCAGCCGGGCCCAGGTGGCCAGGCGGTGGCAGCAGTTGGAGTCCCAGCTCATCGACGGTTGGTCGGGCGTGGCGCTGAGCCAGAAGTCGCCGTGGTCCTCCAGTGCCAAGCGGTCACGGCGGAAGAAGATGGCGGAGTGCTCGCCACCCTCGCGACCGTCGTCGCGGCCCACGCCCACGCGGGCCCAGCCGGGCATGGCTTCGAGGTCGCGGATCTGGTCGATCAGGCCCTCCTGCGTGGCCACCAGGTCCAGACGGTGGTAGCGGATCAGGGCCTGGACCTGCTCGCGGCGGTGCGGCCAGGCGTTGGGGCCGTCACCGGCGTCGTTCAGGCGCAGGTTGTAGCTGGCCACCTTCAGCGGCGGTGTAGCCTGTGCCACGCCGGCCATGCTCAGCAGCAGGGCCAGCAGCCAGGCCCTCATCGGGCACTCCCGGCCTGCCACACCCGCACATGGTCCACCGCCATCGTCACCGGGAAGATGCTGTCGTCCACGCGCCCACCCAGGTCGCCGCCGATGGCGATGTTCAGCACCAGGAACTGCGGTCGATCAAACGGCCAGGCGTCGCCGCCGTGGTTCAGGTAGCGGTAGTGCGGCACGCCGTCGATGCCGAAGTCGATGTGCGTGGGCGTCCAGTGCATCTGGTAGTCGTGGAAGGCGGTGCACACGTCGGTCAGCGTGCGTTCGGCGCCGCTGCCCCAGGCGCCGCTGCCGGCCTGGGTGTGCACGGTGCTGAAGACGCGGTCGGGCCGCTCGCCGATCTGCTCCAGGATGTCGAGCTCGCCATCGGCCGGCCAGCGCCCGCCGCTGCCCACCATCCAGATCGCCGGCCAGGTGCCCTGGCCGCAGGGCAGTTTGGCGCGGATCTGGAAGAAGCCATAGGTCCAGTCGCCGGTGCCCTTGGTAATCAGGCGGGCCGAGCTGTAGGGCTGGCCGCCCCAGTCGGGCTGATCGCGCAGCGATTCGCGGCGTGCGGTGATGTGCAGCAGGCCGCCCTGCACCTGGGCGTTGTCCGGGCGGCGGTCGCTGTAGTACTGCGCCTCCCGGTTGTACCAACCCGCCTTGTTGCGGTGGGTGTCGTGTACCCAACGGGCGGGGTCGGGCAGGCCGTCGCGATCGAACTCGTCGGACCACACCAGGGTGTAGCCGACGGGCACGGCCAGGCGCTCGGGCAGCGGTGCGGTGAGCGGCTGAACGCGCTGGGGCGGGCTGCTGCAGCCGGCCAGTGCAAGCAGCGCGGCGCTCAGGCCGGTGGCCAGCGCCTTCATGCGCGGGCTCCGACGCGCCAGCGCGTCAGCGCGTCACGGTAGGCGCGGGCGCTGGCCTTGGGGGTGCGCGCCAGGGTGGCGTAGTCGACATGCACGATGCCAAAGCGCTTGGCATAGCCGCTGGCCCATTCGAAGTTGTCCATCAGGCTCCAGACGAAGTAGCCGGCCAGCGGCACGCCCTCCTGGGCGGCGCGCACCACGGCGGCGATGTGGGTGCGCAGGTAGTCGATGCGGTCCTGGTCGTGCACCAGACCGTCGGCCTGTACCGGGTCGGGGAAGGCGCCGCCGTTCTCGGTGATGAAGGTGGGGGGCAGCGCATAGTCGCGGTGCAGACGCGTGAGCAGCGCGTGGAAGCTGTCGGGGCAGATCTCCCAGCCCATGTCGGTCACCGGCAGGCCGTGCGCGACCGGGTCCCAGGGGCCCGCACTGCTGACCACGTTGCGGGTGTAGTAGTTGATGCCCAGCCAGTCCAGCGGCTGGGCGATCGCGGCCAGATCAGTGGCTTCCATGCGCGGCGCGTCGCGGCCCAGGTCGGTCCACGCGTCGTCGGGGTAGCGGCCGCGCAGCAGCGGATCCAGGTACCAGCGCAGGCCGTGGCCGTCCTGCAGGCGCGCCAGCGCGCGGTCGGCCGGGCTGTCAGTGGCGGGCTCCTGCGGCGACATGTTCAGTACGATGCCCAGCGGCGCGCTGGCCCCATCGGCGCGCAGCGCCTGCAGTGCCAGACCGTGGCTCAGCAGCAGGTGGTGGTTGACCTGGGCCGCCGCGGCGCGGCTGGTCAGGCCGGGCGCGAAAATGCCCTTCTCGTGGCCCAGGATGGCGATCACCCAGGGCTCGTTGTGGGTGGCGATGCTGGCCAAGCGGTCACCCAGGCAGCGCTGGATGCCGCGCGCGTAGTCCACAAAGCGGTGTGCGGTGTCGCGCGCCATCCAACCGCCCTGGGTTTGCAGCACCTGCGGCAGGTCCCAGTGGTTGAGCGTGGCGAATGGGCGGATGCCACGCGCCAGCAGGCCGTCGACCAGGCGCTCATAAAAGCCCAGACCCTCTTCGCTCCACGGCCCCCAGCCCTGCGGCTGCACGCGCGGCCAGCTGATCGAGAAGCGGTACGCGTCCACGCCCAGGCTGGCGATCAGGTCCAGGTCCTCATCCAGCCGGTGCACGTGGTCGCAGGCGATGCGGCCATCGCTGCCGTCGGCGATTGCACCGGGCTGGCGGCAAAAGACATCCCAGATGGATTCGCCCTTGCCGTCTTCGTCGGCGGCGCCCTCGATCTGGAAGGCGCTGGTGGCCACGCCCCAGATGAAGTCGGGACGCAGCAGGTGGGTGGGATCGATGTGCAGAGTCATGGTCATTTGACGGCGCCGGCGGTGAGACCGGCGATGAGCTGGCGCGAGCTGATCGCGAACAGCACGATCAGCGGCAGCGTGGCAATCGCCGAGCCGGCCATCAGCGCACCCCACTCGGTGCTGCTGGGGGCTTGCAGCGTGCGCAGCGCCAGCGGCAGCGTGTAGTGGGCGGTGCTGCGCATCACCACCAGCGGCGCCATGAAGTTGTTCCACGAGCCGATGAAGGTGACCAGGCCCAGCGTGCCCAGCGCCGGGCGCAGCAGCGGCAGCGCGATGCGCCAGTAGATGCCCCACTCGCTGCAGCCGTCCATGCGGGCGGCCTCGACCAGCTCCTTCGGGATGGCGCTGCCGGCGTACTGGCGCACCAGGAAGATGCCGAAGGCGCTGGCGGCGCCGGGGATGTACAGCGCGCGGTGCTGGTCGATCCAGCCCAGCGCATCCATCACCATGAAGGTGGGGATCATGTTCATGAAGGTGGGCAGCAGCATCGTGCCCATCACGAAGCCGAACAGCGCGTTCTTGCCGCGGAACTCCAGCCGTGCGAAGGCATAGCCGCCCATCGAGCAGAACAGCAGCGTCAGGCCGGTGGACATCAGCGCCACGTACAGGCTCCAGCCCACGTTGTGCCAGAACGGCAGCTTGGCGGTCAGGATGCCCAGGTTCTCCAGCAGCGCGCTGCCGAAGAAGGCCGGCGGCGGCAGGCGGAAGATCTCGCCGCGCGGGTGGGTGCCGAAGACGAACATGAACCAGAACGGCGCCAGCATCAGCAGCGCGCCGGCCCCCACCACGGCGTAGGCGGCACCGGTGGCCAGCGAGGACGTGGCGTGATGCTTCATTCGCTGGGCTTGAGCAGACGGTGCGTCAGCCAGGTCAGGCCCAGCACCACCAGAAACAGCAGCCAGGACATCGCGCTGGCGCCACCGAAGTCATTGAAGTCGAAGGCCATGCGGTAGAGGTACATGGCCGCCGTCATGCCGGCCTGGTCCGAGCCACCGCGGCCATTGGTCAGCACGAAGGGCTCCTCGAACAGCTGCAACCCGCCGATCACGCTGAGCGTGACGCCGAAGAAGATCATCGGCTTGAGCGAGGGCAGCGTGATGTGCAGGAACTGCCGCCAGGGCGTGGCGCCGTCCAGCGCGGCGGCCTCGTACAGGTCGCGCGGAATGGTCTGGATGGCTGCCAGGTACAGCACCAGGTTGAAACCCAGGAAGCGCCAGAACACCACCATCGCGATCGCCGGCTTGATGAACTCGGGCCGGTTGAGCCAGTCGATGCCACTGATGCCGGCCAACCGCTGCAGCGTGACATTCACCAGGCCGTAGTCGGTGGAGAAGAACGAGGCGAACAGGATGGCCACCGCCACCGTGCTGGTGATGTAGGGCAGGAAGTACGCCCCCACCACCCAGTCGCGGCCGCGGCGCACGCGCCGGTCGATGAAGGCCGCCAGCGGCAGCGCCACCAGGTGCTGCGGCAGGCCTGACATCACCGACAGCCACAGCGTGTTCCACAGCCCCTTCCAGAACCACTCGTCGCCGATCGCGAAGGCAAAGTTGTCCAGGCCCACCCAGTGCATCGCGCCCAGGCCGCCGGTGGGCTCCCAGGACTGGAAGGCCAGCCACAGCGAGAACAGCAGCGGGAACAGGCCGAACACCGCGAACAGCGCAAAGAAGGGCGCCACGAACAGGTAGGGCGCCCAGGCAGGCGGGATCCAGGCGCGGCGCGGTGCGCTCATCGGTTGGCCCGCCGCGCCAGCAGCCGCGCCGCGTCCTGCAGCGCTTGCGCAATGTCCTTGCCGTGGTCCATCACCTTGTCGAGCTCACCGCCCACCACTTCCTCGGCAAAGGCGTTCTGCTTGTGCACCGGTACCGCCGGCAGCCGGCGCGCGGTGTCGCGCCACTGGCGCCGCGCGCGCTGGCCGCCCAGGAAGGGCAGCGGCTCGTCGAAGAACGGATCGTCCAAGCTGGCCTGCAGCGTGGGAAAAGCGTCGAACTGCTTGAAGGCGTGCAACTGCACCACCGGGTCCAGCGTCATCATGCGGATGAAGTCCCAGGCCAGCGCCTTGGTGGCGGGGTCGGAGCGGCGCGGGATGGCGTAGCTGGAGCCGCCGTAGCCGATCAGGGCGCCCTCGGGCAGTGGCGCGGCGCGCCACAGGCCGGCGGTCTCGGGCGCCAGCCAGCCGCTGAGCTGGCCGGCCATCCAGGCGCCCGTGAGCGCGGTGGCCACGCGGCCGCGGCGCAGTGCCTCGACCCACTCGTTGGTCCAGATCATGTAGCGGCCGTCCAGCCGCTCCTGCCGCACCTGGCGCGCCAGCGTGAAGCCGCGCACGAAGCGCGCCGAGCTGACCTGCGGCCGGTTGTCGGCGCCGTAGTACAGGCCGTCGCCCGGCGCGATGCCGGTGCGCGCGACGATGTCCTTGAGCTCCAGCGCATGGCCCACCAGCCGAGCGCCGGTGCGGGCCTGGATCTGGCGGCCGGCGTCGATGTAGCTGTCCCAGGTGCTGCTGAGCCGCGCCGGGTCGACCCCCGCCTTGTCCAGCACATCGGCGCGGTAGAACATCGTGCCCGGGCCCACATCGGCCGGCGCCGCCACCACTTCACCGCGGCGGTTGCGACCCTGCTCGTAAGCGCCGCGGATCCAGCGGCCAGCCTCGGCCTCGATGTGGTACGGCGGCTGGCGCAAATCCTCCAGGCCGCTGCCCTGGCCAAAGCGGCCGACGAAGCCGATCTCCAGCGCCATCACGTCGGGCAGGTGCGAGGCGGTGGACAGCGCAGTGGTCATCGCCGTGTGGTGGTCCATCCACTGGCGGCTGATGACCTCCAGCGCCACGCCCGGGTGGCGTTGCTGCCAGCGCGGCGCCATGCCCTCGATCAGCTTGTCCAGCAGCGGAAAGGCCGCCACGCTGAGCTGACGCGGCGCCTGCGCCAGCGCGCGGTCGGCGGCCGCACCCACGCACCAGGCGCCCGCCGCGCCGAGGACGCGGCGGCGGGTGAGCGGTGGGGCAAACGAAGGACTGGACACGCGGGCGGGATGTCAGACAACGCCCGCGATGTTAATGTTTCATTAAACTATGAACGCTCGGGGCTTACCCTGGCGGGGGCCACATGCGGCAGGCAGGCGCGCGCCAGCAAGCCGCGCGGCGTGGCCGGCAGCAGGCGCACCTGGCCCGCATGGCGTTCGACGATCTCGCGCACGATGGCCAGGCCCAGGCCGCAGCCGCTGCCGTCGTGGCGGGCGCGGGCGAAGCGCTCGAACATGCGCTCGCGGTCGGCCTCGGACAGGCCGGGGCCGTCGTCCTCGACCTCCATGCAGACCTGCGCAGCGCAGCGCCGCACCCGCACCGTCACCACGCGACCGGCGCCGGCATAGCGCACCGCGTTGTCGATCAGGTTGTGCAGCGCCTCGCGCAACAGCAGCGCGATGCCTTCGACCTGGGTGTCCTCGGGCGGCGGCGCCGGCTCGGGCTCGTCATAACCCAGGTCCACGCCGGCGGCCAGCGCGCGCGGCACCCACTCGGCGGTGAGCTCGCGCGCCAGGCGGGCCAGGTCCAGCACCGCGCGGTCCTGGCGCGAGGCCGACTCGGGCTCGGCGCGCGCCAGCGTCAGCAACTGATTGACCAGGTGGGCGCTGCGCGCCGCGCTCTCGTGCACCCGCTCAAGCCGGGCGCGCAGCGCGGGCTCGGTGGCCTCGCGCAGCGCCAGCTCGGTCTGGCTCTTCAGGCCGGCCAGCGGCGTGCGCAACTGGTGCGCGGCGTCCGAGATAAAGCGCCGCTGCGCCGCCACGCTGTGCTGCACTTCGCCCAGCAGGGTGTTGATCGCGCGTGCCAGCGAGCGCACCTCGGGCGGCGCGGCCTCGATCTCGATCGGCGCCAGGTCGTTGGCGGTCTGGCCCTGCACCTGCTGCTGCAGCTGGTCCAGCGGCTGCAGGCCGGCGCGGATGCCGGCCCAGACGATCAGCGTCATCAGCACCACCAGCGCCGACAGCGGCAGCGCCGTGTCCATCAGGATGCGCCGCGCCAGCTCCTCGCGGTTGGCACGCGAGCGGCCCACCTGCACCAGCATCATGCCGCCCGAGGCGCCCTCGGCCGCAAAGGGCAGGTACAGCGCCACCATGCGCACCGGCTCGGGCGCCGCCTCTGTGCGCGCCGGGTCGGGCAGCAGGCTGTCGTAGTGGTAGGGCTCGCCCAGGCGCGGCTCGGGGATGTCGGGCACCGGCAGGTTGGGCGTGCCGATCAGGAACTGGCCCGGCGGCGAGCTGACGGCGTAGAGCACACGGTCGGACGGGTCGGCCTCGAGGATCTCCTGCGCCGAGCGCGGAAAGTCGATGTACAGGCCGGTGGCGGTGGGCTTGATCTGCCGCGCCAGCGCGCGCGAGGCCTGCACCAGGCTGGCGTCGATCGCCTCCTGCACATAGTGGCCGGCCAGCTTGTAGGTGAAGCCCGCCGCGGCCAGCCACAGCACCACCTGGGGCAGCAGCAGCCACAGCAGCAACTGGCGGTGCAGCGAGCGCGCACCGGGCAGGCGGGCCAGGTGGCGCAGGCCGTTCATGCCTCAGGCGCGGGCGCTGTCGGGTTCGAGCAGGTAGCCCAGCCCGCGCACCGTGCGGATCGACAGGCCGGAGTCTTCCAGCTTGCGACGCAGGCGGTGGATGAAGACCTCGATCGAGCCGGCCGCGCCCGGGTCGGCGCCATCCGCCGCCCAGGCCTGCACGATCTCGTCCTTGGTGACCACCTGCTCGCGGCGGTTCAGCAGCAGCTCCAGCAGCAGCCACTCGCGCGGGCTGAGCTCCAGCGGCTGGCCATCCACCGTGGCGCGGCGCGCCTGGCGATCGAAGACCAGCCGGCCCAGACCGATGTCGCCGGCAGCCGGCCGGCTGCGGCGCAGCAGCGCGTGCAGCCGGGCCTCCAGCTCGGGGAAGTCAAAGGGCTTGGTCAGGTAGTCGTCGGCCCCGGCGTTCAGGCCGGCCACGCGGTCGGCCAGGCTGTCCAGCGCGGTCAGCACCAGCACCGGCACCGGCTTGCGCGCCTCGCGCACGCGGCGCAGCACGGTCAGGCCGTCCACCATCGGCAGGCCCAGGTCCAGCACGGCCACATCCCAGGGCTGGCGCAGCAGCAGGTACTCGGCCACCGCGCCGTTGGGCGCGTGCTCCACCTGGAAGCCGGCCTGCTGCAGTTGCGCCGACAGCGCATCGGCCAGGATGGCGTCGTCCTCGGCCAGCAGCAGGGTCGTGGTGGTGGGCATGGTGGCCCGGACTGTAGCGCGCAGCGTGGCGGGAAGTGGACAACCTAGGGTTAACGTTCAATTAACAACATTTCCATCTCGTTAAGAATCAGAGCAAAGGCCCCCAGCAAGTGCCTTCCCACTGACCGTTGCAGGAGACATCTGAGATGACGAGACCGACTGAACGCAGCCATCCATCCCGACAGCGCCGCCATTGGCAGCTCACCCCCTTGGCCGTCGCCAGCACCCTGGCGCTGGGCGGCATGGGCGCTGCGCAGGCCCAGGAATCCACGCAGTCGGTGGTCGTGACCGGCATCCGCCATGCGATCGAGACCTCGATTGCCATCAAGCGCAACTCGGACTCCATCGTCGAGGCGATCACCGCCGAGGACCTGGGCAAGCTGCCCGATGTCAGCATCGCCGAGTCGCTGGCCCGTCTGCCGGGCGTGACAGCGCAGCGCGTGAACGGCTCGACGCAGAAGATCTCGGTGCGCGGCATGCCCGACAAGTACACCGTCACGCTGCTCAATGGCCGCGAGGTGGTCAACGGCGGCGAGAGCCGCGAGGTCGAGCTCGACCAGTTCCCGGCCGAACTGATCAATGGCGCCGTGGTCTACAAGACCCCGGACGCCACCCTGTCGATGCAGGGGCTGGCCGGCACGATCAACATGCAGACCGTCCGTCCGCTGGACCTGGCCAACCGACAGATCACGATCAATCTGCGCGGCGAAAAGAACTCCAACGGCGAGCAGATCCCGGGCCTGTCGGCGACGGGCAACCGCCTGAGCGCGTCCTACGTTGACCAGTTCGCCGACCGCACGATCGGCCTGGCACTGGGCTATGCCCACCTTGACAGCCCCGAGCAGCAGCAGCACTACGCCAACTGGTGGTGGGCCAACACCGCCAACACCAGCTCCTACCCGCCCGACTGGTGCGGTGGTGACTGCAGCATCAAGGGCCTGGCCAAGGACGCCGTGGCACTGCAGGGCTTTGAAGCCACCGCGTTCTCGACCAACCAGGTGCGCGACGGCGTGATGGCGGTGCTGGAGTTCAAGCCCAACAAGGACCTGCACACCGTCGCCGACCTGTACTACTCGACCTACGACAAGAAGTACGTGGGCCGCGAGTTCCAGGCCGAGATGACCACCTGGGGCGGCGCCGAGTACGTCAACCCCGGCTACTCCAACTGGGACGGCGAAAAGGTCGTCACCAGTGGCGGCATCAAGAACGTCTCGGCCAAGCTGCTGTCGCGCAGCAACCAGCGCAATGACACGATCGCCGCGATCGGGCTGAACAACGAGTACAAGATCGCCGGCTGGACCACGGTGGCCGACCTGAGCTACTCGAAGGCCAAGCGCGAGGAAAGCACCTCGGAGATGTACGCCGGTATCGGCAGCCTGAACAACGGCTTCAGCAGCTTCAGCATCAACCGCAACGGCTTCTCGCAGTTCACACCGTCGGTGGACTGGTCGGATCCGGCGATCATCAAGATGCAGCAGTTCTGGGGCCAGATGGGCGCCACCCGCTTCTTCGATGTCAACGACGAAGCCAAGGCGATCAAGCTGGGCGGCCGACGTGATGTGGCCTGGGGCCCCGTGACCCGCTTCGAAGGCGGCCTCAACTACGCCGAGCGCAGCAAGGACTACAAGGCCACCAAGGTCGCCTACGACATGAAGAACGGCAGCACGATCGCCGACTTCCCGGCAGGCATCCTGATGTCGCCGGCCACGCTGGGCTTCGGCTCGATCCCCGCCGTGGCCAACTTCGACGTGCAGCAACTGCTCGCCACCGGCCTGTTCAGCTCGCGTCCGGATGACCTCAGCAGCGCGCCCAATCGCCAATGGGGCGTCGCCGAGAAGATCACCACCGGCTATGCGAAGTTCGACCTGGACTTCACCGTCGGCGGTCTTGAGGTGCGGGGCAATGCCGGTCTGCAGGTGGTGCATGCGGACCAGACCGGCACCGGTCTGCGCTGGGACGCCACGACCAACAGTGCCGCGCCGATCAGCGGCGGCACCAGCTACACCGACGTGCTGCCCAGCCTGAACCTGTCGACGAGCGTGGGTGAAGGCAATGTGATCCGCTTCGGTCTGGCGCGCCAGATGGCACGCCCCAACATGGAGGACATGCGCGCCGGCATCCGCGATGTCGCCCGCGCCCAGACCGGTCCGGGCCTGTGGTCGGCCAAGGGTGGCAACCCCAAGCTCGAACCCTGGCGCGCGGACGCGGTTGACCTGTCCTTCGAGAAGTACTTCGACAAGCGCAGCTACGCGGCCGTCGCCGCCTTCTACAAGGACGTCAAGTCCAGCGTCTACAACCAGGACATCCCGTACGACTTCACCGGCTTCCCCGACCCCTGCGTGCCGTCGGGCTCGACGACCTGCACGCCGGTCAACACCTACCTGGGCACGGTCAACGCACCGGCCAACGGCAAGGGCGGCTATGTGCGAGGCAGCGAGTTCACCCTGGCGCTGGATGCCGGCCGCTTGGCACCGATGCTCGATGGCTTCGGCACCATCCTGTCGGCCTCGTTCACGCAGAGCAATATCCACCAGGGCAACAACCTGAGCAACCCGCTGGAAGGCCTGTCGGGCACCGCCACCAGCATGGTCTTCTACTACGAGAAGGCGGGCTTCCAGGCGCGGGTCGGCCAACGCTACCGTTCGCGCTACCTGGCGGCCGTGCGCAATGCCTGGGGCGATACCTCGTACACCACCATCGAGCCGGAGCGCATCACCGACCTGCAACTGGGCTATGGCTGGGACAGCGGCTGGCTCAAGGGACTGTCGGTGCTGCTGCAGGTCAACAACCTGACCAACGAGCCGTACCGCACCAAGATGGGCGTTGACTCCAACAGCGGCAAGGTGGCCAACCTGCTCTATCCCGCCATCTACGAGAAGTACGGCAGGCAGTACCTGCTGGGTCTGAGCTACAAGCTCTGATCCCGGCCCCTCGACCGGGGCGGTCCTTGCGCTCATCCGCGACAAGGCCCGCCCCGGTCGTCCCTCTGACACGACCACGATTCCACGATGTTCGACGCCGCGACGGCGCGCCAGCTGCGCCGCACCGACTTCCCGCCCGACTTCCGCTGGGGCTGCTCCACTTCCTCGTACCAGATTGAGGGTGCCGTCGGTGAAGACGGCCGCGGCGAGTCGATCTGGGACCGCTTCTGCGCCCAGCCCGGCCACATCCGCGACGGCAGCAGCGGCGCGGTGGCCTGCGACCACTACCACCGCTGGCCTGAGGACCTGGACCTGGCGCGCTCGCTGGGCGTCAACGCCTACCGCTTTTCCATCGCCTGGCCGCGCATCCAGCCCAGCGGCCGCGGCCCGGCGCTGGAGGCCGGTCTGGACTTCTACGAGCGCCTGATTGACGGCATGCTGGAGCGCGGCCTGCAGCCCTGGGCCACGCTCTACCACTGGGACCTGCCGCAGGCGCTGCAGGACCAGGGAGGCTGGGCCGAGCGCCGCACGGTGGATGCCTTTGTCGACTACGCCGGCCTGGTGGTGCGCCGACTGGGCGACCGGGTGCGCCACTGGATCACCCACAACGAGCCCTGGTGTACCGCCTTTCTGGGCCATGCCGAGGGCTGCCACGCCCCCGGCCTGAAGGACTTCGGCGCGGCCATCCAGGTCTGCCACCACCTGCTGCTGTCGCATGGTCTGGCGGTGCCGGTGATCCGCCAGGCCTGCCCTGGGGCGCAGGTGGGCATCACGCTGAGCCTGCACCCCATCCATGCGGCCAGCGACTCTCCCGCCGACCAGGCCGCGGTGCAGCGCCACGACGGCTTGCGCAACCGCTGGTTCCTGGATCCGCTCCACGGCCACGGCTACCCGGCCGACACCCTGGCGCTGCTGGGCAAGCTGGCACCGCAGGTGGCGCCGGGGGACCTGGCCGCCATCGCCACGCGCACCGACTTCCTGGGCATCAACTACTACTTCCCCGAGGAGGTGGCTGATGCACCGGGCCAGGGCGTGCTGCGCACCCGCGTGGTTGAACGCGAGGGCGTGGAGCGCACCGCCTTTGGCTGGGAGGTCTCGCCCGAGGGCATGGTGACGCTGCTGGCCCGCGTGCAGCGCGACTACACGCCCGGCCCGATCTACCTGACCGAGAACGGCTCCACCTGGGACGACACGCTGGGCCCCGATGGCCAGGTGCATGACACCCAACGCCTGGACTACCTGGCGCGCCACCTGGCCGCCGCGCGCGAGGCCATGCGCCAGGGCGTGCTGCTGAAGGGATATTTCGCCTGGAGCCTGCTCGACAATTTCGAGTGGGCCGAGGGCTACACCCGCCGCTTCGGACTGACCTATGTCGACTACCCGACGCAGCGGCGCCTCCTGAAGGACAGCGGCCAATGGTACGCCCGCTTCCTCCACGCCTGAGACACTGCATGCCGATGCGCCGACCGCTCCGCCCTTTGCTGACCGCCGCCCTGGCCCTGGGTCTGGCCTGCGCCCAGGCCGCCGGCCCCACGCCGCCCGCCGCGCCCGCCTCCGGCCCGCGCGCCGAGGTCATCCACTGGTGGACCTCGGGCGGCGAATCGGCCGCCGTCAAGACCCTGGCCGACGCCTACCGCGCTGGCGGCGGCACCTGGGTGGACATGGCGGTGGCGCTGGGCGAGCAGGCGCGTGCGGTGGCGGTCAACCGCATCATCGGCGGCAACCCGCCCACCGCCGCACAGTTCAACACCACCAAGCAGTTCCACGACATCGTCGAGCAGGGCCTGGTGCTGCCGATGGACGAGGTGGCGCAGAAAGACGGCTGGGACCGCTTCCTGCCCGAGATCGTGCTGAGCGCCATCCGCATCAAGGGCCACTACTACGCGGTGCCGGTGAACATCCACATGCCCACCTGGATCTGGTACTCCAAGGCGGCGTTCAGGCAGGCCGGCATTGCCGGCGAGCCGCGCAGCATGGAGGAGCTGTTCGCCGCGCTGGACAAGCTCAAGGCCGCCGGCCTGGTGCCGCTGGCGCATGGTGGACAGGCCTGGCAGGACAACACCGTCTTCACCGCCGTGCTGACCAACGTGGGCGGGCGCGAGTTGTACCTGAAGGTGCTGCGCGACCGCGACCCCGCGGCCATCAACTCCGAGGCCTTCCGCCAGGTGCTGCTGACCTTCAAACGGCTGCAGGGCTATGTCGACAAGGGCTCGCCCGGGCGCAACTGGAACGACGCCACCGCCATGCTGATCAGTGGCAAGGCCGGTGTGCAGTTCATGGGCGACTGGGCCAAGGGCGAGTTCGCCCAGGCCCGGCAGGTGGCCGGCCGCGACTACGGCTGCATCCCCGGCTTCGGCCCGCAGGCGCCCTACATCATCCAGGGCGACGTGTTCGTCTTCCCGCGCCAGAAGACCCCAGGCCCGCAGCCCGCCCAACAGTTGCTGGCGCATGTGGTGACGCAGCCCACCACGCAGGTCGAGTTCAGCCTGCGCAAGGGCTCGATCCCGATCCGCACCGATGTCGACGTCAGCAAGCTCGACATTTGCGCCCAGCAAGGCGTGGCGGCCATGAAAGACAAGGCGCGTCAGCTGGGCAATGGCGAGCTCTACCTCACACCCGACCAGAACGGCGCGCTGCAGGACATCCTGACCACCTACTGGAACCGCAACATCCCGGTCGAGAAGGTGCAGCGCGACATCCTCGCGGCACTGCGCAGCTGACATGAAGCCCCCACGCTCACTGCGTTCGCTGCCCCCCAAGGGGGCGCGTCAGCCCCTTCGGGCGACCGGGCGGGGCTGACGTGTCCCGATTCGGGCGCTTGCGGCGCAACATCGTTTCGTGGGCCGCACTAGGCCCGCTGCTGCTGACGGTGCTACTGGTCTACGGAGGCTCGGTGCTGTGGACGCTGCGCGTGTCCCTCAGCAGCTCGCGCACGCTGCCGGTGGATGACTTTGTCGGCCTGGCCCAGTACGAACGCTTGCTGAACAACAGCCGCTGGCTGGAGTCGCTGCAGCACCTGGCGCTGTATGGCGGTCTGTTCATGGCGGTGTGCCTGGGCCTGGGCATCCTGCTGGCGGTGGCGATCGACCAGCGGGTGCGCGCCGAAGATCTGCTGCGCAGCGTCTTCCTCTACCCCTACGCGCTGTCCTTCGTGGCCACCGGCCTGGTCTGGCAATGGCTGCTGCAACCCGATGGCGCGGTGGCGGCCGGCGTGCGCGCCCTGGGCGGCGACGGCTTTGACTGGCTGATCGACCCCGAGCGGGTGCTCTACACCCTGGTCATCGCCACCACCTGGCAGGCCGCCGGGCTGGTGATGGCCATCATGCTGGCCGGGCTGCGTGGCGTCGACCCGCAGCTGTGGCAGGCCGCGCGGCTGGATGGCATCCCGCGCTGGCGCGTGCTGCTGCAGATTGTGCTGCCCACGCTGGGCCCGTCGCTGGCCACCGCCACGGTGCTGCTGTTCACCGGCGTGGTCAAGCTCTTCGACGCGGTGGTGGCCATGACCCAGGGCGGCCCCGGCAACGCCAGCGACGTGCCGGCGCGCTTCATCATGGACCACCTGTTCGGCCGCGCCAACATCGGCCTGGCCTCGGCCGGCGCGGTGCTGATGCTGCTGAGCGTGCTGCTGCTGGTGGCGCCGCTGCTGTACTGGCGCGCCACGCGCCGGGAGGCCGCATGAGGCGCCGTATCGACCCCGGCCGCTGGGGCCTGTGGGCCTTCCTGCTGCTGTCGGCGCTGTTCTTTGCGCTGCCGCTGTGGGCCATGGTGGTCACTTCGCTGAAGGACATGGACCAGATCCGCAGCAGCAGCCCGCTGGCCTGGCCCGATGCGCCCACGCTGCAGGCCTGGCAGGCGGCCTGGAGCGAAGCCTGTGCCGGCGTGGAATGTGGCGGCGTGCGCAGCGGCTTCTGGAACTCGGTGGCGATCGCCCTGCCCTCCACGCTGCTGCCCATCGGGGTGGGCGCGCTCAACGGCTATGCGCTGTCGTACTGGCAGCCGCGCGGCGCCGGCTGGCTCTTCGGCGCGCTGCTGCTGGGCGGTTTCCTGCCGGTGCAGGTGATGATCTATCCGCTGGTCAAGACGCTGGCGGCGGCCGGCCTGTTCGGCACCCTGCCGGCCATCGTGCTGGTGCACCTGGTGTTCAGCATGCCGGTGATGACGCTGCTGTTTCGCAACCACTTCCTGTCGCTGCCGCGCGAGCTGTTCCTGGCCGCGCGGGTGGACGGCGCCGGCTTCTGGCGCGTCTTCGTGCAGCTGATGCTGCCGATGTCGCTGCCCATCATGGTGGTGGCCGGCATCATCCAGGTCACCGGCGTGTGGAACGACTACCTGCTGGGCCTGGTCTTCGCCGGCCCCGATTGGCAGCCGATGACCGTGCAGCTCAACAACATCGTCAACACCAGCACCGGCGAACGTCGCTACGACCTCAACATGGCCGCCACGCTGCTGACCTCGCTGGTGCCGCTGCTGGTGTACTTCGGCTCGGGCCGTTGGTTCGTGCGCGGCATTGCCGCCGGAGCGGTCAAATGAGTCACCTGGAGCTGCGCCAGCTGGCGGCCGGCCATGGCCGCGAGCCCGTGTTCCAGGGCCTGGATCTGGCGGTGGCCGAGGGCGAGTTCATCGTGCTGCTCGGCCCATCGGGCTGCGGCAAGAGCACGCTGCTGCACGCCATCGCCGGCCTGGTCGACGTGCAGCAGGGCCAGGTGCTGATCGGCGGGCGCGACCTGACCGACGCCGACCCCGCCGAGCGCGGCATCGGCATGGTGTTCCAGTCCTATGCGCTCTACCCGACGATGACGGTCGCCGGCAACATCGGCTTCGCGCTGCGTGTGGCCGGGATGCCAGCGGCCGAGGTGACCCAGCGCGTGCAGCGCGTGGCCCGCGTGCTGCAGCTGGAGCCGCTGCTGCAGCGCAAGCCGGCGCAGCTCTCGGGCGGGCAGCGCCAACGGGTGGCGATCGGCCGCGCACTGGCACGCGAGCCGGCCCTGTTTCTGTTCGACGAGCCGCTGTCCAACCTGGACGCCCAGCTGCGCACCGAGCTGCGGCGCGAACTGAAGCTGCTGCACCGCCAACTGGGCTCGACCATGGTGTACGTCACCCACGACCAGGTCGAGGCCATGACCCTGGCCACCCGCCTGGTGGTCATGCACGAGGGCCGGATCCAGCAGATCGGCACACCGGCCGAGGTCTACGGCCGCCCGGCCAACCGCTTCGTCGCCAGTTTCGTGGGCTCGCCGGGCATGGCCTTCGAGGCCGGCACGCTGCGCGCGGGGCCGCAGGGCCAGACCTCGTTTGTATCCCCGCGCCTGCAGCTGCCGCTCGACCCAGCCACGCTGGACCACGCGCCGCGCGACGGCCAGGCCGTGCACCTGGGCCTGCGTACCGACCAGATCCGCCTGCACCCCGACGGGCCGCATGAGGCCGCCGTGCAACTGGTCGAGCCGCTGGGCGGCCAGGCGGTGGTCTGGCTGGACCTGGGCGGCTGCCTGCTGGCCGCGCTGTGGTCCGACGCGGTGCTGCCGACGCTGGACCAGCGCCTGCGGTTCACGATCCTATCGGCCGGCGCGTCGGTGTTCGACGCCACCACCGGCCAACGTTGCTGAGAGACGCTGCATGAACGAGATGCGACTGCAACCGGTGCGCCGCGTGGTCATCGTCGGTGGGGGCACCGCCGGCTGGATGAGCGCCGCGGCCCTGTCCACCGTGCTGGGCCCGCTGCACGAGATCCACCTGGTGGAGTCCGACGAGATCGGCACCATCGGCGTGGGCGAGGCCACCATCCCGCACATCCGCGTCTTCAACCAGGCCTTGGGCATTGCCGAGGACGAGTTCATCCGCGCCACCCAGGGCACCTTCAAGCTGGGCATCGAGTTCGTCCACTGGGGCCAGCTGGGCGACCGCTACATCCACGGCTTCGGCACCATCGGCCACGACTACCACGGCACACCCTTCCACCACTGGTGGCTGCGCCGACAGGCCGAGGGCTGCGGGGGTGACCTGGCCGCGGTGTCGATCAACACCGCCGCGCCGATGCAGGCGCGCTTCATGCGCCCCCGCGCCGACATGGCCGGCTCGCCGCTGGCCGACATCGCCTACGCCTTCCACTTCGACGCCAGCCTGTATGCGCGTTTCCTGCGCGGCTTTGCCGAGCAGCGCGGCGTGCGCCGGCACGAGGGCCGCATCACCCGCGTCCACCAGCGTGAAGGCGACGGCTTCATCACCGGCGTCGAGCTGGCCGACGGTCAACGCATTGACGGCGACTTCTTCATCGACTGCTCGGGCATCCGCGCGCTGCTGATGGAGCAGACGCTGATGGTGGGCTACGAAGACTGGCGCCACTGGCTGCCCTGCGACCGCGCGATCGCCGTGCCCTGCACCAGCGTCCAGCCCTTGCTGCCCATCACCCGCTCCACCGCCCACAGCGCGGGCTGGCAGTGGCGCATTCCGCTGCAGCACCGCATCGGCAACGGCCATGTGTTCTGCAGCCGCTTCATGAGCGAGGACGAGGCCCAGTCCATCCTGATGAAGCACCTGGATGGCGAGCCGATGGCCGAGCCGCGCACCATCCGCTACGTGACCGGCCGGCGCCTGAAGTTCTGGGACCGCAACTGCGTGGCCGTGGGCCTGTCCAGCGGCTTCCTGGAGCCGCTGGAGTCCACCAGCATCCACCTGATCCAGACCGCCATCAGCCGCATCATCCAGTGCTTTCCGCACACCGGCTTCGACGCCGCAGACATCGCCGAGTACAACAAGCAGACCCGCTACGAGTACGAGCGCATCCGCGACTTCCTGATCCTGCACTACCACGCCACCGACCGCACGGACTCGCCATTCTGGAACCACTGCCGCACGATGGAGGTGCCCGAGTCGCTGCGTCACCGCATGGCCCTGTTCCTCAGCAACGGCCGCGTGGTGCGCGAAGGCAACGAGCTGTTCGCCGAGGCCAGCTGGTTCCAGGTGATGTACGGCCAGCGCATGCGCCCGCGGGCATATCACCCGCTGGTGGCGCAACGGCCGCTGGCCGAGGTGCAGGAATTCATCGACGGTGTCGAGCAGGTGATCGGTCGCTGCGTTGACGTGATGCCCGACCACGCCGGGTTCATCGCCGCTCACTGCGCTGCCCCCATCCCGAAGGCCATGGCATGAAGCGACTGAGCATGCTGGCGCTGCTGGGCACCGCGCTGGCGCTGGGTTCGCCGGCCCAGGCGGCCCCGCAGGCCTGGGTGACCAGCGGTGACGGCCTGCAGCTGATGCAGCCGCAGCCAGCCCTGCGCGCCGCGCCTTCAGCCCGCGCACAGCTGATCGAGATCGACCCCGCCCAGCGCTTTCAGACCATGAGCGGCCTGGGTGCCAGCCTCACCGACGCCTCGGCCCAGTTGCTGATGCGCTTGCCCCCGGCGCGCCGCGACGCGCTGCTGCGCGAGCTGTTCGGGCGCCAGGGCGCGGCGCTGGGTTTTTCGCTGACCCGGCTGACGATCGGCGCCTCGGACTTCTCCACCCGCCACTACAGCTTCAACGACCGGCCGCCGGGCCAGACCGATGAGGCGCTGACCCACTTCTCGCTGGCGCCGCAGCGCGCCGACGTGATCCCGGTGGTGCGTCAGGCCCTGGCCATCAACCCCCAGTTGCAGGTGATGGCCTCGCCGTGGAGCGCTCCGGGCTGGATGAAGACCAATGACGCGCTGATCCAGGGCGCACTGCGGCGCGACCGGCACGCGGTCTTCGCCCGCTACCTGCTGCGCTATGTCGACGAGATGGCCCGCGAGGGCGTGCCCATCTTCGCGCTGACGGTGCAGAACGAGCCCCACTTCGAGCCCGGCGACTACCCCGGCATGCGCATCGAGCCCAAGGACCGTGCCGCCCTGGTGGGCCAGCACCTGGGCCCGCTGCTGGCCGGGCGCCAGCCGCCGGTGCAGATCATCGAGTGGGACCACAACTGGGACCAGCCACGGGCGCCGCTGGAGATGCTGTCCGACCCCCAGGCCCGGCGCCATGTCAGCGGCGTGGGCTGGCACTGCTACGCGGGCGATGCAGGTGCCCAATCGGTGGTGCGCGACGCCCACCCCGACAAGGATGTCTGGTTCACTGAATGCTCGGGCGGCCGCTGGAAACCGCACTGGCCTGAGACCCTGCCCTGGATGATGCGCAACGTCGTGATCGGCAGCATCCGCCACTGGGCGCGCGGCGTGCTGATGTGGAACCTGGCACTGGACAACGACGGCGGGCCGCACCTGGGCGGCTGCCCCGACTGCCGCGGGGTGGTCAGCATCGACCCCGCCAGCGGCGCTGTGACACGCAATCTGGAGTACTACGCACTGGGCCATGTCAGCCGCTGGGTGCGGCCGGGCGCGGTGCGCATCGGCAGCTCAAGCGGCAGCGACGGCATCGACACCGTGGCCTTCCACCATGCCGATGACGGCTCGGTGGTGCTGGCGCTGTGCAACTCGGCGCCCGAGGAGCGCTGGTTGACGCTGCGCCTGAGGGGCCGCGACGCCACCCTGCGCCTGCCGCGCGAAAGCGTGGCCACGGTGGTGTGGCGCTGAGTGCCCCTCGCCGCTGCTCAGCGCGCGCCAGGGTCTCGCAAGGCCTTGCGAACCACCAGCTTCAAGCCGGACCACACCTCGCTGACTGCGCACACCTTGATGTCCACCCAACCCAGAGGCCGTGCCAGCTCTCGGATCACGTCTTCGGTGACCGTGGTGGGCACCTTCGAGGCCTTCTTCGGCCAGGACACCCAGACCGCCGCCTCGGGACCCAGCGTGGCCCGCAGCCCCGCCAGCGCCTGAGCCAGCGCCGCGCGCTCAGTCACGAAGAGATGGACCAGTGTGGTCGCCTCGGTGACGACCGCCTGCTGCCGCGCGCCCGGGGGCAAGGGCCCGTACAGCGCCGGCAGCTCGTCGGGCGCATGCAGCACCGCCAGCCGCGTGCTGGCGGTGATGCCCAGCTTCTTCAGCAGCGGCGTTCCTGAGTAGCCTTCAGGCATGGCATCTCCTGGGTGACGGGCGTCGTCCCCGCGCCGCGTCAGCGGCGCAGGATCTTGTCCATCGGCCGACCCTTGGCCAGCTCGTCCACCAGCTTGTCCAGCTGCCGGATCTGCTGCATCAGCGGATCCTGGACGGTCTCCACCCGGACGCCGCACACCGTGCCCGTGATCAGGGCGCGGTTCGGATGCAGGGCCGGGGCCCCGGCGAAGAAGCTGCGGATGTCCGACCGGTCCTGCAGCCGCGCCTGCAGCCCGACCGGGTCATAGCCGGTCAGCCAGCAGATCACCTGGTCCAGCTCAGCTTGGGCTCGCCCCTTGCGCACCACCTTGTTCACATAGGCCGGGTACACGGCAGCAAACGGCATGGCGAAAAGGCGGTGCTCGGTCATGGCCAGAGGACGATCGGGGGTTGCGGACAGTCCGGGCGATGGTAGCCCTGAACCGGGTCACAGAGCAGCGCCCGCCTTGAACACCCGTCTCAGGCCCTCTCCACGGCTGTAGAAGTACTCGCCCGTCGGGCTGATCACCACCGCCCGGTGGTCGCGCGCCTGCGAGAAATAGCGCCATCCGTGGGCGGCATCGCCGGGCGAGGTGACGACCGGCACGACCAGCCAGCCGGCGCTGTCGGGCTGGGGCTGGGTCTGGGGCTGCGGCGCGTGCGCCGGCGCGCGGTGATCGCCTGCCATGGCCGTCGCACTGGCCATGAACACGACAAGGCATTGCGCCAAGGCTGGGTTGATAAGCTTCATGGTTCCTTCCTTTCCGATGCCTGGTTCCAGTCCACGCTGACTGTGCGTGCACTGTGGGCGTCGGAACTTAGGAAGGTCTGATGCCTGGGCGCCCGGCCATCCAGTGCGGGCCCCTCAGGGAGCACCGGCCGCCGGCAGGTGATGTGGGTCAGGCCGCGAGGTGTCAGCGCCCAGCAGCACCTGGTTCTCATGACGCCCCTGGCCCAGCACGAAGTGCGTCGTGCCGATCTGGGTGTAGCCATGGTGTGCATAAAAGCGCAGCGCCCGGGTGTTCTGCGCATTCACGGTCAGCCACAGCGGGCCAGCCGACGCCTCACCGGCCTGAGCCTTGGCGGCCTTGAGCAACTGGCTGCCGATGCCCTGGCCCGCCAGGTGCTCCTGCACATACAGCGTCTGCAGTTCCGCCACCGAGCGCGCAGCCCAGGGGCACGGCTCAGCCAGCTTCAAGACGGCGAAGCCCAGCAGCCATTCGTCGCGCTCGGCCACGACCATGCGGGTGTCAGCCTCGGCCAAACGGAGAGCAAACCGCTCAGGCGTCAACGCCGACAGCACATACTGGGCCACCTCGCCGTTGATGCCCGCCCTGCAGTAGGTATGCAGCCACACCTGAACCGCGAGGACCGCCAGTCGGTCGGCATCCGCCGGTTGACCGGCTCGCAACCGGACGCTATGGCGCATACAACTCGGCCCCAACCGGCTTGAGCACCGAGAACAGACCCTGTGCGTCGAACTCACTCAGCGCCGTCCAGCGCCGTGCGCCGATGGCCACCTGCCCGGCCTTCAGGACCGGTACGACAGCCCCCGCCAAGGGAGCGAGCCCAAAGCCTTCAGTCCCGCGCGTCGGGACAGCCGTGTACAGAAAACGCCGGTCGCCAGCCACCAGCGTGAGCGCACTCGCCGTGGACGGCATCGACACATCCGGCTCAAGCGCCAGAAGCTCGTAGCGACCCGGGGCCAGCGCGATCGCAGTGAAGGTTCCTCTCGCCAGCTTGGCGACCCGCTCGCCATTGACCAGCACCTGGACCTCGACCGGCTCACCCGGCACGCGAAGGAGGTAGACCACCGCCATTCCCGGGCTGGGCGACACCAGCGCCATGGGGTCCGGGAAAGTCAAGGGCCCCCGGTCGACCGCACAACCCGTCAGGGCCAGGGCCAAGAACCCCAAGATCGGTGCGATCACTGCGATGCCATACCTCATGACGACCTCTTGTGAGATGGGCGATGAGAGCCCGCCGATGAACCCGAGGCCACACGCCAGACACTCGCGTGGGCCCCGGCCATGGTGAATGGGGCCTCAGCCCGCGCTCCTGAGCAGTTCTTCAAGCAGACCCTCGTCACGCAGCGTCTTCACCAGAGCATGGCCGCCATGAGGGTGGCGTTGGATGTCAATGTGGGGGAACTGGGCCAACTCATCGGCATGCAACTCATCCAGCCTATCGGTCTGGGACACCAGGACCCTGGCTTTCATCTCGGGGTGCATGCGGGCGATCCAGGGCTCAAGGTCGAGGATGTCCGACTCACGCTTGCTCGACTGAAGCCTGCTGATCTGGGGGGCCCATCGTTGGTCCCTGTGCAGGCTGCGCTTCTCCGCACTCACGAAGGTCTGCGGCGCAAAGGCAATCGCATGACCCGTGCGCAGCATGGCGCAAAACAGAAGCGCCGCGAACCCGCCCATGGAGTTGCCGATGAAGCAGATGTCCGACGCCCCCGTTTCACGGATCTTCCGCTGGAGATACTCGCCCACAGACAACGCATCGTCACCCACCCCGCTCAGCCCGCGCTGATACCAGGCCTGCTCAAGGTCGCGCATGAAGACCTTGCTGTGGTCGAGAATTCCCGCAGCGCGATAGAACTCAAAGGGAGGAATTCCAATCGCGCCTGCGATTCCCCCAAAGAAAAAGAACAACTTGCTCGACCCCGGCACAAGTTGCTCAGTCACCGCAGTTCTCTCATCGATCCTCATGTTCACTCCTTGATGACCAACGGTCAGCGTGGCCCCAAGGCCCCTCTTGACTTGCTTGGCGTTTGGTCAGATGTCGACCACATGCCGCAGCAGGCCGAAGCCCACGCGCCAGGTCATGCCGTCCCCCGGGTCGATCGTGGCGGTGCGCTGGTTGATGCGCACGATGACCCCGACCACGGTGTTGAGGTGCTTGTCCTCGAAGGCCACCTTCTCGCCGCAGCGGAAGTCGTTGCGGCTGGCGCGTGGCGGGGCCGGTGGCTCGGCGGTGGGTGCGGGTCTGGCTGCACCGGGCGCCGGGGGCTCCACGGCGGTGTAGGGCAGCGTCCAGGCGCTGCGCGTACCGTCTTCTTGAACGGTCAGCTGCGTGTCCTTCATCGCGACGATCTTGCCCAGTCGCATCTGACCATCGCGCCAGTCCATGAAACGCACCGTCTGGCCCAGGTGCAGGTCCTTGCGCACCTGCACGATGCGTTTGGGGTCGGCCAACATCCTCTCGATCACCGAGTTCAGCTGGAACAGCTGCAGGTTGCTGGCGTGCTGCAATACCTCCAGCAGCCGGGGGTCGATGCCACGATCGTTCATGCCGCTATCTTGCCGTACTCGCCGCATGCGATCGGCTGCAAGCCGATATTCCAGGGCAGCAACGCCTTCGGCCAGTGGCGCGATGCCTTGCCCAGCGGCTGGGCGTGCGCTTGCCGCTGAGCCCGGCGCACCTGGGGTGGCTGGCCGCGCAGGTCGTCTTCGATGTCAAGGAGCGCACCGATGCGGCGCAGTGCTCCGGCCGCCAGGCTGTCGGAGTCGCACTTGCTGTCGAGCAACAGGTCCCACCCGGGCCGGCGGGCAGAGCGGCGCATGCCCACTGTCGCAAGACATCAGGCCTGAGCGGCGTCGCAAGCTCGGGCGCACGGCACGTCAGGTCTAGAAGCGTGAGCCTGGCCCGGATAGGAAGCGCAGCTCCTCCGGCGTGGACCGACGACCCAGGGCCTCGTTGCGGTGCGGATAGCGACCAAACCGATCGATGATCGCCTTGTGTCTGAGCTCGAAATCGTGATTGGAGGGCAGGCCCAGCGCAGCAAACAGCCGCTCTGCCTGGGTGTGGACATGGCGTGACTCACTGTGCATGTAGGGCATGTACAGGAAGACACGCTCGGTCTGCGCCAGCGCAGCATCGTGCCCGCCAGCGACCGCCTCCTGGGCCAGCACCAGCGCTGCGGCGTCGCCTGCGAAGGCATGCGCCGTCCCCCTGTGGATGTTGCGAGAGAACTGATCCAGGACGATGATCTCTGCCAGGCGACCGCGAGGACTCGTGCGCCACCCGGACAGCTCACCCTTGCGCGCGGCCATCAGCAGATCAGCAAAGCGCTCGGCCACCGTGGCGTCAAAGGCCGGGTCGACTCGCCACCACTGGGCGGGCGTGATCTCGACGAACCAGAAGTGAAGCACCTGCTCGGGCGTCTGGGGGGCCGTGGGCCAGAGGTTCGGGCTTGACGCCGAGCCGCCCCCGCCGGCGTGCCCGGAGCCGCCGGTCGCGGTCGCGGTCGCGCCCGTGCGCAGCGCAAGGGCCATGACGATCTCTCCGTCGTCCACTTGCCCCGTTGGCGCGAAGCCAAGTGACCTGTACAAGGGCTCAGGGCACCCCTCCCCAGGCACATAGGACAACAGCAGGCGGCGCACGAGCGGCTTGGCGCGAACGTGCTCGATGACCAGGCCAAGCGCCGCGCGACCGATGCCCTTGCGCTGGTGCTGCGCGTCCACCATGAAACGCCAGATCCACACCTCAGGCTCATCAACCAACGGCTCGCGAAGGGACTCATCGGAGAGCATGACAAAGCCCACCGGCTCGTCTCCCAGGTAGATGGCCCGGTACCACGCCTCGGTGGCGAACAGCGCCTGGGCCAGCGATTCCGCATTCGTGGCAACAAAGCGCCGCTGATCAGGCCCGACCGCCAGCCTGGTGATCGTGCGCACCGTGGCGGCGCTGATCTCTCGGAGTGTGACTTGCGCTGTGACGTCAGTCATGTGCGGCCTTGTGTTGGATCTCCCCGGAGCACGGGAGCGGGCAGCTTCAGCCCGGTCCGCCAGCATAGCCCCAGCGCCGCAGCCCAGGCTGGCGCAGGCCACGCCGGTACGAGTCAGCTCGGGCTGAAGGGATAGGCTGCACTCGCCGCCCTACATGAGCCTTGCGATCTGAGCAATGAGCATGGCGGCTGGGACAAGAAGCGCTTGCCCCAGCAACGTGCCTACAAGGCGGCTGTGTATCGACCCAGCGGAATCTGCTCAGTTCAAGCCGCTATTGCATAAGCTTCAGCGGGGGTCCTCATGTTCAGCGCCTGATGAGGGCGCCGGTGGTTATAGAAGTGGATCCAGTCGCCGATCAGTCG
>NZ_JAGQDE010000021.1 GCF_018069755.1 Ideonella aquatica | reverse complement strand
CTGACCAGGAGGGCGTCAACCCAGCCAGCGACTAGACTTATCCACAGATGGCTGTCCTCGCGACAGCCTCCCGCCCCTGGTCAAAGTTCAATCGGCACGGGTGGTCAAAATTCGGTCGGCGTCAACAAAGGGAGCTTGCACTGCGCCACGAGCTTTCGCAGGAAGCTCTTGGAGTCGCCCCAGTTTGCGTCATCGCCAAGGAGCGCCTCGACGCCGTGGGCGACGCGGCTTTATCCCCTGAGGGGCGGCATGGTGCAGTTGCCGAAGCACTGCGCATCGCCATCAAGCGGGCCGGGCTGCGCCGGAACGTTCACGAGGTCCTGGTGCGTGTCCAGAGCCACATCGACAAGGCGTTCAAGGCAGCCAGCAATGACCTGCTTGCTGTGCCGCCGGAGCAACTCGACGAATATGTGATTGGACGAGCTCACGCAGAGGGCGTTTCCGAGTTGCACGTCGTGGAACGTGCGCTCACGGCATCCATGTCGGAATCATTCCGACATTTGTTCTCAGTAGACACGGCAACCCGCCGCAACGAGCAGCGCTTGCGCTTGCTTCGCGGTATCCCGCTGGGTGTGGATCCGCCGACGCACCACGAAAAGCTGGAATCGTTCCGACGACAAGAGGTTTGGGAGCCAGAGGAACTCGTCAACAAAGGTGGCTCTCCCCTGGCATGTGGGGATGTTTTTGAGTTCACCGGACCGAACGGCACCTCCCACAGGTTCATCTTGCTGGTTCAGCCCTGTGACGTCACCCTGCGACCCAATGGAGAGCGTGATGTCGACGCGGGATTTCTGATTCAACTGAAGGAAGTGCCAACCGCCGATCATGCTCCAAAGCTGAAGCAGATACGCCTGCCCTTTCTTCTTGATGGCAAGCAATGGGCATGCGAACTACGCAAGACCACATCGGTTCGTCTTGAACTTCTGGACCTTGTGTCCTTCCGCGCCGACGGCCGGTTGCAATACAACGAAGGTCAGGCTGCCCCGGAGTGGGTTCTGCCTGGCCAACGCATCAGCGGGGCATCTGTTCTGTCAGGCCTCAAGAAGGCCTATGACCTGCGCGCAGCGAAGAAGGGTGATCCTGCCAGTGATGAGAAGGACGCTAGGTGCCAGCTGACGCTTTCCGCCAGCGGCCCGTTCCAACAGATCGCACACGGGACATTCCTGAAGGCGAAGGCGGCAAACGGTGAAGAGCCTGCGGTGCCCGGCGGCTACACCTGGAACCTGCGACGGATTGGTCGAGTGCGCATGCCCTACGCGTCGTCATTGCTCGGCAGCTATCTCGCTGTCGTGGACCGCGACGCGTTCGACCTGGACTACCTTAAACCCAGGCTCCCCCGCGCGTCCGGTCCTGCGCCCTGTGGGACCTGCGCCTAACCTGGCCAGCGCCGGGGGCCATGTCCTTACGCTGGGAGCTCCGTTGCGCGCCTTCGGCGCGGAGTGAGCGTGGCTCTCTACGAGACGTACCACCTGGCAGATGGCATCGGTACAGCAGTTCAAAGAACACCGACTCGCAACGTCAGGATTCGTCCGGCGAAGTCATCTTGAAGTCTGGATCGCGGGAAAGAGCGCTCGTGTCCGCTTCATCGCCATAGATCCGAGTGACGGTCGTCGGCGACGTACGCGACCTAGTCCACTGAATCAGTGAAGTCGGTGGCCTCGCCACCTGGGAGGCTCACATCCAATCTCAACGATTCATTGGACTAGTGCGAACAGCCGGCTTCAGTGCTCGCCCACACTCGATCTTGCGAAACGAACGGCTAAACCCCGTCTGAAGCTGCCCCTCACCCCCTCCGACCTTGTCTCAGACTTTGATGCGCTGTCTCGAACATTTATGCGCTGTCTCAGACATTAATGGCAAAGAACACTTGGTGCGCGCCCGCCCTGGGCTACTCCACCGTCACCGACTTCGCCAGGTTCCTGGGCTTGTCCACATCCGTCCCCCGCGCGCAGGCGGTGTGATAGGCCAGCAACTGCAGCGGCACCACGTGCAGGATGGGGCTGAGTGCGCCGTAGTGTTCGGGCATGCGGATGACGTGCAGGCCTTCGCCGCTGTCGATGCGGGTGTCGCTGTCGGCAAAGACGAAGAGTTCGCCGCCGCGGGCGCGGACTTCCTGCAGGTTGCTCTTGAGCTTTTCCAGCAGCGCGTCGTTCGGGGCCACGGTGACCACCGGCATCTCGGCCGTCACCAGGGCCAGCGGGCCGTGCTTGAGCTCACCCGCGGGGTAGGCCTCGGCGTGGATGTAGCTGATTTCCTTGAGTTTGAGCGCGCCTTCCAGCGCGATCGGGTAGTGCAGGCCGCGGCCCAGGAAGAGCGCGTTTTCCTTGCGGGCGAAGGCCTCGGCCCAGGCCACCACCTGGGGCTCGAGGGCCAGCACCGATTGCAGGGCCACGGGCAGGTGGCGCATGGCCTTGAGGTGCTCGGCTTCCTGTTCGCGGGTGAGGGTGCCGCGCACCTGGGCCAGGGCCAGCGTCAGCAGGAACAGGCCGGCCAGCTGGGTGGTGAAGGCCTTGGTGCTGGCCACGCCCACTTCCACGCCGGCGCGGGTGATGTAGGCCAGTTCGCACTCGCGCACCATGGCGCTGGTGGCCACGTTGCAGATGGTCAGCGTGTGCCGCATGCCCAGGCTGCGGGCATGCTTGAGCGCGGCCAGGGTGTCCGCCGTTTCGCCGCTCTGACTGATGGTCACCACCAGGGTGCGGGGGTCGGGCACGCTGTCGCGGTAGCGGTACTCGCTGGCGATCTCCACGCTGGTGGGAATCTTGGCGATGCTCTCCAGCCAGTACTTGGCGGTGGAGCCGCTGTAGTAGCTGGTGCCGCAGGCCAGGATCAGCACGCGGTCGATCTCGCGGAAGACGCGGTACGCGCCGTCGCCGAACAGCTCGGGCGTGATGCCCTCGACGCCTTCGAGCGTGTCGGCGATCGCGCGCGGCTGCTCGAAGATCTCCTTTTGCATGTAGTGGCGGTAGGGGCCCAGCTCGGCGGCGCCGCTGTGGGCGTGGACGATCTTCACGTCGCGCAGCACCGGCACGAAGCTGTCGTCGGCCAGGCGCTCGGAGATCCAGTGCTTGCCCAGCTGCAGGTCCACCACATCCCCCTCTTCCAGGTAGACGATGCGGTCGGTCACGCCGGCCAGGGCCATCGCGTCCGAGGCCAGGTAGCGCGCCTCGGGGTCCGCGTCGGCGCCGACGCCCAGGATCAGCGGTGAGCCGTGGCGTGCGCCCACCACGCGGTGCGGCTCGTCGCGACAGAACACGGCAATCGCATAGGCCCCCTGCAGGCGGGCCACCACCCGCTGCACGGTGTCAAAAAGATCGCCTTCGTAGAGCTGGTGCACCAGGTGCGCGATGACCTCGGTGTCGGTCTGGCTCTCGAAGACGTAGCCCTTGGCCTTGAGCTCATCGCGCAGCTCGTCGTGGTTCTCGATGATGCCGTTGTGGACCAGCGCGATCTTGCCGCGGCTGAAATGCGGGTGGGCGTTGTGCACCGCCGGCGCGCCATGCGTGGCCCAGCGGGTGTGGGCGATGCCGGTGCCGCTGGCCACACCATCGGCCTCCACCTGGGCCTGCAGCTCGGCCACGCGGGCGGTGGAGCGGCTGCGGCGCAGCTCGCCGTCCTGGTGCACGGCCACGCCGCAGCTGTCATAGCCGCGGTACTCCAGGCGCTGCAGGCCCTGGACGAGAACGGGGACGATGTTGCGGGTGCTGACGGCGCCGACGATGCCACACATGGGGGTTCACCTTGGAATGGAACTGGGCGGCATCGTAGTCAGGCCAGAGAGAAAGATGCTTGCCAGTTGTGACCATCAATGGAATTTTTCGTCAGCATCCTGCAGAATTGGCATATTCATTCATCCAAAGTAATTTCTTGGAAGCTTTCATCGACCTGGATCCCGTTGACTGGCGCCTGCTGGAGCTGCTGCAGGCCGACGCCAGCCTGACCAATCAGGCGCTGGCCGAGGCGGCGCATGTCTCGCCGGCCACGGCGCTGCGGCGCGTCAAGCGGCTGCGCGAAGTCGGCGTGATCGAGCGATTCACCGCGCTGCTGGCGCCCGCCTTTGCCGGCCGCGGCCTCACCGCGCTGTGCGAGGTCACGCTGGACCGCCAGGGCGCCGAGCACCTGGACGCCTTTGAGGCCCGCGCGGTGGCCGAGGCGGCCGTGCAGCAGTGCTGGCGTGTGTCGCCCGGCCCCGACTTCATGCTGGTGGTGTGGGCGGCCGACATGCCGGACTACCTGGCGCTGACCCAGCGCCTGTTCACGCAAGACGCCAATGTGCGCAACGTGAAGGCCTTCTTTGCCACCAAGCGCGCCAAGTTCGCCCCGACGGTGCCCTCGCCCTGAGGCGGCGGGGGCCGGTCAGGGCAGCGCCACGCAGGTATTGCGACCGCCGCGCTTGGCGGCGTACAGCGCCAGGTCGGCGCGGGCCATCACGTCCTCGGGGCGCTCGGCCTCGCGTGCGCGCACCAGGCCGATGCTGGCGGAGTAGGCAAAGTCTGGCAAATCATCCAGCGGCCGGCCCTGGCGCACGGCCAGCAGCAGACGCTGCATCACCTCCTGCGCGTCGTCGATCGACAGACCGTCCAGCACCACCAGGAACTCCTCGCCGCCCACCCGGCCGCAGGTGTCCGAGCGCCGCAGCGCATGCTGCAGTCGGTCGGCAAAATCGCGCAGCACCTGGTCGCCCGCGGCATGGCCATGCTGGTCGTTGATCTGCTTGAAATGGTCCAGGTCGATCAGCGCCACTGCGGGCGGTGCCCGCCGCCGCAGGGCCTCGGTGGCCATGGACTGCGGCTCGGCGGGCAGCGTGATGAAGGCTTCCATGGTGTGTCGTTATCGGCTGCCATGGTCGCCATCTGAAGATCGCCGCTGGATCCAGGCAGCCAGTTCCTTACCGCGCTGCAGACCTACATCAGCGCTCGCAACGCCGACAACGCCTGCTGGAGAGTGCGGCCATGCGCTTCGATGGCCTCCAGAATCTGCGCGGGCGTGCGCTCGTCACGCTGCATCCTGGCATGCGGGTTAACCGCCTTCAGGTCGAACACGGCGGCATCAAGGGCATCCGCCTTGGCTTGGGCCTCGCGCCCTTCCCGCTCAGCCTGAGACAGTGCCGTTTGCAAGGCCAGCAAACGATCCTCAGGCGCCTTGACCTTGCGCAGAAGCGCCAGTTCTTCCTTCAGCGCCAGTTGGCGATCGCGCGAGCGGGCCACCTCAGCCTCATGCGGCGCCATGGCCTGACGGGCGGCGGCACGACGGGCAGCCATGTCCAGCGTCCAGGAGAAGTCGCTGTCGGCGGCCTCGGTATCGCGTTTCGCCAGCAGCCGCGCAAAGCTCGGGAACGGTGTTTCGGGCGCCTGCTGCGCGGGAGTCCAGTCACCCACCAGAGATGCCGGCAGCTCGGCGTCGGTCAGCAGCTTGAAATCAGGCGACCAGCCGAAATGGGCCAGCGTCATGGGCTGCTTCTTGCCCATCTTGACGTGCGACAGGTCGTAGTACCAGATGCGCTCGGTTCGGCGCCCTTTGGTGAAGAACACGAGGTTGGTCTTGACCCCAGCACCCGCGGTGGAGAACACGCCGCCCGGCAGACTGACGATGCACCAGACGTCGCACTCGTCCAGCAGCTTGCGCTTGGTCTCTACAAACGCGCTCTCATTGGTCCGGAAGAGAAAGCCTTCGTCCAGCACCACGCCACAGCGCCCGCCTGCTGTCTCGCCCTCGCCGGGCGAGGCCAGCTCGTCCACGATGTGCTGCATGAACAGCACCTGCGTGGAGCTGGTCTTGAACGCGTAGCGGTCCTGCGCCACCTTGCCCTCCTTGCCACCGAAGGGCGGATTGGTCAGGATGACATCGAAGGTGGTCGGGGCCTGCGCAAACAGCGCCTCGTAGGTCGGCGCGTTCGACAGCGTGTTGCCGTGCCACAGCCGCGGCTGGTCAATGCCATGCAGCACCAGGTTCGCCAGCGCGATCGGGAACACCAGGTTCTCCTTTTCGCGGCCGTGGAAGGTGGCGGTCTTGAGCTGGTGGATGACCGAAGCGGGTGCCGCGTCGTCCAGGTGGGACTTCAGGTAGTCGTAGGCCTGGGCCAGAAAGCCACCCGTGCCGCAGCAGGGGTCGTACACCGTCTCACCCAGCTGCGGCTGGAGCGTGCCCACCATGGCCCGGACCACTTCGCGCGGGGTGAAGAACTGACCACCGTCGGAGTTCTTCTCGCCCATCTTCAGCAGCAGGTCCTCGTAGACCTGCGACAGCGTGAAGAAGTGCTGGTCGTCGATGTGGTCGATGCTGATCTCGTCCACCCTGTCCAGGATGTCGAGCAGGTTGGCTTCGTTATCCACCCGCAGCTTGTCGACCGCCGTCATGATCCGTCCGATCACCCGCTGTTTGGGGCTGGCATCGGGGTTGGGTTGGCCATCGGGCAACACATCCAATTGGTGCAGGTGGGGCAGCAACTCCTTGTTGACGAAGGCGATCATGTCGCCCACGCGCCCCTTCAGGGCCTCGCGCTTCCAGCCGGCGTGACGACCTTCAGGCGTGCGGCGGTCGGCCTCCAGCACGAAGGGCGCCGCCCAGTCCTGCCAGCGATAGGGCTCGCGCAGGGCCGGCGAGAAGTCGCGCCCCTGGGCCTGCGCCCGCTCGGCCTCGCGCAGCTCCTGCGCATCCAGGATGCGCAGGAACAGAATCCAGGTCAGCTCGGGCACGTACTGCAGCGCGCTGGCACAGTTGCTGCGCCGCATGATGTCGCAGATGCCCTTGACGAAGGAGGACAAGGACTGCGTGGAGGCGATGGCCTTGGGGCCCTTGGAAGCCCTGGCGGAGGGGGCGTTCTGGGCGGATGACGCCTTCTTCAGCGTCGTCGCGGTCAGTGAGCGGGCGGCGGTTGGCATACCGAAATTGGAACATGGCAGCGCAAGTGGACGGCACTGCCCGTCGCCCCGCGGCGGCCCCATGCCCTGTCGCCATCGGGGGATCCCCAATCTTGCTGCAGCGCAGCAACATGAGACAATCTGCTCACGCGGCTTGATCCAACCCAGGGTCGTGCCGATACAAGACCTCCAGCCCGTGAGGATCTGACCATGGCCACTGCTCCCGTTCCCCGCAAGATCGCGAAGGTCACGCCCGAAGCGCTGGCGCGCAACCCTCACCTGCGCCTGGGCGATCCGGAAGTGCGCCCCACCATGGACGCCATCCGTGAGCGCATCCAGAGCGACCCCGCCTTTGGTCGTGAACTGCTGCGCAAGGCCGGCATCGTGGATGGCAACGGCAAGCTGACCAAGAACTTCGGCGGCTGAGCGCCACCGAGCCCGCTGGCCGATGTGGGACCTGTACCAGAACCAGCCCACCTTTGTCCTGGGGTTCCACGGCTGTGACGCGGCCATTGCCGAGAAGATCGTCTCCGGCGCCGAACCCATCCTGCAGAGCAACAAGCCCTACGACTGGCTGGGCAGCGGCGCCTACTTCTGGGAGTCCAGCCCGCACCGTGCGATGGAGTGGGCCGTGGACATGGCGCAGCGCCCCAGCACCCACCCACGCCGGGTGCAGACGCCGGCCGTGGTGGGCGCCATCATCGATCTGGGCAACTGCTGCAACCTGTTCGACAGTGCGGCGCTGGATGAGTTGCGCAAGGCCTGGGAGACGCTCGATCTGATCGGCATGCCCGACGGCTCGCCGTTGCCCGAGAACAAGGGCCACACGCCAGACCGGCTGGGACGCTACCTGGACCGCGCGGTGATCGAGTTCATGCATCAACTGCGCGAGCTCAATGGCCTGCCGGCCTACGACACGGTGCGCGCCGCCTTCCCGGAGGGCGGCGAGTTGTACCCCAATGCCGGCTTCACAGCCCGCAGCCACATCCAGATCGCGGTGCGCAACCTGCGTTGCATCAAGGGCTACTTCAAGCCCATCGCCACCTCGGCGTAGAGGCTCAGGCGGGCACAGACTGGCCAAAGGCCTGGGCCAGCAGCCGGGCAGGCAAGGCCTCGATCTCGCGCAGTTGGGCGTCCGCTGCGATACGTAGCGCCTGCGCTTGGGCGAGAAGCGCGCTGAGACGACGCGCGACAGCCTGCTGCGTGCGAATATCCACCGCCGGGATGCCAAAGGCTTTCAGAACGGCCCCGTTCAGATTGGCCTGGTTGCCACCGCGCCCCTCAGACAAGCGGCGCAGCTCCTCGTAACGGTAGCGCAGCCAATGCTGCACAAACTCGGGTAGCCATCCCTTGGCAGGCAACAGCGCAAGACAAGCCTGATTGGTGGTGGCGGCGATTCGAAGCACAGCCGATTGGCCGCGTGTTTTGCCCTGGCCGTACATCGCGATGAGTACGGTGCCTGGCGGCAACAAGGGGAGTCGGCACTCGGTGAGCGCACGGCGTGTCACCGCTTCAGTGGTGGCCAAGATGTCAGTGAACGCGACTTCGCCCGTCTTCACCCAGGGCACGTCTCCATCTTGCCAGTAGGCGGCCTGGTCGCGAGACGGCGTTGTACCGCTGGCTGTTTCAAAGACATCGCCGATACGCACTTGCTCCGCGGAAGTGCAGCCCGAGAAGGCGTCGCGGTAGGCCGCCGAGACAAGGTTCTGCGCCTCTGAATGCTGGGCGTGGGCTGCACCGCTGGCGACGCGCGCCTGCCTGAGTTGGGTGACAAGTCGCTGGGCCATCACACGCTGTTCGTCCAACGCCGGCAGCATCAACGGAAAGTTCCCCAGCACCGACTGGTTGATCGACGCGATGCCCGTGGTCTTCTTGGCGTGCGCGAGAAAGTAGGCCTTCCCATAGGGCGACGCAATCTGCAAAGCCACAAAGTCAGGGTCGCAATGCTCGGCCGACAGGCGCACCCGGAACAGGTGGTTCTGGTGGATGCACAGGGGCAGCTCATTGCGCCAACAGGTGCCACGACCCAACTTGTCGAGATCGCCGCCTTCGGTGAGCAGCAGGTCACCGTCGCGCAGTTGCCACTTGGCAATTTCGGCGGGGGTGGCATCGATTGTCTTCACTTCACGCAAGTCCAGGCGCCCATCCTGCACGTTGGCCACACGCAGGTAGGGCACCTTGACCAGTTGGTCGCCCTTGGGCTTGCGTCCCAGGGTGATGCCCGAGGCAATCTCCGCCACGTCACGCAAGGTGACCACGTCCCAATCTTTCATTCCCCAAACAGCCTCAACTTCGCATCATTCAACACGTCCGCCGGCCGCCCCAACGCGCGCAGCGCGTCCAGCCCCCCGGCGCGGCGGATTTCGGGCACCTCCCACAGCGCGGCCCGGTCCAGCGCCTCGGTGCCGTCCACCGCGAACTGGTGGCCCAGGCCGCGCAGCACGATGGCGGTGGCGGGCGGCTGGGCGTCGAACCAGGGGCGGTGGCGCTGCAGGTAGGCCTGGGTGCGCTCGGGCCGGGTGAGGGCGGCGGCGCGGTAGCCCAGGTGGGCGAACAGGTCGAAGTCGTCGCAGGCGTCGAGGGCCAGGGCCTCGCGCAGGCGGGCCGGATCATAGTGCTCGCCCTGCAGGTGGCGGATCAGGCGCTGGCGGGTCTGGGCACGCACCCACAGCGCCCGGAAGTCGTTCAGCGTGGTGGCCTCGCGCAGCACCCGCTCGATCATGCCCTGGCGGTATTCCTCCATGGGCACTACCACGTCGCGGCCCTCACGGCGCTGGACGATGGCGCGGCTGCCGCCTTCGATGCCCACTGGGCGGCCGGTGCGGGCCTCGGGCAGCGGTGTGGGGTCGTCGTCATCATCGCCGCCGTCATCGTCGCCGCCGGTGTCGCCACCCCCGCCGTCGTCATCGTCGTCCTCGCCCGTCTTGCGCGGGCGCGGCGGCGCGGTGATGAAGTCAGTGCCAAACAGCTGGGTGACGCCGGTGTAGTCGTAGAGCCAGAACTTGTACTTGCGGGTGGGCTCGTGGATGCGGGTGCCGCGGCCCACCATCTGGTAGAACAGGATGGATGAGGACAGGTAGCGGAAGAACACCACGGCATTGAGCCGCTCGATGTCCACGCCGGTGGCCAGCAGGTCGACGGTGCACGCCACGAAACAGCGCTCGCGCGAGCCGCGCAGGCTGGTGAGCAACTCACGCCCGCCGGCATCGGTGCACTTGAAGGCGTAGTGGTCCTTGGGGGCCCGGTCATTGGCCCGGCACCACAGCACATAGTTGTGCTGCAGGCGCTGTGCCACGCGGTCGGCATGGTCGTCGCGGGTGCAGAAGATGATGAGCTTCTGCTCTGGCCCGCCGTGGCGGCACAGGCGCTGGAACAGGTCATCGCACATGGCGTTGATGCGCTCGGGCAGCATCAGGTGGTGGTCAAAGTCCTCGGCGGCATAGCGGGCCTTGAGTTCATCGGGCAAGAGGTAGCGGCCGGTGCGCGCGTCCCGCGGGCGCATGGCGGCCACTTCATCGCGGGTGAACTCGCGCCAATCGATGCTGGGCTTCAGGCGCACGATCTCGCAGGCGGCCAGGTAGCCGTCCTCCTGGGCCTCGACCAGTGTGTACTCGTAGACCGGCTCGCCGAAGTAGGTGAGGTTGTTGGCGCTGATTTCATCGTCGGCCTTGCTGCTGCCGGCGCGCAGCTGTCGCGGCGTGGCGGTCAGGCCGATGTGCAGTGCGCCCGGGTTGCGCCGCAGGACCTCGGACCAGCGGCCCCAGGCCGAGCGGTGGCACTCGTCGATGATGATGACGGAGAACGCGTCCTCGGGGTAATGCCGGCTCAGAAAGCTGTCGCGGCCCTGGTCCTCGTCGTCCAGACCCAGCACCTGGTAGGTGGCGATGTGGACCTTGGCGTTGTGCGCCGCGTTGCGCCCTTGCACGGTCTTGACCTCGCGCACCGCGCCGGCCGGAAAGGCCTTGGCGATCTTGTCCATCGCCTGGCTGCGCAGCTCATCTCGGTCACACAGGAACAGCGCAGGCTTGGTCAGGCGACCGGCCTCGTGCAGGCGCCATAGCAGGTTGGCCGCAATGACGGTCTTGCCCGCCCCCGTGGCCAGTGACAGCAGCACGCGGGCAGGCTCGCCGCGCTGCTCGCACTGCAAGACCTTTTCGAAGGCGGCGCGGATGGCGGCGTCCTGGTAGTAGCGGGGCTTGCTCCAGGCGGCTGCATCGGGCTGGAACAGCAGGCTGGCGGATGGCGCCGTGACGTCAAAGCCCTTGTCGCGGGAGTAACGCTCGGTCAAGGCCTCGTGATGCGGAAACTCAGCCATCCGATGGGGCCCCGATGGCAGCTGGGTGCCCATGTCGAACTCGCCGTACAGGTGGCCATTGGTGGCAAACACATACTGCACCGCGTAGCGCGCGCAATCCGCATAGCCCTTGGCCTGCTGCATGCCCTTCATGGGTGGCTCGCTCTCGGCCTTGGCCTCCAGCACGCCCACGGGCAACGGGCGCGGCTGTCCGGTGGGCTGCACATAGATCAGGTAGTCGGTACGGCCGGGAGACTGGCTGCGTTTGCCCTTGAAGCCCGAGGGTTCCACGGGCGGCGGCGTCTCAAGCTTGATCTTCCAGGGCTGGTCGTACCCCTTGGTCCTCAGGACGGGATCGATGAGGTGGTACTTGGTACTCTCTTCGTTCATCGGCATGGCGGGACCCAGTGCGCGCCCTCCCCGGCGCCTGCTGATTGTGCCGTGGGAGGCGGACGAACGTCAGGGCCCTGCCAGGGCCTGCACGGCATCTGCCGCTTGCGCCAGCGCGTCGGGCGCCTGCAGCAGCCGCGCCTTCCACTCTGCACAGGCCTGGGCGGTGCGCGGGTCGGCCTGCAGCTCGTTCAGCGCGCGCGCCAGCACTGTGGCCGACTGGTGATTGCGCACCCAGCGCGCCACGCCCAGGTCCTGCAGCCGCTGGGCGTTGTCGAACTGGTCGTGGTGCAGCGGCAGCGCCAGCTGCGGGATGCCGGCGCGCAGCGCCTGCGCAGCGGCCCCGATGCCGCCCAGGTGGACCAGCGCGGCACTGCGCGGCAGCAGCTCGTCAAACGGCACGAAGTCGCGCTGCAGCACGCCCGGCGGCAGCGGGCCCAGGGCCTGCAGGCCCTCGCGGTCGCGGCTGATCAGCACCGCGCGCGGCACCGGGCTGCCGGCCTCACGCACCAGCGCCAGCGCACGGCCCAGGAAGACGCGCGCATCGCGCCGCGCCGACGCCGGATAGAACACCACCGGCGGCGGGCCGTTCTGCAGGAACTGCAGCAGCTCGGGGTCGTCGGCCAGGCAGCGGGCATCGGCGCGCGGCGGGTCGAACAGCGGAAAACCCAGCTGCTGCACCGCCAGGCCCGGCGGCGGCAGCACCGGCGCAAAGGCCGGTGGGAACAGCGCCACCGCGCCATCGGGTGAATGCAGCCAGCGGCTGAGCACGCGGCGCACCGGCGGCAGACCGTGCTCGGCGCGCAGCGCGTTCACGCCAGGCGCCACCACCGGGTCGAACAGCCAGCGCTCGGTCCAGCGGATCGTGGCGGCGCGCCAGCGTTGCGGCCACCAGGGCGGCATCTGCAGGTCGCCCAGGCGCACGGCCAGCGTGTCGCTGGGCACCACCGCGGGCGACAGGTGTACGGTGAGCAGGCGCAGGCCGTGCAGCTCGCGCAGCAGCGGGCCGGCCAGCGCGAACGTACCGGCCACCAGCACCGGGCGCGGGCCAGGCGCCGGCCAGCGCGCCAGCCAGGCCTGGGCCATCGGCAGGCTGGCGCGCGCGGCCTGCAGCGCACGCCGCCACAGCAGCGGCGCCGGCCACAGGCCCGGGCCGTGCACGGCCTGCGGCGGCAGTGCATCGGTGTCCACGGCCTGCGCGTCCAGGCCCAGGCGCTGCGCCGCACCCAGGTGCAGCCGGCCGCACAGCACAAGCAGCGGGTGGCCGCGATCGGCCAGGCGCCGGGCCAGGCCCAGCAGCGGGTGCACATCGCCTGCCGAGCCGTGGCACAGGACCAGAACCGGCGCTTTGCTCATCCGGGCGGTGGCGCGCTCAGCGGCGCAGCAGCGCCAGGCCCTTGAGGTACTCGCCCTCGGGAAAGCACAGCGTGGTGGGGTGGTCGCTGGAGGCCTCCAGGCGCTGCATCAGGTAGGCGTCCACGTTGGCATCCAGGCCGGCGCCGGCGACGATCTTGTGGAACAGCTCGGCGCCAATGCCGCCCGAGCAGCTGAAGGTCAGCAGCAGGCCGCCCGGCTTGAGCAGCTTCAGGCCCAGGCGGTTGATGTCCTTGTAGGCGCGGCTAGCGCGGTCGGCGTGCGCCGCGCTGGGGGCGAACTTGGGCGGGTCCAGCACGATGGCATCGAACTGTCGGCCGTCCTTCAGCAGCTGGCGCAGCGTGCCGTTGACATCGGCGTCCATCGACGTGTGGTGCGCCGGGTCGAAGCCATTGAGCCGCACATGGGCGTCGGCGCGCGCCAGCGCCGGGCCCGATGAATCCACGCTGATCACCTCGGTGGCGCCACCGGCCAGCGCGGCCACGCTGAAGCCGCCGGTGTAGCTGTAGCAGTTCAGCACGCTGGTGCAGCCGAACTGCCGCACCAGCCGGGCGAAGAGCGCGCGGTTCTCGCGCTGGTCCAGGTAGTAGCCGGTCTTGTGGCCTTCCTCCACGTCCACCGTCAGGCGGATCGCGTGTTCCTGCAGGGTCACGGTGGTGGCCCCCTCGCCGCGCAGCCAGCCCTTGGCGGGCGCCAGGCCCTCCATCTGGCGCACGCCCGAGTCGCTGCGCTCAAAGAGGCGCTGGCAACCGGTGACCTGCAGCAGCGCGTCGGCGATCACGTCCTTCCAGCGCTCGGTGCCGGCCGAGAGGAACTGCACGCTGAGGATGTCGTCGTAGCGGTCGACGATCAGGCCCGGCAGGCCGTCGGCTTCGCCATGCACCAGGCGCACGCCATTGCTCTGGATGGCCAGGCGCTGGCGCATGGCCACCGCGGCCTGCAGGCGGCGCTGGAAGAACGCGGCATCGATGCGCTCGGCCTCGTCAAAGCTCCAGGCGCGCACGCGGATCATCGAGCTGGGGCTGAACGCGGCCCAGGCCAGGAAGCGGCCGTCGTCGGCCTCGACGCGCACGGTCTCGCCAGGGTCGGCCTTGCCCTTGGCCACGCTGCCGGCGAACACCCAGGGGTGCTGGCGCAGCAGCGAACGTTCCTTGCCTTCTCGCAACCGGATCACTTTCATGCCCCGATTGTCGCCCGCAGCGCCGACAATCGCGGCGGTGCGCCACCTGCACCCACCCCTCACCCCGGGAGCCGCCATGTCGCCGAGAACCGCTCTCTTGCTGGCCCTGGCCTGCGTCGGCGCCGTCGCACAGGCCGCCACCGAGCTGGTCATCGCCACGGTGGACAACGCGCACATGATCGAGATGCAAAAGCTCTCGCCCGAGTTCGAGCGCAGCCACCCCGACATCCGCCTGACGTGGGTCACGCTGCCCGAGGGCACGCTGCGTGAGCGTGTGAGCGCCGACATCGCCCGCAAGGGCGGTCGCTTTGACGTGATGACGATCGGCATGTTCGAGACGCCGATCTGGGCGCGCAAAGGCTGGCTGCAGCCCATCCCCACGGACGCCGCTTACGACGTCGACGACCTGCTGCCGGCGGTGCGCGGCGGCCTCAGCGTGGGCGGCAGGCTGTACGCCGCGCCGTTCTACGGCGAGGGCTCGATGCTGATGTACCGCAAGGACCTGGCCGAGCGCGCTGGCGTGACGCTGCCCGACCGTCCCAGCTGGGACCAGGTGAAAGCGCTGGTCGCAAAGGTGCATGACCCCAAGCGCGGCGTCTGGGGCATCTGCCTGCGCGGCAAGCCGGGCTGGGGCGAGAACATGGCGCTGATCAGCACCCTGGTCAACACCCACGGCGGTCAGTGGTTCGACATGGCCTGGCGGCCCCAGATCGACAGCCAACCCTGGCGCGAGGCGATCGGTCTGTATGCCGAGCTGATGAAGCGCTATGGTCCGCCGCAGCCGGGGACCCTGGGCTACAACGAACTGCTGGCCATGTTCAGCGCGGGACGCTGTGGCGTGTGGGTGGATGCCTCGATCGCCGCGTCCTTCGTGACCGATCCCAAGCGCTCGCGCGTGGCCGCTCAGGTGGCGCTGGCGATGGCGCCCACCGCGGTCACCCCCAAGGGCGCGGTCTGGCTGTGGAGCTGGAATCTGGCGGTGCCGGCCGGCTCGGCCAAGGTGGTGCAGGCGATGCGCTTCGTCACCTGGGCCACCAGCAAGGAGTACGTGCAGCTGGTGGCGCGCCGACGCGGCTGGGCCCATGTGCCCACCGGCACCCGGCGCAGCACCTACGCCAGCCCGGCATTCAAGCAGGCGGCGCGCTTTGCCACCGCCGAGCTGGCGGCGATCGAGTTGGCCGATCCGCAGGACGCCACCTTGCCGCGCAGCCCCTATGTGGGTGTGCAGTTCGCGTCGATCGCCGAGTTCCCGGCGATCGGCAACGAGGTCGGCCGCCAGATGGGCCTGCTGCTGGCCGACAAGGTGTCGGTGGCCGAGGCGCTGAAGGCCTCGCAGGCGGCGGCCGAACGCGAGATGGCCAAGGCCGGCTACTACCGCTGAGCGCGCAGCAGGCGCGGCGCCGCCGGGCTCACGGCTCGGCCGTGTCGCCCAGGTTGGCGCGCCACTGCATGGCGTTGAAGATGCGGGTGCGGGTGCTGGGGTGGTCGAAGAAAATGAACTCCTCGATCGGACCCGGATCGGGCTTGCGGTATTCCACCAGCTTGAGCAGCACCTCGGCCTCGGCCAGCGGCTCGCGCGCCAGGTTCAGGCCCCACAGGTCGGCCTCGACCTCGTGTACGCGGATGATGGTGTTGAGCAGCGGCGTGGCCAGGAACATCCAGGTGCCGAACACCGCCGCCAGCAGCGGCAGGCTGCCAACGTCGGCGATGCCCTCGACGCGCCAGCGCGTGCCAAGGCGCACCAGCAGCGCGCGCATCACCGCGTCGCAAAACAGGAAGCCGGCCGCGATCAGCACGCCCAGCTGCAGCAGCATCTTCGGGATGTGGTTCAACGTGTAGTGGCCGATCTCATGGGCCATCACCGCCACCACCTCGTCGGGGCTGGCGCGGTTGAGCAGGTTGTCGTTCAGGCGCACCGCCGCCGTGCCCATCAGGCCCGAGACATTGGCGCTGACCCGGTGGGTCTGGCGCGAAGCGTCAAAGACGAAGACGTTGTCCACCGGCACGCCATTGGCCTGCGCCATGCGCAGCAGCTGGTCCTTCAGCAGGCCGTCGGGCATCGGCTTGTAGGTGTTGAACAGCGGCTCGATGAACACCGGCCCGATGGCAATGGTCACCGCCATCACGCTGCTCATCGCCACCGCGCCCCACAGCCACCAGCGGGCGCCACTGGCACGCAGCACCGCGTACAGCAGGCCGATCGCCAGGCCGCCCAGCACGGTGCCGATGCCGAGCTGCATCAGCTGCTCGCCGGCCCAGGCACCAAAGTCCTGCGTGGCCAGGCCGTAGGCGTGCTCGCGGATGAAACCCTGGTAGATCGCCAGCGGCAGCGTCAGCACGCTGCCGGCCAGCAGGTACAGCGCGGCATAGGCGGCATCGGCCCAGAAGGGTCGGCGCAGTCGCCGGCGCAGCGCATCGCGGCAACGGGCGGACCAGGGCGTGAACAGCAGCAGCGCCGCCACCATCAGGCCCAGCAGGAAGTTCCACAGCTGCAGCCAGTAGCCACCGACGAAGTAGGCATCGGCGCGCGCCTTCACATCGGGCGGGATGCGTGCCATGAAGGCGTCGGTGGCGGCCTGCGGGTCCATCGGCAGCGCCTTGAACCAGGCGTCGTCGACCGGTGTGATCTGGAAGGCCGGCTCGGCGGCGCCGGCCGCGGCGGCGCCGACCAGCAGGGCGGCATGGAGCGCCCGACGACACAGTGCGTGCATGGACTCTTCCTTTCAGCGCCGGCTCAGGGCTTGCGCCGAGCGCGAGGGTGGGCGGCGTCGTAGACCTTGGCCAGGTGCTGGTAGTCCAGCCGGGTGTAGACCTGGGTGGTGCTGATGCTGGCATGGCCCAGCAGCTCCTGCACCGCGCGCAGGTCGCCGCTGGATTGCAGCAGGTGCGAGGCGAAGCTGTGGCGCAGCATGTGCGGATGCACCGGCGTGGGCAGGCCGGCCTGCAGCGCCAGCCGGCGCAGGCGCGAGCGCACCTGGCTGTCGCTCAGCCGCGCGCCGCGCTGGCCCACGAACAGAGCCGCTTCGGTGGCGCCGGCCAGCGTCGGCCGCTGCGCCAGCCAGGCGCGCAACGCAGCCACTGCGGCCTCGCCGATCGGCACGCTGCGCCGCTTGCGGCCCTTGCCCAGCACATGGGCCGTGCCCTCGGCCAGATCGATCCAGCCGGCCGCGTGCGGACCGGCCACACAGTCCAGGCCCACCAGTTCGCCCACGCGCAGGCCGCCGCCGTAGAGCAGCTCGGCGATGGCGTGGTCGCGCGCGGCCAGCGCGGGCTCGTCGGCCTCGTCCTCGTGGGCGGCCAGTGCCACCGCCTGGTCGACCGGCAAGGCCTTGGGCAGCGGCTTGGCGGCCTTGGGCGCACGCACACCATCGACCGGGTTGGCGGCCACCGCGCCCTCGCGACCCCACCAGCGGAAGAAACCGCGCCAGGCCGACAGCTGCAGCGCCAGGCTGCGCGGCGACAGGCCGCCACCGTGCAGCGAAGCCACCAGGCCGCGCACATGGTGCGGCTGGGTGCGGGCCAGCGGCACGTCCTGCGCCGCCAGGCCATCGGCCAGGCGGTGCAGCGCGTCCTCATACAGCGCCAGCGTGCGCTCGGCCACGCGGCGCTCGACGCGCAAGTGCGTCAGGTAGCGCGGCAGCGGCTCGGGCAGCGCTGCACGCGGGTCCATCGTGTCACCGGCGCTCAGCGCGGGAACAGGCGCACCAGCGCGGCGCTGGTGATGTCGCCCAGTTGCTCAAGGAACTCGGTGCCCATGTCGGCCTGGTAGCGCAACGCATCGGGCGAGCCCAGCACCAGCAGACCGAAGCAGGCGCTGCCGGCGCCGGCACGGCGCAGCGGAATCAGGGCCATCGACTGCGCCGGCGCACCGCCCAGCCACTGGGCCGCGGCGAAGCCCGAGTTCAGGCCGCAGTAGGGCAGGTTCAGGCTGGCGGCAAAGGTGTGCACGTCCTCGTCGGTGCCCTCGGTCCAGGGCCGACCGCCGCCGTCGACACCCCACAGGCGCAGCGCGGCGCTGGGGATCAGGAACTGCTCCTTGAGACCGTCGACCACCGCGTCGTGCAGCGCGTCGGGGTCGGTGGCGCGCATCACGTCGCAGGTCCAGCCGTGCATGCGGCGGGCGATGGCGGCGTTGTCGTTGCCGGCGCGCACCATGTCCATGAAGCGGCGCTCCATGCTCTTGATGCGCTCGCGCAGCATGTCGATCTGGCGCTCCTGCAGCGACACCGCGCGCCCGCCATGCGGGCTGGGCAGGTGCACCGCAGCCAGCAACTCGGCGTGGCGCTCGAAGAAGCCCGGCGTGTTGGCCAGGTAGTCGGCGATGTCGTCCTCGGTGATGCCCTGCACCCCGTCCGGCGTATTGCTCACAGCTCGATCTCTCCTTCAAAGACGGTCACGGCGGGGCCGGTCATCAGCACCGGGGCGTCGCCGCCCGCCCATTCAATCGTCAGGCGGCCACCGCGGGTTTCAACGTCCACCGTGGCGTCCAGCCAGCCCAGCCGGATGCCGGCCACCACCGCGGCGCAGGCGCCGGTGCCGCAGGCCAGGGTCTCGCCGGCGTCGCGCTCGAACACGCGCAGCGCGATCTGGTGGCGGTCGATCACCTGCATGAAGCCGGCGTTGACCTTGCGCGGGAAGCGCGCATGCGATTCGATCAGCGGGCCCAGTTCGGCCACCGCGGCGGTGCGCACATCCTCGACGCGCTGCACCGCATGCGGGTTGCCCATCGACACCAGCGCCACCTCCACCGTCGGGCCGCCCGGCAGCGACAGCGGCCACAGCTGGGCCTGACCCTGCGCACGCGGCTGCAGCCCGGTGGTGTCGAAGGGCAGCACCTCGGGCTCGAAGCGCGGGCGGTTCATGTCCACCGTGACCCGGCCATCGGCCTGCAGGCGCAGCTCGAGCCGGTTGTTGATCGTGGCCACGCGCACCACCGGCTTGTCGGTCAGGCCATGGTCGCGCACATAGCGCACGAAGCAGCGCGCGCCGTTGCCGCAGTGTTCGACCTCGGTGCCGCTGGCGCCGTTGAAGATGCGGTAGCGGAAATCGACGCTGTCGTCGGGCGCGGGCTCGACGACGAGGATCTGGTCGGCGCCGACGCCAAAGCGGCGGTCACCCAGCTTCTGCAGCTGGCGGGGCGACAGCTTGAGCGCGGCGCGCGTGGCGTCCAGCACGACGAAGTCGTTGCCGGCGCCCTGCATCTTGGTGAACTTGACGAGCATGGGCCGGATTATCAGGCGTCCGACGCGCTGGGCGGGCGGCGGGGGCGTGCCGCCTTGGTGCGCTCAACGGTACAGCGACGGCTCGCCGGGCGGGCGGGTCTTGAAGCGCCGATGCACCCACAGGTACTGCGCCGGGTTGCGCAGGATCTCCTGCTCGATCCAGGCGTTGATGCGGCGCGTGGCGGCAAGGTCATCGTCGCCGGGGAAATCGGTCCAGGGTGGCAGGAAGCGCACGCGCCAGCCCTGGCCGCCGGGCAGCATCTCGGCCACCACCGGCTGCACCGTCATCTGCAGGTTGCGCGCCATGCGCGCGGGCGCCAGCAGCGTGGCCGCAGGCACGCCGAAGAAGGGCACGAAGGCCCCGTCCTTCAGGCCGAAGTCCATGTCCGGCAGGTTCATGAAGCCGGCGCCACGCTTGACCGCACGCACCAAGGGCAGCGCGCGCTCGCCGTGGCGCGAGAACAGCTCGCCCTGGCCGTAGCGCAGCCGCCCGGCGCGCATCGCGCGGTCGAACACCGGGTTGGACTGCTCGGCGTAGATCGAGACCACCCAGCGCTTCTGGAACAGCTGCGACGCCGCGCCAGCCACCTCCAGCGCCAGGAAGTGCGGCACCACCCACATCACCGCGCCGGGGTGGCGCTCACCAAAATCGACCTCGCCGTCGATGTGGATCAGCCGGCGCAGCCGCTCGGGACTGGCGTACCACAGCATGCCGCGCTCCAGGATGCTGCGGCCCAGCCAGCCGAAGTGCTCGCGGGCGATCGCCTCGCGCTCGGCCGCTGGCCGCTCGGGAAAGCACAGTTCGAGGTTGCGCAAGGCGGTGCGTTTGCGCGAGCCGCCGATCCACCACAACAGCCGACCCAGGCCGCGGCCCAGCGCGTCCTGCACGCCCATCGGCAGCCAGTGGATGGCCCAGACCAGGGCCAGCACGGTGCGCGCGCCCGCGTTGGCCAGGGCGTTGTTGCTGCGCCCGCTCATGGGAGCGTTCCCGGGGCCGCGCGGGGGCGCTTGTAGCGGTGGTAGCCCCACAGGTACTGGTGCGGCCAGCGGGCGATGACCGCTTCCATCGTGCGGTTGACGATGCGGGCGGCCTGCACCTGGGCCGCCTCGTCGTTGCCGGCGGGCAGCGGCTCGACCAGGTCCAGCAGGTGCACCTCGAAGCCCGCTGCGCCGGGCAGGCGCTCGCAGCACAGCACCAGCACCGCGGCGCCGGTCTGCTGCACCAGGCGGGCGGCCAGCGTCATCGTGTAGGCGGGCTGGCCGAAGAACGGCGCCCACACGCCCTGGCCGTCGGGCGGCACCTGGTCGGGCAGCAGGCCGACCATCTCGCCCTTCTTCAGCGCGCGCAGCATCTGGCGCACGCCGCTGAGGTTGGCCGGCGCGGTGGCCAGGCCGGGGCGGTGGCGGGCGGTCTCTTCCAGCTCGCGCAGGAAGGTGTTGCGCGCCGGCCGGTACAGCACGGTCAGCGGCTGCTGCGCGCCCCAGCGCTCGACGATGGCGCGCGCCGACACCTCGAAGCTGCCCAGGTGCGGCGTCAGCAGCACCAGGCCGCGGCCGGCGGCGATCGCCGCATCCACCTTCTCGGCGCCCTGCCAGCGCACCCGCGGCAGCACGCGGCCATCAGGGGGCATCAGCCACAGCCAGGGCACCTCGCCGACCATGCGGCCGGCCTCGGACACCGAGCGCCGACGGTCGGCGGCACTGACGCCGGCCAGGTCGGCGTTGGCGCGCACCCGGCGGCGGTAGCTGGGCGAGGCCAGCCAGGTCAGCCAGCCCAGTGCCGCGCCCAGCGCGTGCAGCCAGGCCAGCGGCCAGTGGGACATCCAGCGCAGCAGCGCCAGGCCGATCGTTGGTAAAATGCCAGACATCGCCGAGTTAACAGGACAACTTGCGGGGCGATGCGGGGCTGTTCCACAGACCACGCCGGTGAGGTTCCACTGAGAATCGCACTGATCAAATGCCGCTAAAGCGTTCGCCGCTCACTCAGGTTGCCGAGCCGGTCGAAGCTTCGATAGACCGCGCAACCGTTTCTCGAGTGAGCACCATGGCGAACGATTATCTCTTCACCTCCGAATCGGTCTCGGAAGGCCATCCCGACAAGGTTGCCGACCAGATCTCCGACGCCATCCTGGACGCCATCTTCGCCCAGGATCCGCGCAGCCGCGTGGCCGCCGAAACCCTGACCAACACCGGTCTGGTCGTGCTGGCCGGCGAGATCACCACCAACGCGCATGTCGACTACATCCAGGTCGCGCGCGACACGATCAAGCGCATCGGCTACGACAACACCGAGTACGGCATCGACTACAAGGGCTGCGCGGTGCTGGTGGCTTACGACAAGCAGAGCAACGACATCGCCCAGGGCGTGGACCACGCCAGCGACGACCACCTGAACACCGGTGCCGGCGACCAGGGCCTGATGTTCGGCTACGCCTGCGACGAGACGCCCGAGCTGATGCCTGCGCCGATTTACTACGCGCACCGCCTGGTCGAGCGCCAGGCGCAGCTGCGCAAGGACGGTCGGCTGCCCTTCCTGCGGCCGGATGCGAAGAGCCAGGTGACGATGCGCTATGTGGACGGCAAGCCGCACTCGATCGACACCATCGTGCTGTCCACCCAGCACAGCCCGGACCAGAGCGAGACGCCCACCAAGCTCAAGGACAGCTTCTACGAGGCCGTGCGCGAGGAGATCATCAAGCCGGTGCTGCCCAAGGAGTGGCTGACCGAGCACACCAAGTACCTGATCAACCCGACCGGCCGCTTCGTCATCGGCGGCCCGCAGGGTGACTGCGGCCTGACCGGCCGCAAGATCATCGTCGACACCTACGGCGGCGCCTGCCCGCACGGTGGCGGCGCCTTCAGCGGCAAGGACCCGTCCAAGGTCGACCGCTCGGCCGCCTACGCCGCCCGCTACGTGGCCAAGAACGTGGTGGCCGCCGGCCTGGCCAAGCAGTGCCAGGTGCAGGTGGCCTATGCCATCGGTGTGGCACGGCCGATGAACATCACCGTCTACACCGAGGGCACCGGCGTCATCTCCGACGACAAGCTCTCGGCCATCGTCGCCGAGGTCTTCGACCTGCGCCCCAAGGGCATCATCCAGATGCTCGACCTGCTGCGCCCGATCTACGCCAAGACCGCGGCCTACGGCCACTTCGGCCGCGAGGAACCCGAGTTCACTTGGGAGAGGACCGATAAAGCAGCAGCCCTGCGGGCTGCTGCCGGGCTGTAAGCCCGCCGCGCGCAGCGCGGTATCGGTTCTCGGGCGACGCTCATGTCGCGCAGCGACGTGAGCGGAGACCACAGGACGGCCCGCCGCGCGCATCGCGGTATCGGTTCTCGGGCGACGCTCATGTCCGCGCAGCGGACGTGAACGCAGACCACAAGGCTGCGGCCCGGCGTGCAGCGGCCGGGCTGTCAGGCCCGGCGTTCTCCTCAGCGCGCCCGCAACCAGCGGCACGCCGCCGGGATCCTGGTCCCCGCCAGCCGCTCCCACGGGCGCAGTTGGTCGCACAGCATCCGTGGCGACAGCTGCGGGCGCAATGCCGCAGCGCGCACCTGCGCGTCTGACACGGGCGTCAGCAGGAAGGCTTTCGGGTTGCCGGCAGCATCGGTGCCATTGGCCACGATCTGGCCCTTGGCGTTGATGTCGACCGCCTCATAGAGCAGCCAGCCGGCCGGCAGGTCGCTGAGCGGGTTCAGGTCGTGGACCTGGTTGCGGCCGGTCCACAGAACCGCGCGGTAGTCGGCGTCGCCGGGCGTTGCCGCCCAGCCCACGATTGCGCCATGGGTGTTCACGCCCAGCGCCCCCGCGCCACTGCCACCCAGCCCGACCAGCGGCACGGTCAGACCATTGCGCAGGTGGTGGTAGAAGGCCACCGAACCGCTGCCGGCATTCATATCGCTGACACCCACCACGCGTTGGCTGTCCATGGCCACGGCTTCATTCGAGAGGCCCCCGTTGATCGGCGCGATCCACTGGATCGCGGTCGACCCCGGTGGGGCACTGAACGCCCACCACTGGCCGTCACCGCTCAGCGGGTCGGTGTGCCACAGCGTGCCAGCGACCTCGCCTTGGCTGTTGATGGCGTTGACGCTGCCCTGGCCCAGCTCCAGCTCGGAGCCGCCGCTGAAGACCTTGGCGTTCGGCGGCGCCTCACTCGCATAGCCCACGGCCACCCCCTGCCGGTTGGCGTCGCGCACGATCGGCGGCAAGGTGTGCGGCGGACCCACCACCGTCACGGCGCCGGTGCGCAGGTCGAACAGGCCCGGTGTCTGGCGGCCGTCGCCGTTGTCCACCAGCACGCCCACCCGGCCATCGCTGGACACTCGGCTGCCGCTGCCCATCGGCACGGGCATCAGCACACCCTTGACCCAGCCGGCCGTGCCGCCACCCACGTCATCCGCAGCCAGACTGACGTCGCCGCGCTCATTGAGTCCGTAGGCCAGGCTGTGGCCACTGGACAGCGCGGTGACGCTGTAGCGCGCTGGCGCAGCATGGGCGCCAGACGTCAGAGCCAGCGCAGACATCGCCATCAGCCAGGCGGCGCGTGCGCGGCCAGCCAGTCCGAGAAGATCAATCATGGCCCCCTCCGAACGATGCACTCTCCCCGGCCTCAAGCGTCGCGCGGTTGCCGGTGCGCCGCCATACCGCGTTCATGGGGCGGCCCGAACTGCGCCAGCCGCGTGACACGGTGTTGCGCGACCGGCGAAGGACGCTGTCCTCACCCGGCGCGCCGGGCCGCCGGCAGGCCCGGCGCGGCGCTCAAGTCATGACATGCATCAAGACATGCCAGCCTCAAGCCGCTCAAGCTCTGCACTGGCCCCGGATTTGCAACCTGGCCGCCGGGCACACCGATGGTGGTGCTGCCCAAGACCTGGAGGAGACATGCCTGTGTTCCCCATCCGCTCCAGCGCACGTCGTGCGCTGGGCGCCGCCCTGCTGGGCCTGGCCGCGGTCGCCGCGTCAGCCCAGGACATGAGTGGCGGTACCGACATCGCGCGCCGCGCGATCCACGTCTGCGCAGCCTGCCACGGCGAAGGCGGCCGCAGCGCCAGCGCGGCCTACCCGTCGCTGGCCGGCCAGCCGGCGCAGTACACGGCCCGGCAGTTGAAGGACTTCCGCGCTCAGCAGCGTGCCGAGGCCGACAACAAGGCCTACATGTGGGGCGTCTCCGCCCTGCTGGACGACGACACCATCCAGGCCCTGGCCGAGTACTACGCGGTGCAGGCCCCGGCGCCCGGTCGCGCCCGCGGCCCCGACCGCCTGCTTAAGGAGGGCCGGCGTCTGTTCGAGGACGGCGTGCCCGGCTCGGGCATCCGCGCCTGTGCTGGCTGCCATGGCGAGCGGGCCGAGGGCGCCGCCGGTTTCCCGCGCCTGGCCGGCCAGCATGCCGACTACCTGGAGCGCCAGCTCAAGGGCTTCAGCACCCGGTTGCGCCCGCACGGCGTGCTGATGCGTGCCGAGACCGCTGGCATGACGGCCCAGCAGATGAGGGCCGTGGCGGCCTACCTGCAGTCGCTCTGAGCCGGCGGACGATCAGGCGGCCGGAGCCAGCGCGGTATCCGGCCGTTTTTTCGGTCTTCATCCCAGCGCGATACCGCCGATAAACGGAAGTCCGCCCTTGTGGGGCGGACTTCCGTGTCGTGACTGCCCCTGCCCTCTCTCCGCCTGCCGCCCCACCTGGTCGCCCGCTGCTCAGCCTGGGCCGGGCCTCGCGCGTGTTCTTCGGGCTGGTCACGGTGGCGCTGCTGGTGCATGGCCTGTTCCTGCTGGTCATCATGCGCGCCTACAGCGCCGCCGGCGAGGCCGCAGCGCGGCGTGACGCAGCGCTGCAGCTGGTGGATGACCTGCACCACGAGACCAACCGGCTGTCGACGCTGGTGCGCAGCTATGTCGACACCGCCCATCCGCGCTACCTGCGCTACTACTACGACATCCTGGCCATCCGCCAGGGCGAGAAGCCAGCCCCGGACGATGCCAACGGCCTGTACTGGGAACACGTGATCGCCGGTCAGCGCGAGCATCGGCTGGCGGACAGCCAGCCGGGGGTGTCGCTGCAGGAGCGGCTGCGCCGGCTGCAGGCTGACGCCGCCGAGCAGCAGGCGCTGCAGGACATCGTGGACGCCACCGAGGCCTTGGGCCGCCTCGAACAGGTGGCCTTCGCCGCCACGCAAGGGCTGTTCGACCCGGCGCGCCAGGAGTTCGTCTCCGACGGCCGGCCCGACACCGGTTATGCGCGTGGCATCGTCTACTCGCGCGACTACGAGCTGGCGCACGCCCGCCTGGTCGAGCAGGTCGCGCGCCTGGAGCAATTGACCGACACCCGCACCAGCGGCGCCGTGAACGCCGCCTCGACACGGCTGCGCCAACTGATCGTCGCGGCGTTGGTGGTCGACCTGCTGGTGATCCTGGCCATGGGGCGCGCCTGGCGCGGCATCCAGCGCGGCCTGCTGGACCCGGTGGCCGGGCTGGCCTACACCGCCGAGCGCCTGGCCGGGGGCGACTACGCGGCGCGCGTGCCGCCCGACACCGAACACCTGCGCGAGGTGGCCGCGCTGTCGGCCACGCTGGACCTGATGGCCGACAGCATCGAGCGCGACCTGGCCGCCCGCAGCGAACACCAGCGCGAGCTGGAGCAGGCGCGCCGCCAGGCCGAGTCCGCCACCCAGGCCAAGAGCATGTTCCTGGCCAACATGAGCCACGAGATCCGCACGCCGATGAACGCCATCATCGGCATGACCCATCTGGCGCTGGGCACCACGCTGGATGCGCAGCAACGCGACTACCTGGAGAAAGCGCACGGCGCGGCAACGATGCTGCTGGGCGTGCTCAACGACATCCTCGACTTCTCGAAGATCGAGGCCGGCAAGCTGACGCTGGAATCCGTGCCCTGCCGCATCGAGGATGTGGCCGCGCAGTCGCTGCTGATGGTGCGCGAGCGCGCCCAGGCCAAGCGCATCGAGCTGCTGTGCGATCTGCGCCACCCGGCCCTGCTGGGCAGTGCCGGCGCGATCTGGGGTGACCCGTTGCGCCTGGGTCAGGTGCTGGTCAACCTGCTGACCAATGCGGTCAAGTTCACCGACCACGGCCATGTCCGTCTGGCGCTGGATCTGGTGGGCGACCAGGCGCCGCAGCCGGGCGAGCGCGCCCTGCTGCGCCTGTCGGTCGAGGACACGGGCGTGGGCATGGACGGCGACCAGTGCGCGCGCCTGTTCCAGGAATTCACGCAGGCCGACGGCTCGACCACGCGCCGCTACGGCGGCACCGGCCTGGGCCTGTCGATCTCGCGCCGCCTGGTCGAGCTGATGGGTGGCCGCATCGACGTCGACAGCACGCCCGGCCAGGGCTCGACCTTTCGCATCGAGCTGCCGGTGCGCCTGGCGGCAGCCCCGACCCCGATCGACGACCAGACCCTGGCGCGCCAGCGCGTGCTGGTGGTGGATGACCAGGCCGCCACGCGGCAAAGCGTGCTGGAGCAACTGAGCGCGCTGGGCGTGGGTCGCGATGGCCTGCTCGAGGCCGTGGCCGACGGCCAGACCGCGCTGCAGCGCTGCCACGAGGCCGCCCGCATCGGCCAGCCCTTCGACCTGATGCTGCTCGACTGGGTGATGCCCGACCTGCGCGGCGGCGAGGTGATCGAGCGGCTGCGCGCACTCGGCCCCGAGGCACCGCGGGTGGTGGTGATGTCGGCCTACGGCAGCGACGCACTGCGGCGCGAGGCCGCTGCCGCTGGCGCGCTGTACTTCATCGACAAGCCGGTGCTGCCCGGCGCACTGCAGCGCCTGCTGCAGGCCGAGTCGCCGGCACCGCCGCCGGCGCCCGGCATGCTGCTGCCGCTGGCGGGGCTGCGCGCCCTGCTGGTTGAGGACAACCCGGTCAACCGCCAGCTCGCCACCGAGCTGCTGCGCCGCGCCGGTGCGCTCATCAGCACGGCCGAGGACGGCCAACAGGCGCTGGAGCGGCTGGAGCACGACGGCGCCGAGGCCTTTGACGTGGTGCTGATGGACCTGCAGATGCCGGTGATGGATGGCTACGAGGCCACCCGACGCATCCTGGCCCATCCGCACTGGCGCCGCCTGCCGGTGGTGGCCATGACCGCCCACGCGCTGGTCGAGGAGCGCGAGCGCTGCCTGGCGATCGGCATGGTCGGTCACATCCCCAAGCCGATCGACCCACCGGCCATGCTGCGCGAGCTGGCCCGCTTCCTGCCGACCCAGCCCCCAGCGGCCAGCACCGCCACGCTTGCCGCGCCGGCCGAGGAGCCGGGGCTGCCCTGGCCGCACTGGCCCGGCATCGACCTGCACACCGCCCTGGCGCGCTGCGGTGGCGAGACCCTGCTGCGCAATGGCCTGGCGCACTTCGTCGAGCACATCGACGGCCGCGCCGCCAGCCTGTCGGCGCAATCGCGCGAAGCGCTCAGCCCGGCACTGGCGCGCGAAGCCCACACGCTCAAGGGTCTGGCCCGCCAGCTGGGCATGGGCGCACTGGCCGACGCCGCGCAGGCGCTGGAACAGGCGCTGCAGTCGGGCAAGGACGTGATGGCCGCCGCCGACCAGGCCGAGGCCGAACTGGCCACGCTGCTGGCGGCCCTGCGCGCCGAGCCGCCCTGGCCTGCGCGTGAAGGCCGCGGCGCCGCTGCGGCCAGCCCCGAGGTCCGCGCCACGCTGCGCCGCCTGCTGGCCGACGCCGACAGCGAGGCCCTGGCGCACTGGCACAGCCACCGCGACGCGCTGCGTGCCGGCCTGCCGGTGGAACAGGCGCTGGCGCTGGACCAGGCCATCCAGGCCTGCGATTTCGACGCCGCGCTGGCCCTGCTCGATCGGGAGGCGCCCTGATGGTGACGACAGAACAGCGCGCCACGCTGCTGGTGGTCGACGACACCCCGGCCAACCTGAACCTGCTGGCCGGGCTGCTCAACAGCGAGCACCGCGTGAAGCTGGCCAACACCGGCGCGCGGGCGCTGGAGATTGCCCTGCGCGAGCCGCCCGACCTGGTCCTGCTCGACGTGATGATGCCGGAGATGGACGGCTTCGAGGTCTGCCGCCGCCTCAAGGCCGACGCCCGCACGCGCGATGTGCCGGTGATCTTCGTCACCGCGATGAGCCAGCCCGAGGACGAGGCGCGCGGCTTCGAGGTCGGCGGCGCCGACTTCATCCACAAGCCGATCAGCCCACCGATCCTGCGCTCGCGGGTGCGCACGCATCTGCAGGTCAAGGCCTCGCGCGATGCACTCAAGCGCCGCAACGCCGGCCTGGCCGAGGCCCTGGCGGCGCAGCTCGACCAGGTCGAGCGGCTGCGCGACGCCACGATGTTCGTGATGGTCTCGCTGGCCGAGTTCCGCGACCAGGACACCGGCAACCACGTCAAGCGCACCCAGGAGTACGTGCGTGCGCTGGCCGAGTACCTGAGCGAGCACCCGGGCGACGACGCCGACGCGGTGCGGCTGGACGCCGGCTCGATCGAGCTGCTGGCCAAGAGCGCGCCGCTGCACGACATCGGCAAGGTGGCCATTCCTGACCACATCCTGCTCAAGCCCGGCAAGCTCGATGACGCCGACTTCGAGGTCATGAAGACCCACACGCTGCAGGGCTGGGAGATCCTGCAGCGCGCCGCGCAGCGCATGGGCGGCGCCTCGGATTTCCTGGATTTCGCGCGCCAGATCGCCCGCCACCACCACGAGCGCTGGGACGGCCGCGGCTACCCGGACGGCCTGGCGGGCCGCGCGATTCCGCTGGCCGCGCGCCTGATGGCGGTGGCCGACGTCTACGACGCGCTGATCAGCCGCCGCCCCTACAAGGACCCGCTGCCCCACGCCCAGGCCATGGCCATGCTGGCTGACGGCGCGGGCCAGCACTTCGACCCCCGCATCGTCGCCGCAGCCCAGGCCTGCGAAGACCGCTTCATCGACATCGCCCGCGCCTGGAAGGACTGAACCCATGCACCCACGCCTCACCCCCTGGATGTCCGCCCTCGCGCTGGGCGCGCTGCTGCTGGGCGGCAACGCGCGCGCCGAGGAGGCCGTCGACAGCGGCCCGCGCCTGAGCTGGTCGGCCTTCGGCACGATCGGCCTGACGCAGAGCGACCAGTCCTTCACCTACCAGCGCTTCATCAAGGACCACGCCACCACCGAGCGCGACAGCGTGCTGGGTGTGCAGCTCGATGCGCAGTTCAGCCCCGAATGGTCGGCCACGGTGCAGCTGCGCCTGGGCCCTTCAGAAGACCATGACGCGCGCTGGAGCCTGCGGCCGAGCTGGGCCTTCGTGGCCTGGCGGCCCAACAACGACTGGCTGCTGCGCCTGGGCCGCATGCGGGTGCCCTTTTTCCTGCGCAGTGAGCAGCTCGACGTGGGCCAGACCTACGACGAAGCGCGCCTGCCCACCGAGTTCTACTCGCTGGCGCCGACCAGCGATTTCAGCGGCCTAAACCTCTCGCGCAGCCTGTGGCTGGCCGACGGCGAGCTGAGCATCGACGGCTATGTCGGCCAGACCACGCTGGCCAAGCGCAGCTGGCAGCGCGAAGCCCTGCCCTCGCCGGTGCCGGGCCAGCCGCCGCTGGTCAGCGCCGGGGCGCAATTCCGCCGCGCCGATGTTGACGGTGTGGGCGGCGTGCTGACCTGGCGCACGGCCGACACCACGCTGCGCGCCGGCCTGCACCGCCTGACCGTGGGCCTGTCGGACGGCAGCAGCCTGCTGGTGCGGCCGGTGTGGGCGCCGCTGGGCCCCGGTCTGGGCTACTGGCAGACCAGCAACCAGCTGCCGGGCCCGGGGGTGCAGGAGGCCAGGCACTTCCGCGAATGGCTGTATGCGGCGGGCGTGGATCACCGCTTCGACGCGCGCTGGCGCGTGGTGGCCGAGCTGATGCGGCTGCGCCAGTCGGGCACCGTGCTGGCGGTGGACGCGTGGGCCGCCGCCGCCACGGTGTCGCGCCAGTGGGGCGCGTTCACGCCCTATGTGTCGGTGGCGGCCGCGCACAGCAGCGCCGACGGCACCGCCGTGGCGCGGGCGCTGGACAGCACCCGGCTGCCCGACGCGCTGCCCGGCGCGCCGCTGCTCAATGGCAGCATGCGCAGTGCGGCCGATCACACGCTGGTCTTCCGACAGACCTCGCTGGCGCTGGGCAGTTCGTGGGCGCTGGACGCGCGCAGCAAGCTCAAGCTGGAGTGGATGCACACCCAGGCGCAGCAGTCACAGCTGATCGATGTGCCCGCGGGCGAGCCCCTGGCGCGGCCGCGGCACGTCAATGTGCTGTCGCTGTCCTACAGCTTCGTCTACTGAAGGGGGCGCCATGCAACGACGCCACTTTCTGCTGGGCGGTCTCGCCGCCGCACTGCCCACGCTGCTGGCCGGACCGGTCCACGCGGCCGACGAGGGCCTGGCCGTGATCGCCCACCCGGGCCTGAAGGGCCTGGACGCCGAAACCATCCGCCGGGCCTTCACCGGCCGCGCCGTGGAGCTGGATGGCCAGGCCCTGCGGCCGGTCAACCTGCCCTCGGCCCATCCGCTGCGCCAGCGCTTCCTGAAGGCGCTGCTGCAGCAGGACGACGAGGCCTACCTGGCCTACTGGACGGTGCGCCGCTACATCGGCAAGGGCGTGCCGCCGGCCGAGCTGCGCTCGACCGCCGAGGTGCTGGACTTTGTGGCCCGCACGCCCGGGGCGATCGGCTACGTGGACCCGGCCGAGCTGCGCGCCGGCGTAGCGGTGGTGCTGCGCCGCTGAGCGGCGGCCTCAGCCGCGTGGCGCGCCGCCACGTGGCCCACGGCCGCGGGGTCCGCCCGGCCCGCGAGATTCACCGCGCGGACCACGACGGTCGTCGCGGCCGTCGCGCCGCTCCGGCCGCGGCGGGGCCGGCGGTCGCTGGGCTTCCCAGGCGGCGATCTCGGCGCGGATCGTGGCCAGCAGGCCATCGAGCTGGTCCTCGGCGATGCCCTTGAGGGCACAGAAGTTCGCCTTGGTCAGCGTGGTGTGCTCATAGTCGCGCACCAGCGAGAAACGCTGCCGACGGGCGTCGTCCTCGGCCGCCCGCCGCTCCTGGACGATGGCCTTGCGGCGCGCCAGTTCGTCGCGCGCGGCCTGGCGGTGTTCCTCGGTGAGCTCACCGGCAGGCTGGCCGTCCAGGTCGTAGCGGTGCGTGGCCTTGGCCAGCGCCAGCAGGTAGCTGGTGTGCGTGGTGTGGCGGTGCAGAAAGATCGACAGCGCCTTCTTCGTGAACACGCCCGGCGCGCGCTGCTGGATGTCGGCCTGGATGCGCAGCTTGATCGGCCGCGCCTGGTCGCCGAACAGCGCCGGGAAGCGCTGGCGCAGCTCGCGCGTGCAGGCGTTCAGGCTCATCTCGGGCGCCTTCGGGGCCTGCGGCGCGGGCGCCTCGGCGGCCTCGGTCAGGACCGCCGAGGCGGCCTCGCTGACGCGCTCATCGACGACCTCATGGACGTCCCCTTGGACGGCCTCATGGACGGCCTCGGCGGGCGTGACGGCGGCGGGCGGCTCGACCGGCGACGCGCTGTCGCCGGGCTGCGGGTGTTCAGTGGACATGGGCGGGGAATACCGGCGCCCGGCGGGCGCGAGGCCGGTATTGTCGCTCAGCGGTCCAGGTCGGCCCAGAGGACGGTGCGCACGGTCTCGTAGGCACCGTCGCCATTGGCGTCGACCGACAGGCGGGCCTGCGTGGCATTGAGCGCGTCGACCTTCAGCGCCGAGCCCGCGTCGCCAACGAACTTCATCGTGCCGGCCGACGGGTAGTCGTCGGCGTAGCGCTGGACCACGTCGACCGGCGTGGTGACGCGCACCTGGTGGTTGTCCAGGCCAGTGCCCCGGAAGGTGCCGCTGACGCGCTGCACGGCGGCATCGCCGCGGTCCACCACGTGGGCCACATAGTCACCCAGCTCGAACTGGTAACTGGCGCCGCTGTACGAGGCCTGCAACGCAATCATCGCCGCGCGCAGATCCAGCGTATTGCCCCCGCTCAGCTGCACCGCGAGGTCGCCACCCAGGCGCACCGAGCCCTCGGTGGTGGTGGTCTGCAGGTTGGCGAAGGCCATCGTGAAGCCGAAGTTGCGGGCATCGGTGAAGCTGTCCAGCGTCATCGTGAAGCTGCCGTTGAGCGTGAAGCCACTCCCGTCGTTGCAGGCGCTGGCCGACACGCTGATCGACTCGCCGGCGGCATCGAACAGGCCGTTGGCGTTGCTGTCGTTGAAGTTCACGCTGACCGACCCGGACACCGCGCAATCAACCACCGCGGCGGCCTGCGGCTGCACGCGTGACGCAGCCTTCAGGCCCAGCGCCTGCGCCCGGCGGCTGACCAGGGCCACCACCTGGCTGGCCGAGCCCGCGGCGCCCAGGCCGGTGCCCAGGTTGGCGGCCAGCGGGCCCACCGCCGTGCTGGCCAGACCGACGCGGGCGACATCGTCGGCATTGGCGTCGGTGATCGCCAGATCAAGGACCAACGGCGCCGTGTCGCGGTCATTGGAGCCACCACCACACGCGGTCAGGCTGGCCAGCGCCAGCAGCGTCAGCGCACGGCGGGGGTTGAGGATCGAGTTGTTCATGTGTGTGCTCCCTGGTTGAAAAAGAGGCCGCGCCCAGCCGCTCAGGCCTGGCGCGGACGGACCTTGCCGGCCGCCAGCCTGGCCTGCTGCCGGGCGGTGTCGACATCCTGGTCGTGCACCAGCGCCACGCCCATGCGGCGCTTGACGAAGCTCTCGGGCTTGCCGAACAGGCGCAGCTCGCTGTTCGGCACCGCCAGCGCGTCGGCCACGCCGTCAAAGACGATGCCGGCCGCATCAACGCCGCCGTAGATCACCGCACTGGCGCCGGGGCTCTTCATCGAGGTATCGACCGGCAGGCCCAGGATGGCGCGGGCATGCAGCTCGAACTCGCTCTGCCACTGCGTGACCAGCGTCACCAGGCCGGTGTCGTGCGGGCGCGGGCTGACCTCGCTGAACCAGACCTGGTCGCCCTGGACGAACAGCTCCACGCCGAACAGACCCAGGCCGCCCAGGTCAGCGGTGACCATCTCGGCGATCAGGCGCGAGCGCTCCAGCGCCGCCTCGCTCATGCGCTGCGGCTGCCAGCTCTCGACATAGTCGCCCGCCACCTGCTTGTGGCCGACCGGCTCGCAGAAATGGGTGTCGACGCCGCCGCTGGCATTCAAGGCGCGCACGGTCAGCAGCGTGATCTCGAAGTCGAAGTCGATGAAGCCCTCGACGATGACGCGGCCCTTGGCCACGCGGCCACCGGCCATCGCGTAGTCCCAGGCGGCGGCCACGTCAGCCGGCGTGTCGATCTTGCTCTGGCCCTTGCCCGAGCTGCTCATCACCGGCTTGACCACGCAGGGGTAGCCGATCGGCGGCTGGCCGTCGCTGCCGTCGATCGCCGCCTGCAGCTCGGCCAGCGAATCACAGAAGCGGTAGGGGCTGGTGGGCAGGCGCAGGGTTTCGGCGGCCAGGCGGCGGATGCCCTCGCGGTCCATCGTCAGGCGCGCGGCGCGGGCGGTGGGGATGACGCGCACCAGGCCTTCGGCCTCGAGCTTCTCCAGCTCCTGGGTGGCGATGGCCTCGATCTCGGGGACCACCAGCATCGGCCGCTCGGCCTCGATCAGCGCGCGCAGCTGGGCCGGGTCGCTCATCGTGATCGTGCGCGCGTGGTGCGCCACCTGCTGGCCGGGGGCGTTGTCGTAGCGGTCGACGGCGATCGTCTCGACGCCCAGGCGCTGCAGCGCGATCAGCACCTCCTTGCCGAGCTCGCCACTGCCCAGCAGCATGACGCGGGTGGCGGACGGGGACAGGGGGGTACCGAGGGTCGTCATGGGGCGGGATTCCAGCTGTGGCGGGTGACAAACCCGGATTGTCGCAGCGCCAACGGACAGGTCGGTTGACTACTGCCAAGCAAAGCGCGGCTGGTCGAAGTGGGCCACCCGCGTGGCCTCGCCGCGCAGGCACCACTGCGCGAACTGGTACAGGAAGGCGCCGGTGGGCGCAGCGATCCAGCTGTGGCCGATCGGCATGCGCAACGCCGGGTGCTCGCCATGCGGGGTCTGGTTGAGCAGCGGCGCGTCGGGGCGCAGCAGCTCGGCCACCGGGATGCGGTGCAGGCTGGCCACCTCGTCGGGGTTCGCGCGGGCATCCAGCGCGGCGCCGGCCCACACCAGCACCGGCGTGATGACGTAGCCGCTGCGGGTGGCGTAGTCGTCCAGGCGGCCCAGCACGGCGTCGGCAGGCAAGGCCAGGCCCACCTCCTCGTGCAGCTCGCGCAGCGCGGCCTGCTCGGGCGTCTCGCCGGCGTCCAGGCGGCCACCCGGCAGGGCCCACTGGCCGGCATGGGCGCGCAGGTGGGCGGCGCGGCGGGTCAGCAGCAGCGCCGGGGCGGTCTGCCACTGCGCGTGGGCGGGCAGGCCGGCGGCATCGGCGCCGTGGCCGGCCTCCACCACCGCCAGGGCCACGGCGGCCCGGCGCCGGCCCTCCTCGGGCAGCGCGCGTGCGCCGGCCGCTTGCAGGCGGGCCTGCCACAGCGCGCGGGTCTCGGGGCCGGTGTTGTCCATGGGGCGAGGATAGCCGCCGCGCCGCTATCCTGCCGGCCATGCCCGCCACGCCCACGCTCGACGACCTGACCCGCTACGCGATCGCCCGCAGCCTGGGTCGCCCGACCACGCTGCCCGCCGCCCTCAAGCGCCTGGGCTTCGTGCAGGCCGACCCGATCCGCGCCCCGGCCCGCGCCCAGGACCTGACGCTGCGCCACCGCGTCAGCGACTACCGCGCGGGCGATCTGGAGCAGCGCTACCCGCGGCTGAAGGTGGAGGAAGACTTCTTCATCAACTACGGCTTTGTGACGCCCGCGCTGCACGCGTTGATGCACCCGCGCGAGGCACGCCAGGCCTGGCCGGCCAGCCGCTGGACGCAGGCCCGCGAGGTGCTGGCCTTCGTGCAGGAGCGCGGCGTGGTGCACCCGCGCGAGGTGGACGCGCAGTTCCAGCACGGCAAGACCCGCAACTGGTTTGGCGGCTCGTCCAACGCCAGCACGCAGCTGCTCGACGGCATGCACTACCGCGGCCTGCTGCGGGTGGCGCGGCGCGAGGGCGGCATCCGGCTGTACGCGGCGCGACCGGCCACGCCGCCTCATGAAGACCCGGCCGCGGCGATGGATGCGCTGGTCGATGTGGTGGTGGGCAAGTACGCGCCGCTGCCGGCCACCACACTGAGCCACCTGGTGGCCCGGCTGGTGTTCGGCGCGCCGCAGTGGCAGGCCGAGCGGGCAGCCGCGCTGCGCCGCGCCAAGGCGCGTCTGGCCTCGGCCGAGGTCGAGGGCACGCGCTGGTTCTGGCCGGCCGGCGAGAACCCGGCGGCGCGCCGCTGGGCGCCGGACGAGTCGCTGCGCCTGCTGGCACCCTTTGACCCCATCGTCTGGGACCGCCCGCGCTTCGAGCGCCTCTGGGGCTGGGCCTACCGCTTCGAGGCCTACACCCCCGCCCCGAAACGCGAGCGCGGCTACTACGCGCTGCCGATGCTGTGGCACAACCAGGTGATCGGCTGGGGCAACCTGGCGGTGCAGGACGGCCGGCTGCAGCCGGACCTGGGCTACGTGGCCAAGCGCCCGCGGGGCGCCGGCTTCACCGCGGCGCTCGACGACGAGCTGCAGCGCATCGCTCAGTTCCTGGGCCTGGCCTGAAGCAGCCGCGTCACCACCTCGGCAAAGCCCTGCCCGCGCTCGCCGCGCGTGACCCAGCGCGGCCGGTGCTGCAGCTGGGGCCAGAAGCGCGCGATGTTGGCCACGCCCACGCTCAGCGGCATCTGCTGGAACATGGTCTGGTCGTTGGTGGAGTCGCCCACGTAAAGCCACTCGGCCGGATCGAACACCCGGCCCAGCGCGGTCTGCACCGCCCAGGCCGCCGCGGTCCACTTGCTGTGCGCGCCGATCCAGCCGTTGACGTGGATCGAGCTGACGGTGGCGGTCAGGCCGTGCGCCTGCATCACCGCCACCACCTGGGCGATCTGCGCCTCGTCCAGGTGGGCGAATTCGCTGTGGTCGACAGCGATGTCGGTCAGCCGGCCGGCGCTGTCGCGCGCCAGCGTGGCGCCGCTCACGCGGGCCAGCACCTCGGCGGCGCAGGCGGCCAGGCGCTGCGCGTTGGCAGCACGGGTGGCCGCGTCCTGCGTGAAGTCATGGTGCAGCTGCGCGCCGTCGCGGCGCAGCATCACCGCGCCGTTCTCCGCAACGATCGCGGCCACCGGCCAGGCCATTGCAAAGGGTTCACTCCAGCCGGCCGGGCGGCCGGTGATGGCGATGCAGGGCAGTCCGGCGTCGGCCAGCGCCTGCAGCGCGGCCAGCGCGGCGGGCTCGATCGCGCCGTCGCGCGTCAGGGTGTCGTCGATGTCGGTCAGCACGCCACGCACCGCGGCCAGCGCAGCGCCCGGGGCCTCGTCCCAGCGGCAGGAATCCATGCCGCAGTGTCCCATGGCCGCCAAAGCTTGATGCGGCTCAAGTCACCCAAACGCCATCGTTCCATCATCGACTGTTCCAGTGACCCTCGACGATCCATCATGGCCACCCGCACCCCGACCAAGAAAGCCCCTGCCGCCCAACGCCCGCGCCGCGCCAGCGACGGCGACGTGACCCCCCGCAAGACCGCCGCCGGCCGCCGCAACTACAGCGCCGCCGAATCCACCCGCGCCAAGCAGATCGTGCAGGCCGAGGTGATCCAGCGGGTCGCCAGCTCCGGCGCGCCCGAGTCCGAGGTGCTGTCCAAAGTCAAGGCGCTGCTCGACGGCGCCTCGCCCGACGACCGCAAGGCGCTGCGCCAGGTGCTGGCCAAGCCAGCGCGCGTCAAGACCCCCGGCGCCGACCCCGACCTGGAGCTGGCCGCCGGCTGGCGCGACGGCGCCTACCCGTACAAGAACCTGCTGTCACGCAAGAGCTACGAGAAGCAAAAGTACAACCTGCAGGTCGAGCTGCTCAAGCTGCAGGCCTGGGTCAAGGAAACCGGCCAGCGGGTGGTGATCGTCTTTGAGGGCCGCGACGCCGCCGGCAAGGGCGGCACGATCAAGCGCTTCATGGAGCACCTCAACCCCCGCGGTGCGCGCGTCGTGGCGCTGGAAAAACCCAGCGAGGTCGAGCGCGGCCAGTGGTACTTCCAGCGCTACATCCAGCACCTGCCCACCGCGGGCGAGATCGTGCTGTTCGACCGCAGCTGGTACAACCGCTCGGGTGTCGAGCGGGTGATGGGTTTCTGCACCCAGCACGAGTACGACGAGTTCCTGCGCCAGGCGCCCGAGTTCGAGCGCCAGCTGGTGCGCTCGGGCGTGCACCTGTTCAAGTTCTGGTTCTCGGTCAGCCGCGCCGAGCAGCGCCGCCGCTTCAAGGAGCGCGAGATGCACCCGCTCAAGCAGTGGAAGCTCAGCCCGATCGACAAGGCCAGCCTGGACAAGTGGGAGGACTACACCCGCGCCAAGGAAGCGATGTTCCTGCACTGCGACACCTCGGATGCGCCCTGGACGGTGATCAAGAGCGACTGCAAGAAACGCGCGCGCCTGAACGCCATGCGCTATGTGCTGCACCGCCTGCCCTACGGCCGCAAGAACCTGCAGGACATGGGCGCGGTCGACCCGCTGATCGTCGGCCGCCCCTCGCTGGTGCCCAGCGTGGGCGACGACCAGCTGGCCTCGTCGAATGCGGGCTGAAGCGTGAAATACGGGCCCTGAGCCCGGCTATTGCGGCGCCTGCGGGCGCCGCTTTCGCTAGAATCACGGGATTCCGAGGAGCGTTGCAAGGTCAGCCGCCATGAGATGGCCGACCCCAGGCTCGGAATCTTCATATTGCAACGGCGCTCACCCGCATCGCGTCTGGCCGACCGTGGGTGAGTCTGAAGTCTCTCCTGTCATGGGTTGCTGTCCGTCGCGCGGCGGGTTCTCGTTCCACGCCGAACCGAAGGACTGCCTCCATGAACGCACCCGAGACCCTGAAGCTGGCCGACTGCGCCATCGCCGACATCACGCTGGCCGACTGGGGCCGCAAGGAAATCCGCATCGCCGAGACCGAGATGCCCGGTCTGATGGCCATCCGTGAAGAGTTCGCCGCCAAGCAGCCGCTCAAGGGCGCGCGCATCACCGGCAGCCTGCACATGACGATCCAGACCGCGGTGCTGATCGAGACGCTCAAGGCCCTGGGCGCCGACGTGCGCTGGGCCTCGTGCAACATCTTCAGCACCCAGGACCATGCTGCCGCCGCGATCGCCGCCGGCGGCACGCCGGTGTTCGCCGTCAAGGGCGAGACCCTGGTTGATTACTGGGACTACACGCACCGCATCTTCGACTTTGGCGCCCAGGGCACGCCGGGCGAAGGCCCCAACATGATCCTGGATGACGGCGGCGACGCCACGCTGCTGATGCACCTGGGCCAGCGCGCCGAGAAGGACGCCTCGGTGCTGGCCAACCCGGGCAGCGAGGAAGAGCGCATCCTGTTCGCCGCGATCCAGGCCAAGCTGGCCGAAGATCCCACCTGGTACAGCCGCAAGAGCGCCGAGATCATCGGCGTCACCGAGGAGACCACCACCGGTGTGCATCGCCTCAAGGAGATGAGCGCCAAGGGCACGCTGAAGTTCCGCGCCATCAACGTCAACGACTCGGTCACCAAGAGCAAGTTCGACAACCTCTATGGCTGCCGCGAGAGCCTGGTGGACGGCATCAAGCGCGCCACCGACGTGATGATCGCCGGCAAGGTGGCGGTGGTCTGCGGCTATGGCGATGTGGGCAAGGGCTCGGCCCAGGCGCTGCGCGCCCTGAGCGCCCAGGTCTGGGTCACCGAGATCGACCCGATCAACGCGCTGCAGGCCGCGATGGAAGGCTTCAAGGTGGTGACCATGGAATGGGCCGCCGACAAGGCCGACATTTTCGTCACCACCACCGGCAACCGCGACGTCATCACCTTCGAGCACATGGCGGCGATGAAGGACCAGTCCATCGTCTGCAACATCGGCCACTTCGACAACGAGATCCAGGTCGCCCGGCTCGAAGAAAAGTGCCAGTGGGAAGAGATCAAGCCGCAGGTCGACCACGTCATCTTCCCCGACGGCAAGCGCATCATCTTGCTGGCCAAGGGCCGGCTGGTGAACCTGGGCTGCGGCACCGGCCACCCCAGCTTCGTGATGTCCAACTCGTTTGCCAACCAGACCATCGCCCAGATCGAGCTGTTCACGCACCCCGAGGGCTACGACGTGGGCAAGGTCTACGTGCTGCCCAAGCACCTGGACGAGAAGGTCGCACGCCTGCACCTGAAGAAGGTGGGCGCGATGCTGACCGAGCTGAGCGACGAGCAGGCGGCCTATATCGGCGTGCCCAAGCAAGGCCCCTACAAGCCGGATTCCTACCGCTACTGACCCGATGCGTGCCGACCAGCTGCTGGTCCAGCAAGGTCTGGCCCCGAGCCGTTCGGCCGCGCAGCGGCTGATCGAGCGCGGCGCTGTGCGCTGGCTGGGGCCCAGGGGCTGGCTGGTGCCGAAGAAGGCGGGCGACGAGCTGCCCGCCGACTGCCAACTCGAGGTCACCGACGACGCCGAGCTGCGCTGGGTGTCACGCGGCGGGCTCAAGCTGGAAGGCGCGCTGCGCACCACCGCGCTGGACCTGGCCGGCGCGGTGGCGCTGGACGTGGGGCAGAGCACCGGCGGCTTCACCGATGTGCTGCTGGCCGCCGGCTGCGCGCAGGTGTTTGGCGTGGACGTCGGCCACGGTCAGCTGCACCCGCGCTTGGCCGCCGATGAGCGCGTGCACGCCTTCGAGGGCGTCAATGCGCGCCAGCTGAGCCGGGCCGATCTGGGGCCGCAGGCCCCGGCGGCGGGCTTTGACCTGATCACCGGCGACCTGTCCTTCATTTCGCTGACCCTGGTGCTGCCGGCACTGGCGCCGCTGCTGGCGCCGGGCGGCACGCTGCTGATGCTGGTCAAGCCGCAGTTTGAGCTGCAGCCAGCCGAGATCAACAAGAAGGGCCTGGTGAAGGACGCCGCGTCCTACCCGCACGTCGAGCGGCGCCTGCGCAAGGCCTGCGAGTCATGCGGTCTGGTGGTGCAGGCCTGGATGGACAGCCCGGTCACCGGCGGTGACGGCAACCGCGAGTTTTTCGTTCAGGCGCAACGTGCCTGAACCCTGGAGCACAGACACGATGAACCCCGATTTCCCGATCAGCCTGGAATTCTTCCCGCCCAAGACGCCCGAGGGCGTGACCAAGCTGGCCACCGTGCGTCAGCAGCTCTACGCGCTGGACCCGCTGTTCTGCTCGGTGACCTATGGCGCCGGCGGCAGCACGCAGGACGGCACGCTGCAGGCGGTGCAGGCCATCCTGGACGAGGGCCGCCAGGGCGCCTCGCACTTCACCTGCATTGGCGCCACACGCGACTCGGTGCGCGAGAAGCTGGCGCTGTTCCGGGGCATGGGCCTGAAGCGCATCGTCGCGCTGCGCGGCGACCTGCCCAGCGGCTATGGCGGCTTTGGCGAGTTCCGCTATGCCAGCGACCTGGTGGCCTTCATCCGCGCCGAGACCGGCGACCACTTCCACATCGAGGTGGCCGCCTACCCCGAGACTCACCCGCAGGCGAAGAGCCCACAGGCCGACCTGCAGGCCTACGTGGCCAAGGTGAAGGCCGGCGCCAGCGGCGCAGTGACGCAGTTCTTCTTCAACGCCGACGCCTACTTCCGCTTCGTCGACGAGACCCGCGCGCTGGGCGCCGACATCCCGGTGGTGCCCGGCATCATGCCGATCACCAATGCCAGCGGCATCCTGCGCTTTGCCGACAACTGCGGCGCCGACGTGCCGCGCTGGGTGCGCCTGCGGCTGCAGAGCTTTGGCGACGACAGCGCCAGCATCAAGGCCTTCGGACTGGATGTGGTGACCGCGCTGTGCGAACGCCTGCGCGCCCAGGGCGTGCCCGGGCTGCACTTCTACACGATGAACCAGTCGGCCACCGTGCTGGAGATCTGCCGCCGGCTGGGCCTGGCCTGAGCCAGGCTCAGGGCAGCGTCATCTTCAGAATGATGAAGGGGAATTCGGGTTCAAAAAATATCTCAAGCTGGTCAGCGGCTGTGTTGCCGATCATCACGCCTTCCAGGGTGATGTTGGTCGTGATGCGGATACGGTCGCCCTCGGCGAGGCTCCTCATCGGTTTTTTCTTGAGTGGCACGATGTCCTGGTAGTACACGTTGCCACCGGTGTCGCCGATTGCCTGTTCTTCCCAGCCGCTGGTCAACTTCACCTTGTCGCCAGTGGCGGCTGGAATGAGCACCACGTTGGACCGCGCGGTGTAGCGGCCATCAGCGGCGCCGGTCAGCACGATGCGGCCACGGGGCGCCCCACGATCGATCCACTGTTCGCAACCACCCGCCACACTGGCTCGGAGGTCGGCCCACACGCGCGAACCGGCCACCATCTCCGACTCGGCGCGAAAGTCTGCCGCCAGAGTGCGCGATGTACCGCCGTCGACATCACCAGTCATCCGCAACAGGGCGAGATCCTTGACCTTGATCTCCATCCAGTGGGTGCGGGAGTTGGTGCAGGCGCTCGCGGCGCTGCACGCCAGGCCCACGATGACCGCCGCAGCCACCTGGCTGACCCGGGGCCACGAACGACGGTGCCCAGACCGTATTGGATCCGCATACATCAAGAGCCTCCAGTCATTGTCAAACGACAGAGAACGCGGGCGTCCGTCAGCCCTCAGGGAATCCACACCTCGATGTAGGGCGTGGTGCCCGCCCAGTTGTAGAGCGACTGCACCTGGTCGGCCACCCAGCCATCGATGATGGTGCCGCTGGCCTGGGCCTTGCCAGTCAGGCGCAGCACATCGCCCACCACCAGCGCGCGCATTTGCTTCTTCTTCAGTTCGGCATCGTGCGGGTGGGAGACGAAGCCCCCGGTGTCACTGGCCGCGCTGTCGCGCCAGGTGTGCATCTTCTGTTTCAGGCCGGTGCTGGCGGGAATCCACAGCAACTGGTTCTTGGCCGAGTAGCTGCCGCTGGCGATGCCCATCAGGACGATGTTGCCGCCGCCGGCATGGTGGATCCACTGGCTACAGCCGCCGGCGATGCTGGCGGCGATGTCGTCCACCAGGGCCTGGGTGACAAGCAGATCGGCCCGGTAGCTGCCATCGTCCGTCTTGGTGCCGTTGTCGACGTGGCCCACCATGCCGACCTGCGCCGGCTCGCTCACCGAAGGCGTCATCAGGTGCAGGCGCTGCACACTGCAGGCCGAAGCCACCGGGGCCTGGCAGAGCAGGACAGCGGCGGCAGCGGTGGCTGCCAGGCGGGGGGCGAGGTCCATCGACATCACAGACGACTCCTGTTGCTCCAGCGGGCGGCTGGCCTGGCGGTCGAGCTTAGCGAGAACGGCCGCGCCGCACCATGGCCGCGCGGACTTCGAGCATGGGGGGAGCGGTCGCCGGGCACTGTTGCGCGAACGCATCAGCCTCGCGGCGCGCGTTTGACCAAGGTCAGGTGGCCGCCCGGGCTGGCCGGGACCGCGGCCGGCAGTTTGCGCAACAGCAAACTCGCCCTGGTCACCAGACGTTGCAATGACCCCATCCGCCGCACCAGCGCGGTCCGGTTGTTTTCAAGTCAATGCAACGAAGAAGGAGTCTCTCCATGCGCAAGTCGCTGATCGCTGTCGCCACCCTGGCCGCTCTGGCCGCCCCCCAACTCGCCGCCGCCCAGGACAGCGGCAACTGGATCGTCCGCGTGCGCGCGACGCATCTGGATTCGGCCAACACCAATGACAGCGTGCTCAAGGGCACCCTGGCCGCCGTCGTGGCGCCGGGCACCGTGGCGTCGATCAACAACAAGTGGCTGCCCGAGCTGGACATCAGCTACTTCTTCACGCCGAACATCGCGGCCGAGCTGATCCTGACCTACCCGCAGAGCCAGGACCTGTCGCTCAGCGGCGTGGGCAAGATCGGCAGCTTCAAGCACCTGCCGCCCACCCTGACCGCCCAGTACCACTTCACCGACCTGGGCGCGCTGCGTCCCTACGTCGGTGCCGGCGTGAACTACACCAACATCTCCGACGTGAAGTGGGATCCGGCCGTCGCCGCGCTGAGCCTGAACCTCAAGCGCAACAGCTACGGTCTGGCGGCCCAGGTCGGCGCCGACTACGCGCTGGGCGGCGGCTGGCTGCTGAACGTGGACGTCAAGAAGGTCCAGATCAAGACCGACGTCCTGTCGGCCGGCACCAAGGTCGGTACCTTCAAGGTCGACCCGCTGCTGGTCAGCGTGGGCGTGGGCATGCGTTTCTGATCCAGGCTCCAAGAAGCACACCGGCGCACCGGCCACAAGCCGGCGCGCCCGTTGGGAATCAGGCGACCAGTCGGTCGCCTTTTTTTGTTGTTCTGGTTCCTGCCCACAGCGGCCGTAGGCCGCTGTGGGCAGAGCCCTCTTCCGTTGAGCTCCCCCCAGCCCCCCTCCAAGAAGGGGGCTCCAGCATGAGCTTCGGGCCGGCCTGCCGGCCGGCGTAGCGCTGGCACGCTGGGCGCACCACCCTGTGTCGTTCTGACTGGAGCCACCCTCTTGGAGGGGGGCTGGGGGGAGCTCCATGTGCGGGCCTGGGCCCGGAGCAGCCTACGGCTGCTCCGGGCAGCCAGCAGTCTATCCCTGCCCCATGATGGCCGCTCCGGCGACCAGTTCGTCGAACAGCGCCACGGTGGCAGCGCCCGACACGGCGAAGGGGTCCAGCCGCGCGCATTCGTTGTACTTGATCAGCACGGCGGGGTTCAGGCGGCTCATGTTGACCTGGCCCATCGCCCAGCCGGCGAAGCGGCGCTCGTTGATCTCTTCGTAGGCCAGCAGCGTGACCTCTTCGTGGCGTGCATCACCGCAGATGCGGCGGTACAGCGCATTGACCTGCGAGCGGCCGCCTTCCAGCACCTGGATGAACAGGCCACCGGAGCAGCACAGCACGCCGGTGATGCCGTTCTCGGGGTTGCGACGCGCGGAGGTGCGCAGGATCGCCGCCAGCTCTTCCTGGTCCACCGCGGTGGCGGCGCGGCTGGCGTACATCAGGCGTACCAACATGGTCAGTCCTTCTTGCTGAGCAGCGACAGGAACTCGCGGCGCAGGTCGGGGTTCTTCAGGAAGGCGCCGCGCATCACGCTGTTGGTCATCGCCGAGTCGTTGTCCTTCACGCCGCGCCACTGCATGCAGAAGTGGTCGGCCTCCATCACGATGGCCAGGCCGTCGGGCTTGACGCGCTCCTGCAGTGCGTCGGCCAGCATGATGACCGCCTCTTCCTGGATCTGCGGGCGGGTCATGATCCAGTCGGCGATGCGTGCGTACTTGGACAGGCCGATCAGGTTGGAGTGCTCGTTCGGCAGCACGCCGATCCAGACCTTGCCCAGGATCGGGCACATGTGGTGCGAGCAGGCGCTGCGCACGGTGATCGGGCCGACGATCATCAGCTCATTGAGGCGCGAGATGTTGGGGAACTCGGTGACATCGGGCATCGGCTGGTAGCGGCCGCGGAACACCTCCTCGATGAACATCTTGGCGACGCGCTTGGCGGTCTCCTGGGTGTTGTGGTCGCTCTCGGTGTCGATCACCAGGGCCTTGAGCACATCGGCCATCTTGGCCTGCACCTCGGCGCGCAGCTCCCGGAGCTCGCCCTCGCGGATGAACTCGGCGATGTTGTCGTTGGCGTGGTAGCGGCGGTCGGCGCCGACCACGCGGTAGCGGATGCGCTCGGAGGCGGGCAGCCGGGCCAGGTCGTCCTCGCCCAGGATCAGGCGGGCGGGGCGGTTGCGGAGGTCGGAATCGGTCTGGGCCATCGGGCGGTCTCCTGTCTGATGGCCCATTGTGGGGCTTAGCGCGCAACCCTGCTGGCAGCGGGCCTGGGTAGACTGGGCGGGTGAACGCTCCCCACCCGTCGCCCCCGCTGTCGCGGCTGCTTGAGTTGACCGCCGACGCCGTGGCCGCGGTCGTGGCCGGCCGCTCGCTGACCGATGCGCTGGCCGCCTGCCAGGCCTCGGCCCGGCCGGGCGTGCAGTCACTGTCGTTCACGGTGATGCGCCGCCTGGGCGCCGCGCAGGCCGTGCGTGCCCGCCTGGCCCCCAAGGCGCCGCCGCCGGTGGTGGATGCGCTGCTGTGCAGCGCCATCGCGCTGCTGTGGCCCGACGACGCGCCGCCCTACCCCGACCACACCCTGGTCGATCAGGCCGTGACGGCGGCGCGGCGCAAGGTGCCGGCGGCCAGCGGCTTCCTGAATGCGGTGCTGCGGCGCTTCATTCGCGAGCGCGCGGCGCTGGTGCAGGCGGTCAGCCACGAACCCGTGGCCGCCTGGAACCACCCGCTGTGGTGGATCGAGCGCCTGCGCCACGACTGGCCCGGCCACTGGAGCGCTCTGCTGCAGCAGGCCCAGCAGCGCCCGCCGATGACGCTGCGCGTGAACCGCCGCCGTGGCAGCCGCGACGACTACCTGGCGCGCCTGCAGGCCGCCGGCCTGCCGGCGCGCGCGCCGGCCGAGCACCCCGACGCCGTGGTGCTGGCCCAGCCGGTGGGCGTGGAGCAGTTGCCGGGCTTTGCCCAAGGCGATGTGTCGGTGCAGGACCTGGCCGCCCAGCGCGCCGCGCCGCTGCTGCTGGGCGAGGGGCTGCCCGCCGGTGCCCATGTGCTGGATGCCTGTGCGGCGCCGGGCGGCAAGACCGCCCACCTGCTGGAGTGCGCCGACCTGGACCTGCTGGCGCTGGATACCGACGCCGCCCGCCTGGCCCGTGTCGATGACACGCTGCGCCGCCTGGGACTGGCGGCCCGCACCCGCGCCGCCGATGCCCGCCGCCCTGCCAACTGGTGGGACGGTCGGCCCTTTGACGCCATCGTGCTGGACGCCCCCTGCAGCGGCTCGGGCGTGGTGCGCCGCCACCCCGACATCCGCTGGCTGCGCCGTCCCGAGGACATTGCCGCGCTGGCCACGGTGCAGGCCGAACTGCTCGAGGCGCTGTGGCCGCTGCTGGCGCCGGGCGGGCGCCTGCTGTACGCCACCTGCTCGATCTTCCGCGCCGAGGGCGACGCGCAGATTGACGCATTCTTGCAACGCCACGGGCCTGGCGGCGCCCGTCTGGAAGCCCCATCGCCCGGCCATCTGCTGCCGCTGCCCGACAATCACGGCACCGTGACCGAGGCCTCGCCGGCCGACGGTTTCTACTACGCCCTGTTGTCGAAGCCGCGCGCGCCCTGACCGGTGGCGGCGGCGCCTGCTCCGAATTCCGCGCCCGTGCCCACCTCTGCGGTCCCCTTCCTGCCCACCCCCTGGCTGAGGCGCGCCCTGCGTCTGGCGGGCCGCATGGCGCTGTTGTGCCTGGGCCTGCTGCTGGCCTGGCGGGGCGCCGTGGCGCAGACGGTGGAGCTGCCGGTGTTCGACATTGCCCGCCAGGACGGCGGCCTGGTGATTGATTTCCAGGCCCGTCCGGTGCTGAGCAAGGCGGTGGAAGAGGCCATGCAAAAGGGCGTGCCGCTGTATTTTGTGGCCCAGGCCACGGTGCTGCGGCCGCGCTGGTACTGGCGCGACGAGCGCGTGGCCCGCGCCACCCGCACCTGGCGCCTGTCCTACCAGCCGCTGACCGGCCAATGGCGCGTCAGCCTGGGCGCACTGGGCCAGACCGTGGCCAGTGCCACGGAGGCGCTGGCCATCGTCTCGCGCGCCAGCGGCTGGCGCATCGCCGAGGCCGGCGAGATCGAGCCGGGCGAGCGCTACCAGGTGGAGTTCAGCTTCCGCCTGGACAACACCCAGCTGCCCCGACCGATGCAGCTGGACCTGGCCGCCCAGGCCGACTGGCGCCTGTCGGTGGAGCGCAGCGTCCGTCTTGAGTGACCGGCGCACAGGCACGGCGGCCTCATGAAGCACACCACCCGCTGGGGCATTGCGCTGCTGCTGACGGCCAGTCTGGGCCTGGTGCTGGCCTTTGTGCTGTCGCTGCTGGCCCAGGGGCCCACGCGCTACGAGCGGCACTTCGTCTGGCTGTTCTGGATCAACGTGGCCGCTGCGGCGCTGCTGGTGGTGGTGCTGGCCGTCACCGCCACGCGGCTGGCGCTGCGCATGCGCTCGGGCAAGTTCGGCAGCCGGCTGCTGCTGAAGCTGGCGGCCATCTTCGCGCTGGTGGGCGTGGTGCCGGGCGGGCTGATTTACACCGTGAGCTACCAGTTCGTCTCGCGCAGCATCGAAGCCTGGTTCGACACCCGCGTGGACGACGCGCTGCGCGCCGGCCTGGCGCTGGGCAAGGGCACGCTGGAGGCGCTGTCCGAGGACCTGAGCACCAAGACCCGGCTGGCGGCCGAGCGCCTGTCGGAAGCGCGCCGCGTGCCCGACGGCCTGGGTCTGGAGCACCTGCGTGAGCAACTGGGCGTGCAGGAGGTGGCGCTGATCGGCGCTGCCGGCCAGGTGTTGGTGGCGGCTGGCCCCGGTGTGGCGATCTCGCCCGAGCGGCCGGCGTCGACGCTGCTGCGCCAGGCGCGCCAGCAGTCCTCGACCAGCCTCATCGAGGGCCTGGAGGAAGACGATCCCGCCACCGCCGGCCGCGCCCGCATCCGCGCCATCGCCCTGGTGCCCAGCGCCAGCCTGGCGCTGGTGGGCGACGAGGAGCGTTTCCTGATGGTGGTGCAGCCGCTGCCCGAGGTGCTCACCCGCAATGCGCTGGCGGTGCAGGCCGCCTACCGCGAGTACCAGGCGCGCAGCCTGGCGCGCGAGGGTCTGCGCCGCATGTACATCGGCACGCTGACGCTGGCCATGGTGCTGGCGGTGTTTGGCGCGGTGCTGCTGGCGGTGCTGCTGGGCAATCAGATCGCCCGCCCGCTGCTGCTGCTGGCCGAGGGCATGCGCCAGGTGGCCGCGGGCGACCTGGGCGCCAAGCCGGTGTTCGCCTCGCGCGATGAGCTGGGCGGCCTGACGCGCAACTTCGCCGCCATGACCGAGCAACTGGGCAGTGCGCGCGAGCAGGCCCAGCGCAGCCTGCGCCAGCTCGAGAACGCCCGCACCCGGCTGCAAACCATCCTGGACAACCTCACCGCCGGTGTCATCGTGTTCGACCGCGAAGGCCGCATCGACACCGTCAACCCCGGCGCCACGCGCATCCTGCGCGCGCCGGTGTCGGCCGGCGTGGGCCGCCCGTTGGCCGAGGTGCCCGGGCTGGCGGCGCTGGCCGCATCGGTGGACCAGCGCTTCAGCCAGCACCACCACAACCCCGAAGAGGGCGAGCGCGACCAGTGGCAGGACGCCTTCGAGCTGTCGGTGGGCGACGCCGGCGCCACGCTGACGCTGCTGGTGCGCGGCGCCATCCTGCCGCCGGGGCCGGCGCGGCTGATCGTCTTCGACGACATCACCGAGGTGGTCTCGGCCCAGCGCGCGGCGGCCTGGAGCGAGGTGGCGCGCCGCCTGGCGCACGAGATCAAGAACCCGCTCACGCCCATCCAGCTCAGCGCCGAGCGCCTGCAGCACAAGCTCGAGGCCAAGCTCGACGAGCCCGACCAGGCCATGCTGGCGCGCTCGGTGGCCACCATCGTCGCCCAGGTGCAGGCGATGAAGCAGCTGGTCAACGAGTTTCGCGACTATGCGCGATTGCCCTCGGCCAACATGCAGCCGCTGGACCTGAATGCGCTGGTGGCCGAGGTGCTGGCGCTGTACGGCGACGAGCAGGACCAGGGCCGGCTGCAGGCCCAGTGCGACCGCAGCCTGCCCGCCATCCAGGGCGACGCCACGCAACTGCGCCAGGTGGTGCACAACCTGGTGCAGAACGCGCTGGACGCGGTGGCCGGGCGCGAGGACGGCCGGGTGCTCGTCAGCACCGACCAGTCAGCGCCGGAGGTCGACCGTCCGGGCATCGTGCGCCTGCGCGTCACCGATAATGGTCCGGGCTTCGCCGACAAGGTGCTCAAGCGCGCCTTCGAGCCCTACATGACCACCAAGACCAAGGGCACCGGATTGGGCCTGGCTGTGGTCAAGAAGATCGCCGACGAACATGGTGCGCGTGTGCGCATCGTCAACCTCGCAGGCCCTGGCGACGAGGCTTCGCCGACAGGTGCGCAGGTTTCGTTATCATTTTCAGGTTTGACGGATGTCGGCGCCGCGGCGACGGCGCCGCCTCGGCCCGCCATCAAATCCGGCACCGGGCCCTGACCCCGGCCGAACGAGCGAGCAGCGCAACCCACCCATGGCAACCATTCTTGTAGTCGACGACGAAATGGGCATTCGTGCCCTGTTGTCGGAAATCCTCACGGACGAAGGTCACTCGATCGAGCTGGCCGAGAACGCCGTGCAAGCCCGCTCCGCGCGCGAACGCATGCGCCCCGACCTGGTCCTGCTCGACATCTGGATGCCCGATGTCGACGGCATCACCTTGCTCAAGGAGTGGGGCGCCACCGGCCTGCTCAACATGCCCGTCATCATGATGAGCGGCCACGGCACGATCGACACCGCGGTCGAGGCCACCAAGTACGGTGCCATCGCATTCCTTGAAAAACCCATCACGCTGGCCAAACTGCTGCGCGCCGTGGAGCAGGGCCTGGCCCGCGCCCCGGCCCGTGCGCCCGGCGCCGCACCGGCCACGCCCGCCGCACCGGTGGGCGGCCCCATCCGCGGCGTGCTGGCCGAGCCCGCACTGACCGTGGAAGCCGCCATGACCGGTGGCATGGGCCTGCCGGTGATGCAGGTCGACCTGGGGCCGCAGGCCGAGCAGAGCTTTGACCTCGACCGCCCTCTGCGCGAGGCGCGCGACGCCTTCGAAAAGAGCTACTTCGAGTTCCACCTGGCGCGCGAGAACGGCAGCATGACCCGCGTGGCCGAGAAGACCGGCCTGGAGCGCACCCACCTCTACCGCAAGCTCAAGCAACTGGGCGTGGACCTGTCACGCAACAAGCGCAGTAGCGGCGTCTGAAGCGCATGCTATACTGCTGGACTTCGCTGATCTGGCCTGGCCAGTGACGCGCAAGACCTGGCCTGGTAGCTCAGTTGGTAGAGCAGCGGATTGAAAATCCGCGTGTCGGTGGTTCGATTCCGCCCCAGGCCACCAAGATAAAAGCTAAGTGCGGCAAGCACTTAGCACCGCAAGACAGCCCGCCACCGAGCGGGCTTTTTTGCGCCCGCGGACGATGCACTCCGCGTGTCGCCACCCTCCGGGCGAATGCCGGACAGCACACGTGCGGCCCGGCAGCCGGCGGGCTGACGGGCGGGCAGGGTTCAGGAAGGCCTTACAGGCCCGCAGGCGGTCCTCAGGCAGACTGGGCGCCGCCGGGTAGGGGTAGGTGCCACCAGCGCGGCCGCAGCAGCTCCAGCAGGCTCCAGCCCACCGTGTACGGCGCCACTCGATGGCTGTTGATCGCCAGCCAATCCTCGAAGCTCGGCGGCTGCACGTGGGCCAGGGTGTCCAGCCAGTACTGCACCTCCACCATGTCCCAACGCGCTCGGTCGCGGACCACGCGCGGACGGGGCACGCGCCACAGCGGCTGCTCGTACAGGCGCAGGAACATCTCGGTCGCGACACCCAGGCGGCGGGCGATGTGGCGAGCGCCGACGTAGCGGCGGCGGTGGAATCTCAACATGTCCGGGCTCCGGGGTGAGGTTGACGGCATCAGGTTGTTCAACCGCCACTCCGAAAGCCATCACGCCTTCACCGCGACCACTGATCCGACAGCGTCTCCGCCTGCTTGAGCACCAGTTCCACAGCGTCCGCCTGCTGGTCCGGCGGGTACTTCCACCGCTGCAGCGTCCGTCGCACCAAGATTCGCAGCTTGGCCCGCACGCTGTCGCGCACTTGCCAGTCCACCGTGGTGCTGGCACGCAGCTTCTCGGTGATCTCGACAGCGATCTTCTTCAGCGTCTCGTCGCCTAGCTCGCGCACCGCGCTTTCATTGTTGGCCAGCGCGTCGTAGAAGGCGATTTCGTCATGGCCCAGGCCCAGCGCGGCCTCGCGCTCCAGCACGGCCTGGAACTCCTTGGCCATGGCGATCAGCTCCTCGATCACCTGGGCTGTTTCGATGGCGCGGTTGTGGTACTGCCGCAGCGTCTCCAGCAGCCGATCCCCATACTTCTTCTCCTGCACGACGTTGTTGCGGGCGCGGGCCTTGATCTCGTCGCGCAGCAGCTTCTCCAGCAGCTCCACGGCCAGGTTGCGGCTCTTCATTTGCCGCACGTCTTCCAGGAACTCGTCGGACAGCAGCCCGATGTTGGGCTTGTCCAGCCCGGCCAGCGCGAAGATGTCCGACACCCCGTCGGCCACGATGGCGTTGTCCAGGATCTGCTTGAGCGCGCTGTTCTTGTCCTCCGCGGTGCGTTTCTTGTCCACCGTGGTGAACTTGGTGATCGCTGCCTTGACCGCCGCGAAGAAGGCGATTTCCTTGCGCAGCGCCACCGCCTCATCCAGCGTGCCGCACAGCGAAAACGCCTTGCTGACCGCCGTCATCACGTCCAGGAAGCGCTTCTTGCCGTCCTTCAAGCCGAGCAGATGGTTGGCCACCGGCACCAGCAAGGTCATGGCATGGGTTTCGTAGGCGCTGTAGTCAAAGCCGTGCATCAAGCCCCGCACCACATCCATCTTCTCCAGCAGCACGGCCAGAGCCTCAGCCGCGTTGTGTGTGGGGTCGCCCTTGCCCTTGGCTTCGGTGTAGGTCTTGAGCGCCGCCTTCAGCTCGTTGGCGATGCCGATGTAGTCCACCACCAGGCCGCCGGGCTTGTTCTTGAACACCCGGTTCACCCGGGCGATAGCCTGCATCAGGTTGTGGCCCTTCATGGGCTTGTCCACGTACATCGTGTGGCAGCACGGTGCGTCGAAGCCCGTCAGCCACATGTCACGCACGATCACCAGCTTCAGCGGGTCAGCCGGATTCTTGAAGCGCTTCTCCAGCGACTTCTTCACCGTGTGGGTGTAGCGGTGCGGCTGCAGCAGCGGCTTGTCGGCCGATGAGGCCGTCATCACCACCTTGATGGCGCCGGCCGCTGGGTCGTCGCTGTGCCAGTCAGGGCGCAGTGCAATGATGGCGTCGTACATCCGCACGCAGATCTCGCGGCTCATGCAGACGATCATGGCCTTGCCGTCGATGGTGCTGATGCGCGCCTCGAAGTGCTGCACCAGGTCCATCGCCACCTGCTTCAGCCGTGGATCGGCCCCGACCAGTTTCTCCAGCGCCGCCCATTCGCTCTTGGTCTTCTCGCGGCTGGCAACGTCTTCTTCGTCTTCCACCACCTCATCGACCTGCGCGTTCAGCGCGTCGATCTCGGCCTGGTTCACGTCCAGCTTGGCCAGGCGGCTCTCGTAGTAGATGGGCACCGTGGCGCCGTCGTCCACCGCGTCCTGGATGTCGTAGATGCTGACGTAATCACCGAACACCGCGCGGGTGTCCTTGTCTTCCAGCGCGATGGGCGTGCCGGTGAAGCCGATGAAGGTGGCGTTCTTCAGGGCATCGCGCATGTGCTTGGCAAAGCCGAACACGTACTTGCCGGTCTTGGTATCCAGCCGGCCGTTCATACCGTACTGGCTGCGGTGCGCCTCGTCCGACATCACCACGATGTTGGTGCGCGCCGAGAGCTCAGGGTGCACCTCTTCACCCTCCAGCAGCGCAAACTTCTGCACCGTGGTGAAGATGACGCCGCCGGCCTGGCGCGAGGCCAGCATGTCGCGCAGCTCATCTCGGCCCGTGGCTTGCAGCGGTTCGGTCTTCAAAAGATCGCTGGCAGCGCAGAACGTGCCGAACAGCTGACCATCTAGATCATTGCGGTCGGTCACCACCACCAGCGTGGGGTTCTTCATCGCCGGTTGCTGCAGCAGCCTGCCGGCGTAGCAGGCCATGGTGATGCTCTTGCCCGAGCCCTGGGTGTGCCACACCACGCCGGCCTTTCGCGAGCCAGGCCGCACCTGCTTGCCGTAGGTGGCGCGCTCTTCCCGCACTTCCAGCAGGCCCTTGTCGGCATCCTGCGCAGCGATCACCGTGGCAGCCACGGCCTCACGCACCGCGTGGAACTGGTGGTAGCCCGCCACCTTCTTGATGAGCGCGTCCCCGTCCTGCTCGAACAGCACGAAGTGCCGCAGGTAGTCCAGCAGCAGCTCAGGCTTGAAGAAACCGCGCACCAGCGTTTCCAGCTCCATCTGCAGCTGGGGCCGGTCATCCTCGTTGCCGATGGTTCGCCACGGCAGCATGCGCTCGGCATCGGCCGTCAACGAGCCTACGCGGGCCGTGAAGCCATCACTGATCACCAGCGCCGCATTGCAGTTAAACAAGTCGGCGGCTTCGACCTTGTAGGTCTGCAACTGGTTGAAGGCGTCCCAGATGTCCACCTGCTCGTTGGCAGGGTTCTTCAGCTCGATCACCGCCACCGGCAGGCCGTTGATGAAGGCCACCAGATCCGGACGCAGCAGCTGCTTGCTACCCTGCACGGTGAACTGGTTCACCACCAGGAACTCGTTGTTTGCCGGGTTGGTGAAGTCGATCAGGCTGGCCAGATCGGTGGTTTTGCCGTCGCCATCGGGCTTCGGGAAGCTCACCTCTACACCGCCTAGCAACAGCCGATGCACGGCACGATTGCGGACCACTGGCAGTGGCTCGCTCACGCGGGTAACGGCATCGGCGGCCTCCTCCAGAGCCTGCGGCGGAATGCTCGGGTTGATGCGCGTCAGTGCCGCCAGCAGGCGCCCGCGCAGCAGAACCTGCCGGTAGTCGGCTCGCTCGGCGTTTAGACCCTCGGGCGCAATGTCAGGGCCGTGGACAAACTGCCACCCACCCTCCTGAAACCAACTAATGCATTGCTCTTCGAGCTGGTGCTCATTCAGCATGGGGGCCATCCTCCTTGCTTTGAGCGATGGCAACGGCCAGCACGCGCTCCACGACGGCTTCGCGTGCGTTGGCCGGGTAGCCCAGCTTGCGCAACATCACGCGCACGGCCGTTCGCAGTCGAGCCTGAACCGCATCACGGGTGCTCCAGTCCACCACCTTGTTCTGTTCGATGGCCTTCGATAGTTCCTGGGCGATCAACCCGATACGACCGGGTTCGACTTGAGCCGCCTCGGTTGGCTGCCGAAGAATGTCCTCGATGCTTAGCGCGGTAGCCTCTGCTGCATCGGATGTAGGCGCTTCCACCTCGGCGGCGTCGGCAGGCGGTGGCGGTGCGCTCGTCGTCTGGCGCTCCGCTTGCCGGGCAATCTCTGCCAGTTGCTCAGCCTCTGTCGTAAGGATGTTGCAGTACTCGGACGCGCCGATCAGATCGGGGAACAGGCTGGCGTGGTGAACGTTCATGCGGCGCAGGTGGCGCACGCAGTCGTCGCGTTCCTGACCGTCGTTGCGGACATAGATCTTGCAGATGTAGCGAGCCAGAATTTCGGGCTGCTCATCTTCGTCCGCCGCACGCAGCGCCTCATCGGTGAAGCCCTCCTCGTCGGTCAGCACCGTGGTCAGCTTGTTTTCCAGCGTTGCATCGAAGGGCGAGAAGGTAAACAAGCCCGCTTGGTTCACCAGGCGACCGTGTTGATCTTGGCGCGGCTCAAACACGCGGATCCCGGTCTCGTCCTCATGGTCCGACAGAAAGCTCTTGTTGAGCACGTAAACGGCGCGGTACGGGTTCTCCTTCTCGTCCTTGTCGTCTTCCTTGTGGAAGGCAAAGAACAGCGCCACATAGGGTGAGTAGGTCCAGTCCAGCAGCGGCGTCATTAGGCCGTGGTGCTGGCCGACAGCCCAGAGCTCGTCGTCTTGATCAACCAAGCCGATGTTGCTGATCCGGCCACGCACTGCGCGCTTGAACAGGCCAAGTTGTGCGGCAGCCAGCGCCTCGGAAACGATGCCGTTGATCGTCACCCGTCCCAGCGTGGGCATCAGGCCCCAGTCGTAGCGGCGGTGACCACGGAACACCAATTGCACGCCCGGGCGGTTGAAGAACGGCGCATCCAGCAACAACGCGAAGTCACGCCAACTTTCCAGTCGAGTGACGGGAATGCGGCCGCTCAACTCATCGGCCATCACCTCGAATCGCTTCGTCTGCCCATCCGCGTTCCACAGTGGTATGCGGGTGAAGTAGTCGCTGCGAGATGCCGACGCGTCGGCCACGGCTGCGTTGGTGTTCTCGGTCAAGCGGCAGCCTCCGTCGGCACCTGCTGAACTTGAAGCTCACCCGAGAGCAGCTTGGGCAGCAGCGAATCACGCGTCTCCGCCAAGGCTCTCATCTGCCGAGCGCAGCATTCGACTTGTCGGAACATTGGGGCCGTGTACCGGTGGAACGCCATCAGTAGATCGGGGCTGGGAACCAGCACGGCAAGCGACTCAATGTGACCCTTGGTGATGGCCTCGCGCGAGGCCCCGGCATTCAAGCCCAAAAGGAAGTTCTTGGTCTCAGCCAAAAGTAGATGTTGGTGCAGGAACCGGGGTGGGACTCCTGCCTTGGCGCGAATGATGGCCACATGCTGATTGACGCGTGCGGGGAGAACATCAGGCAGTACGACACAGGTGCGCAGGATGGACGCGCCGGTGATGTTCAGCAGCACATCGCCTTCCTGCACGGTAACGCCCTTGAGTTGTTCCGCCGCTTCATCCGTGATCCGCGCCAAGCCCTCCCACACGAAAAGGCTGTCGTACACGTTCTGGCTGCGTATCAGCGCGATTCCTTCGTCCTGATAGACCTCTTTGCCACCTCGCGGCGTTGCACCGCTACCGATCTTGTCGGTCAGCTCCGCGAGGGGTTTCATGGACCAGCCCGCAGGCACATCACCCGATGGCAGGTGCGCCAGTTCATCCGGGAACAGCGCTGCCGTGGCAGCGAGCTGTGCGCGTTGGTCCGATGGCATCGCATCGAGTTCGGCGTCCGCCTTGCCGCTGATGGCACTCATCGCCGCGCGCAGCGAGTCGCTTCCTTCGGCCTTGGCGGCGATCTTGGCCTTGACCGGGTCGAAGTCCACAAACCACGATTTGAAGATGGCTTGCGCCATTGCTTCGAGGGTTTGGTTGATGCGGCGGTTAAGCGCAATCTGTTGATCAAATGACGTCAGACAGTCGTCAATGGCCTGCTGCGACGCGAGACCATCTATGCAAGGATGCGTACTGGCAACGAACCGGGTGAACTGAAAGTTTGCAATACCCGTTGACTGGTTCTCGAACTCCGCAATCTCTCCAGTCTGGTGAAGAGCATCGATCTGACGGACTACAAACCCCGGATCGACCACTTTGGCATCAAGCCTCAGCAGTCGGCAAAAGCTCGCAGGAATGACTACGCCACCCAACGCTTGAAGCACGTCGGTGGTAATCAGTAGCGATCGACCAGTGTGTTGACCACTTGCAGCACTGCCCCCAGAGACTTCAATCACGATGTCCCCCACCTGGAGCAGCCTATTCTTTACCTTTGCCTCCGATTCGAAGCGAACGGGAACGGATGAGGAATCGCCCATTCGTAGGCGTGGAATGTCTGTACCGCGAATCACGGCGACTCGTACCTTACCCGGGCCGGGCTGTTCATCGCCCCATCCGCCTCCGATGGCATGGAGCGTCAATTCCGCCAAAGACTTAGAGCTCATATCCCAGCCCTGCGAGATTCTTCTTGATCTCCCCCTGCAGCTTCGTACTCTCCGCGAACTGGTCAGCCAGCTGTAAAGTGAGCCGCGCCATCTTGTCGGCGAACAGGTCACCGTCCTCGGTCTGGTCTTCTGCACCCACATAGCGCCCAGGAGTCAGCACATGCTCCTGCTTGCGCACTTCGTCCAAGCTGGCCGAGAAGCAGAAGCCTTTCACGTCTTCATAACCCGCGCCCTGCTGCCAAGCATGGAAGGTGTCGGCGATCTTCTGGATGTCCTGGCCAGTGAAGTCGCGCAGCACCCGGTCCTTCATGTAGCCCATCTGACGCGCGTCGATGAACAAGAACTGCCGGCGCCGGTCGCGCTTCTTCTTGTTCAGGTTGAAGCCGTTGACCTTGTCGCGGGTCAGGAACCAGATGCAGGCCGGGATCTGCGTGTTGGTGAACAGCTGGCCGGGCAAGGCCACCATGCATTCCACAAAGTCGTCTTCCACCAGGCGCTTGCGGATCTCGCCTTCGCCGTTGGAGTTGCTGCTCATCGAGCCGTTGGCCAGCAGCAGGGCCAGGCTGCCGGTGGGCGCCAAGTGGTACAGCATGTGCTGCAGCCAGGCGAAGTTGGCGTTGCCCTGCGGCGGCGTGCAACCGGGCAGCCAGCGTGGGTCATTGGCCAGCTTTTCGCTCCACCACTCCTTCATGTTGAAGGGCGGGTTGGCCATCACGTAGTCGGCGCGCAGGTCGGGGTGCAGGTCGTTCTGTAGCGTGTCGCCAGGCCCGCCGCCAAAGTTGAAGTCGATGCCGCGGATGGCCATGTTCATGGCCGCCAGCTTCCAGGTGGTGGGGTTGCTCTCTTGCCCGTACACGCTGATCTGGCCGCTGGCCTTGTTGCCGCCGCCTTTGGTGCTCTTGCCGGCGTGCTGCTCGATGAAGTCTTCGCTCTGCACGAAGAAGCCGCCCGAGCCCATGGCCGGGTCGTACACCCGGCCCTTGAAGGGCTGCAGCATGTTCACGATCAGGCTCACGATGCTCTTGGGCGTGTAGTACTGGCCGCCCTTCTTGCCCTCAGCCAGCGCGAACTCGCCCAGGAAGTATTCGTAGATGTGGCCCAGGATGTCCTTGGCCTGCAGGTTCAGCGGCTGGCCCTTGTATTCGGTGGCGTGGAAGTTCGTGTCTGAGAACAAGGCGATCAGATCGGCCAGCTTGGCGGACTCCAGCTCGGTGCTGGCGAAGTTCTTGTTCAACACGTTCTTGAGCTTGGCGTTCTCGCGCTCGATCGCCTCCATGGCGTTGTCGATCAGCCAGCCCACGCTGCGCATCTCTTCGGGCTCGTCCTTGCCGGGCTTGTTCCAGGGCAGCGGGGCCTTTGGGGGCAGCTGGGCGCACTCCATCAGCGTTTGCCAGCGTGCTTCCACTGGCACCCAGAAAACGTTCTTCTCGGTGTAGTAGTCGCGCACCTCGCGCTCAGCTGCGACGTTGCCCTCGTAATCCTCGGGGAAGTCCGCCGGGTCCATGTAGTAGTCGTGGGCTGGGTCACGGAAGTGGGCGTCCAGCTCTCTTTGCCGCTCTTCGAAGGCGTCAGACACGTACTTGAGGAAAAGTAGACCCAGGGCAATGTGCTTGTAGACCGCTGCGTCCAGGTTGGAGCGCAGCTTGTCGGCCGAGGTCCAGAGCTTCTTTTCGAGGTCGTTGAAAAACTGTTGTTCGACTTGGTCCATGAATCCGTCCCTATGGGTGCCATTCCAGTATCGCGGCAGGCGCCAATGCATTCTGCCCGCCGCGCCCGCCAGATCAGGGGTATCGATCGCTGGCGCGGTATTTCCTGTTCCGTGTGCGCTACATCAGTCAAGCGCATTTCATGGCTGTGGCCGCCGCCCAGCGGTACCACCCATCCACCCGACCACGGAGCTTCCCCCATGACCATCGCATCCACCCTGTCCACCCTGTCCACCCTGTCCAGCCTGTCGCGCTCGACCTCGTTCAGCTTCCCCACGCAGCTGGACGTCAACGTCCACGTGCGCGTCCGCCGCTGACATCGGCCCGCCCGCCGGCCCGAGCGCCGGCACCTTCAACACCCTGAACGCCCATGGCCTCACCGCCATGGGCGTTTTGCTTTCCGGGCACCCGATGCACCGAGAGGACGCCACACATGACCTCGACCACCACCTTTCACCTGGTCCGCCAGGGCACCGCCGCGAAGCTCGGCGCCAATTCCACGGGCACGATCAGCTACGCCGTCCTGATCGACGCCGACCGCACCGAACCCTTCATCGCCTTGACGGGCAATGACGGCGGCGGCTACTTCAGCCGCGAGGCCGTGCCAATCTCGGCCTTGCGCCGCTGCGCCGGCCAGACCGACACCGACAAGCCGCTGGGCGCCAGCGCGTTCAAGCCGGCCTTCGTCGGCCGCAGCACGAACAACGGCTATTTCGCCGTGGCAGCGTTGTGCGCCGAGGGCCTGCTGAACCGCGTCCAGCGCGCGGGCCCCGGCCGGGGCCAGCCTCTGGCCGATGCCGGCTTCTGGGACGACTGGTGCGCCCAGGTGCACGCCCAGGCCGCCGAGCAGGGAGCGGGCCTGCCTGTGTTCCAGATCGGCAAGCCGGCGGCGGCCGAGCCCGCGGCTGACGGCGACCGCGAGACCGCCGCCACCGCTGGCGAGGGTGAGGCTGCGGGCATCAAGTCGGCCGCTTTCGCCGAGGCGGGAGAGGACGCCGGGCAATCCCAGGCCGACGAGACCACCAGCGCGCCAGCCGATGCCGATGAGGCCGGGCAGGCCGGGCAGGCCGGTGAGGGCGAGCCCGAGCCCGCCGCCAAGCCCCGCCGCCGGGGCAAGGTGAAGGCCTGACCATGCCGGCCCCCACCACCACCCCAGGCCGACCGGCCTGGGCCCAGGCGTTGGTGCCGACCGACCTGATGCTGGTCGGCCTGGACGGCGGCAGCCCGACCGTCGTGCTCGATGTCTTCGAGCTGGTCGACGGTGTCGACCTCAACAGCGTCACTCGCTGCCTGGACCTGCTCAAAGCCCATCCCGTCGTCCTGCACTGCGGCGTGCCGCGCGCGCTGATGGTCTACAGCCCGGCCACGGGCTGCTATGCCGCCAGCTTCGACGGCGAGATGGACGAGGACATGGCGCACCTCACCGAGGCGCAGGCCGGCTTGTGGCTGGCCAACCTGTCCACCGAGCACGGCGCGCTACCCGACCGCGTCGATCACTGGTACGTCATCGGCGTGAACGGGCGCGAGCTGTCCGGCCAGGACACCGCGGCCATCGACACCTACCGCGAGCACGCCGACCACCTTGTCGAGCCCGTGCCGCCCAGCGCGATCACCGGCGAGCCCAGCCACACGAAGAAGTACGAGCGCCTCATCAGCCGGGCCTTCTGGGCCCTGGCTGCGCGATGCCAGGAAGGCCGCTGAGCGCCGATTCGGCCGGCTGTCGCCACCCACCACCACCCCGACCACCCGGCGCGTTCATGCGCCCGCTTCCACCCCTGCGTGCACCCTGCACCAGGGGCGGTCCCATTTCTGGAGCCCCCATGATCGACACCGTTCCCATGGCGCCACCCCCACGCGCCGATCTGCAGCAGCCCGCCTGCCCGCTGTTCGATCTCGGCCAGCTGTACGCCACGCGCGGCCTGATCGCCCACCTGGAAGCCAACCCCGGCACGGCCGTACAGGCGCTGGTGCGCCGACACGTGGCCGGCGACTACGGCGAGCTGTCCGCCAGCGACCGCCAGGCCAACGTGGACGCCATCGCCAGCGGCGAGCGCATCTTGTCGGCCTACACCGTGGCCGGCGAGAGGGTCTACCTGATCACCGAGGACACCGACGGCCAGGGCCCCGGCCGCATCACGACAGCCTTGCTGGCAGTGGAGTACTAGAAATGACCGAGCCCGACTCATCTGACGGCCTGCCGCGGCCCATCGACGCCGACGTGGCCCGCGCCGTCGCCCGCCTCAACCATGGTCAACGCGAGTTCTTCGAGGAGCGCGCCGGCATCCTTGAGTTCGATGCCGGCCTGCCCCGAGCCGAGGCCGAGCGCGAGGCGCTGGTGCAGACGCGCGAGTTCTACGGCCTGACCGGCTGACCGGGCGCGCACGCCGGCATGGCTGCGCGTTGCCGTAGCCAGGCGTTTACCCGCAGCAGATTCGAAGCGGCACCACAGTGACTCAGTCGTAATCCGCTGGCCCACACATCGGCAGCGCACTGTGGTCGCGACGGCTTCGCGAGGGACCCTTTCGCGGCAGCCGCAGCCGCCCTTGATTGAGCAGCTGCAGCCACTGCCCGCGCCGAGAAGACGCCGACGACGACGCGATCTACCGGAGATCCACCGGGCCGTCCCAGCGCCCCGCGGATTGCACCACCCCACCGGTGCCGTAAGCCCAAGCCGATGAAGGCTTCATGCCCAACGTGGCTCGCGTACCTGGGCGAGTGGCCCACGGATGACCGACCCGCGTGCAGGCCGGCGGGCACCTGGCAGCCACCGGCGCCCACATCGACCGACACGCGGATGGATTCGCCTCGGTCAACTTTGCGCGCAAAGGAGGATTTCGCAACAGCCACATAGCGGATTCCCGGGCCGACCTCGGCCCGCCGCCATCCCACAGCCCGCCCCCGGTCCAGCGCCGGTCGGCGGGCTTTCCTTTATGTGACGCCCGAAGAGATCCCACCATGACCAAGAGCCCCAAGAAGACCCCGACCGCCCGCGCCGCCGCCATCGCCACCGGCGGTCTGCCGCCGAAGAACGCCCGCCGGGGCCAGCAGGCGATGCAGCGCGGCAAGTCGAAGACCCACTTCCACTTCAACGAGGATGCGATGGCCCTGCTCAAGGGCCCCGCGCCCGGCTCCAGCCAGAAATCCGTCGAGTACACCGACGAAGGCTGCCCGGGCCTCAAGGCCGAGGTCGGGCGATCCGGCCAGGGCACCTACCTCTTCCGCTACACAGCGCCCAACGGCCGCAAGCGGGGCATGCGCATCGGCACCGTCGGCGCGATGACGCTGGCCGAGGCCCGGCAGATCGCGCTGGCCGCCCGCGCCAGCTTGGACCGCAACGTCGATCCGCAGGACGAGCGCGACCGACTGAAGGAGATGCCCACGCTGGATGAGTGGGTGCGCCGCGAGTACCTGCCCTGGGCCCAGATGAACAAGCGTAGCTGGCAGGACGACAAGAGCCGCTACGAGAACCACCTCGCCCGCCGCTGGGGCGGCATGCGCCTGTGCGACATCAGCAGCCGCGACGTCGAACGGCTGAAGGCCGACACCTTCAAGGGTCGATCAGCCGCGACGGCGAACCGCCTGCTCACCCTGGTCTCGGCGATCTTCCGCGAGGCGATCAACCACGACGTGGTAAAGATCAACCCGGTGGCCAAGGTCAAGCTGTTCAAGGAGAAGAGCGACGGCCAGCGGTACATGACCGCCGACGAAGTCGGGCGCCTCATGGCTGCTCTCGACGCCGACGAGAACCCGGTGGCGGCCGATGCGCTGAAGCTGCTGCTGCTCACGGCCTGCCGCCGCGAGGAGATCCTGCAGCTGGAGTGGTCGGCCGTGGACCTGGTGCAAGGCGTGGCGAAGATCGAGCGCACGAAGAACGGGCATGTCCACTGGGTGCAGTTGTCCGATGCCGCCATCGAGCTGCTCAAACGCCAGCCGAGCAAGGGCAAGTCGATCTACGTCTTCCCCGGCCGCGATGGCGTCGACAAGCCGATCAACAACGTGCGGAAAACGCTGGAGCGTGCGCAGAAGGCCGCTGGCATAACCGAGCACGTGCATGTCCACACGTTACGCCATACCGCGGCCTCACTCGCTGTGCAAAATGGCGTTTCCCTGTATGTCGTGCAGTCCATGCTCGCGCATAAAACTGCCCGTATGGTTCAGCGTTATGCACACCTGAACGACACGACAGTGCGATCAGGAACGCAAGCCTTGGCGGATGCCGTGACGCGGGCGATGAAGGTTACTGCGCACACCCCGGCCGCCGGGACGTGATCGCGCCGGACCATCCGGCCAGCCCATGAGAAGTGCGGGTGTCCTTCGGGACACCCGCGCTCTTCCGCGATCGCCGTCAAAGGCCAGCGTACCAACCCCCCATCAAGCCAGAAGGGCGACATCACAAAGACGCCGCGCCAGCCCAACCTGCTCGGGTTCGATCAGCGGCTGAAGGCGATCGGCCCACGCTGCCAGTCCGCTTGCACGCTGTCCACCACGATGCGCGCGACCTGCCGCGCCATGAGCGCTTGGCCCGACCGTCCGATCGAAGGCGTCGCAGGAGACCCCCGATGGCGAAAGCCATCGGGGGTCTCCTTCGTTGATTTCTTGCCGCCAGAGCCCTCCCGGGGTGCGCTACAGCACCACCAGCCTGCGCCCGTCGGCATCGAGCAGCGTTACCACGGGGCTTCGTCCGGGCGACTTCGCCACATGCACCAGCCCGGCCGCGGACAAGCGCCGGAGCGCGTCGTAGCTGGCATCCCGCGAGGTGCGAAACCTGCGCAGCGTGGACTGGCTGAACCGCACTTCAGCCGACTTGCGGATGGCCGCGAGGTAGAGCAGCACGATGCCCACGTGCAGGGCCTTGCCGGGCACCTGGGCGACGCGTTCCAGCCACGGCACGGGCAGCAGCATGTGCACCTGGTGGGGCCGTCGAATGGTCAAGGGTTGGATGCTCACGCTAGGCGCCTCCGATCCGGTTCGGGCACCGCCCAGCGCGAGCACCCACATCGGACTGTTAGCGCCGCGGCCCCTACCGGATGCGCGCAGCCTCAGCCCCCCGATGCTGCGGGCATCACCAAAGAAGGCTTGCGAATCTCGCCTTGCGATGGGTGACCTGGGCGGCGCATGAAATTCGCGAGGCGCGTTGAATCACGACCGGCCATGCCGCACGTGACTAACCCAGGCGTGCATCGCACGCCCGGGGCCCAGGGGCTGGCTGAAGCCAGCCGCGCGCAGTGCCCCTGCGGTCCACTGCGCTGAGCCGCGGCAACCGCCCGTGCAGGCGCCGTCATTGCCCGCGGTCAATTGGGATCGCCTTCCTCATCATCGTCGGCAGGCTCGTCGTCGTCACCGCCACCACCCCGCGCGCCGCCGTCACCGTACGGGCTGTCTTCCGCCTCGTCCAGAGACACCAGCAAGGGTCGGAGATCAGCCTCCGGAAAGAGGATCTCTAGCTCGCGCAGCAGTTCCATCACCGGCCCAGCCCTGGGCACCGACGCCAAGACCACAGGCTGCGTCCTCGCGGTCTTGACCTCTTGCGTGGTGGTGGCAAGACCGAAATCGGTGAACCACTGCGCCATCTGCGTGTAGGTGTACTTGCGCACCAGCCCCATCTCGTTTCGGGTGTAAACGCGCAGGAACGCGCGCTTGAGCATGCCCCGCAGGCCGTCACGGCCCATGTTCAACACGGGTCTGCCCTGAGCCCTGGCCGCACCGCGCGCTCGTCCACGCCCGATCTCCTGCTCAAGCCGGGCGACGTCATCCACAGTCTTGATGCAGAAGCCCTCAACCTCAGCGTTTAACGGGGCATCGGCCCTTGCAGGCGCCCGCTTCTTCCGGGGCGGCGCGCGCAGCTGATCCAACCGGGCGCGGGCCAACTCAAACTCTGCCACCGTCGCCCAGGGCTGCGTGCTGGCAGCCACGTGCGTGGTGTTCCAGCCCAGGACCACCAGCTCACGCGCGTCGACCAGCCGCCGCTTGAGGTCGAATTCCAGGCTCATGCGCACGTTGTTCGAGGCCTTGATAAGGTCTACACCTTTCTCCCACTGGTCACGCAGGCTGGGGAAGGCCTTGAGCACCACGGTCGATCCCGGGGTACGGTGTAGGTACATCTGCAGCAGCTCGTCGTTCTGCGCCCGGCGGATCTGCTCCGGCGTCATCTGCTTGGTGATACGCACGGTCGGCTGCACGCCCGCCTTCGCCACGACGATCTCTTGCCCGGCCATCGGCCTGGCGGTGAGCTGGCCGCGAGTCTTCATGCAGACCACCTGCTCCGCGCCGTGCTTTACCTCCAGCATGTCCGAGCCGGGCAGGGCCCACCAGCAAAGACGCTGGTAGCGCCGCGACAGCGGACCGGTCAGGTCGATGTGTTCACGCGGCGCACTGGTCAGGAAGCCATCCGTGGTGGCACTGACGACCACATGCTGGCGCGGAATCCGGTTCAGTACTTCTGCCAGCACCGCGCGGATGAATGTATTGACCCAGTGAAAACCTGCTCAGGTGTTAATGTCGAAAGGAAGACACCATGAGTATGTTGATGGACGAAGAGATCAAGCGCTGGACGGCCAAGCGCAAGACGGCGTTGGTGCTGGAGATCA
>NZ_JAGQDE010000020.1 GCF_018069755.1 Ideonella aquatica | reverse complement strand
GCCACCGCCAGCCCGCCGCCAGCGCCGCCGCCGCGGGCAGCGGCAGGCTCAGGCGGCTGCCCCTTCTGCGGCCACCCCCACGCCCCGACGCTGCCGCGCGATGCCCGCTGCAGCGCCTGCGACAGCCCGTTGACCCCGCTGCCCGCCCGCCCACGCCGCGGCGAGGCGGCGGGCCGCCGCCACGACGAGCGCTTCGCGCGCGACGCCGTGGTCGAGCTGCGCCTGCCCGCCGAACGCCTGCCGCGCCGCGCCCGCCTGCGCGACCTGTCCTTCACCGGGCTGCAGCTGTGGGTCGAGACGCCGCTGGCGGTGGGCCGCGTGTTGCGCGTGACCACGCCGCAGTTCGACGCCCTGGTCAGTGTGGTCGGCTGCCGCAAGCAGGGGGTCGGGCATTCGGTGCACGGGCGGTTGCTGACGCTGTCGCTGGCGCCGGCGGCCAAGGGGGTGTACGTGGACGCGCAGGCCTGACCGCCTTGCCTCACCCCCAAAAGGGGGATGGTGCCTTCTGGGACATTCCGTTACAAAGCCGGCGCCCCACACCTCAGAAGGAAGTTTTCATGTCAGTTCGCTCGCGCCCGGCGCTGCTGTTGGCCCTGCTCGTCACCGGCTTCACCGCTGCCCATGCCGGCGCCGTTGCGCCCCTCTCCCCCGATCAGGTTGAGCTGCGCGCCCGTGTGCAGGCCAAGCAACAGGCCAGGCAGCACGCCCAACAGCAGGCCAAGCGCCAGTCGCAGGACCCAGTGGCCCAGTACAACCTGGACATCAAGGCGCCCGAGCTCAAGCGCATCGCGCTGTCCAAGCCCGTCGTCCGCCTGAACAGTGAAGGCAACGGGGAGCTGCTGATTGACCTCAGCGTGGTGGACAACCTGACCGGCGTGGCTTCCGCCGAGGTCAGCGTACTTCATCAGGCCAGTGAATGGGGCACCTGGACCGAGAAGACGCTCTCGGTGCCACAGACCCACGCCAAGCTGGGCGTGCAGGTGATCATGTCTGGGGAGCTCCCGGCCGGCGACTGGATCGTCAGCAATGTCACGCTGCGTGATGCCAACGACAACGTGCGCCAGTACAACGCCGCCGCCCTGGCGGCCCTGGGCAATACCAGCTTCCAGGTCGAGAGTCGCGCCAAGCTTGATGGCGAAGCGCCGTCGCTGACCGGAGGTAGCGTACTCACGCCCGTGGTGTCGCGCAGCACGCCGCCCAAGGGCGAGTACCCCGGGCGTCCCGCCCGCCTCGGCTTGAGCTTGGCGGTCACTGACACTGGCGCGACCAAGACCTCTGGCCTGGGGCGTGCCAATGTGACGCTGTGTGACGACTTCCAGTGGGAGTGCATCTACCTCAGCGGCACGGCGCTGCGGCCCGGCGCGGCATCGGGCAGCATCCTGGTTGGTGGAACGCTTGACAGCTGGACGCCGTCGAACCGCTACACGGTGTACAGCGTGCGGGTCTATGACGTCCAGGGCAATTCGCGCTACTACGAAATCTGGGACACCGACTTCAATGCGATGTTTGGCGGTGATGCCTCGATCACCATCAACGATTGATCGGCAGCCGCCTCGGAGTTGCCCGGCGGCTCGGGGACCGGTTCAACTCCAGATCCGGTAAATCCAGAAGCGCTCGTCCTCGGCAATCAGCTCGCGCAGCGCCTGCGGCGCAAAGCCGGTGACGCGGCGCGTCTCGCGGCACAGGTGCGACTGGTCGGCGTAGCCGGTGTCGGCGGCCACCTCGGCCCAGCGCACCGGGCCCTCGCCCTCGGCCAGGGTGCGAAAGAACGCCTGCTCGGCGCGGCCCAGGCCGCGCAGCTCGCGCATCGGCAGGCCGGTCCAGCCCTTGATGCGCCGTTCGAACTGCCGCAGGCTGCGGCCCACGCCCGAGGCCGCGGCCTGCAGCGCCAGGCCCTGCAGCCAGTCCTGCAGGCGCAGCAGGTGCGGGTGGTCGGCATCGCGCCGCAGGGCGCGCCAGCGCGGGCCCAGGAAACTTTCGATCAGCACCACCCGTGCCGCATCGTCGGGCGCGGCCAGCACGGCCTCGGCCATCGCCTGCCACGAGGCGTCCAGCGCTTCATCCAAGGGCACGAAGCGGTTCAGGAAGCGCGCCGGGTCGATGCCGGTGAGCGCCTGCAGCGCGTCGGGCATCAACATCAGCATCATGCCGTGGCCCTCGGGGCTGTTGCGCGACTGCGTGGGCCGGGTGAACGGGCCGGCCAATGAGACCGGCGGCAGCCGCTGCGGCGCTTGCCCGGGCTCCAGCAGTTCGGAGTGGCCGGCGAAGAACCAGCTGATCGTGCACAGCGGCGAGGCCGGGAAGTGGTTGTGGTGCCACTCGGCCGGCCAGTGTCGCCCGATGCCCAGCGTACTGCGCGAGACGATGGCGCGCACGCAGTGGCTCAGCGACCAGTGCGGCAGCCACAACTGGGCCGGCGCGCGGTTGCGCTGGGCCAGCTCCGGCTGCAGGGGGGGCGCGAGCGTTGCCATGCCCGCAGTGTAGGCAGATGTCGGCCTGAGCGGGCCCAAGTCCCGCCGATGTCGGGAACGTTCAAGACGGTGGGCGCCGCCGGCCCTAGGCTGCCACCCATGAACCATTGGCTTGCGAGCGCTTGCGTGGCGCTGATTGGCATCGGCCTGACCCATTCCGTCATGGGTGAGCGCCGCATCTTTACACCCTGGCAGGCGTCGCCGCCGCGCGACGTCTCGCGCGCCCACCAGGTGATCCTGCGCGCCAGCTGGCACCTGCCCACGCTGCTCGGGCTGGGTCTGGCGGCGGTGCTGGCGCTGCTGGCGGCAGGCGGCGCGCCCGCGTTGCGCTCAGCGATGCTGGCGGCCCTGGCGCTGGCTATCGGCGCCTGCGGCGCGCTGGTGGCCGTGGCCACCCGGGGGCGACACCAGGGCGGCACGGCGATGCTGGCCACCGCGGTGCTGATCGCGCTGGGCCGCTGGCAGGCGGGCGTCGCATGAGCCAGGCCACCGCGATGCCCCCCGGACCCGCCTGCCCCTGGTGGGGCCTGCCGCTGCTGCAAGCCATGTACCGCGACTACCTGGGCTTCACGGCGGGCCTGCAGCGCGACCACGGCGATGTGGTGGCGCTGCGCCTGGGCTGGGAGCACAGCTGGGACCTGTTCCACCCCGACGATGTGCGCACGGCGATGGTCGACCACGCTGACCACCTGGTGCGCTGGGAGCGCGGCACCGAGGTCTTCTCGCAGGCCTTCGGCCAGGGTCTGCTGGTGGCCGAGGGCGAGGCCTGGCGGCGCCAGCGCCGCATGCTGGCGCCGGGCTTTCTGCCGCGCCGCGTGCAGGGCTATGCCGCGCTGATGGTGGATGCGGCCCGCAGCGCGCTGGACGAGATGCTGCCGCCGGGCGTCGACCAGGTGGAGCGGCCGGTCGAATCGCTGTTCAACAGCCTGACGATGGACGTCATCATGCGCACGCTGTTCAGCAGCCGCGCACCCGCGCAGGCGGCGGCGGCCGCCGAGGCCACCCAGGTGCTGTCGCAGGCGGCGATGCAGGAGATGTTCTGGCCCGCCTCGCTGCCCGACTGGCTGCCGCTGCCGCACAAGCGCGCCAAGCGCCGCGCGATGCGGGTGCTGACCGGGCTGGTCGATGGCCAGATTGCGCAGCGCCAGGCGCTGCCGCTGGGCGAGCGCCCCACCGACGACCTGCTGGCCATGCTGCTGGCTGTGCGCGACGAGGACGGCAGCGCGCTCAGCACGACCGAGCTGCACGACCAGTGCATGGTGATGTTCCAGGCCGGCCACGAGACCAGCGCCACCGCGCTGCTGTGGTGGAGCTGGCTGATCGCCAGCCACCCCGCGGTGGCCGAGCGTGCCCGCGACGAGGTGGATCGGCATCTGGCGGGCCGTGATCCGGCCGCGACCGATGTGGCGTCGCTGCCCTACCTGGGCGCCACGCTGAAGGAGGCGATGCGCCTGTACCCGCCCATCGCGGCGCTGCTGACACGGCGCGTCAAGCGCCCCTTTGCGTTGGCCGGCCGCACGGTGCCCGCCGGCACCCTGCTGCGCGTCACGCCCTGGGTCATCCAGCACGACCCGCGCTGGTTCCCCGAGCCCCAGGCTTTCCACCCCGAGCGCTTCCTGGTGGACGAGCCCGCCCAGCCGCGCAGCGCCTGGATGCCCTTCGGTGTCGGCCCGCGGGTGTGCATCGGCCAGCACTTCGCGATGCTGGAGATGACGCTGGTGGCGGCGTTGCTGCTGCAGCGCTGCACGCTGGAGACCCTGCCCCACGAGCCACCGCCGCAGCCGCGCATGTACGTCACCCTGCGCCCGGATGCGCCATTGCGGCTGCGCTTGCGTCGCCGCGCCGTCCTGCCGCCACAATCGGCGCCATGCGCATCCTCAGTGTCAACACCGCCCGTGTCGAGCACCGTCTGATCAACGGCCGCAAAGTTGCTACCGCGATCGCCAAGCGGCCGCGCAGCGGTGCCGTGGCCTACGGCCCACTGGGCCTGGACGGCGACGAGCAGGCCGACCCCAGCGTCCACGGCGGCCTGTCCAAGGCCCTCTACGCCTACCCCAGCGAGCACCTGCCCATCTGGCGCACCATGCGCGCCCAGGCCCGCGCCGGCGACTGGGTCGACGACCTCCCGCCCGGCCTGATGGGCGAGAACCTCACCCTCGAAGGCCTGCTGGAGAAAGACCTGTGGCTGGGCGACCGCCTGCGCTTCGCCGACGGCGGCGTGCTGGTGGTCAGCGAACCGCGCTTCCCCTGCTTCAAGTTCAACGCCGCCATGGGCTTCAACAAGGCCGCCAAGCTGATGGCCGAGTCCGGCTGGTGCGGCACCTACCTGGCGGTGCTGAACCCCGGCAGCGTGCAGGCCGGCCAGCCCTTCGAGCTGGAACCCGGCCCGCGCGAGGTGGGCCTGGTCGAGGCTTTCCGCGCCAAGGTGCGCGGGCGCGACTTCGCGGCGGATTGAGGGGCAGAAGGCGGTCCTTCGCCCCTCTTTGATCCACCACAAACGCGCCCCCTGAACGCCCGCCCGCTGCGGCCGATACGAGGCCATGGCCGGATCGCGGGTGTGACCGGAAGGTCAGGACCAGGGAGGTTCGTGGTGAGCGCAACGTGGCGGTTGATCGTGGGCGGCGTGCCCAGTGGTCTGGACAGGCGGGTCCTGGAGGACCTGATGGCGCCGTGCGGCGGGGCGCGGCTGGATGTGCATGAGTCGGCGGGTGGGCCGGGCGAGTCGGTGGTGGTGCTCAGCATCGGCACCGACCTGCGCCTCGCCGAGCGGCTGCGCCAGCAAGTGGGCGGGCGCAGCATCCAGGGCCACCGCTTGTGGACCTGGCTGAGCCAGCGGCCGCTGCATTGATCTGGCGCACACGGCGAAGCGGGCGGGACACACGGGCTTGACATCGCCCGGTTGGAATGGCGTTGGACGGTGCCGATCGGCCCGTCGATGACGAAAGGACCCCACCATGCTTCGCTCCTCCGCACTCAAGGCTGGTGCAGCCAGCCTGTTCGCCTTGGGCCTGGCCGGCGCCGCGCTGGCCGCACCGGCCTGTCCTGACGGCGCGCGCCCCTGTGACCGCAGCGCTGCGCGCGCCCAGCACGCCCGCATGAACGGCGATCCGGCCGACCATGCGGCCCGCCACCTCGAGCGCTTGAAGACCGAACTCAAGTTGCAGCCGACCCAGGAAGCCGCCTGGAGCGCCTTCGCCACCCAGGCGCTGGAGCAGGCCAAGGCGGCGCGCGCTGAGCGCGACGAGATGGACAAGCTGGGCAACAGTGCCACGGCGCCGGACCGCCTGGCCGCGCACATCTCTGCGCTCAAGCGCCGCACCGCCACGCTGGAGGCCAGCCAGCCGGCCATGACGGCCCTGTATGCGTCGCTCAGCACCGAGCAGCGCGCGGTGTTTGACCGCCAGGGGCCCGGCGCCCGCCCGCCGCGCGGGCCGGGCCGCTGAGGCTCAGCGCCGCCGCGCCACCCAGCGCGTGACGAAGCCCGGGCCCTGGTGCCCGGTGCCTTCGAACAGCGGCACCTCGCCCTCAAAGGATTCGATCTCGTCGAGCACGCTGCCCATCTCGGCGCGCAGGTCGGCGAGCGTCAGCAGCATGTCGGCGTCCTTCGGGCCGCCGCTGGTGTAGCCCTGCAGCTGGCGCGGGTGAAAGCCTTCGACGATGCACCAGCCGCCCGGCGACAGCAGGCCGGCCAGCTGGGCGTGGGCCACGCGCCGCACGGCCGCCGGCAGGTGGCAGTAGATCAGCACCAGCGCGTCAAAGCGCTGCTCGGGCGGCGTCCAGGCTGACAGGTCGGCCCATTGGGCGGTGTATCGCTGCGCCACGCCGCGCTCGGCCGCCAGCGCGCGGGCCTTGGCCAGGCCGTTCTCGGCATAGTCCAGCGCCAGCACCTGGTGGCCCTGGCTGGCCAGCCAGACGCCGTTGCGGCCTTCGCCATCGCCCGGCACCAGCACCTGCGAGTGCGGGGCCAGCAGCGCGGCCTGCCGGCGCAGGAAGTCGTTGGGTTCGGTGCCGTACTTGTGGCCGGGGGCGGCGAAGCGGTCGTTCCATTGGTCTTGCATGGCGGGCTCGGGTGATCGGTCCAGCGTGCATTGTCGGGTCATACTGCGCACCACCGAGCCCCTTTGGCCGCACTGCCCATGAGCGACACCCCAGAAGCCGACACCGACCGCGCCCCGCGCGCGCTGCCGCCCGATGATCCGCTGCGCGCCATGCTGCACGACGAGGTGCACGCCCGGCCGTCGGCGCGCATCCGCCTGCCGGCGCTGGTGGTCTTCGTCGCGGTGCTCAACGACGGCGTCAGCCGCGACGACGAGTGCGCCCATCTGCAGCGCCTGCCCGGCCACGCCCACCTGAGTCCGGCCGACCTGGCCGCCAACTTCCTGCGCCTGCGCTTTGCCGACCACACGCTGAAGTGGGAGCGCCACACCGAATTCACCCGCTACGCGCTGGTGCAGCCGCTGCCCGAGGATGCTGCGCTGGGCGCGGTGCAGCCGGCGCTGCTGCCCGATCTGCGCATTGCCGCCGATTGGTGGCAGTCCATCCCGGGCCGCACGGTGGCGGCGGTGCAGCTGGTGATGGTCAACCACCCGATCGAGGACCCGCATGCCGCGCTGGCGCTGGGTCAGCGCTGGTTTGGTGGCAAGACCGTGGTGGCCTCGCTGATGGGCAATGGCGAGGCCGGGCCGGGCCACTCGATCGCGGTGACCAATTTCCGCCTGGCCGACGACGGCTTCGAGCGCATGCTGGTGATCGCCCCGCCGGGCACCAGCGAGACGCGCGCCGGCCGCATCTCCCAGCGCCTGCTGGAGCTGGAAATCTACCGCCTGATGGCGCTGCGCGGCCTGCCGCTGGCCAAACAGCTGGCGCCGCTGCTGGCGCACAGCGAGGGCGAGCTGGCGGCGGTCACCGCCCGGCTGGAGGCGCGCGATGCGTCCGAGGCCGAGCTGCTCGATGCGCTGATCCACGTGGCCGCCCGCATCGAGCGGGCGCACGCCGAGCACGCCTTCCGCTTCTCGGCCACCGAGGCCTACGACGCGCTGGTGCGTCAGCGCATCGCCGAGCTGCGCGAGCGGCCCATCCCCGGCACGCAGACCATCGGCGAGTTCATGCAGCGGCGGCTGTCGCCGGCGATGGCCACCGTGGCCTCCACCGCACGTCGCCTGAGCCTGCTGAGCCAGCGCACCGAGCGCGCCAGCGCGCTGCTGCGTACGCGGGTGGACATCGCCACCGAGACGCAGAACCAGCAGCTGCTGGCCAAGCTGACGCGCGGGCAGCAGCTGCAGCTGAACCTGCAGTCCACGGTGGAAGGGCTCTCCATCGCGGCGATCTCGTACTACGTGGTCAGCCTGCTGCTGTACGGCGGCAAGGCGCTGAAGTCGATGGGCCTGCCGATCAATCCCGAGATGGCTGCCGGCGCACTGATCCCGGTGGTGCTGTGGGTGGTCTGGAAAGCCACGCAGCGGGTGCACGCGCGACTGATGGGCGACGCCCACTGATGGAGACACTGGCGCTGGTCGGCGCGGTGGTGGGCGCGGTGCTGGCCCTGACCGGCGCCGGCGGCGGCGTGCTGGCGGTGCCGCTGCTGGTGTTTGCCACTGGCCTGACGGTGCAGCAGGCGGCGCCACTGGCCTTGCTGGCGGTGGGCGTGGCGGCCGGCACCGGTGCCTGGCTGGGCTGGCGCGAGGGCGTGCTGCGCTACCGTGCGGCCGCGCTGGTGGGTGGGCTGGGCCTGCTGAGCGCGCCGCTGGGCGTGTGGCTGGCGCAGCGCCTGCCGCAGGCGCCGCTGCTGCTGGGCTTTGCTGCGGTGATGCTGCTGACGGCGCGCCGCATGGCGCGACGCGACCCGGTGCGCGACGGCAGCGAACGCGGCGACGACCGCCCCTGCCACCTCGACCCCACCGAGGGCCGGCTGCGCTGGACCGCGCCCTGTTTCCGTGTGCTGGCGGCCACCGGCGTGGCGGTAGGCCTGGTTGGCGGTCTGCTGGGTGTGGGCGGCGGCTTTGTCATCGTGCCGGCGCTGACCCGTGCCACCGACCTGGACACACGCAGCGTCACCACCACCTCGCTGGGCGCGGTGGCGCTGTCGGCGGTGGGCGGTCTGGCGGGGGCGCTGCAGTTCGGCCAGCTGGATGCCGGGCAGGCGCTGGTCTTCAGCGGCGCGGCGATCCTGGCGCTGCTGCTGGGTCGGCGCGTGGCCGGTCAGCTGCCCTCGCGCACGCTGCGCCGGCTGTTCGCCGCCGTCTGTGTGCTGGTGGCCGTGCTGCTGCTGTGGCGAGTGCTGCGCGGCTGATACCCAACAGGGTATAGTCCCAAGCCTGCACGGGGCCATCGCCGACGCCGCACAATCGGTGCCACCCCATCTCCCCACCTGCTGTCCCATGGCGCAAGCGCACCCCCTGAAGTTCCTGCAGCCCGGCTGGTATGCCATTCCGATGGGCCTGACCGGCCTGGCGCTGGCCTGGCTGCGCGCCACCTCGCTGATGGGCGAGATGGCCACCGGCTTTGCGCTGGTGCTGGGGGCGCTGGCGGCCGCGGTGTTTGCCGTGCTGCTGGTCTTCACCGTGCTGCGCGGCCAGCGCCACCCCGAGGCCTGGGCCGAGGACCGCAAGCACCCGGTGCGCCATGCCTTCATCGCCACGCTGCCGGTCTCGGCCATGCTGCTGGGCTCGCTGGCCGCGCAACTGGGCCTGGCGCACCCGGCCGTGGACGCGCTGTGGTGGGCCGGCTCGCTGGGCCAGCTGTTCACCACGCTGTGGGTGATGGCGCGCTGGTGGCGCCCGGCGACCCAGGGCGGTCTGTCCTGGATGGCGGTGACGCCGGCGCTGTTCATTCCAGTGGTGGGCAACATCATCGCGCCGCTGGGCGGCGTGCCGCTGGGCTACGAACACTGGGCGGCGGCGCAGTTCGGCATCGGCCTGCTGTTCTGGCCGGTGGTGCTGGTGCTGCTGCTGGCGCGGCTGGTGGTGCAGGGCCCGGTGCCCGAGCGCCTGCTGCCCACCGCCTTCATCCTGATCGCGCCGCCCGCCCTGGCCGGACTGGGCGCGCTGCAGCTGGGCGGCTCGCTCACCGTCGCCTGGGCCTGCTGGGGCATGGCCGCGTTCACCTTCGCCTGGGTGGGCTACGCGCTGGCCGGGCGCATCCGCAACCTGCCTTTCGCGCTGCCGCACTGGGGCATGAGCTTCCCCCTGGCCGCCTTCACCGCGCTGACCTTGCGACTGGCTGAGGCCGGCAGCCCGATGGCGGTGGCCGGCCCGGTGCTGTTGGCGTTGACCAGCATCATCATCCTGGGACTGGCCATGGGCACGGTGCGCGGCCTGCGCGACGGCAGCCTGCTGGCGCCTGAGCCGGTCGCCCCGATCATCCCTGTCACTGCCGCCTGAGGAGACCCCCGCATGAAGAACGCCATGGACCTGGTGATGGCCGCCAAGGCCCGCATCACCGAAGTGCCTGCTGCCGACGCGCCCGCCGCGGTGCGCGAGGCCGACGTGCTGATCGACGTGCGCGAGGAGAGCGAGTTCGCCGCCGGCCACATCCCCGGCGCGATCCACGCCTCGCGCGGCATGCTGGAGTTCAAGCTCAGCGCCAACCCGGCGCTGCAGGCGCGCGACCTGAAGGTGCTGGTCTACTGCAAGACCAGCGGCCGCGCCGCGCTGGCGGCGGTGGCGATGCAGGAGATGGGCTACCTCAACGTGCGCTCGATCGCCGGCGGCTTTGACGCCTGGGTGGCCGCCGGTCAGGCCGTGGCCAAACCGGAGCAGCCCAACTTCGGTTGACCTGAGCTGCGGCACACTGGGCGGCATGACCGCCGCCCCGCCCCTGCTCGTGGCCTGCCTGTGTGCCGGCTGGTGCACCACCTGCGACGCCTACCGCGCCACCTTTGATGCGCTGGCCGCGCGCCATCCGCTGGCCGACTTCGTCTGGGTCGACATCGAGGACCATGCCGATGCGCTCGAAGACGATGCCGGCCACGCGCCCGACATCCAGAACTTCCCCACGCTGCTGCTGCTGCAGGACGGCCAGCCACGCTTCTTCGGCACCGTGCTGCCGCATGCGGCGGTGGTCGAGCGCCTGCTGGCCGAGGCCGCCCGCGCCGCGCTACCGCCGCTGGCCGGTGCCGGTCCCCAGGCGCTGGCGCGCGCCGTGCTGGCGCTGCAGCACTCAGGCGCGCTGGACTGAGGCCAGCAGCGCCCGCGCCTGCAGCCAGGACGGCAGCTCCTCGGCCGGCATCGGCTTGCCGATGTGCCAGCCCTGGGCCTCGTCGCAGCCCAGCGCGCGCAGGCGCTGCAGGATGGCGGCGTTCTCCACGCCCTCGGCCACCACGCTCAGGCGCAGGTCGTGGCCCATGCGCACCAGCGCGCCCACCATCGAGGCCTTGTCGGCATCCTGGTCCATGGTGCGCACGAACAGCATGTCCAGCTTGAGCTCATCCACCGGCAGGTCGATCAGCTGCGCCAGCGAGGTCTGGCCGGCGCCGAAGTCGTCGATCGACAGGCGAAAGCCCTCGGCCTTGAGCGCATGCAGGGTCTGCAGCGCGCGCTGCGGGTCGTGGGCGATCGCGCTTTCGGTGATCTCCAGGCACAGCCAGCCGGGCTCGGCGCCGTGGCGCTGCAGTGCGGTGCGCAGGCGCTGCTGCAGCTCGGGCTTCATCAGGTCATGGGCCGACAGGTTGACCGAGATGCGCGGCGCCAGCCCCTGCGCGCGCAGCAGCGCGGCCTGGCGCGCGGCCTCGTCGACCACCCACAGCGTCAGCTCGTGGATGAAGCCGGTTTCCTCGGCAAAGGGGATGAACTGCACCGGCGGCACCAGGCCGCGTTGCGGATGCTGCCAGCGCACCAGGGCCTCGGCGGCCAGCACCTGGTCATCGGCCAGGCGCAGCTTGGGCTGCAGGTACAGGCGCAGCTCCTGGCCGCGGATGGCCTGGCGCAGCTCGCCCAGCAGCGACAGCGTCTGCGCGCTGCCGGCGTCGATCGACGGGTCGTAGGCCAGCATGCCGGCGGTGCGGCGCTTGCACTCGGTCAGCGCCAGCAGGGCGCGGGCCAGCAGGGCTTCGGTGTCGTTGGCGTGCAGCGGTGCCACGGCGATGCCCACGCCGGCCGACAGGTCCACCGTGGAGCCGTCCAGCACCAGCGCCTGCTCGGTCAGCTGGCGCTGCACCAGGCGCGCCACCTCGCGCGCCCGGCCCAGGTCGGCGCCGGGCAGCAGCAGCGCGAACTCGTCCCCGCCCAGGCGGGCCACCAGCGGCTGGCGCTCGGGCAGGTCCAGGGCCAGCGCGCGCAGGCGCTGGGCCACCTGGCGCAGCACCTGGTCGCCGGCCGCGCGGCCCAGCACCTGGTTGACGCGCTCCAGGCGGTCGATGTTGAGCATCAGCAGGGCTGCGCCCGCCTCGCCGCTGACCAGGCGCGCGGCCTCGTCCTCGAACTGGCTGCGGTTGGGCAGGCCGGTCAGCGTGTCCCAGAAGGCCAGCTGGCGGATGTGCTCGGTGCGCTCGGCGATGCCCTGGCGCATGCCCTCGAAGGCCTGGGCCAGCTCGGCCATCTCGTCCTGGCTGGCGACGGTGGCCACGGGCGTGGCGTAGTCGCCGCGGCCCAGTCGGCGCGTGGCATCGACCAGGCCCTGCATCGGCGCGGTCAGCCGGCGCGCGGTGAGCAGGCTGCCCAGCGCGAACAGGCCCAGGCCCAGTCCGCTGACCAGCAGCAGGCTGCCCTGCAGGCCTTCGTAGGGGCGTACCGCTTCGTCAATCGACAGCGACAGCACCAGCGGCACGCCCGCCTCGCCCAGCGCCGGCAGCTCGACCCGGCGCACCTCCAGGGCGTCGCCCGCCAGCGTCAGCTCCTGCGCTGCCGGGCCGGCCTGCAGCAGCGGCGCCAGCGCGGCGGTGCCGCGGGCCGGGCTGAGCGTGCTGGCCAGCACCTGCTGCGGGCCGATCAGGCTCAGCTCGGCCTGGGCCAGCCGGGCCAGCTCGGGCAGCAGGTCGGCCAGCGGCACGGCGGCCAGCAGCCAGCCGCTGGGCGCCTCGCCGCGCTGGCCGATCGGCACCTTGACCACCTGGCAGGGCAGATCGCCCAGCCGCACCAGGCGGGCTTCCTGCCAGCGGCCGTCGTCGTGCCGGGCAGCTTGCTGGGCCAGCGCGGCGGCCTGCGGGCCCACCGCCGCCAGCAGGCGGCCCTGGCGGTCCAGCACCGCGGCCAGGCGCGCCGGCCGCAGGCGGCCCAGCTTGTCTTCCAGCGTCGAGCGCACGGTGTCTGCGTCGACCTCGCCCTGCAGTGTCGACAGCAGCCCATAGTCGGCGCCCACCGTGGCGGCGCCAGCCTGCAGCAGCTCGCCGCGCTGACTGAGCTGCTCGCGCAGCAGGGCCTCGCCATGCGAGAGCCGCACGTCGATCTGCTCGCGTGCGCTGCGCTCGATGCCCAGCCGCGTCAGCAGCAGCGACACGCCCTGCACCGCCAGCAGCAGTGCGACGAAGACCATCACGATGCGCCCACCCAGGCTGCGCCAGAAGGGCCGCGACTTCACCGCGCTGCTCCCGGCAGGCGCACCAGGACCTCGGCGTCTCCCGCCACGACCAGGGCCTGCTCCACGCCAAAGCCGCCGGCCGGTAGCACCGGGTGCCAGGTGCGCAGCCGGTAGCTGCCGGCCGGCACCTCGCTCAGCTGCACCACGCCGTCGGCGCCGCTGCGGCCGTACCAGGGCGTGTCGGCGACGACGATCCAGCCGAGCATGCTGTCGTGGATGTTGCAGCCCAGCACCACCACCCCGGGCTTGTCGAACAGCACCGGCTTCTCGGGGCGGCCGACATAGAGCTTGATCTCGAAGCGCTTGGCCTCGGACACCGAGTAGACATGGTGGCGCACCGTGTCGCGGTTGGGAAAGTCCACCCGCGTGCCCACCGGCACCACCGCCACCTGCGGCTGGAAGCGCTTGTCCTGCTGGCCCACCTCGGCGCTGGCCAGCGGTTTGGGCGCCACGCGCGCGCCGGTGGGCTCGAGCATCACCACCGCGTCGGACAGCAGGTTGCCAGCCGGGTTCAGCACCGTCACACGCACGCTGGCCGCGGCCGCCGCGTCCGCCAGGACGGCGGCGGCGATCAGCAGCAGCGTGGCGCGGCCGGTCATGGTTCGATCGCGATGCTGCGGATCGGCCCGCCGTCGCCGATGGCGCCGATCAGCGTGGCGCGGCCGGTGGTCAGGTCAACTCGGTACAGCCGGCTCTGGTCGGTGCGCAGCATCGCCAGCGGCTGGTTCTTCACATCGGAGATGTCCAGATCGGCCTCGACCAGGCCGTCCACGCCCAGCGGGCCGACGCTCATCACCCGCCCGGTGTTGGGCGAGACCGGCGGCACCTTGCTCTCGTGCGAGCCCATCATCACCAGCTGCGCCAGGCCCACATCGATCGCGTAGTTGGTGGTGAGCTTGTCGTTGTCCTGGTTGTAGGTGTAGCCGGCGGCCACCACGCGCAGCGTGCGGCCGGCGTGGCGGTCGGTGTTGACGTAGCCCAGCAGCGTGTCGGGGGCACCGTCGACCACGCGGCCGGTGTCGGGGTGCACGCGCAGGTTCTGGCCGGCTTCGGTGACCACGCGCAGGCGGTCGACCACGGGGTTGAAGTCGATGCCCACGCGCGCGCCCAGCAGCGGCCAGCCGATGCCGCTGCCCACCGGGCTGGCGGCGCACTGGGCGGTGTCGATCGTGTAGAGCTGGCCGCTGCGGCCCAGCGCATAGAGCTGGCCGCGGGCGACGCGGTAATCCATGCCCAGCAGCTGCTCGCCCGGCTTCAGGCCGCTGATCGCGCACTGGCTGACCAGGGTCTGCGGCGCGGCGGCGTCCAGGCCGAGCAGGCGGTTGTCCGGCGTCAGGGCGCGCACAAACTCGCCCGTGGCGGGGCGGGCCGCGGCGATCGGGGCGACCTGGGGCATCAGGCTGCAGGCACTCAGCGCCAGGGCGGCAAGGGGCAGAAGCAGGCGCAACGACATGGCGGATCCTTGATGTGACTGAAAGTAACACAGCCGCGCAGGGCCGGACTCTCTGGTGTCGGCAGCGGCGCGGCGGTCTTGAGCCGGCGGCGTGCAGTCGGTCACTCCTCGCCGAGGAATCCGCCACTCTGGTGGGCCCACAGCCGCGCATACAGGCCGCCGGCGGCCAGCAGCTCGGCATGCGTGCCCTGCTCGACGATGCGCCCGGCGTCCATCACCACCAGGCGGTCCATCGCGGCGATGGTCGACAGGCGATGGGCGATGGCGACCACCGTCTTGCCCTCCATCAGCCGGTACAGGCTGTCCTGGATGGCGGCCTCGACCTCGCTGTCCAGCGCGCTGGTGGCCTCGTCCAGCAGCAGGATCGGCGCGTCCTTGAGCATCACCCGGGCGATGGCGATGCGCTGGCGCTGGCCGCCGCTGAGCTTGACGCCGCGCTCGCCCACATGGGCGTCGTAGCCGCTGCGGCCCTTGGGGTCGGTCAGGCCCTGGATGAACTCATGCGCCTCGGCGCGGTGGGCGGCGGCGATCATCGCGGCGTCGTCGGCGTCGGGGCGGCCATAGAGCAGGTTGTCGCGCACCGAGCGGTGCAGCAGCGAGGTGTCCTGCGTCACCATGCCCACCTGCGCGCGCAGGCTCTCCTGCGTGACGCCAGCGATGTCCTGGCCGTCCACCAGGATGCGGCCGTCGGCCAGGTCATGAAAGCGCAGCAGCAGGTTGACCAGCGTGGACTTGCCGGCGCCCGAGCGGCCCACCAGGCCGATCTTCTCGCCCGGGCGGATCGTCAGCGACAGGTCGTCGATCACGCGCTTGCTGGCGCCATAGCCAAAGACCAGGTGGTCGAACACCACCTCGCCGTGCGGCACCTGCAGCGGCTGCGCGTCGGCGCGGTCAACCACGGTGGGCGCGCGCGTCAGCGTGTTCAGGCCGTCCTGCACGGTGCCGATGTTCTCGAACAGGCTGGCCATCTCCCACATGATCCAGTGCGAGATGCCGTTCAGGCGCAGCGCCATCGCGGTGGCCGCCGCCACCGCGCCCACGCCCACCTCGCCGCGCGACCACAGCCACAGCGCGCTGCCGGTGGTGCCCAGCACCAGGCCCACGCTCAGGCCGTGGATCACCAGCTCCAGCGCGGTGACCATGCGCATCTGCTGGTGCACCGTGCCCATGAACTCGTGCATCGCGCTGCGCGCATAGCCCGACTCGCGCTGGGCGTGCGAGAACAGCTTGACGGTGGTGATGTTGGTGTAGGCGTCGGTGATGCGCCCGGTCATCAGCGAGCGCGCGTCGGCCTGCGCCTGCCCCACCTTGGCCAGACGCGGCACAAAGAAGCGCAGCGCCGCCAGGTAGCACAGCAGCCAGATGCCGAAGGGCCACAGCAACGTGGTGTCGAAGCTGCCCACCAGCGTCAGCATGGTGGCGAAGTAGATGATGATGAAGACCAGGATGTCGGTCAGCAGCATCACCACGTCGCGCACCGCCAGCGCGGTCTGCATGACCTTGGTGGCCACGCGGCCGGCGAACTCGTCCTGGAAGAAGGCCAGGCTCTGCGCCAGCATCTGGCGGTGGAAGTTCCAGCGCAGGCGCATCGGGAAGTTGCCGTTGAGCGTCTGGTACTTCAGCAGCGCCTGCGCGGCCACCAGCACCGTGCTGCCCACCAGCACGCCGGCCAGTGCCAGCAGCTCGTCGCCGCGCTGGGCCCACAGCTGGGCCGGCGGCACCTCGGCCAGCCAGTCGACGATGCGGCCCATGAAGCCGAACAGGATGGCCTCGAAGACGCCGATCAGCGCCGTCAGCGCGGCCATGCCGGCCACGTGGCCGCGCAGGCCGTCGGAGCAGGCCCAGATGAAGCGCGCCAGGCCGCGCGGCGGCACCGGCGGGATGGCGTCGGGGTAGGGGCGGACCAGCCGCTCGAAAAAGGCGAACAAGAGGGTGCCGGGTCTGAAAGACCGCAAGCGTAGCTGAAGCGCCTCAGCCCCGCAGCGCGATCCAGCCCAAGGCCGTCAGTGGCGCGGTGTCGGCGCGCAGCGTGCGCGGGCCCAGCGTCACTGGGGCGAAGCCGGCGCCGCGGGCCAGCGCCTCCTCGGCCGGGCTGAGGCCGCCTTCGGGGCCGCTGAGCAGCAGCACCGCGGCGGGCAGATCGGCCAGCCGGTCGGCCAATCGCCGCGCATCCGGCCCCAGGCTCAGCACCAGGCGCTGCACGGTCGCATCGGGGGCCAGCGTGGCCAGCCACTCGGCCAGCGCGCCGACCGGCGCCACCTCGGGCACGCGGCGGCGGCCGCACTGCTCGGCGGCGGCCACCGCCACGCCCTGCCAGTGCGCCCGGCGGCGCTCGGCGCGCTCGCCGCTCAGGCGCAGCACCGAGCGCTCGGTGTGCAGCGGCTGGATGGCCGCAGCGCCCAGCTCGGTGGCTTTCTCGACCAGCGCGTCCATGCGCTCGTTGGCCGGCATGCCCAGCGCCAGTGTGACGGCGCAGGGCAGTTCGGTGTCGGGCGCGGCCCGCTCGGCCAGCACACGCACGCTGACCTCGCGCCGGCCCATCGCGGTGATCTCGGCCTGCCATTCGTGGCCGTCGCCGTTGAACAGGGCCAGGGTGTCGCCGGGCTGGCAGCGCAGCACCTGCACATGGCGGGCCGCTTCGGGCGGCAGATCGAGGGTGGCGCCGGCCTGCAGCGGCAGCGCGACATGGTGACGCGTGGACATGGCGCGAGTGTGCCCGATGGCCCGGCCGCCGCCCGGCCCTGGGGGCGCTCAGAGCAGCTCGTTCAGGCGGCGCACCGCGGCCAGGCCGTGGTGATCGGCGATGCGGTCCAGGTAGTCCAGCGCCAGCGCCTGCAGCTCAGGCGCACCGGCGCAGCGTTCCAGCTCAAGCGCGAAACGGTACGAGGCCACCAGGCCCAGGGTTTCGCGGCCATGGGCGTTCAGTGCGTCGTACAGGCGGCTGTAGCTGCTCTCGCGCAGGCGCTGGCGCAAGCGGGCCAGATCAGCGGGAGCCCCGGCGTCCGACGGCGGCGCCGCAGGCGCGGCGGCCGGCGCTGGCGCTGAGGCCGGGGCCAGCAGGCCCGCCTCGACCAGCTGCTCCAGGTCGGCCGCTTCGCAGCCCTTGACCTGCGACAGCCAGAAGCCCGCCGGCTTGTCCGGCGAGATGACGAGCAGCAGATTGCGCTGGTGGCGTGGCAGACCCAGCGCGCGAGAGCGGATCTCGTCCTGACCCGCGGTGGTGCGGACAAATCGCGTGTGCATGTCCCAACGATGAACCTGTGACGGCCCTGGTGCGCTTCACTGGCGCGACTTCCCGGAAGCGTTTGATTATGCGCGTGCCGCCGGTTTGTCGCGCAATTCCCGACGCAGCACCTTGCCCACCGGTGTCTTGGGCAGCTCGGTGCGGAACTCGATCAGCTTGGGCCGCTTGTAGCCGGTCAGGTTGGCCTCGCACCAGGCGCGCACATCGGCCTCGGTGACGGCGGGGTCCTTCTTGACCAGCACCACCTTGACGGCCTCGCCGGCCTTCTCGTCGGGGATGCCCACCGCGGCGCACTCCAGCACGCCCGGCATCTGGGTGATGACGTCCTCGACCTCGTTCGGGTAGACGTTGAAACCCGAGACCAGAATCATGTCTTTCTTGCGGTCGACGATGCGGAAGAAGCCGCGCTCGTCGACCACACCGACGTCGCCGGTGCGGAAATAGCCATCGGCGGTCATGACCTTGGCGGTCTCGTCGGGGCGCTGCCAGTAGCCGGCCATGACCTGCGGGCCGCGGATGGCGATCTCACCGGACTGGCCGGCGGGCACCTCGTGGCCGTCGTCATCCAGCAGCGCCAGCTCGGTGTTGGGCACCGGCAGGCCGATGGTGCCGGTGAAGGCCTTGGTGTCGACCGGGTTGCAGGTGGCCACCGGGCTGGTCTCGGACAGGCCGTAGCCTTCGCAGATCGGGCAGCCGGTCTTCTCGAGCCACAGCCGCGCCGTGGCCTGCTGTACCGCCATGCCGCCGCCCACCGAGATCTTCAGGTGGCTCCAGTCGACACTGGAGAAATCGGCGTGGTTGGCCAGCGCACCGAACAGGGTGTTGACCGCCGGCAGGCTGTGGAAACGCTCGCGCGAGAGGTCCTTCAGCACCGCCGGAATGTCGCGCGGGTTGGGGATCAGGATGTTGCACCCGCCCAGGCGCATCCCCAGCATCATGTTCGTGTTGAAGCCAAAGATGTGATAGAGCGGCAGCGCGCAGATCGCCGTGTATTGCTCGCCGGGCGGGATCAGGCGCAGCGCCGGCTGGTACCAGGCTTCGCACTGCAGCACATTGGCCACCAGGTTGCGGTGCAGCAGCACCGCGCCCTTGCTGACACCGGTGGTGCCGCCGGTGTACTGCAGCACGGCGATGTCGTCGGGGCCGGTGGCCGGCGGCGTCCAGGTCTGGCCGCGGCCGCGGGCCAGCGCGGCATTGAAGCGCACCGCCTGGGGCAGCTCGAAGGGCGGCACCATCTTCTTGACCTTGCGCACCACGTGGTTGACGACGGCGCCCTTGATCAGGCCCAGCATGTCGCCCATCGCGGCCATGATCACGTGCTTGGTGGGCACCTCGCGCGCCACCTGCTGCAGCGTGGACGCAAAGCTCTCGACGATCACGATGGCCTTGGCGCCCGAGTCCTTGAGCTGGTGCTCCAGCTCGCGCGGCGTGTACAGCGGGTTGACGTTGACCACCACCAGCCCGGCGCGCAGGATGCCGGCCACCGCCACCGGGTACTGCGGCAGGTTGGGCATCATCACCGCGACGCGGTCACCCGGCTGCAGGCCCAGGCCCTGCAGGTAGGCGGCAAAGGCGCGCGAGGCCTCGTCGATCTGGGCAAAGCTGTAGGCCTTGCCCATGAACTTGTAGGCGGGCCGGGCGGCATGCTGGCGCAGGCTCTCGTCGATCAGCGCCACCAGCGAGGGGTAGAGCGAGACATCGATCTCGGCGGGCACGCCTTCAGGGTAGTTCTTCAGCCAGGTCCGATCCATCTTCTCTCCGAGCTCGACGGGCGATTGTCCCTGGGGCCATCGAGCCGGGGCATCGGGGGATTCGATAGCGCGGTCTCGGGGATTCTCCCTAGGTTTTTCGCCGAGACCGCACAAGGAGTTACCTTTGCGTTGGCTGAAGACCCCCACTCTAGGGAGGTTCGCCTGGGCGGCGGGTGCCTAGCATGGCCTTCCTTGCAGTTCTCATCACGAGGCCTTTCATGCTCGCTCAGATTCGCACCACGCTTTGCGTCGCCGCCCTGGCTGCCCTGGCTGCACCGGCCCTGGCCGGTGGCGCCCCGATGGCCACCAAGTCGGCCCTGGCTGATACCACCGACCAGTTTGTGGTCAAGTTCCGCGACGCCGCCGCTGCCGATGCCGTGGCGCGTCATGCCGGCGTGCAGGCCACGCTGGCCAAGTACGGCGTGTCGCTGGCCTCGGTCGAGGGCAAGTTCCTGCGCCTGGACCGCCGCATCTCGAACATCGAGGCGCAAAAACTCGAGAAGGAACTGAAGGCAGCCAACCCGGCCTTCGCCGAGGTCGAAGCCGACCTGTGGGCCACGACCCAGCTGGTGCCCAATGACCCGATGTGGTCCACCCAGTGGCACTACCACGAGGCCACCGGCGGCATCAACCTGCCCAAGGCGCTGAACAAGTCCATGGGCGCGGGCGTGGTGGTGGCGGTGATCGACACCGGCTACCGTCCGCACGCTGACCTGGTGGCCAACATCCTGCCGGGCTACGACTTCATCACCAACACCGGCACCGCCAACGACGGCAACGGCCGCGACAGCGACGCCCAGGACCCGGGCGACGGCTGCGGTGGCCAGAGCTCCTGGCACGGCACGCACGTGGCCGGCACGATCGCTGCGGTGACCGACAACGGCGTCGGCGTCGCGGGCGTGGCGCCGCAGGCCAAGGTGGTCCCGGTGCGCGTGCTGGGCTGCGGTGGCGGCACCTTCTCGGACATCGTCGACGCCATCGAGTGGTCCTCGGGCGGTACCGTCGCCGGCGTGCCGGCCAACACCAACCCGGCCCGGGTGATCAACATGTCGCTGGGCGGCTCGGGTGCCTGCCCGGCCACGTTGCAGACCGCGATCAACAACGCGGTCGGTCGTGGCACCGTGGTGGTCGTGGCCGCTGGCAACAGCAACTCCAACGCCGCCAACTTCACGCCGGCCAATTGCGCCAACGTGATCACGGTCGCCTCGGTCAACCGCAATGGCGCGAAGGCCTGGTACACGAACACCGGCGCCGTCGTCGAAATCGCCGCCCCGGGTGGTGACACCACCGGCAACCCCGCCAACGGCGTGCGCTCCACGCTGAACGCTGGCGTCTCCTCGCCGGGCGCTGACAGCTACGCCTACTACCAGGGCACCTCGATGGCCGCACCGCACGTGGCCGGCGTGGCCGCGCTGATGCTGGCCAACCGCCCGAACTGGACCCCGGCCCAGGTGCTTTCGAAGATGCAGTCGACCGCGCGCGCCTTCCCGGGCGCCTGCCCCAGCTGCGGCTCGGGCATCATCAACGCCGCCAAGGCTGTGCCCAAGCCCTGAGTGGCTGGCACTTCACCCGTCCTGAAAGGGCCCGCCACCGGCGGGCCCTTTTTTCGTGGGCCATGCCGCTAAGCTAGGGCGCGTGCAGCCCGTCGACCCCCCCGCGTCTCATCGGCCCGCCAGCGCCTCGCCGCGCTGGTACCTGCGCCTGCTGGGCACGGCAACGCTGGACGATGGCCAGGGCGGCGAGCGGCACCGCTGGCCCAGCCGGGCCGCGCTGCTGCTGCTGGCGCGGCTGGCGCTGTGGCCGCGGCGCGTGCATCCGCGTGAGGAGCTGGTGGAGCTGCTGTGGCCCGGCGTGGCGCAGGAGGTGGGGCGCAACCGGCTGCGCCAGGTGCTGTCCACGTTGCGCGCGCAGCTTGAGCCGGTGGGTGCGCCGGCGGTGCTGCAGGCCGACCGCCATGCGCTGCGCCTGCTGCCCGGCGCGCTGGGCTGCGACGCCCAGGACTTCGAGCGCCTGCTGGCCGGCCGGCGCGATGCCGAGGCGGCCGCGTTGTACGGTGGCGAGCTGCTGCCCGGCCTCTACGACGATTGGGTGGCCGACGAGCGGCTGCGCCTGGAGGCCCTGCACGAGCGGCTGCAGGCCCGCCACACCGGCGCGCCGCCGCCGCCTGTGCCGCTGGCCCTGACCACCCGCCCGCGCAGCGGCGCGCTGCCGCGCTACCTGACGCGCTTCTTCGCCGATGACATCGCGCTGTCGCGCCTGCGCGCCGCGCTGGACAGCGCACCCGCGCTGGTGCTGCGCGGGCCCGGCGGCGCGGGCAAGACCCGCTGCGCGGTGGAGCTGATGCGCAGCCTGCCGCAGGACCTGCCGGTGCTGTTCGTTGATCTCAGCGCCTGCACCGATGCGGCGGCGATGGCCGAGGCGGTGGCCACCGCCATGCCGGCAGCGCCGGACACCGCCTGGACGCTCTGCGAGCGCCTGGCGGCCACCGACGGCTGGCTGGTGCTGGACAACTTCGAGCAGCTGCCGGCCGACGCCGATGCGCTGCTGGGTCAGTGGCTGCGCGCCTCGCCCTGGCTGCGCGTGCTGGTGACCTCGCGCCGGGCGCTGGCGCTGCCGGGCCTGCAGGAGCTGGCGCCACCGCCTCTGGGGCCTGTGCCGGGTGCCGGGCTGTCGCACGAGGCGCTGGCCCGCCACCCGGCGGTGGCGCTGTTCGTCGACCGCGCGCGCGCCGTGCGTCCGGACTTCCACCTGCATGCGGGCAATGCGGCAGCGGTGGCCGCGCTGGTGTCGGCGCTGGATGGCCTGCCGCTGGCATTGGAGCTGGCTGCCGCCCGGGTGCGCAGCCTGCCGCCGGCCGAGCTGCTGACACTGCTCAGCGGCGCCGCCGGGACCCCGCACCTGGACCTGGTGGGGCGGCCGCGGCAGCCGGGCGCGCCGCCGCGCCAGGCCAGCCTGCGCACCGTGGTGGACTGGAGCTGGCGCCTGCTGCCACCGCCCTTGGCCGAGCTGGCGGCAGCGCTGGGCAGCCTGTCCGCTCCCTTCACCCGCGGCCTGGCACAAACCCTGGCCGACCCTGCGCTGACGCCCGCCGAGTTGGCCGACGCGCTGGACGAACTGGTCGCCCAGTCTCTGCTGCAGCGGCTGCCTGAGCTGCACACCGACGAACCCGCCCGCTACGCGATGGCCGTGCCGGTGCAGCAGTTCGCTCTGCTGCAGGGCACACCCGAGCTGCGCCAGACGCACCGCCAGCGCCTGCGCCAGGGACTGCTGGCCTGGGCCGCCTGCTGGTCGGCGACGCCCCCGCTGGCCGAGGCGCGCGCACGGCTGCCGCACCTCGCCGCTGCGCTCGACGGTGCCGATGCTGCGTTCGCGCAGGCCTGGCTGGGCGCCTGGCGGCCCGTGCTGCACCACCTGTGGCTGGACCGGCCCACGCTGGCCCGGCTCTCGCTGCTGTGCGCCGGCGTGCCGGCCGAGGCGGTGGCGCTGGCCACGCTGGCATGGCAATGGCATCTGGCCGGCGATCCGACCGAGGCGCGTCGCTGGGCCTGCACCGCCCTGCAGGCGGCGCGGCGCGGCCCGCCTGCGGCCCGCGCCCTGGCCCGCTGGACCCGTCTGGTGATCGACTGGCGCGACTGTGAAGACCCGCCGCGCCTGCGCCGACACCTGGACCGCGCGCTGGCCGCGATGCCCCTGGATGCCCCCGCGCTGTGCAGCCTGCTGCGGCAGCTCGACGGCGCCGTGGCCGAGGTGCATGGGCACGACCCCGCGCGCGGCGGCCAGCGCCTGCAGGACGCGCTGGCCGCCGCGCAGGCCAGCGGCAACGCCTACCTGCAGCTGGCCTGCCGCTACCGCCTGGCCAGCTGGCTGGCCCGCCGGGGGCACGCGGTCGAGGCGATGGCGGGTCTGGACGAGGCAGCGCGCCAATCCGAGGCCCTGGGCGACCGCGAGACGCTCAGCAGCGTCTTCAACACCCGCGGCAACCTTCAACTGCGCCTGCGCCGCCCGGCCGAGGCCGCCGCCAGCCTGCGCGAGGCGGTGCGCCAGGCCTGGGAGGTGCGCTCCGGACTGGACCTGGCCTACGCGCTGTGGAACCTGCCGCGGGCGCTGGCGCGCCTGCCCGGTCAGGCCGTGCTGGCGCTGCAGTTGCTGGCCTTTGCCGCCGCCTGGTGGGACCGCCACTACGGCCGCCTCACGGCCGCCGAGCGCCGCTTCGTGCGGCGGGTGCGGCGCCTGGCGTCGGCCCAGGGCGAGCCAGGTCAGGCCCGGTGGCTGTGGGCCAGCGCCGAGAGCTGGACGCTCGACGAGGCCGTGGCGCGCGCGCTGGCTAACGATTGACGAACGCTGGCGCTGCAGCATCGGCATGCCGGCCGCGTGGCGGCGTCACTCAATCTGAATCCGGAGGTTTCCATGCCCTGTCATCTGCACGCTCTCCTGCCCCCTACCGCGCTGGTGCTGGGCCTGACGGCATCGCTCGCCCAGGCCCAGCAGGTCGGCACCTACGAAGGTCTCACCGATGCCGGCGACTCGCTGACGATCAAGGTCGAGCACGACGAATTCGGCCAGCCCCGGGTGCACGAGGTCGGCATTGGCTACATCGCCAGCTGCACCAAGTCCGGCCCGGGCCGCTGGGTGGGTTGGGGCGCTGGCGTGTCCCAGTCGATCGTCGCCCGCAAGGCCAGCTTCGAGGTGCGGGGCAATGCGCTCTACCAGAGCTGGACGCTGAAGTTCAATGGCGCCGGCGACCAGATCAGCGGCAGCTTCCTGGGCCGCACGCCGGAGTTTGTCGACCTCGACAGCTCGACCAAACAGGTCCAGTTGTGCGACAGCGGCAAGCGCAGCTTCACGGCGTCGCTGGTGCCGATGGCCACCGCTGGCGCGCCCGCCCTGCGTCGCGGCGAGCAACGCGCGCTGCCGCGCTGAGCCGCTTCAGGCGGTCAGCGCCGCCAGCACGATGTCACGCGCGTACTCGGCCGCCACCATGCGCAGAAAGCGCGGGAAGTCGACATGCGCGGCGTCATCGGCACGGTCGGAGATGGTGCGCAGCACCGCGCAGGGGCGGCCGAAGTCGTGCGCCACCTGCGCCAGCGCGGCGCCTTCCATCTCCACCGCCAGCGCGTCGGGCAGCTCGGCCTGCAGACGCGCGCACTCGGCCGCTGAGCTGACGAAGCGGTCGCCGCTGATCACCAGGCCCTGGTGCACCCGCGGCGCGGTGATGCCGAAGCTGGCCAGCGCCGGGTGCTCGCTGGCCAGCACCTGGTGCGCGCTGGCCACCAGGCGGTCGGACCAGGCGGCATCCGCGTCAAAGCGGCTGCGCCCGGTCATTGGCACCTCCCAGCGCGGAAACAGCGGCGAGGCGTCCATGTCGTGCTGCAGGAACTGGCGGCCGATCACCACATCGCCCACCGCCACGCCAGTGCCCAGGCCGCCGGCCACACCGGTGAACAGCAGGGCGCGCACATCAAAGCGGTCCAGCAGCAGCGCCGCCGTGGTGGCTGCCGCCACCTTGCCGACGCCGCTGAGCACCAGGATCACCTCGTGCCCGGCCAGCCGGCCGCTGTGCAGGGTGCGGCCAGCCAGGGTGCTGGCATGGTCGACATCCAGCCGCGCCTGCAGCGCGGCCAGTTCGTCGGGCAGGGCGCTGACGATCGCGAGGGTCATGGCTTTGATTGTGCGCCGGCCATGAAAAAGGCGCCCGGTGGGCGCCTTCGATGTGGCCTTGGGCGCTCAGGAGCCCGACGCGGGGGCCATGCTCTCGTTGAGCTTGGCGCCGATCTTGGGGCCCAGGTTCTTCACCAGCAGCGCTTCGGCCACCAGGATGATCAGGGCGCCAGCAGCACCGGCGGCCATCGAATGGCCGCTGATCTCGTAGGCCACGACGCTGAAGAAGGCGGCATTGAAGACGCCAACCACGCCGGCGACGCCCAGGGCGAGTTGGGCGGGGGTCATGCGGACACCTCGGCGGTGCGGGGGAAGCTCAGGACGCTCAAGACAATCTCCGGGAGGATGAAGGAACCGGGCCTGCCGGGTCCGCCGCGGAGGCGGCCTAGCACTTACCCTGATTTTAAACCTTGATCCAGGTCGAAGGCGGCTGGATTCCCGCCCCCGCGCTCAGGCTTTCAGCGCGCCCAGCACCTCGTCGAGCATCTTCTTGGCGTCGCCAAACAGCATGCGGTTGTTGTCCTTGTAGAAGAGCGGGTTGTCCACGCCGGCATAGCCACTGGCCATGGAGCGCTTCATCACAATGCTGGTGCGGGCCTTCCAGACCTCCAGCACCGGCATGCCGGCGATCGGGCTGCTGGGGTCGTCCTGCGCGGCCGGGTTGACGATGTCGTTGGCGCCGATCACCATGGTCACGTCGGTGTCCGGGAAGTCCTCGTTGATCTCGTCCATCTCCAGCACGATGTCGTAAGGCACCTTGGCCTCGGCCAGCAGCACGTTCATGTGGCCCGGCATGCGGCCGGCCACCGGGTGGATGCCGAAGCGCACGTTCACGCCCTTCTCGCGCAGCAGCTTGGTGATCTCGAACACCGTGTGCTGGGCCTGGGCCACCGCCATGCCATAGCCGGGGACGATGATCACGCTCTTCGATTCGCGCAGCAGCTCGGCCGTCTCGGCGGCGCTGATCGGCGAGACCTCGCCCTGCGGCTCGGCGGCACCGCCCTCGGCCTTAGGCGCCGGCGCACCGCCGCCAAAGCCGCCGGCGATCACGCTGATGAAGTTGCGGTTCATCGCCCGGCACATGATGTAGCTGAGGATGGCGCCCGACGAGCCCACCAGCGCGCCCACCACGATCAGCAGGTCGTTGCTGAGCATGAAGCCGGTGGCCGCAGCCGCCCAGCCGGAGTAGCTGTTGAGCATCGACACCACCACCGGCATGTCCGCGCCACCGATGGCCATCACCATGTGCACGCCGAACAGCAGCGCCACCACGGTCATCACCAGCAGCGGCGTCATGCCCGAGGCAATATCGTGCGCGTTGATGAATTCGCGGCCGAACCAGATGACGACCAGCAGGCCCGCCAGGTTGAGCCAGTGGCGCGCCGGCAGCAGCAGCGGCTTGCCGCCGATGCGGCCGGAGAGCTTGCCGAACGCGATGATCGAGCCCGAGAACGTGACCGCGCCGATCAGGATGCCCACGTAGATCTCGACCTCGTGGATGGCCTTCTCGGCCGGCGTGGCAAAGACGGTGGAGGTGTCCACATAGCTGGCGAAGCCCACCAGGCAGGCCGCCAGGCCGACCAGGCTGTGCATCAGCGCCACCAGCTCGGGCATCTGCGTCATCTGCACCTTCTTCGCCGCGAAGAGGCCGATGCCGCCGCCCACCACCAGGGCGCCGACGATGTAGGGCACGCCGGCCGCGGTGACCCGCGGGCCCAGCACCGTGGCCAGCACCGCGATGGTCATGCCGACCATGCCGAACAGGTTGCCGCGGCGGGCGGTTTCCGGGTTGGACAGCCCGCCCAGGCTGAGGATGAAGAGGATGGTGGCGCCGATGTAGGCCACGGTCGCGAGACTGGAAGTCATGTCCGGTTCCTTGTTCTTGTTCTGACGATCACTTGCGGAACATGGCCAGCATGCGGCGCGTGACGGCAAAGCCGCCGAACATGTTCACGGCGGTCAGCACCAGGGCGACCACCGCGCAGCCCAGGATCAGCGCATGCGGGCGGTCGGTGGCACCTGCGGCGTCCAGCGGCGGCGCCACCTGGATCAGCGCGCCGATGGCAATGATCGAGCTGATCGCGTTGGTCACGCTCATCAGCGGCGTGTGCAGCGACGGGGTCACGTTCCACACCACCATGTAGCCCACGAAGCAGGCCAGCACGAAGACCGTGAAGTGCGACAGGAAGGCGGCCGGTGCGTACAGGCCCACCAAGGCGAACAGCACCGCGCCTACCGCGAACACGATGGCCAGCGTGCTGCCCTTCATCGGCTCGCCGGGGCCGTGGCCGTGCGCCGGTGCCTTGGGTGCAGCGACGGCCGCCTTCGGCGGCGGCGGTGGCGGCAGCTTGGGCGCCGGGGCGGGCCAGGTCAGCTCGCCGTTCTTCACCACCGTCAGGCCGCGGATCGCGTCGTCCTCGAAGTTGACATTGATGACGCCGTCCTTGGTCTTGCAGAGCTCCTCGGTCAGGCGCAGCAGGTTGGTGCTGTACAGCGTGGAGCTCTGCTTGGCCAGGCGGCTGGCCAGGTCGGTGTAGCCAACGATGGTCACGCCATGGCGCACCACGGCCTGGCCGGGCACGGTCAGCTCGCAGTTGCCGCCCTGCTCGGCGGCCATGTCGACGATCACGCTGCCGGGCTTCATCGTCGCCACCATCTCGGCGGTGATCAGCTTGGGCGCCGGCTTGCCGGGAATCAGCGCAGTGGTGATGATGATGTCCACCTCGCGGGCCTGCTGCGCGTACATCGCGCGCTGCGCGGCCTGGAAGCCCTCGCTCATGACCTTGGCGTAGCCGCCGCCGCCCGAGCCCTCTTCTTCGTAGTCGACCTTGACAAACTCGCCGCCCAGCGAGACCACCTGATCAGCGACCTCGGCGCGGGTGTCATTGGCGCGCACGATGGCGCCCAGGTTGGCGGCGGTGCCGATGGCCGCCAGGCCGGCCACGCCGGCACCGGCGATGAAGACCTTGGCCGGCGGCACCTTGCCGGCGGCGGTGATCTGGCCGTTGAAGAAGCGGCCGAAGGCATTGGCCGCCTCGATCACCGCGCGGTAGCCGCTGACGCCGGCCTGCGAGGTCAGCGCGTCCATCTTCTGGGCGCGGCTGAGCTGGCGCGGCAGGCAGTCGATCGCCAGCGCGGTCACCTGCCGGGCCTGCAGCGCGGCCATCAGCTCGGGGTTCTGCGCCGGCCAGACGAAGCCGATCAGCGTGGCGCCGGGGCGCAGCAGCGCCACCTCGTCCAGCGTGGGCGGGCGCACCTTGAAGACGATGTCGGCCATGCCGAACAACTCGGCCGCGCTGCCCGCCACCTTGGCGCCGGCGGCGCGGTAGCTGTCGTCGTCGCAGTTGGCCGCGTCACCGGCGCCGGTTTCCACCGCCACCGAGAAGCCCAGCTTGATGAGCTTCTCGACCACGTCCGGCACGGTCGCGACGCGCTTTTCCCCGGCCGCAGTCTCGCGCGGCACCCCGATCAACAGAGCCATGACTCTCCTCTCCAACGTCCACTGTGCAGGGGCGGCGGCGCCGCTGTCGTGCGGTCGCCTCGGCGCCCCCGTCGTTTGCCGCCTAGCTTACCCAATCGCGGAGCGCTGTCGTCCGGCGGTTTGCCCGGGCTCTAAGATGGCCCGATGGAACGTTGGAAACCAAGCGTCACCGTGGCCGCGATCATCGAGCGCGAGGGCCGCTATCTGCTGGTCGAGGAGCGCACACCCGAGGGCCTGAAACTCAACAACCCGGCCGGCCACCTGGACCCTGGCGAATCCCTCATCGAGGCCGTGATCCGCGAGGCGCTGGAGGAGACCGCGCGCGTCTTCACGCCCACCCACGTGGTCGGGGTTTACCTGGGGCGAATGCAGCGCGCCAGCACCGGCGAGGACATCACCTACCTGCGCTTCGCGATCGCTGGCACGGTGGGCGATGAACTGCCCGGCCGCGGCTACGACCAGCCCATCGAGCGCACGCTGTGGATGAGCCTGGACGAGCTGCGCGCCTGCCCTGACCGGCACCGCAGTCCGATGCTGCTATGCAGCATCGAGGACCACGCGGCGGGGCGCGGGTTTGCGCTGGATTTGCTGCACATGCACCCCAGCGTCAAGCTGCTCCACAAGTGAACACCGGGTTTTCCGACCTGTCGGTCGTTGCATGATGTGAAAAGCCGCCCCGGGATGATTGACGCTGGACGCCCGGCGACAATCCCGCCATGCACAAGCAACGCGTGGTCGTCGGCCTGTCCGGCGGCGTCGATTCCGCGGTCTCGGCCTGGCTGCTCAAGCAGCAGGGGCACGAGGTCGTCGGCATCTTCATGAAGAACTGGGAAGACGACGACGACAGCGAGTACTGCTCGTCCAACGTCGATTTCGTCGATGCGGCAGCGGTGGCCGATGTCATCGGCATCGAGATCGAGCACGTCAATTTCGCGGCCGAGTACAAGGACCGCGTGTTCGCCGAGTTCCTGCGCGAGTACCAGGCCGGCCGCACGCCCAACCCCGACGTGCTGTGCAACGCCGAGATCAAGTTCAAGGCCTTCCTGGACCACGCGATGCGGCTGGGCGCCGAAAAGATCGCCACGGGTCATTACGCCCGGGTGCGCGAGCGCGATGGCCGGCATGAACTGCTCAAGGGGCTGGATCCGCTGAAGGACCAGAGCTACTTCCTGCACCGCCTGAACCAGGCGCAGCTGGCCAAGACGCTGTTTCCGGTGGGCGAGCTCCCCAAGACCGAGGTGCGCCGCCTGGCCGAGGAGATCGGCCTGCCCAATGCGAAGAAGAAGGACTCCACCGGCATCTGCTTCATTGGCGAGCGGCCGTTTCGCGAGTTTCTCAACCGCTACCTGAGCCACGAGCCCGGCCCGATCGTCGATGAGCGCGGCCGCACGCTGGGCCAGCATGTGGGCCTGAGCTTCTACACGCTGGGCCAGCGCCAGGGCCTGGGCATCGGTGGCGTGAAGGACAAGAAGGCGCCGCGCGGCGGCGGCGAGCACCTGCCCTGGTTCGTCGCGCGCAAGGACCTGGACCGCAACGCGCTGGTGGTGGTGCAGGGCCACGAGCACCCCTGGCTGCAGTACCGCCGCCTGGTGGCCGATGACCTCAGCTGGGTGGCCGGCCAGGCGCCGCGCGCCGGTGGCTATGGCGCCAAGACCCGCTACCGCCAGGCCGATGCCGCCTGCGCGCTGGACCCTTCGCCCGCCGGCCTGTCGCTGCTGTTCGCCCAGCCGCAGTGGGCGGTCACGCCGGGGCAGTCGGCGGTGGTCTATGACGGCGAGGTCTGCCTGGGCGGCGGCGTGATCGCGTCGGCCGAGCTGGCCTGAGGCAGCTCAGGTCCCGTTGGCGGCACCCAGGTGCTTGCGCAGCATGCCCCCCAGCGCCTCGGCAGTGACGGGCTTGGGCAGGTAGTCGTCCATGCCGGCGGCCTCGCAGCGCTCACGGTCCTCGGCCAGCGCGTGCGCGGTGAGCGCGATGATCGGCACCTGCGCGCTGGGCGGGTCGCCGGCACGGATCTGTCGCGTGGCCTCATAGCCGTCCATCACCGGCATCTGGCAGTCCATCAGCACCAGGTCGACGGCCTGCGCCTGCACGGCAGCCACCGCCTGGGCGCCATCGCCGGCCAGCAGCACCGTCATGCCCATGCGCTCCAGCATGGCCTGGACCACCATGCAGTTCACGGCGTTGTCTTCCACCACCAGGATGCGCGACGGCCGCGGTGCGCTGGCGTCGGTGACCATGGCCCGGCCTGGGTCCGCAGCGGGCTCGACCATGGCGCGCTCGGCCGGCGTCAGCGGCACTTCGAACCAGAAGCGGCTGCCCTGGCCCGGTTCGCTCTCGGCATGGATGGTGCCGCCCATCAGCGCCACCAGGTGCCGGCAGATCACCAGCCCCAGGCCGCTGCCGCCGAAGCGGCGGGTGGTGGAGCTGTCGGCCTGCGAGAAGCGCTGGAACAGCTGGCCCAATTGCTCGGGCGTCATGCCGATGCCGCTGTCCTGGATCGACACCTGCAGCCAGGGCCGCGCATCGCCCTCCGGCGCGGCCACGGTACCGGCGCGCAGCAGCACGGTGCCCGAGGGCGTGAACTTCAGCGCATTGCCCAGCAGGTTGGTCATGACCTGGCGCAGCCGGGTGGGGTCGCCGCTGACCGGTGGCAGCCCGGACAAGGACAGCTCGGTCCGCACCGCCACGCCGCGCGCCTGGCCCAGTTCGCGGTAGATGGCCGCGACGCTGCCCAACAGCTGCGCCGGGTCGAAATCGACCCGCTCCAGCACCACCTTGCCCTCCTCGATCTTGGACAGGTCGAGGATGTCGCCCAGCAGTTCGTGCAGGGCGTTGGCGGCGCTGGAGATGGCCTGCACGTAGCGCGTCTGTTCGGCGTTCAGCGGCGTGTCGCGCAGCAGCTCGGACATGCCCAGGAGGCCGTTCATCGGCGTGCGGATCTCGTGGCTCATGTTGGCCAGGAAGCGGCTTTTGGCCAGGTTGGCCTCCACCGCCACCCGGCGCGCCTGTTCGCGCTCGGCCGCCACCGACGCGGCCTCCAGCCGCAGCCGGGTCATCTCGGTCCAGTCGCGGCAGCTGCGCCAGCTCTCCTGGGTGAGCACCGCGGCATAGATCAGCACGCAGGCCACGACGATCCAGGCGTCCGGGTGACCGGACCACAACGCCTGCAGGATGACCGGCAGCAGCACGGCCACAAAGTTCATGATCGCCGTGCGCAGGCTGCTGACGAGCAGGAACACGCCGACCGCGGTGATGCACAGCACGCTGGCAAACAGCAGCGTGCCCAGCAGCGTATCGCGCACGGCGGGCACGAAGACCAGCGAGATCACGGCCCAGCACAGGTTGTCCAGCGTGATCAGTACGTCAAAGCGGATCTGCCAGTAGCGCAGCCGCTGCGCGCGATGGGGGTCGCGCTCGAAGCGGCCGGTGTCCAGGGCCCGCACAGCACTGATCAGCAGCCGCCATGCCAGCCAGCCCAGCACCCAGGCGTTAGCGACCCGGCCCCACATCGCCCAGGCCACCACCAGTCCGAACACCGCCGCGCCCAACTGGGGTTGCGGCGCCAGGCGGTAGATGGCGCGCACGCGCTCCAGCGCGATCTCGGCGTCGATGGCGCGCGGCGAGATCGGCTCGGGTGGGTCGGGACGGTACTGCATGGGATCGGGACCCGCCTGCCGGTGGCGCCCGTGGATGCCGGACGCCTTGCGAGGGCATGGCGCAAAGGTATATCGGCCGGCGCGCGGCGGGCTTGATGAATACCCGCGGGCGGATCGATACACTCGGCCGGATGCCTGCGGCCGCCCCTCCCTCCCCGCCGGACCCCTGGGCCCGGGCGATGCAGCGGCTGGCCGCCCAGCGCCCGCCCGCCACGCCGCTGCTGCGCCAGGCGGCCGAGCTGCTGCAAACCGGCCGGGACGCGTTGGTCGAGCCACTGCTGGCCCCCCACCTGGCGCGCCGCCCCGACGATGCCGACGCGCTGTACCTGCTGGCCCGCGCGCAGCTGCGCACCGGCCGGCCGGCGCAGGCGATCGCCGCGTTGCGCCGCTGCGTGGCGGCGCAGCCCGACTTCAGCGCCGCGCGCTACAACCTGGCCAAGCTGCTGGATCAGCAGGGCTGGCCCGCCGAGGCCGAGCCCGAAGCGCGCCGACTGCTGGCGGCCGAGCCTGACCACCCGCTGTTCGCCGAGCTGATGGCCCACCTGCACCTGGCGCTGGGCGAGCACGCTGCGGCGCTGGCGATCTACCAGCGGCTGGCCGATGCCCACCCATCGCGCGCGCTGTCGTGGCTGGATCTGGGGCACGCGCTGCGCGCGCTGGGCCGGCGCGACGACTGTGTGGCCGCCTACCGCCGCGCCTGCACCCTGCGCCCCGGCCTGGGCGGGGCCTGGTGGGCACTGGCTGACCTGCGCAACCACGTTTTCGAGCCGGCCGAGCTGGCGACGATGCAGCAGCAGCTGGCCCGCCCCGAGCTGCCCGTGCCCGAGCGCGCCGCGCTGCAGTACGCCTTGGCCAAGGCGCGCGAGGACGCCGGCGATGCCGAGGGCGCGTTCACGCTGTACGCCCAGGGCGCCGCGGCGCTGCGCGCGCGCATCGACTACGACCCCGACACGCTGAGCCGCGGCGTGGCCCGCCAGTGCGCGGTCTTCACGCCCGCCTTCTTCGCTGAACGCGCCAGCTACGGCTGCCTGGACGAGGCGCCGGTGTTCATCGTCAGCCGGCCGCGCTCGGGCTCGACGCTGGTCGAGCAGATCCTGGCCAGCCACCCGCAGGTCGAGGCCACGGCCGAGCTGCCCTACATCGGCGCGATCGCCGCCGAGCTGGCGGGCCGCAAGGACACCGCGCTGGGCACCGCCTGGCTGGATGCGCTGGTGGCGCTGCCGCCCGAGCGGCTGCGCGGCCTGGGCGAGCGCTACCTGGCGCTGCTGCAGCGCCACCGCCACCTGGGTCGGCCGGTGGTGCTGGACAAGAAGCCGGCCAACTTCTTCCACCTGGGCCTGATCCGGCTGATCCTGCCGAAGGCGCGCATCGTCGAGGTGCGCCGCACCCCGGTGGCCAGCGCGCTGTCGATCTTCAAGTCCTTCAGCAGCAAGGGGCGCCTGGGCCTGGCCGAGCTGGGCCGCTACCACCGCGACTACCTGGCGCTGATGGACCACTTCCAGGCGGTGCTGCCCGGCGCCATCACCCGGCTGCACTACGAAGACCTGGTGGCCGACCCCGAGGGCCAGACGCGCCGCCTGCTGGCCGCGCTGAACCTGCCCTTCGATGACGCCTGCCTGCGCTTCCACGAGAACCCGCGCGGCGTCACCACGCCCAGCTCCGAGCAGGTGCGCCGGCCGATCCACGCTGGCGCGGTCGAGCACTGGCGCGCCTTCGAGCCCTGGCTGGGGCCGCTGATCGACGCGCTGGGGCCGGCCGCCTAAGGCGCGCGCACCGTCACCCCGTCGGCGGCCAGCGCGGCGCGCAGCGTCTGCGCAAAGTGCAGTGCGCCGGGCTGGTCGCCGTGCAGGCACAGCGTGTCGGCGCGCAGCGCCACCAGCGCACCGCTGCGCGCGCGCACCTGGCCCTGCAGCATCAGCCGCACCTGGGCCAGCGCGGCGTCGGCGTCCTCGATCATCGCGCCGGGGGTGCCGCGCGCGGCCAGGCGGCCGTCGTCCTCGTAGGCGCGGTCGGCAAACACCTCCTCGGCCACGCGCAGGCCGCGGGCGCGGGCGGCGTCGACCATCGCGCTGCCGGCCAGGCCGTAGAAGACCAGCGACGGGTCCAGGTCGTGCACCGCCTGGGCCAATGCGTCGGCCAGCGCGCGGTCGCGGGCGGCCATGTTGTAGAGCGCGCCGTGCGGCTTGACGTGGTGCAGCCGGCCGCCGGCAGCGCGCGCGAAGGCAGCCAGCGCGCCGGCCTGGTACAGCGTCATCGCGTAGGCATCCGCCGGGCTCACCTTCATCTCGCGCCGACCGAAGCCCACCAGGTCGGGCAGGCCCGGGTGGGCGCCCACGGCCACGCCGCGCGCCAGTGCGGCGGCCACCACGCCGCGCATCGTGGCGGGGTCGCCGGCATGGAAGCCGCAGGCGATGTTGGCCGAGCTGACGTGGTCCAGCAGCGCCAGGTCGTCGCCCATCGTCCAGGCGCCGAAGCCTTCGCCCATGTCGCAGTTCAGGTCGAGGGTGCTCATGGTGTCTCCAGCAGCGTGCGGCGCAGTTGCGCCAGCGTGCGTTCACGGTCTTCCAGCAGGGCCTGGGCGCGGTCGGTGCTGATCAGCTCGAAGCGCAGCCGCTGGCCCGGGGCCATCTGCGCCAGCAGTGGCAGGTCCACCGCGGCGACATGGGCGATCTTGGGGTAGCCGCCGGTGCTTTGCCGCTCGGCCATCAGCGCGATCGGCTGGCCGTCGGGCGGCACCTGCACAGTGCCGAAGGCCACGCCCTCGCTGAGCAGCTCGCCCAGCGCCGGCGCGCCCAGTGCGGGCCCTTGCAGGCGGTAGCCCATGCGGTCGGATTGCGGGCCGACGCGCCAGGCGGTGGCCAGGAAGGCGGCGCGCTCTGCGGCGGGAAAGGCCTCCCAATGCTCGCCGGGCACCACCAGCACGCGCTCGGTCTGGGCGGGGTCGGGCAGCGTGGGCGTGGTGTCGAGACCGGCCGTGATGGGTGGCTCGGCAGCCGCCGGCCCGAGGGGCAGCCGATCGCCGGCCTGCAGCGCGCGCCCCTGCCAGCCGCCGAAGCCGCCGCGCACATAGGTGCTGCGGCTGCCCAGCACCGGTGGCACGTCGAAGCCGCCTTGCACCGCCAGGTAGGCGCGCAGGCCGGCGCGGGCGCGGCCACAGGCCAGCACGGCGCCGGCGGGCACCAGCAGGCGCCGGCCGGCGGGCACGGCCTGGCCGTCCAGCGTCAATGGCAGCTCGGCGCCGACCAGGGCGATGTAGGCGGCGCGCGCAAAGCGCAGGCGCGGGCCTTGCAGCAGGATCTCCAGCGTGGCCTCGTCGCCGGCATTGCCCACCAGCAGGTTGGCCACGCGGTGGCTCCAGCCGTCCATCGCGCCGCCCACCGGCACGCCGTCGGCCTGCCAGCCCCAGCGGCCGCTGTCCTGCAGCTGGGTCTGCAAGCCGGGATCCAGCACCTCGATCATGTGCGCTCCTGGGCCCACAGCGCCGCGAAGCGGGCCGCATCGATCGGCTCGAAGCGCAGGCGGTCGCCCGGGCGCAGCCGGCTGGGTGGGTTGGCAGCGGGGTCAAAGAGACGCAGCGGCGTGCGGCCGATCAGGTTCCAGCCGCCGGGGGTTTCCAGCGGGTAGATGCAGGTCTGCTCGCGCGCGATGGCCACCGAGCCCGGCGGAATGCGGGTGCGCGGCGTGGCGCGGCGCGCGGTGCGCAGCGCGCTGTCCAGGCCGGTGATGAACGGAAAGCCCGGCGCGAAGCCCAGCATCGCCACCTGGTGCGGTGACGCCAGATGGCGGCGCACCACCTCGTCTTCGCTGAGACCACAGTGGGCGGCCACGGCGGCCAGGTCGGGTCCGTGCTCACCGCCATAGCAGACGGGCACCACCACCTCGCGCGCAGCCGCGGCCGCACGGCGGCGGGGGCGTCGCAGCAGCGCCTGCACCTGGGCGGCCAGGCGCTGCCACGGGGGCTGCAGATCGTCGGGCTCGCCGGCCACCGCCTCGGGGCGGTAGTGCAGCGTGAGCGTGGTGTAGGCGGGCACCACCTCGCGCAGGCCGGCGGGCGGCGCCTCGCGCAGCGTGCGGGCGGCGGCCTGCACGCGCGCCACCGTGGCGGCATCGGGCTCGCTGCCCAGGCCCACGCGCAAGGCGCAGTCGCCCAGCGGCTCGATGGTGGGCGCGTCGCGCATCAGCCCATCGCCGCCGGCAGCGCCAGCACGATCTGCGGGAACAGCGTGATCAGCGCCGTGGCCGCCACCAGCAGCAGGAAGAAGGGCAGGGCCATGCGCGCCAGCGTGAACAGCTGCAGCCCGGTGATGCCCTGGATCACGAACAGGTTGAAGCCCACCGGCGGCGTGATCTGCGCCATCTCCACCACCAGCACCAGGTAGATGCCGAACCACAGCGGATCGATGCCCGCAGCCTGGATGGCCGGCATCAGCACCGCGGTGGTCAGCACGACGATCGAGATGCCATCGAGGAAGCAGCCCAGCAGCACGAAGAAGGCGGTCAGCACCGTCAGCAGCTGCCAGGGCGCCAGGCCCAGACCGGTGATCCAGCCGGCCACCGTGGCCGGCAGGCCGGTGAAGCTCATCGCGCTGGTCAGGAAGGCCGCGCCCATCAGGATGAAGCCGATCATGCAGGAGGTGCGCACCGCGCCCATCAGGCTGGCCGCCAGCGAGGCCCGCGTCAGCGAGCCACCCACGCCGGCAATCGCCAGCGCGCCCACCACGCCCACCGCCGCCGCCTCGGTGGCCGTGGCGATGCCGGCGTAGATCGAGCCGATCACCGCGATGATCAGCAGCGTCACCGGCGCCAGCAGGCGCAGGCGCTTGAAGCGCTCGGCCATGGGCACCGATTCGCCGTCCTCGGGCACGCGGTCCGGGTGGCGCCAGGCCCAGAAGGCGATGTAGCCGGAGAACAGCGCCATCAGCATCAGCCCCGGCAGCACGCCGGCGGTGAACAGCTTGACGATGGACACCTGCGCCGCCACGCCGTAGACGATCATCACGATCGACGGCGGGATCAGCAGGCCCAGCGTGCCGGCACCGGCCAGCGAGCCCACGGCGATGGCCTCGTCGTAGCCGCGCGACTTCAGCTCGGGCAGCGTGATCTTGCCGATGGTCGCGGCGGTGGCTGCCGACGAACCGCTGACCGCCGCGAAGATGCCGCAGCCGATCACGTTGACATGCAGCAGCCGCCCCGGCAGGCCGCGCACCCAGGGGCCCAGGCCGGCGAACATGTCCTCGGCCAGGCGGGTGCGGTAGAGGATCTCGCCCATCCAGATGAACAGCGGCAGCGCGGTCAGCGCCCAGCTGGCGGTGGCGCTCCACACCGTGGTGGCGAACAGCAGTCCCGGCGGCGTGGAGGTGAACAGCAGCAGCCCCACCAGGCCGCAGCCCAGCAGCGCCAGCGCCACCCACAGGCCCAGGCCCAGGGCAATGAAAAGGACCACCATCAGCAGGGCGGCCTGGCTCAGTTCGGTCATGCGGCGCTCCTGCTCATTCGGTGCGGGCGGTCTCGCCGCCGTCGCTCAGGTCCTGGCCGCTCAGGCAGCGCCACAGACGCTCGGCCAGCAGCGCGGCCAGCAGCGCCAGGCCGATCGGCATGGGCAGCTGCGGGATCCACATTGGCACGCGCAGCACGCCCTGGGCCACCTCGTCGTAGCGCCAGGAGTCGAACACGAAGGCGCCGGCCTGCCAGGCGGCCCAGGCGGCCAGGCCCAGACCCAGTGCGGTGGCCAGGGTCTCGACCGCATGCGCCGCGCCGCCCTGCAGGCGGCCCAGGATCAGCGTGACGCGGATGTGCTCGCCATGGTGCAGCGCGTAGGGCAGGGCCAGGAAGGCCGAGGCGGCCATGGCCCAGGCGGCGAAGTCGTCGGCCGCCGGCACCTGGGTGCCAGCGAGCCGGGCGACGATCTGCGCCAGGATCACCAGCGCAATCGCCACCAGCGCCACGGCGGCGCCCACGCCGGCCGCGGTGGCCAGTCGGTGCAGCAGCTTCACGGCGGGCTCAGCGGCGGAAGGCGTCAAGCACGGCGGCGCCTTCGGCACCGGCTTTCTTCAGCCACTCGTCGGCCATGGTCTGGCCGATCTTGGTCAGCTCGGCGGCGATGGCCGGCGGCACCGGCTGCACCTTGATGCCCTTGGTCGCCAGGGTCTGGGTCAGCACACCGGTGCGCTCACGGGCGGTGGCCCAGCCGCGCGCCTCGGCCTTCTTCGCGGCCGCCATCACGGCGGCCTGCTGGTCGGCCGGCAGGCCCTGCAGCGCGCGCTTGTTGGCGATGACGATGGCCTGCGGGATGAAGGCGTGGGCGTCGTAGTAGTGCTTGACGTAGTCCCAGGCCTGGGTGTCCACGCCGGTGGCGGGCGAGGTGATCATCATGTCGACCACGCCGGTGGAAAAGGCCTGCGGCACCTCGGCGGTCTGGATGGTGGTGGGCACCGCGCCCATCAGCGTGACCATGCGGGTCGTGGAAGCGCTGTAGGCGCGAAAGCGCACGCCCTTGAAGTCAGCCATCGAGCTGACCGGCTTCTCGGTGTAGATGCCTTGCGGCGGCCACGGCGCGCCGTACAGCAGCACCACGCCCTGCTTGTCCAGGCGCGCGGCGATCTGCTCGCGCGCAGCCTTCCAGAGCTTCTCGGAGGCGTCAAAGCTGGTGGCCACGAAGGGGATCGAGTCGATCTCGAACATCGGGTCCTCGTTGCCCAGCGCCGACATCAGCACCTCGCCCACCGGCACGATGCCGGCTTGCACGCCGCGCTTGACCTCAGGCCGCTTGAGCAGCACCGAGTTGGACTGCACCTTGAGCTCCAGCGCGCCGCCGGTGGCCGCCTTCACGTCCTCGGCGAACTGGCGCACGTTCTGCGTCAGGTAGTTGGCGTCGGGCTGCTCGGCCGACACATTCCAGCTGGTGGCGGCGGCGGCAGGCAGGGCGGCCAGCGCGGCGGCGGCCGCGGCGGTGGCGATCATCAGGCGACGGTTCATCGGCTTCCTCGTGGGACAGGGTGGGTCGGGGCCTGCCTGGCGCGCGGCCGGCAGGATGGTCCCGACTGTCGGGCCAATCGGCCGGGGCTGTCCAACGAGAAATCTTTGCGCCGCGCGACAACTTTTGCTGATCGCGGCTCAGGGTTGCCCCGGGGTCAGTGCAGTGGTCGCACCCAGGCCGGGTCCTGCTCGGCGCAGTAGTGCGTCACCACCTCGGCCGTCAAGGCCTGGGTGGCGCGCACCGCCGGTGTCGCATCGCGCTCGCTGATCGCACTGATCGTCATCGCCGGCAGTGCCGGTCCCTCGCACAGCCGCAGCGCGCCGCTGTCCAGATCGGCCCGCACGAAGACCGGCGGGATGGCGGCGATGCCGTAGCCGTCGCGCACCAGCTGGATGATCGACTCCACCGAGGGGAAATTGCAGATGCGCGGCTCGGTGCCGCGGTCGGCGAACAGGGCACGCACATGGGCCTGCGGGCTGGAGGTGCGCGAGAAGGTCAGCAGCGGCACCCGCTCCAGCTGCGCCAGCGTCAGCGCGCCGCGCTGCGGTGCCAGCTCGGGCCGGGCGATCCAGTGCAGCGCAAACTCGCACAGCGGCGTCACCCGGTGCTCGGTGCTGCCCACGGCGGGCGCGTAGGGGTCGTTCTGCACCATCAGGTCGAGCTTGCGGCCGCGCAGCGCCTCGTGCAGGTTCTTCGCCGTGTCCACCGTGATGTCCAGCTCGATCTGCGGGTGGCGCTCGGCCAGCAACCGCACCAGCGGCGACAGCCAGGTGCGCACCACGGATTCGATCGCCCCCAGCCGCACCCGGCCGGCCGGCGGCGCCTCGGGGCGGGTGCTGGCGCGCAGTTCGCGCTCCAGGTCCAGCATGCGCTGGGCCTGGCGCACCGCCTGCTCGCCGGCGGCGGTCAGGGTCAGGCGGCGCTGGCTGCGGTCGACCAGCTCCACCCCCAGGTCGTCCTCGAGGTTGGCGATGCGCTGCGAGATGGCCGCCTGGGTGGCGTTGAGCACCTGCGCGGTCTCGCGGAAGCTGCCGACGCGGGCCAGCACCACCAGGGTTTCGAGAAAGCGCGTGTTCATGACAGGAGCGTAGCAAGCGCCGGGCCTGTCGCGTCGGGGACGCGGGTGGGTCCGCATGGGCAAGGCGCGAACGATGGCCTAGATTGACCAGCACAGCCACCGGAGAAGCCCGATGATGATCCCCTCGCTCAAGGACCAGGTGTCCGCCACCGAATGGCAGGCCCGGGTGGACCTGGCCGCCGCCTACCGCCTGGTCGCGCTGTTCGGCTGGGACGACCTGGTCTACACCCACCTCTCGATGCGCGTGCCGGGCGAGGCCGATCACTTCCTGATCAACCCCTACGGCCTGTTCTTCGAGGAGATCACCGCTTCCAGCCTGATCAAGGTGGACCACGCCGGGCGGCCGCTGCAGGAGACGCGCTTTCCGGTCAACCCGGCCGGTTTCGTGATCCACAGCACCGTGCATGCGGCGCGGCCCGAGGTGGCCTGCGTGATGCACACCCACACGCCGCACGGCGTGGCGGTGGCGGCGCAGGCCGAGGGCCTGCTGCCGCTGTCGCAGCAAAGCGGCTTCATCCTCAACGCGCTGGCCTACCACGACTACGAGGGCGTGGCGCTGCGCGACGCCGAACGCCCGCGCCTGGCCGCCGACCTGGGCGGCGCGATGTGGATGATCCTGCGCAACCACGGCCTGCTGACCGTGGGCCGCACGGTGGGCGAGGCCTTCCAGAACATGTACCTGCTGGAGATGGCCTGCCGCATCCAGATCCTGGCGCAGTCGGGTGGCGCGGCCCTCACCCGGGTGGGCCAACCCATCATCGCCGACATGCTGGCGCAGGCGCGCGAGGTCAGCGTGGGCCAGGGCGCCGACCTGGTCTGGCCGGGGCTGCGGCGCCGGCTGGATCGGCAGCTGCCCGGCTATGACACCTGATCCGGCCTGATCAGGGCGTGGGTGCCAGCTGCGCCTCGATGAAGCCCTGGCAGGCGTCGGGGTCCAGCGGCTTGGCGAACAGGTAGCCCTGCACCAGGTCGCAGCCCAGGCCGCGCAGATAGTCGAGCTGGGCGCGGGTCTCCACGCCCTCGGCCACCACTTCCAGGCCCAGGCTGTGGGCCAGCGTGATCGTGGCGGCGCAGATCGCGGCGTCGTTGGCGTCGTGCTCGATGTCCATGACGAAGCTGCGGTCGAGCTTCAGGCTGTTGAGCGGCAGCTGCTTCAGGTAGGCCAGCGACGAGTAGCCGGTACCGAAGTCGTCGATCGACAGGCCCACGCCCAGCTGGCGCAGCTGCTGCAGCTGGGCGATGGTGCGGCGCGGGTCGCGCATGGCGGTGCTTTCGGTGACCTCCAGCTCCAGCGCGCCGCCGGGCACGCCGTGCTGCACCAGGGCGTCGGCCACGGCCACGGCGAACTGGTCGTCGCGCAGCTGCTGGGCCGACACATTGACCGCCACCCGCAAGCTGGTGTGCCCCTGGGCGCGCCAGAGCGCGAGCTGGCGCAGCGCCTCGTGCAGCACCCAGCGGCCGATGCTGGCGATCAGGCCGGTGTCTTCGGCGATCGGGATGAAGCGCACCGGCGACACCAGGCCCAGGCTGGGATGGCGCCAGCGCAGCAGCGCCTCGACGGTGACGGTGCGCAGGCCGCCGGCCTCGATCTGCGGCTGGTACTGCAGGAACAGCTCTTGGCGGTCGATCGCCACCCGCAGGCCCTGTTCCAGCGCCAGGCGTTCCTGGTTGTCCTGGTTCATGGCCGCGGTGTAGAAGTGCAGGCCATCGCGGCCGGCGGCCTTGGCGTGGTACATCGCGGCGTCGGCGCCCTTCATCAGCGCGTCCATGTCGTCGCCGTCGCTGGGGTACATGGCAATGCCGATGCTGGCCGAGGTGTGCAGCGCGTGACCTTCCACCTTCACCGGCTGGCGCAGCGCCTCCAGCACCTTCTGCGCCACCAGGGCGCTGGCGCGCGCGCCCTCGTCGCCCAGCTCGGTCAGCACCAGCACGAACTCGTCGCCGCCCAGGCGGGCGACGATGTCGCTGCCGCGCACCAGGGCCTGCAGGCGCTGGGCCACCTCGACCAGCATGGCGTCGCCCACATGGTGGCCCAGGCTGTCGTTGATGTCCTTGAAGCGGTCCAGGTCGATGAACAGCATCGCCAGCTCCGAGTCGCCGCGCTGCGCCGCCGCCAGCGCCTGCTCCAGCCGGCCGCGCAGCAGCACGCGGTTGGGCAGGCCGGTCAGGTGGTCGTGGTGGGCCAGGTGCAGGATGCGCTGCTCGGCGGCCTTGAGCTCGCTGAGGTCCATGGTCTGCGCGATGTGGTGGGTGACGGCGCCCTGGGCGTCGCGCACCACCGAGATCGACATCCACTTGGGCGACACGCGGCCGTCGCGGTGGCGGTCCAGCAGCTCGCCGCGCCATTGGCCCCGTTCGGTCAGCGAGGCCCACATGGCTTCGTACTCGTCCGGCCGGGTGTGGCCGGAGGCCAGCAGCCGCGGGTTGCGGCCCACCACCTCGTCGGGGGTGTAGCCGGTCTGCTGCACAAAGGCGGGGTTGACCTCGACGATGTGGTTGTCGGCATCGGTGACCACGATGGCCTCGCCGCTGTGCTCGAACACCGCGGTCAGCAGCCGGGCGCGCTGGCGCGCTTCCTCGCCACGGGCCAGGGCGCGCACCAGCATCAGGCCGGCACCGGACAGCAGCAGCAGAAAGCTCGCCACCAGCGCCAGCGTGGTGCGCAGCTCGCGCTGCCAGCCCGCCAGCGTGTCCTGCTCGGCCAGGCCCACCAGTACCAGCAGTGGCGCGGCGCTCATGCGGCGGACGGCGTAGGTGCGCGTCACGCCGTCAGGTGTCTGGCCGGTGTGGTAGTTCACCACGCGCCAGTCGGGACGCGCCACCAGGGCACGCAGCTCCGGGGAGGCGTTCTGGCGACCGATGCGGCCGGAGTCCCCGGCCAGCGCTGGATAGCGCACGATCTGGTGCAGCGCTGCGCTGCGCAGCACCACCACGCCGCCGGGCCCGGCATCCACGCGCGAGAGCAGCAGCGACAGGTGCGAAATCTGCATCGTGGCCAGCACCGCGCCCGCGGGCTGGCCGTCCGGGCCGTTGACGCGACGGCCAAAGGGCAGCACCCAGCCATCACCCACCAGGCTCAGGCGCGGCGCGGCCACCTGCAGACCCGGGTGCGCCTGTTGGCGCAGGGCCTGGAACCAGGGCTGGTCGGACTGGTCCAGATCGGCGGCCTGCACCCCCAGCCCGCCGCCGACGATGCGTCCGGCGGCGTCCACGAGGTAGACGCCGCTGAGGTCGGGCCGTTCGCCCTGCACCGCCTCGATCAGGCTGGCGGCCTCGGCGGGCTCGATCCGGCCGCGCAGCGCCAGCGAGGCCTCGATACCGTGCACCACGCCCAGCAGCGACTGGTCCAGCTGGTTCAGGTGGGCGGCCAGGTAGGCATCGGTCAGGGTGGCCAGGTTTTGGCTTTGCGCCTCCGCCCGGGCCTGGTGCTGCAGCCGGCTCTGCCACAGACCCATCACCGCCAGACTGGCGATCATCGAGGCGAGCAGCGCCAGCGCCCCCCACACCACGGTGCGGGGTCGGCGGGCAAGCAGCTTGGACAGAAGGGCGTTGGAGCGGGGCATGGACGGGCCTCGGTCGGATATCGGCCGCTCTGAGTGGCGCTTGAGTCGCCCGGTTGTGTCCGCGCCGGGCCGGCGCTAACCTGAGGCATTCATCACCGACTCTGCGGATCCTTCCATGTCTTCAGGCAAGATTCTCGTCGCCCAGGGCGGCGGCCCCACCGCCGTCATCAACCAATCGCTCGTCGGCGTGGTGCTGGAGGCCCGACGCCACCATGCGGTGCAGCGCGTCTACGGCGCCATGCACGGCGTGCGCGGCATCGTGAACGAGGATTTCCTCGACCTGACCCAGGAGACCAGCCACAATCTGGAGCTGGTCGCCGGCACGCCCGCGGCGGCGCTGGGCAGCACGCGCGACAAGCCCGATCTGGCCTACTGCCAGGAGATGTTCAAGGTGCTGCGCGCGCACCAGATCGAGCACTTTTTCAACATCGGCGGCAACGACAGCTCCGACACCATCCGCATCGTCGCCGAGGAGGCCGCCAAGGCCGGCTACCCGCTGCGCTGCATCCACATCCCCAAAACAATCGACAACGACCTGGTGCTGAACGACCACACGCCGGGCTTTCCCAGCGCGGCGCGCTTCGTGGCCCAGGCCTTTGCCGGCGCCAACCTGGACAACGCGGCGCTGCCGGGCGTCTATGTGGGCGTGGTGATGGGCCGCCACGCCGGCTTCCTGACCGCCGCCTCGGCGCTGGGCAAGAAGTTCCCCGATGACGGCCCGCACCTGATCTACGTGCCCGAGCGCACCTTCGAGATCCCCAAGTTCCTGGCCGACGTCAAGGCCGTGCACGAGCGCTACGGCCGCTGCGTGGTGGCCGTCAGCGAGGGCATCCACGACGCCAGCGGCCAGCCCATCCTGGCCCAGCTGGCCAAGGACCTGGAACGCGACGCCCACGGCAATGTGCAGCTCAGCGGCAGCGGCGCGCTGGCCGACCTGCTGTGCGAGGAAATCAAGCGCAATCTGGGCATCAAGCGGGTACGCGGCGACACCTTCGGCTACCTGCAGCGCAGCTTTGTCGGCTGCGTGTCCGACGTGGACCAGCGCGAGGCCCGCGAGGTGGGCGAGAAGGCCGTTCAGTTCGCGATGTGGGGCGACCGCAATGGCTCGGTGGCGATCAAGCGCACCGGCTTCTACTCGGCCGACTACGAGCTGCTGCCGCTGGAAGCCGTGGCCGGCAAGACCCGCACGATGGAGGACGAGTTCATCGCCCCCAGCGGCACCGACGTGACCGACGCCTTCCGTCTGTACCTGCGCCCGCTGCTCGGCTCCGGCATGCCGGATGCCTTCCGGCTGCGGCGGGCCAAGGTGGCGAGGATTCTGAAGGGCTGAAGTCTGCCCTGACCAGCCGTAGGGTTGACTGCAGCGGTGTGGCGCGGCGGGCGAGGGGGAGTTCGCTTGTCCTCATGTCCCCCGGCCTGCGGCCTCCTCCTTGACTTCGGCCAAGCGAACTCCCCCTCACCCGCTGCCAACGTTCTCGCACTGCTCGCGCGAGCAGTCCCGCAACCGCTGCCCCAGACAAGGAACGAGCGGCCAGGGACTGGCGGCGCTGTCGGGGGCGCCGAGGAGCGCAGGACTGCAGGGCAATCCCTTCTGACTGGCCCACACTGTTTGAGCACAGCGAGCCGCAGGCGAGCGGAGCGAGTTTGTGGGCCGCCCTGCAGTTCGAGCACCGCAGGGGAGTCGGCGCAGCCGACCGCCACCGTCTGCGACGACAGGCCCTGGCCGCTCGGGCCTTGGCTGCGCCACCACCTCCGCAGTCAATGACGTCGAGCGGACGCTCAGCGCAGCTTGCCGCCGCCCGCGTTCAGTTCAGCTTGGCCTTCAGCAACTCGCTGGCCTGCGCCGGGTTGGCCTTGCCCTTGGAGGCCTTCATGACCTGGCCGACCAGGGCGTTGAAGGCCTTGTCCTTGCCGGCCTTGTACTCCTCGACCGACTTCGGGTTGGCGGCGATGACCTCGGCGACGATGGCTTCCAGCGCGCCGGTGTCGTTCATCTGCTTGAGGCCCTTGGCCTCGATGATCGCGTCCACGCCCGAGGCATCGCCCGACCACAGTGCGTCGAACACCTGCTTGGCGGCGTTGTTGCTGATCGTGCCGTCCTGGATGCGGCCGATCAGCGCGGCCAGCGTGGTGGGCGCCACCGGCGCGTCGGCGATGTCGCGGCCTTCGGTGTTCAGGCGCTTGGAGACCTCGCCCATCAGCCAGTTGGCCACCAGTTTGGGCTGGCGGCAGGCGTCGCGCGCGGCCTCGTAGAAGCGGGCGAAGGCCAGGCTCTGCGTCATCATCGTCGCGTCGTAGGCCGGCAGGCCGTCCTGCGAGACGAAGCGCTCGGCCATGGCGCGCGGCAGCTCGGGCATCTCGCCCTTCACGCGCTCGACCCACTCGGGGGCGATCACCAGCGGCGGCAGGTCGGGGTCGGGGAAGTAGCGGTAGTCGGCCGAGTCCTCCTTGCTGCGCATCGCCCGGGTCTCGCCCTTGTCGGGGTTGTAGAGCACCGTGGCCTGCTGGATGCTGCGGCCGTCCTCAATCTCGTCGATCTGCCAGTTGACCTCGTAGTTGACCGCATCCACCAGGAAGCGGAAGCTGTTGAGGTTCTTGATCTCGCGCCGCGTGCCGTAAGGCGCGCCGGGCTTGCGCACCGACACGTTCACATCGCAGCGGAACGAGCCCTCCTGCATGTTGCCGTCGCAGATGCCCAGCCACATCACCAGCGCGTGCAGCGTTTTGGCGTACTCCACCGCCTCCTGGGCCGAGCGCATGTCGGGCTCGGAGACGATCTCCAGCAGCGGCGTGCCGGCGCGGTTCAGATCGATCCCCGACTGGCCGTGGAAGTCCTCGTGCAGGCTCTTGCCCGCGTCCTCTTCCAGGTGGGCGCGGGTCAGGCGCACCGTTTTCTTGGTCTCGCCGACGAAGAACTCCACCAGCCCGCCCTGGACCACCGGGATCTCGAACTGGCTGATCTGGTAGCCCTTGGGCAGATCGGGGTAGAAGTAGTTCTTGCGGGCAAAGATGCTGAGCGGCGCCACCTTGGCGCCCACCGCCAGGCCGAAGCGGATGGCCCGCTCCACCGCGGCGCGGTTGAGCACCGGCAGCGTGCCCGGCAGCGCCAGGTCCACCGGGCTGGCCTGGGTGTTGGGCTCGGCGCCGAAGGCGGTGGCGCTGCCGCTGAAGATCTTGGACTGGGTGGACAGCTGGACGTGGTTCTCCAGGCCGATCACGACCTCGTAGCCACGCACGAGTTGGGGCGTTGTCATCTCAAAAGCCCTCCGGGGTGCGGAGGTGGACATCGGTGGCCTGCTGCAGTGCATGGGCGGCGTGCAGCAGCGTGCCTTCCTGGAAGTAGTTGCCGATCAACTGAAGTCCGACCGGCATGCCGCCGGCGCCGAAGCCCGCCGGCACGCTCATGCCGGGCAGGCCGGCCAGGCTGGCAGGCAGCGTGAAGATGTCGGCCAGGTAGGCCTGCAGCGGATCGCCCCCCTGCTCGCCGATGTGCCAGGCCACCGTGGGGGCGACCGGGCCGGCGATGACGTCGCACTGCGTGAAGCAGCGCTGGAAGTCGTCGGCGATCATGCGGCGCAGCTTCTGCGCCTGCAGGTAGTAGGCGTCGTAGTAGCCGTGGCTCAGTACATAGGTGCCGATCATGATGCGGCGCTTGACCTCAGGCCCGAAGCCCTCGGCGCGGGTCTTGCGGTACATGTCCAGCAGGTCGTCGTACTGGGCGGCGCGGTGGCCGAACTTGACGCCGTCGAAGCGGCTGAGGTTGGAGCTGGCCTCGGCGGGGGCGATGATGTAGTAGACGGGAATGGACAGCTCGGTGCGCGGCAGGCTCACGTCCACCAGCGTGGCGCCCAGCTGCTCCAGCTGGGCCAGCGCGGCGCGCACGGCGCCGTTCACATCGGCCGCCAGCGCCGCCGGGAAGAACTCGGCCGGCAGGCCGATGCGCAGGCCCTTGAGCGGCTGCGAGGCGGTGGCCTCGGCGCGCGGCGTGTTCATCAGCGCCAGGTAGTCGGGCGCGGGGCGCTCGGCGCTGGTGCTGTCGCGCTCGTCAAAGCCGGCCATCGCCGACAGCAACAGCGCGCAGTCCTCGGCACTGCGCGCCATCGGCCCGGCTTGGTCCAGGCTGGAGGCGAAGGCGATCATGCCGTAGCGGCTGCACACGCCGTAGGTGGGCTTGATGCCGGTCAGGCCCGAGAAGCTGGCCGGCTGGCGGATCGAGCCGCCGGTGTCGGTGCCGGTGGCGGCCGGGATCAGGCGCGCGGCCACCGCGGCGGCCGAGCCGCCCGAGGAGCCGCCGGGCACCCGGGTGGTGTCCCAGGGGTTCTTCACCGGCTGGAAGGCCGAGTTCTCGTTGGCCGAGCCCATCGCGAACTCGTCGCAGTTGAGCTTGCCCAGGCTGACCGTGCCAGCGGCCTTCAGGCGGGCCACCACGGTGGCATCGAAGGGGCTGCGGTAGCCCGCCAGCATCTTCGAGCCGGCGGTGGTGGGCATGTCGGCGGTGACGAAGATGTCCTTGTGGGCGATCGGCACGCCGCACAGCGGGCCCACCGGCCCGGCGGCGCGGGCGGCGTCGGCGGCCAGCGCGGCGGCCAGCGCGCTGTCGCGGTCCAGGTGCAGGAAGGCGCCCAGCTCGGCGTGGGCCTCGGCGCGGGCCAGCAGCGCGGCGGTCAGCTCGACGCTGGAGACCTCTCCCGCGGCCAGCGCGCGCGACGCGGCGGCCACGCCCAGGGTGTGCAGCGGCGCGCTCATTCGATCACCTTGGGCACGAGGAACAGGCCGTTCTCGACGGCCGGGGCGCTGCGCTGGTTGGCCTCACGCTGGTTGCTTTCGGTCACGGCGTCCTCGCGCAGGCGCAGGTGCACGTCCATCGCTGCCGACAGCGGCGTGAACAGCGGCTCGACACCCTGGGTGTCGACCTTGCCCATCTGCTCGACGATGTCGAAGAAGCCGTTGAGTTGCGTGAGCATCGCCTGCTGCTCGGCGCCGGAGAGGTCCAGCCGCGCGAGGTGGGCGATGCGGTCCACGTCCTCGGAAGAGAGTGCCATGGTGGATGCGGGTGAAATAGAGCCTGGCGCAGCGGCCCTGGGCGGTCTGGAAACCGCCGGAAAGTGCCGGTTGCCGTGCGTAAAAAACGGGCAGCCGCCCCGGGTGAACAGGGGGTGATGCGGTATTATCTCCGGTTATCCACAACCGCCCGTGGCGCGGGTGTTGGCAGTCTTGTGCTGCCAGCCGTCAGCCACCTCTGCCGCCCCACCCGATTCATGCATCGCCCCCTGGCCGATGGTCCCGCTGGTCTGCCCGAAGAGGCAGCAGGGGAACGCCTCGGGGCTGCCCTGACCTGACGCCTGTTTCCATGTTCGCTTCGCTGCGCCGCTATTTCTCCACCGACCTTGCCATCGACCTGGGTACCGCCAACACGTTGATCTACGTGCGCGGCAAGGGCATCGTCCTGGATGAGCCCTCGGTCGTCTCGATCCGCCACGAGGGCGGCCCGAGCGGCAAGAAGACCATCCAGGCCGTGGGCCACGAGGCCAAGGCCATGCTGGGCAAGGTGCCCGGCAACATCGAGGCCATCCGCCCGATGAAGGACGGCGTGATCGCCGACTTCACCGTCACTGAGCAGATGCTCAAGCAGTTCATCAAGATGGTCCACCCGCGCTCGGTGCTCAAGCCCAGCCCGCGGATCATCATCTGCGTGCCCTGCGGCTCTACCCAGGTCGAGCGCCGCGCGATCCGCGAATCGGCGCTGGGCGCCGGCGCCAGTGACGTGTACCTGATCGAGGAGCCGATGGCCGCGGCCATCGGTGCCGGCCTGCCGGTGAGCGAGGCCAGCGGCTCGATGGTGGTGGACATCGGCGGTGGCACCACCGAGGTGGGCGTCATCTCGCTGGGCGGCATGGTCTACAAGGGCTCGGTCCGTGTCGGCGGCGACAAGTTCGATGAAGCCATCATCAACTACATCCGTCGCAATTACGGCATGCTGATCGGCGAGCCCACCGCCGAAGCCATCAAGAAGCAGATCGGCAGCGCCTTCCCCGGCTCCGAGGTCAAGGAGATGGAGGTCAAGGGCCGCAACCTGTCCGAGGGCGTGCCGCGCAGCTTCACGATCTCGTCCAACGAGATCCTTGAAGCCCTGACCGACCCGCTCAACCAGATCGTCAGCGCCGTCAAGAACGCGCTGGAGCAGACCCCGCCCGAGCTGGGCGCCGACATCGCCGAGCGCGGCATGATGCTCACCGGCGGCGGCGCGCTGCTGCGCGACCTGGACCGCCTGCTGGCCGAGGAAACCGGCCTGCCGGTGCTGGTGGCCGAGGACCCGCTGACCTGCGTGGTGCGCGGCTGCGGCATGGCACTCGAGCGCATGGAGCGCCTGGGCTCGATCTTCACCAGCGAGTAAGGCCAGGGCCACCATGCAGGAGCCGGCACCTTCGACACGGGGCCGGCTTCTTCGCTTCCCACCCCTCCCCGCCTGAGGCGCCATGCTCGGCACCCTCGACCGCACCCCGCCACCCTTCTTCCGCCAGGGCCCCTCGGCCCTGACGAAGCTGGTGCTGTGCACGGCGCTGGCGCTGTTCCTGATGGCGGCCGACGCCCGCTTCACGATGACCCAGCCGCTGCGCGCCGCCATGGCCACGCTGCTGCTGCCGGCGGTGCGCCTGCTCGACCTGCCGGTGGCCGGCTGGCGCGCCGCGCTGGACTATGCCGGCGGCCTGCGCTCGGCGCTGAGCCAGGTGCAGTCGCTGGAGGCGCGGCTGGCGCAGCAGGCCGAGCGCTCGTCGCGCGTGGACCGGCTGACGCAGGAGAACGAGCGCCTGCGCGCGCTGCTCGAGCTGCGGCCGGCGGTCACCGTCAAGTCGCAGGCCGCCGAGGTGCTCTACGAGGCGCCCGATCCCTTCTCGCGCAAGGTCTTTCTCGACCGCGGCAGCCAGCACGGCATCGTCGCCGGCTCGCCGGTCATCAATGAAGACGGCGTGCTGGGCCAGGTGACCCGCGTCTACCCGCTGTCGTCCGAGGTGACGCTGCTGGTCGACAAGGACGCCGCCATTCCGGTGCTCAATGCGCGCACCGAGCACCGCAGCGCAGCGTTCGGTGGCGGCGGGTCCGGCCACACGATGGAGTTGCGCTTCATGGCGGGCAATGACGACGTCCAGACTGGCGACGTGCTGACCACCAGCGGCGTCGACGGCGTCTATCCCGCCGGCCTGCAGGTGGCTCGCGTCACCGCGGTGGATCGGCGCAGCGACTCGGCCTTTGCCCGCATCACGCTGGCACCCACCGCGCTGCCCGATGGCGTGCGCCATGTGCTGGTGCTGGAGCCGCTGGCCGCGCAGCAGCCGCCCCGTCCGCAGCCGCCCGAGCCCGAGCGGGGCGCGTCCAAGCCGCACCGCGGAGGACGCCGCTGATGATCATGCCGCGCGGATCCGACCAGCTGCTGCTGCCGGTCAACCCCGTCTTCCTGTGGTTCACGCTGGTGATGGCGCTGCTGCTGAACATGGTGCCGCTGGGCCCGCACCCGGCGCTGCCCGACCTGGTGGCGCTGGTGCTGGTGTTCTGGAACGTGCACCAGCCGCGCCGCGTGGGCGTGATCGCCGCCTTCGTCTTTGGCCTGCTGGTCGACGTGCACCAGGGCGCGCTGCTGGGCCAGCATGCGCTGGCCTACACGCTGCTGTCCTACCTGGCCATCACCATCCACCGCCGGGTGCTGTGGTTCAGCCTGGCCGAGCAGGTGCTGCACGTGATGCCGCTGTTCGCCGCCGCCCACCTGGTGACCTTGCTGGTGCGGCTGGCCGCTGGCGACGGCCTGCCCGGCTGGGGTCTGCTGCTGGCACCGGTGGCCGAGGCCCTGCTGTGGCCGGTGGCCAGCTGGCTGCTGCTGGCGCCGCAGCGCCGGCCGCCGGATCCGGACGAGAACCGGCCGCTGTGAACGCCAGCGGCGAGCCTGCATGACGGAGTTACGCAATCTTGAGCGCGAGCTGGATCGCTTCCGGCTGCGCGTCTTCGCGGCGGCGGCCTTCGTGCTGCTCGGCTTCTCGCTGCTGGTGGCGCGTCTGGTCTACCTGCAGGTGCTGCGCCACGAGGAGTTGTCCACGCGGGCCGAGGCCAACCGCATTGCGGTGGTGCCCATCGTGCCCAACCGCGGTCGCATCATCGACCGCAACGGCGTGGTGCTGGCCACCAACTACACCGCCTACACGCTGGAGATCACGCCGTCCAAGGTGGATGACCTGGAGGCCACGATCAACGCGCTGGCCGAGTTCATCGACATCCAGCCGCGCGACCGCCGTCGCTTCAAGCGCCAGCTCGACGAGAGCAAGAGCTTCGAGTCGCTGCCGATCCGCAACCGCCTGTCCGACGAGGAGCTGGCGCGCTTCATGGCCCAGCGCTACCGATTTCCCGGCGTGGACGTGAAGGCGCGCCTCTTTCGCAACTACCCCTATGGTGAGCTGGCCAGCCACCTGATCGGCTACATCGGCCGCATCAATCAGGCCGAAAAGCAGGCCATGGAAGACTGGGACGAGGAAGCCCAGGCCAACTACCGCGGCACCGAGTACATCGGCAAGCTGGGCCTGGAGCAGGCCTACGAGAGCCAGCTGCACGGCACCACCGGCTTCGAGCAGATCGAGACCTCGGCCGGCGGCCGCGCGGTGCGCCGCCTCGACAGCCTGCCCGCCACGCCGGGCAACACCCTGGTGCTGTCGATCGACATCAAGCTGCAGGCGCTGATCGAGGAGCTGTTCGGCAGCCGCCGGGGCGCGCTGGTGGCGATCGACCCGCGCAACGGCGAGGTGCTGGCCTTCGTCAGCAAACCCACCTTCGACCCCAACCTGTTCGTCGACGGCATCGATGTCGAGAACTGGCGCGAGCTCAACGAGTCGATCGACAAGCCGCTGCTCAACCGCGCCTTGCGCGGCACCTACCCGCCAGGCTCCACCTACAAGCCCTTCATGGCGATTGCCGCGCTGAACTCCGGCAAGCGCAGCCCCTCGGTCATCATCAACGACCCGGGCTACTTCATGTTCGGCGGCCACCGCTACGGCAGCCCCGAGAACGAGCGCGGCGGCGCGATGGACATGCGCCGCTCGATCGTCGAGTCGAGCAACGTCTACTACTACACGCTGGCCAACGAGATGGGGGTGGATCTGATCCACGAGCAGCTCTCGCCCTTCGGCTTCGGGCGGCGCACCGGCATCGACCTGGAAGGTGAGGTCACCGGCATCCTGCCGTCCACCGAGTGGAAGCGCCGCACCTACAAGCGCCCCGAGCAGCGCAAGTGGTATGCCGGCGAGACCATCTCGCTGGGCATTGGCCAGGGCTACAACAGCTTCACCATGCTGCAGGTGGCCAGCGCCATGGCCACGCTGGCCTCGGGCGGGCAGCGCTTCGAGCCGCGCCTGGTGCGCGAGGTCGAGGACCTGGTCTCGCGCGAGCGCCACCCCGTCGAGAAGAAGCCGCTCGAGCCGCTGCCACTCAAGCCCGAGCACGCCCAGGTCGTGCTGCAGGCGATGCACGGCGTGACGGTGGGCGGCACCTCGGCCCGGGTCTTTGCCGGTGCGCCCTACCAGAGCGGCGGCAAGACCGGCACCGCCCAGGCCGTGGGCATCCGCCAGAACGAGAAGTACAGCGCCGCGCGCCTGGCCGAGCACCTGCGCGACCACTCGCTGTATGTCGCCTTCGCACCGCTGGATCAGCCGCGCATCGCGCTGGCGCTGGTCGTTGAGAACGCCGGCTGGGGCGCGGCTGCCGCGGCGCCGATCGCCCGCCGCGTGTTCGACTACGTGCTGTTGGGCCAGTACCCCAACGCCGACGACATTGCCGCCACGCAGAAGGGCCAGTCGGCGGCGCCGATCGGGCCGACGCGGACCGTGGACAGCGTGCCGCTGCCCACGGCCAGCAACGCCACGCTGCTGGTGGCCGGACCGGCGGCGTCGGGGCCGGTGCCTGCGGCCTCGGCGGCGTCGTCGGCGGCCAGCGCTGCCAGTGGAGGTGCGCGATGAGCGTGGTGTTCGAGCGGCCGTCGCTGTGGCAGCGGCTGCGGCCGGTGTTCAGCGGCTTCGACCTGCCGCTGATGCTGGGCCTGATGGTGCTGGCGGTGCTGGGCATGGTGACCATGTACTCCGCGGGTTTCGATCACGGCACCCGCTTCGTCGACCACGGGCGCAACATGCTGATCGCGGGCCTGGTGCTGTTCGCGGTGGCGCAGATCTCGCCGCAGCGCCTGATGCAGCTGGCGGTGCCGCTCTATACCCTCGGCGTGGCGCTGCTGATCGCCACCGCGCTGTTCGGCATCACCAAGAAAGGGGCCACCCGCTGGCTGAATCTGGGCATCGTGATCCAGCCCAGCGAGATCCTGAAGCTGGCCATGCCGCTGATGCTGGCCTGGTGGTTCCAGAAGCGCGAGGGCCAGCTGCGCACGCTGGACTTCATCGCCGCCGCCGGCCTGCTGCTGTTGCCGGTGGGCCTGGTGGTCAAGCAGCCCGACCTGGGCACCGCGATCCTGATCCTCAGCGGTGGGCTGTACGTGATCTTCTTCGCCGGCCTGTCCTGGCGCCTGATCCTGCCGGTGGTGCTGGCCGCCGCGGTGGGCATCGGCGCGCTGGTGAGCTTTGGCGATGCGATCTGCGAGCCCGACGTCAAATGGCCGCTGCTGCGCGACTACCAGAAGCACCGCGTGTGCACGCTGCTCGACCCCAGCAAGGACCCACTGGGCAAGGGCTTCCATATCATCCAGGGCATGATCGCGATCGGCTCCGGCGGCCTGACCGGCAAGGGGCTGATGCAGGGCACCCAGACCCACCTCGAGTTCATCCCCGAGCGCACCACCGACTTCATCTTCGCCGCCTTCGCCGAGGAGTTCGGCCTGCTGGGCGTTCTCACACTGATCGCCACCTTCAGCTTCGTGCTGCTGCGCGGCCTGACGATCGCCGCCGAGGCGCCCACCCTGTTCACCCGGCTGCTGGCCGGGGCCATCACGCTGTCGATCTTCACCTACGCCATGGTCAACATGGGCATGGTCAGCGGCATCCTGCCGGTGGTGGGCATTCCGCTGCCCTTCATCAGCTACGGCGGCACGGCGATGACCACGCTGGGCCTGGCACTGGGGATGCTGATGTCCATTGCCCGCAGCCGGCGGCTGATGCAGAGCTGATCAAGCCGACGGGTTAGGCTCGACGGTGACCGGAAAACGCAGCGTGAAGCGCGCCCCCGGCCGCTCGCTCGCGGGCGCCAGCCGCGCGGCTGAAATGCTCAGCTCGGCGCCGTGCCGCTCGGCAATCTCCTTGACGATGGCCAGGCCCAGGCCGCTGCCGTCGACCTCGGTGCCCAGTGCGCGGTAGAAGGGCTGCAGCACCAGCTCGCGCTCGGCCTCGGGAATGCCCGGGCCGTTGTCTTCCACCTCCAGCACCACCACCTGGCCGAACGGATCGGGCGTGATGCGCACGGTGACCGTGCCGCCCTCGGGGGTGTACTGCAGCGCGTTGTCGACCAGGTTGCGAATGGCCTCGCGCACCAGCAGCGGCTGGCCGGTCAGACGCGGTGCGCCGTCGGCGCTGTCGGGACCCTCGTAGCCCAGGTCGATGCGCTTGTCCATGGCCTTGGGCACGAAGTCCTGCACGGTCTCGGTGGCCAGCCGCACCAGGCTGTAGGCCTGCTGGCGGCGGGCCTGCTCCTGGTCCTCGGCGCGCGCCATCGACAGCAGCTGGTTGACCATGTGCGCCGCGCGCTGGCTGCTCAGCGAGATTTGCTGCAGCGAGCGCTTGACCGACTTGGGGTCGGAGCCGGCGTCGATCTCGCGCTGCGCCAGCTCGGCCTGGGTGCGCAGACCGGCCAGCGGCGTCTTGAGCTGGTGCGCGGCATCGGCCAGGAAGTGCTTGTGGGTGGCCATCGACTGGTCCAGCCTGGCCAGCAGGTCGTTGATCGAGCGCACCAGCGGGGCCACTTCTTCAGGGGCGTCGTGCTCGTCGATCGGGCTGAGGTCGCCGCTCTCGCGCTGGCGGATGCGCTGCTGCAGCTGGTTCAGCGGGGCAATGCCGCGCGCCAGCGCAAACCACACCAGCAGCACCGCCAGCGGCAGGATGACGAACTGCGGCAGGATCACGCCCTTGATGATCTCGGTGGCCAGGCGCGAGCGCTTGTCCAGGGTCTCGGCCACCTGCACCAGCAGCACCCGCGGGTGGCTGCCGGGGCGCAGCGCGGCGATGCGCACGGTCTCGTTCTGCAGCGATTCGTCGCGAAAGGCCAGCTCGCCCACCACCAGCCGGTCCAGCTCGGGAGGCGGCAGCTCGCGGTCGCCGGCCAGCAGCTCGCCGCGCGGGCCCAGGACCTGGAAGTAGATGCGATCGACATCATCGCTGCGCAGCAGCGCGGCGGCCGACTCGGGCAGCTTCAGCGGGGCGTCGGGGGCTGCCGCCACCGATTCCACCGCCATTTGCTGGGCGATCATGCGGGTCAGCTGGCCCAGGTCGCGGTCATAGGGGCGGGCGGCGATGTTCTGCGCCACCAGCCAGGTCAGCGCCACGCTCATCGGCCACAGCAGCAGCAGCGGGGCGAGCATCCAGTCGAGGATCTCGCCGAACAGCGAGTGCTGTTCGCGCGGCGCCGGACCGGGCGCGACGAGGGGCGGGAAGACTCTCACGCTCTCAGTCGCACGCCGCCCGACCCGGGCTCAGGCCGCGATCTTCTCGAGGCAGTAGCCCAGGCCGCGCACGGTGGCGATGCGGATCGGGCCCTGCTCGATCTTCTTGCGCAGGCGGTGGATGTAGACCTCGATCGCGTTGTTGCTGACCTCTTCGCCCCACTCGCACAGGCGCGCCACCAGCTGGTCCTTGCTGACCAGTCGGCCGGCGCGCTGCAGCAGCACCTCGAGCAGCGAGATCTCGCGCGCCGAGAGCTCGATCATCTGGTCGTTGATGTAGGCCACGCGGCCGGTGGCGTCAAAAGTGAGCGGGCCGTGCTTGATCACGCTGGAGGCGGTGCCCAGCCCGCGCCGGGTGAGGGCGCGCACGCGGGCTTCGAGCTCCTGCAGCGAGAAGGGCTTGGCCATGTAGTCGTCGGCGCCCAGGTCCAGCCCCTTGACGCGCTGCTCCACCGAATCGGCAGCGGTGAGGATCAGCACCGGCATCGACGAGCCGCGGCCACGCAGCTTGCGCAGCACCTCCAGGCCGTGCATGCGCGGCAGGCCCAGGTCCAGGATCACCAGGTCGAACTCGTGGGAGGCCAGCGCCGCGTCGGCTTCAGTACCGCTGCCGACCTGGTCGACCGCATAGCCGTTGCCACGCAGCGTGCGCAGCAGGCCGTCGGCCAGCACCTGGTCATCTTCCGCAATCAGGATGCGCATGGCATGTCTCCACGGGGCTCTCGTTATGGTCCAGCGCGGGCCGGTATGCTGATTTTAGGCAGGCCCTGGGCCCCTGTCTGTCGACACTCACCCGGTACTGTACGAATATCCAGCTTTGCTGCCATAATCGCGCCGAACTCAGGAGATCACCATGGACGCCCCCACCAAGACCCTCAACCCCGAAAAGGCCAAGGCCCTGCAGGCTGCGCTGGCCCAGATCGAGAAGCAGTTCGGCAAGGGCTCGATCATGCGCCTGGGCGAGGGCGAGGCGGTCGAGGACATCCAGGTGGTCTCCACCGGCTCGCTGGGTCTGGACATCGCGCTGGGCGTGGGTGGCCTGCCGCGCGGCCGGGTGGTCGAGATCTACGGCCCTGAATCCTCCGGCAAAACCACCCTCACGCTGCAGGTGGTGGCCGAGATGCAGAAGCTCGGCGGCGTCGCCGCCTTCATTGACGCCGAGCACGCGCTGGACACCGGCTACGCCCAGAAGCTGGGCGTGAACCTTCAGGAACTGCTGATCAGCCAGCCCGACACCGGCGAGCAGGCGCTGGAAATCGTCGATTCGCTGGTGCGCTCCGGCGCGGTCGATCTGGTCATCATCGACTCGGTCGCCGCCCTCACGCCCAAGGCCGAAATCGAAGGCGAGATGGGCGACCAGCTGCCCGGCCTGCAGGCCCGCCTGATGAGCCAGGCGCTGCGCAAGCTGACCGCCACCATCAAGAAGTCCAACTGCATGGTGGTCTTCATCAACCAGATCCGCATGAAGATCGGCGTGATGTTCGGCAGCCCCGAAACCACCACCGGCGGCAATGCGCTGAAGTTCTATTCCTCGGTGCGCCTGGACATCCGCCGCATCGGCTCGATCAAGAAGGGCGACGAGGTCATCGGCAACGAAACCCGCGTCAAGGTCGTCAAGAACAAGGTCTCGCCGCCGTTCAAGGAAGCCGAGTTCGACATCCTCTACGGCGAAGGCGTCAGCCGCGAGGGCGAGATCATCGACCTGGGCGTCAATGCCCGCATCGTCGAGAAGGCGGGTTCCTGGTACTCGTACAACGGCGAGAAGATCGGCCAGGGCAAGGACAACGCCCGCGAGTTCCTCAAAGAGAACCCCGACCTGGCCCACGAGATCGAGAACAAGGTCCGTGCCGAACTGGGCGTGCGCCTGCTGCCCAACGCGGTCAGCGCCGAGTAATCCCCGCTGGGCGCGGCTGGCATGGCCCGCGAGCCCCTGGGCCTGAAGGCCTATGCGCTGTCGCTGCTGGCCCGGCGCGAGTACAGCCGGCAGGAGCTGCGCGGCCGCCTGATCACCCAGGCGCGCAAGCGTGCGCAGTGGGCGGCCACCGATCCGTTGGGGGGCGCCGCCGATCCGCTGCAGGCCTTTTTCGACGGTGACGCCTTGCCGGCCACCGCCGCCGAACCTGACCCCGAAGCCCTGGCCGCCGAGGTCGACACCGTGCTCGACTGGCTGGCCGAGCGCCGCCACCAGAGTGACGCGCGCTTCATCGAGTCGCGCGTGCACGCCCGCGCGCCCAAGCTGGGCCAGGCGCGCATCCGCCAGGAGCTGGCGCGCCATGGTGTCGAGCTCGATGCCGACACCCAGCAGGCGCTGAAAGACTCCGAGGCCGAGCGCGCCCGCGCGGTCTGGCGCAAGCGCTTTGGCGAACCCGCCACCGACCCCGCCGAGCGCGCGCGCCAGATGCGTTTTCTGGCCGCGCGGGGCTTTGCGCCGGCGCTGATCCGGCGCATTGTCGGCGGCCGCGACGACGACTGAACCCGGCCCCGCCGGGTTTCACCATGCAGGATGCTGCATCGCAACATGCGTGCTACAGTCGCCGCCGGTCTGAAACCGCCCTGAAACCTGCCTGTTCCCGGGCAGCTGCAGGCCGGCCCCGCGGGTCGGTCCGTCAGCCAATTGGCAGGAAAGTGCCGCACAATCCGGCGCCGGCGAGCAGTGTGCATCAGCATTTCGTCATACGAAATTTTCCGCCTGCTCATTCGTCCTGAACCCACGACAAGCCTCCCATGAAGATCCACGAGTACCAAGGCAAGGAAATCCTGCGCCAGTTCGACGTGCCGGTGCCCCGCGGCTACCCGGCATTCAACGTGCAAGAGGCCGTCGAAGCGGCACAGAAGCTGGGCGGTCCGGTCTGGGTGGTCAAGGCCCAGATCCACGCCGGTGGCCGGGGCAAGGGCGGTGGCGTCAAGGTCACCAAGACGCTCGACGGCGTCAAGGACCTGGCCGGCCAGATCCTGGGCATGCAGCTGGTCACGCACCAGACCGGCGCCGAAGGCCAGAAGGTCCGCCGCCTCTACATCGAGGAAGGCGCGGACATCCAGAAGGAGTACTACGTCTCCATCGTGACCGACCGCGCCAGCCAGAAGGTGGCTTTCATCGCCTCGAGCGAGGGCGGCATGGACATCGAGGAGGTCGCGCACAGCACCCCCGAGAAGATCATCACCGAGGTGATCGATCCGCTGACCGGTCTGGGTGACGCCCAGGCGCGCAAGATCGCCACGGCGGTCGGCCTGCCGGCCGGCTCGCACGACCAGGCCGTCAAGCTGTTCCAGAACCTGTACCGCTGCTACATGGAGACGGACGCCTCGCTGGTCGAGATCAACCCGCTGAACTGCGACTCCAAGGGCAACCTGATCGCCCTGGACGCCAAGTTCAACTTCGACGCCAACGCCCTGTTCCGCCACCCCGAGATCGTCGCCTACCGCGATCTGGACGAAGAGGACCCCGCTGAAGTCGAGGCCTCCAAGTTCGACCTGGCCTACATCAGCCTGGACGGCAACATCGGCTGCCTGGTCAACGGCGCTGGCTTGGCCATGGCCACCATGGACACCATCAAGCTGTTCGGCGGCGAGCCGGCCAACTTCCTGGACGTCGGCGGCGGTGCCACCGCCGAGAAGGTCACCGAGGCCTTCAAGATCATGCTTAAGAACCCGGACGTCAAGGGCATCCTGGTCAACATCTTCGGCGGCATCATGCGCTGCGACACCATCGCCGAAGGCGTGATCACCGCCTGCAAGGCCGTCAACCTGCAGGTGCCGCTGGTCGTGCGCATGAAGGGCACGAACGAGGAACTGGGCAAGAAGATGCTGGCCGAATCCGGCCTGCCCATCATCGCCGCCGACACCATGGCCGAAGCTGCGACGAAGATCGTCGAAGCCGTCAAGTAATCCACCACCGCGGATACCGCACCGAGCCCGTCGCCGGGCCGCCCCAAGACGGGCGAGATCCCCCCGGGGGATCGGTTGCGGTACCCCGCAAACGAGGGGCACCATCACCATGTCGATCTTCATCAACAAGGACACCAAGGTCATTACCCAGGGCATCACGGGCAAGACCGGTCAGTTCCATACCCTGGGCTGTCAAGCCTACGCCAACGGCAAGAACTGCTTCGTTGCCGGCGTGAACCCCAAGAAGGCGGGCGAGAAGTTCTCCGAGATCCCCATCTACGGCACCGTCAAGGAAGCCGCCAGCCAGACCGGCGCCACCGTGTCGGTGATCTACGTGCCGCCCGCGGGCGCCGCCGCCGCGATCTGGGAAGCCGTCGAGGCTGACCTGGACCTGGCCATCTGCATCACCGAAGGCATCCCCGTGCGGGACATGCTGGAGGTGCGCAACAAGATGAAGGCCAAGGAAGCCGCCGGTGGCAAGAAGACGCTGCTGCTGGGCCCGAACTGCCCCGGCCTGATCACCCCGGAAGAGATCAAGATCGGCATCATGCCCGGTCACATCCACCGCAAGGGCCGCATCGGCGTGGTCTCGCGCTCGGGCACGCTGACCTATGAAGCCGTGGCGCAGCTGACCGAGATCGGCCTGGGCCAGTCCAGCGCCGTCGGCATCGGTGGCGACCCGATCAATGGCCTCAAGCACATCGACGTGATGAAGGCCTTCAACGACGATCCGGACACCGACGCCGTGATCATGATCGGCGAGATCGGCGGCCCCGACGAGGCCGAAGCCGCCCGCTGGGTCAAGGCCCACATGAAGAAGCCGGTGGTCGGCTTCATCGCCGGTGTCACCGCCCCTCCGGGCAAGCGCATGGGCCACGCCGGCGCGCTGATCTCGGGCGGCGCCGACACCGCCGATGCCAAGCTCGCCATCATGGAAGAGTGCGGCTTCACGATCACCCGCAACCCGTCGGAAATGGGCCGCCTGCTCAAGGGCCTGCTCTGATCCCCGGGCGTTTCGCCTGACCCCGCACGGGCCGCAGCATGCGGCCCGTGTGCTTTTCGGCCGGCGCCGGATCTGTAGTTCCACGCACGACGCACCAGCCTGCTGCACCTACACTGCGGCCCGAACCCAGCTCCCCACGAGAACACCCCATGGACCAGTTCATGCACGCCGAATTCTGGATCGCCGTCGGCCAGATCATCATGATCGACATCCTGCTGGGCGGCGACAACGCGGTGGTCATCGCGCTGGCCTGCCGCAAGCTGCCGGCCCACCAGCGCACCCAGGGCATTCTGTGGGGCACGGCCGGTGCCATCGTGCTGCGCGTGGTGCTGATCTTCTTTGCGCTGGCGCTGCTGGCCATTCCGTACCTGAAGATCGCCGGTGCCGCGCTGCTGATCTGGATCGGCGTCAAGCTGATTGCGCCGGGCGACGAGGAGGAGCACGGCAACATCGAGGGCAGCGACAAGCTCTGGGGCGCCGTGAAAACCGTCATCGTGGCCGACCTGGTGATGAGCGTCGACAACGTCATCGCGATCGCCGGCGCTGCGCAGTCCGCCGGGGGCGATCACCAGATGCCGCTGGTCATCTTTGGCCTGCTGGTCAGCATCCCGATCATCGTCTGGGGCAGCCAGATGGTGATCAAGCTGATGGACCGATTCCCCGCCATCATCGTGCTGGGCGGCATGCTGCTGGGCTGGATCGCCGGCACGATGGCCGTGTCCGACCCGGCGGTGATGGCCTACCTGCCCACCACGCCGGCCGCCCGGCCGGAGCTGCCGCCCGAGGTGGTGTCCACGGTCCGCTACGGCGCCGGCATCGCAGGGGCACTGCTGGTCTATCTGATCGGCAAGCTGGTGCAGTCGCGCATGCCCGCCGCCGAGGCCTGATCCCACCAACTGGGGACGCCCAAGGCGCCAACGCTGGCGCACCCCTGTGTTAAGGTCCCGCCACCTGAATCCCCGAGTGGTAGGTGTGCGAGATGCCCTTGACCGGCGCCGGCTTCTGGCAGCGTGCGCTGCGCCTGTGGCAGCGGCCACCGGACACCGAGCCTGAGCCCGAACTGCCCATCCCCGGCGAGATGCCGGGCATCCGCATCGGCGGCTTCGCCTTGGTGCGCACCGTGGCGCAGGGCAGTTTCGGTGAGCTGCACCTGGCCACCGACCCGGCCTCGGGCCTGCCTGTGGCCCTGAAGACCGTGCGCTTCGCGGGCCACGACCTCACCCGAGAACGCTTCCTGGCAGAGTCAGCCGCCGCTGCTCGCCTCAGCCACGAGTCCATCGTCGCCACCTACGCCTCAGGCATCGATGGCCTGGGTGATGCGGCCTATGGCTGGATTGCCATGGAGTGGGTCTCCGGGCACGACCTGAGTCGCTACGCCAGCTCGCCCTGGCTGCTGCCCGAGCGACTGGCCCTGGAGCTGCTGGCTCGCGTGGCCGACGGGCTGGCCCATGCGCACGCCCAGGGCGTGATCCACCGCGACCTCAAGCCCAGCAACATCCTGGTCAACCTGGCGCAGAACGTGGTGAAGATCGCCGACTTCGGCTGCGCCCGCCTCAGCGATGCCGACCGCAGCCGCTCGGGCGTGATGCTGGGCTCACCGGTCTATATGGCACCGGAGCAGGTCCTGGGCGGCGCCATCGACGGGCGCTGCGACCTCTACGCCCTCAGCGCCCTGGCCTGGCAGCTCTTCACAGGACGCCCGCCACTCGAGGCGACCTCGCTGGCCGAGCTGCTGCAGGCCATCGTCCACCGCCCGCCGGACCTGCTCAGCAGCGTGCGCCCCGACCTGCCGCCGCTGCTGTCCGACATCCTGCAGCGCGGGCTGTCCAAGTCACCCGCCGACAGGCAGCGTGACGCATCGCACTGGGCACGGGAGCTTCGGCTCGTTGCCGCCACACTGCCTCCCACTCGGAACACGCCGGATGCGCCACCACTCGGGCTCCCAAGGCACAATGACTGATTCCGCTTCCCCCGCACCCGCTGACGTGCCCCCCCTGCTCGAATTTGCCAGCCTGACCGACACCGGCCGTGCCCGGCACAACAACGAGGACACGGTCAAGCTCGACCCTCTGCTGGGCCTGGCCGTGTTGGCCGACGGCATGGGCGGCTACAACGCCGGCGAGGTGGCCAGCGATCTGGCCGCTGGCCGCGTGCTGGAGCAGCTGTCCGCCTGGCTGCGCCAGTCGCCCGGCCCGCACGATGACGACAGCATCCGCCGTGCCCTGGCCCAGGCCACGCAGCAGGCCAATCACGCGGTGCACGAGGCGGCCGGCAGCCGCGCCGAGTACGCCGGCATGGGCACCACGCTGGTGTCGGCGCTGTTCGCCACCGACTCGGTCTGGATCGCCCACGTTGGCGACTCGCGCGCCTACCGCCTGCGCGGGGCGCTGTTCGAGCAGCTCGGCCGCGACCATTCGCTGCTGCAGGAACAAATTGACGCCGGCCTGCTCACCCCTGAGGAGGCCAGCTACTCCATGCACCGCAACCTGGTCACCCGGGCGGTGGGTGTGGAGCCTGAGGTGGTGGCCGATGTGCATGCCCACGACCTGCGTGGCGGCGACGTCGTGCTGCTGTGCTCCGATGGCCTGTCCGACATGCTTCCAGACGTCGTCATCGCCCAGGTGATGCGCAGCCACGAGTCGCTCGAGGCCATGGCCCAGGCCCTGGTCGATGCCGCCAACGCCGCGGGTGGACGGGATAACATCGCCGTCGTGCTGGCCCGGGTGCGCGGAGGTTTGACCCGGGCCGGACGCGGCTGGTGGCCCTTCCGCCGCTGAGCGTCCGCCCGGTGACAAGACACGAAACAAGGATTCCCATGAGCAAGCTGGTCGTCTCCCTCGACAACGTGGTGATCAAAGAGTTCCAGATCACCAAGGACCGCACCACGCTTGGCCGGCGTCCCTACAACGACATCGTGATCGACAACCTGGCGGTCAGCGGCGAGCACGCCGTGCTGCTGGCGGTGGGCGATGACGTCTACATCGAAGACCTCAACAGCACCAACGGCACCTACATCAACGGCAAGGCGATCAAGAAGCAGCTGCTGGTGCACAACGACACCGTCGAGATCGGCAAGTACCGCATCAAGTACCTGACCGAAGAAGTCGCCGACTACGAGAAGACCATGGTGTTGCGCCCCGGTCAGCACCCGGCCAGCGGCCCGGCCACGGTGCCGCCCTCGGTGTCCATGCTGCCTGCCTCGATCAAGGTGCTCAACGGCGGCGCGGCCGGCCGCGAGGTGCTGCTGACCAAGGTGGTCACCACGGTGGGCAAGCCGGGCATGCAGGTGGCGTCCATCTCCAAGCGCCCGAATGGCTATGTGCTGGCCCATGTCGAGGGCACGGCGCGGCCCTCCATCAACGGCAGCCAGCTGACCGAGGACGTGGCGCCACTGAAGAACGGCGACGTCATCGACCTGGCGGGCACCCAGATGCAGTTCATCCAGGGCTGAGAGCCCGCGCGCCTGTCGCCCGTCGGCTGCGCCCATGCTGCGCCGACTGACCCGCCGCAGCGGCCCCTGGCTGGCGGCCCTGCTGTGGCTGATTCCGCTGCTGCTCAGTGCGGCCCAGGGTCCCTGGCAGGTGGTGGACCGCCTGGAATGGCTGAGCGACGACCTGCGCCTGCGCCTGCTGGCCCCCGATCCCGCCGGCCCCCACCCTGATATCGCCATCGTCGACATCGACGAAGCCAGCCTGCAGGCCCTGGGCCGCTGGCCCTGGCCACGTCAGCGGCTGGCCGCGCTGGCCGACGAGCTGTTTGACCGCCAGCGTGTCGCGGCCTTGGGCTTTGACATGGTGTTTGCCGAGCCCGACGACGGCCACGCCGCTGAACTGCTGGCCCAGGTCCCGCCGCACAGCCCGCTGCGTGCGGCTGCCCAGGCGCTGGCGCCCGCGCTGGGCGGTGACCGGCCGCTGGCCGACGCGCTGCGCGGCCACCCCGCGGTGCTGGGCTGGTACCTCAGCGCCGACCGCGGCGGCCAGCGCCTGGGCCCGGTGCCGGCGCCGGCCGCCCCCGTGCCGGCCG
>NZ_JAGQDE010000001.1 GCF_018069755.1 Ideonella aquatica | reverse complement strand
GGGGAATCCCGCCCAGCGCAGCGAACGCGCGGGTGTGTGCATCGAACAGCATCTCGTGGCCCTGGCTCGGGTAGGCCACCAGCCAGAACGCCCGCGAGGCGCACAGCTTCAGGTGCGCCACCTGCACCCGGTAGTAGATGCCGCCCACCACCAGCCCTTCCTCGCTCCAGTCGAACTGGAACGCATCGCCCAGCTCGAACTTCAGCGGCACGAAGGCGGTGGCCGTCACGGACTGCCCCTCGCCCTGCCGCCAGGCCCGAATGAAGTCGGTCAGGCGGCTGTAGCCACCGTCATAGCCCTGCGCCTGGATCAGCGACAGCAGCGCTCGCGCGCTGCGCCGCTCATGGCGCGGTCGGTGGGCGTCGGTCTTCAACGCCTGCGTGATCGTCTCGACGAAGGGCGTGAGCTTGCTCGCCACGCTCTGCCGCCGGTACTTCGGCTGCGCCTCGGCCGGCGCCTTCAGCCACTTCTTGATCGTGTTGCGTGACAGGCTCGTGCGCCTGGCGATCTCACTGATCGACTTGCCCTCGCGCTCTCTCAGCGCGCGGATCTTGCCCTTCATGGCCATGGTGATCACCGTCAAAACCCCTGCCACTAAATGCAGCAGGGTAGGTCTCTCACCCTGGTCAGTTTTGAATCGGCACTACGCAGCTTTGCTGGTCAGTTTTCGGTCGGCGGCAACACTTCCGATCGCCAGCCTCGACAAGATGGCGATCCAGCGCGAAATCAAGGACATCGGAACCCAGTGATGACCACCAACGTTCTCATTCTGTGCACCCACAACTCGGCGCGCAGCGTGCTGTCGGAGTGCATGCTCAACCACTGGGCGAAGAAGCTTGGCAAGGACGTGCGTGCCTACAGCGCCGGCAGCGCGCCCAGTGGCCGGATCAACCCCTACGCGCTGGAGGCTCTGGGCAATGCGGGCATCGACATCAGCAGCGTGCGCAGCAAGTCCTGGGACGAGTTCGTGGGCCCAAGCGCGCCCGAGATGCGCATCGTGATCACGGTGTGCGACAGCGCGGCGGCCGAGCAGTGCCCGTACTGGCCGGGCAGCCCGGTGAAGGTGCATTGGGGCTACCCTGATCCGTCGAACGCCCCTGAGGCCGAGAGGCGCCAAGCCTTCGAGCTGACGCGCCAGGCCATCGGCTACCGCATGCTGCAGCTGCTGTCGCTGCCTCTGGACCGCATGGGCAATGACGAGCTGCAGACCGCGCTCGTCGAGGCCTACAAGAGCTGAGCGGATTGCGCATGCGATCCGATCTTCAGCGGCGCCTCCTCGCCGAAACCCTGGGCACCGCGCTGCTGCTGGCCGTGGTGATCGGCTCGGGAATCATGGCCGAGCGCCTGGCTGGCGGCAATGTGGCCATCTCGCTGCTAGCCAACACGGCCGCCACAGTTGGCGGCCTGTACATCCTCATCGAGGTTCTGGGCCCGGTCAGCGGCGCGCACTTCAACCCCGCCGTGTCCCTGGTCATGACCCTGCGTGGCGCGCTGCCGAAATCGCTGTTCGCCCCCTACGTGGTGTCGCAACTCGTCGGCGCGGTGCTTGGCGCCTGGCTGGCGCACGCGATGTTCGATGCCACGCTGCTGCAGTTCTCGACCAAGGTGCGAGGCGGAACCGGCCAGTGGATCGCCGAGGCCGTTGCAACGGCCGGCTTGCTGCTGGTGATCCTTCGTGCCCCGGCCCCGAAGGTCGCCGCGATGGTCGCCTGCTACATCGGTGCCGCCTACTGGTTCACGGCGTCGACATCCTTCGCCAACCCGGCGGCAGCCTTCGGGCGGATGTTCAGCGACACCTTCGCCGGCATCTCACCGGCCAGTGTGCCCGGTTTCGTCGCTGCCCAGCTGGTGGGTGCGGGCCTCGGAGCGCTCATCCACCGTAGCCTCGACGCTTGAGCGAGGTCAATATCCTGCAGGGCATGTGTGCCGACCATGTCCAGAGTCGCACGAGGAATCCACCATGAGCAAGCTTGAAGTTTATGAACCCGCGATGTGCTGCCCGACGGGCGTGTGCGGCGTCAGCGTCGATCCGGTCCTGGTGCAGTTCAACGCCGACCTGCAGGCCTTGGGTCAGTCCGGCGTCGAGATCGTGCGCCACAGCCTGAGCCACAACGCGGCGGCCTTCACCACCAACGCCGACGTGATGAAGGAGATGGGCGCGAGCATGGACCGCCTGCCCATCGTGACCGTCGACGGCCGCATCGTGTCGACCGGCATGTATCCGTCGAAAGCGCAGCTGATCAGCAAGCTCGGCCTGGACATCCCCACAGCCGAGAAGCCCCGCGTCAAGCTCGGAGAATGCGGATGCGCGCCTGGCAAGTGCTGCTGAGCCCGGGCGGCGGCTGACATGGCGCTCCCAGGCATCGAGACGCGCTTTGCCTTCTTCACCGGCAAGGGCGGTGTCGGCAAGACCTCGCTGGCCTGCGCCAGCACCCTACGGCTGGCTGAGCAGGGTCGGCGCGTGCTGCTGGTCAGCACGGACCCGGCGTCCAACCTCGACGAGGTGCTTGAGACGCCGTTGACGACCACGCCGACCGAGGTCCATGGCGTCCCGGGCCTGAGCGCCCTCAACGTCGATCCGGAGGCGGCTGCCGCGGCGTATCGCGAGCGCATGGTGGGGCCGTACCGCGGCATCCTGCCGCCGGCGGCGATTCGCAGCATGGAGGAGCAGTTCTCCGGCGGCTGCACGGTCGAGATCGCGGCTTTCGACGCCTTCGCCGGGCTGCTCGCCGGCAACGAGGTGACGCAGGCCTTCGACCATGTGGTGTTCGACACGGCGCCGACCGGCCACACGCTGCGGCTGCTGTCCCTGCCGTCGGCGTGGAACGATTTCCTCGCGACCAACACGACGGGCAGTTCGTGCCTGGGTCCGCTGGCGGGCCTGGAGAAGAGCAAGGCAACCTACGCGGCGGCGGTGCGCTCGCTGGCCGACCGGCAGCTGACGACGGTGGTGCTTGTCGCCCGCCCGGAAGTCTCGGCGCTGAGAGAGGCGGATCGCACCCGCCACGAGTTGGCCGATCTCGGTGTTCGCAACCAGGTCCTTGCCCTGAACGGGCTCTACGAAGCAGCCTCGGACGATTCGGTCGCCCGCGCGATGTCGAGCCGCCATGCCAAGGCCGTGAAGCAGATGCCGGCTGGCCTGGCGGCGCTGCCACGCAGCCAGACCGGGTTCATCCCTCGCGGGCTGGTCGGGTTGGCGTCGCTGCGGGCCTTCCTCCATCCTCAGAGCGAAGACCGCACGACGCCCGCTGTGTCATCGATCGACCGACTGCCCGATGGCCTGGCGACGATCGTCGACGACATTGAGGCCGCCGGTCACGGGCTTGTGATGACCATGGGCAAAGGCGGCGTCGGCAAGACCACGGTCGCTGCGGCTGTAGCGGTGGCGCTTGCCGAGCGCGGCCGCCGTGTGGTGCTCTCCACCACGGACCCGGCCGCGCACGTGTCCTGGGCCCTGGACGAGCAGGTGCCGAACTTGACCGTCGAGCGCATCGATCCCGTCGCCGAGGTCGAGCGTTATCGCAACGAGGTGATGGGCAAGGCCGGCGCCAGCCTGGACGCGCAGGCGCGGGCGATGCTGGACGAGGACCTTCGTTCGCCCTGCACCGAAGAGATCGCGGTGTTCCGCGCATTCGCGCAGTCGGTCGACAAGGCCCAGGACGCGTTCGTGGTGCTGGACACGGCGCCCACCGGCCACACCATCCTGCTGATGGATTCGGCCGAGGCCTACCACCGGGAGGTGAGCCGCACCCAGGGGGACTCGCCAGAGTCGGTGCGCAAGCTCCTGCCGCGCCTGCGCGATCCGTTCTTCACGCGCGTGCTCATCGTGACGCTGGCCGAGGCGACGCCCGTGCACGAGGCGGAACGCCTTCAGGCCGATCTGCATCGCGCCGGCATCGAGCCCTTCGCATGGGTCATCAACCAGAGCCTGCTGGCGAGCGGGACGCACGACCCGGTGTTGACGCAACGCGGCGCGTACGAGGCACCGTTCATCGCTCATGTGATGCAGATTGCTGCGAAACGATGCGCCCTGATCCCTTGGCAGGTCGAGGCACCGGTCGGGGAACTGGCGCTGAGCAGCTTGGCGACGCAGGTTCCGAATGACTTGAGGCGCGAATCGTGAAGGCGTTGCCGATCGGGGCGGATCTGGCCCTGCCCTCGGTGCCGGGAGACTTCACCTGACGCGCCAAGTCCGCTGATGGCCTCGTCAGCCCAGTGACTGACGCGGCTGCAAGGCAATGATGGCCATGCCCACCAGGCACACGGCACCGCCGATCAAGTCCCAGCGGGTCGGCATGACCCCATCCACGCGCCACAGCCAGACCAGGGCCACCACGACGTAGACACCGCCATAGGCCGCATAGGTGCGGCCAGCGGCGCTCGGGTGCCAGGTCAGCAACCAGGCGAAGACCGCGAGCGCGGCAGCGGCCGGCAGCAGCAGCCAACGCGGCCGACCTTGGGTCAGCACGAGCCACGGCAGGTAGCAGCCGATGATTTCGGCCAGCGCGGTGATGACGAAGAGTGCGGTGAGGCGGAAGAAGTCAAACATCAGTGGGCTCCGCGAACGTGGCGGTGGCCGGCCGGCTTGACGCCCTGCGCGGCGGCATTGTCCAGTTGATTCAGGATGCCGCACGCATTCATCGCATGCGGTGACTGGCAGCGCGCACGCAGCGCCTTCAGGGTCGATTCGAGCGACCGCAGTTCGCGGATGCGCTGGGCCACGTGCCCGATATGCGCGTCCAGGATGTTGTTGACCTCGCCGCAGTCACCGGGCGGGGCGTCCCGCAGGCGCAACAGCGCACGGATCTCATCGAGCGCCATATCCAGATTGCGGCAGTGGCGGATGAAGGCCAGGCGCTCGGCATGTGCGGTCGTGTACACCCGGTAGTTGTTGTCGCTGCGTTGGGCGGCAGGGATCAGGCCCTCGCGCTCGTAGAAGCGGATGGTTTCTACCGGTGTGCCCGTCGCCTCAGCCAGGTTTCCGATGCGCATGGAGTCCCCTCTTGCCGATGAAGGCTTGACCTTACACCGACTTCAGGGTTTTCAATGGCGACATCCAACAACAGGACATGATCGTGGATCGACCAGAAGCTGCTGCAGCGACACCGTCAACATCAGAGAACCAGGCATCTTGCTGCGGCTGCGGTACGACGACGCCAGCAGCGCCCGCGACACCTCCGGGTGCCAACTGGGTGCGATTTCGGGTGCCGACGATGGACTGCGCGTCCGAAGAGTCCGAGATCCGCCGAGCGGTGGAAGGCATTGCCGGGATCCGGGCGCTGACCTTCCAGCTCGGGCAACGCAGCCTGGCGCTGGATGCCCCTGGGCCAGCCGTGGAGCTGGCCGTGGCTGCCATGCGCAAGGCCGGCTTCGATCCACAGCCGCTGGCAGCGCCCCAGCCGGGTGCAACGCCCGGACACGCTGACGCGGATGACGGACACGACCATGGCGTCCAGCAGGCCAGCTACGGGCCACTGGGCATGGCCTTGGCTCTGGCCATCGTTGCCGAGCTGGTGGGCTACTTCGCGCCAGACACGCTGCTCTGGAAAGGCGCCGGCCTGGCGATGGCCGCCGCCGCCATCTGGCTGGCGGGCTTCGACGTCTACAAGAAGGGTTTGATTGCGCTGCGGCACGGGCGCCTGAACATCAACGCCCTGATGACCGTGGCCGTCACCGGCGCCTTCGCCATCGGCCAATGGCCAGAGGCGGCGATGGTGATGGCCTTGTATGCCATCGCCGAAGCCATCGAAGCGCGTGCGGTCGACCGCGCCCGCAATGCCATCAAGGGCCTGCTGGCGATGGCACCGGAAGAAGCGGCCGTGCGCCAGGCCGATGGCAGCTGGTTGACCGTGCCCGTCGCCAGCGTGGCGCTGGACGCGGTGCTGCGCGTGCGGCCGGGTGAACGGGTGCCCATGGACGGCGTCCTGACGGCAGGCAGCACCAGCATCAACCAGGCCCCGGTCACCGGCGAGAGCATCCCGGTGGACAAGGCCGTGGGCGACCCGGTGTTTGCCGGCACCATCAACGACACCGGCAGCTTCGAGTTCCGCGTCACGGCGCTGGCCTCGAACTCGACCCTGGCACGCATCATCCACGCAGTCGAAGAGGCCCAAGGAACACGCGCGCCCACGCAGGGCTTTGTGGACCGCTTCGCGGCGGTCTACACGCCGGCGGTCTTCGTCATCGCGCTGGCCGTCGCCCTGCTCGGCCCCTGGCTGCTGGACTGGACCTGGATGCAGGGGGTCTACAAAGCCCTGGTGCTGCTGGTCATCGCCTGCCCCTGCGCGCTGGTGATTTCCACGCCGGTGACCATCGTCAGCGGCCTGGCGGCCGCGGCCCGGCGAGGCATCCTGATCAAGGGCGGGGTGTACCTGGAGGGTGCGCGCAAGCTCAAGGCCATCGCGCTGGACAAGACCGGCACGGTCACCGAGGGCAAGCCCAAGCTGGTGGCATGGCAAGTGCTCGACACCGCCGGAGCTGCGGGCGTTGACTCTGACACCGCAGAACACATGGCCGCGGTGCTGGCCGGCCACTCCGACCACCCGGTGTCGCGCGCGATCGCAGCCGGGCTACAGCCCAACAGCGTTCAGGCCCAGAGCTTCAAGGCCATTGCCGGGCGCGGCGTGCAGGCCGAGATCGCCGGAAAGACCTGGGTGCTTGGCAACCACCGCCTGATCGAGGAACGCGGCCAGTGCTCGCCGGCGCTGGAAGCGACGCTGCGCACGCATGAAGAAGCCGGCCGCACCGTCAGCCTGCTGGCCTGCGACACCGGCCCGGTAGCCCTGTTTGCGGTGGCTGACACCATCAAGGCATCTTCGCGGGAAGCAGTGGCCGAGTTGAAGGCATTGGGCATCACACCGGTGATGCTGACCGGCGACAACCAGGCCACGGCCACGGCCATTGCCCAGGAGGCTGGCATCACCGAAGTCCGGGGCAACCTGCTGCCGCAGGACAAGTTGGACGCCATCAAGACCCTGCAGGCGCAGCACGGCATGACGGCCATGACCGGCGACGGCATCAACGACGCGCCTGCGCTGGCCCAGTCGGACATCGGCGTGGCCATGGGTGCGGCCGGCACCGACACCGCGATGGAAGCCGCCGACGTGGTGGTGATGAACGACGACCTGCGGCGCATTGCCGAGACGGTGCGCCTGTCGAAGGCCACACACGCCATCCTGTGGCAGAACATCGCGCTGGCACTGGGCATCAAGGCGGTGTTCCTGGTGCTGGCGGTGTTCGGCAATGCCTCGATGTGGATGGCCGTGTTCGCCGACATGGGCGCCAGCCTGCTGGTGGTGGTCAACGGGCTGCGTTTGCTGCAAGCCAGGGTGCAAGGCCGATGACGCCCGGCTCTCAACGCGCAATGGCCTTCGCTGCCGCCATGGCCGAAGCCAGGCATCACCTCGCTGCAGCGCAGCCGATGGCCGCGATGCCTTTGCTGCAGCGCGCCCATGTGCTCGGTCAGCGGGACATCGGCCTCCACCTGCGCGTGCACCTGCTGATGCTGCGTGCCGCCTGGGCACTGCGTGACGGCCGCGAACTCCGTGGGCAACTTCTGCGCCTGGTGCTCACACCCATCGGGCACCTGAGCGGCCGCCTGCCGTTGGGCAACATCGGCACATCCGACGTCAGCCCGTTCGAACCGATGGCCTTGCCGCCTGACATGGCGCATCTGCTGCACGACGACAAGCCCTGACAAGGGCTTGGCTGGCCCTGCGGCCGGCACCTCAGGACAGTCAGGCCCCCGAATTCGGTGACGGACTGCCCGCGCCTGGCGCGCGCAGCAAGGTCAAGCCGATCGATGTGACGCCATCTGCTGACCTCGCAAACGGCTGCCCGCCGTGCATGCGTGCGATCGCGGCGACGATGGCCAGGCCCAGCCCATGGTTCTGATGGGCGCCGCTGCGGGCCCGGTCACCACGGAAGAAGCGGTCGAAGAGCCGCGGCAGGTGCCCGGGTTCGATGGTGGTACCTTGGTTGACCACCACCACCCGCAGCGCCCCAGGGGCTGCCTCGGAAATGTCGATGCGGATGCTCGTCCCACGGTCGGCGTAGCGCGTGGCATTGGCCACCAGGTTGGACAGGGCGCGTTGCAGCAGCGGCAGGTCGAACTCTCCGGCGGCGTCACCGACCACCTCGACCTGGAGACCGGCCTCGTCCAACGCGGCATCGTGGTATTCCGCCACCCGCTGCGCCAACGCAGCCAGGCTGGCCGTGGCCACACGGCGGGCCGAGCTGCCCCGATCAGACTGGGACAAGAACAGCATGTCCTGCACGATGCCCGCGAGGCGCTGCAATTCCTCCAGGTTCGAGCCGAGCACCTCACGCAGCTCATCGGCACCACGGGCCTTGCGCAAGGCCAGCTCCGTGCTGCCGATCAAGGTGGCGAGCGGGGTGCACAGTTCATGGGCGACATCGGCATTGAAGCCCTCCAGCTGCTCATAGGCCAGCGACAGCCGACCCAGCAGGTCGTTGAACTGCGCAATCAGCGGTTCGAGCTCCTCGGCCTGGCCGGAACCATCCAGGCGCCGATGCAAGGTGTCGGCCGCCAGCCTGCGTGTCTGCTCCACCAGCTCACGCACCGGGCGCAAGCCCAGGCGTACCAAAACAAAGCCACCGGCCGAACCCAAGGCGGCCCCGGCCAGCGCGGCCGCCAACAACGTGAATGCCAACCGGCGCAGCAATTGATGGTCTTCGTCGGTGTCCAGCGTCAGGATGGCAGTCAGTGGCAGCGGCGCGGTGGCCAGCGCAGCCACTTCAAAATGGGCTTGGCGCAAATTGCTCGATGCGACCCCGCCGGTGCGCTGGTAGTAAACGCTGCCATCCGGCCTCTGCAGCAAAAGGCTCAGTTCCTGGTGACCGATGAAAAAATCATCCAGCTTGTGGGTCAACACGGCCGGGTCATCACGCGAAGCTGGCTCGGTCAGCAGGTGCCGCACCTGAGCCTGTTTCTGCGCGAGAGACTCAGATTGCCTGGCCTCGAAGTTCATGTGCGTGACAGCGTAGACCGCCACGCAAACCACTGAGAGGCCCGTCAAGCTCTGCAGTGCCAGCCAGATCGACAACCGTCGACCTAGCGAGCCGACACGGCTTCTGCTCATTCGTCGCGCGCCTCCAGAACGTAGCCCATGCCACGCGCCGTGTGCAGCAAGGGGCGCTCGAAGGGCGCATCGAGCTTGCCGCGCAATCTGCGCACCGCCACGTCGATGACGTTGGTGGCGCTGTCGAAATTGATGTCCCACACCTGCTCGGCAATCTCGGTGCGGGACAGCACCTCCCCCTGGCGGCGCAGCAGCAGCGTCAACAGCACGAACTCCTTGGCCGTGAGATCGAGCCTTCTGCCAGCCCGGGTGGCCTTGCGCCGAACAAGGTCCAGCTCCAGGTCGGCCAGGCCAAGGACTGTTGCCCCCTCAGGTTCGCGCGTTGGGCGCGCTCGGCGCAGCAGCACCTGTATCCGCGCCACGAGTTCGGAGAACGCAAACGGCTTGAGCAGGTAGTCGTCGGCCCCGGCTTGCAAGCCCTTGACGCGGTCTTCCACACGCTGGCGAGCGGTGAGCATCAGCACGGGGGTCTGCTTGCTCTGCCGCAAGGCCGCCAGCACGCCCAGACCGTCGATGCCGGGCAGCATGCTGTCCAGCACGATCAGGTCGTGGCTGCCTTGCATCGCCAGATGCAGGCCATCGACGCCGTTGTGCGCCAGCTCCACGACATAGCCCTCTTCGCCCAGCCCCTTGCGCAGGTACTCGGCCAGCTTGATCTCGTCTTCGACCACCAGGAGTTTCATGTTCCTCACGCCTTCAACTGGAGCGGCCTGAACATGGCCGTTCTGTCATGTGTTGGTCCCATCTCTGTTGGGGGCGAATTTCTACAGTCATGTCCATGCCCTCAGGCATGCCGCGACACAAGGTCGACGGCCACTTCACAAAGGAATCAGGACCATGAACATCCGCAAACACGCCGCTCTCTCCGTTGTTGCTCTGGCCATGGGTCTGCCCATGGTTGCGCAGGCCAATTCGCTGTACCACCCAGCCTCGAATGAGAGGGGCTACACCGAGCATCCCGACCACTGGAAGAGCACGAAAACGCGCGCTGAGGTGCTGGCCGAGATCGAGGCTGCGCGCAAGGACGGCACCCTGGCGCTGATTCAGCGCAACGCACCGCTGCCGCAAAAGGCCATCGGCCCCGCGAAGACCCGCCAGCAGGTGATCGACGAGATGCTCAATGAGCCCGCCGAAGAGCGCCGTGCTCGCCTGGCGCTTCAGACCGGCGGCTGATACACCGTCTGTCTTCACCCGCCGCGCGGGCCACCAGACACTGGTGGCCCGCGTTTGCTTTTGGTTTTGCCGACGCCTCGACGGCCGGTGGCCAATCGCTTGCCCAGCGTTTGACTGTAGGCAAGCTTGGGCGGGATCGTGGGTGGAGGATGCGCCTTCCGCCATCGCCGCCACAGCGCGAAGAGCGCAATGGCCACGAGCACGACGACAATCCAGATCCACAGCATGAGCTGCGCGATGTCCGCATCCGGAATCTGCTTTCGCATCGCAGGCAGATTGTCAAATCAGCCGATATCGGCCACCAGCCGCAACCCCAAAGCGCGCGCACGCGATTCCGCGGGGTTGCCGCTCTCCAGCCGGTAGCTGCTACCCCACGACCAGACCGAGCCGATCAGTTCAACGAACACCACCTCGCCTGCCTTGCCGGTGATGTCCAGGGCCGCGCGACCTTCGTCCCACTCCGCCACCATCTGGTGTGCGCCGGGCTTGAGGCGCAGCCGCACGAACGACTCGGGCACCGTGGCGACGGCCGGGTCACGGTCCACTGTCAGCCGCACCACATTCCTGGCATCCCCCCAGCGCTTGCGCACGACGTAGACGGTGAGCAAGCCCGGTGTGGCTTCAAACCGCTTGGCCTCTGCCTCGACCTGCTGCGACGGGATCGGCGCGGTCGTGCAGGTGAGCTTGCGGCTGAGCGACCTGCCGACGGCATAGCAGTAGGTGCCATCTGCGTTTGCGGGGCGCACGGGCTTGCTCATGCAGCCTGCCAAAGGAACCAACCCGACTGCCAACAGGCCGGTGAGCAAGCTTCTGCGATGGACAAGACGGGGTTGGTTCATGGCATCTCCCGTTACTTCAGCGCGAAGCGCACCGTGCCGGCGGGCTTGCCGCCGATGGTGACGACGGCGACGGCCTTGGTTCCGGGCCCGACCTTGAAGCTGCCGGTGGCTTCCAGCTTGTCACCCGCCGGCTTCAGCTCGACCTCTTGCTTCTCGGTGCCGTTCAGCAAGGTCAGCTTGGCGCTGGCCTTGGCCACATCGGCAGGCTTGCCGTGGTCGCGCAGGTGCAGCTGGATGGCGGCGGGCTTGGCCACCAGCTCATAGTCCATGTCCTTGACCTCGACGACCACGCCGCCGTGCATGGGCTTGTGTTCGTGGCTGTGGTCACCAGCGGCAAATGCTGAGCCGGCCAGGCTCAGTGCCAGGGCGGCGAGGAGGGCTTGCTTGTTCATGGGAGTCCTTTCGAGAGAGTACGTTGGGGAGAAACGGGGTGGCGGGCGAACTCGCCACCAGAGGGATCAAAGGGCCTCGGCGTCCTTGCTGTCCATCAGCGCTGCGGCCGGTTTGCGGCCAAAGAGCCAGAACATCGCGGGCGTCAGGAAGGTGTCGAGCAGGGTGGAGCTGATCAGGCCGGAGAAGATCACCACGGCCACCGGATGCAGCACCTCGGTGCCCGGCTGCTCGGCTTCGAACAGCAGCGGCGCCAGCGCAAAGGCCGTCACCAGCGCCGTCATCAACACCGGGCTCAGCCGTTCCAGCGAGCCGCGCATGATCATCTTGTGGTCGAAGTTCTCACCCTCGAATCGCATCAGGTTGATGTAGTGGCTGACCTTCAGGATGCCGTTGCGCACCGAGATGCCGGCCAGGGTGATGAAGCCCACCAGCGCGGCCACGCTCAGCGGCTGGCCCGACAGCCACAGGCCGATGACCGCGCCCACCAGCGCCAGCGGGATGTTCACCATGATCAGCGCGGCCAGCACGCCCGACTTGTACCTGCTGAACAGCACCACGAACATCAGCGTCAGCGACACGATGCTCAGCAGGCCGACCAGGCGCGAGGCTTCCTCCTGCGCCTGGAACTGGCCGCCCAGGGTGATGAAGTAACCCTCGGGCAGCTTGGTGTCGGCCACCACGGCGCGGATGTCGGCCACGATCTCTGACAGGGCCCGGCCCGAGGCATTGGCCGACAGCACGATGCGCCGCTTGCCATCGTCACGGCTGATCTGGTTGGGGCCGTCACCGTCTTCGATGGTGGCGATCTTCGACAGCGGGATGCGGCCGCTCGGCGTCTCGATCAGGATCTTGCCCAGGCCTTCCACCGAGCGCGCCGATTCCGGCACACGCACCACCAGCGCAAACCGCCGGCTGCCCTCGACGATCTGCGTGACCTTCTCACCTTCGACCAGGTTCTGCAGCGTGGCCAGCACCTGGGGCGCGGGCACGCCGTACTGGGCAGCAGCGGCATAGTCCACCCGCACCTTGATCTGCGGCGCCAGCACCTGCTTCTCAATCTGCAGGTCGGCGACGCCCGGGATGGCAGCCAACTTGGCGCGCAACACGTCAGCCTGGCCACGCAAGGCGTCCAGATCCTCGCCGAAGATCTTGATCGCAATTTGCGAGCGCACACCCGAGAGCATGTGGTCGATGCGGTGCGAGATGGGCTGGCCGATCTCCAGCGCAGCCGGCATGTTGACCAGGCGGGCGCGAATGTCGGCCTTGATCTCGTCCATGGTCCGCGTGAGCTCGGCCGTGGGTTTGAGGCCCACGTCCAGCTCGCTGACGTGCACCCCTTCGGCATGCTCGTCCAGCTCGGCGCGGCCGCTGCGCCGACCGACGTGCGTGACCTCGGGCACCTGGCGCACCAGCACTTCGGCCTGGCGAGCCAGGGCCGAGGTTTCGGCGAGGGTGACGCCGGGGTTCAGGCGCAGGCCGATCAGCAGCGTGCCTTCGTTGAAGGGCGGCAGGAAGGTGGTGGGGAAAAACGGCACCGCCGCCATCGCCACCACCACCGCCGCACCCGCCGCAGTCAAGGCAGCCTTCGGCGCATTCAAGACCGACTGCAACGACGACTGGTAGCTGGATTTCAGCCAGCGCAGCACCTTGGTATCGCCGTGGTCCAGATTCTTCATGCGTGGCAGCAGGTAGAAGCTGAGCACCGGGGTCACCGTCACCGAGACGATCAGCGAGGCCAGCGTCGACACGATGAACGCGATGCCCTGCGGCACGAAGAGCTTGCCTTCCAGCCCCGGCAGCGCGAACAGCGGGATGAAGACCAGCACGATGATCACCGTGGCGTACAGGATCGCCGACCGCACCTCCATCGTGGCGTGGGCCACCACCTCCAGCGGGTGCAGGCGCGAGGTGGGATGCTTGGCGCGGTCTTCCTTCAAGCGCCGCAACACGTTCTCGACACCGACCACCGCGTCGTCGACCAGGCCGCCGATGGCGATGGCCAGGCCGCCCAGCGTCATGGTGTTGATCGACAAGCCGAAGTAGCGGAAGACCAGGGCCGTGATGAAGATCGACACCGGGATCGCGGTCAGCGCAATGATGGTGGGCCGCAGCGTGCCGAGGAAGAAGAACAGGATCACGGCCACGAACACCGACGCGCCGATCAACTTGCCTTGCAGCGTGGTGATCGAGGCCTCGATGAAGCTGGCCTGCCGGAAGGTGACCTTGGGTGCCTCCATGCCGGCCGGCAGCGAGGTCTTCAACCCAGCCAGCGCTTCTTCGATGTTGCGGGTCAGCGCAATCGTGTCGGCCGAGGGTTGCTTCTGTATGCCCAGGATCACAGCCGGTTTGCCCTCGAAGCCCGCGTCACCCCGCTTGGTGGCTGCCGCAAAGGTCACCTCGGCAACCTGGCGCATCAGGATGGGCTGCCCGTTCTTGGCCGTGAGCGCCAGGTTCTTCAGGTCATCCAGCCTGGAGGTGCGGCCCAGGTTGCGGATCAGGTACTCACGCCCGTTCAGCTCCAGGAAGCCGCCAGAGGTGTTGCTGGAATAGCCCTTGAGCGCAGCCTCCATCTGCTCGTGGCTGATGCCCAGCTCGGCCATACGCACCGTGTTGGGCTGCACCTGGAATTGCCGTACCTCGCCACCGATGGGAATGACCTGCGCCACCCCCTGCACCGACAGCAGGCGCGGCCGCAGCACCCAGTCGGCGTATTCACGCACGGCCATCGCCGAGATCTTGCTGGTGTCCACCGGAATTGCAATCTGCATGATCTCGCCCATGATCGAGCTGATCGGGCCCATGCGCGGCAGCACGCCTTCAGCGAGGCCTTCTTCCATCGACGCCAAGCGCTCGCTGACGAGCTGGCGGGCGCGGAAGATGTCGGTGCTCCAGTTGAAGGTGACGTAGATGAAAGACAGGCCCGCCGAGGAGACCGAGCGGATCGTCTCCACGCCGGGCAGGCCGTTCATCGTGGTTTCCAGTGGGAACGTGATGAGCTGCTCCACCTCTTCGGCGGCCATGCCGCCCGCCTCGGTGACGATGGTCACGGTCGGCTTGTTGAGGTCGGGGAACACGTCCACTGGCGTGCGGGACAGCGTGAACGCGCCATAGCCCATCAGCACCACGCTGGCGATGATCACCAGCAGCCGGTTGCCGAGGCTGTTGTCGAGTAGCCACTTGAACATGTCAGCGCACCTGGTTGATCAAGGTGGCGCCTTGCGTGGCCACGCGGTCACCGGCCTTCAGGCCGGCGGTCACTGACACGCTGACGCCGTCCAAAGACTCCGTCGTCACGGTGCGGGGCTCGAAGCGTTCAGGCCCTGACTTGACCCAGACGATGGTCTGGTTCGCCGGGTTCTTCATCAACGAGGCAACCGGGACGGCCAGGCCCTTGACCTTGTCCTTGGTCTGCACGAACACGCGCACCGGCTGGCCCACGGCCAGGCTGTCGAGGGCTGCACCTTGGGCGCGGAAACCCAACGGAAGTGCTTGCTCGCGAAGGCTGCGCGCTGCGCCCGTGAAGTCCAGCGGCACGCGCTTGTCGCCAATGGCCAATGTGGCGCTGCCGACGTTGGCCGCCAGCGCCGGATCAAAGGCCAGGGCCTCGATGCGCAAGCGACTCGGGTCGACGATCTCGAAGACCAGCTCTCGCGCATCGACCACCTGGCCCGCCACCGCATGCGCAGAGGCGATGACGCCCGACACAGGCGCCACCAGGGCTTCACGGGTGGCCAGGCCGCCACCGATGGCGGCGATGCGCTCGGTCAGGCTGGCGGATTCACTCTCGGCGGCCTCGATGTCCTTGCGCGGCACCGTGTCCGCCAGTTCCTTCAGGCGCGCCACGCGCTTGTCGGCCAGCGACTTGGCGGCCCGCAGTTCGGCCAATTGCGACGACTGGTTGGAGCGCTCGATGGGTGCCGTCGAAGGCACGACGTACGCGAGCACCTCGCCCTTGCGCACCGCCTGGCCCGGATTGGGCAGGCCGCGCGGGCCGGGCTCGATGCGGCCTGCGTTCAACGGCTGCACCTTGCCACCGGCGTTCGGGTCCATCAGCACCTTGCCGGCGAGTTCCACCGAGCGTGGCAACTCAGCTTCGGCCGTGGTCAGCGTGCGCACGCCCAGCTGGCGCTGCGCGGGCTTGGGCAGGAACACACTGCCGTCAGGCAGGCGTTGCGGCCCGTTGGCACTGGGCGCGGCGCCACCGCCACCATGGTCATGGCCTTCGCCAGCCTGGGCCAACGGCGTGGCGCACAGCACCATCACAACGCTGGCCAGGACGCCCAGCCGCAGCTGCTTCAGATTCAAAGCGCGCTTCATGCTGCACCCCCCATGCGAACTTGGCGCGAGCGCATCACGCGCCGGCCCACCGTCAACAACACCGCCAGCGCGGCAATGCCCCCCAACGCCCAACCGGCGTACTCCTTCCACGAATGGCTGTGCTCAGCCTCGTCGGCATGCGCCGCTTCATGGATGTCGAGCTCGCCGGCCAGCAGGTCGCTGTCGGCCCCGGCCGTCACCGTGGCCGTGATCGGCAGCGCACCGGGCTTAGGGGCTTCAGGCAACACGACTTCGAACTCGTCGCTGCCTTGCTTGGCGGCCTTGAACTTCTTGCCAGCGACCTCGAGTTCGATCTGGGCTTCGGTGACCGGGCTGTTGTCGGCGGTGCGGTCGAGGTAAAGCGTGATTTGCTTGCCGTTGAGCACGCCCACCAGCTCGAACACGTCCGAGACCGCGGCGAACCTGGGCAAGGCTGGCCCAGTGGCCGCAGGTGCAGCGGCACCATGGTCGTGGCCGTCACCGGCCATGGCCCCTGGCGTCGTCAAGAAGAGAAGGGCTGCGAGCGGGATCGCAGCCAATGTGGAGGAGTGTTTCATGGCGGAATTTCCAAAGTCGTTGTTCGATGGCTCGCTCGGCAGTACCGGTGCCGCGACGGCCCTCATTGCGGCAGCAGCCCGAGCGCCTGGCGCCAGGCGGAGATGGAGGCGGCCAATTCGATCCGTGCGCGTGCGGCTTGGCGGTCGGCCTCGGCGGCCTCAGCCTCGATGCGCAGCCGCGTGGGTAAGTCGGTCTCGCCCATGCGGAAGGACTTGTCGAAGAAGCCGCGGGACTCACGAGCCAGTTGCGCCCGGCGGTCGGCAGCGGCCAATTGCAGCCTCGCCCCGTCGGCGCGGGCCTTGGCCGCGTCACGCTCGCCGGCCAGGCGGGCCCGTTCCAGGTTCAGCTGCGCCTGCAGTTCCAGCGTCTCGGCCCTGGCCGCGGCGGTGCGAGCGTCGTGGCGCGGGCCCGCCCCGAAGGGGATGCGCACACCCACGGTGAAGGTCTGTTGCCAAGCCTCGCCTGAGGCGCCACGGTCGCGCGTGGTAGCGACCGTCAGCTCGGGGTTGGCGCGTGACTGCGTGGCAGCCAAGGCGGCAGTGCCTTCGGCCACGGCAGCGCGGTCCTTCAATGCCAAGAGTTCACCGTGTGCGTCCAGATCATTCACTGCCGCATCGGGCACTGGCTCGGCACCCGGATCGGCCGGGCTGGCCTTGAAGTCCACGGCGGGCGACGCCACCAAGGTGCGCAGCGACTGCTCGGCCACGATCACGGCAGCGTCCGCTTGCGCCACCGCCGCCTGTGCGGCGGCAACCGCGCCGTCAGCCTGGTGCTGGTCGGCCTGGGCCAGATCGCCGGCCTTGAGGCGCTTGCCCACATCGGCCGCAATCCGCTGCGCGCTGTCGAGCTGGCCTTGCGCAGTGGCAGCCTCGGCGCGAGCGCGTTGCCAGTTCCACCAGGCATCCCGCACGCTGGCGGCCACGCGCAATTGGGCTGCCAAGGACCGGCTTTCGACGGCACGGCCTTCGGCCTGGGCCAGGGCCTGGCTGCGCCCCCGCTCACCCGGCAACCACAGCGGAATGGCCAGGGCTGCCTCGTACTCGCGGGTGCCCAGATTGCGGTTCAGGCGGTCGGTCTTGCCGGTCAGTTCCACTGCCACAGGTTCTGGGGTCCAGGACGCTGCAGCCTGCTGCTGCGCGCGGGTCGCTTCGCGGCGTGCCGTCAGCGCAGCCACTTCAGGTTGCCTGGCCCAGGCGGCCTCAAAGGCCTGGCTCAAGGTCAGGCGTTCAGGCTTCGCAGGGGTCTGCGCCAATGCCCCTGCGGAGACGGCGCTGAGCGCCAACGTCAAGATCGCGCCGGCCGTGTTTCGCCAGCGTGCGTTCGCAATGAAATTTCCTCGGTGCATCCGATGCTCCAGTGTTGAAAACAACTCACGGGAGATCGACGAGGGAGCAACCCAGACGGGTCGCGTCGCAGCTGAGCGGCCGTCGATGACGGCCCGCGCTCAGGCGCGGACGGGCTTCAGGAGGGAGAAGTAGCCGCCTCGCCGATCAGGCGAGGGGTGCCCACTGAGGGCGTTCGGGCGGACTGTGCACCAGGGTGCGTACAAGCCCTGCAGCCAACATGGCCGGCTGCGTCGCGATGTCAAGCGACATCAAACCCGTCAATGGCGACACGATCCCGGAACAACTGCCATGGCAGTTGGCACAGTCGAAATCGTTGCCGCCCAGCGTCTTGCCAGAACCATCACCATCGGCCTGCGCGGCACCCGAGTCGGCATGGTGCTGGTGTTCGTGGTGGCCAAAGTGTTGGGCAGCCGCGCCACGTTCGTGTCCGCAATAGCTGGCCACCGCCGCCCAGGTGAACTGGAACGGCAGCAAGACCAACATGAGCATGGCGAACCAGCGACGCATGGCAAAAGTGTAGCAGCTACAGGGCTTGGCGCTGGCTGGGTAGGGTCAACGGCCCAACTATGCGCAGCGCTTTGAGGCTTTTCGGCTGGTGTGGGAAGAACTTGAGGTTGCCGCAAAGCCACTGTGTCACACCGCTACCCGGGACAACCACAACGTACTCACCCGCAGCCGCTGACATTGCGGGCTCACGGCGTGCACAGAGTCAATGCGCCGGTTGTGCGCCTACCATTCTTCGGAGGCTGCTCAAGGTGAGGGAGCAAAGAGCCGGCGAATCTCCCCGATGCGAGACAAGGCCGTTGTCTCCCCGGCAGCGGTCACCCAGCCCCGACTCCCCAGGCCCAGCTGCGACGAAGTTCGAATCTCCGGCGTGATCACCAGATCGGCCAGCGCACGCTCAGCCAGCACCTGACGCCAGCCCGAGACGATCAGCGACTGGAACAGCATCGACACCGGGCTCGACATCTCCGAGTGGTTCGGCGGGTACACGACATCGAGGGCCAGCACCCGCATGGCACCCAACCGCCGAGCTGTCATCACCGGCAGCGGGCTGACAATCTGCCCGTCGGCCAACAATCGGCCGCGGGCACGCACAGGCGCATAGACGCCGGGAACGGCACAGGACGCGCGCACCGCTTTCGCTGCGTCGCCGTGGTTCAGCGGCACGACCTCGCCGCTTTCCATGTCGGCGGCGACCGCAGCAAACGGCAAAGGAAAGCGCTCGATCGGCCCACGCAGGTGCTGCCGCAGGAATTGCTCCAGCCGAGCCCCGGGCACCAGGCCGAGCCCCAGGCCGCCCAACACGGTGCGCACGGGGTCGAAGTCGAAGAACACGGTCCAGTCGAGTTGCTCCGCGGCGCGCTCGATCTCGCTGACGGGCATGCCCGACGCCCACATCGCGCCGACCATCGCGCCGGCGCTGGTGCCCACCACCAGGTCGGGCCGCAGGCCCTCGCGCTCGAGCACCCGCAAAGCACCCAAGTGCGCAAACCCGCGGGCGGCGCCCCCCGACAACACCAGCGCGACAGGCCGCCGCACGCCGTCGGGCGGCGGGAGAAATCCAGGAGCCTCGGTCGCATCCACGGGCTCGGCCGACTGACCAGGCTGCCACGCGGCACAGCCGCCGAGCAGCGGTGCCGCAGTCGCAGCACGCACGCCCGCCAGCAGCAGCGACCGGCGACGCCAGCCCAGTCGATCAGCCAACGCCAACTCAGGCTCGGCCGATGCAGCGGACGTACACGTAATCCGATTCGATCGCATCTTGGCTCCCCTTCACGGCCGGGCCCGAACACCCGGAACCGCAGATCGACCGCAGCAACTCGCGCCTGCGACGGTCAGCAGGTCGGTGCGCCTGACGGACGGTTGCGCCCGTCTGGCGCAACCGGGTCACTTCACGCCGGTGACAACGTAGTCCTTGTCGTCCTGCGTGAACTCGAACTCCACCTTCTTGCCATCGGTGAGCTTGTCCATCAGCATCTTGTCCTTGACCTTGAAGCCCATCGTCATGGCCGGCCAGTTGAGCGACTTGATCGGCTCGTGCGCCAGCGTCACGACGCCGCCCTTGGCATCCACCTTCTTGACGGTCCCCATGGCCTTGTGGACCACCGACGCCGTCGCGGCCGGCTTCTTGGTCATGTCCATGCTTTTCATGTCGTCCATCTTCGGCTGTGCCATGGCCGCCATGGCGGGCGCGAGCAGGGCGAGGACCAGCGAAGGGAGTGCAGCTTTCTTCATGTCGATTTCCTTTGAGGAGGGTTGAGATGAGCGCAAACGGAGCTCTGGCGGTAGGACGGATAAGCACTGGCGCTGCTGTCGCGCAACGCGAGTTGCGCGGCACCGGGTTGAGGCGCCAGTGCAGGAAGGCGATCAGGCAGCAGCACGCTGCCTCCGCCAGAACGCCAGACGCCAAGCCGAAGGCTCAGGCTTGCGCCGCATCAGCAGGTAGGCCGCCGGGATCACGAACATCGACAGCAGCGGCGCAGTGATCATTCCGCCGACCATCGGCGCGGCGATGCGCTGCATCACTTCCGAGCCAGTACCGGTGCCCCACATGATCGGGAACAGGCCGGCCAGGATCACCGCCACCGTCATCGCCTTCGGGCGCACACGCAGCACCGCGCCTTCGCGGATCGCGTCGAGCAGGTCGTCGGTGCCAGTCCTGCCCTGGGCAACGCGGGCATCCCAGGCCTGCTTCAGATACAGCAGCATGATCACGCCGAACTCGGCGGAGACACCGGCCAGCGCGATGAAGCCGACGGCCCCCGCCACCGAGAGGTTGTAGTTCAGCAGGTACAGCAGCCAGATGCCGCCGACCAGCGCGAAGGGCAGCGTCGCCATGATCAGCAGCGCGTCGTCGAAGCGCTTGAAGGTCAGGTACAGCAGCACGAAGATGATCAGCAGCGTGAACGGCACCACCACCTTCAGCTTGGCGGTCGCGCGCTCCAGGAACTCGAACTGCCCCGACCACGAGACCGAGTAGCCTGGTGGCAACTGGACCTTCTCGCCAACGACACGCTGCATGTCCTGCACCGCCGACCTCAGGTCACGGCCTCGGATGTCCACGTACACCCAGCCCGACAGGCGTGCGTTCTCGCTGCGCAGCATCGGCGGCCCGTCGGTGATGCGGACGTCGGCCACGTCGGACAGCACTAGGCGCGCACCGCGTTCGCTGACGATCGGCAGCGCGCGCAGCTTCTCCAGTGAATCGCGCGTCTCACGCGGGTAGCGCAGGTTGATCGGGAAGCGCTGCAAGCCTTCGACCGTCTCGCCAACGTTGTCTCCCCCCACTGCCGAGGTGATGACCGACTGCACGTCGGCGATGTTCATGCCGAAGCGCGCCGCCGCGTCGCGGTTGATCGTCACGTCCACGTAGCGCCCGCCGGTCAGCCGTTCGGCCAGCGCGCTGCTGACACCAGGTACGTCCTTCAGGGCCTTCTCGATCTCGCCGGCCACGCGGTCGATGGTTGCCAGATCGGTGCCCGCGACCTTGACGCCCACCGGGCTCTTGATGCCGGTGGCCAGCATGTCGATGCGGTTGCGGATCGGCGGCACCCAAATGTTGGCCAGGCCCGGCACCTTGACGATGCGATCCAGTTCGTCAACCAGCTTGTCCTGCGTCATGCCCGCTCGCCACTGGCTCTTCGGCTTGAACTGGATCGTGGTCTCGAACATCTCCAGCGGCGCCGGGTCGGTGGCGGTCTCGGCGCGGCCGGCCTTGCCGTAGACGCTGACCACCTCGGGCACGGTCTTGATCAGGCGGTCGGTCTGCTGCAGCAGTTCGGCCGCCTTGCCCGCACTCAGGCCCGGCAACGCCGACGGCATGTAGAGCAGGTCGCCCTCGTCCAGGCGCGGCATGAACTCGCCGCCGATGTGCTGCAGCGGCCAGAGGCTTGCCACCAGCACGAGCGCGGCCGCGGCCAGCGTGAGCTTGGGGGCCCGCAGCACGGCGTTCAACAGCGGCCGGTAGACCGCGATCAGGAAGCGGTTGAGCGGGTTGGTCTTCTCATCCGGGATGCGTCCACGGATCAGGTAGCCCATCAGCACGGGGATCAGCGTGGCCGACAGCCCGGCCGCAGCCGCCATGGCGTAGGTCTTGGTGAAGGCCAGCGGCGAGAACAGCCGCCCCTCCTGCGCCTCCAGCGTGAACACCGGGATGAACGACAGCGTGATGATCAGCAGCGAGAAGAACAGCGCCGGCCCGACCTCGGCGGCCGAGTCGCCGATCACCCGCCAGCGCTCCTCACCTTCAAGCTTCTGGTCCGGATGCGCATGGCTCCAGTGTTCGAGGTGCTTGTGCGCGTTCTCGATCATCACCACCGCCGCATCGACCATCGCGCCGATGGCGATGGCAATGCCACCGAGCGACATGATGTTGGCGTTGACGCCCTGGTAGCGCATCACGATGAAGGCGGCGAGGATGCCCAGCGGCAACGAGACGATGGCGACGAAGGCCGAGCGCAGGTGGAACAGGAAGATGAAGCACACCACCGCAACGACGATGAACTCCTCGAGCAGCTTGAAGCCGAGGTTCTGCACCGCACGCTCGATCAGGCTGGAACGGTCGTAGGTTGGGACGATCTCGACGCCCTTGGGCAGGCTGCCCTGCAGCTGCTGCAGCTTGGCCTTCACGGCGGCAATCGTCTCCAGCGCGTTCTTGCCCGAGCGCATCACGATCACGCCGCCGGTGGCCTCGCCCTCGCCGTCGAGCTCACCGATGCCACGCCGCATCTCGGGGCCGACCTGGATGCGCGCCACATCGCCCAGGCGCACGGACACGCCGGCATCTGTGCTCAGCAGCGGGATCTTGCGGAAGTCATCGAGCGACTGCAGGTAGCCCGATGCGCGCACCATGTACTCGGCCTCGCCAAGTTCGAGAACCGAGCCGCCACTCTCCTGGTTGGACTTGCGGATCGCCTCGACGACCTTGGTATGCGGCAAGGCGTAGGCCGCCAGCTTGTTCGGGTCGAGCACGATCTGGTACTGGCGCACCATGCCACCCACGGTCGCCACTTCGGCGACATTGGCCACCGTCTTCAGCTCGTACTTGAGGAACCAGTCCTGCAGCGCTCGCAACTGGCCGGCGTCCATCTGGCCGCTGCGGTCGATCAGCGCATATTGGTAGATCCAGCCGACACCGGTGGCGTCGGGGCCCAGCGAAGCCGTGGCGCCAGGCGGCAGCCTCGCCTGCACCTGGTTCAGGTACTCCAGCACCCGCGAGCGAGCCCAGTACAGGTCGGTGCCGTCCTCGAACAGCACATAGACGAAGCTGTCGCCAAAGAACGAGTAACCGCGCACCGTCTTCGCCCCCGGCACCGACAGCATCGTTGTCGTCAGCGGGTAGGTGATCTGGTTCTCGACGATGCGCGGCGCCTGGCCGGGATAGGTCGTGCGGATGATCACCTGCACGTCGGACAGGTCAGGCAGCGCGTCCAGCGGCGTGCGCAGCACCGAATGGACGCCCCACGCGCTGAGCATCACGGTGGTCAGCAGCACCAGGAAGCGGTTCGCGATCGACCAGCGGATCAGCTTGGCAATCATGGCTTGCTCCCGGCGGCGGCAGCCGGGTTGGGCTCGGGCGCCAACACGGTGACGGCGCTCAGTTGCGGCAGGTTCTCCGCATCCATGTAGAACTCGAAGCCGACCTTGTCGCCAACGGCCAGCCCTCGCGGCAGCCCGCGCTGGGATGGCTTGAAGTCCATCGTCATGGCGCCCCATTTCAGCGAGGCGATGGGGCCGTGCGAGAGCGTGACGGCGTCGCGGTCGATCTTTTCGACCTTGGCCTCGCCCTGGTGGCGCGGCGCGTTATTGGCGGCGGTGGGTTGGGGCTCGACATTCAGTCGCGCCTCGACGCCCTTCAGGCTGGCTTCGGAATCGATCAGGAACTGCGAGGACACCACGACCCGCTGGCCGGCCTGCAGGCCGCGCTTGACCTCGGTCTGGCCGCCGCTCTCGATGCCGATCTCGACATCTACGGGACGGAAGCGGCCTCCCTTCTCATCCTGTTCAGCCAGCATCACCACGGTGCGCCGGCCGGTCTGGATGATGGCTTCGGTGGGCACCAGCAGCGCCTTCTGCTCGCGCATGTCCGTGAACTGCATCTGCACAAACATGCCGGGCACCAGCGCGCCGCCGGGGTTGGCCAGCTCAAGGCGGGCCTTCAGCGTACGGGTGGTGGCGTTGACCTCGGGCAGGATAGCCTGCACCTTGCCGTCGAACTTCGTGCCAGGCACGGCCGGGCTGACGGCTTGAACCTTCGCACCTGGGCGCAGCAGCGCCGACTGGCTCTCCGGCACCTCGGCGTTGGCCCACACCGTGCCCAGACCGTTGATGCGGAACAGCGTGGCGCCGGACATCACCGTCATGCCTTCGCGCGCCATCAGCTCGGTGACGACGCCGCCGATCGGTGCGATGAGCGTGATGCGCGGCTGCGTGCGCCCGCTGCTGTCAACCAGCGCGATCTGCGCCTCGCTCATGCCGACCTGGCGCATGCGCTGTCGGGCGCCATCGACGAGCGGTGCGAGGTCGGTGCCCTCCATTCGGCGCACCGAAAGGAATTCCTCCTGGGCGGCGATCCAGTCGGGCACGTACAACTCGGCCAGCGCTTGCCCCTTGGCCACGCGGTCCAGCGTGGCACGCACATGCAGGCGCTCGACATAGCCGGTGGAACGCGCCTGCACGATGACCTGGTCACGCTCGTTGAACGCAATGCTGCCCACCGCAGACACCTGCGGCGACAGCGTGCCCTGCGTGACGGCGGCGGTGCGCACGCCCAGGTTCTGCTGGATACGCGGACTGACCGTGACCTTGCTGCCGTCGCTGTCGCCGTCGGCATAGACCGGCGACATCATCATGTCCATGAACGGCGACTTGGCCGGTTTGTCGAACTTGTTCCCCGGCACCATGGGGTCGTGGTAGTACAAGACCTTCCTGCCAGTCGTCGGATCGACGTCGCCGGCCTTGATGCCCGCCTTGATGTGTCGGCGCGTGGCGTCCTCGCCTGATTCATTGGACGGGGTCCCGACGGGCGCGGCCGTCGAAGCCGCTCCTCCCGCCGTTGCGTCGCTACCGGCTGCGGGAGCCATGCCCATGCCGCGGTTCATGCCGATGGCGTAGAGGCCATAGCCGGCAGCACCGAGCACGCCCACCGCGATCAGGCCGATCAAGAGGGGTTTGAGTTTCGTCATGTTCATTTCTCCGTGACGGCGCCTGCAGGGTGCTCGGCCGGTATCAGGTACTCGATCTGGGCCCACAGGCCCGCCGTCTCCATGTCGAGGCGCAGCCGGTCCATGCGGGTGTCGATCTCCATGCGCCGCGCTTCCAGCACGGCGCTCAGCGTGCCCCCGCCTCCGCGGTAGGCAGCGATCGCGGCACGGGTGCGCTCGCTGGCCAGCGGGATCAGGTCATGGTCGTAGTGCGTCAGGCGATCCCGATTGCCTTGCCACTCCTGCAGCCATGCGCGGGTCTGCGCCACATGCTCGCGCGTGGCCTCTTCGCGCTGGGCTGTCACCTGCTCGGCCAGTGCGAGCTTGGCCGACACCTCGCGGTCCTGCCGGTTCTTCGGGTCCCACTGCCAGGGGATCGAGAGATTGACGGAGACCATGTTCGAGTAGGCCGAACTGCGCTGGCTGTAGGTCAGCTCGACGCTCCAGTCCGCGCGCTTGCTGGCGCGCGCGACGTCCGCCTCGGCCCGGGCCAGGGCTTCCTGGCGGACCATCAGCGCGATCTGCGGGTGATGGGTCAGTTCGGCTTCCAGGCGCTCGGCGTCCAGGCGGATCATGCCCAGGTCGGGTGGCACGCCGAGCGCCTGGTTCGCGCCCTCGCCCACCCAGCGCGCGAGCCGCGTCTTGGCCGTGGCAATCTGCCGATCGGACTGCCGGATACGGTCTTCGATCTGGGCAACGGCCGACCGCGCCGCAAACACATCTGTCTGCATGCCGCGTCCGCCCCGGTACGCCGCCTCTGCAGCCTCGATCTGCAGGGCGGCTTCGGCACGCTGCGTCTGCAACAACTCGCGCATGCGCTCCTGGTACAGGCGATCCAGCCAGGCCATCGCGGTGTCGCGCCGCAGGTCGGCCAGCGCCACGGCACGCCCAGCTTCGGCCACCTCAGCCTCGCGCTCGAACCGCCCTGCGCGGGCTGTGCGCTTGTCGGCGCGCGTGAACTCCTGCATCACGCCCACCGTGGCCATCGTGGAGGAATCACGAGTGAAGCTGAACCGGTCCGGCCCGCTGATCGGCAGGCTGCTCAGCCCGGTCTTGAGCACCGGATCGGGCAACTGCCCTGCGATAAACGCCATCTGGCGTGCCGCGGCGGCGCCGGCGTCCTGGGCAACCAGCAGGCGTGAACGCTCCTGGGCCAGGCGCAGCGCCTGCTCGAGGCTCAGGGATTGCTGCGCGTACGCATCCAGGCCGACAAGCTGCGCGCCCATGGCCAATGCAGCGGCCCAGCATCGCAGCGAACAGCGCGCACGCCGCTCGCGTTGAAACGGAACTGTGAACATGAAAACTCCAGACAACGAACCGGGGGCTTCGTGTCGGGCCCGATTCACGTCGGCGAGCAGGAACTCGCAAGACGCGGCCGGGCACGACCGACGCGCCGAGCGACCCGAAGGGCCCTCAGCGCCGCGTCGTCTGGAGGATCAGATTCGGTGCACGCAGTGCAGGATGGCGTGCGGTGGAGACGCCGCAACCAGTGCACTCAGCGTGGCCGCCGCAGGACGCGGCGGTGGTGCCGTCACGGGCACCAGCGGCAGGGAATACAAAGCGGCCAGCACGACCGCCGGCGCATTCAAGGTCGGCGCGTGATCGCTCTGCTGACCATATTTGCAGTGCTCGGCGCAGAGATTGGGCGCTGCGGGATCCAGGGCGCCAGCCATGTCGTCGCAGTTGCCGGCCTGTGCGGCCGACATGTCGGCGTTTGCACTGCTCTGTTCAACTGCCGAGATGCTCGCATCGGGCATCTGCATGGCAGTTGCCGCGGGCAGCGCCAGGGAGGGGCAGGCATAGGCGGCAATGAGCATCTGCGTTGCCAGCACGACGCCGACGAGGCCACGGGCCACCGCCTTCAGGAAAGAGCGCGTCATGGTTGCGAACCCCGAAACGCCAATGGCAGCGCATTGAATGCGCAGCACGGGTTGCGGGTTGGAGAGGCGATCATGAGGGCCAAAACTGATTGGGCAGTGAACGCTGGAGGTCACCCAGCACCTGTTAGTGTAGGGGCAACCATCTGTATTGGGGTGAATGAATTGGGGCGAATGTCAGGCTTGCTACTGGCTCACATGCGACATATTCGCGCTGCTCGGATTCGAGCTTTGCACCCGACGCCTTTCAACGAGCCAGGCCGCAAGCCGACCGTGATGAACGGGCACCCGAGGATGTTCTCGGCGAACTTGGCGAGGGCGAGAACGCAGGGTCGAAGCCCAGGCTGGCCCCTCTACGGACCATTGCATCCATGCAAAGACCTCCTGCTTGCCAGCAACCAAATGCCGACCGCCGCGAGCGCCAGGTAGTTGGCCACCATGAACCAGGGCGTAGTCCACGCGATGCCGTCGAAGCCGCGCTCGGTGAACGGATAGAGCACCGGCACGGCGTAGTAGTCGGCCGAATGGGTGAACACGTCGATCACGATGTGCGACCACCAGCCGAGAAGCGGAAACCAGAGCGACCGCCGCAAGCCCCAGACCAACAGGGTTGCCAGCGCGGCGATCGGTGCGCTGTGCATCACGCAGTGCAGGTGGTGCGACCACAGCTGGACCAGCTGCGGCAGGCCCGGCTCCTGGCCCGGGATCGCCACCGCATAGCCGCGCAAGGCGGCGAAGGAGCCATCGCTGAACAGCCACCACCCCGCGATGGGCAGCAGATGCAACACGTCGGGCAGTGCCGCCAGGATCAGCGTGGCGACCACCGTCGTTTGCGATAGCCGCCTGCGGCGGTGCACCACCGCTGCACCGACCGCGGCCCAGAGCGTGTGCGCGATGATGTCCACGGTAGGCCCGGTACTCAGTCCTGCAGCAGCGTAGCCTTGCGCAGTCGCAGCGCGTTGGTGATCACCGACGCCGAGCTCAGGCTCATCGCGAGCGCCGCGATCATCGGCGACAGCAGCCAGCCGGTGAACGGAAACAGCACCCCGGCCGCCAGCGGCACGCCCAACGCGTTGTAGACGAAGGCGAAGGCCAGGTTCTGCTTCATGTTGGCGACCGTGGCCACCGACAGCGCCCGGGCGGTCGCGATGCCGCGCAGGTCGCCCTTCACAAGAGTCAGCTGGGCGCTGTTCATCGCCACGTCTGTCCCCGTGCCCATCGCGATGCCCACATCGGCGCGTGCCAGCGCCGGCGCATCGTTGATGCCGTCACCGGCCATGGCCACCCGTTTGCCCTCGGCCTGCATCCTGGCGACGAGTTCCAGCTTGTCAGCCGGCTTGACCTCGCCGTGGACCTCGTCGATGCCCAGCCGCTGGCCGACCGCGCGTGCGGTCGTCAGGCCATCGCCCGTGGCCATCACAACCCGCAGGCCCGCTGCGCGCAGCGACTTGAGCGCATTGGGCGTCGTCGCCTTGACCGGGTCCGACACGGCCAGCAGCCCGGCCAGCCGCGCATCGACGGCCAGGTGCATCACGCTCGCCCCCTGCGCCCGTAGCGCTTCCGCCTGCGACGCGAGCGGTACCACATCGACCCCCAACTGCGCCATCAGCGCGGTGTTGCCGAGCGCGAGGGATCGACCGCCGACCGTGCCGCGCACGCCGATGCCCGACTCGGAATCGAACTGCTCGGGCTTCTCCAGCGACAGGCCCCGCTGCCGCGCTGCGGACACGATGGCGGCTGCCAGCGGATGTTCGCTGCCCTGGTCCAGGCTAGCCGCCAGGCGCAGCACCTCGTCCTCGCTGTTTCCGGGCGCGGCCACCGCGCGCTCGAAGCTCGGCCGTCCTTCGGTCAGCGTGCCGGTCTTGTCGACGATGAGCGTGTCGATCTTGCGCAGGTTCTCGATCGCCGCGGCGTCCCGGAACAGCACCCCGCTCGTCGCCCCGCGGCCGGTCGCGACCATGATCGACATCGGCGTGGCCAGGCCCAGCGCACAGGGACACGCGATGATCAGCACGGCCACCGCGTTGATCAGACCGTAGACCCAGCTCGGCTCCGGTCCGAAGAAGCCCCAGGCGAAGAAGGTCAGCAGCGCGATCCCGACCACACCGACGACGAAGTAGCCCGCCACCTGGTCGGCCATGCGCTGCATCGGCGCCCGCGAGCGCTGCGCCATCGCCACCATCTGAACGATCTGCGCGAGCACCGTCGCCGAGCCGACGTGCTCGGAGCGCATCACCAGCGCGCCGCTGGTGTTCATCGTCGCGCCGATCAGCTTGTCGCCGACCCGCTTGGTCACCGGCAGCGGCTCGCCGGTCAGCATCGACTCGTCCAGCGCGCTGCTGCCCTCCACCACGACACCGTCGACCGGCACCTTCTCGCCCGGGCGCACGCGCAGCAGGTCACCCACGTGGACATGCGTGAGCGGCACGTCCGACTCGCTGCCGTCGGCCGCGATGCGGCGTGCCGTCTTCGGCGCGAGACCCAGCAGCGACTTGATGGCCGCGGAGGTCTGCGAACGCGCCTTCAGCTCCAGGATCTGGCCGAGCAGTGTCAGCGAGATGATCACCGCCGCCGCCTCGAAGTACACCGCGACGCGGCCCATCGACACGAACGAGGCCGGGAACACCTGCGGCGCCACGGTAGCGACAACGCTGTAGGCGAAGGCCGCGCCGGTACCCAGGCCGATCAGCGTCCACATGTTGGGGCTGCGGTTGGCGATCGACTGCGCGCCGCGCACGAAGAACGGCGCGCCGGCCCACAGCACGATCGGCAGGGTGAGCACCAGTTCGATCCAGCTCTGCCGCGCCATGTCGAACCAGCCGAGGCGGTGGCCGAACATCGCCATGACCGTGACCACGACGGTCAGGGGCAGCGTCCACCAGAAGCGGCGCTTGAAGTCGACCAGCTCCGGGTTCTCGGCCTCGTCGAGTTCCGGCAGCACCGGCTCAAGCGTCATGCCGCATTTCGGGCAGTTGCCGGGGTGGTCCTGCCGGATCTCGGGGTGCATCGGGCAGGTGTAGACCGCGCCAGGCGCAGCCTCGGCAGGCGCGGGTGCGGGCGCAGCAGGCGCCGCCGGCTGCACATAGCGCGCGGGGTCGGCGGTGAACTTGCCCAGGCACTTCGCGCTGCAGAAATAGTACGGGCGGCCTTCATGCTCAGTCCGGTGCTCGGACTGCGCGGTGACGGTCATGCCACAGACCGGGTCCTTCAGCGGTTGGGTCACCGACGGTGCGGCGGCGTCGTGGTGCGCGTGGTGGGGTTCGTGCCCCGCCCCGTGCGCATGTCCTTCGTGGCCTACGTGATGATGCGCGTGGTCGTCTGCGCCCGGGGTGGTGCCATGGACGTGCCCGTCGTGGCCGTTGTGCGACTTCATGTCCATGCTCTCAGGCGTCCCGGTTCGTCGAGCGGTCCGTACCCGCGTCGTAATGGCCATGGTGACCGTGGCCCCCGTGTCCGTGGAACAGATGCATCACCGGGCAGGCCAGCAGCAGGAGGTAAGGCCAGTAGCCGGCAACGTGCCCCCAGTGCTCGCGCAGCAGGAAGAAGGCGGCGATCAGCGCCGTCATTGCCGCAGCAACCCAGAGGGCCCGCGCCGGGCGGGCCGGCACAGGGGAGGTGGTCGAGGTGTGAACATGGTCGGTCGACATGGTGGGCTCCTTGTGGGGACCGGGTGGTTCAACCTTGCAGAGGCACCGGGTTCATGCCACCAAAGTTAGACCTTCCCATGATGTGAAGGTCAAGCGGTTTCTTGTGGGCGGCCGACGTGCGGGATGAAGCGCGGTGTCCGCGCTGCATAGCGCTCGAACTCGGCGCCGAATCGGGCCCGCATCTCCGACTCCTCCGTCACGGCGAGCCTGCCGTACATCACCAGCAGCACCGGGAACATCAGCAGCGTCAGCACGGTCGGCCATTGCAGCAGGAACCCGAACAGGATGAGCACGAAGGCGACGTACTGCGGGTGTCGGATGCGTTCGTACGGACCGCTCACGGCCAGCGTCTGGCGACGCTGCGCGTGGTACAGCACGTTCCACGCGCTGGAGAGCAGCCAGAAGCCTCCGCCCAGGAAGGCATAGCTCAGCAGGTGCAGCACGCCGGAGTGCGGATCGCCGCCGAAGCCCTTGTCGCCCAGCAGCGTCGCCCAGAGGTGGCCGGCGTCGTGCGACAGGATGTCCAGTCCGGGATAGCTGGTCTGCAGCCAGCCCGACAGCAGGTAAATCGTCAGCGGGAAGCCGTACATCTCGACGAAGAGCGCGACGATGAAGGCGGCGAACGCCCCGAAGGTGCGCCAGTCGCGGGCCGTCTGCGGCTTGAAGAAGCTGAACGCGAACATGATGAAGATGGCCGAGTTCAGGAGCACGAGGCTCCACAGGCCATAGGCGGGTGTGCCGTTGTTCATGGCGCAGCTCCCGTGTTGTCGCCAGGGCCCGGCGTGGCCGCAGGCCGCTCAGCGGGTGTGGGCGTGCCGCCGCGACCGTGATGGCCGTGGTGACCGCGATGCATGAAGACGTGCATCAGCGGGCAAGCCAGCAGCACGAGCCAGGGCAAGGCGCCGAACAGGTGGGCGCGGTGCTCGGTCCAGAGGAACCAGGCTGCGATGCCGGCCAGAACCAGCCAGCCGATGCCGTAGCGCGAACGCCAGAACGACGGGGTCGACTGGCCGTGGGTGTGCAGGGTGTCCATGAGGATCTCCGGTGTCGTCGGCCGTCACCGGGCCGACGGTGAGTTCGGCAGCCGCTGCATCATCATTTCCATCATCATCTGCATCATCTCCATGCGCCCTTCCATCATCTGGTGGCGCTTGGCCATCTCGGCAGGCATGCCCTTGCCATCGCCCATGCCTGCGCCCATGGCGCCCATGCCCCCCATGCCGCCCATGCCCTTCATCATGTCCATGCCGTCCTGCATGGCCTTCATGTGGTCGGCCATCAAGGCCTGGCGCTCGGCGGGTGTCTTGGCGTTCATCATCTTGTCGTGCATCTCGCGCATGGCCTTCATGCGCTCCTGCATGGCGGGCATCGGGGCCGCGGGTGCCGCCGCGGATGCTTCCGGGTGGTGGCCGGCGTGCTCGTCGGCCTTCGCGGCCGGAGCGCCTGCGGTGCCGCCAGGGCTGGCGCAGGCCGTGAGAAGCACGAGAGCCGCAGCAGCGGTGAGGGTCGTGAAGGCAGACATGTGGATCTCCTGATCGAGAGAGGCAGGCGGTTGTTCGCCACGGAAGGAAGGACGGTCGAACTCGGCGGAGTCGCCAATGACCGGACGTGCGCAGGCCGCCGGTCCGGGAGCACGTCCCGCCGGCGGCCAGGCATGGAGATCTATAGGGTCAGGCGCAGGAAGCGGATGACCAGGGGCGGCCCCTGGGAGCCGGGTCGCTGTGACGACAGCCCCCAGCCCGTGCTGCCCGTGGCAGCGATCGGCTGCCAGGGCTGTGCGAGCACCGCGAAGACCGCGCTGCCATCGACGGCAGGCAGCTTGACCTTGACGACGGCCGAGGACTCGTCATCGCAGAACTTCAGGCAACTCTTCTGACCGGAGTCCGACCCGTGGTGGTGTCCCGGCCGTTCGCCGTCGTCGCGGTGCTGTTCATGCGATGGGACCTCGGCGTGCAGTCCCACGCGTTCCGGTCCCGCCGGCCCCAGTGCGCACGCATTCACGACGCCGGCCGCGAGGGCCAACAGCCAGACCACCAGCGTCACACCAGCCGTGCGGCGCAGTCGTCGATGGGTGAAGTGAAAGGTGGACATCGAAGGATTGGGAACTCCTCCAGCCTACGACTCCGTTCGGTGGCGCTCTTGCGCGACATCAATCCGCGCGATCGACCGCCTGCGTGACTCTACTTCCGCCTCAGCGTGACGGATAGCTTCGTCGCCGCCGTGGTCTTGTTGGTCCACATCCAGCAGTAGTCCTGCCTAGCGTCGACCGACAGATCCCCCTGCAGACGTTTGACGTTCTCCTTCTTGGCCGGGTACCGAACGTCCTTGTCCACGTGGTAGTGGACGTTGAAGTTGAGGGCGCGGTCGGCGTCGAAGGACCACTGCACGGCCTGTCCCGCCTCCAACGGACCGCAGATCTCGGCGAACTTGCCAGGCGCGATCGTCAGGCTGCGCTCGAAGCGACCAGCGTCCTGCCATTGCAGCTCGATGACTTCTGCCCGGGCCGCAGCGGCGCCCATCAAGAGCGAGACGCCGGCCAGAACGCCGGCTGCTGCTCGGTGCCCAAGCACTCCCGTCCCTGCGGCTTGGATCACTTCGCCGCCTGGATGTCGGTGACCACGAAGCCCGTGTCGGATTTCTGGACGACGAAGCGGACCTTGTCGCCGACCTTGACCTTGTCGAGCACGCCGGCATCCTTCACCTGGAAGACCATGGTCATTGGGGGCATGTCGAGGTTCTTGATCTCGCCGTGCTTGATAGTGAGCTTCTTCGCGTCCTTGTCGACCTTGCGGATCTCGCCCTCGGTCATGTCGGCGGCTGACGCGGCGGCCGCGGGATGGTGGGCCGAGTGGTCCTCGGCCTTCTGCTGCGCCAGTGCGGGAGCCGACAGGACAACGAGAAGGGCGGCCATGGCGATGATTTTCATGATGAGATTCCTTTGGAGGGGTTGGTTGAATCCGGATTCGACGATGCTGGGGTGGTTGTCGATCACTTGGCAGACACGGTGATCTTGCCGACCATGCCGGCCTGGTAGTGGCCCGCGATCAGGCAGGCAAACTCGAAGTCGCCCGGCCGGTTGAAGGTCCAGACGATCTGGCCGGTTTTGCCGGGTGGCACGTGCGCCATGTAGGGCTCGTCGTGTTCCATGCCCGGGAACTTGACCATCAACTCGGCGTGCTTGCCGTTTTCGGCCTTGGTGCCGATGACAAACTCGTGCATCACCTTGCCGGCGTTTCGGGCAACGAATCTCACCGTCTCGCCCAGCCGAACCTCGATGAGATCGGGCGTGAACCGCATGTTGTCGGCCATGCCGACCTCGATGCTGCGCTTGGCAGCCTTGGCATCGCCGGCGATGCCCCAGTCTTTCTGTTCCTTCTTGACCGGTCCGGCCTTCTTGGGGTGGCTTTCGTCACCGTGGGCCAGGACCAGCCCCGGCGCGCCGAGAAGGGTGGCAGGAATGGCGACGAGCAATTGACGCTTGCTGATATGCATGGGGATGTCCTCTTGAGGCAGGAAAGTGTTTGGACGGAACGCTGAGGTCAATGGCCGCTGTGCCCGCTCGCGGGCTTGCGCACCCGCACCTCGATTTCCTTCGAAGGCTTGGCCATCGGCGGCATGGCGCCTGGCCCCGGGCTGGCGTCAGCCTTGAAGCGGGCCGGATCGGGCAGACTGCCGGTGAACTCGTAGGCCACGGTCCCGGGAGGGTGCTTGTACCAACCCGGATCGCTGTAGTCGCCGGGCTTCTGATCCGCACGCACCTTCAGCACGCTGAACATGCCGCCCATGCCCACCGCCCCAAAGGGCCCTGTGCCGGTCATCATTGCGGCGGTGTTGTCGGGCAGCGGCATCTCCATCTCGGTCATGTCCTTCATGCCACGCTCGCCCATCACCATGTAGTCCGGAATCAAGCTGGTGATCTGCTTGGCCACGCCGCGGTGATCCACGCCGATCATGGTCGGCACGTTGTGCCCCATCGCATTCATCGTGTGGTGGCTCTTGTGGCAGTGGAAGGCCCAGTCGCCCTCTTCGTCGGCGAGGAAGTCGATCTGCCGCATCTGGCCGACCGCCACGTCCGTCGTCACCTCGTACATCCGGGTGCTCTTGGGCGTCGGGCCGCCGTCGGTCCCGGTGATGAGGAACTCGTGCCCGTGCAGGTGGATCGGGTGGTTCGTCATCGTCAGGTTGCCGATGCGGATGCGGACCTTGTCGTTCTTGCGCACCACGAGTGGATCGATGCCCGGGAAGATGCGGCTGTTCCAGCTCCACAGGTTGAAGTCGAGCATGGTCATGATCTTGGGCGTGTAGGCCCCAGGATCGATGTCGTAGGCGTTGAGCAGGAAGACGAAGTCACGGTCCACCTCGTCGATCAGCGGATGCTTGGCCTTGGGGTGGGTGATCCAGAATCCCATCATCCCCATCGCCATCTGCACCATCTCGTCGGCATGCGGGTGGTACATGAAGGTGCCGGGGCGCCGTGCCACGAATTCGTAGACGTACGTCTTGCCTGGCGGAATGCCGGGCTGGTTCAGCCCAGTCACGCCGTCCATGCCGTTGGGCAGACGTTGGCCGTGCCAGTGGATGCTGGTGAGTTCGCCCAACTTGTTGGTGACGAACAGGCGCACGCGGTCGCCTTCGACGACCTCGATGGTTGGGCCCGGACTCTGGCCGTTGTAGCCCCACAGGTGCGCCTTGAAGCCGGGGGTCATCTCGCGCACCACCGGCTCGGCCACCAGGTGGAACTCCTTGACGCCGTTGTTCATGCGCCAGGGCAAGGTCCAGCCGTTGAGCGTGACCACCGGGTTGTAGGGCCGCCCCGTGTTGGGCACCAGCGGTGGCATGGTGTCGGGCTTGGTCTGGATGACCGGCTCCGGCAGGGCGGCCATGGCCACCTTGCTGACGGAGGCTGCAGCGGCGGCAGCTGTGAAGGCGCCGGCGCCGCCCAGCATCTTGCGTCGGGAAAGCATGTGGAGTTCCTTCATGTTCAGTGGCCTTGGGCTTCAGCCGCCGTTGTCGCGCCGGCAGGGCCGGCAGCCGCCGCCAGGCTGGGTTTGCCAATCAAGGCCATGTCGAGATCGGCCTGCGCAATCCAGAAGTCGCGCTTGGCCTCGATGGCGGCGTTGACGCTCCCGATCTGCGCACGCGCGTCGGCCAGCAGCTCGAACACCCCGATCAGCATGCCGTTGTAGCGAAGCACGTTCTCCTCGGCGATCTGCTTGCGCAGCGGCACGATCTCGTCCTGGTGGTGGCGCGCGATGTCGTAGGCGGAGCGCCAGGCACCGTAGGCTTCGCGCACCTCGGAGCGCGCGTTGATGGCTGTCTCCGCTGCGCGGTGCACGGCCTGCATGTAGACCCCTTCCGCACGGGCCACGCGGGCCCCACCCCAGTCGAACAACGGCAGTTCGACGCCGATCTCCCAGCCGCGCTGTGTGGGAGCCTCGTTGGAGCTGTTGCGCACCGCGCCGAGTTCGAGCACGTTGATGAAGCGTGTGGTCTTCGTCAGGCCGAGGTTGCGCGCGGTCTGCTCGGCGGCGAGCTTGGCGCCCTGCACATCCAGCCGCTGCGCCAGCGCGACGCGCTCGATGTCCGGGCGGTCGACCAGATCCTGCGGCAGGTCCGGGAGTCGATCCGGGAGATTGAACTGGGTCTGCGCGCCCCAGAGGCCAAGCAGCCGCGTCAGACGTTCGCGAGTGGCCCGCTGGGCCTGCTCGGCGCGAGCGAGGTTCAAGGCGGCGTCGGCGTAGAAGCTCTGTTCGCGGGCTCGCTGCAGCTTGTTGAAGTTGCCGACCTGCTCCATGCGACGCGCAAGTTCGGCGCTCGCCTCCGCGGCCTGCTTCACCTGACGCATGTAGCGCACTGTCTCTTCCGCGGCCAGCGCTGTGACCCAGGCCTTGCGTGTGTCTGCCGCCACCGACAGCATGGTCATCGTGACCATGCCCTTGGTGGCCTCGAAGCGCCGCGCCTCCATGGCACTGATCATCGGCATGGCGATCAGCCGCGCGAGGCTGAAGTGGATCCCGCGCTCCAGCTCGATCTCGTCGCCGCGCCGCAGACGGCTGAAGCTGAAGCCGGGGTTCGGGACGCGGCCAGCCTGAACCACTTCAGCTTCCGTGATGCCCAGTTCCTGGAAGCTGGCCTGCAGCCCACGGTTGTTCAGCAGCGCGATCTGGACCGCATCGTCCGCGGACAGCGGCTTGGCCAGCAGTTCTGCGACACGCTGGTCGATGCCGTCCTGGTCGCCAGGTGTGCGGGCCCAGCGGACCTCCTTGCCGAGCCGCTCCCTGGCGGCTTGCTCGACCGTGGAGAAGCCGCCGTCCGGGCTGAAGGAGGCACAGCCGGCGAGCGTCGCAGCCGCAGCGAGCAGGAGCACGAGCTGCAGGCGTGGCCTGACCACCGGTGGGCCCCAGTTCGATGGTGTGAGCACGATCGTCTTCATGGCATCTTGTGGCCGCCATGCCCTTGCGGCATGGGCATGGCCTTGGTGGCAGGTTGGGCGGGCGTTGCGGCGGGCGCCGACGCGGCGGGGTCGGGCTGCTGCGCATCGCGGGCGTAGGCGCGCCAGCCACCGATGCGCGCGGCGGTGTCGTTGGCCTCGCGCCAGGGGATGACCTTGTCGTCCGCGGTACGTCGGTAGCGGCTGAACGCCGACTCGTACGCCACAGTGGGCACACTTGCGCCGGGATCGAGCGGGTCGGGTTTTCGTGCGGCGGATGTTGAGGTCTGCGCAGCGGCAAACCCTGCCACGACGCAGAGGGCGGCTGGCATCAGCCAGCGCGGGAGGGAAGCGACCATGATGTCCTCGTGTCGGAGTCAGCATCTCCCCGTCGGTACGACGAGGAGTGACCGGGTCCGGTGGCCGATGGCGTGCCAGGCACGCCGATCGGGGACCGGCTACACGAGGTGGTTGCGGGGTGGCCGGTCGGGTCCGTCGGACGCGAAGGCGTCGACGCTGATCATGGCCTCGGCGAAGACGGTCGGCACCGCTGCGACTTGCGGGATGCGGGGCATCGCACTGGGCAGTGCCGAGCCAGCGCAGCATGAAGCGCACGAACTGCACTTGTACTGGGCCAGATTAGACATCTTGTCCGACTTCACCGGGTCCTGGGCAGCCTCGGCGTCATCCGCCGCATCGCCGTTGTGATGATGGGCGACACCGGCATCCTGGTCCGCATGCTGGTGCGCGATCACCTGCGCAGCGGCCCCCATGCGCTCGTGACTCGGTGCGCAGTGCGCCATGGTCAGGCCCGCCATCCCCTGAACGGGAAGCGCGATGGCGATGAACCAGACGATCAGGAGCCGGAGCCAGACCTGCATAGCACGCACTCTAGCCGAAACAGCCGAAAGGCATCGTCGCGCGCACAAGCGCCCCCGCCCTCATCGCTGCGCGAAGGCGTGCCTGGCCCGGGGTCTGCCCACGGCCTGCACGCTGGCATGGCTGTGGTCTGCCAGGTTCTCCAGGATCGGACAGTCAGGCCGGTCGTCGCCCCTGCAGCAGTGCACCAGGTGTTCGAGCGTCGACTTCATGGCCAGGATCTCCTGGGCTTTCTGCTCCAGTTCGGCAATGTGCGCCTGTGCCATGGCCTTGACTTGCCGGCTGGGCCGGCGACGGTCCTGCCAGAGGCTCAGCAGGCCGCGGATCTCGTCGATCGAGAATCCGAGGTCCCTGGACCGCCGGATGAACTGCAGCGTGTGCACGTCCTTCTCGGTGTACTGCCGGTAGCCTGCGTCGGTGCGTGCGGCAGGCGGCAACAGGTCGACGCTTTCGTAGTGCCGGATCATCTTCGCCGAGACGCCCGAGGCGCCGGCGGCTTCACCGATGTTCATGGCCGGACTCCTGTCATTGCGCGGATCAGGCATTCTGATCCTTCCTATGGTTGGAAGGTCAAGCACATCCTTAGGATTCCGGCCGCGCTCGCGTGGGCACGCGGTTTCCGCTTGACCTTCCAACGGTGGGAGGCTTGAGAGTGCAGATCATCCCTCAACCAGTTCCAAGGAACGCCCCATGCTTGCCTTCCAAGTCAACGACATGACCTGCGGCCACTGCGCCGGCGCCATCACCAAGGCGGTGAAGAGTGTCGACCACGCCGCCGAGGTGACGATCGACCTCACTCGGCACCTGGTGACGGTCAAAGCGACCGCAGTCGATGCCCAGCACATTCGCGATGCGATTGCCGGCGCTGGGTACACGCCGGAGCAGGTCATGTCGGCGGCTGCTGCGACTGCAGGCGCCGGCAGCACCCGCACGTGTTGCGGCTCATGCCACTGAGTTCGCATCGGCCTTCATGAGTGGCCGAGCTGGCTGGTGTTAAGCGCCAACTCGGCCATGATGAATTTCTGTCTAGCAAATGACGTCCTGATAAGAACACTTCTCAGGACGTCGACTAGTCGCCGTTCGACGGGCGGCTGTAGATTAGGCTGGCAGTGCCGTCGGCTTGACGGCGACCATCATCCTGCCGAATCGAGTCTACCCACGATTGTGCCAAACGAGGGGCTGCTTGGGCCATATAGACTACAGATAACGCGCAAAATCTGTAGCCGATTTCTTGGCGCCACCGCCTCCGATCCAGCCCTCCGCAGAGCCCGGTTGTCCACGGCGCCGGCCGGTCGGCGCCTACGACGTACCGGCCGGCCGGCGCGGTGGGCAACATCCGGCATGTCGGCGGTGAACTTCGCTGCCCGACTGCTTGCGCTGGAGCGTCGAGTTTTCTATCATCCATATGCGCAATTTGCTTCGCCTCTGGCGAACAGCGAAACACCGATAGGCCCCCGAAAGAGCGGTGGGACCGACGGCCCGAGATGGGCGTTGGTTCTGGGGTTTTCTTCTCTTCCACACCCCCAGGGGATGCCAGCATCCCCTGCTCTGCGGGCTCTGCTGCGTCTCCTCCATTCCCAAGGAGATCAGCAGATGATGTCAATCCATCTCAATCTGCGCCAGCGCGACTTTCTCGCTGGTGTGGTCCATCGCGTCGCGCTGTTGTATGCGCTCGCCTTTGTGGCCCTGTCCTGGCAACGCCAGGACGGCTGGCTGATGATCTGGTACCTGCCGCTGTGGCTGGTGGCCAGCAACGTGGCTGCGCAACTTCGCAAGGAGCTGCAGCATGGATGACAGCACCTGGCGGTTGATTGCCGCAGCCTATGTCTCATTCCTGGCGCTGATGGCCGGACCCCTGTGGGTGGTCTGGTCAGACTGGCGCAGTCGCCGCTGATTCAAGCGGCCTCCTGAACACGGCAGCGCCCACCGCGGGTGGCTGCCGCAGCTCGCGGGGCGTCACAGGCGTTGCCAGTGACGCCGCCGCCACCCCCGCGCCAGCTGGACCTCTCCGCGCCCTGCGGCAGTCTGGGCTGCTGCGTGACGCCACTGCGTGACAAGTTGGACCGGTGGCGCAATGCCGCGCAGACTGGTCCACCACGAAGAGCTGCTCGCTCGCTGATCTCTGAACTGACAGGCGCAAGGCCTGTCTTGCCGTGCGCCCGCACGGCCGCTGACCCCGCGTTCCAGGGGTTGGCATGCGCGTCTCAAGGGTCGGCCCCACCAGGGCTGCACACCAAGGCGCATGCCCGCCAATGCCGTGCGTACTGCGGCGGCGACCACCAGGTCTCAACAGTACCCCACCGGAGTGGTGTCCGGAGGTCCTTGCTCTGCTGCGGCAGAGGTCCGGGTCAGGCACGCCTGCCAGGACGACCAGAAACACTGACCCCAACAGACACACCGCCCCCCCGGAATTCGACTGTTCAGAGAGGACGCAAGCGATGAAGAACCTGAACTTTCAGCTGCGCCAGCTGTCGGCACGCAACCGCGATGGCAGCCATGCCACGCAGGCGAACCGCGAGCGCATGCTGAGCCTGATCGCCCACCAACTGGATGCGCTGGGCTACCGCGACCTGCACGCCGACAACCTGCGCGAAAAGCATGTGGCCGCGCTGGTGAGCCATTGGACCGAGTCCGGCATCTCTGCCGCGACCATCAAGAACCGCCTGGCCGCGGTGCGATGGTGGGCGGAGAAGATCGGCAAGGCCAATGTGGTGGCACGCGACAACGCCACCCTGGGCGTGGAGCGACGCAGTTATGTGACCAACGAGGACAAGGCCAAGTCGCTGACCGAGGCGCAGCTGGAGCGCGTGAGCTCGGCCCATGTGCTGGCGTCGCTGGCGCTGCAGGCGGCCTTTGGGCTGCGGCGTGAAGAGTCCTTGAAGATCCGGCCGGACCTGGCCGATGGCGGCAACGTCTTGAGGCTGCAGGGCTCCTGGACCAAGGGCGGTCGGCCACGCGAGGTGCCGATCGTCAACGAGGCGCAGCGGCAGGTGCTGGAGCAGGCCAAGGACCTGGCCGGAAAGGGCAGTCTGATCCCTGAAGGCCTGACCTACCGCGAGCACCTGGCCAGCTTCCGCGCGCAGTGCCAAAGGGCCGGCATCAACGGCGTGCATGGGCTGCGGCACCGGTACGCGCAGGAACGCTACGAGGCGAAGACCGGCTGGAAGGCACCGGCTGCTGGCGGGCCCACACGGCGCGAGCTCAGTGGCGAGCAGCGATCGGTCGACGCGCGGGCGCGGCTGGAGATCTCGCTCGAGCTGGGCCATGCGCGCGAGCAGATCGTGGCGATCTACCTGGGGAGATAAGCCATGAGTCGACCTGGTCAAGCGTTGTTGATTGACGAGCCACCCATCGGGGTATCGCCCAAGGCTCTGTGGGTGTTCGGTCCCGGAGCCGCCATCTTTCTGCAGCAGTTGCACTACTTCCTGCACCTGAAGCGCCAGGACCCGGAGCGCTACCGCGACAGCTTCATCGACGGCCGCTTCTGGGTTCACTGGTCGATGCAGGAATTGCTGCAACGGGTGCCGATCGGCCGCTCGAATGACCCACACAAGCGAGTCATCGCCATGCTGCAATCCATCGGCGTGTTGGAGGTCAGACAGCACCGAGCGCAGGCCTGGAATCACACCAACCATTACGCGATCAACTACGACGAACTCGATGCCTACGTGGCGAAGGCCTTGGCCGATCGACCGATCGGTAGCAAAGCCACTCATCGGTCGGTGGCAAACCCACCGCCTGTTCAGTCGAAGGACCACACGTCGATCGGTGGCAATGCCACCGATCACTGGACAGAGACTTCTCCAAAGACATCTACAGACACCCCACCTGACGACGCGCGCAACGCGGATGCGGCGCCTGCGGCGCCCGTGGTGGGGGTGGTGCTGAGCAAGGAGGCTGAGGTCTACCGGCCGGCGATGGTGACGGCGGCCGAAGGACTGCCCCAGCAACTGCAGCAACAGATCGCCGACGAGCTATCGGACCGAGCCAGCCGGGTGGCGCACCACGGCGCGCCGCAGATCGGCGATGTGGCGGCCTGGCTGGGTGCGCTGCGGCGCAAAGCACTGGCCGGCGAGTTCCAGCCCAGCGGTGGACTCAGGGTCGGACAGGCCTTGGCAACCCGGCGAGCGCGGGCCTCGGCTCAGCGGGGGCAAGACCCGGCACGTGAGGTCGAGCAGGCAGCACAGGCACGCAAGCGAGCGGCGATACAGGCATTCCTGAACGCCTTGAGCGACGATGACCTGGTGCGCCTGGCCAACGCCGCTCGCGACTGCGCCTGCATCGGCCGAGGCACAGCCGTACACACCCTGGTGATGGCTCGCAAGGTGCCTGAGCGACTGGAGGCCGTGGCGCTGCGCAAGGCAATCACTGCGCTGGGCTGGACTGTGGAGATCGAGCCATGACAGCCGCCCCAATCCCTGAGCCGGCACCGCGCAGCCTGCGCCTGCTGACGCTGCTCGAAGCAGCTGAACTGCTGCACATGCACCCCGAGGAGCTGCGTGCCCGCGCCAAGCTGGGGCGGGTGCCCGGTGCTAAGACCGGCCGGCGCTGGGTCTTCATCGAAGAGGACCTGCTCGGCTGGGTGCGCTCGCTGTATCCTGTGCAGCGGCAAGCGCTGCAAGTGACTTCTGGAAAGGAGCACCTATGTCACTTCGCAAGCGAGGATCGGTCTGGTGGATCGACTTCACCTCGCCCACAGGCGAGCGCGTACGACGATCTGCTGAGACCGGCAACAAGGCCGAGGCGCAGGAACTGCACGACAAGCTGAAAGCCGAAGTCTGGCGAGTCGACAAGCTGGGGGAACGCCCCCGGCGAACCTGGAACGACGCGGTCGTTCGATGGCTGACAGAGCAGGCCCACAAGGCCTCGATCGAAGCTGACAAGATCCACCTGCGCTGGCTTGACCGGCACCTGAGGGGTCTGGAGCTGACAGCCATCACGCGTGATCGCATCGACAGGATCGGCGCTGCCAAACTGGCGGAAGGCGTGGCACCTGCCACTGTCAATCGCGTGATGGAAGTGCTGCGTGCCGTGTTGCGACGGTGCGTGGATGAGTGGGAATGGCTGGACAAGTGCCCGAAGGTGCGGATGCTCAAGGAGCCCACGCGCCGGATCAGGTACCTCAGCCACGAAGAGGCCGGCCGGCTGTTGGCCGAACTCCCTGGGCACCTGGCGGACATGGCCGCCTTCTCGCTGGCCACCGGTCTTCGGCGGTCCAACGTGACCGGCCTGCGCTGGGACCAGGTGGATCTGGCCCAGTGCCGAGCGTGGATTCACCCGGACCAAGCCAAGGCCCGGCGAGCCATACCGGTGCCCTTGAACGACGACGCGATGTCAGTGGTCAGGCGACAGATCGGCAAGCATCGGGAGCTGGTGTTCAGCTTCCGCGGCAAGCCGATCCGGCAGGTCAGCACCAAGGCGTGGTACAGCGCGCTCGAGCGCGCGGACATCAAGTCGTTTCGCTGGCACGACCTGCGCCATACCTGGGCGAGTTGGCACGTGCAGGGTGGAACGCCTCTGTTCGCGTTGCAGGAGCTGGGCGGTTGGGAGTCTGCTGAGATGGTTCGCAAGTACGCGCACCTGTCGGCGGACCACCTGGCGCCCTATGCGCAGCGGCTGGCGCCCCTCATCGGGCACGGCACAAATGCGTCACAGGCCCAGAAAGACGAAGGGGCTACCTTTCGGTAACCCCTTGATCTAGAACGCAAATTCTGGCGCGGCTGGCAGGATTCGAACCCACGACCCCTTGGTTCGTAGGTGAGATTTCGAACTTAAGCCGTTGATTTCATTGAACTTTTCTGAGCCACTCATTCCCCAATTTGCGCTGGTTTGGTCTGTTTTGGCGGGGTCAGTCCCCGGGAACTCCCCATACCAGTCACCGTATTGAACTGCATGGGGTGGCTGAGCGAGGTGCTGACCGGACGTTCTCGTCAGCGCCGTAGTGAACGGCGGCTGCATCACCAAAGGCAACAGCACCGGATCGTCGCCGCGCGCTATGTGTTGCAGCTGAGGCACAGTCAACTTCGTTCATCATGAAGAGGCCGTGCGGCGGTGAATTTGGCCACCTCGGGACCGTTCGACATCCGACTGTGCAGCGGAACCGGCCCCGGGTTCGCGGCATTGCGCTAGCAGGTTGTTGAAGAACCGTTTTGACTGGTGCGGCACGATGCAATTTGGCTATCAAGACCTGAGGCGAGCGGAGTTGGCGAAGGGTGCTTCCCCGGTATCGCACGAGCCGAAGGCGAGGCTTGATAGCCCCAATGCATCGCTCGGGCTACCCGGAATCAGTTCTTCAACATCCTGCTAGCGGCCGCGTCGGCTGGTCAAGTGCCAGTTCGAGCACGTCAAAGTGCTATACCGCGGACTGGCCAAGTGCACCGCGCAAGTGCATACGCTGTTTGCAGCGGCGAGTCCGTGGTTGGTGCGGCGCAACTGTTGGGAGCAAACGCGTGAGTAGGTCCGCAGCCCGCGAAAACGGCCATGCCGGTGACACATTCTGGGCTGGTGAACTGCAAGGGCGGCTAAATGGGGGGCCGGCAGCATCACACTCCGATCTGATCAGCGCCTCAGCACGCCGCTCGGTGTGCTGTGCAGACCTTCCTCAGGTCCGGTGCATTGCAGCGGCGCGCGCCAGCAGCCCGCCCCCCCCTCCGCGTTGCGCCCCAGTTCCCCAGCATCATCCACGGGGCAGAAGTCTGCCGCGCAGACGCCTAGTTCCCTCCAGCGTCCGATTCGTCACACAAGACAACCACCCCCCCTAACTTCAAGGGGTTGAAGATAGTCAAACTTGTGCGACAGTAAAAATGTAACAATCACAACCTCAATAAGGTAAATAAAATGCATCCAGCAAAATGGGGGGCTATCAAATTGCTCCAATTGTCCGTAGCGAGTGCTGCGGGCTTTTCTGCTGGTGCGCATGCTGCGCAAGAAATTCCTGATGGAAATGAAGTAGTCGCAAACCTGACTGTGACCGGTACAGTATACATCGGTCGGCCTGTAGTGAACTCTCAAGCCTCTCTCTTCAAAGGGGCCCTCACTTGGGGAGTAGACAGGCAGCCATTGGCTATGTCAAATACAAATTCGGACGGATCATATACCTTCGACGTCGCTAAAGGATTAGATCGCGGCCCTATGCAGATCTATATCGTCGAGGGTCAATCCTACATTAAAGGCGGAGGAGCGATTCGGAATGTTTACCTCAGCTCTCCTAGCGCCAAAAAGGGTTCTGTAACGCCTATTTCTACCATTGTGGATGGCGTTGCACGAGCTCGTGGATTGGATATTGCGGCAGCAGAAGAGCAGGTACGCTCAGCACTCTCTCTGAACAGCGTGAAACAAATATACTCGGCACCAAAGAACTCAAGTCAAAGATCGCTGCACTATGCGTTGGCTGGAGCACTCTCAGAACTACAGAGAAAAGAAGGATTACTATACCGGAGCGCGGCTTCTTTCCGGGCAGGCGCGGATGAGGTAAACGCGGACCATATACTTAACTCAGTTGCGCCTGCACTCGCGGGTGCGCCAGTATTCATTACTATCGGCGATGCTATCGACTGGCTTGATTCCAATTTGCTGATTCCAAGATCTGACGAACTTTCCACTCGTATTTCGGCAAATGCCGGCGCTATTGCCTTGATGAGGAAGCAAGGAAGTATTTTGAGGAAGAAAAGAGGGAACGCTCTTGCGGATCCCTATTGCCCTGAGACTGAGGATGGGATCAGCTATCCTGAGCTCGGCAGAATGATTCTAGGTGACCGCTATCTGGCCGGCATGAACGAACAAGGGCAAGGGGTCAACCAGCTATTTGCGGGAAGTTGTGGTGCAGTACTAAATACCGAAGTTACGGACCCAAAGGGTGGCGGCTGGCACACCGGCGTAGACTACCGAGTTTGGCTCAGTGAAACAACAGCAGGGTCGGATGCTGAGCGGCGCTCCATTCCACAGTTCTCCGTTGTAGACGGCACGGTCGAAGCGGTTTCAACCAATCTCCCTGGGGGAGGTGCGTCTCCTTTGGGACTGGTCGCGATTCGCGACGCTAGGAATTCGCAGCGAGTCTGGCGGTATTTGCACTTGGATCGCATAGCCGACGGTGTTTCGGTAGGGAGTCAAGTAACGAAGGGTTGCTTGGTGGGCTTCAGTGGAGGCGGTGGGAGCAGCAAGGCCGGATATAGCCGCTCCATGTGGCCGATTCATGCACACATTGAGGTTCAAGAGGGGCCGGCAGTAGACCCTTCAGTTGCCCCAAAGTATCAGACCACGAGGGACGGTGTAATAGATATTGGGATGAAGAATCCAAGAACTCTGATTTCAAAAATAGAGTATTCCGATCCGAAAGGGCAGCCGTGCGGTCAGACCGCTGGCGAAAATTTGAACTGGATTCTTCGTGGTCGGGTCAACGGTACGCCAGGTAGAATATTTCGAGCGATTGGCACTACACCCGCTGGAAACTTCTATTCTGTCAATGATACAGGGCGTGTCGAGTTTTGGAGTTCAACAAACTTCCAGAAGGCTGCTGCAGATATTGTACCCACTCCCTCTGATTTCGGACGTACTGAGCCAGTGGGTGTCACTAGCGTTCCCTCATCAGGCGGCAGAGTGTTCTTGGGGGCAAACGGAGCGACCCAAATACCTGTCATTGACCTTGTTTCCAAGTCAATAGTAGACTACCTTCCGTTCAGCAACTCGGGCGTTGGAAAGAATGGTTTAACTCCTCCCAGATCAGTAGATCCCGGACGTTTGAAGATCAATGGATCTGGTGACAGTCTTTTTTCAACCACTGGCCTTTTCTGCACACCAACTTGCGTCAATGACGTCTACAAGATTTCTATTCCAGGCGGAATATCAGGTGGACGTTCATTTCAACTGAGTGAATCCGCAGTTGATTCACCCTTCCGAACAATTGGCGGAGTAGTTGGATTCGTCTCAGTATCGTGGGGCGACTACAAGGTTCGCATCCATATTGAAGGGCGACCCGACTTCGATCTGGGCAGACTCTTTGGAAATACGCCAAACGTTACGGGCGTATCCGTCTCAGAGGATGGGCGCTATGTAGCAGTTTCGACATTGGACAGTTTTCACGAGGTTACGCTATTTGGCGTTTCCGGATTGGAAACTTCGACTCCCGTCGTCACTTCAGTTCAACGCATGGCACAACAATACTTGACACCGACAGTACCCGCATTTAATAGAGCAGGCACAAATGTGTATCTAAAGAGAGCGCGGGACTTTCAGGTTTATAGTGTTTCTGGAGATTTGCTGAAGACAACCCCATACCCGACCGATGTTTCATCTGGCGACCCAGGTGCATTAGTCTTCTCCGCGGATGGTTCAACTCTGTTCATCAACTCCGGGTCATCCATTCTGGTCTATGGCCGATAGCGCGAAACCACCAACAAAAGCACCGCGAAGGTTTTGGCGCCAACTCCAGTTGGGGTACTGAGTCGTCCCTGCAATACGCCCACAACCCGCATGAACACTCGTTCTGCGGGGTGAATGCCGATGGCGAGAACTCCCAGGAAGCGATTCAATGGAGCGCAGTTTCCGGGAGTTCTTGACCGCCGATGAACACCGACGATTTCTTCCGCGCCCGCTTGGATCAGATGATCGACCTGCGTCACCCGTTGGCGGTGCTGGCCACCCGAATGCCCTGGGAGGAGGGCGGATTCAACCGATCGATGCAACACACTATGACCGCCTGGCGGAAGGAGTGTTGCGATGAAGCAGCGACCTCGGATCTACTACACGGATGCCCAGAAGGCCCAGATGTGGGCACGCTGGAAAGAAGGCTGGTCGCTGCAGCAGATCGCCCAGCTGTTTGACCTGGCACATTCGTCGGTGCAGCGCATTCTTGCTGAGTCAGGCGGGATCGCGCCGCGTCAGCGGCACCGCTCACGGTTGGCTTTGTCGCTGGGCGAGCGCGAGGAGATCTCGCGGGCCATGGCCGTAGGTCATTCCATTCGATCGATCGCAGTTCGAATCGGCAGGGCGCCGTCGACGGTCAGCCGTGAAGTCAACCGCAACGGCGGGCGGATTGGCTACCGTGCAACCCAGGCGGACGAGGCGGCCCTGGAGCGAGCGCATCGCCCCAAGCGCTGCAAACTGACCGAGAACCCTGCGTTGGCGAACATCGTGTCCGACAAACTGCGCAAGCTGTGGTCGCCGGAGCAGATCGCAGGATGGCTCAAGCATACTTATCCGGACGATCAGAGCCTACATGTGTCACACGAGACCATCTACCGCAGTCTCTACATTCAGGCACGCGGCGCCTTGAAGAAGGAACTGCTGGAGCACTTGCGGCGCACCCGTGCCATGCGCCGATCACGCCACCACACGCAGAAGACTGAAGGCCACGGTCAAATCGTCGGCGCCGTCCCCATCAGCGAGCGGCCCCCCGGCGTCGAGGATCGCGCAGTGCCTGGCCATTGGGAAGGTGACTTGCTGTTCGGCAGTCGAGGCAGCCAGATAGCTACGTTGGTCGAACGCCAGACGCGGTACGTGATGCTGGTGAAGGTGGCCGGCAAGGATACCGAGACCGTTGTCAATGCGCTGATCCACCACGCCCGCGCGCTGCCCCAAGAACTCTACAAGTCGTTGACCTGGGATCGCGGCAAGGAACTGGCCGATCACAAGCGCTTCACGCTGGCCACTGACATCCAAGTCTACTTCTGCGATCCGCGCAGTCCATGGCAGCGCGGCAGCAATGAGAACACGAACGGGCTTCTGCGACAGTACATGCCCAAGGGCATCGACATCTCGGGCTACTCACAAGACGTGCTCAACTCGTTGGCCCGAAAATTGAACGAGCGGCCGAGGAAGACCCTCGGCTTCAGGACGCCGGCTGAGATGTTCAGCCAGACCGTTGCATTGACCAGTTGAATCCGCCAGATCGAGAAGGCGCTGGCGCCGGCCTTTGCGCACAAGGATCGCGCTGGCCGGCAGGTCGAGGGAGCGGACCTGTTCGGCCCGACCCTGCAGGTGGCAGGCTCTGGGGTCAGCAGCCGTGGCCGGCCGCGCCTGCCGATCCGGCTGATGCTGGCGCTGCTGTACCTCAAGCACGCCTTCAACCTCAGCGACGAGGAACTCGTCGAGCGCTGGAGCGAGAACGTGGTCTGGCAGTTCTTCAGCGGCATGGCGTACTACACGCCCAAGCTGCCCTGCGATGCCACGCAGATCGGGCGCTTCAGGCGCGTGCTGGGCGAGGCCGGCGTGGAGCAGTTGCTCAAGTCCACGATTGAGGCAGCGGTGGCGATGAAGGCGGTGGGCAAGCGCGAGTTCGAGCGCGTCATCGTCGACTCCACGGTGCAGGAGAAGGCCATCGCCCACCCCACCGACAGCCGACTGCTGGAGGTTGTATTGACCCAGTGAAAACCTGCTCAGGTGTTAATGTCGAAAGGACGACACCATGAGTACGTTGATGGACGAAGAGATCAAGCGCTGGACGGCCAAGCGCAAGACAGCGTTGGTGCTGGAGATCATCCAGGGCAAAACCAGCGTTGCCGAGGCCAGCCGGACCTATGACCTGCCTCCCTCGGAGATCGAGGGCTGGATGGAGGATGGCCGCCGGGGCATGGAGAACGCCCTGAAGGCCAACCCGCAGGATGTACGCGAGCAGTACGAGCGCCAGCTCAAGGACCTTCAGGAGGCCTACGGCGAAGCGATGCTGGAGCTGCGTGCCCGAAAAAAATTGCAGTCCCTGCTGGGCGAGGACGAGAAGTGATCGAGACGATCCACCAGGGACTGCAAGCCGATGGCATCACCGTCTCGATCAGCAAGCTGTGCAGGTGGTTCGATGTACCCAGGCGCACGGTGTACTACCGCCCAGTCAAGGCAGCGCCCAAGGTGCAGGAGCGGCTCGTTCAGCCCATCAAGGCCATGATCGAGGAGAACCCCTCCTTTGGCTACCGCACGGTGGCGCATCTGCTGGGGTTCAACAAGAACACGGTGCAGCGCATCTTCCAGCTCAAGGGCTGGCAGGTCAGACGCCGGCCCGTGGGCTTCAGGCCCCGCATCCAGGTACTGCCTTCAGTGGCCCAGGCGCCCAACGAGCGCTGGGCCACGGACATGTGCCGCGTCTGGGCAGGGCGGGATGGCTGGACGACGATGGCGCTGGTGATCGACTGCCATAGCCGGGAGCTGCTGGGCTGGCACCTGTCGCGCAGCGGCCGATCCAAGACCGCCGAGTCGGCGCTGGAGCAGGCCCTGATTGCCCGCTTCGGCACGCTGGGCCGGGTGCCAGCGCCATTCCTGCTGCGATCAGACAACGGCCTGGTCTTCACAAGCCGCAGCTTCACGGCGCTGGTGCGCAGCTACGGCTTGAAGCAGGAGTTCATCACGCCCCACAGCCCGGAGCAGAACGGCCTGGTCGAGCGTGTGATCCGCACCCTCAAGGAGCAGTGCGTCCATCGGCACCGCTTCGAGTCACTGCAGCACGCCAGCCGCCTGATCGGGGACTGGATCCACTTCTACAACCACCGGCGCCCTCACCAGGCGCTGAACATGAGGACCCCCGCTGAGGCTTATGCAATAGCGGCTTGAACTGAGCAGGTTCTGCTGGGTCAATACAAGGTGGCGCGCGAGAAGATCGCCCGGCTGGCCAAGCGAGCCGGCATCGCGCTTAAGCTCACCCACGAACGCGAAGGCAAGACGCTGCGCCGCCGGGCGGCCGGCTATGCGCACGCCAAGCAGTTCAAGCGTCTGAAGCGCGTGCTGCGCCGTCAGCGCACGATCCTGGGCAGCCTGCTGCGCGAGGTGCGGCGCAAGATGACGGCCCTGCCGCAGTCGGCGCAAGATCCGCTGACGGTCTGGCTCCACCGCGCCGAGCGGCTGCATGCGCAGAAGCCGCACGACAAGGGCAAGCTGTATGCGCTGCACGCTCCGGAAGTCGAGTGCATCGGCAAAGGCAACGCGCGTCAGCCCTACGAGTTCGGCGTCAAGGTCAGCGTGGCGGTGACCCACCGACACGGCCTGATGGTCGGCGCACGCAGCTTCCCCGGCAACCCGTACGACGGCCACACACTGGCTGCACAGTTGGAGCAGACGGGCACACTGCTGCAAGACATCGGCGTGAAGCCCAGCACCGCGATGGTGGACCTGGGCTACCGCGGTGTTGATGCCGACATTGCTCCGGTGCAGCTCGTTCACCGGGGCAAGAGCAAGACGCTGACAACCCAGCAGCGCGCCTGGCTGCGGCGGCGCCAGGCCGTGGAGCCGGCCATCGGGCACCTGAAGGCCGATCACCGCATGGACCGCTGCTGGCTCAAGGGCAGCGAGGGCGACGCGCTGCATGCGGTGCTGTGCGCGGCCGGGTTCAACATCCGTTGGCTGCTGCGGGCGATCGCCCGTCTTGGCTTGGCCGGCGTTTACTGCGCCTTGGCGTTGCTGGCACTCGTCGTGCAGCGGGTCACTGCCGCCATGGCGACGGCGCTTGGGGCCCCGTCGCCGTCAACGCTGCGTCGGCGTTGGGGCTCCGTCGGGGTTGGGAATTGAAATTCGCAGGTCCGACTACTGATTCTTGAAGGAGTTCACGTGGTGAGCAGCATCGATGGTTTACGCATTTGCGGACCATATGATGATGGAAGTCATCCTTCCGCCCCTATTGGAGATCATAACCATCCAGCTGATAGCATTATTTGGAGGGCTGTTGCTAAAGGTAGTATCCGAAGCTGTAGCAGACTTTTCGGTGCCAACGCCTCACTCATAGACCTCAACAGAGCATGCTTTTCCGGGGCCCAGGCCGGTCAGCAAGGACAACTACTGGACCGGCCGCCGTGTAAGCTCCACGGTCAACCCCACGCCTCCCCCAGCGCCCTCGCCTGCTGCAACACCAACTCCACCGCCGCCTCCTGCTGGTCCGGCGGGTACTTGTACTTGCGCAGAATGCGCTTGACCATCAGCCGCAGCTTGGCCTGCACGCTCTCGCGGGCGGACCAGTCGACGGTCAGGTTCTTGCGCAGGTTCTCGGCCAGTTCGTGGGCGATGGTCTTCAGGGTGTCGTCGGTCAGCTCGCGCACGGCCGATTCATTGTTGGCCAGGGCGTCGTAGAAGCGCACCTCGTCCTCGTTCAGGCCCAGTTGCTCGCCGCGGGATGCGGCTTCGCGGAACTTCTTGGCCATCTCCACCAGCTCTTCCATCACCTGCGCGGCCTCGATGGATCGGTTCTGGTAGCGCTGCACCACGTTGGCCAGCATGGCCGAGAATTTTCGAGTCTGCACCACGTTGCTGGCAAAGCGTGACCTGATCTCGCCTTCGAGCAGCCGCTCCAGCAGTTCCAAGGCCAGATTGCGCTCGGGCAGGTTGCGCACCTCGGCCAGGAAGGCGTCGTCCAGGATGCCGATGTTGGGTTTGTCCAGGCCCACGGCGTCGAAGATGTCGACCACTTCCTCGGACACCACGGCCGAGCTGATGATCTGCCGGATGGCCAGTTCGCGCTCCTCGTCCGACTTCTTCCTCGCGCTGATCTCGCGCTTGGTCAGGATCACCTTCACGGCCTGGAAGAAAGCGACCTCCTCGCGCACGGCCTTGGCCTCGTCCAGCGTGCAGCACAGCGTGAAGGCCTTGCTCATTGCCAGCGCCAGGTCGGCGAAGCGCTTCTTGCCATCCTTCAGACCCAAGACGTAGTTCGCCGCCCCGGCCAAAGTCTTGTGGCCGCCGGTGAGGAAGTCGCTGTAGTCGAAGCCATACCCGTTCGTGCCGGCCAGCATGCCGCGCAGCGCGTCCAGCTTCTCGGCCAGCACGCTGTAGGCCTCGTGCGCGTCCACCGTCGGCCGGCCGCGGCCCTGCGCTGCGGTGTATTCCTTGAGCGCCGACTTCAGCTCGTTGGCGATGCCGATGTAGTCCACCACCAGGCCGCCCTGCTTGTCCTTGAACACGCGGTTCACGCGCGCGATGGCCTGCATCAGGTTGTGGCCCTTCATCGGCTTGTCGACGTAGAGCGTGTGCACGCAGGGCGCATCAAACCCGGTGAGCCACATGTCGCGCACGATCACCAGGCGCAGCGGGTCGGTCGGATTCTTGAAGCGCTGTTCCAGCCGCTTCTTGACCTGCGCGCTGTAGATGTGGGGCCGCAGCAGCGCCTTGTCGCTGGCTGAGCCGGTCATCACGATCTTGATGGCGCCTTGCTCGGGGTCGGGACTGTGCCAGTCGGGTCGCAGGCGGGTGATCTCGTCGTAGAGATGCACACAGATCTCGCGGCTCATGGCCACCACCATGGCCTTGCCGGTCTGCGCCTTGTTGCGCTCCTCGAAGTGCGCCACCAGGTCGGCCGCCACCTGGGCGATGCGCGGCGCGGCGCCCACCACCTTCTCCAGCGCTGCCCAGCGGCTCTTGAGCCTGGCCTGCTGGCTCTCTTCCTCGTCCTCGGCCAGTTCGTCCACCTCGTCGTCGATGGTGGCCATCTCGTCGTCCTTCAGGCCCAGCTTGGCCAGCCGGCTCTCGTAGTAGATGGCCACGGTGGCGCCATCTTCCTTGGCCTGCTGCATGTCGTAGACGCTGATGTAGTGGCCAAACACCGCGCGCGTGTCGCGGTCTTCGCCCGACACCGGCGTGCCGGTGAAGGCCACGAAGGTGGCGTTGGGCAGCGCGTCGCGCAGGTGCTGCGCATAGCCCACTTGGTACTTCGCGTTCGGCGCGAACTCGGCCCGGTGCTCGGATGGCTGGCCATCGCCCGTTGTCAGTGCGCTCGATGCCCTCGGCGCCGACTTCGGTGTCTTCAGTTTCGCCTCAAAGCCGTACTGCGTGCGGTGCGCCTCATCGGCCATCACGACGATGTTGTGGCGGTCCGAGAGCAGCGGGAAGATGTCCTCGTCTTCGCCCGGCATGAACTTCTGGATGGTGGCGAACACGATGCCACCGCTCGGACGATTGCCCAGCAGTGCGCGCAGCTCCTGCCGCGTGTTGGCCTGCACTGGCTGCTCGCGCAACAGGTCCTGCGCCAGGCTGAACACGCCAAAGAGCTGGCCGTCCAGGTCGTTGCGGTCGGTGATGACGACGATGGTCGGGTTCTCCATCGCCGGCTCTTGCATCACGCGCGCCGCGAAGCAGGTCATGGTGATGCTCTTGCCGCTGCCCTGGGTGTGCCAGACCACGCCACCCTTGCCGCGCAGCCGCGCGTCGCTGTTCGGACGCGAGGCGGTCACCACCTGAGCAATGGCCGACCGCACTGCGTGGAACTGGTGGTAGCCGGCGATCTTCTTGACGAGTTGGCCATCGTCTTCGAAGAGCACGAAGTAGCGCAGATAGTCGAGCAGGTAGGCCGGCGCCAGCACGCCGCGCACCAGTGTCTGCAGCTCATGGAATTTGCCCAGCGGGTCGAGGGCGACGCCATCGATCGTGCGCCAGGCCATGAAGCGCTCGCTGTCGGCCGAGAGCGAGCCCAGCAGCGCCTCGCTGCCATCGGACACCACCAGCACCTCGTTGGTCTGGAAGATGTCCGGGATCTGCGCCTTGTAGGTCTGGATCTGGTGGAAGGCCTTCCACACGTCGGCGTTCAGGTCAGCCGGGTTCTTCAGCTCGATCAGCACCAGCGGCAGGCCGTTGACGAAGAGCACGATGTCGGGCCGGCGCGTGTGGTGCGGCCCGGTGACCGAGAACTGATTGACGGCCAGCCACTCGTTGCGCAGCGGGTTGGCCCAATCCACCAGGCGTACAAAGTCGCCGCGCGTCTCACCGTCCTGCTGGTATTGCACCGGCACGCCGCCCACCAGCAGCCGGTGGAAGTGGCGGTTGGCGGCCAGCAGCACCGGCGTACCCAGGTCCAGCACCTGGCGGACGGCGTCCTCACGGGCCGCTGCGGGCACGGTCGGGTTCAGCGCGGCCACCGCGGCGCGCAAGCGCCCCAGCAGCAGCACCTGGCGGTAGTTGTCGCGCTCGGGTGCGTCGCCATCAGGCGCGATGTCCGGCCCATGGCGGTGCTGCCAGCCCACGTCGGCCAGCCATGCCAGGCACTCCTGTTCGAGCTGGTCCTCCGTCATGGGCGCCAGGTCCCTTCGCTGAGCAGTTCGACGTAAGCAGCGTAGCTGAACAGGCGGTTCTTCTTCTGACCCGTCAGCTCGGTGAGTATCCCCAAGTCGTGGAGCAGCTTCACTGCAGCGGTAGCGGTAGGAAAGGTCGTGTCCAGCTTCTGGCGCACCTGTTCGATGGTGAAGCGCGGCATCAGCGGCAGCAGCTCGAACAGGCGCAGCGCCACGGCGCCCACGCGGGGCGCGGCCAACAGGCGCTTGCGGTCGGCGTTGATCAGGCTGGCCATCGCGACGATGCCGCGCTCGGCGTCGGTGGCCGCGGCCTCCACGCCATCGAGGAAGAAGGCAACCCACCCTTCCCAGTCACCCCCTTCCTTGTCGGTACTGCGAACGGCCGACAGCCGCCGGTAGTACTCCGCCTGGTGCTGCTTGAGGTAGCCGCTCAGGTAGACCAGCGGCTCGGGCAGCAGGCCCCACTGCTCCAGCAAGGCGGCAATCAGCAACCGGCCGATGCGCCCGTTGCCGTCCAGGAAGGGGTGGATGGTCTCGAACTGCACATGCACCAGGGCCACCCGCACCAGCGGCGGCAGCGGCGGCAGCGCAGGCGCCGGATCATGAATGAAGCGCTCCAGGTCGGCCAGCAGCGCCGGCACCCGGTCGGGTGGCGGCGGCACGAAGGTGGCGCGGCCCGGCCGGGTGCCGCCAATCCAGTTCTGCGAGCGCCGCAGCTCGCCCGGCTGCTTGCCGGCGCCGCGTGCGCCGTCCAGCAGCAGCCGATGGGCATCGCACAGCAGCCGCACCGAGATCGGCAGGCCGGTCGGTCTGCGCAGGTTGTCGCGCACCAGCCGGAAGGCGCGCAGGTAGTTGGTCACCTCCTCGACATCGGCCGTGTTGGCCAGCACCTGGCCAGCCTCGTCGTCAAACAAGTCGGTCAGCGTGGCCTGGGTGCCTTCGATCTGCGAGGTGAGCAGCGCCTCCTTGCGGATGGCGCTGTAGAGCAGCCAGTCGACCGAGGGCACCAGGCCGGCCACGCCCGCCAGCCGGGCCAGGGCCATCTCGGCGCGGTGGTTGGCGGCGGCGTAGCTCTCCGGCGCCAGCGGCGGATCGGCAGGCGGCAGCGCATGGGGCACAAAGGCCTGCACCGCCTCGCCCAGCGTGGTGGTGGTGACGGTGGTGCCGGTGGTGCGCATCGTATGAAAGCTGGCTTGAGCAGCCGGCGACCATAGTAAAGCGTTCTTTAATTTATGGGAAGGCTTCGAAAGCAGGCTTGCGGAGGACCGCGGCGCCAGCGCCCGTACACTCTCGGGCCAAGTGGATCGGGGGTTCCTGGTTGGCGCTACAGCCTCGGTGGGTTCGCCGGGGCTTTTCGCTTTCTGGTCTGCAGGCGTCCTGGGCACTTAGCAAGTGCGCTTAACAAGCTAAGCGCCAAGCCTTTGATTTCAAAGAGATTTCCGGAAAAGCGCAGGCACTAGGCCGGATTGCTAAGTGGTCTGTTAAGCCGTCACCCTCAGCGTGTAGACCCAGGTGCCCCGCACCCGCTGCCGGTCCAGAAACCCATCGGGCTGACTCCACTTCTTCAGGTAGCGCGACGCCTCCACTTGCGCCGACGCCGAGTCGCCCAACCCCAGCAGTTCTCGCAACTCGGCGTTCTCGATCTGGCGATGGTCGCGCAAGTACTCGCGCACCATCTCCGCGTAGCGGATCGGGTTCAGGCCACGCGTACGGGTGTAGGCAGCCTTGCCTTTCAATTCCTTGGCGACGCCCTTGGACAGGTGGAACGTGGCGGCTGCCGTATGGCCACGCCGCTCCAGCAAGCTCAGCGGCGGGAGGCACATCGGCTCCAGCACACGCCGGGCGTCGTCCTTGCCGAGCTGCAGCACCTGGGCGGCCTGCCCGATGTCGATGAAGTCCTGTCCGATCATTGCATCGAGCACCAGCAACTGGTCCAGCGCCACCTCGGCCCCCTGCGCATCGAGGCGAGCGATCAGCCGCGCCAGCGCGTCGTGGGCCTCCCGGTTGAACATGCGCAGCGTCACTGAGTGGCCGTCGGTCTGGTACTCCGGCCGGCGCTTCCCGTACACCAGCGCCGAACGGAAGATGCGCCGCCGCCCAATGCCCGATGACTCCACCAGCCGCAACTTCACCAGCGCATTGGCCAAGGTACGGTTGCGAGGCACGGCTTCGTGTCGAAGGATGTTGTCGGGCGTGATGCCGGCCACGAAGCCACCGGGGCTGGTCACCACCAGTTCGCCGGCCGAATGCCGCACCAGCACTTCGCCGGGGTTCAGGTAGTCGCGGTGCGTCAGTGCGTTCAGCACCGCTTCGCGCACACCTTCCAGCGGGAACTGCGGGACGCGCAGCTTGAACAGGCCCAGCTCAATTTCCTTCTCGGGGTTCAGCGGGCCCGTGAACACCTGCTCCATCCTGTCAACCGCTTCCAGCAGCGGCAGGCGCTCGATGTCGTTGCGCGCGACGCTGGTTTCGCCGTCATGCAGCACATAGTGGAACTGGGCTTGCGGGCAGCGCTGCGCCAGCACCTCGCGCCGCGCGAACAGCAGCAGGCCGGTGTGGGTGACCTGCCCATCGCGCAAGGCTTCCAACCCGCTGAGGAAGGCCTCGTCCGGCAGTTCCAGCAGCCCCGACGACGGCGCCTTGCTACGAAGCACCTGGCGGGCGCGTTCGATCTGCAAGGGGTCGAGGTCCGTCAACGAAACCCCCGTGGCCGGCGCGCCGCTCCAGTCCACAGCGGCGCTGCGCACCTGCGCACGCTGGAAGCTCACCGGATCCAGCGGCATGCAGTTCTTGCCGATGCGCTGCTTGAACAGGCCTGCCGCGGTGCCGTAGGGCTTGCTATCGCCTTCGGCCACGCGCACGACCAGCAGCTTGCCAGTGCCCTCCGGCACATCGAGCTCGAACACCTCGGCCAACACGCCCGGCCGCGTGCCGTCGAAGATGCCGCGTCGGAACACATCCAGGTCATGGCCGCGCGCACCGTGGATCGCCTGTGCGCGACCGCGCACCCGGTCGGCCACGCCGAACACCACCACGCCGCCTCCCGCATTGGCAAAGCAGGCCGCGTATTCGCACGCCAGCTTGAGGTCTTCCTTCGGCCCTTGCCAAGGCTTGAAGTCAAGGAACTCGCTTTCGAGGTCGTCGGCGACTTGGCTGTTCAACTCGTCGAGCAGTCGCAGCAGGTCGGCGGCATGCGGGACGGACATCAGAGCGCTTCCTCGGTTTCGGCGATGGCCTCGGGCAGGCGGAGCTGACCTGAGATCAGGCGAGGGAGCAGCGCATCGCGAACCTCGGCAAGCGACTGTGCTTGCTCCGCGTTCTGCCGAAACCGCGCGAACAATGGCCCAATGATCGAAGCGAACGCACCTGCGACTTCTCTCGATGGAAGCATGAAGTCGATTCGCCACATGTTCCCTTGGCTGAGCTTGGCCTGCACAGCACCGGTCACGAGATGCTGGATGTTGGTGCTGCGTAGCGAAAGGAGCACGTGCTCAGTACAGATGCCATGGGCACCTTGAAGAACATGCGCGTGGTTGTTCACCCAGAACTTGCCCCATACGTACTGGAGCACCGGCATTCCGTCGGGCTGCGTGACAGATCCGTCTTCACCAACCAGCACGTGAGTGCCTTCAAAGAGGTGGTCGTCGACATGGTCCATCAGGGCGGCAGCGCCGTAATACGGAAATGGGCCGCGTCGCTTTGCGCGTTCCTGGCCTGACAGCGGGATGCGCTTCGAGTCGTAGATGCTCACGACATCTCGAAGGCTGACCCAGCGCCAGCCGCGAGGGATTGGTCCCTTCTCTGAATCCTCGAACCCCTCCGGAAACAAGGCTGCTGTGGCTTCGTCCATGCCGGCCGGGGCGAGGCCTTGGCTCTTGGCGCGAACGGGATCGAAGTCGACGAACCACGACTTGAACAGCGCCTGCGCGATGGCTTCGAGGGTGGCGTTGGTTTCGCGCAGAAGGGCGATGCGCATAGAGACGTCGAAATAGAAATCGCCGATCTCAGCCTGGGCACCGGCATCAGGAACAGGGATGCGGAGCTTGCCAAAATCGCCCTTCTTGAAGTGCGGAATCATTGTTCCGACATGCAAGTTGCTGATCTGCGCTTGAACCAACGACGAACGAAGTGCAGCGAAAAGGTACTTCGGTGAGATCTTCGCAAGGTCGGCCCGTACTGCGACCATGTCTTGGGCAATACAGAAGTCCACTGGATCAGGGCACCAGTTTGTGCGGCCAGGACTGCCTTTGCACACAAACAAAATATCGCCCGGCATAGGGTGCCCGCGGAACCAGGTTCTATAGGTCTCGTCCGCTACGAAGCGTGACGTTTCGTAGCGCGGATAGAGGCTGCTGTCGTCGATACAGTTCGTGGCGATCAACGGCAAACCTGCATCGCCAACCGGGCAAGTCCTGCCGCGGTTATCGACGATGGCCGCGAGAAGCTCGGTGAACGGCCGCCACTCAAAACTCATAGCCAAGCCCGCCTAGCTTCTGCCGAATCACCGCATCCAGCTCCGCCCCCTTCGCCATCTGCTCCCCGAGCTTCTCGGTCAGCGCCTGCATCTTGGCCTCGAAGCCTTCGCCATCGTCCTCGACGGCCTCGGCGCCCACGTAGCGCCCCGGCGTCAGCACATGCCCGTGCTCGGCAATCTCGGCCAGCGCCACGCTGCGGCAGTAGCCAGGCGTGTCAACGTACTCACCCGCGCCCACATCACCGCGCCACGCCGCCACGGTGCCGGCGATGCGCTCGATCACCTCATCTTTCAGCTCGCACTGCACCCGGCTGATCATCGTGGCCAGCTTGCGCGCATCGATGAACAGCACCTCGCCGCGGCGCTGCTGCTTGTCCTTCACCAGGAACCACAGGCAGGCCGGGATCTGCGTGTTGAAGAACAGCTGCCCTGGCAGCGCGATCATCACCTCCACCACGTCGGCCTCCACCATCGCCGCGCGGATCTGGCCTTCGTTGTTCTGGCTGCTGCTCATGCTGCCGTTGGCCAGCACGATGCCGGCGCGGCCACCGGGCTTCAGGTGCCACAGCATGTGCTGCAGCCAGGCGTAGTTGGCGTTGCCCTGGGGCGGGTCGCCGTACTCCCAGCGAGCGTCGCCCGACAGGCTGGGATGCCACCAGTCGCTGATGTTGAACGGCGGGTTGGCCAGGATGAAGTCGGCGCGCAGGTCGGGGAACTGGTTCTTGGTGAAGGTGTCGGCCGGCTCGCGGCCGAGGTTGAAGTCGATACCACGGATGGCCAGGTTCATCGCGGCCAGGCGCCAGGTGGTGGGGTTGGCCTCCTGGCCGAAGATGGCCACGTCGCCCAACCGGCCACCATGGCTGAGGATGAACTCCTCGCTCTGCACGAACATGCCGCCGCTGCCGCAGCAGGGGTCGTACACCTTGCCGTGGTGCGGCGCCAGCACGGCCACCAGCGTCTTGACGATGCTGCGCGGCGTGTAGAACTGGCCGCCGCGCTTGCCCTCGGCGCTGGCGAACATGCCCAGGAAGTACTCGTAGACCTGGCCCAGCACATCGCGCGCAGTGGCCGCGCTCTCGCCGAAGCCGATGGTGGAGATCAGGTCCACCAGCTCGCCCAGCTTGCCGTCAGGAAGCTGGGCGCGGGCGAAGCGCTTGTCCAGGATGCCCTTGAGCTTGGGGTTCTCGGCCTCGATCAGGCTCAGCGCGTCGTCGATGCGCTTGCCGATGTCGGTCTGCTTGGCCGCGGCGCGGATGGCCTCCCAGCGCGCCGCCTCGGGCACCCAGAAGACGTTGGCCTCGCGGTAGTAGTCGCGGTCTTCCAGCTCGGCGGCGATGTCGTCGGGCGTGGCACCGTCCAAGTGGTACTCGTCGGCCGGGTTGGCAAAGCGCAGCGTCAGCTCAGCGCGACGGGCCTGGAAGGTGTCGGAGATGTACTTCAGGAAGATCAGGCCCAGCACCAGGTGCTTGTACTCGGCCGCGTCCATGTTGGCGCGCAGCTTGTCGGCGGTGGCCCAGAGGGTCTTCTTCAGGTCGTCGATCATTCGGGCTTGTTCTTGGTCGGCCGGCGTCGGTGTGCAGGCGGCTCAGTCTAGCAATGGGCGGCGGTTCGGCCCGCGGGGCGATGGCCTTGTCGAAGTGTCCACCCGCGATCGGACAGTTCCACTGGCGGCGCGAAGCACAGGGCCGCGAAAGGGCAGGAGAAGGGCTGCGAGGGCCTCTGCCTCTTTGGTGGGCATGCGCAGTCGTGCCACTTCCGTTGTCCATGGCGCTGGCCGGTGGGCGCTTACGACGTACCGGCCGGCCGGCGCGGTGGACAACTTACGAGGTGTAGACGATAGCAATCGCCTGCCCCATTGCGCTCCTCGATGGATAGGCATGTTCGAATAGCTTGACTCGTAGCACCGCGGTGCCGATCCGAGATAGCCACACCTTTTCCCATCCATCGAACGACTAGGCACGCTGGCCAGTTGGGTCCAGTGCGGGATCCTCCGCAGTAGGTTGACCGGCTGATCGGTTCCTGTGGGAACGAAGATGCTCGTCCAGCACCCGTCCCATGCGCCGGAAGTAACCATGCATGTCGCCAGCGCCGGTCCAGAACGCCCGGTCACCCAGAACATACAGGCGCTTGCGGGCGCGGGTGACCGCCACATTGAGGAGTTGGGGGTTCTTGCCTGCGTAGTGCGAGATCGCGCCCGGCTTGTGGGGATCACCGCCCAGCAGAAGCACGACATAGTCGGCTTCCTTGCCTTGGAAGGTATGGACCGTACCGCACATCTCGGCCGCAACATCCCGGCCGTACTCCTTGGCCAGCAATGCCACCATCTTGCGGGCCACGACGACATAGGGCGTGATCACGAACGCGCGCGGCTTGCCATCTGCGTCGCGGGGTTGGCGCCCGACGAGCTTGCGCATGGCTTGCAAAGCACGCCCCGCCTGCCCCGCAACCCAGTGTCCGTCATGGCCCTCAGACGAGGCGTCCAGCCATTGGCTGGTCGGCGCATCGTGGTCAGGAGGATCGACGCCAGCGCCGTACACCATCTTGTTGTCATAGGCGATGGCATTGGAGATGGAGAACATCGGCTCAATGCAGCGGCGATGGACCAGCAAGGGCGCGCCCAGCCACAGTGGCTCGCCAAGGCCGTCGTCTTGCAGGTACATCCCGTACTGGTTGGACCGATCGGCCAGGGTCTGGGCCGATGCAGTCGGCGGCATGTAGCGCACATGGGCACCGCACCGTTCGCGCAAAGGGTCGGCCAATTCGACCGGCGTCCCCACAATCGGCTCCAACTGCCGCGGATCGCCGACAACGACGGCACGCCGGGCCCGCCACAAAGCCCCGACGCAGTGCTGTGGCGCGGCCTGGCCCGCTTCATCAATCAACAGCCAGGCCAGCTGCTCCCTGCCAACGCCGCGGAACAGTCGTGCACAAGCGGCCAAGGTGGTTGAGACCAGAGGCACCACCAGGAACAAGGTATCCCACAAGGGCATCGGTCCACCGTGCACCTGGTGGGCGCCAATGCGGCCACTGATCAGCCCCATCGAACCATAGAGCGTCGGCTTCAGCTTGCGCCACGCATGGACGATGAAGGACTTGTGCAAATCCAAGGCTGCGGCAAACAGTGCGCGCCGGGCGTGGAACAACTCGGTCCCGGATTGGTAGGGTGCCGTGCGGTGCAGTTCGTCTCTGGGGGCCTCATGGAGACGCCAGACGGCGGCGTCCTGGTCGAAGCATCCCGCCGCATCCAACGCACCACGATGGGCGGCCAGGGCCACGCGGTCCGCTTTCAGCTGAGCTGCGACAGCGTCGAGCGCTTCCGTGGTCTTCTCGGCCCTCGACCGAAGGACGTCCAGGGCCTGCGAGGACCGTTCCAGCCGGGCCTTGGCCTCGTTGTAGTGAGCCTTGGCCTCATGGGTTGACACGATGGTGTCGCCGCACGCCGACCGCGCTGCGGCGTGTGCGACACCCAGTTGGTGCTGGGCTGCGGTCAGCTGGTCCGTCGCCACGCGCAGCTCGCGCTGCCAATGCATCAATCCGGCGCGCTCTTCTTCCAGCTGTTCCAGCTGCCGACGGCGGTGGTCCAGGTCGGCCGTCAATGCGTCCTGTCGCGATTCCCAGCGGTGCTGCCTGCCTCGCCAGAAGAAGGCCGCGATGGCACCGGGCTTCATGGACGCGTGGGCCTGGAGATCTTCCTGGATTCGTGCTCGCGCCAGTTCCTCCTTGGCCACGCTGTCGTCCAAGGCCTCAAGCGTCCGGCGGGGCGCCTGTTGGTGAAGCTGGTCAACCCGGTCCTGCGCAGAACGAAGGGCGTCCTGTTGCCGCACCAGCCGAAGCAGCGCGACAAGGACCGTCTCGGTGCGCTGAACATCGCCGCTGGAAGTGGCCACCTCGGCCTGGGCATCCGCCACTTGATGGGCCAACTCGGACTGTCTGCGGGTGAGCTCCCGATGGCGCTCCTGTTGTTCTTCCAGCCGCTTCGGAAGTACTTCGGTCGCCGCCAACACATCGGCCAGATGAGCAGTTCGCGCCAACGCGGCGCAGGCGCTCTGGCGCGCTTTAGCGTACTGCGCTTTGGCCTCGGACCACGAGGGAACGGTCCCGCCGAATGCGTCGACCCACTCCTGCAGCGTGAACAGTCGCAGCGGATCGGGCGGTTCTTCGGGCTCATCGTCCTGTGCCGTTTCGCGCTTGTCCGCAGGTTTCTTGCGACTTTCATCCTGACGACCATCCCAGAAGTCGGTCGCGAATGCGAAACGGTTGTCCTGTCGTCCGAGGACAGCGGCCACCGCGCCCCATCGCCTGAGCGGGCGCTGCGTCGCGTCTCGGGGCAGACCCAGGGAATCAGCCACCTCGGCAAAGTAGTCCAGGTTTATCGCACGGTCGATCGCCCCCAGGCCGGGCAGGTCCTTGCTGATGTTCTCGGCGGCGCCGTTGGCGTTGCACGCCACCACAACGCCGAAGCCACGCAGCCGATCATCGAGTCTCCAGACCGGATAGGCATGGTTCTCGACATTGAGCCTGGACACAAAAGCGTCCAGCGGGCTTGAGAAGGTCATCAGGGCATCGGCGCGGTCAGACACGATGGCCGCCAGCACATCCTTGAGCAGCGTCGTCTTGCCCGTCCCCGGCGGCCCGTTGACCGAAAAGAGGCCGCCGTCCTCCAGGTCCCGCATGATGGTGTTGACAGCGAACTGCTGAGCCGTGACCAGCGGAAACGCGCCGGGCCAACAGGCCCTGGGCATGCGTTGAGGATGCACGCCATTCACGAGGTGCTCGCGCGAGCTGTCCAGGTCGCAGCGATTTGGGTGGACCGGCGCCTCCAGATACTGGATCAGGGTCGCCCCGCAGCGACCTGCGGTGTACTCGCCCTGCACCCGTTCCAGCTCCTCTGCGTGGAAGCTGTTGAGGGGATCGTCGGGACGCTTGTCCTGGTCCTTAGCAGACGCGCGCAGCGTTTGAATGATCCAAGGCTGAGATTGGGTCGGCCGCCAGCCCGTGGAAGCAAAGACGATGTCAGCAATGGCATGAACGTCGGCGGCGTCGATGGGCCGCACAGCTTGTCGCTCGGCAGCGGCGTCTCCGCTGTCTAGCGAGGGATCCTGGTCGCCCGCTGTCGCGTCGATGCCAGGTTCCGCGTTCGTTTCCGATGCGGCTTCGGCACCGGGGGACGGCGCATCGTCCTCGTCCTGAATGAGCTGACGTGTCCGCAGCAAATCGGTCACAGCCAGTTTGACCCGTTCCTGCACGCCCCCTGGGCCAAAGAAACCTGAGAAGTCAAAGCGTCTGCCTTGGCGCTGCGCAGCTTGCATGCACGCGATGGCCCATGGAACTGTGCTGACAAACACGTCCCCAGCCACTTGGCCGCGCGCGTCGAGAGGGATCACGAAAGACGCCGCATTGACGGGCTGACGTTGCTCACTGAAGTCCATGGGCGGGGCGCCTAGCAGGTCGCGCGCGGTTTCGACCAACTCCGGACCGCTGACGATCCCACCGAACAGCATGAACCGCCGTTTGCCCTTGAACAATCTGTCCAGCGCCTTGATCTTGTCAGGAGCAACCCAAGGCATGTGCTCGTCACCCTCGTCGGCGGGTGGCAGCTCCCACACGCCAACGTCCTTGTCCAGCTGGGGCTGGGGTGGCTTCTGCGGGCTGAGGTACTCGAAGGTCAGCCAGAGTTGCAGCGCAGCGAGTGCGTCACGCCGGGCATCGGGTGCGGACTGCTCGTCCGGGCCCTTGCGCTGTCCGCCCGTTGCCATGGACACATCTCCCTTGCGATGACGCCTGCGGCGTCTCAGCTGCCCCCCTGCCAACGCGCTGTCGTTCGCGAACGAGCAGGCGCAGTGGTGGCTCGACAACAGGATACGACGTCGCCGCTGCGGTTGTCCACGGCGCCGGCCGGTCGGCGCCTGCGACGTACCGGCCGGCCGGCGCGGTGGGCAACACCCGGCATGTTGGCAGTGAGCTTCGCTGCCCAACTGCTTGCGCTGAAGCGTCGAGTTTCCTATCATCGATGCGCGTTAGCTGCCTCGCCTCTGGCGAGCAACCAAACACCGATAGGCCCCCGAAAGAGCGGTGGGACCGACGGCCCGAGATGGGCGTTGGTTCTGGGGTTTTCTTCTCTTCCACACCCCCAGGGGATGCCAGCATCCCCTGCTCTGCGGGCTCTGCTGCGTCTCCTCCATTCCCAAGGAGATCAGCAGATGATGTCAATCCATCTCAATCTGCGCCAGCGCGACTTTCTCGCTGGTGTGGTCCATCGCGTCGCGCTGTTGTACGCGCTCGCCTTTGTGGCCCTGTCCTGGCAACGCCAGGACGGCTGGCTGATGATCTGGTACCTGCCGCTGTGGCTGGTGGCCAGCAACGTGGCTGTGCAACTTCGCAAGGAGCTGCAGCATGGATGACAGCACCTGGCGGTTGATTGCCGCAGCCTATGTCTCGTTCCTGGCGCTGATGGCCGGACCCCTGTGGGTGGTCTGGTCAGACTGGCGCAGTCGCCGCTGATTCAAGCGGCTTCCTGAACACGGCAGCGCCCACCGCGGGTGGCTGCCGCAGCTTGCGGGGCGTCACTGGCGTTGCCAGTGACGCCGCCGCCACCCCCGCGCCAGCTGGACCTTTCCGCCCCCTGCGGCAGTCTGGGCTGCTGCGTGACGCCACTGCGTGACCGATTGGAGCGCTGGCGCCGTGCTGCGCAAGCTGCTCCACCACGAAGAGCTGCTCGCTCTCTGATCTCTGAACTGACAGGCGCAAGGCCTGTCTTGCCGTGCACCCGCACGGCCGCTGACCCCGCGTTCCAGGGGTTGGTATGCGCGTCACCAGGGTCGGCCCCAAAAGGGCCGCACACCAAGGCGCATGCCCGCCAATGCCGTACGTACTGCGGCGGCGAATGCCCATTCGAACAGTACCCCACCGGAGTGGTGTCCGGAGGTCTTCGCTCTGCTGCGGCAGAGGTCCCGGTCAGGTACGCCTGCCAGGACGACCAGAAACACTGACCCAAGCAGACACACCGCCCCCCCCAAACGCAAACGTTCAGAGAAAGAGCCTGAGATGAAGAACCTGAACTTTCAGCTGCGCCAGCTGTCGGCGCGCAACCGCGACGGCAGCCATGCCACGCAGGCCAACCGCGAGCGCATGCTGAGCCTGATCGCCAACCAACTGGATGGCCTGGGCTACCGCGACCTGCACGCCGACAACCTGCGCGAGAAGCATGTGGCCGCGCTGGTGAGCCACTGGACCGAGTCGGGCATCTCCGCTGCGACCATCAAGAACCGCCTGGCCGCGGTGCGCTGGTGGGCGGAGAAGGTCGGCAAGGCCAATGTGGTAGCGCGCGACAACGCCACCTTGGGCGTGGAGCGACGCAGCTACGTCACCAACGAGGACAAAGCCAAGTCACTGACCGAGGCGCAGCTGGAGCGCGTGAGCTCGGCCCATGTGCTGGCGTCGCTGGCGCTGCAGGCAGCCTTTGGGCTGCGGCGTGAAGAGTCCCTGAAGATCCGGCCGGACATGGCCGATGGCGGCAACGTCTTGAGGCTGCAGGGCTCCTGGACCAAGGGCGGTCGGCCGCGCGAGGTGCCGATCGTCAACGAGGCGCAGCGGCAGGTGCTGGAGCGGGCCAAGGACCTGGCTGGAAAGGGCAGCCTGATTCCCGAGGGCCTGACCTACCGCGAGCACCTGGCCAGCTTCCGCGCGCAGTGCCAAAGGGCCGGCATCAACGGCGTGCATGGTCTGCGGCACCGGTACGCGCAGGAACGCTACGAGGCGAAGACCGGCTGGAAGGCACCGGCTGCCGGCGGGCCCACACGGCGCGAGCTCAGTGGCGAGCAGCGGTCTGTCGACGCACGGGCGCGGCTGGAGATCTCGCTCGAGCTGGGCCACGCGCGCGAGCAGATCGTGGCGATCTACCTGGGGCGCTGAGCATGGAACGCCTTAACACCCCACTGCTGTCTGGCGAGCCGCTGATCGCTGTGTCGCCGTCGGTAGCGCGCTACCTGGACCCGGCCTCGGCCATCTTTCTGCAGCAGCTGCACTACTTTGCCGGGCTGAAGGCGCAAGACCCCCGGCGCCATGCCGACTGCCTGATCGACGGCCGCTACTGGGTCTATTGGAACCAGCGCGACCTGCTGCAGCGCGTACCGATCGGGCTGTCGATCGACCCTCACAAACGGGTGATTCGCCAGCTGCGCGAATGCGGTGTGCTGCTGGTGGAGCAACACCGCAAGCAGCACTGCGACCGCACCAACTTCTTCGCGATCGACCATGAACGGCTGCAGGCGGTGCTGGCCGCCGCGAAGAGCAGCCGTCCCACCGGTGGCAGCGCCACCGATCGACCGACGATGGGCGCCTCGGTGGATCAGCAGCACACGTCCCCACCGGCGGGTGGCGTGGACGCCGACCACTGTACAGAGATGTCTTTCAAGAGATCTCTCAAGACCACCCCACCCCACGTGGAGGTGGTGGTGAGAGACGACTCTCCTGGCGCAGCGAACGATGCGGGTTTTGGTGTGCTTGTCGACACCAGCGGTGAGGCCAGGACGCTGGCGCTCACCACCGCCGCCGAGCCCTACCGCGCCACGTTGCAGCACTGCGTGGCCGAGTTGTCGGCCGACGACCAGCAGCGGGTGGCAGACGAGTTCTCGGACCGCATGGAACGCGCTGCACTGGGGCAGGTGGCCCCGATCGGCGACACCGTGGCCTGGCTGGGTCGCTTGGTGGCGGCTGTGCAGGGCGGATCCTTCCAGCCCAGCGGTGGGCTGCGCATGGCCTTGCGCAGGCAGGCGCAGCACCGCCAGCAGCAGGCACCGGCCGTGACGCAGCCCGGCGATACGCGGGACGCACAGGCCGAAGCCCAAGCACGCGCACAGTGGCAGCGGCGCCTGGACCTGGCCAGCGAGGCCGAGCTGCTGGCCTGGGCCGAACGCGCCGCCGCAGCCGCCTGGCCGCCGCGCGCCAGGCTGGCCCGCGAAGCCGTGTTGGCGCGGCAGTTGCCCGTAGCGCTGGAGGCGGTGGCGGTGATGAAGGGCTGGCGCGACCTGCACGGCGACGTGCCCGAGCAGCCATGAGCCGGCCCACCCTGCCACGCGGCCTGAGCTACCTGGCCGCCATCGAGTATGCCGGCGTCAAGCGCAAGACCTTCGACACCCATTGGCGCCCGCGGCTGACGCCGATGCGCCAGGGCGCCTGCCTGATCTTCGACCGGCACCAGCTCGATGCCTTGTTTGACGCCCTGCTGCAGGAATCCGCTGAGCGCTCTGGCCCGGCCAGCCCGTCGACACCCGCTGAATCGCAGAGGCAGAATGGCCCCAGGAATGAGTGGCCCAGCCTGGAGAAAGGAGCACATCCATGGGCCAAAGAGGACTCTACCAAGACGCCGCCGGCTATTGGCAGGTCGACAAGCAGTACCGGGGACACCGACTACGCGAGCGTTTCAGCACGCATTCGCAAGCGCAGGACTGGTTGATCCGGCAGACCGAGCGGCTGCGTGCCGTGCTGGTCGACGGTGAGCGGGCTGTGCGTCGCTTTGACGAGGCGGCCACCCACTACCTGCTGACCTACCAGAGCAAACCCACCATCGTCACGGAGTCGCATTTGCTGGACGCGGTCATGCCCGACATCGGTCACCTGGGCCTGCACCAGGTGCACGACGGCACGCTGGCACCTTTCATCAGGCGCCGGCTGGCCCAGGGCCGCTCGCACAAGACGGTCAACCTCAGCCTGGGCGTGGTGCGTCGCATCCTGAACCTGGCAGCGCGCCACTGGCGCGACGAGAACGGCAACACCTGGCTGACGCATGCGCCGGCCATCACGATGCTGCCGCTGGTAGGCCATCAGCGCGAGCCCCGGCCGATCACCTGGAGCGAGCAGCGCGAGCTGTTGCCCCGCCTGCCAGCCCACCTGGCGCGCATGGCCTTGTTCGTCCTGAACACCGGTGTGCGTGACGACGTGGTCTGCAACCTGCGCTGGGCCTGGGAGATCCAGGTGCCGGAGCTGGGCATCTCCTTGTTCGAGGTCCCCCGCGAACACGTGAAGGGCCGGCGTCGACCGCGGGTGGTGGTGTGCAACAGCGTGGCGCAGCAGGTGATCGAGTCGGTGCGGGGCATGCACGAGGACTACGTCTTCGTGTACCGGCGCGAGCGGGTGAAGAACCTGGCGCTGCCGGCGCAGATGCCCTACCGGCCGGTGCAGATGATGAGCAACACCGCCTGGCAACGGGCCCGCAGGGAGGCGGGCCTAGGGGACCTGCATGTGCATGACCTGCGGCACACCGTGGGCATGCGGCTGCGGGAGTGCGGCGTGCCGGAAAGCACGGTGGCCGATCTGCTGTGGCACAGCACCCGCTCGATGACCCAGCACTACAGCGTGGCGCAGATCGTGGAGCTGCATGCCGCGCTGGAGAAGATCCGCGAGGACAGCGGACGCTGGAACAAGAGCCTGGCCACGCTGCGGCGCGAGCATGAGGAGCGACAACGCGAGGGACGTGGGGAGAAAGTCCCCGAAAAGTCCCCAGACCAAAGACAAACGGGCTAGACGCCGAAGCATCTAACCCGTTGATCTAGAACGCAAATTCTGGCGCGGCTGGCAGGATTCGAACCCACGACCCCTTGGTTCGTAGCCAAGTACTCTATCCAACTGAGCTACAGCCGCATTGCACTCAGCGCATGACTCTTTGGTAAGAGCCGCTTGCCGTCTGCAGAAGCTAGCAGTATAGCAGGCTTTTTTCTGCGTTGGCAAGCTGCCTGCTGATTGGCGCTCAGTCGAGTTGCGCGGCGCGCTGCTCGTGGCGGGCGGCGGTGGTCTCGTCGTCCTGTTCGCGGGCCAGTTGGGCCAGGCGGCGCAGGGCGTCGCGGCGCACACGGGCAGGCAAGTCGTCGGCGGCGGCCGTTTGTTCCAGCGGCCGGCGGGCCTTGCCCCACAGCTGGCGCTCGGCGAAGACGGCGCCGGCAGCGGCCACCAGCGGGGCCTCGTGGCCGTGGCGGGCCAGGGCGGTTTCCACGCGGTTGAGCCAATCGGTGCCGGCGCCCGCGGCGCAGGCCACCAGGGCCAGCGACAGTTCCTTGCGCGCGTCGGGCTCCAGGCGGGCGATCTGGTCCCAGGCGGACTGCAGCCACTGGCGGCCCTGCTCGGGGTGGCCCAGGTCACAGGCGCGGCGGGCGGCGCGGGCCAGCACCCAGGCGTCGGCGCGCTCGCTGGCGTCCAGCGCCTGCCAGACCTGCTGCAGTTGCTGAAGGTCGTAGCCGACCTCCAGTGCCTCGATGGCCAGCGAGCGCAGCAGCGAGCGCGCAGCCTCGGCCGAGAAGCCCTGGTGCTTGGCCAGCAGGCGCGCGGTCTGCAGAGCCATCAGCGGCTGGCGCTTCAGCCGCGCCGCCTGCAGACGCAGGCGCAGCGCCTGTGTACGGCGGGCCACGCCCGGCGGCAGCTCGCCCAGCAGCGCCAGGCTGCGCGCTGCGTCGCGGTCATCCAGGGCCCACTCGGCAGCCAGTAGTTGCACGCCGTCGGCGGCCGCGCCGGGCAGCTTGCCCTCCTTGACCAGCGCCAGCGTCTGGCGCACACGCTCGTCGCGACCCCGGCGGTCCTGAAGGCGATGCTGGCCGCTGGCCGCCGCCATCTGGGCCAGCACCGAAAACCCAACGTCGTCCTTCAGCTCCGGAACCTCGGCCTGCAGCTCCAGCGCACGCTGCGCGGCCCGTTGGGCGCGCGCATAGCGGGCGGCCAGCAGCTCGCGCCAGGCTTCGCGCAGCGCGGCGTGGGCGGCGCGTTCGCGTTTGAGCAGGCGCCACTCACGCGCCCGTCCCGGCAGGCTCAGCAGACCACTGGCGGCCTGCAGCGCGGCAAAGGTCAGCAGCACGGCACCCAGCAACAGCAGCAGGAACAGGTTCAGTGACAGGTCCAGGCGCCACTGGTCATAGAAGACCGAGACCAGCGCATCATTGCGACCCAGCACGGTGGCCGACACCACGGCCACGGTGAAGATCAACACCAGCCAGATCAGCGAACGCATCGATCAGCGTCCTGCCACGGCAGCGGCCAGCGCCGCCAGCGTTTCTTCGGGCCGCGGCAGGCTGACCTGGCGGGCCTGCTGGGCCACCTGGCGGGCCAGTTCGCTGGTGGACTGCACGCGGCGCGAGCTGCGGTCAAAGTAGCGCTCCAGCATCTGCTGGGCTTGAGCCAGGTCGGCCTGGGCCAGATCGAACTGGCGCGACAGCAGCGACAGCCGAGCATTGAGCAGCCGCAGCTTGAGGTTCTCGCGCAGGAAGAAGCCCTGCTCGGGCGACATCAGCGCCGCCTCGGGGCGATCGATACGCGTGACCCTCAGCAGCGAGCGCGCCTCCAGCCAGACCGCGGCACTGAAGCGATTCCAGACCTCACGCCAGGCGACACCGTCGAGCTCGGGCGCCGAGGCCCGCGCCGCCGGTGTGGCCGCAGACGCACTGGCCGCCGGGTGGCCAGGCGCGCGCCGGTCGGGTGTGGTCAGCAGCGGCAGATCGTCGACCTGGCGCACCGCCTCGTCCAGGCGCACGGCCAGCGCGGGCACATCCACCACCTGGGCGGCGCGCACGCGTTCCAGGTCACGCACCACGGCGCGGCGCACACGCTCCATGCGTGGCTGGTTGTAGCGGGCCAGGCGCTCGTCGGCCTGTCTCAGCGCGGCCACCAGTGGCTCGGCGCTGCCGGTGATCGCCGACTGTTGCAGCGCGACGCGCAGCGAGGCCTCGAGGTCGGCCAGCACGTTCTCGTCGCGCGAGCGCGACATCGACTGCATCAGCTCCTCGACCTGGCTGCGCTGCAGTGCGGTCTCGGCCACGCGGGCTTCGAGCACGCCCAGCTTGCCTTGCAGCTCGGTGCCCGCCTCCTGCGCCTGGCGGGCCAAGAGTCGGGCTTCGGTGGCCAGATCCTGGCTGCCCTGCTGACGGCGCACCAGCTCCTGCTCGAGCTGTTTCACGCGCTGCTGGGTGTTCCAGGCCAGCACCGCGGCAGCCACGCTGGCGGCGCCCACGGCGGCCAGGCCGAGCGACCGCCAAGGCACGGTCTGTACGGGGGCCGGTGTTGCCGGCGGCGCAAGCGGCGCCGCAGCCGACACAGGGGCTTGGGCCGGGGTCTCGGGGGACTGGGGATCAGGGCTCGCCATTGGGCGTCGATTGTATCGACCGCCCCTGGGCCAGCGCCTGCGCCACCGCCTCGACGCCCACACCGATCAGTTGCACCTCACCCAGGCCCAGCAACTGTGCCGCGGCGGCGATGCGCGGATGCGTCACCAGGCCGCGCGAGCGTGACCAGTCGGCACCGGGCGCGGCGGCCGCCAGATACTCCAGACCCTCGCTGCTGCTGAACAGCCAGCAATGCGCCTGCGGCGCGGCCAATGCGTCGGCCAGCCCCTGCTGCTGCTCGGGGGTCCAGCGGGCCGCGCCGCGCGCATAGCCCTGCACCAGTTGCACCTGGGCGCCGGCGGCGCGGGCGGTGTCGGCAAACCAGTCGCGGCCGCCCTCTCCTCGCACGATCCAGACCGGGCGGCCGCGCCAGTCCTCGCGCGACAGCTGTTGCCACAGGTGCTCGGAATCGAAGGCGGCGGCATCGGCCGCGGGCGCGACGATGGCCTCGGCCGCCACGCCCTGGTCGCGCAGCGCCCGCACCGTGCCCGGGCCGGTCGCGCCGGCGCGCACGCCGTCGGGCCAGGCCCCGTCAAAGAAACCCGCCGCGGCGCTTTGCAGCACGGCGTTGGGGCTGACGAACATCACCAACGCGCCGGGCACCAGCGCCTGACGCGCTGCCCGCAGCGGCGCCGGATCGGGCGCCGGCCCCACGGCCAGCAGCGGCAAGGCCCGCGCGCGCAGGCCCAGCGCCTGCAGGCGCCGCACCCAGTCGCTGGCCTGGGGCTCAGGCCGCGTGACCAGCAGCAGCGGCCCGGCGGGCGCCGGGCTCATGCCGCCGCGCCGGCGGCCAGGTAGGCGTCGCCGCCCTGTTGGCGCAGCTGCGCAGCAGCCGCCTGGCCCAGCGCCTCGGCGGTTGCGGTGTCGGCCACCGGGCCGCTCAGGCGGGCGCGCAGCAGCGGCTGCGACGGATCGGCGGCGTTGCCCAGGGCCACGTCGAGTTGCATCTGGCCAGCGGTCACCACGGCGTGCGCAGCCAGCGGCACCGAGCAGCTACCGCCCAGGGCGCGCGATACCGCGCGCTCGGCATGCGTGGCCAGCCAGGTGGGCGTGTGGATGAAGGCCTGCAGCGCCTGGCGCAGCGCGGCATCGTCCTCGCGCACCTCCAGGCCCAGTGCGCCCTGGCCGGCGGCGGGGATCATGCGCTGCTCATTGAAGACGGCGCGGATGCGCTCGCCCAGGCCCAGGCGCTTCAGGCCCGCCGCCGCCAGCACGATGGCGTCGTAGCCGCCTTCATCGAGCTTGCGCAGCCGGGTGTCGAGGTTGCCGCGCAGCGGCTCGATGCGCAGGTCGGGCCGCAGGGCCTTGAGTTGCACCACGCGACGCAGGCTGGAGGTGCCGACGCAGGCGCCCTGGGGCAGCGCGTCGACGTCCTCGTAGCGGCTGGAGACGAAGGCGTCGCGCGGGTCTTCGCGCTCCAGGATGGCGGCCAGCACGAAGCCGGCCGGCAGGTCCATCGGCACGTCCTTCAGCGAGTGCACCGCCAGGCGGGCGCGGCCGTCTTCCAGCGCGGTTTCCAGCTCCTTGACGAACAGGCCCTTGCCGCCCACCTTGGACAGGCTGCGATCGAGGATCTGGTCACCGCGGGTGGTCATGCCCAGCAGCTCGGCCTTCAGCGACAGCTCGGCCGCCAGGCGGTCGCGCACATGTTCGGCCTGCCACAGCGCCAGGCGGCTCTCGCGGGTGGCGATGACGACGGTGTCGGGTTGAGAAGAATTCATGTTGGCGGATTATCCGCGCTGGCACCACTCCTGCTACGATTGCCGATTGGTAACTTGGTTACTTCATTCGGAGTCGTCCATGCCCCGCGCCGAAAAACGCACCGCCAGCCGCCCCAAGCGCACCAAGACCGTGCCGTCTGCACAGGGAAGGAGCACGCAGGACGGCGACGCCGCCAGCAAGAACAAGCCCCTGATGGAGGACATCCGGTTACTTGGCCGCATCCTGGGCGACGTGATCCGCGAGCAAGAAGGCCGCGCCGCCTTCGACCTGATCGAGCGGGTGCGGCAGCTGTCGGTGGCCTTCCGGCTGAAGAAGGACGCCTCGGCCGGCCGGGTGCTGGACCGCCTGCTGAAGAACCTGTCGGCTGACCAGACGGTCAGCGTGATCCGCGCCTTCAGCTACTTCTCGCACCTGGCCAACATCGCCGAGGACCGCCACCACGTGCGCCGCCGCGAAGTCCATGAGGCCGCCGGCACCCACCAGGAGGGCTCGCTGGCCCACTGCTTCGAGAAGCTCGCCCGCGCCGATCACCGCGCCGCCGACATTGCCGAAGCGCTGCAGCAGGCCTACATCTCGCCGGTGCTCACCGCCCACCCGACCGAGGTGCAGCGCACCTCCATCCTCGACGCCGAGCGCGCCATCGCCCAGCTGATCGAGCGCCGCGACGCGCTGCACTCAGAGGCCGAGCGCCAGGAGAACGAAGACTTGATCCGCGCCCGCGTGACGCAGCTGTGGCAAACCCGCATGCTGCGCTACGCCAAGCTCACCGTCTCGGACGAGATCGAGAACGCGCTCAGCTACTACCACGCCACTTTCCTGCGCCAGATCCCGCGCATGTACCGCGAGATCGAACAGGCCCTGCCCGGTCACGCGGTGCCCGGCTTCTTCCGCATGGGCCACTGGATCGGTGGCGACCGCGACGGCAATCCCAATGTCACCGCCGACACCCTGCGCCTGGCGCTGCGCCGCCAGGGCGAGACCGCGCTGCGCCACTACCTGACCGAGGTGCATACGCTGGGCGCCGAGCTGTCGATCTCGAACATCCTGTCGCCGGTCACCCCCGAGATGCAGGCGCTGGCCGAGCGCTCGCCCGACCGCAACCCCCACCGCGAGGACGAGCCCTACCGCCGCGCGCTGATCGGCATGTACGCCCGCCTGGCCGCCACGCTGCACGAGCTCACCGGCACCGAGGCGCTGCGCCATGCGGTGGCGCCGCAGAACCCGTACCTCAACGCCGACGAGTTCCTGGCCGACCTGCGGGTGATCGAGGCCTCGCTGCGCAGCCACCACGCCCAGGCACTGGTGGCGCCGCGGCTGGCGCCACTGATCCGCGCGGTGCAGGTCTTCGGTTTCCACCTGGCCACGGTGGACCTGCGGCAAAGCTCCGACCAGCATGAGCTGGTGGTGGCTGAACTGCTGAAGCTGGCCCGCATCGAGCCCGACTACGCCGCGCTGGACGAAGCCGCCCGCCGGGCGCTGCTGCTGCGCCTGCTGGGCGATGCCCGCCCGCTGCGGGTGCGCGCCGCCGAGTACTCCGCGCTGGCCCAGGGCGAGCTGGCCATCTTCGAAGCCGCCGCCGAAGGCCGCGCCCGCTTCGGCCCCGAGGCCATCCGCCACTACATCATCAGCCACACCGAGACCGTCTCCGACCTGCTCGAGGTGCTGCTGCTGCAGAAGGAAACCGGCCTGCTGCGCGGCGTGCTGGGCGAGGACGACGTGGTGGCCGACCTGATCGTCTCGCCGCTGTTCGAGACCATCGCCGACCTGCGCCATGCACCCGACATCATGCGCGAGTTCTATGCGCTGCCTGGCGTGGCGGCGCTGATCCGCCGCAGCGGCGGCGAACAGGACGTGATGCTGGGCTACTCCGACAGCAACAAGGACGGCGGCTTCTTCACCAGCAACTGGGAGCTCTACCGCGCCGAGATCGCGCTGGTCGAGCAGTTCAGCGCGATGTCGGCCGAGCATGGCATCCGCCTGCGCCTGTTCCATGGCCGCGGCGGCACCGTGGGCCGCGGCGGCGGCCCCAGCTACCAGGCCATCCTGGCCCAGCCCCCCGGCACGGTCAACGGCCAGATCCGCCTGACCGAGCAAGGCGAGGTGATCGCCTCCAAGTACGCCCACCCCGAGATCGGCCGGCGCAACCTGGAGACCCTGGTGGCCGCCACGCTGGAAGCCACGCTGCTGCACCCCACCAAGGCCGCGCCCAAGGCCTTCCTGGAGGCCGCCGAGGCGCTCAGCCAGGCCAGCATGGCGGCCTACCGCGCGCTGGTCTACGAGACCCCGGGCTTCACCGACTACTTCTTCGCCGCCACGCCGATCCGCGAGATCGCCGAGCTCAACATCGGCTCGCGCCCGGCCTCGCGCAAGGCCACCCGCGCGATCGAGGACCTGCGTGCCATTCCCTGGGGCTTCAGCTGGGGCCAATGCCGGGTGGCGCTGCCAGGCTGGTGCGGCTTCGGCTCGGCCGTCGATGCCTACCTGGGCCAGGAGCCCAAGGCCCGCGCCCAGCGCCTGGAGCTGCTGCAGAAAATGGTGCGCCAGTGGCCCTTCTTCCGCACCCTGCTGTCCAACCTGGACATGGTGATGGCCAAGAGCGACCTGCGGATTGCCGCGCGCTATGTGGAGCTGGTCGAGGACAAGCGCCTGGGCAAGAAGATCTTCACCGCCGTCAAGGCCGAGTGGGACCGCACCGCCGAAGCCCTGTCACTGATCACCGGCGAAGCCGCGCGCCTGCAGAGCAACCCCGCGCTGGCGCGCTCGATCGAGCACCGTTTCCCTTATCTGGACCCGCTGAACCACCTGCAGGTCGAGCTGATGCGGCGCTACCGCAAGCAGCGCGACACCGACCCGCACGCCGAGCGCGTGCGCCGCGGCATCCACCTCTCGATCAACGGCATCGCGGCCGGCCTGCGCAACACCGGCTGATCAGTCCGAGGGCCGCAGCGATCGCAGGTGGGCCAGCTCGCCCATCTGCACACTGCGCTCCAGCCAGGCGCTGCCGCGCTGATGCGCGCGGCACTCGCCGGGGCTGCCCGGGGGGTGTTCCAGCCTCAGGGGGTTGAAGAGCGCCTCCAGTTGCTCGCGCTCGGCCTTCAGGGCCGCCAGGCGCTCTGCGGGCCAGCGCGCCTGGCGCCCCAAGCCGGTGGCCACGGCCCACGACAACAGATCCGGCGCATCGCGCAGCAGGCGCTCGGCCAGGCGCTCGCAGGCCTGCTGGCGATTGGCCTGCCCGGCGGCTCCGGCGTCCCGGCAGTGTTCGAACATCGCCGCATTCGGACCCTGCAGCCTGGCGACACTGCCCAGCAACTGCAGTTGGAGGCTCAGGCGCGGCAGGCCCTGCCACTCGGCGGGCAGCAGCGCGACCACATGGCGGGCCACCCAGGCGCTGGGGGGACGGTTGTGCGCCGCCTGAGTGGCCTGGTGGAAGGCGACCACCACGCCAGCCGGGTCACCGGCCTCCTGGGCCACCTGAGCCTGCGCCAGCCATCCCGCCGCGTTGTCGGGCTCCAGCGCCACCCAACGCGCCGACAGCTCAGCCCGACAGGCCGGTGGCTGCGGCGCCGATGCGCACTGGCTCAGGGCCAACGCCACCACCGCGGGATCCTGGCTGGCCTGGGCCAGGCTCAACAGTTTCTCCGAGGCCTGGTCACGCCGGGGCGCCGCCCGCTCGACGCGCTCTTGCGCTTGCTGAAGGGCCGTCTGACAGCCTCGGCCCGTGCAGTCCTGCAAGGCGGGCTCGATGACATTGAAGGGCGTGGACGCCAGCCACCAGCCTACCGCCTGGTCCAGCTCGGATGAGGATTGCTGCAATGTGCTCACCACTTGCCGGCCCAGCGCCCGGTCGACGCGGGCCCGGGCGACGGCATCGGGCAGCGCGTCGTCGCCCAGCCAGGGGCCGTAGCCGCAAGCCGGTCCCAGCGCCGGCAGCTCAGGATCGACTGGATCAGCGACTTCGCCACGGGCGGCTCTGACCCCCGCGGTGGACGCCGAGGGCACCCTTGGCGCGACAGCCTGGGAGGCCGCTGGCACCGCCTGGTCCGTGACCGCCGGCATGGCCTCGGGCCACCGCATCCACAGCAGCCACAGCCCGATGGCCAGGCCGGCGCCGACGCCCACCCAGCGACGCTTCACGCCGCCCCGCCGGCCAGCGCATCCCGCACGGCCGACAACTGGCGCCGCGACACCGGCAGCCACTCGCCGGTGGGCTCAACCTGCACGGCCCAGCCCTCGCCGGTGTCCTCACCAGTGTCCAGCGGATGGCGGGCCAGCGCCCGCACCGCCTGGCGCGCCACCAGCACACTGCGGTGGATGCGGATCACCGCCTCGCCCAGGCGCTGCTCCAGCTCACCCAGCGAGTCGTCCAGCACATAGCTGTGCGAGCGCGTGCGCAGCGTGACGTACTTCATCTCGGCGCGCAGGTACACCAGTTCCGACAGCGGGATGCGCAGCACGCGGCCGCGGTCGCTGACCACCAGCATGGGCCGCTCATCGACCGGCGCCGTGGGGACGGGACGTTGACCGCGTCGCGCCGCGACGCGCTGCACGGCCTGGGCCAATCGCTCGCGGCGCACCGGCTTGGTCAGGTAGTCCACCGCCTCCAGCTCGAAAGCGCGCAGCGCGTGCTCGGCATGGGCGGTGACGAAGACCACGGCCGGCGCCGGTTGCTGCTCGCGCAGCCGCTCGGCCAGGCCCAAGCCATCCAGGCCGGGCATGTGGATGTCCAGCAGGACCAGGTCCACCGGCTGACGGGCCAGCGCGTGCAGGGCTTCGGCGGCGCTCCCAGCCTCGGCCAGCACCTGCAGCCGAGGCTGGGTGGCGTCGGCCAGCAGGCCGCGCAGGCGCATGCGGGCCAAGGGCTCGTCGTCGACGATCAGCACGGTCAACACGGTGTCGGGCATGTTCACTCCGCCGGCAGCGACAGGCTCACCCGCCAGCGGCCGTCCTCGATGATGCCGCTGTGCAGGTCGGCGTCCAGGTCATGCAGCAGGCGCAGGCGCTCGCGCACGCTGGCCAGACCGATGCCGTGCCCCGGGCGGGGCGGGGCGTCCACCGGCACGGTGTTGGTGACCGACAGCAGCACGCGGTCGCGCCGGCGACGGCTGCGCACCTCGATCGTGCCGCCGCGCGCGGCCGGCTCCACACCGTGGCGCACCGCGTTCTCCACCAGCGGCTGCAGCGCCAGCGTGGGCAGGCGCGCCGAAGCGGCATTGGGGTCCAGGTCCCAGCGCACGCACAGGCGCGCGCCGAAGCGCAGCTCCTCGATCGACAGGTAGCGGCGCGCCAGTTCGGCCTCTTCGGCCAGCGTGGAGGCGCGGTTGAGCGTGCCCAGCGTGGCGCGGAACAGCTCGGCCAGGTCTTCCAGTACCTCTTCAGCGCGGCGCGGGTCGTGCTGCACCAGTGCGATCGCGGTGTTCAGCGTGTTGAACAGGAAGTGCGGACGGATGCGGGTCTGCAGGTCAGCCAGTTGCGCGGCAGCAGTGGCCGGCAGACGCGCCCGCTCGCGCCAGCGCACCGTGCGCACCATCAGCAGTGCCAGCGCGCCGCCGGCCAGTGCCGGCGCCAGCAGCGTGGACGGACGAGGCGCCAGGCGCCACTGGTCCAGCACCAACCACACCAGTGCCGCCGCCAGCGCTCCGGCCAGCGCCTGCAACGGGGCCACCCAGTCCGGCCGCCGCTGCGCCAGCAACTGGCCGGCCGCACAGGCCAGCAGCAGCCACAGCAAGGTCGATGGCACCACCCACGGGGCCCAGGAGCCCATGGCCAGCGCCCAGTCGAGCGGACGAGGATGGCTGAAAGCCAGCCCGATGGCCGTGACGCTCACCGCCACCAGCAGCGCCCGCAGCACCATGCCGACGCGGCACAGCGGCCCCAGCGAGGCCGGCTCGGCCGCGCTGACGCCGGCTTCGACCGCGTCGCGCAGGTCGTCGAACAACGTGCTGTGTCCGGTGTCGGGGGCGGTGCTCACGCGCGGATTCTCGCCCGGTTCGTAGAATGCGCGTTTTCCCCGAACTCCCCGTGGCACGATGAGCGGCAACCAACTCGACAAGAAATCCCAGGCCTGGTCGGCCCTGTTCTCGGAGCCGATGAGCGAGCTGGTCAAGCGCTACACCTCCAGCGTGTTCTTTGACAAGCGCCTGTGGGCCGCCGACATCGACGGCAGCCTGGCCCACGCCGAGATGCTGGCCACCCAGGGCGTGATCAGCGCCCAGGACCTGGCCGACATTCAGCGCGGCATGGCGCAGATCCGCGCCGAGATCGAGTCCGGTGCCTTCGAGTGGAAGCTCGAGCTGGAGGATGTGCACCTGAACATCGAGGCCCGCCTGACCCAGCTGGTGGGCGATGCCGGCAAGCGCCTGCACACCGGCCGCAGCCGCAACGACCAGGTGGCCACCGACGTGCGCCTGTGGCTGCGCGGCGAGATCGACCAGATCGCCGAGCTGCTGGCCGACATGCAGCGCGCCCTGGTGGCGGTGGCCGCGCAGAACACCGAGACCGTGATGCCGGGCTTCACCCACCTGCAGGTGGCGCAGCCGGTGAGCTTTGCGCACCACCTGCTGGCCTATGTGGAGATGTTTGCCCGCGACGCCGAACGCCTGGCCGACCTGCGCAAGCGGGTCAACCGCCTGCCGCTGGGCGCCGCCGCGCTGGCCGGCACCAGCTACCCGCTGGACCGCGAGCGCGTGGCCCGCACGCTGGGCTTCGAGGCCGTGTGCCAGAACAGCCTGGACGCCGTCAGCGACCGCGACTTCACGATCGAGTTCAGCGCCTTCGCCAGCCTGGTGATGGTGCACGTCTCGCGCCTGGCGGAAGAAATCGTGCTGTGGATGAGCCAGAACTTCGGCTTCATCAACCTGAGTGATCGCTACTGCACCGGCTCGTCGATCATGCCGCAGAAGCGCAATCCCGACGTGGCCGAGCTGGCGCGCGGCAAGAGTGGCCGCGTGGTGGGCCACCTGATGGGCCTGATCACGCTGATGAAGGGCCAGCCGCTGGCCTACAACAAGGACAACCAGGAAGACAAGGAGCCGCTGTTCGACACCGTGGACACGGTCAAGGACACGCTGCGCATCATGGCCGAAATGGTGGGTGGCGAGCTGGCGGCCGATGGCTCGCGCAGCGGTGGACTCACCGTGAAAGCCGAGGCCATGCAGGCCGCCGCGCTGCGCGGCTACGCCACCGCCACCGACCTGGCCGACTACCTGGTCAAGAAGGGCCTGCCTTTCCGCGATGCCCACGAGGTCGTGGCCCATGCGGTGAAGGAAGGCCTGCGCGCCGGCCTGGACCTGGCCGAGCTGCCGCTGGCCACGCTGCAGGGCTTTGACGCCCGCATTGGCGAGGATGTGTTCGAGGTGCTGACGCTGCGCGGCTCGATGGACGCGCGCCGCACACTGGGTGGCACGGCACCCGAGCAGGCACGCGCCCAGATCGAGCGGCACCTGGCACGCCTGGGCTGAGCCCGGTCGGCGCCGGGTTCGGCGCCGCCGGGCAGCGCCCGGGGATCAGTCGTCGACCTTGATCTCCGAGGCCAGCACGGTGCTGCCGTCGCTGGACAGCACGCCCTTGACCTCGATGCGCAGGCCGGCCACGAGCTGCGACTCAAGCAGGCCCTCCTTCAAGCGCGCGGTCGAGTAGTCCACCTTCTGCGCGCCCTTGCTCAACACCAGGGTCTTGCTCGCGGTGTTCACACTGGCGATGGCGCTGGTGATCTCCACCTCGGTGGGCTCGGTGCCGCCACCGCCGCCGCCGTCCTCGTCCTGCTTGATCTCGACCTTGGTGGCCCGCAGGACGCCGCCCTGCATCACGCCTTCGGCCTCGATCGTCATGCCCGCTGTCAGGGTGGTACCGCCTTCGAGCCGGGCCCCGCTGGCATCGATCGTGATGCCCTGCACCACCAGGCTGGACAGCGAGGTGTAGCTGGAGATCACACCCTCGACCTCCACCTCGGTGTCGTCTGCGGGCACCTTGGCGGTCGAGGTCTGGGCGCTCACCAGGGTCCAGGTGTTGGCCGCCACCGGCGTGGTGGCCAGTTTCAGCCGCAGCACCGCGCCCACCGCCAGGCCGTCGGGGGCGGTGGTGAAGCGGATGGTGGCGCCGCCCACGGTGAAGCTGTTGCTGCCCACGCTGCCGACCTTGCCATGCAGCCGCAGCGCGCTGACGCCGGAGCGGTGCTGGATGCGGGTGGCGGTGTAGCGCTGGTTGGCCACGTCGTACAGGCCGTAGACCTCGACCAGGTCACCCACGGCGACGGCACGGTCGGTGGCCGGCGTCGGCAGGATGGACACGGTCTGACCCAGGATGGTCAGCGTGCCGGCCACGTCGTCGCGCGCATCCACCCGGCCCAGCAATTCGCTGACCACGGTGATCGCCTTGGCGGTAGCGGTGGGCAGCGGCGTGGTGCTTCGGTCGAGGTTTTCGCCATCGATCTGCACCACCATGCCCAGCAACAGGTCCACTCTGGCACCGCTGTCGTCCTTGGCGGTGACGCCGGTGTCGTCATAGCGCACGCCATTGACGATGACCGAGCCGAAGCCGCTGATCGGCCCCGAGGCATACACCGGCTGCGTACCGGTGCCCTGTTCGGACACACCGCCGCCGCAGGCCACCAGCAGCGCCAGGCTGCCCAGCGCCGCGGCCAGCGCGCGGCGCAGCGGGAAGGGATGAAGAAGGTTCATGGTCGGACTTTCTGTGCGATGCCTCAGCGCGCCGGGGCCGATGGGTCGGCGGGCGGCTCCGAAGGCATGGTAGCGGGCGCCGGCGGGGGCGTCTCGGTCGCGTCATGATGGTAGATGCCCAGCAGCAGGCGTCGCCGCGGCTCATCGCTGTTGGCGCCTTCGTCGATCAGGCGTTCGAGCGCCGGCACCACGCGACCCCGGAACTCGGCCCAGTGTTCGGACACCAGGCGCTTGACCTCGGGCACAGCCGACGCTGGCACCTCGTGCGCCACCAGGGCCCGCTCGAAGAAGGGCTTGTCGTCGCGCAGCGCGTTCTCGACTGCGGCCATGAAGTGCGCACCGACGTTGTCGCCAAGCACCCGGATCAGGCGCGGCAGGTCGTTGGTGGGCACCGCGCCATCGCGCACGAAGGCGACCTTGGCGCCGTCCTCGACCAGCCGGCAGTAGCCCAGGCGCACCATGTCGTCCAGCAGACTGCGCGGGTGGACATCGGAGGTGATCTCCCGCGCCAGCGTCTCGAAGCTGGGCTTGGCGCCCTGGCGCGGCAGCGTGGCCGGCTGGCCCTGGCGGTCGCGGTAGTCGGGGTCGATCTGCCAATGCAGGTAGATCTCGGCCGCCACCGGCCGGCGTGGCCGGGCCTGCTGCAACTGGCCGTGGATCAGGCGGGTGACCTCGCGGCGGTTGATGCCGGTGGTGGCACTGACGCGGCTGACCTGGCGGTGCGGCTGGGTACCCGGATTGGCCTCGCGGGCGGCCTGCACGAAGGCCTGCTTGAGGCGCTCCTCGATGACACCGAAATGCACGCCGCGCGCCACGGCCAGCCGGGCCAGCGGCAGCAGCGTGGCGTTGGCGGCTTCCAGCATGGCCTGCTGGTCGGCCGGCAGTTCGTCGGGGAGTTCCTGGCTCATGGGCAAGTGAGATCTTACCGCCAAGCCCGTGGAAATGTGCGAATTACACACAGACCCACGGGCCGCTTGGGGCTATCCCATCGAGGTGACGGGGATGCGGTTCAGTCTTCGCGCGAAATGCGCCAGGCCATCAGCGTGTTGCCGTCCGACGACAGGCCGCCCTTGACCTCTACGCGCAGGCCGTCCACCAGCGACGCTTCGCTCAGGTCGCGCCATTCGCTGACCTGGCTGTAATCGACGCTCACGCCGCGCAGCGTGAAGCGCTGGTTGACGGTGTCCAGGCCGGAGAGTTGGCCGTGCAACTCGAAGTCCTCGCCATGGTGGCCGTCGTCGTCGTCCTCGAGCTTGACTTCGCGGGCCACCAGCACGCCGTCGCGCAGCGCACCCTCGACCTCGACGAAGGCGCCCAGCACGATGACCGAGCGGCCGTCCTTGAACTCGGCGCTGTCGGCATTGACCGGCATGCCGTCAACGCTGAACCGCGTGGCCGAGGTCCAGGCCGTGATGAAGCCCTTGACCTCGGTCTCCGAGCGGTCGTCACCCGAGCGGTGGCGACCGTCCTCCAGCGCGGTGGCCACCCACTGGCCCGCCACCTGGGTCGGCTGCACGCGCACCCGCAGCCAGGCGCCATTGGCCAGGGTGGTCGGGACGCTGGTGACGGCGGCGTAGTTGATGACGGCGCTGCCGATGCGGAAGGTCTGGGTCGAGGTGTCCAGCGACGACACCACACCGCGCAGCTTGAACTCGCTGCTGCTGCCCTCACGCTCGATGCGGGTGGCGATGTAGGCCCCCTGCGACGCGTCGTAGCGTGCATACACCTCGAGCAACTGGCCCACGCTGATGGCCGAGAGGCCGCCACCCAGGCTGTCGTCAAACACCGTGGTGGAGGTGATCAGCACGGTCTGACCCAGCATGCTCAGGCTTTGAGCGCCCGGGTTCACGGCGGTCACGCGGCCCTTGAGCTCGCTGCCGACATGGATGGTCAGCGCCGTGGCGCGGCCGCTGGCACGGTCGATCGAGCCGCCCTCGATCTCGACCTGGGCGCCCAGGCGCAGGTCGTCACGGGAGAGTCGGCCCCCCTTGTCATCGAGCACGGTGGCGGCGCTGTCGTCAAAGCGCACGCCGTTGACGATGATCGAGCCGAAGCCACTGATCACGCCCGAGGTGAATGAGACGGCGGGATTCGAGCCGCCGGTGTTGCCGGAGTCGTCGTTGCCGCCGCCGCCACCGCCGCCGCCGCAGGCCGCCAGGCCCAGGCTGAGGGTGAGGGCGCTGAGACGACCCAGGAATTGCCGACGAGCAGCGGCAGGAACGGAAGAACGGGATGCGATGCGGACCATGAGTCACTCCTCATGCCAGTACCCCTGCGGGGCACGCTGGCTGAATGGTGATTCCTGCATCCCTGCCCGATGCCTGAACCTGGATCCGGCCCGGGAGCCGGTGGTAGCGCTGTGAATCAGCGTGCTTGAATAATAAATGTGCTGTTTGCACTTTTCAAGAGGCATCACCAAAGACCTGTATCCTGGGATGGTCTTTCGATGCGGACCGCGGCGGCCACCCGCCGTGCCGGGCGTTCCTACAATGCCGACCATGACCGGGCCCGCCCCATGACAGCACCCTGCGCAGACCCGCTGCCTGAGGTGGTGGTGGTGGCCGTCGGCTCCCGTGGTGATGTGCTGCCGCTGGCCGCCGTGGCGCTGGCGCTGCAGCGCCGCGGCCGACGGGTGCGGATGCTGTGCCCGACCTCGCAGCAGGCCCCGCTGTCAGCGCTGGGCCTGGCCGTCTCGCCGCTGCTGAGCGCTGACGAGGAACACGCGCTGTTGGCCGATCCAGCACTGTGGCTGCCTGCCCGCGCCGCGCAGGCCCTGTGGCCGATGGCCCTGAGCGCCGCACAGGCCACGCTGGCCACGCTGCATCCGCTGGTACGCGCCGGCGCCCGACCCCTGCTGCTGGGCAGCACGCTGGCCCTGGGCGCGCGCCTCGCGGCCGAACGTTGGCGCCTGCCCTGGGTGACCGCCCACGGCGCGCCGGCCTGGCTGTTCAATCCGCACGACTTCCCGCACCTGCCGGGCGCCGCCTGGCTGCGTGCCCTGCCCGCCACCTGGCGCGCGCCAGCCTGGCGCTGGGCCGAGCGCACCTGGCTGGATCCGCTGCTGGACCCCGGCTGGGCGGCGCTGCGCCAAGCCTGGGACCTGCCCGCGCTGCCCGCGCGCCAACTGATCAGCCGCCAGCTGGCCAGCCCGGGCCCGCTGCTGGGCCTGTTCCCCGAGGGTTGGGCCGGCCCGCCGTGGACACGGCGCCTGCAGTGCACCGGCTTCACGCTGTTCGATGGCCACCCGGCCAATGCACCCTTGCCCGCGGGCTGGGCCGACTGGTTGGTCGAGCGCCGGCCGATCGTCGGGCTGGCTGGCAGCGCGATGTGGCAGGCCAGCGCCTGGCAGCACCGCCTGGCCCAGGCGGCCGAGCGCCTGGGCCGCCCGCTGCTGCTGCTGGGCCCGGCGCCGGCCGATGCCTGCTGGCCCGGCGATTGCCGCCACGCCGTGCAACTGCCGCTGCGCGCCGTGCTGCCGCACGCCGAGTTGCTGGTCAGCCACCCTGGCGTGGGCACCACCGCGCTGGCGCTGGCGGCGGGCGTGCCGCAGTTGCTGGTGCCCTGGGCCTTCGACCATGTCGACAACGCCGCGCGCCTGCAGCGCCTGGGTGTGGCGCGGGTGCTGCCGCCCACCGCCGGCGTCGGCCGGCTGGCGCGGCAGATCCAGACGCTGCGGACCGATGCCGCGCTGCGCGCGCACTGCCTGACCCTGGCGGCCACGCTGCCGGACGGGGAGCACGCCAGCGCTGCCGCGGCCGACGTGGTGGACGCCGCGATGCGCTGAACCGCGCCGCTCGCCGCAAACCGGTGCGCTGGCTACACTGGAGATCCATACAGCCCCTGCCATGTCACCGCCCCGCCGCCTGATCGCCCACCTCGACATGGACGCCTTCTACGCGTCCTGCGAGCTGCTGCGCTACCCCGAGCTGCGCGGCCAGCCGGTGGTCATCGGCGGCGGCCGGCGCCACCAGCCCGAGCGCGGCCCCGACGGCCAGTGGCGCTTCGCCCGCCTGGGTGACTACACCGGCCGCGGCGTCATCACCACCGCCACCTACGAGGCCCGGGCCCGCGGCCTGCACTCGGCCATGGGCATGATGAAGGCTGCCCAGCGCGCCCCCGAGGCGGTGCTGCTGCCGGTGGATTTCGAGCTGTACCGCGCCTGCTCGCGCCGCTTCAAGGCCGCGGTGGCCGAGCTGGCGCCGGTGATCGAGGACCGCGGCATCGACGAGATCTACATCGACCTGACCCAGGTGCCCGGCGCCCAGGACACCGTCGGCCACGACCCACTGGGCGGCGTGCGCGCGCTGGCGCGCGAGATCAAGAACAACGTGCACCGCGCCACCGGCCTGACCTGCTCGATCGGCGTCACGCCCAACAAGCTGCTCGCCAAGATCGCCTCCGAGCTGGACAAGCCCGACGGCCTGACCCTGTTGATGGCCGACGAACTGCCCGAGCGCATCTGGCCGCTGCCGGTGCGGCGCATCAACGGCATCGGCCCCAAGGCCGGTGCCCGGCTGCAGGCCATGGGCATCGAGACCATCGGCCAGCTCGCCGCCCACCCGCGTGCCGACCTGGTCACCCGTTTCGGCCGCAGCTACGGCGCCTGGCTGCACGAGGCCGCGCATGGCCGCGACGATCGGCCGCTGGTCACCGACAGCGAGCCGGTGTCGATGAGCCGCGAGACCACCTTCGAGCGCGACCTGCACGCGGTGCGCGACCGCACCGAGCTGGGCCGCATCTTCACCCAGCTGTGCGAGCAGGTGGCGGCCGACCTGGCCCGAAAGCGCTATGCCGGCCGCACCGTGGGCATCAAGCTGCGCTTCGACGATTTCCGCACCGTCACGCGCGACCTGACGCTGCCCGAGGCCACCCAGGACGCAGCGGCGATCCGCCACGCCGCCGGCCTGTGCCTGAAGCGGGTGGACCTGTCCAGGCGGCTGCGCCTGCTGGGCGTGCGGGTGGCCCGGCTGGAGCCGGGTCAGAAGCGGTCGATCACCTGAATCAAGGGGTGCGCCGGGCCGGCAGCGGCCTCCAGGTGCTGGCGCGCCAGGTGGGCGTCCTCACGGGCGCCGCTGCTGTCGCCGCTGGCCCGGCGCAGGCGGGCGCGCAGCCAGAGGTCCTCGGCCACCACCACGCTGGCCTGCGGGTCGATCACATGCCGCTGCGCCAGCGCCAGCGCGGTGGCAGCCGCTTGCAGGGCCTGGTCGAGGTCGCCGCGGCGCCAGGCCAGCACGGCGCGTGAGCGGTGCCAGGGGCTCCAGACATGCGGTGTGGTCGACGCGGTGCGCTGCAGCAGGGTCTGCGTCTCGTCAAGCAGGGCCTGGGCCTGGTCCAGCTGCCCCTCGGCCAGCGCCACATCGATCGCCAGCATCAGCACCGAGCGCGCCTGTGGCCGCCCGGCCTGGCGGGCGGCGGCCACCAACACCTCGGCGCGCGCCAGGTCGCGCCGCGCGGCCGCCACATCGCCCAGCGCCAACCGCGCCCGGCCCGCCTGGACCAGCGAGAAACGCGCATTGCCCGGCGCCTCCTGCCGCAGGGCCTCGCCGGCCAGTTGCTCCAGCGCCGTGGCTGCGCGCTGCCACTGGCCCAGCGCCAGCCAGGTTGTGGCCAGCTCCATGCGCACCGGCAGCGGCTGGCTGCCCTCGGCGGCGCTGAAGCGGCCCTCGCCGCCATGCGCCGCCTCGGCCTGCCGCGCCTGACCGCCCTCGCGCAGCGCGCTGGCCAGCACGCCCCAGGCATTGCGCAGCCCCGGCGTGTTGGCGCGTCCGATGTCGTCCAGCAGCGCGATGCTGCGCCGCGTGCTGCGCACCGCATCGGCGAACTGCCCGGCCTCCAGCTGCGCCCGGGCCAGTGCGTTGAGCGCCTCGGAGTGTGCTTCGCGCCGCGACAGGCCGGCGCGCTGCTGCAGCGCCAGGGCCTGGCCGATCAGGGCCACCGCCTGGCCGGGCTGGCCAACGATGCGCGCCATCAGCGCTTCTTCCAGCAGGCACTCGGCGCGGGCGGTGAGCTGGCCGGCGGTCTGCTGGGGATTGAGCGCCTGCGCCTGTTTCAGCAGCGCCTGCGCCGCGTCGGAGTCACCCGCCATCGCGTGCATGGCGGCACGGATGCACATCAGCTGCGCCAGCGCACCGGCATCGCCGTGCTGCTGCAACAGCGGTGCCGCTTCATCGAACACCTCATTGGCGCGGCCTTGCTCCGAGATCCAGCGGAACTGCTCGCCCACACCCAGCAGCAGCGCGCCGCGCAGGCCGGGGTCGTCGCGGTACTGGGCGCGCACCATCAGCAAGGCGCTGTCAAGCTGCTTGACCATCTCCTCATCGGCATGGCGCCCGGCAAAGTCGGACAGCACGAAGCTCGAGAGGTCGGCCTGGGCCGCCGCCAGATGCTCGGCGCGGCGGGCCGATTCGGCCTCGCGGTCGGCGCGCTCGCGCGCCAGCACGGCGGCGTCACGCTGGGCACGCGCCTCCTCGGCCTGCCACCAGGCGGCCCCGGCCCCGCCCAGCACCGCCAGCGTGGTGGCTGCCGCCGCCACCGAGGCCACACGGTGGCGCCACACCGCCTTGCGCGCCAGCACCCACCAGGGCTCGCGCCGGGCGCGCAGCGGCAGGTGCTGCAAGTGGCGGCGCAGGTCATCAGCAAAGGCATCAACGCTGGGGTAGCGCTGGCGCGGGTCCTTCTGCAGCGCGGTGGCCAGGATGGTGTCCAGGTCACCGCGCAGCGCGCGCCGCAGCGCAGGGGGGGTGGCGGCCTCACTGGCGCGGCGCGGCTCGGCATGCAGCACGGCCTGCTCCAGCTCGCCGCGGGTACCGCGGTCCAGGCGGTAGGGGCGCGTGCCGCTGAGCAGCTCGAACAGCACCACGCCCAGCGAATAGACATCGGCGGCGGTGCCGATCGCACCGCCCGACAGCTGCTCCGGCGCCGCGTAAGGCACGGTCAGCGCGCGACCCAGCTCGCGGGTCAGTTCGCTGTCCTCGGCCACGCCGTCCTCCAGCAGCCGCGCGATGCCGAAATCCAGCAGCCGCACCTGGCCGTCGGCGCTGACCAGGATGTTGCCGGGCTTGAGGTCGCGGTGCACCACCAGGCTGGCGTGCGCATAGGCCACCGCATCCATCACCTGCAGCATCAGGCCGATGCGTGCGGGCACGTCCAGCTCGGCCTGCTGGCAGTGCAGGTCCAGCGGCTGGCCCTGCACCAGCTCCAGCGCCAGCCAGGGCCGACCTTGCTCGTCGACGCCGGCGTCATACAGGCGCGCAATGTTGGGATGCGCCAGCGTGGCCAGAATGGCCCGCTCGCGGGCAAAGCGCTCGGGCAGCCCGCTGCGCCAGGCCTGGGCGAAGGGCAGCTTCAGCGCCACCTGTCGACCCTGCAGCAGCTGCCGGTGCTCGGCCAGCCAGACCTCGGCCATGCCACCCTGGCCCAGCGGCCGCAGCAGCCGGTACGGCCCGATCAGGTGGCCGGGCGCCAGCGGTTCCGGGCCGGGCGGCCCCATGGCCGGCAGCGCCTCCAGGCGGCTGGCCTCGTCCTCGCTGAGGGTCAGCAGGCGCTGCAGCGGCTCGCGCAGGTCGCCAGCGTCGGGCGGCAGCGCGTCCAGCCAGGCCTGGCGCTGCGGCGCCGGCAGCGCCAGGGCCTGGTCCAGCAGGCCGCGCAGGCGCTGCCAGGACGGTGCGTCCAGTCCGCTCCAGGGCGTGGAGGGGGTCGTCATCGGTGCTCAGCGTGACCGCGGGTCGGCAGCGACCACATCCAGGCTGCCACCGCGCTGCAGCAGACGGCCGGCACCCAGCACCAGGGCGTCGGCAGCGCCCACAGTGCCCACAGGCTGCTGACCGTCATCATGGCGGTCGCCCATTGCTTGGCGCGCAGCGGCAGCGCGCGGTGCGCGCGCCATTCCCGCACGATCGGGCCCCAGCGCGGGTGGCCGAGCAGCCAGGCCTCCCAGCGCGCGCTGCCCCGGGCAAAACAAGCCGCCGCCAACAGCACGAACGGCGTGGTGGGCAGCAAGGGCAGGAAGATGCCCACGATGCCGGTCACCAGGGCCAGCGCACCGGCCAGCAACCACAGTGGCCGCACCCAGGGCCAGCGCGAGCGGGTGACGGGCGGCAGGGCGGGCGGAGCAGACATCGGCGCCGATGGTAGCCGCCCCTGCGCCAGCGCAGACCGCCCGGACAGCAGCTGGGCGACAATCCTGCCCATTCCGACTGCATCACACCGCCGCCATGCCCTCGCTGCACTGGAGTCCCGAGATCGCCCTGGACCATCCCGAGATGGACCAAACCCACCAGGAGTTCGTCGACCTGCTGGCCGCCTCCGAGGAAGCGCTGGCCCGCTCGCCCGCCGAGGGCTTGGCGGCCTACCGCCACCTGGTCGAGCACACCGTGGGCCATTTCGGCCAGGAAGACCGCTGGATGGCGGCCACCGGCTTCGCGCCCGAGAACTGCCACAGCTACCAGCACGGCCAGGTGCTCGAGCTGATGCAGGAGGTGACCCGGCTGGCCCAGGACGAGCAGGACTTCGGCCCACTCACCCGCGTGCTGCCCGAGCTGGCCAAGTGGTTCGTTCAGCATGCGCAGAGCATGGATGCGGCACTGGCCTCGCACCTGCAGCAGGTGGGCTTCGACCCCGCCACGGGGGTGATGGCGCGGCCGCCGGTGGCCGAAGATGCCCAGACCGGTTGCGGCGGCAGCAGCTGCTCGCCCTCCCCCGCCGAGCAGCCTGCCGCGGCCTGACCGCCCCGCATGGCCGACGACCTGCGCCTGCCCTCGATCGACGCGCTGCGCGCCTTCGAGGCCGCCGCGCGCCTGGGCACCTTCGAGCGCGCCGCCGACGAGCTGTCGGTCACCGCCAGCGCGATCGGCAAGCGCATCGCCTCGCTCGAAGACCTGCTGGGCACACCGCTGCTGTTGCGCGGCCCCAAGGCGCTGTCGCTCAGCGCGGTGGGCAAGGAGTACCTGGAGCAGGTGCGCGCCGCGCTGGCCCTGCTGTCGGCGGTGCCGCTGCACCGGCGCAGCGCCCAGCGGCGGCAGAAGGTGCGCCTGTCCTCGCCGCCCACCTTCGCGCGCGAGGTGCTGGTGCCGGCACTGCCCGCCTTCACCCGCGCCCATGACGACATCGAGCTCGAGATCACGCTGACCGTGCCCTACCTCGAGGGCCCGCTCAGCGACCCCGACCTGGAGGTGCGCTACCTGGCCACCGACGAGGGCGAGCTGCTGATGCACGACCCGGTGCTGCCGCTGCTCAGCCCGGCGCTGCTGGCCGACGGCGTGCCACCCGATTCGCTGGATGTGCTGCGCACACTGCCGCTGCTGCGCACCCCGGCCGAGCCGTGGCTGCCCTGGTTCCGTGCCCAGGGCCTGGACTGGCCCGAACCCGACCGCGGCCCGCGCCTGGTCGACCTGGGCATGACGCTGGAGGCCGCGGCCTGCGGCCAGGGCGTGGCACTGTCACGGCCGTCGATCGCCCGCGCCTGGCTGCGCGCCGGACGTTTGCAGCCGCTGCTGGGCGCCGGCAGGACGCCGGGCAGCACGTCGGCCTTCGCCTACCGTCTGGCGCGCTGCAACGAGGACGCCGCGGTGCTGGGGGTGGCTGCCTGGGTGAGCCGCGCCGCCGCCGACGCGGTGGCCGAGGCGGCGGCGCTGATGGCCTGATCCGGTCCGCCCCGAAAACTTTTCCGGCGCCTGGCCGGGCCGCTGCCGCTAGCATCCCGGCCCACAGGAGACACACGACATGCCGGTGATCACAACCATTGAAGACCTGCGCCAGCTGGCCCAGCAACGCGTGCCGCGGATGTTCTACGACTACGCCGATTCCGGCTCGTGGACCGAGGGCACCTACCGCGCCAACGAGAGCGACTTCCAGCCGATCAAGTTCCGCCAGCGCGTGGCCGTGAACATGGAGAACCGCAGCACCGCCACCACCATGGTCGGCCAGGCGGTGAAGATGCCGGTGGCGATCGCCCCGGTGGGCCTGACCGGCATGCAGCATGCCGACGGCGAGATCCTGGCGGCCAAGGCGGCCGAGAAGTTCGGCATCCCGTTCACGCTGTCGACGATGAGCATCTGCTCGATCGAGGACATCCGCGCCCACACCACGGCGCCGTTCTGGTTCCAGCTCTACATGATGCGCGACCGCGAGGCCATGGCCCGCATGATCGGCCGCGCCAAGGACGCCGGCTGCTCGGCGCTGGTGCTGACGCTGGACCTGCAGGTCATCGGCCAGCGCCACAAGGACCTGAAGAACGGCCTGACCGCGCCGCCTCGCCCCACCCTGGCCAACATCATCAACCTGATGACCAAGCCGCGCTGGTGCCTGGGCATGGCCGGCACGAAGCGCCGCACGTTTGGCAACCTGGTGGGCCACGTCAAGGCGGTGACCGACATGAACTCGCTGGCCTCCTGGACCAACGAGCAGTTCGACCCGCGCCTGTCCTGGCCCGACATCGAGTGGGTCAAGCAGCAGTGGGGCGGCAAGCTGATCCTCAAGGGCATCATGGACGAGGTCGACGCGAAGCTGGCGGTGGAGTCCGGCGCCGACGCGATCGTGGTGAGCAACCACGGCGGCCGCCAGCTCGATGGCGCCGAGTCCAGCATCCACGCCTTGCCGCGCATCGTGGCGGCGGTGGGCTCGCAGATCGAGGTGCACATGGACGGCGGCATCCGCTCCGGCCAGGACGTGCTCAAGGCCTGGGCGCTGGGCGCCAAGGGCACCTACATCGGCCGGGCGATGGTCTACGGCCTGGGCGCGATGGGCGAGGAAGGCGTGACCAAGGCGCTGCAGATCCTGCACAAGGAGCTGGACGTGACCATGGCCTTCTGCGGCCACACCCGTATCACGGACGTCGGCAGGGACATTCTGCTGCCGGGTTCCTTTCCCACCGCCTGAGGATCAAACTGCCCGCTCGGACGGCCGTTTTTTCGGCCGTCGCACCGAGCGCGGCCACGCGAGCATGGTGGCACGCCAAGGAGTGCCCCATGACGCTGATGCAGCTGAGCGCGATCCACCACTGGTTGCTCGACCACAAGGACGCGCGTCCCCTCGAGTTCCACACCTGGGACGGAGTGCTGACCGTGTGGCTGATGGGCTGGCTGGGCGTGCCCGCCGAATTGCTGCTCGACGAACCCTGGGGCGTGATCGCCTGCGCGATGGCGCTGCTGGTGCCGCAGACCTACGTGGCCTTGCGCACCCGCCTGCACGCCCGCGGGGCCCTGCGCTGCGACTGGCTGGGCTGCACCTCCCGCTGAGCCGCGGCGTCCTCCGCACTTCGGAGGATGCCCTGGCGCCAGCGCCGGCCTAGGCTACGCCCGCCGAGGCCGACCCGGGGCCACCTCGGTCCGATGCCTGTCGGCCCCGACGGAGGAACGAATCCATGACGACATGGCGCACAAGCTGCCGCCTGGGATGCCTGGCTGCGCTGCTGGGTCTCACCACGCTGCCCAGCCTGGCACGGGAGCTGGCCTACCTGGCCACGCCAGGGTACGGCACGCCCTTCGCATTCCTGATCGACTGGCAGCCGCAGGGGCGTGCGTCGGTGGTCAGTTTTGACGGCGCCGGCGCCGGCGCGGTGAGCAGCGAAGCCAGCAACCGGGTGATCACGCTGGACGCGCCGATCAGCGTCTGGACCACCGCCGATGAGCCCACTGACTGCGACGGTGGTTACCCGAATGTGCGGATCGACATCCAGCGTATCGGCGTGCGGCCGGTTCAGGGCAACAGCCGCTTGGGCCAGTCGGCGATCACGCAGGCGGGCACCACCACCGTGCTCAGCGGCTGTGCCACCGGCCGGGTCACGCCGTGGGGCGGCATTGCCGAGACCGGCGGCCTGCTGGTGAACCACAGCGACCGATCGCGGTTCGCCTCGCCCGACGCGGTGAGCGTGGGCAGCCAATGGGTGGGCTTCAGCGATGCGATCTATCCCTACTACTCGGGCGCGACAGCCAACCCGGCCAGCGTGGAGGAGGGCCAGCTGCGCTTTCGCGACGGCGGTGCCGTGGTGCCCCTGACGCGGCGAGCCGATGGCTGGTTCGTGCTCGACTTGGGTGACCGGGGCCAGCGGGGCTATCTGCGCATTGCTGAAGCCGACGGCAGCGGCCAGGAAGCCTGGTTGGCCGCCATGTGGTCAGGCGACCGGCCCGTCCAGGTGGCTCGCTCACCGATGGTGCATCCGCAGCTCGGCGACTGGGGCGGCCTGCGCAAGTCGGCGCGCCACTGGCTGCTGACGCCCACCGAGTTCACCCAGACCCAGGTGTTCGTCGACCTCTTGAGCAACGGCTCGGGCGAATGGTTGCATGTGGATCGGGACACCGGCGAGACAGACCACCTGCCGCTGCTGCGCTGGCGCGTCAATGGCTCGGTGATCGAACTGGACACCGACGCCTTCAATGGCGCCTACCGCGTCCGGCGATGGGAGTGGCTGGCGCGCACGGGCCGCAATGTCAGCGTGCTGGAGTCGATGATCGAGTACCAGCCCGACGGCACGCAGCGCGTGGTCCTGAGGCCGCGGCTCAACCTCTACCGCGACGAAGGCCGTCGTTAAGGCTCATCGCGCCTCGGCGGCGACCGGTCCAGCCTCTCTCGGGCCTGAACCAGCGCCGCCGACACCACCATCTCCAGCAGCACCGGGTCCACCGCCGCCGCCGGATCCAGCCGCCATTGGCGCGCCCCGCCCAGAGCCGGCCGTTCGGCCAGCACCGCCGCGGGCCAGTGGGCGCCCTGCAGCATCTGCAGGTTCAGGTGTCCGCGCGCGGGCACCAGTGCCAGCACCGGCAGGCTGTCCACGCTGAAGACCAGCTTGCCCCACTGGATGCTTTCGGCCAGCTCGGGGCCGGCCTGCCGCACCTGCCGGCGCACCGACTCGGCCAGCTCGCGCAAGGGCGGCGACAGGAAGTCGATCCAGCTGGCCACCAGGGCCTTGTTCCGTCCGGCATGCCGCATCGACCGCTCCGATGCGGGGCCGACGCCTCGGCCCCTTACAGCTCCCTGGCCGCGAACGTATCACAGTCGCGCAACTGCGCGCCCTCCAGTCCCTTGCGGAACCAGCTCACGCGCTGGCGGCTGGTGCCGTGGGTGAAGGTCTCGGGCACCACCCGGCCCCGGGACTGCTGCTGCAGCGCGTCGTCGCCGATGCGGCTGGCCGCGTTCAGCGCCTCCTCGATGTCGCCCTGGTCCAGCCAGCGCTGGGCCTGCTCGGACTGGCGGGCCCACAGCCCGGCCAGGCAGTCTGCCTGCAGCTCCACCCGCACCGACATGGCATTGGCCTGCGCGGCGCTCTGGCGCTGGCGCATGGCGTCGACCTTGCCGGTCACGCCCATCAGGTTCTGCACGTGGTGGCCCACCTCATGGGCGATCACATAGGCCTGGGCAAAGTCGCCCGGCGCGCCCAGGCGGCTGCGCAGCGTGTCGTAGAAGGCCAGGTCGATGTAGACCTGCCGGTCCCCGGGGCAGTAGAACGGCCCCATCGCCGCCTCGCCGCGGCCGCAGGCGGTGGGCGTGCTGCCGCGGAAGAGCACCAGCGTCGGCGGCTCGTAGATCGAGCCGGCCGACTTGAACAAGCCGCCCCAGACATCCTCGGTGCTGCCCAGCACGGCCGCCACGAACGCGGCCTCGGCGTCGCCGGCCTTGGGTCGGCCGATGTTGCCGGTGGCCGGCGCCGCCGCGGGCAGCTCAGCCCCGCCACCCAGCACGCCCAGCACGGTCATCGGGTTGATGCCCAGCAGCCAGCTGGCCAGCAGGGCCACGACGATCGTGCCCAGGCCCAGACCGCGGCCGCCACCCAGGCGCAGGCCCGGGCCGGCGCTGCCGGTCGGCCCGGCCTCACGCCGGTCGTCGATGTGGTCGCTCTGTCGTTGTCCTTGCCAGCGCATGGTGACTGCCTCCTGCCGTGGCGAAGGCGACGGCCTCCCCCACCGGCATTCTGCGCAGGCCCGGGCCGGCGCGCCAAGGGCGGATCACCCCCGGTCGCGGCGTGGGCGCCACTCAGTCGTGCAGATGCCGCGGGTCGGCGTCCTGTTCGTAGGCACGGAACAGGTGCAGCGCCAGGCGCCGCAGCGGATCGCTGGCGCTGGTGTGGGCGCTGGCAATGCAGTCGAAGGCGTAGGGGCGGTCGTAGCACATGCGCGCCACCTGGACCGTCTGGCCCTCGCCAGCCATCAGCGCCTGAAAGCGCAGCATGTCGGCCATCGACGCGCCACGGGCCAGTGGCAGGCGACGCGGCAGCAGCGGCGCCCGGCGCAGCGTGACCGGGGCGACCGGCGGGCGGATCGGGGTGCGGGAGAGGGCTTGGGGTTGCATCGCAGGCTCCTGGCGGCCATGGGGACCGCATGGCTGCGGATGGTGCGCTGCAGCAGCCCGGGACCAAGACCGGAAAAGCCGGGCCAAGGCCCGCCGTCTTCCGGCGGCCCTAGAACCGCGGTGCCGCGCCCTGCAGGTAGCCGTCCAGCGCCTGGACCCAGGCGTCGGCGCGCAGGTCGGCCTCGGCCAGGCTGAGGATGCGCACACCGGCGTCGCCCAGCATCTTCAGCGCCGCCTCCTGCGAGCGCTGCTGGTGCGGCTTGCGGCGCAGCCAGACCACCTCGGTGATGCCCACCTGAATGATCGACTGCGTACAGCGCGGGCAGGGAAACTGCGTGGTGTAGATGCGGCTGCCGGTCAGGGGCAGCGTCACGCAGTTCAGGATGGCGTTCATCTCGGCGTGCACCACGTAGCTGTGCCGGGACAGGAAGGGGTCGTCGTCCTGGTCGGACCAGTAGACCGGATCCTGGTCGGAGCAGCCGCGCGGCAGGCCGTTGTAGCCCACGCCCAGGATGCGGTGGTCGGCGCTGGCGATGCAGGCGCCATTGCGCGTGAGGCCGTCCTTGGACCGGGCCGAGGCCAGCAGGGCCACACCCATGAACATCGAATGCCAGTCGATCAGGGCCTTGTTCACGTCGTTCACGCCTGCCAGCATAGCCCATGGCCGGGGTACGCTCGGGACATGGTCGATGACAACACCGCTGTTCCACCCGCCACCCTGCTGGTCATGGGCTGCGGCAGCGTGGGCGCCTTCCTGGCTGCGCGCCTGCAGGCCGCCGGTGCGGTGGTGCACTGCGTCGGCCGCGGCCGCATGCTCAACGCACTGCGCACGCACGGCCTGCGCGCCACCGACATCGAGGCTGCGCCGGTGGAACTGCCGGTCGACTCACTGCACCTGCACGAGCGCCTGCCCTCGGGCCTGCTGCCCGATCTGACGCTGCTCACCGTCAAGTGCAGCGGCACCGCCGACGCCGCGCGCGCGCTGGGGCAGCGCCTGCCGCCGGGCTCGCCGGTGCTGAGCCTGCAAAACGGCATCGACCAGGCCGCTCAGGCCCGCGAGTGGGCGCCGCGGCTGGACTGGCTCACCGGCATGGTGCCCTTCAACGTGGCCGAGCTGGCGCCAGGGCATCTGCACCGTGGCACCACCGGCCGCCTGGCCGCCGAGGACGCGCCGGTGCTGCAGCGCCTGGCGCCGCTGTTCGCCCACGCCGGGCTGCCCCTGCAGCGCCACGCCGACATGCGACCGGTGCAGTGGGGCAAGCTGCTGCTCAACCTGAACAACCCGGTCAATGCCCTCTCGGGCTTGCCGTTGCGCGCCGAGCTGATGAACCGCGGCTACCGCCGTATCCTGGCGGCGCTGCAGCGCGAGGCCCTGGCCGCGCTGGCCGCGGCCGGCATCGCCCCGGCCCGCATGACCCCGCTGCCGCCGCAGCGCCTGCCAGCTATGCTGGAGGCGCCGGACTGGCTGTTTCGGCTGCTGGCGCGGCGCATGCTGCGCATCGACCCGCAGGCGCGCTCCAGCATGGCCGACGATCTGGCCCAGGGCCGCCGCACCGAGATCGATGAGCTCTGCGGTGCCGTCGTCCGCCTGGGTCGTGAGCACGGTGTGGCCACGCCACTGAACGAGCGCATGCTGTCGCTGGTGGGCCACTGGCCGCCGCCGGGCGAATGGCCCGGCGCGGACGCGCTGCACCAGGCCCTGCACGCGTCCGCGCCCTGAACCGGCATGCACAAGTCCACCCTGAACCGCTACGATGCAGCCTGACCGCCTCGAGCTGCCGAGGAGACGACCATGAACTCAGCCTTCCGTCCCGCCACCGACCTGCTGGTGCAGTACGCGCGCCTGCACCGCGACCGGCGCAACATCCTGACCCACGCCGTGGGCGTGCCGCTGGTGGTGTTTGCGCTGGGCGTGCTGCTGGGCCGGCCGCGCTGGGACAGCGGCTGGACGCCGGCCTGGGCGCTGTGGTGCCTGACTGCGCCCTGGTACCTGTCGCGCGGCCAGGTGGGCCTGGGGGTGGCGGCCACGCTGCTCAATGCGCTGCTGCTGGCACTGGCCACGCCGCTGGCCGCCAGCGGCTCGTGGCTGGTGGTGGGCGTCGGTGCGCTGCTGGTGGGCTGGTCGGCGCAATGGGCCGGCCACTACTACGAAGGCCGCCGCACCGACGCGATCGACGATCCCACCCGGCTGCTGGTTGGCCCGCTGTTCGTGGCGGCCGAGGCGTTGTTCGCGCTGGGCCGCTGCCGGCCGCTGCGCGAGCAGATCGAGCGCGCCGCCGGACCCACCCGGCTGCGCGACCTCACGGTGCCGGCCTGAGCGGCACCCCGCCAGGGCCTCAGGTGCCTTTGGACACCGTGATGGTCGGGAACTTCGACGAGTAGTCCTTGGCCTTCTTGGCCACCGCCACCGCCACCTGGCGCGCCACGCTGCGGTAGATGCCGGCGATCTCGCCGTCGGGATCAGCCACCACGCTGGGGCGGCCGCTGTCGGCCTGCTCGCGGATCGACAGGTTCAGCGGCAGCGCGCCCAGGTAGGGCATGTTGAAGTCCTGCGACATCTTCATGCCACCGCCCTGGCCGAAGATGTGTTCGGTGTGGCCGCAATTGGGGCAGCAGTAGACCGCCATGTTCTCGACCACGCCGATGATGGGCACGCCCACCTTCTCGAACATGCTGACGCCCTTGCGGGCGTCCAGCAGGGCGATGTCCTGCGGCGTGGTGACGATCACCGCGCCAGTCAGCGGCACGCGTTGGCTCAGCGTGAGCTGAATGTCGCCGGTGCCGGGCGGCATGTCGACCAGCAGGTAGTCCAGGTCCTGCCAGTTGGTCTGGCGCAGCAGCTGGTCCAGGGCCTGGGTGGCCATCGGGCCACGCCAGATCATGGCCTGGTCGGCCTCGACGATGAAGCCGATCGACATCACCTGCACGCCGTGGCCGATCATCGGCTCCATCGACTTGCCGTCGACGCTTTCCGGGCGGCCGTCGATGCCCATCATCATCGGCTGGCTGGGGCCGTAGATGTCGGCATCCAGGATGCCCACGCGGGCGCCCTCGGCGGCCAGCGCCAGCGCCAGGTTGACGGTGGTGGTGCTCTTGCCCACACCACCCTTGCCCGAGGCGATGGCGATGATGTTCTTCACGCCCGGCAGCAGCGGCACGCCGCGCTGCACCGAGTGGGCGGTGATCTTGAAACCCAGGTTGGCGCTGACGTTGCCCACGCCGGGCACGCTGCGCGCGGCGGCGATCAGCGCCTGGCGCAGCGCCGGAATCTGGGTGGCGGCCGGGTAGCCCAGTTCCACATCGAAGGACACGTCGGTGCCGTCGATGCGCAGGTTCTTCAGCTGCCGGGTGCTGACCAGGTCCTGCTGGGTGTTGGGATCAATGACGGTCTGCAGCGCAGCGAGCAGGGCGGATTCAGTCAGTGCCATGGGGAGTTCGGAGCGTGGATGGGGTGGGACGCGGCGCAGTCTAGCCCAGGGCCGATACCCTGCCCCGCGCCGGGCCCTCCGGCACGGGTTGCGCGCTCAGTGATCGTCCTGCTCGCAGGCGCGGCGCAGATCGGCCAGCGGATCGTCCACCCGGCAGGCCCGGTCCAGGTCGTAGGCGCGGCGGATGCGGTCAATGCGGAAGGCGCGGTCCTTGCCGCGGGTCTCGCAGTGGCCCAGGATCTGTTGGCGCGGACCGCGCTCCAGCAGGTGCGAGATCTGCACCGTGCGCACGCTGACGCCGCCGTCCTGGGTCTCGTAGTGGATGCGCCAGCGCGCCTGCAGCGCCCGCGCGCCAGGCGGCACGCCGGACGGCGAATCGGGATCGTCGCTGGGATCGGGGGGCAGGCTCACGAGGGCGGCTCCGGGCAGGCAGGTCGGCAGGAGGAGGCCGGCAAAGACCCCTCCGGCAGCCTGACATCCTAGCGTTACCGCGCGCCCAGAACGCCTGCGATCGTGGGGGTCAGGCGCGGCGCAGCGCCTGGGCAGCCAGCAGCAGCCGCTCCGGCGTGGCCGGACTGACCAGCGGCACCGGCGCGGGCCCGGGTCTGACCGCGCCCACCGCATCCTTCAGCGCGAAGAACACGCTCAGGCCCAGCATCAGCGGCGGCTCACCGGTGGCCTTGATGTTGAACGGCGTGGGCTTGATGTTGCGGCCGTCGAACAGGTGGACGTTGAACTGCTCGGGCACGTCGGAGGCGACCGGGATCTTGTAGGTGCTGGGGCCATGGGTCAGCAGCTTGCCCTTGGCGTCCCACAAGCACTCTTCCATCGTCAGCCAGCCCATGCCCTGGATGAATCCGCCCTCGATCTGGCCCCGGTCGATGGCCGGGTTGATCGAGCGGCCGACGTCGTGGACCATGTCGGCGCGCAGCAGCCGCCATTCGCCAGTCAGCAGGTCGAGCTCGACCTCGCTGACCGAGGCACCGTAGCAGTAGTAGTAGAAGGCCCGGCCCTGCAGCTTCAGCGGGTCGTAGCCAATCTCGGGCGTGCGGTAGAAGCCGGTCTGGCTCAGGCCCACGCGGGCCGCCCAGGCCTTGTTGGCCAGGGTCTTGAAGTCCAGGAACTGGCCGGTCGGGCTGCTGACGCCGTCGCCGCCAAACACCACCTGCTCGGCGGTGCAGCCCAGGGCCTCGGCGGCCACCGGCGCCAGGCGGGCCCGCAGCTGTTCACAGGCATGGCGGGTGGCGGCGCCGTTGAGGTCAAAGCCGCTGGACGCGGCCGTGGCCGAGGCGTTGGGCACCTTGAGCGTGTCAGTGGCGGTCACCCGCACCCTCGCCACGCTGATGCCGAGCTCATCGGCCGCCAGCTGGGCGATCTTGGTGTTCAGGCCCTGCCCCATTTCGGTGCCGCCATGGTTCACCGCCACCGAGCCGTCATTGAAAATGTTGACCAGCGCACCAGCCTGGTTCAGCAGCGTGGCGGTGAAGCTGATGCCAAACTTGAGCGGCGTCAAGGCCAGGCCGCGCTTGACGGTCTTGTGCGCTGCATTGAACGCCGCCACCTCGGCGCGCCGCACCGCATAGTCGGCCTTGGCCTCAACCTCGGCGATGACCTGGTCGCCCACCCAGTCCTCGATCTGCTGGCCGTACTGCGTGGTCAGCGTGGCCGGGTCGGCACTGGCGTGGTAGAGGTTGGCCCGGCGCACCGCCAATGGGTCCTTGCCCAGGTGGCGGGCGATCTCGTCCATCACCGTCTCGATCGCGAACATGCCCTGCGGACCGCCGAAGCCGCGGAAGGCGGTGCTGCTTTGCGTGTGGGTGCGGCAGCGGTGACCCACCACGTGAACGTTGGGCAGGTAGTAGGTGTTGTCGATGTGCAGCAGCGCGCGGTCATTGACCGGACCCGAGTAGTCCATGGTCGGGCCGCAGCGCGAGGCCAGCATCAGGTCCAGGCCCAGCACCCGGCCGGCGTCGTCGAAGCCGACGTCGTAGTCGATGCGGAAGTCATGGCGCTTGCCGGTGATCAGCATGTCGTCGTCACGGCAGGCACGCAGCTTGACGGGCTTCTTCAGCAGGAACGCGGCCAGCGCGGCGCTTTGCGAGAAGATGCTGGCATTGCCCTCCTTGCCGCCAAAGCCGCCGCCCATGCGCCGGCAGATGACCTCGACGTCCTTGGTCTGCAGGTTCAGCGCCGCGGCGGCTTCCTTCTGGTTGCCCTCGGGGTGCTGGCTGCTGGTGTAGATCGTCAGCTGGCCGTCTTCGCGCGGGACCGCATAGCTGACCTGGCCTTCCAGGTAGAACTGCTCCTGCTGGCCGGTGCGGGTGCTGCCCGACAGCCGGTGCGGTGCGGCGGCCAGCGCGGCGGCGGCGTCACCGCGCACCACGGTCTTGCTGGGCATGACCCAGCTCTGGGCTTCCAGTGCCTGCTCGATCGTCAGGATCGCGGGCAGCTCCTCAATGGACAGCTTGGCCTTGCGCGCGGCTTCACGGGCATAGACCATTTCGCGCGCCACCACCACCGCCACCGGCTGGCCCAGGTAGTTCAGCTCGCCCGGGCACAGGAAGGGGTCGTCGTGGACGATCGGGCCGCAGTTGTTCTCGCCCGGGATGTCCTCGGCAGTGAACACGGCCACCACGCCGTGCTCGGCCAGCAGCGCCGCCTTGTCGACACCGTTGTGCGGCCCCGTCAGCCGGCCATGCGCCACGGGCGAGGTCACCAGCGCGGCGTACAGCGTGCCGCGCAGCTCGGGGATGTCGTCGGTGAAAGTGGCCTCGCCGCTGACATGCAGCACGGCCGATTCATGCGCCACCTCCTTGCCGGAGAACGGGCCGGTGGCGGCGGGCAGCAGCGACTTCAGGGATTCGGGAGCGTTCATGCCAGGGCTGCCTCTTCGTTGCCGATGAATCGGAGGACCAGGTTGCGGGCCACCAGCGAGCGGTAGGCCCAGGTGCCGCGCAGGCCGTCACGCGCCGGGAAGGCGGTGGCCACCACGGCGTCCACCTCGGCCGCGGTGATGCTGTCGGGCGCGCGCCCTTCCAGCAGCGACTCCAGCGCCGGCACCCGCTGCGGGAAGGGCGTGACGCCGTTGACCGCCAGACGCAGGCCGCGCAGACGGCCGTCCTGCAGCGTGTAGCGTGCCGCGGCGCAGATGGCAGAGATGTCCTGGTCGAAGCGCTTGCTGACCTTGTGCGCCACGAAGACCTCGCCGGCCTGCCGGCGCGGGATCTCCACTGCCTCGATCAGTTCGTCCGCCTGCAGCACATGGGCCTTCATGCCGGTGTAGAACGCGTCCATCGCCACGCGCCGGGTGCGGCCGGCACGGCGCAGCACCAGCGTCGCGCCCAGTGCCATCAGGCAGGGCATGCTGTCGCCGATCGGCGAGCCATTGGCGATGTTGCCGGCCAGCGTGGCGGTGGAGCGGATCGGCGGCGAGCCAAAGCGGCGCAGCACCTCGGCAAAGTCGGGCCAGTCGGCATGGACCAGCGTCAGCACGCGTTCCAGCGACACGCTGGCGCCCACGCGCCAGGCGGCAGGCGTGGTCTGCACCCGCTGCAGCTCGGCCACATTGCCCAGGTAAACGATGTGCTCGGGACGGTGAAACTGCTTGTTGACCTGCAGGCCGATCTCGGTGGAGCCGGCCAGCAGCGTGGCGCCGGGGGCGTCCTGCAGCGCCTTGTCCAGCTCGGCCAGGTTGGCCGGCGAGGTGAAGCTGCTGCCCTTGCGGGTGCGCACCACCGGCTGCACCAGCAGTTCGCCATCGAGCGAGTAGGTGGGCGCGGCATCGCGGCGGATCTGGCGCAGCAGCGGCAGGTCGGCGCTGTCGTCGAGCTTCAGCGCGGCGGCACCGGCGGCACTGGCCTCGAGTGCGGCGTCGACGATCGGCCGGTAGCCGGTGCAGCGGCACAGGTTGCCCTGCAGCGCGTCATTGACCTGCTGGCGGCTGGGCGTGGGCAGCACCTGCATCAGGCCGGCCAGGCTCATCGCGAAGCCCGGCGTGCAAAAGCCGCACTGCGTGCCGTGGCAGCCCACCAGCGCCTGCTGCACCGGGTGCAGGCTGCCATCGGCGCGCTTCAGGCTCTCGACCGTCTTCAGGCTCTTGCCGTCCAGCGTGGGCAGCAGCTGCATGCAGCTGTTGACCGCGATGTAGTCCACCGCGTCACCGGCGGTATTGAGCGTGCCCACCAGCACCGTGCAGGCGCCGCAGTCGCCCTCGGCGCAGCCTTCCTTGGTGCCGCTGCGATGCTGGTGCTCGCGCAGGAAGTCGAGCACGGTGGTGGTTCGGCGCAGGCCCTGGGCCTCGATGATGCGGCCGTCAATGACGACCCGGACGGTGTTGGTGGCCTGCGACATGCAGCGGCTCCGGCTGGGAAAGAAGAATCGGCCCGGGATTATCGGGTGGCTGGGCACCCGGTGGCCGATGCCCCTCGGGAGAACACCGAGGCATCCTTGACGCGGGCACGAATCATGCAAGCAGCGTCTGGTTGACAATGCGCGCGGACCGCCGCCGTCCACCCGCCTCAAGAATGACCCTCTGGAGCCCTGTTTCATGACCTTCGCCCGCCGCTCGATCCTCGCCCTGGCCGCCCTTGCCGGCCTGCTGGGCACTGCCCTGCCTGCCGCCGCCCAGGAGACGGCCGTCAAGTTCCAGCTCGACTGGCGCTTCGAAGGTCCCAGCGCTTTCTTCCTGCTGCCGGCGGCCAAGGGCCAGTTCAAGGCCGAGAAGCTCAATGTCACGGTCGACGCCGGCAACGGCTCGGGCAACGCGGTCAACCGCGTGGCTTCGGGCACCTACGACATGGGCTTCGCCGACCTGTCGGCGCTGATGGAGTTCCACGCCAACAACCCCACCGCGCCGAACAAGCCGGTGGCGGTGATGATGGTCTACAACAACACGCCGGCCGCGGTGTTCGCGCTCAAGAAGAGCGGCATCAAGACCCCCGCCGACCTCGCCGGCAAGAAGCTCGGCGCGCCGGTCTTTGACGCCGGCCGCCGCGCCTTCCCGATCTTCCAGAAGGCCAACAGCATCGGCAAGGTCGAGTGGGTCTCGATGGACCCGCCGCTGCGCGAAACCATGCTGGCCAAGGGCGATGTCGATGCCATCACCGGCTTCTACTTCACCAGCCTGCTGAACCTGGAGGCGCGCGGCATCAAGGCTGAGGACGTCAACGTCATGATGTACCCGGCCCACGGCGTCAAGCTGTACGGCAACGTCATCATCGCCGGCGAGGAGTTCCTGAAGAAGAACCCGGAAGCGGTCAAGGCCTTCCTGCGCGCCTTCACCCAAGGTGCCAAGGCGGTGATCGCCGATCCGAAGGCCGCCATTGCGGTGGTCAAGGAGCGCGACGGCATCATCAACGCCGATCTGGAGGAAAAGCGCCTGAAGCTGGCGATCGACTCCTCGGTGGCCACCGCCGACGCCAAGGCCGAGACCTTTGGCGAGGTCAGCAAGCCGCGCCTGGCGCTGATGGCCAGCCAGGTGGCCGATGCCTTCCAGACCAAGGGCCGCATCAACCCTGACGCGGTCTGGAACGGCAACTTCCTGCCCAGCGCCGCCGAGCGCAACATCTTCGCCAAGAAGTGAGCTGATGGCCTTCGTCGACTTCAACGGGGTCTGGCTCGCCTACAACGACGAGCTGCTGGCCCAGGGCCACTACGCGGTCGAGGACATCCACCTGCAGGTCGACGAGGGCGAGTTCATCGCCATCGTCGGGCCTTCGGGCTGCGGCAAGTCCACCTTCATGAAGCTGGCCACCGGCCTGAAGCGGCCCAGCCAGGGCACGGTGATCATCGGCGGCAAGGAAGTGACCGGGCCGCTGAAGATCACCGGCATGGCCTTTCAGGCCCCCAGCCTGCTGCCCTGGCGCACCACGGTGGCCAACGTGATGCTGCCGCTGGAGATCGTCGAGCCCTACCGCAGCAGCTTCAAGCAGAAGAAGGCCGAGTACGAGGCCAAGGCCCGCGCCCTGCTGCAAAGCGTGGGCCTGGGCGGCTACGAGGACAAGTTCCCCTGGCAGCTCTCGGGTGGCATGCAGCAGCGCGCCAGCATCTGCCGCGCGCTGATCCATGAGCCCAAGATGCTGCTGCTCGACGAGCCCTTCGGCGCCCTGGATGCGTTCACCCGCGAAGAGCTGTGGTGCACGCTGCGCGACCTGCAGGCGGCGCAGAAGTTCAATGTCATCCTGGTCACCCATGATCTGCGCGAAAGCGTCTTCCTGGCCGACACCGTCTACGTGATGAGCAAGAGCCCTGGCCGCATGGTGGTGCGCCGCCAGATCGACCTGCCGCGCCCGCGCGACCTGGAGATCACCTACACGCCGCAGTTCACCGACATCGTCCATGAGCTGCGCGGCCACATCGGCGCGATGCGCAAGCAGGGCGTGGAGATCGCCCAATGACGCGCAAGAGCCTGGAAGCCTGGTCACCCTGGGTGCTGCTGGTGCTGATCCTGCTGGTCTGGCAGGCGATCTGCAGCGCCTTCAACGTCAGCGAGTTCATCTTCCCCAGCCCGGCGCGCATCTGGGAGCAGTTGCTGGAATACAAGGAAGTCATCGCCGGCCATGCCTGGCGCACCTTCTGGGTGACGATGGCGGGCTTCGCGATCGCCATCGTGGTGGGTGTGCTGCTGGGCTTCCTGATCGGCAGCTCGCGCGTGGCCTACACCGCCTTCTATCCGCTGATGACCGGCTTCAATGCGCTGCCCAAGGCGGCCTTCGTGCCGGTGTTGGTGGTGTGGTTCGGCATCGGCATCGGCCCGGCCATCCTGACCGCCTTCCTGATCAGCTTCTTCCCGATCACCGTGAACATCGCCACCGGCCTGGCCACGCTGGAGCCCGAGCTCGAGGATGTGCTGCGCGTGCTGGGCGCCAGCCGCTGGGATGTGCTGACCAAGGTCGGTCTGCCGCGCTCCATGCCCTACTTCTTTGGCAGCCTGAAGGTGGCGATCACGCTGGCGTTTGTGGGCACCACGGTGTCCGAGATGCAGGCCTCCAACGAGGGCATCGGCTACCTGCTGGTCAGCGCCGGCAGCGCCATGCAAATGGGCCTGGCCTTTGCCGGCCTGGTGGTGGTGGGCGCGATGGCCATGGCCATGTACGAGCTCTTCAGCTGGATCGAGAAGCACACCACGGCCTGGGCGCACCGCGGCTCGCAGTCGCACTGACGGCTTGGGCACAATCGCGCCCATGGACCTGCGCGACGTTGACCCTGCCCTGCACGCCTGGCGGCAGTTCTGCCTGGACGAAGCCCTGGACCTGATTGACCGGGTCCTGTTCGACGGCAGCGCCCGCACCCAACCCGGGCTGCGTCCGGCCTGGCAGGCCCAGCTGCGCGAGGCCCTGCTGCAGCCCCGCCAGGCCGGCCTGGACACCGCCATCGGCGGCGTGGTGGTCGAGACCCTCAGCGGCGTGTCATTGCTGTGCGACGACGAGGTCAATGAATCGATCCAGCTGCGCAGCGCCGTGCAGGCGATCGAGCACGAGGCCGAGTTCGCGCTGCGCGAGCTGGGCGCGCTGGCCCTGCGCTGGTACCGCGAGACCGACGCCCTGGGCTATCCCAGCCCGGTGCTGCTGGAGGCCGCCACGCTCACCGAAACCCTCGACCGGGCGCTGCATGCGGTCGTACCGACCGCCGGTCGGCGGCTGGAGTTGCTCAAGGAGCTGCACCCGGCCCTGGTGCGCGAGGCCACCCGCTCCTACGAGCGCCAGTGCGCCTGGCTGCAAAGCACCGGCGCCCGCGCCGCCGAGCACGCGCAGGCCGCGCGGCGCTCGCCCGGTGCGGGGCGGGTGGGCGTCGCGACGCCGGGTGCCAGCCCGATCCCACCCGGCCAGGTGGGGGCCGTGTTCAACCGGCTGCAGGAGCACGCCCGCCTGGGCGAGGGCATGCGCGAGCTGCTCCAGGTACTGTCCACGCTGGCCCAGGCCAGCGCTGCCGCCGACCCCGCGCTGCTGCAGGACACCAGCCACCCGCTGTGGTTGCTGACCGATCGCCTGGTGGCGCTGTCGCAACTGGATCTGGCCGGCCAGGCACCGGGCAAGATCGCCCTGCACCAGCGCCTGCGGCCGCTGATGGATGCGCTGCAACGCGCGCCCCAGCCCCTGCTGAGCCGCCACTATGAACAGGCCCGGGTGCACCTGGAGCGCCTGGCCAACGCCTCGCTGCCGGACCCGGTGCATCCCGGCCCGGTGGCGCAGCTGCAGCAGGCCGAGCGCCACGCCGAACTGCTGCCGCTGGTCCAGGCCCAGGTGGTGGAACAGTTGCAGCGCACCGAGCTGCTGCCCCAGGCCGCCCAGTTCCTGCTGGGCGATTGGGTCCGGGTGATCGCCCGCACCAGCGCCCGCGACGGCGTCGACGCCCCGGGTCCGCGCCGCTGGACCACCCTGATCGACACCCTGGTGGATGCCGCAGCCATGGACGCCCCCCGGCCACCCACACCGGCAGCGCTCGACTGCCTGCTGCTGGAGGCCCAGGACGGCTTGCAGGCGATTGACGAGGCGCCCGCGCGCATCCAGCGCCAGCTGGACGAGCTGCGGGTGGCGCTGAAGGCCTGGCCACGCCGGCCGCCGCCGGGTGCGCAGGATCCAGCCGCAACCGCCGTTGAAGGCTCGCCCGACATCCAGTCCTCGGCCTGGCTGCACCATGCCGACCTGGCCACGGTGCCGGTGGCCATGGACGACAACACCGACTCCCCGGCCTGGCGCGACCGCCAGCAGTGGCTGGCCGGCCTGGCGGTCGATGACCTGTGCCGTGCCAGCCTGCAAGGCCGCTGGACCGCCGTGCGCCTGGACTGGATCAGCGACAACGGCCAGTTCTACGCCTTCAGCCGCCGCCAGGGCACCCCGTTCTGCACCAGCCGCCGCGTGCTGGAGCGCATGCGCGGCGAGGGCCTGATCACCACCATCCCGGCCGGCGAGTGGCTGCGCGACGCGGTGGACAGCCTGCCGGCGCCTGAATGAGCTGGCGCGGCCACCTGCGGCTCGACTACCGGCTCGAGAACCAGCGCACCACCGCACTCGATCGGCATGAGGGCCCGCTGCGCGTGCTGCAGCGCCTCTACCCTGAGGGCGATGCGATCTGCCACCACGTGCTGGTGCATCCGCCGGGCGGCATTGTCGGCGGCGACGAGCTGCTGATCGAGGCCACACTGGACGCCGGCACCCACGCGCTGATCACCACCCCCGGCGCCACCCGCTTCTACCGCAGCGCCGGTCCGCTGGCCACGCAGACACTGCGGGCCCGCGTGGCGGCCGGTGCGCGGCTGGAGTGGCTGCCGCTGGAGACCATTGCCTACAGCGGCTGCCTGGCCGCCAACGCGCTGCACTTCGACCTGGCACCCGGCGCGCAGATGATCGGCTGGGACCTGCTGGCCCTGGGCCTGCCGGCCGCCGACCTGGCGTTCGAGCGGGGCGAGCTGCAGCAGACGCTGTCCATTGGCGGCCGCTGGCTGGAGCGGGGGCGCATCAGCGCCGACGACCGGGTGCTGCTGGACTCGCCGCTCGGCTGGGCCGGACAGCGTGCCCTGGCCACGCTGTGGTGCGCCAGCGGCAACGGCTTCAGCGACGCACTGCGCGAACAGCTGCTGGAGGACGCGCGCACCTGCATCGCCGGCCTGCCGCTGGCCGCCCAGGCCGGTGCCAGCGCCGCCGATGAGGGGGTGGTCGTGCTGCGCGCGCTGGCGCCGCGCACCGAGGCCTTGTTCACGCTGGCCCGCGCCGTGCGCGCCGCCTGGCGACAGCGGCTGTGGGCGCTGGCCGAGTGCCCGCCACGCCTGTGGGCACTCTGACCCCGGGCACCGCGGGTGCATCGGTAAAACGCGTCCAGGCCCGTCTTTTCGGGCGTTCGTGAGCGCAGCGGTCGGGCGATAAACACGCATTCGCCGTGTTCTCGGCGCCCGAGGGGTTTTGACATGTCCTTTGCTGCCGATGGATCCTTGCTGCGCCCGGCCGTGTCCGTGATGCGCCAGCTTCGGCTGCCTGCCAAGATGGCACTGATCGTGGCGCTGATCGCCGTCCCGCTGCTGATCCTGATCGCCAGAACACTGCTCGACACCGGCCGAGAGCTGGCCGTGGCCCGCAACGAAGCCCAGGGCGCGCGCGTCGTCACCGCCTTGCTGGATGTGGCGGTACTGACCCAGAAACACCGCGGCCAGACCAATCTGGCGATGAGCGGCAATGCCTCGGCGGAGTCGGCGCTGCAGGCCACGCGGGCCGATCTGACCAAGGCGCTGGCGGCGATGCAGGGCGAACAGACCACGCTGCAGGCGTGGGGACTGGCCGAGGCCTGGCCCCCGATCGCCACCTCCCTGGCCGCGCTGGCGCAGGGCCGACGCGAGGGCGATCGTGCCCAGGTGTTTGCCGCCCACACCGCCCAGATCAAGGCCGTGCGCACGCTGGTGTCGCAGGTCGGAGAAGTCTCGGAGTTGTACTTCGATCCCGAGGCGGCCAGCTACTTCCTGATGGACGTGGTGGTTGAGCGCACCCTGCCGCTGACCGAGGTGGCCGGATTGCTGCGCGGCCAGGGCGCGGGCCTGATCAGCCGCGGCGAAGCCGCCCTGAGCGACATGGCCCAGGTCAACGGCCGTGTGGCGATGCTGCAGGAACAGACCGAGGGCATGAAGAACCGGGTCGCAGCACTGGTCCGCGCGGGCGAGCCGGAGCCCGCGGGCTTCGCGCCGATGGTGGAGACCAACCAGGCCTTTGCCGCCCTGGCAGGCCGCAGCTTCGCCGAGGGTCAGCCGCAAGGAGACGCCCAGGCCTTCTTCAAGGCCGGCACGACCGCGATTGAGGCCACCATCGCCTTCTCGCGCCAGGCCACCAGCCGCCTGTCCGAGATCCTGCGTGCGCGCGAGCAGCGTCTGCAGCAGCGCCAGTGGCTGGCGCTGGGCGGCTCGCTGCTGGGCATCCTGGTACTGGCCTACGCACTGGTGGGCTTTTACAGCAGCGTGATGGACGCGCTGCAGCGCGTCAGCCGCGTGGCCCATGCCGGCGCCGAGGGCGACCTGTCGGTGCGGGCCCAGGTGCAGGGCCGCGACGAGTTCGCGACCATGGCGCATGAGCTGGATGCCATGTGTACCCGCCTGGCCGGCGTGGTGGGCAGCATCCGCAGCCATGCCCAGCAGGTGGCGCAAACCGGCCAGCAGATGGAGCAGCAAAGCCACGACCTGGCCAGCCGCGCCAGCCAGCAGGCCGCCACGGTCGAGGAGTCGGCGGCCACGCTGGAGCAGGTCTCGCAGACCGCCCGCAGCAACGCCAGCCATGTCGAACAGGTCGACCAGTTGTTTCACCAGATCCGCCACACCGGCGCCGATGGCCGCCAGCGCATGCAGGGCGCGGTGCAGACGGTGGAGGGCATCGCCGCCACCAGCCGCCGGGTTGGCGAGATCGTGCAGGTCATCGACGGCATCGCCTTCCAGACCAACATCCTGGCGCTCAATGCCGCGGTGGAAGCCGCCCGGGCCGGTGAATCGGGCCGCGGCTTCGCGGTGGTGGCCGGCGAGGTGCGGGCGCTGGCCCAGCGCAGCGCCAGTGCCGCGGGTGAGATCCGTTCACTGATCACCGGCTCGGCCGAGCAGGTGGAAGCCGGCGTGGCCGAGATCCACAAGGCGCGCGACAGTGTTGACCGCATCCTGGACCAGGTGGGTGGTGTCGGCGAGGCCATGGGCCAGCTGGCCACCGCCACCCGCGAGCAGACCCTGGCCGTGGGTCAGGTGGCCGAGGCGGTGCGCCAGATCGGCGACACCACCGCGCACAACGCCCACAGCGCCGAGGCCACCAGCAGTGCGGCCAACACGCTGCGCCACGGCGCGGACGAGCTGCACCGCCTGGTCGATCAGCTCAGGACCTGAGCGCCCCGCGTGGCGTCTCAGTCGCGCGCGAAATCGTAGGGACCGCCCCGTTCCAGCGCGCGCCGGTAGGCCGGCCGCGCGTGGATGCGGCGCAGCCAGTCCATCAGCCGGGGGCGCGAGGCATCCAGGCCGGCGCGCTGCGCCGCGGCCTCGATCGGGAAGCTCATCTGGATGTCGGCGGCGCTGAAGTCGTCGCCGGCAAACCAGTCGCGGCCCGCCAGCTCGGCCTCCATGAAATCCAGTTGCGCCCGCAGGTTGGGCTCGACGAAGCTGCCCAGCACCTTGGCGGCGATGCCGCGTGCCACCGGCTTGACAAAGAAGGGCATCGGCGCCGACTGCACCCGCGCGAACACCAGCTTCAGCAGCAGCGGCGGCATGGCCGAGCCCTCGGCGAAGTGCAGCCAGTAGCGGAAGCGGCGCTGCTCTGGCGTGCCCGGCAGGGGCCGCAGCCGGCCCTGGCCGTGGCTGTCCAGCACATACTCGATGATCGCGCCGCTCTCGGCCACCGTGATGTCGCCGTCGGTCAGCACGGGCGACTTGCCCAGCGGATGCACCGCCTTCAGGGACGCGGGCGCCAGCATGGTCTGCGGGTCGCGCTGGTAGTGCCGGATCTCGTAGGGCAGCCCCAGTTCCTCGAGCAGCCACAGCACACGCTGCGAGCGCGAGTTGTTCAGATGGTGGACTGTGATCATGGGCCGGCATGCTACGGGGCCAGCGGCACCCGCGTTGTCACGGGGTCTTGGCCGCCCACCACTGCAGCAGTCCACGCGCCGCCACCACCCCGCTGGCGAAGCAGGCCGTGAGCAGGTAGCCGCCCGTGGGCGCCTCCCAGTCCAGCATCTCGCCGGCAAAGAACACGCCCGGGCGATCGCGCCACATCAGCTGCGCGTCCAGCGCCTCCAGCCGCACGCCGCCGGCGGTGCTGATCGCCTCGTCGATCGGCCGCGCCGCATGCAGCTGCAGCGGCAGCGCCTTGATGCGCCGCGCCAGCCAGGCCACGTCGCGGCTCTGCAGTTGCCAGGCCTCGGCGCTCAGACCTTCGCGCAGCAGGCCGGCCTTGGCACCGGACAAACCGGCCTGCTCCTTCAGGTGGTTGGCCAGGCTGCGCGCGCCCCGGCCGCGTGCCAGGGCAGTCTGCAGCTCGTCCAGCGGGCGGTCGGGCAGCAGGTCCAGCAGCACCAGCGCTCGGCCATGCGCAGCGATCTCGTCGCGCAGCAACGCCGACGCCGCATAGACCAGGCTGCCCTCCAGCCCGGTGGCAGTGACCACGCACTCGCCCTTGCGACGGAACTGGCGACCGCGGCTGTCACGCGCATCCAGCAGCACCGATTTCAGTGGCGCCCCCGCGTGCCGGCTGGCGAAGTGCTCACTCCAGCCGACATCGAAGCCACAGTTGGCCGGCTGCAGCGGCGACAGTGCCAGACCCGCCTCGCCCAGCGGCTGCACCCAGGCGCCATCCGAGCCCAGGCGGGCCCAGCTGGCGCCGCCCAGCGCCAGCAGCAGCGCATCGGCATGCACCTGGCGCGGACCGTCAGGCGTCTCAAAGCGCAGCTCGGGCCCGTGCTGCAAGGCGCCAGCCTGCCAGCGGTGCCGCAGGTGCAGGCGCACGCCGCTGGCGCGCAGGCGATGCAGCCAGGCGCGCAGCAGCGGCGCGGCCTTCATCGATTCTGGAAATACCCGGCCGGAACTGCCCACAAAGGTGGATACGCCCAGGCCCTGGGCCCAGTCGCGCAGCGCCTGCGGGCCGAAGGTCTGGAGCCAGCGCGCCACCTCGGGCGCGCGCTCGGCATAGCGGTCGGTGAAGGCCGGCAGCGGCTCGGAGTGGGTCAGGTTCAGGCCGCCCTTGCCAGCCAGCAGGAACTTGCGCGCCGGCACCGCGCTGGCATCGAACACATCGACCTGGGCGCCGGCCGCGGCCAGCACCTCGGCCGCCATCAGGCCAGCAGGGCCGGCGCCGACAACGGCGACACGCGGGGCGGTGGCAGGGGTGGTATCGCTCATGGGGGGGCCGCAGTGTAGGGCCTGCGGCCCGAGCGGTCATCAGGGCTGGAAGGCGAGCCAGCGATGGGTGTAGTTCGTCCCGGTGCCCAGCGTGGTCTCGACCGTCAGCGTGCTGACCTTGATGAAGTGAACCGGCGTGTCCAGCCAGCAGCAGTCGCCATTGCCCACCGCCAGCACCTTGCCATCCGGGCTCAGCGCCAGACCGTAGGCGCCGGGGATGGCGATCGGCGCGCCCACCGCGCCGGTCTTCAGCGTCACCGGGTAGACCGCGCCGTTGGTGTTCGAGACGAAGGCCGTCTTGCCGTCGCGTGTGATCACCACCTGGGCGCCGCCGCTGGTTTGCGGCAGCGCGATCGGTGCCGCATCGGCCTTGTCCTTGGCTGTGCGGATGCGCCACAGCGGCCCGCTGATGCAGGCCACGTAGACCGCGCTGCCATCGGGCGTGGCCGCCATGCCGTAAGGACTGCAGCCGGGCAGCGACAAGGTCTTCTTCAGCTTCGGCTGGGTGCCCAGCGACACCACCGAGACGGTGTTGTCGGCCACATTGGCGGTGTACGCCTTGCTGCCATCGGGCAGCAGGGCCAGGCCGGTGGGCGAGGCCCCGACCGCCACGGTCTTCACCAGCGCCGTGTTGGTGGTGGCAATCAGCGCCAGCTGGTTGGAGCCGGCGCCCGTGGTGGCCAGCCACTGGCCATCGGGCGTGACCGCCGCGAACAGCGGCGCCACCACACCGGCATCGAAGGCGGCGCCGGGGCTGAAACTGGCCGTGGCGATCGGGGTGATGGTGTTGGCACCGGCATTCATCACCCAGGCGGTGGCACCGTCGGGGCTGAAGGCGATGCCGGCCGGACAGTGACCCACGGGCACGGTGGCGCCAGCGCCCCAGGGCTTGCCGGTGAAGCGGGTCACCGAATTGTTGGTGGGGCATTGGTCGTTGCCAACGTACAGCGTGTACTGGGCGCGGGCCGATGCCAGGGCGCCGACCGCCAGCATCGCCGCCACCGCCATGCGCTTGTCCATGGAGCCTCCATCAGGGTGGATGAAAGCCCCAGTCTGGGGGGCCGCCACGCCGCGGTCGAGTGTGCGGGGGTGACAGGCGAGTGACACATTGGCTAAGCTGGCCGGGCGATGAGCACGCCGCCTTCCCCCGCCCTGCCCAGTGCACAGGCCGCGGCGCTGGCCCGCATCGAGGCCAGCCCCGCCTTCGCGCGGGCCGTGCGCCACCGGCGCCTGCTGCGCCATCTGGCCGAGCGCAGCGCGGCGGGCGACATCGCCTGCCTGAAGGAGTCGTTGATCGCGGTGCAGGTGCTGGGCCGCCCGGCGGACCGCTTCGACCCCACGGTGGACAGCATCGTCAGGGTGGAGATGCGGCGCCTGCGCGCCCGCCTGGCGCGCTACTATGAACGCGACGGCCGCTTGGACGCCTGGCGCCTGCAACTGCTGCCTGGCAGCTACCAGGTGCACTGGCTGGGTCCGGCCTCCAGCGATGAGCGGCTCGGGCCGGCGCGCGACCTGCTGGAGCGCGGCGAGCACTTCCTGCGCGGTCCGGTCACCGGCCCCAACCTGGCCCAGGCGCGCGACCGCTTCGCCGCGGCCTGCCGGGCCGCGCCGGAGTGGGCCGCCGCCTGGACTGGCCTGGGCCGCGCCTGGTACAACACCGCGATCAGCTGGGCACTGCCGCCACGGCAGGCGGCGCCCGAGGCCGAGCAGGCGCTTGAGCGGGCGCTGCAGCTCGATCCCGCCGATGCGCTGGCCCATACGCTGCGCGCCGCGGCTCACCACCAGTTCGGCTGGGACTGGGCGCAGGCCCGGCAAGGTTTCGAGCGCGCGCTGGCGCTCGCCCCCCACCAGGCTTTCGTGCACAGTGCCCTTGGCTGGCACCTGCTGTTGCGTGGCGAGCTCGCGGCGTCCGAGGCCGCGCTGCTGCAGGCCCGCCGTGCCGACCCGCACTACCTGAGCAGCCGCATGCATCTGGTCAACCTGCGTCTGGCGCAAGGCCGGCGCGACCAGGCCCGCGCCGAGCTGGCCTCGGTGCTGGACATCGCCCCCGGCAGCCCACCGGCACTGGCGATGGCGGCGTTGATCGCGCTGCTCGATGGCAACGCCGACGCTGCGCGCCCCTGGGCCGAGGAAGCGCAGGTGGCCGCCCCGCAGGAGGCCGGCTACCAGGCACTGGCCTGGTCGGTGCGCGGACTGACCGGCCCGGCCACCGAGCGCGCCCAGGCGCGCGAGGCCCTGCAGGCGCTGGAAGCCCAGCCGGTGTCGCCTTACGTGCTGGCCCTGGCCTGGGCCCGCTGGCACGAGACCGAGCCTGCCCTGCGTCTGCTGCGGCGTGCTCTACAAGGGCGCGACCCCAACCTGCTGCTGCTCGACACCGACCCCAGCTGGGCTGCGCTGCAGGACACGCCGGCCTGGTCCTCGCTGTGGACAGCATGGCGCCAGGCCGCCCCGGGGCTGCCACCGTCGGCCAGTCCGGCCGAGGCCTTCCGCCTGCAGCGCCGCTAATCGCCTCGACGAGCTTGGGGGGATGGGCGAACCCGGTCACCGCCACCGGCGCTGGGCACCCAGAATATCCAGCGTCAATCTGACTCAGGAGCCACGCCGTGGGCCACAAGTACATCGACGCCTTCAACAAGGACCTGGACCGCCTGCTCAAGGAGCTGGAACGCCTGAACAAGGTCTTGTCCAAGAACCCCGAGGACGCCAAGGCCAAGGCGGCCAAGGCCAAGCTGGCGCCGTTCCTGACCCGGCAGGCCCTGGAGAAGCGCCGCGACCTGGCCCTGAAGCTGGACCAGCAGGAGACCGAGAAGATCATCAAGGACAGCGGCCTGCCCTGGTAGGCGCGGCGCGCCCGCTCAGATCGACATCAGCTCGCGCACGCCGTTGGCCTGCATGTCCTCGCCACGGCCGCGGGCGATGATCTCACCGCGCTCCATCACCAGGTACTGGTCGGCCAGCTCGGCGGCAAAGTCGTAGTACTGCTCGACCAGCACGATGGCCATGTCGCCGCGGTCGGCCAGCATGCGGATCACGCGGCCGATGTCCTTGATGATGCTGGGCTGGATGCCCTCGGTGGGCTCGTCCAGGATCAGCAGCTTCGGGCCCGGCGCCAGCGCGCGGGCGATCGCCAGTTGCTGCTGCTGGCCACCCGACAGGTCCCCGCCGCGACGGGCGATCATTTGCTTGAGCACCGGGAACAGCGTGAACAGCTCGTCCGGGATCTTGGTGCCCGCCGGCCGGCTGGCCAGGCCCATGCGCAGGTTCTCCTCCACCGTCAGGCGGCCGAAGATCTCGCGGCCCTGTGGCACATAGCCCATGCCGGCGCGCACCCGCTCATACGGGGTGGACCGCGTCAGTTCGCGTCCATCCAGTTGCACCGTGCCGGTCTTCACCGGCACCACGCCCATCAGGCTCTTGAGCAGCGTGGTCTTGCCCACGCCGTTGCGGCCCAGCACCACGGTGACCTCGCCCAGGCGCGCCTCGAAGGAGACGCCGCGCAGGATGTGGCTGCCGCCGTAGTACTGGTTCAGACCTTCGACCTTCAGCATCTCATCGTCCCAGGTAGACCTCGACCACTTTCTCGTTCGCCTGCACGTCGCGCAGCAGGCCCTCGGCCAGCACGCTGCCCTCGTGCAGCACGGTCACCGTCTTGCGGCCCTCGGTCAGTTGGTCGACGAACTTCATGTCGTGCTCCACCACCACCAGCGAATGCTGGCCCTCCAGGCTCAGGAAGAGCTCGGCGGTGCGCTCGGTCTCTTCGTCGGTCATGCCGGCCACCGGCTCATCCAGCAGCAGCAGCTTGGGGTCCTGCATCAGCAGCATGCCGATCTCCAGCCACTGCTTCTGGCCGTGGCTGAGCAGGCCGGCGGTGCGCTGGGCATCGGGCAGCAGGTGGATCAGCTGCAGGATCTCGCCGATGCGGTCCAGTTGCGCACCCGACAGGCGCGAGAACAGGCTGGCGCGCGCGCGGCGGTCGGCCTTGAGCGCCAGCTCCAGGTTCTCGAACACGCTGAGCTGCTCGTAGACCGTGGGCTTCTGGAACTTGCGGCCGATGCCGATCTGCGCGATCTCGTTCTCGCGCAGGCGCAGCAGGTCGATGTTGGAGCCGAAGCTGGCGGTGCCGGCATCGGGCCGGGTCTTGCCGGTGATGACGTCCATCATCGTCGTCTTGCCGGCACCGTTGGGGCCGATGATGCAGCGCAGCTCGCCCACGTTGACCGCCAGGCTCAGCGCGTTCAGCGCCCGGAAGCCATCGAAGCTGACCGTGATGTCGTCCAGGTACAGCGCCACGCCGTGTGCGAAGTCGGGCTCGGCACCGTGCAGCACGCGGCCGAAGCTGGCGCCGCGGTCGCCGCTGGTGACCTCGGCCTCCACCTTGGCGCGGTGCGCCTCCAGCGCCTTGGCGCCGGCTTCCATCAGGTCGGGCGTCATGCGCGCTCCTCCTTCTTCGCGCCCTTCAGGCGGTCCACCAGGCCGACCAATCCCTGCGGCAGGAACAGCGTCACCGCAATGAACAGCGCGCCCAGGAAATACAGCCAGAACTCGGGGAACACCTGCGTGAACCAGCTCTTCGCACCATTGACGAAGAAGGCGCCGACGATCGGCCCGATCAGCGTGGCGCGACCGCCCACCGCGGCCCAGATGGCGATCTCGATCGAGGCCGCCGCGCTCATCTCGCCCGGGTTGATGATGCCCACCTGCGGCACATAGAGCGCACCCGCCACGCCGCACATCACGGCACTCAGCGTCCAGATCGCCAGCTTGTAGGCCAGCGGGTTGTAGCCGGTGAACATCACGCGGCTCTCGGCATCGCGGATCGCCTGCAGCACGCGGCCGAACTTGCTGTTCACGATGGCGCGGGCCATCAGGTAGAAGCCGATCAGCGTCAGACCGGTGATGACGAACAGCACCATGCGGGTGGACGGCTGGGCGATCGGGATGTCCAGGATGCGCTTGAAGTCGGTGAAGCCGTTGTTGCCGCCGAAGCCGGTCTCGTTGCGGAAGAACAGCAGCATCGCCGCGAAGGTCATGGCCTGCGTGATGATGCTGAAGTACACGCCCTTGATGCGGCTGCGGAAGGCGAAGAAGCCGAACACGAAGGCCAGCAGGCCCGGCACCACCAGCACCAGCAGCATCTGCAGCGCAAAGCTGTCGCTCCAGGCCCAGTGCCAGGGCAGCGCCTTCCAGTCCAGGAAGACCATGAAGTCGGGCAGGTCGCTCTGGTAGTTGCCGTCGCGGCCAATCTGGCGCATCAGGTACATGCCCATGCCGTAGCCGCCCAGCGCGAAGAACAGGCCGTGGCCCAGGCTGAGGATGCCGGTGTAGCCCCAGATCAGGTCCATGGCCAGCGCGCAGATCGCGTAGCACATGATCTTGCCGGCCAGCTGCACATAGAAGTCGCTGAGGTGGAACACGCTGTCGGCTGGCACCAGCAGGTTCAGCACCGGCACCAGCGCGGTCACCACCAGCGTGGCCAGCAGCACGCCGGACCAGCCGGCGGGGGTGAGCAGCAGGCCGCGGCGCGGCGCGGGAAGGTTCAGAGTCGTCGTCGTCATCTCATGCCTCGGCGCTTCGGCCCTTCATCGCGAACAGCCCTTGCGGACGCTTCTGGATGAACACCACGATGAACACCAGCACCATGATCTTGGCCAGCACCGCACCGGCCCAGCCTTCCAGGAACTTGTTCAGCACACCCAGCCCCAGCGCGGCGTACACCGTGCCGGCCAGCTGGCCCACGCCGCCCAGCACCACCACCATGAAGCTGTCGACGATGTAGCTCTGGCCCAGGTCCGGGCCGACGTTGCCCACCTGGCTGAGCGCACAGCCGGCCAGCCCGGCGATGCCGGCGCCCAGCGAGAAGGCGTAGGTGTCGATGCGCGCGGTGTGGATGCCCACGCAGGCGGCCATGCGGCGGTTCTGCGTGACGCCGCGCACGAACAGGCCCAGCCGGGTGCGGGCGATCAGCAGGGCCACACCGGCCAGCACCGCGAAGGCGAAGCCGATGATGGCGATGCGGTTGTAGGGCAGCGTCAGATTGGGCAGCACCGCGATGCCGCCCGACAGCCAGGCCGGGTTCTCCACCGGCACGTTCTGCGCACCGAACAGCGAGCGCACGCCCTGCATCAGCACCAGCGAGATGCCCCAGGTGGCCAGCAGCGTCTCCAACGGCCGGCCGTAGAGCCAGCGCAGCACCGTGCGCTCCAGCACCGCGCCCACCAGCGCCGCCGCCAGGAACGAGGCCGGCACCGCCAGCCACAGGTAATAGTCGAAGACGTCCGGCGCATAGGCGCGGAACAGGTTCTGCACCACGTAGGTGGCGTAGGCGCCGATCATCATCAGCTCGCCGTGGGCCATGTTGATCACGCCCATCAGGCCATAGGTGATCGCCAGGCCCAGCGCCACCAGCAGCAGGATGCTGCCCAGGCTGACGCCGGTGAACACCACGCCCAGGCGCTCACCCCAGGCCAGGCGCGACTCGACCTGGCCGATCGCGCTCATCAGCGCGCCCTTGACCTCGGCATCGGTCTCGACGGCCAGGCGTTCCTGCAGCAGCGCCTTGACCGTGGGCTCACCACTGACAGACAGCTCCTTCACCGCCGTCAGCCGCTTGGCGGCATCGGCCGACGCCACCAGCACGCTGGCGCGCAGCCGGCCCAGCGTGGCCTTCAGCGCCGCATCCGGCTCGGCCTCGACCGCCTTGTCCAGCAATGGCAACTGGGCTTCATCGACGCCGCCCTTGGCCAGTTCGGCCACCGCCGCCTGGCGCACCGCCAGCTCCGGCGACAGCAGCTTCATCGACGCCTGCACCGCCTGCAGCGCGCCGCGCATGCGGTTGTTGTTGACCACGTCCTCGGCGTCGTCGGGCAGCGTCGCCGCCGCCCCGGTCACGGCATCCTTGACCGCCGCGCCATCGACCACCAGCACCGCCTTGGGCGTCAGCTTGACCGCATCCTCCAGCAGCGCCTGCACAAAGCCCGCCAGCGCCGCATCCGGCTGCTTGGCCGCCTCGCCCAGCGCCGCAATCCGCGCATCAGTCTCCCCCGCCGCAATCGCCCGCGCCTGCTCCGCCGTCAGCGCCGAAGCACTCCAGGCCGACAGCGCCAGACCAAGGCCCACCATCCAACGAATCATCACATGCCCTCAGCAAACGAAAACGCGGGTCGGCGAAGCCGCCCGCGCCTTCCGGCAGCCACCGCGGATCCGGCTCTGCCGGTCCGCCAGTGGCGCCCCCCTGGGGGGGCCGCAGCTGTGCTGCGGTAGGGGGGGGTTACTTTTTCTCGGGGACGTTCTTCTTGCCCTTGTTCTCGGCGATGTAGTCGCTCCACGGATCGGCCACGACCGGACCCGGGGTCTTCCACACCACGTTGAACTGGCCATCGGCCTTGACCTCACCGATGAACACCGGCTTGTGCAGGTGGTGGTTTTCCTTGTCCATCGTGCTGGTGAAGCCGCCCGGCGCCTTGAAGGTCTGGCCGGCCATCGCCGCGATCACCTTGTCGGTGTCGGTGGACTTGGCCTTGGTCACGGCCTGGGCCCACATGTTGATGCCGATGTAGGTGGCTTCCATCGGGTCATTGGTCAACGGCTTGTCCTTGTGGCCGGCGATGCCCTTGGCCTTGGCGTAGTCGCTCCACTTCTTGACGAACTCGGCGTTGGCCGGGTTCTTGATGCTCATGAAGTAGTTCCAGGCAGCCAGGTGGCCGACCAGCGGCTTGGTGTCCACGCCACGCAGTTCCTCTTCACCCACCGAGAAGGCCACCACCGGCACGTCGGTCGCCTTCAGGCCCTGGTTGCCCAGTTCCTTGTAGAAGGGCACGTTGGAGTCGCCATTGATGGTGGAGACCACCGCGGTCTTCTTGCCTTCGGAGGCGAACTTCTTGATCTTGGCGATGATGCTTTGGTAGTCGGAGTGGCCGAAGGGGGTGTACTCCTCCATGATGTCCGACTCGGCCACGCCCTTGGCCTTCAGGAAGGCGCGCAGGATCTTGTTGGTGGTGCGCGGGTAGACGTAGTCGGTGCCCAGCAGCACGAAGCGCTTGGCCGAGCCGCCGTCCTTGCTCATCAGGTACTCCACCGCGGGAATCGCCTGCTGGTTGGGCGCGGCACCGGTGTAGAACACGTTCTTGCTCAGCTCTTCGCCTTCGTACTGCACCGGGTAGAACAGCAGCGAGTTCTTTTCCTCGAACACCGGCAGCACCGACTTGCGGCTCACCGAGGTCCAGCAGCCGAAGACCACGGCCACCTTGTCCTGGTCGATCAGCTGCTTGGCCTTCTCGGCGAACAGCGGCCAGTTCGAGGCCGGATCCACCACCACCGGCTCGAGCTTCTTGCCCAGCAGGCCGCCCTTGGCGTTGATCTCGTCGATGGCCATCAGGACGGTGTCCTTCAGCACGGTTTCCGAGATCGCCATCGTGCCCGACAGCGAGTGCAGCACGCCCACCTTGATGGTGTCGGCGGCCTGGGCCAGCGTGGTGAAGCCGAGCGCGCAGGCGGCGGCGGCCAGCGCGGTGATGGAACGGCGGGTGAATTGCATGCGGGTGCTCCTCGGAGGGGTTGGGGGTGAATCAGTGCCCGCAGGTTAGAAGCCGCCGCCCGGACCGACCATACGCACACTGGCGTAGAGTGCTGCGCATGCGCTTCACCCTTCCTGGCCTGATCCTGGCTGCCGTGCTGGCCCTGGGCAGCCCCGCGCTGGCCACTGCGGCCGGGGCGGCGCCGTCGCCCGATGGCCAGGAGATCCTCGACCCCACCGCCCACCTGGCCTGGTCCCGCTGCCTGGTGGGCCAGCGCTGGACGGGCAAGACCTGCAGCGGCGCCCCTGAGCTGCTGCGTCACACCGAGGCCTTGGCCCGCGCGCGCGCACTGGCCAAGCAGACCGGCCTGCCCTGGCGCCTGCCGCGCGTGCCTGAGTTGCAGCACCTGGTGCGCCGCAACGGCCAGGGACTGGACCCCAAGCTGTTTCCGGGCGCGCCCGCCGATTGGCACTGGAGCGGCATGCCCAGCCTCTCGCAAGAGAGCGTGAACCCGTACAACTACGGCAGCGTGATGCGCGGCCAGAGCGGCACTCAGGTCGCCGACAGCAGCTTTGTCAATGGCTGGGCGGTGCATCTGGGCGACGGGCAGGCGCGCGACGACGTGCCCAAGGGCTCGAAGCTGGCGGTGCGCCTGGTCAGAAGCGCGCACTGAGGCGGGCCCAGGTTCGTCTCGGTGGACACCGTGCCGACCAGACGGCATGGGTCGAGACGCATCGTTGCCTGCACCGACATGATCCAGCGCAAGCGCCACGGCGCCCGGGCGCTGCGGGCGACGGCAGACCCGACTAACATGGTAAGTATTCAATTACTTGCCAGGCCACCCTGCCGTGCCGCCCCGTCTGCCCACCCTTGAACGCCAGGCCGAGATCGTCCAGGCGGCGCTGCATCTGGCGGGCAGCAGCAGCCCGGCACGCATCACCACCGGAGACATCGCCCTGGCCGTGGGCGTTAGCCAGGGCGCGGTGTTCAAGCACTTTCCCTCGAAGGACGCCATCTGGCTGGCGGCCATGCGCTGGGTCCATGAGGCCCTGCTGGGTGCGTTGCAGACCGCGGCCAACAACGCGCCCGGCCCCGCCGAAGCGCTGCGGGCCATGTTCGACGCCCATGTCGACTTCGTCATCGAGCACCCTGGCGTGCCGCGCTTCATCTTCCACGAATTGCAGCAGGCGGCCGACTCGCCGGCCAAGCACGAAGTGCGCGCCGTGCTGCGGGACTACCGCCGCCTGCTGACGGCCGTCCTGACCCGGGCGCAGCCCGGCCAGCCAGCGATCGACCCCGACACCGCCGCCACCGCCTTCATCGGGCTGATCCAGGGTCTGGTGATGCAGTCCATGCTGTCCGGCCGGCCGGCCGCCCTGCGCCAGCAGGCCGCCCCCCTCTTCGCTTTGTACTGGCGAGGCATCGGAGAACCCACGTGAGCGTTCTGAAGACCCTGAAGCGCCGCTGGCTGCTTGCCCTGCTGGCCTTGGCCCTGCTGCTGGCCCTGGCCGCCGTGGTGATGCGGGCAGGCCCCTTGGCCCCCATCCGCGTCACGCTGACCTCCGTGCAGCCAGGACGACTCACCCCCGCTTTGTTCGGCATCGGCACCGTCGAGGCGCGCCGCAGCGTGCTGGTCGGACCGACGCTGGCCGGCCGCGTACGCTCGGTGCGGGTCGAGGTCGGCGACACGGTCCAGGCCGGCCAATGGCTGGCCGAGATGGACCCGGTCGACCTGGAGGAGCGGCGCCTCGCGGTGGAGGCCTCGATCGCCCGCGCCGGCAGCACCCTGGCCGCCGCCCAGGCGCAAGGCCGCGACATGCTGGCCCGACGCGAGCTGGCCGCCATGAACGCGCGCCGCAACACCGACCTGGCCGCGCAGAACTTCATCAGCGCCGGTGCGCTGGAAGCGCGGCTGCAGGAACTGGCCTCCGCCGAGGCCGCCCTGGGCGCCGCCGAAGCCAACCTGTCCGCTGCCCAGCACGACCTGCAGCGCCTGGCCGCCGAACGGGCCGGCCTGCTCCAGCAGCGCGCCAGCCTGCGCCTGACGGCGCCGATGGACGCCGTGGTCACCAGCCGTGACGCTGAGCCCGGCTCGACGGTGATCGCCGGCCAGGCCGTGCTGCGCCTGATCGCGCCGGATTCGCTGTGGGTGCGGGTGCGCCTGGACCAGGCACGCTCGGCTGGCCTGGCCGTCGGCCTGCCGGCACAGATCGCACTGCGCTCCCAGCCCGGGGCTGCGCTGCGCGGCCACGTGGCCCGGGTTGAAGCGGTCAGCGACAGCGTCACCGAGGAGCGCATGGCCCTGGTGGCCTTTGATCCCCTGCCCAGTGGTGTGTCGGTGGGCGACCTGGCCGAGGTCACGCTGAGCCTGCCAGCCGCCTCAGACGCGCTGCTGGTGCCCAATGCCGCGATCGTGCAGGTGCAAGGGCGCACCGGCGTCTGGCAGCTCGATGGCGACGCGCTGCGCTTCGTGGCACTGCGGCTGGGTCAGGCCAGTTTGGACGGCCAGGTGCAGGTGCTGGACGGCCTGCGCGCCGGCGACCGCATCGTGGTGCACAGCGAGAAGGCGCTGAACAGCCACAGCCGCCTGCAGGTGGTGGATTCGCTGGCCGGGCCGCAGCCGTGATCAGCCTGGCCGGCCGCGACATCCTGCATGGCTGGGGCAAGTTCGTCCTCACCGGCCTGGGGCTGGGCCTGCTGATTGGCGTGACGCTGACCATGGCCGGGGTCTACCGCGGCATGGTCGACGATGCGCGCGCACTGCTCGACAACAGCGGCGCCGACCTCTGGGTGGTGCAACAGGACACCCAGGGCCCCTATGCCGAATCGTCCAGCCTGCGTGACGACACGGTGCGCAGCGTGCTGGCGCTGCCCGGTGTCGCACGCGCGGCCAATGTCACCTACCTGACGATGCAGGTCCGGCGCGCGGCCAGCGGCCCGGCGCCGGACGGCGGCCGTGAGGTGCGTGCGATGGTGGTGGGCTTCGAGCCCGGGCTGCCCGGCCAGCCCGGCTACCTGGTCGCCGGGCGCCAGCTCACGCGCAGCCACTACGAGGCGATCGCCGACGTGCGCACCGGTTTCGCGCTCGGCGACCGCATCCGCATCCGCCGGCACGACTACAGCGTGGTGGGACTGACGCGGCGCATGGTGTCCTCCGGCGGCGACCCGATGGTCTTCATCCCGCTGAAGGACGCCCAGGAGGCCCAGTTCCTGAAGGACAACGAGGCCATCCTCAACGAGCGCGCCCGCACCCTGGCCAACCCGTCCTTGAACCGCCCCGGGGCGGGCGGCGTGCTGGATGCGCTGCTGGCCGCGCAGGCCAGCAACCACCAGGTCAATGCCATCCTGGTGCAGGTGCACGCCCAGGCCGATCCGCAGACCGTGGCCGAACCGATCCGCCGCTGGAAGCACCTGGAGGCCTACACGCGCGCCCAGATGGAGGACATCCTGGTTGCCAAGCTGATCGCCACCTCGGCGCGGCAGATCGGCATGTTTCTGGTCATCCTGGCGATCGTCAGCGCGGCGATCGTCGCCTTCATCATCTACACGATGACGCTGGGCAAGATCCGCGAGATCGCGGTGCTCAAGCTGATCGGCACGCGCAACCGCACGATCGCCTCCATGATCCTGCAGCAGGCGCTGGGCTTGGGCTTGATGGGCTTCGCGGTGGGCAAGGTGGCTGCCACGGTCTGGGCACCGATCTTCCCCAAGTACGTGCTGCTGGAGCCGGCCGATGCACTGCGCGGGCTGGTGGCGGTGCTGCTGATCTGCGCGCTGGCCAGCACCCTGGCGATTCGCGTGGCGCTGAAGGTCGATCCGGCCGCCGCGATCGGAGGCTGAGGTGGACGACGCTGGCATCCGCATCGAAGGCCTGCGCAAGCGCTATGGCCAGGGCGACACCGCCGTCGAGGCGCTCAAGGACGTCAACATGACCGTGGCCCCCGGCGAGGTGGTGGGCCTGATCGGTCCGTCGGGCTCGGGCAAGAGCACGCTGTTGAAGTGCCTGGGCGCGGTGATTGAGCCGACCGCCGGCCGCATGGTGCTGGGTGGCCGAACAATCTACGACAACGGCTGGACCCTGCCCGACCTGCGCGCGCTGCGCCGCGACAGCATCGGCTTCGTCTTCCAGGCGCCGTACCTGATTCCTTTCCTGGACGTCACCGACAACGTGGCCCTGCTGCCGATGCTGGCGGGCCGACCCAATGCCGAGGCCCGTGCCCGCGCGCGCGAGCTGCTGACTGCGCTGGACGTGGCACACCGCGCCGGAGCCCGGCCGTCGGAGCTGTCGGGGGGTGAGCAGCAGCGGGTCTCGATCGCCCGCGCACTGGCCAATCGGCCGCCAGTGATCCTGGCCGACGAGCCCACCGCCCCGCTGGACAGCGAGCGCGCGCTGGCCGTGGTGCGCATCCTGAACCAGATGGCCGTGCAGCACCACACCGCGATCATCGTGGTCACGCACGACGAAAAGATCATCCCGACCTTCCGTCGGCTCTACCACATCCGCGACGGGCGAACCCACGAGGAGCGCGGCCTGGGCCTGGCGCCCTGAGCGCGCGGCGCAGGAGCTGGCAGCGCGCGCAAAGTTCCCTGGACCAGGGTGCGCGAACGCAATCGATCAACATACCCAGTGCAGTATCTTTCAGGCGAGCACCCAGGCGGATCCCTTCCCCGCCGATGCCGCCTGTTTCACCCTCCTGGAGAACCGAGACATGAGCCCCTTTGCCCTCAAGCGCGCTCTGCTGGCCACCGTCACGGCCTTGCTGACGGCCTGCGGTGGCGGCGACAGCAGCCCCGCCCTGTCGGTGGACGAACAAGGCGCCTCCCGCTTTGACGCCAGCAAGCTGGCGGCGCAGTTGCTCCTCTACCCGCTGTCGCCACTGTCGACATCCGAATCGGCCAGCCTGGCGTCGATCCGTGAGGAAGAGCGCCTGGCGCATGATGTGTATGCGGCGTCGGCGCTGCGATGGAGCATGCCGATTTTCAGCAACATCGCCAGCAGCGAGGCCACGCACACCGCCGCTGTGCTGTCCCTGCTCGATCGCTACCAGTTGCCCGACCCGCTGCAGGGCCTGCCCGAAGGCCAGTTCGCCACGCCGGCCTTCCAGTCGCTCCACGACGATCTGGTGGCTGCCAGCCAGTCCAGCCAGGTCGACGCCTTGCGGGTGGGCGCGCAGATCGAAGAGCTCGACATCCGCGACATCACCGAGCAGCAGGCCGCCATCGACAATGCGGACATCCTGATGGTCTACGGCGAGCTGCTGCGCGGCTCGCGAAACCATCTGCGGGCATTCATGAAGACGCTGGCCGCCCAGGGCGCCAGCTACACGCCACAGTACCTGAGCCAGGCGGCGTTTGACGCGATCGTCACCTCGCCCACCGAAACCGGTCCCTGATCCCGAGCCACCCCTGCACCGAGCCCACCAGCGGGCCGACCACCGGGCAAGCCCCAGCCCCCGACGCCCCGGCATCGCCGCACACTGCGGCCCATGTCAGCCCGCCCCGACACCGTCCGCCGCTGGAGCACCGACGCCGTGCCCGCCGCCCAGCGGCTGGACTACTGGGCCGGCGCCATCTCCGAGGGCTTTCTGGCCATGGAAGCCAGCGGCGACCCGCGCCACTTTCAGGGTGAGCTGCTGTCCGTGCCGCTGGGGCCGGTGGGCGTGAACTGGGTGCGCGCCTCGGCCCAGCAGGTCTGGCGCACGCCGCGCGGCATTGCCCGCGGCGACGGGCGCTGGGCCTTTTTGTTGGGCAACCAGGACACCGCCTGGCGGGTGCGCCAGGACGGCCGCGAGGCGCTGATGCGGCCGGGCGACTTCGTGCTGGTGGACGCGCGCCGCCCCTACAGCTTCGATTTCTCCGACGGCCCCAGCACCGTGTCGTTGGCACTGCCGCTGGACTGGCTGTTGCGCTGGGTGGACGAGCCGCAGGCGCACACTGCGCAACCCTTCCGCCGCGACGACGGGGCCGGCTGGGGCGCGGCCCTGTCGGCCTTTGCGCGACCCTGGCGGCCAGACCTGGCCAGCGCGCCACCCCTACCGGCCGAGCTGCTGACCGACCAGCTCGGCGCGCTGCTGGCGCTGGCCTGCGGCAGCGCCAGCAGGCCAGCGCCGATGGCTGACGACACGCTGGCGCGCGTGCGCGCCGCACTGCGCCAGCGCCTGGCCGAGCCCGGCCTCAGCGCCAGCACCATCGCTGCCGACCTGGGCCGCTCGGTGCGCAGCCTGCACCGTGCGCTGGCCGCGCGCGGTCAAACCTTTGCCGCGCTGCTGCTCGCCGAGCGCATGGCGCAGGCGCAGCAGATGCTGGGCAGCCGCGCGCTGCAGCAGCTGGCGGTGGCCGAGATCGGCCGCCGGGTCGGCCTGCTCGACCCCTCGCACTTCGCCAGGCTGTGTCGCCGCCACCTGGGCCAGCCGCCGTCGGCGCTGCGCCCGCGCTGACGCCGGTCATCCTGGCACACAGCGGCCATTGGCCTGGCACACAACGGCCAGCCGCGCGCCAAACCGGCGCGCAGACTCAGGGACCTGATCACCCCGGCAGGAGACCCCGATGGCCACCAACACCTATGTACTCGTCCATGGCGCCTGGCACACCGGCGCCGAGCTGGACGCCACCGCCGAGCGCCTGCGCGCGCGCGGCCACACCGTGCATTGCCCCACGCTGGCCGGCAACCGCCCGGGCGACGATCGCGCGCGCACCGGCCTGGAAGACGCCGCCCGCTCGTTGGTGGACGACCTGGAGCAGCACCAGCTGCAGCAGGTACGCCTGGTGGGCCACAGCTATGGCGGCATGGTGATCTCGCGCACCGCCGACCTGTGCCCGCAGCGCCTGGCCCGCCTGGTCTACGTCAACGCCTTCGTGCCGCAGCCAGGCGAGTGCTTGAATGACCTGGTGCCGCCGCACTACACCGCGCTGTTCGACGGCGTCGCCGCGGCCAACGGCGGCGCGGTGATGCTGCCCTTCCCCATCTGGCGCGAGGCCTTCATCAACGATGCCGATGGGGCGCTGGCGCAGCAGGCCTTTGATCGGCTGAACCCGCACCCGTACAAGACGTTCCAGGACCCGATCACCCTGAGCCAGCCCATGGCCGCCTGCCCGCTGCCCAAGAGCTATGTCAACTGCCGCATGGACAGCGCGCTGCCGCAGAGCCTGGGCTGGCATCCGCGCCTGTCCGAGCGGCTGGGGCTGTTCCGCTACATCGAGTGCAGCGGCAGCCACGAGGTGTGGTTCACCGACCCGGCGGCCATCGCCGCAGCCATCGAGCAGGCCGGGCGGGACTGAGGCCACGCTGCTGACGAGCGGCCTGCCCTCATGCGCACTGAAGTGCCATCAGCGCGCCGGTCTCGCGCAGGCGCCAGCTCAACCGGCCGAACGCACCGGCCGCCAGAGGTCAAACAGGCGGTGAAACACATAGCCGTAGGCCGCATAGGCGGCGGTCAGCGCCAGGTCGGCGCCCAGCGCGGCCCACCAGCCCAGGTGGCTGGCGGCGTGGATGACCGGCCAGGTCAGCAGCACCGCTCCGCCTTCCAGCCCCAGCGCATGGGCCAGGCGCGCCGCCGCCGGCCGCTCGCTGGCGCTGCGGCCCCGGTGGCGGGCCTCCAGGCGATCGACCACGGTGTTGAACACCGCGGCCCAGGCCATCACGACCCCAGACAGCATCAGCAGCAGCGTGAAGGAATCGGCCAGCCCGATCGCGCTGCCCTGCGAGAACAGCGGCGTCACCAGCAGCAGACCGCCGGCCTCGTAGGCCAGGGTTTGCAGCAGCCGTTCACGCGCGCTGCGCAGCGGCGCCTCGGCGGGCGGCGCGGCGCTCACCATGGCTGGCTCGCATAGACGGCGATGACCAGCGCGCAGACCGGCTGGTCTTCGCAGCGCACGCTGGCGATCTGGCTGTGCACCGGCCCCAGGGCCACGCCGCGGTTGCGCTGCATGGTGTGCAGCGTCGCGTGCAGGTCGGCCTCCAGCCGTGCCGGGTCGCTGTCGTGCAGTTCGACGAACAGGCCCTGGCCGCCGCACTCGGCCTGCACCCAGGCCACGCCGGCATGCGCCGCGTGGCCGGGCCGGTCCTCGCGCATCTCGGACATCACCACATACAGCCGCTGGCCGTAGTGCTCGGCCGGCGTGTGCCAGCGACCACGCACGAGGCGGCTGCCGGGCGGTATCACCGACGACAGGCACAGCAGGTTGTAGTTGGCCACGCCGGCATCGAGCAGCGCGGTGTCGAACGCGGCCAGGCGCGTGGGCCCCTGGCCGCAGCCGGTGGCGATGACGATGTCGCCGAAGGGCGGCGGTGCCAGCGGCGCGGCGGCAGGGGCGTCGAGCACGGCGGTGTCGGTCATGGGCGTCCTCCTGGGGTGTCCCGGGAGGCACTGTCGGGCCGCCGCACTGCGGCGTCTACGCCCACGCTGAGGGGAGCGGATCCGGCCGCGGGTTCCGTGAGGGCGCTATGCCGCGGGATCGCCCCACAGCGTGAGCTGCGTCGCCGCGCCCGCGTCCGCGTCCGGCCGGCGCGGCCGGCGACGCCGCTCACTGTCCGGCAGACCGCTGCGGCGGCTGCCGTGGCGCGCCAGCACGCGCTCGGCCTCGGCGCGCGCCTGGGCTGTCTGGCGCAGTGCGCCGATGCGCTCGCGCGCGGCACGGTAGGCGCTGGCATGCTCGACGATCGGCGCCGGGTAGTCGCGGCCGATGCACACGCCCAGGCGCTGCTGCAGCGCGCTGGGCAGGCGCTCAGGCTGGGCCAGGAAGGCCGTGGGCACCGCAGCCAGCTCGGGCACGTGGCGGCGGATGAAGATGCCCTCGGGATCTTGGTCCTGCGCCTGCTTGATCGGCGAGTAGATGCGGATGGCGTTGATGCCGGTGGTGCCGCTTTGCATCTGCACCTGGCTGTAGTGGATGCCGGGCTCGAAATCGATGAACTGGCGCGCCAGGAAGGGGGCAAAGTCGCGCCAGTGCAGCCACAGGTGCTGCGCGGCGAACGACACCAGCATCGCCCGCATGCGGAAGTTGATCCAGCCGCCGCTGTGCAGTGCGCGCATGCAGGCATCGATCAGCGGATAGCCGGTGCGGCCTGCGCACCAGGCGGCCAGGCGTTCGGGGTGGGCACCGGGTTCACGCAGACCGTCAAAGGCGTGCGAGAAGTTCTCGAACTCGATGCGCGGCTCGTCCTCGAGCTTCTGCATGAAGTGGCAGTGCCAGCGCAGCCGGCTGCTGAAGGACTGCAGCGAGCCGGGCCAGCGCGGATCGACCGGCGCGCCCACGGCGCGCGCCTCATCGATCGCCGCGCGGCGCTGCTCGCAGGCCTGGTGCACCTGGCGCAGTGACAGCGAGCCCCAGGCCAGGTGGGCGCTCAGGCGCGAGCAGGCCTCAAAGCCGGTGGTGGGCGAGGACATGCCGCGCCGGTAATCGACGCCGCGCTCGCTGAGAAACGACTGCAGCACCGCGCGTCCGCGGCGCTCGCCACCGCGCTGGGCCTCGGGGCGCGGCGCGCCGGCCACACCCAGCGCGGCTGCACCGAGGATCGGGTGGCGCACGGCCACCTCGCCCAGGTCGCGCAGCGCTGCCACGGTGGACAGCCCCTCCGGCGGCGCCACCAGCGGCGCCGACATGCGCTGCTCCCAGCGCGCAGCCCAGCCATCGCGGCTGCGCAGGCGGCGGATCACGCCGCACTGCGGCAGCTCGTGCCAGTCGATGCCTTGCGCGCGACACCAGGCGGCCACCCGGCGATCGCGCGCAAAGCTCACCTCCAGGCCGGTCTCCTCGTGGCTCCACAGCGTGCGAAAACCCAGTTGCGTGTGCAGGTCTTGCAGCACCTGCGGACACTCGCCCACGCGGATCAGCAGCGGACAGCCGCGCCGGGCCAGCGCTTCGCGCAGCTCGGCCAGGCTGTCGTTGATGAAGTCGAGGTGGCAGGCATCGAACTCGGCCGAATGCAGTTGGCTGGGCTCGTAGACATACAAGCCCACCACCGGGCCGCGCTGCGCCGCCTGGGCCAGCGGCGCATGGTCGCTGATGCGCAGGTCGCGCTTGAACCACACCAGCTGCGGCCGGCCTTCGCTCATGCCTGAGCCTCCTGGTGCAGGCCCGGCAACTCGGACAGCGCTCGCAGGCCCCGCATGCTGCGCGACCACCAGGCCGAAAACGAGGGGCAGGGCCGGTCCGGCTCGGGAAACAGCGCGGCGGGTGCTCGGCGCTGCACTTCGGGCGGCAGCCAGGGGTCGATGTGCGGATCGGCCAGCGTGTGCACCGAGCGGGCGCCCGTCAGCGCGGCGGCCAGGTCGCCCAGCCGGCCTTGCCAGCGCTGCGGCGCTAAGGCCGCCATCCGTGTGCCGACGAAGGCCCAGCGGGCGGCGCTCCAGGGCCAGGCCGCATGCTGCTCGGCCGGCCACCAGCCGACGCACAGGCAGCCGGCCGGCAGATCGGGCGGCGGGTCGCCCAGCGCCCAGGGATGCACCAGCCAGACATCGCGCCCGGCCACAGCCTCAGGCTCGGGCGCTGTGGCACCTGTGGGCTGCGACGACAGCGGCGGCTCGTCGACACCCACAAGCGAGGGCCGCATCGGCACCGCCTGCGGTGAGTGCGCCAGGGCGTCGAGCGCCTCGTAGCCCGTGTCCAGCACCGTGCTGGCGCAGTGCCAGGGTGCCGGCGCACAGCGCGCCACATTGTCGGCATTGAACAGGTAGGGCCGGTGGCTGCCAGTGCCGGCCACCCACTGCCAGCTGAGGTGGTTGCTGGCCAGGTCACCATCCAGCAGATGGCCCAGCAGCCAGTCGGCGCCCACGCGCCAGTGCACCTTGCGCAGGTGCACCACATAGCTGGCCAGCCACATCCGCGCATGGTTGTGCAGGTAGCCGGTGGCGTAGAGCGTGCGCACCGCCTGGTCGATCACCGGCACACCCGTGCGGGCCTGGCGGATGTCGGCGGGCAATTCGTCGGCATAGGCCGCCTCCGGCAGTGGGCCGGGGTGCAGCGAGGACAGGATGGCCTCGCCATGCTGCCGCCACTGGTATCGGAACCAGGCGCGCCAGCCCAGCTCCATCACGAAGCGGTGGCCCAGGTCCAGCCGGTGGCGCGCGGCCACCGTGGCCAACACCTCGGGCAGGCTGAGCAGGCCGTGGGTGATGTAGGGCGACAGCCGCGTCACCGCGCCGTCCAGTGCGTTGCGGCTGCGCGCGTACGCGGCCGGCTGCACGGCAGCCAGGCGGGCGCGGGCGGCAGCGGGTGTGGGCGGGAACTCGGCCAACCCGGTCATGCCGCCACCCCCACCTGGCCCTGGCGGATCGCGTCGGCGCGCTGACGCACCGCCTCACGCTCGGTCGGCGGCAGCCGCGCCAGGTTCTTCACCTGCAGCGCCATGCGCGGGTGGCGCGCCAGCAGCGCCTCATGGCGGCCCAGGAAGTCCCAGTACAGCGTGGTGAAAGGGCAGGCGCGCTCGCCCACGCGCTGCGCCGGGTCGTAGCGGCAGCCGGCACAGCCGCCGCCCATGCGCTCGATGTAGCGGCCCGTGGCCACATAGGGCTTGCTGGCCATCAGGCCGCCGTCGGCGTACTGGCTCATGCCCAAGGTGTTGGGCAGCTCGACCCACTCCACCGCGTCCACGTAGACCGACAGGTACCAGGCGTGCACCTGCTGCGGCCGCACGCCCAGCAGCAGCGCGAACAGGCCGGTGACCATCAGGCGCTGGATGTGGTGCGCGTAGCCATGCACCAGCGTCTGCGTGAGCGCGTCACGCAGGCAGGCCATGTCGGTGTCGCCCGTCCAGTACCAGGCGGGCAAGTCTTGGTCGGCCTGCAGCGCGTTGTGCGACATATAGCCGGGCATCTGCGTCCAGTACAGGCCGCGCACGTACTCGCGCCAGCCCAGGATCTGGCGGATGAAGCCCTCGGCGCTGGCGATGTCCACCTGGCCGGCGTGGTACGCCGCCTCGGCGGCCTGCACCACCTCGCGCGCCGAGATGAGCTTCAGGTTCAGCGCAGCCGACAGGTGCGAGTGGTACAGCCAGGGCTCGCCGGGCCACATCGCGTCCTGCGTGCGGCCGAAGTGCGGCAGGCGTTGTTCGATGAACTGCTGCAGCGCCAGCAGGGCCTGCTCGCGCGTGACCGGCCAGGCGAAGTGGGCCAGCGCCCCTGGGTGATCGGCAAAGCGCTGGGCCACCAGGGCCAGCACCTCGCGCGTGGTGGCGTCGGGCTCAAAACGGCTGCGCGGCGGCACCGGGCCAGGGCCGTCAGGGCCGAAGGGCTCGCGGTTGTCGGCGTCGAAATTCCACTGGCCGCCGATCGGCTGCGCCTGGACGCCGCTGCCGCGCATCAGCACCCCATGGCGACGGCGAAGCTCGCGGTAGAAGTACTCCAGGCGCAGCGTGCGGCGGCCCTTGGCGTGCGCCGCAAACTCGCGCACGGTGCTGTAGAAGTGCCGGTCCTCGCGCAGCTCCAGCACCAGGCCGGCCTCGGCCACCACCGCCTTCAGGGCCTGCCACACCCGCCAGTCGCCCGGCGCGGTCATCAGCACGCGCCGGGGTGCCAGGGCGGGCAGCGCCGCCGCCAGCTCGGCCGCCAGCGTGCCACGGTTGTCCGGGTCGTCCAGACGCCTGTAGTGCAGTGGCCGGCCCGCCGTCTGCAGCGCCTGGGCGAAGTGCCGCATCGCGGCCAGGAACAGCGCGGTGCGCGGCTGGCTGGACCAGACATGGGTGGATTCCTCGGCCACCTCGGCCATCCACACCGCGTCCTGCGCGGGGTCGAAGCCGTCGAACGCGGCGGCGTCCAGGTCGAGCTGGTCACCCAGCACCAGCACCAGGTGGCGCACGCGGCTCATCGGCGGCGGTCCTGACGGCAGGCGTCGGAGCAGTAGCGCACGGCGTCCCAGCAGGCGGACCAGCGCTTGCGCCAGCTCATCGGGCGGCCGCAGGCCAAACAGGGTTTGCTGGGCAGGGCCTGCTTGTTGCCCTTGAACGAGGACGGCGCGGACAGACGGTGGCGGGACATGGCTGGATCATATATATCCAACTCACTCATTGCACGAAAGGGTATATTCAGCGACTATGAGTTGATTTTTCCGACTCATTGATAACTCACCACACCATGCCGCCACGCCCTTTGCCCTCCCCCACCGACAGTGCGCCCGGTTTGCGCAGCGGCGCGGTGGCCCGCCTGGCCGGCATGCCGGTGGCCACGCTGCGCATCTGGGAGCAGCGCCACCAGGCGGTGAAGCCGGCCACAGCGCCCTCGGGTCACCGGCTGTATGCGCCGGCCGATGTGCAGCGGCTGCTGCTGCTGCGGCAACTGACCGGCCAAGGCCATGCGATCGGCTCGATCGCGGCGCTGAGTTCGGCCGAGTTGCAGCGCCTGGCCCAGCAGGCACCAACCCCGGCCGCTCGCCTGCGCAGGCCTGCACCCCGCGTGGCGGTGGTGGGCACGGCCCTGGCGGCGCGGCTGCAGCGCCCCGCGGTGACCCGAGCGCTGCTGCCGACGGTGCCGTCAGTGGCGGCCTATGCCTCACTGCAGGACGCGCTGCGGGCGGCTGCTGGCGCCGAGCTGCTGCTGTGGCACGCCCCGACGCTGCCGTCTGCGCTGCCGCCCGAGCTGGCTGCAGCGCGCCAGGCCTGCGGCGCACGCCGGGTGGCCGTGGTCTACCGCTACGCCAGCTCGGCCGCCACGCTGGCGCTGGCTGACGCCGACGTGGCCACGCTGCGCGAGCCCGCTGACGACCCGGCACTGGGCCGCTGGCTGGCGGCGCTGCTGGACAGTCTGCCGGCACGCGACAACCCGCCCCCGGCAGCGCCCCCGCCGGCCCTCAGCGCCGCCCTGGCACCGCGCCGCTACGACGACGCCACCCTCACCCGCATCGCCGGCCTGTCGCCGACGCTGGCCTGCGAATGCCCGCGCCATGTGGCGGAACTGCTGATGCAGCTCTCCAGCTTCGAGGCCTACAGTGCGGCCTGTGCCCACCGCGACAGCGCCGACGCCCGCCTGCATGCCTATCTGCAGCAGGTGGCCGGCGCCTCGCGCGCGCTGTTCGAATCGGCCCTGGAGCGCCTGGCGCGCCACGAGGGCCTGCCCCTGCCCTGACCCCCAAGGTACCCCCATGGTCGATGCCTTCCAGCGCCTGCCCGGCGGCCAGCGCACCCCACCTGGCCTGGAGCGCCGAATCCTTCGCCTGCTGCCCAAGGCACTCTGGCAGGGCTCGCTGCTGCTGATGCTGCCCTCGCTGCTGGTGCGGCTGCTGGGCGCGGACCTCGCCGCAGAGACTTTCGCGCTCAACACGGTCGACCACTGGGTGCTGGGCCTGCTGTTCCTGCACTGGAACGGGGTGCTGACGGTGGCCATTGGCGCGTTCATCGTGATGGTGATGAAGGGCCCGGCCTATGTGGCCGATGCCTACCCGATGGACCGCCGCGCCGCCCATGGCCCCGACCATCCCCCCCACTGAGGCCGCGATGTTCTGCACACGCCTGCCAGCTTGGCGCCCCCTGCTGCTCCTGGCCGTGATCGCCAGCCTGGGCACCGCCGATGCGCAGGCTCTGCCATCGCCCGACACGGACAACCCGCTGTTCAGCCCCAGCCCCTTGCCGCTGCAGTACCCGCCCTTCGACCGCCTGCGCGACGAGCACTTCGCGCCCGCGCTGGAGCGCGGCATGGCCGAGCAGCAGGCCCAGGTCCAGGCCATCGCCGACAACCCGGCGGCGCCCAGCTTCGACAACACCATCGTCGCGATGGAGCGCTCCGGCCGGCTGTTGTCGCGCACCACCACGCTGCTGTTCAGCCTGCTGGGCGTCGACGCCCATCCAGCCCGCCAGCAGTTGCAGAGCGATTACGCCGCGCGACTGGCCGCACACCGCGATGCGATCCAGCTCAATCCCAGGCTCTTTGCCCGTGTCGACACCTTGTACGCCCAACGCGACCACGCGGCACCCAACGCCGAGGCACGCCGCCTGATTGAGCGCATGCGGCTCGACATGGTGCGGGCCGGGGCGCTGCTGAATGACGACCAGAAGGTCCGCATGCGGGCCATCAATGCCGAGCTGGCCACGCTGAGCGCGCGCTTCAACAAGGCCGTGCTGGCCGAGGTCAATGATTCCGCGCTGGTGGTCGACACGGCGGCTGAGCTGGACGGCCTGAGCCCAGGCGAGGTGGCGGCGGCGGCCGAGGCCGCCCGCCAGCGTGGTCTGCCAGGCAAGTACCTGATCGCACTGCAGAACACCACGATCCAGCCGGCCGAGACGCTGCTGCACCAGCGTGCTGTGCGCGAGCGCCTGCACCGGGCTTCGGTGGCACGCGGCAGCCGCGGCAACGCCCAGGACACCACCGGTCTGCTGTCGCGCGTCATGCAGCTGCGCCAGGAGCGCGCCGCGCTGCTGGGCCACCCCACCCACGCCGCGCAGGTGCTGGAGGACGAGACCGCCCGCACCCCCGAGACCGTCAACACGCTGCTGCGCCGGCTGGCCCCGGCCGCCATGGCTGCCGCCCGGGCCGAGGCCGCCGAGCTGCAAGCCCTGATCGACCGCGACCAGGCCGCCCGGCAGCAGCCCCGCTTTGAGTTGCAGGCCTGGGACTGGTCCTACTACGCCGAGAAGCTGCGCGCCGACCGCCATGGCTTCGACGAGAACCAGCTGCGGCCCTACCTCGAGATCACCAACGTGCTTGAGCGCGGCGTGTTCTTTGCCGCCCGGCAGCTGTACGGCCTGAGCTTCAAGCGCCGCACCGACCTGCCGGTCTACCACCCGGACGTGTGGGTCTACGACGTCTTCGACAGCAAGGGCCAGCAGCTCGCCATCTTTCTGGCCGATCTGTACGCACGACCCACCAAGCGCGGCGGCGCCTGGATGAACGCCTACGTGCGCTATAACCCGCTGGAAGGCACCTCGCCCGTGGTGGCCAACCACCTCAACATTCCCAAGCCGCCAGCGGGTGATCCCACGCTGCTGACCTGGGACGAGGTGAACACGCTGTTCCACGAGTTCGGCCATGCGCTGCACGGCATGTTCAACCGCAGTCGCTACCCCAGCCTGGGCCGCGTGCCGCGCGATGTTGTCGAGTACCCCTCGCAGGTCAACGAGGTCTGGGCCTACTGGCCCAGCGTGCTGGCCAGCTACGCCCGACACCACCGGACGGGCGAGCCGATGCCGGCCGCACTGCTGGACAAGGTGTCGGGTGCCAAGCGCTTCAACCAGGGCTACATCACCACGTCCTACCTGGCCTCGGCCCTGCTGGACCAGCGCTGGCACCAGCTGCGTGCCAACGAGGTGCCCGCCGCAGCGGAGGTCATGGCCTTCGAGACGCGCGTGCTGAAGGAGGAAGGCCTGGACTTCGCGCCCGTGCCACCGCGCTACCGCACGCCCTACTTCAGCCACATCATGGGCGGCTACTCGGCCGGCTACTACGCCTACATCTGGAGCGAGGTGCTGGACGCCGATACCGTGGCCTGGCTCATGGCCAACGGCGGCCTGACACGCGAGAACGGCGATGCGCTGCGCGACAAGCTGCTGTCGCGCGGCGGCAGCGAGGACGCGATGGACCTGTTCCGTCACCTGGTCGGCCACGAGCCGCGCCTCGAGCCACTGCTGGAGCGGCGCGGTCTGGTGCTGGACAAGCGCTGAGGCGGTCGGTCGGCGCCGGCCACGCTGCCACCGCCGCCTGCAGATGGGCAAAGCGTGGCCAGGCTGGCGTGGGCCATCCCCCCTGCAGATCCTGGCATGTGCGTGCCAGCGCAGCCTCGGCACGTTGCTGCCACACCGGGGCCTGGGCGTCGCCCACGAGCTGCAGGGTCAGCGCGCCCAGCCACTGCCAGTGGCAGGGCAGGATGTCCTCGGGCCAGGCCGGGCTGTCCAGCAGACGGCGCGCCAGCTCGGCCGCCGCGGCAGCATCGCCCCGGTCCAGCAACACGCCCACGCGGTGCCAGGCCAGGCGTGCGGCCAGCGCGTCCTGCTCGCACTCGAGGGCCTGGCCTTCGACCGCCGCCAGATCCGCTGGCGACGGCGGCTCGCGGCCGCTGCACAGGCGCTCGGCCGCCAACCTCAGTTGCAGCAGCCGCGTATCGCTGGCCTGCGCGGCCAATGACGCGGCCTGGTCCAGCGCGGGCTGGGCGTCGCCCCCGGCGGCCCGTTCGATGGCCGCGGCCAGCAGCCAGCCACGCGTCCCCTGCACCGGCAGCAGCACCGCCGCCAGCGGGGCGTGGACCGCACGGGCCTCATCCACCTGACCCAGCGCCAGGTGGATGCGTGCCAGCGTCTCGGTGGCGTGCGCCGCGATGCGGTCCAAGGCGCTGGCGCCCTGGTAGAAGCCCAGCGCGCGGCGGGCGGTGGCCAGCGCATCGGCCGCGTGGCCCAGGCCAATGTCGATCCAGGCCCGCACCGTGTCCAGGCCGGCCACGGTGTGGCCTTCCAGCGGCCCGAGCATGTCTCGCCACGCCAGGCTGGCATTGAGCAGCTCATCGGCCTGGCGAAAGCGCCCACGCAGGGTCTGGATCGCCGCCAGATTGCTGGCCTGCACCAGCGCACCGGCCCAGCGTCCGCAGGCCAACTGCAGGTCCAGCGCGGTCTGGGTGTATTCGGCGCAGCGGCCCAGCTGGCCGGCACGCCAGCACACCACGGCCTGGGCCTCGACGTACTCCTTGCGCACCAGCGGGGTGGCCTTCTCGAGCAGGGGCTCCAGCTGCGCCAGGATCTCGGTGGCCTCGGCCAGTCGGGACAGTGACACCAGCGCATACGCGCGGTGAGCCCCCAGCTGGATGCAGGCGTCGACATCCTGCAGCGACTGGGCGACGGGCTGCACACGGGCGGCGCGCGCGTCGGCATCCGCATAGCGGCCCAGGTGGTTGTCGAGTTCTGCCAGCGCGATGTGGGCCTGGACATGCTGCAGCGGGCCACGGGCCTGGGCCAGCATCTGCTGAGCCACCGGCAAAGCGGCCTCGGCGCCCAGTCCCATCAGCAGCGGATCCAGGCTGGCGCGCAGCGCCTCGAAGGACTCGTCATGGCGTCCGCAGGCCTGCCAAGCCTCGGCCGCACTGCGCTGGAAACACGCTTGTTCGGCCACCCGGCAGGCCCGGGCGGCCTCGGCGGCTGCGCGCTCGAACAACGGTGCAGCCTGCGCCGGCTGGCCGGCGGCTTCATGGTGCTGGGCGGCATCGGCCGGTGGGTGACCCTCGCGCTCCATCCAGGCCGCCAGGCGGGCATGCAAGGCGCGCCGCTCGGCCTGTGGCAGGGCCTCATACAGGGCGCTGGCCACCAGGTCGTGCATGCGCAATTGCGCGTCCACCCAATGCACCGCCTCCAGATGTCGCAAAGCCTCCTGCCAGGGCGCTTCGGCCGTGTCCCAGATCGCGGCCGCGGCGGCGGCTGTGAGCGGCGCACGCAGGACCGCTGCCGTGCGTGCCATCTGCCGAGCCGTGGCATCCAGCGAGGCCTCGCGCGAGCGGATGAAGTGCGCAGCGCCCTGGGGCGTGCCGTCGCCGACGGGCATGCGCCCCTCGGCCATCGCCTTGATCAGCTCCACCACCAGAAAGGTCACGCCGCCCGATGAGCGCAGGATGGAAGCCGCCGAGCCGTTCGGGGCGCTATGGGGTGAGGCATGGGCGAGCAACACGGCGACGGCCGACTGGTCCAGCGGCTGCAGCTCGATCACCTGCGGCGCCGGCGACGCCTGCAGCCAGGCATCGATCTCCGCCGGTCGCTCCCCTTTGCGACAGACCAGCCACCAGGGCGGCAGGCCGGGGCGGCTGAGCGCGGGAAGCAGTTCCAGTGTGGCCTGGTCAGCCTGCTGCAGATCGTCAATCACCACCAGATCGGGGCCGGCCTGGGACAGCGCGCACTCCAGCGCGCGCTGCAGGCCCAGCGGCCGCAGCTCGGCCTGGCGCTTGGGGTGCAGCTCGGGCAACAACGCAGCCAGCTCGCTGCGGGCCCAATCAGGCAAGTCAAGATGCCCCTGGGGCCTCAGCGCTGACGGCCCCAGCCACAGGTTGGCCAACAAACGCGCCAGCACGGCGTAGGTTCGGTGACGCTCACCGGCGAACACCGGCACATGCAGGCAGCAGCAGCCGGCCTGGGCGCGCAGCGCCTCACCGATCAGACGCGTCTTGCCAATGCCAGGCATGCCTTCGACCAGCATCGGTCGGCGGTCGGACCAGGCCTGATGCAGTGCGCCCAGTTCGGCGTCGCGACCGACGAAGGGCCACTGCCGGGGGGCATCGCTGGGGGCCGTGCGGGCTGCGGCATCGCTGAACTCGCCCAGCCGAATGCGGGCCACCAGCTCGCCGGTGGCGTCGTCAGGCAGCTCACCCAGCTCCTCGGCCAGACGGTCGCAGAAGGCCTTGTACTCGCCCAGCGCGCGGCCCAGGTCACCTCGCAGGTAGTGCAGCCAGATCAGGCGGCGGTGCGCCCGGTCGGACAGGGGCTCGTCTTCGGCCAGACGGCGCGCCAAGGCCAGGGCTTCGACCAGTCGGCCCTCGGCCTCCAGCGCCTCGGCATGCTGCTCCAGCCGAGTGGTGATGCGGCGCCGCCAGGCCGGGCGGGCGCCCTGCAGCCAGCGTTGAAAGTCGGGGCAATCGTCGAAGGTCTGACTGCCCAGCAGCTCGGTCTCAGGCCATGCGTCGCCCGGTTCGTCGAAGGCCTGCAGCTGTGTGACCACGGCGGGATTCAGGCTCAGCGTGTCCTCGCCCACCACCACCGGCACACCCGCAGCCCGAGCCAGGCGAAAGCGCCGCTGGCGCAGGCTCAGGCGCGAGCGCTGGCTGTCGGCGTCGGGCCACAGCATCGCGGCCAGATGGTCCTTGGCGCAAGCGCCCTCAACAGCGAGCATCGCCAGCAACGCGGCATCCTTGCGCGACAGCGCCAGCTCTTGCCCATCGGCGGACAGCAGCGAGGGACGCAGGCCCAGACGCAGACGGATGGGAGCGGATTCAGGTGGTGGGTTCATCGACAGGCAAGCGGTCACGACGGCACGCCGCGCCGGCTTTCGAAGTGTTACCGATTGCCCGACGTCTTGTTACCGAGATGTTACCGATCAGCGCCCCATCCGCGCCATCACCACACCCGCCGCCGCTGTGCGGGTTTCCACACCCAGCTTCTCAAAAACATGCTCGAGGTGCTTGTGAACGGTGCGCGGGCTGGTGCCCAGGATGTCGCCGATGTCGCGGTTGGTCTTGCCCTGGACCACCCAGTACAGCACCTCGCGCTCACGCGCGGTGAGCTGCGGAAAGGCCTGGGCCAGGGCCAGCATCAGCGCGGCCTCGCTGGCCTCGCGCAGCACCAGCAGCCATTCACCGTCGGTGCCGGGCGTGCCATCGTCCTCGCCCATCGGGTGCAGGGCCAGCGTCAAGCGGCCGCGCGGCGTTTGTAGCTGGCGCGTGGGCGCAGACGTGGCGGCCTCGGGCACCACCTCCTGCACCCAGGTCAGCAACGGGGCGGGCAGTTGCTCGTCGGGCACCTCGGGAAAGTGCTCGCGCAGCAGCTGGCGGGCCAGCGCGGTCTGCCACAGCCGGCGGCCGTCGCGCTGGCGCAGCACCAGCGTGGCGTGGCCGAAGGCGTCCAGCGCATTGCGCGCCTGCGCCTGGGCGCGGGCGGCACGCAGGTGGGCGGCAATGCGCGCCAGCACCTCGCGCGGGCGCAGCGGCTTGGTGACGTAGTCGATGCCGCCGGCGGCAAAGGCCTGCACCACATGCTCGGCATCGGTCAGGCCGGTCATGAAGACGATCGGGATGGCGGCGGTGGCCGGATCGGCCTTCAGGCGACGGGCCACCTCGAAGCCGTCCATGCCCGGCATCACCGCATCCAGCAACACCAGGTGCGGCCGGGCCTGGCGCGCACGCTCCAGCGCGGCCTCGCCGTGGGTGGCGACCAGCACCGTGTAGCCGGATTCATCCAATGCGTCGTGCAGCACGGCCAGGTTGTCGGGCACGTCGTCGACCACCAGCACCACGTCGGCGTCGCCAGCATCGAGCAGGTCGGTGGGCGACTCAGACGGCGGGCTCATTCAGGGCTTTCTTCAGGGTGTCGGCCAGCGCGTCGAGCTGGAAGCCGCGCGCCAGGCCGCGCAATCGTGCAATGAAGGCGGCGCTGTCCGCGTGCGCGGCCTCCAGGCGGTCGAGCTCCTGGGTGATGCCGCGCAGGTAGCCCAGGCCCACCAGCTCGTTCAGTCGCTGCAGCGCGGCAGCGGGCGGGGGTGTCTCGGGCGCCGGTGGCGGTGGCGCGGTAGGCGGCGGCGCGGCTATCCACTGCAGCTGCAGGCGCCGCTCCAGCCAGGCCAGCAGGTCGTCCAGTCGCACGGGCTTGACCAGGAAGTCCTCGGGCGGCAGGTCCACGTCGTGGTCCAGCGCGCGATCAAAGGCGTTGGCCGAGACCACCGCCAGCGGCGCCCGGCTCAGGCCCTGGGCGCGCAGGCGGCGGATGGTCTCCCAGCCGTCGATGCCGGGCATCGCCAGGTCCATGAAAATCGCGTCGGGCTTCAGTGAGGCCAGGCGCGCCAGGGCGGCCTCGCCGCTGCCGGCCGCCTCGATCGTGAAGCCCAGCGGTTGCAGCAGGTCGGCCAGCAGTTGGCGATCGGCCTCCTCGTTATCGACCACCAGCAGCGTGCGGCGCGGCCCGGCATAGCCGGCATGGCGAACGCGGCCCGCCGGTGCGCTGTGGGCACCGGCCACCTCTGGCAGGAAGAGCTTCAGGCGAAAGATGCTGCCCTGGCCGGGCGTGCTGTCCAGCGTCAGCTCGCCGCCCATCAGGCCGGTCAGCATGCGGCTGATCGTCAGGCCCAGGCCGGTGCCGCCGGCGGCGCTCCCACCGGCAGCGCTACCGCGCTCGAAGGGCTCGAAGACGCGCGCCACCTCGGCAGTGTCCATGCCCGGTCCGGTGTCCACCACCTCGAAGCGGGCCATCTGCCCGCTGTAGGCGGCGCGCAGCGTGACCTGGCCGTGGCGGGTGAACTTCACCGCGTTGCCCAGCAGGTTGATCAGGATCTGGCGCAGACGGCGCTCGTCGGCGCGCACCGCCTCAGGCAGGGCATCGACGCCGATGACGGCAAAGCCGATGCCCTTGGCCTGCGCCTGCTGCTCGAACAGCGTGACCAGCTCGCGGATGGCTTCGCGCAGCCGCATCGGGCGCACGTCCAGCCTCAGCTTGCCGCTCTCGATGCGAGCAATGTCCAGCGTGCCCTCGATCAGGCCCAGCAGGTGCTCGCCGCCGCGGCGGATGACCTCCACCGCCGGGCGGCGCTGCGCCGGGATGGCCGGGTCATCGCCCAGCAGCTGGGCGTAGCCGAGGATGCTGTTGAGCGGTGTGCGCAGCTCGTGGCTGACCGCCGTGATGTAGCGCGTCTTGGCCTGGTTGGCGGCATCGGCCAGGCGCTTGGCGGCCTGCAGCGCCAGGTCGGTCTGGCGGTGCGAGTCGATCTCGCGCACCAGCGCATCAGTCTGGCGCTCGGTCTCCTCCTGGGCCACGGCGCGGCTGCGTTGCGCCAGCACCAGCCACCAGGCCACCACCGCGGCCAGCAGCAGCATGGTCGCAAAGACCTGCCAGTAGCCGTCCTGCCCCGAGCGCGCCAGGCGCACCAGCAGTGCCGCCAGGCCGCCCAGCAGCGGCACCAGCACCGCCATCATCAGCAGGTACTGGCCCAGGCCGGTGTCGACCTGGCCGGCCCAGGCGCGCGGCAGCAGACGGCGCAGCGCACCGCGCCAGCGGCCCCAGACCGCGTCGCTGATGCGCGGTGTGGGCTTGCAGCGGTCCTGGCAGCGGGCATCGAGCGTGCAGCACAGCGAGCAGATCGGGCCGCCGTAGGCCGGGCAGCCGGCCATGTCGTCGGCCTCGTAGTCGCGCTCGCAGACCAGGCAGCGGTGCAGCGCGGCGCCCAGGTAGCGGCCGCCGTCTTCAGCCGGGTCGCGCGCCAGGTAGTAGCGGCCGCGCGTGGCCCAGGCGATGGCCGGCGCCGCGCAGAAGGCCGTGACCGCCGCCACCAGCGCCGAAAAGGCCTGCGCCAGCGGCCCGAAGGCGCCCAGGTGCGCCGCCATCGACAGCACCGAGGCCAGGCCCATCGCGCCCACACCCACCGGGTTGATGTCGTGCAGGTAGGCGCGGCGGAACTCGATGCCCTTGGGGCTCCAGCCCAGCGGCTTGTTGATCACCAGGTCGGCCACCACCGCCATCAGCCAGCTGATCGCCAGGTTGGCGAACAGGCCCAGCACCCGCTCCAGCGCCTGGAACACGCTGAGCTCCATCAGCATCAGCGCGATCAGCAGGTTGAACACCATCCACACCACCCGCCCCGGGTGGCTGTGGGTGGCGCGCGAGAAGAAGTTGGACCAGGCCAGCGAGCCGGCGTAGGCGTTGGTGACGTTGATCTTCAGCTGCGACACCACCACAAACACCGCGGTGGCCGCCACCGCCCAGTGGTAGTGACCCAGCACCTGCTCCCAGGCCAGCAGGTACATCTGGTTGGGATCGACGGCGCGGTCGGGCGGCACCATCTGCTGCAGCGCCAGCCAGGCCAGCAGCGCGCCGCCCAGCATCTTCAGCACGCCAGGAATCACCCAGCCCGGACCGCCGGCCGCCACCGCCAGCCACCAGCGGGCGCGCTGGCCCGGCCGGGGCTCGGGCATGAAGCGCAGGTAGTCGACCTGCTCGCCCATCTGGGTGATCAGCGCCATGCCCACTGTGGTGGCGGCACCAAAGGACAGCAGGTCAAAGCCCGCACCGCCGGACTGGCCTGAAAAACCCTGCAGACCCTGCCACCAGTCCGGGTGCGCCTGGAGGACGGCGATGTAGGGCAGCACCAGCATCGCCAGCCACAGTGGCTGCGTCCAGACCTGCAGCCTGGACAGCGCGGTGACGCCATACGCCACCAGCGGAATCACCACCAGCGCACAGAGCAGATAACCCCAGGCCGGCGGGATGTCGGCCACCAGCTCCAGCGCGTAGGCCATGATCGCCGCCTCGAGGGCGAAAAAGATGAAGGTGAAGCTGGCGTAGATCAGCGAGGTGACGGTGGAGCCCAGGTAGCCGAAACCGGCACCGCGGGTGAGCAGGTCCATGTCCACGCCATGGCGCGCCGCGTAGACGCTGATCGGCCAGCCGGCCAGGAAGATCGCCAGCCCGGTGGCCAGGATGGCCCAGAAGGCATTGACGAAGCCGTGCTGCACCAGCAGTGTCGCCCCCACCGCCTCCAGCACCAGGAAAGACGCGGCACCAAACGCGGTGTTGGCCACCCGCCAGGGACTCCATTTGCGGAACGAGCGCGGCGTGAAGCGCAGCGCATAGTCCTCCAGCGTCTCGCTGGCCACCCAGGCGTTGTAGTCGCGGCGGATCGGGATGACCTGCTGCGGGCGGGGGGCGACGGGCGGGGTGGCGGCATCCATGGCAAGCCCCGTCTGCCATCAAGAAACGCACCAGCCTGGACCGCCCGCTGGACAGATGGCATTGGCCTTGCTGCAATCGACGCTGTCGCCTGAACCACCGATGCCATGGACCTCACCCCCCGCGAGAAGGACAAGCTGCTGATCTTCACCGCCGCGCTGCTGGCCGAGCGCCGGCTGGCCCGCGGGCTGAAGCTCAATTACCCCGAGGCCGTGGCACTGATCACCGCGGCCATCCTGGAAGGCGCGCGCGACGGCCGCAGCGTGGCCGAGCTGATGAGCGCCGGCAAGACCGTGCTCAGCCGCGGCCAGGTGATGGACGGCGTGCCCGAGATGATCCCCGAGATCCAGGTCGAGGCCACCTTCCCTGACGGCACCAAGCTGGTGACCGTGCACCAACCCATTGCCTGATTGCACCAATCAGGTGCCACGGAGCCCCCGAATGATTCCAGGTGAACTGCTGACCGATCCCGGCGAGATCGACCTCAACCCCGGCCGCCGCACGCTGACGCTGGTGGTCGAGAACACTGGCGACCGCCCGATCCAGGTGGGCTCGCACTACCACTTCGCCGAGACCAACGGCGCGCTGCGCTTCGACCGCGCGGCAGCCCACGGCATGCGGCTGAACATCGCCAGCGGCACCGCGGTGCGCTTCGAGCCGGGCCAGCAGCGCACGGTGGAACTGGTGGACTACGCGGGCGACCGCGCGGTCTGGGGCTTCCGCGGTCTGGTGCAAGGAGCGCTGTGATGGTCAAGATGGACAAGCGCGCCTATGCCGAGATCTTTGGCCCCACCGTGGGCGACCGCCTGCGGCTGGCCGACACCGCGCTGGTGCTGGAGGTGGAGCAGGACCTGACGCTGCGTGCCGGCGGCTACGGCGAAGAGGTCAAGTTCGGCGGCGGCAAGACCGTGCGCGACGGCATGGGCCAGGGCCAGCGCATCAACGGCCCCGGCACTGGTGAGGCCATGGACTGCGTGATCACCAACGCCGTCATCCTGGACCACTGGGGCATCGTCAAGGCCGACATCGGCATCAAGGGCAGCCGCATCGCCGCGATCGGCAAGGCCGGCAACCCCGATGTGCAGCCGGGCGTGGACATCGTCATCGGCCCGGGCACCGAGATCATCGCCGGCGAGGGCATGATCGTCACCGCCGGTGGGATTGACACCCACATCCACTTCATCTGCCCGCAGCAGATCGAAGAAGCGCTGATGAGTGGTGTGACCACGATGATCGGCGGCGGCACCGGCCCGGCCACTGGCACCTTCGCCACCACCTGCACGCCCGGCCCCGAGAACATCGAGCGCATGCTGCTGGCCGCCGAGGCCTTCCCGATGAACCTGGGCTTCCTGGGCAAGGGCAACGCCAGCCGACCCGAGGCGCTGCGCCAACAGGTTGAGGCCGGCGCCATCGGCCTGAAGCTGCACGAGGACTGGGGCACCACGCCCGCCGCGATCGACTGCTGCCTGGGCGTGGCCGAGGAGACCGACACGCAGGTGGCCATCCACACCGACACGCTCAACGAGAGCGGCTTCGTGGAAGACACCATCGCCGCCTTCAAGGGCCGCACCATCCACAGCTTCCACACCGAGGGGGCCGGCGGCGGCCATGCGCCCGACATCATGCGTGTGGTGGGCGAGGCCAATGTGCTGCCCTCGTCCACCAACCCGACGCGCCCGTTCACGGTCAACACCATCGACGAGCACCTGGACATGCTGATGGTGTGCCACCACCTGGACGCCAGCATCGCCGAGGACCTGGCCTTCGCCGAGAGTCGCATCCGCCGCGAGACCATCGCCGCCGAGGACATCCTGCACGACCTGGGCGCGATCAGCCTGTTCAGCTCCGACAGCCAGGCCATGGGCCGGGTGGGCGAGGTGATCATCCGCTGCTGGCAGACCGCGCACAAGATGAAGCTCCAGCGCGGCCCGCTGGCCGAGCCCGGCCTGGCCGATGGCGCGCGCAACGACAACGGCCGCCTCAAGCGCTACGTGGCCAAGTACACGATCAACCCGGCGCTGGCGCATGGCATCTCCCACGAGGTGGGCTCGGTCGAAGTGGGCAAGTGGGCCGATCTGGTGTTCTGGCGCCCGGCCTTCTTCGGTGTCAAGCCCAGCCTGATCCTCAAGGGCGGCTTCATCGCCGCGGCGGCGATGGGCGACCCCAATGCCAGCATCCCCACGCCGCAGCCGGTGCACATGCGGCCGATGTTCGGGGCCTTTGGCGGCGCACTGGCGCGCGGCTCGATGAGCTTCGTCAGCCAGGCTGCGATGGCCGCCGGCCGCCCGGCCGCGCTGGGCCTGCGCCGCACGCTGGCCACGGTGCGCGGCTGCCGCACGGTGAAGAAGACCGACATGGTCCACAACGCCTACCTGCCCCACATGGCGATCGACCCGCAGACCTATGCCGTGCGCGCCGACGGCCAGTTGCTGAGCTGCGAGCCCGCCACTGAGCTGCCGATGGCGCAGCGCTACTTCCTCTTCTGAGCCGCCCCATGCCCCTGCTCCGCATCCGCCAGGACGACCTCAGCGACCCGCGCATCGAGGCCTTCATGAACGAGCACCTGGCCGACATGCACGCCACCTCGCCGCCCGAGAGCGTGCACGCGCTGGACATGGCCCAGCTGCGCCGCCCCGAGATCAGCTTCTTCACCGGCTGGTACGACACGCCCGCTGGGGATGAGCTGGTGGTGACCGGCGCGCTCAAGCGCCTGGACATGACGCGCGGCGAGCTCAAGTCCATGCGCTCGCGCGCCGATCTGCGCGGCCACGGCCTGGGTCGGCAGATGCTGCAGCACCTGATCGCCTTCGGCCGCAGCCTGGGCCTGCAGCAACTGCTGCTGGAGACTGGCACCGGCCCGTACTTCGAGCCCGCGCATGGCCTGTACCTGTCGGCCGGCTTTGTGGACTGCGGGCCCTTCGACGACTACACGCTGGACCCGTTCAGCCGCTACATGCAGCGCCACCTGTGAGCCCCGACGCCCGGCTCTACAGCCGCCGCCTGCCGCGCGGCACCCGTCTGGCCGCGCCCGTGCTGGCCCGTGCCGGCGTGCTGGCGCTGGACTGGGACACCCGCCAGAAAAGCCGCTTCGACGCGCACACCGCACAGGGCGAGCGCGTGCTGGTGGTGCTGCCGCGCGGCCAGGTGCTGCGCGGCGGCGATGTGCTGGTGGCCGAGGATGGCGTGCTGCTGCGCATCGAGGCCGCGCCGCAGCCGGTGATGCGCGTGCAGGTGCGTGAAGGCGGCACACCGTTTGACCTGCTGCGCGCCGCCTACCACCTGGGCAACCGCCATGTGCCGCTGGCACTCACCCCCGACGCCTTGCTCTTCGAGCCCGACCCCGTGCTGGCCGAGATGCTGGGTGGCCTGGGTCTGTCGGTGGCGTACTGCGAGGCGCCCTTCGAGCCCGAGGGCGGCGCTTACGGCGACCATGGCCATGACCACGACGGCCACAGCCACACCCATGGCGGTCACGGCCACCCCCACAGCCACTGATGCCTCGCGTCCGCCGCCCTGCCGCACCGCTGCCGGCGCCCACGCTGCTGCGCCTGATGTGGCTGGCCTCGCCTGCGCTGCCGGTGGGCGGCTTCAGCTACAGCGAGGGGCTGGAAGCCGCGGTCGAGTCGGGCTGGGTGCGCGACGAGACCGGCTGCCGCGCCTGGCTGCTGGACCAGTTGCAGCTGGTGATGGCGCGCAGCGAGCTGCCGGTGCTGGCGCAGGCCTTGCGCGCCTGGCGGCGCGGTGACCACACCCGCATCCATGAGCTGGCCGACTGGGTGCGCCTGACCCGCGAGTCGCACGAGTTCCGCCGCATGGGCGAGCAGATGGGCTACTCGCTCACCGAGTGGCTCAAGGCCCAGTACCCGGGCGATGCGCAGGTGGCGCTGCTGGCCGCGCTGAAACCCTCGCCCAGTTGGCCGATCGCCTTTGCGCTGGCGGCGCACAAGGCTGCCGCGCCGGAACGCGAGGCGCTGCTCGCCTTCGGCTTTGGCTGGACCGAGAACCTGGTGCAGGCCGCGCTGAAGGCGGTGCCGCTGGGCCAGGGCGCCGGCCAGCGTTTGCTGGGCGCGCTGGCCGATGCCTTGCCCGACGCGGTCGATCAGGCCCTGGCCCTGCCCGACAGCGGCCGCCAGGCGATGTCGCCGATGCTGGCCATTCTTTCCGCACAGCACGAGTCGCAGTACTCGCGCCTGTTCCGCTCCTGAAGGACGTCTCACCATGACCACCCCGCTGCACACCATCCCTGGCCGCACCAAGAAGCTCCCGCCGCTGCGCGTGGGCGTGGGCGGGCCGGTCGGGTCGGGCAAGACCACGCTGGTCGAGATGCTGTGCAAGACCATGCGCGAGCGCTGGGACCTGGTGGTGGTCACCAACGACATCTACACCAAGGAAGACCAGCGGCTGCTGACCGTGGCCGGCGCACTGGCGCCCGAGCGCATCGTCGGCGTCGAGACCGGCGGCTGCCCGCACACCGCGATCCGCGAGGATGCCTCGATCAACCTGGAAGCGGTGGACCGCATGCTGGGCAAGTTCCCCGATGCCGACATCGTCTTCATCGAGTCCGGCGGCGACAACCTGGCCGCCACCTTCAGCCCCGAGCTGAGCGACCTGACGATCTACGTGATCGACGTGGCCGGCGGCGAGAAGATTCCGCGCAAGGGCGGCCCCGGCATCACCAAGAGCGACCTGCTGGTGATCAACAAGACCGACCTGGCGCCGTATGTGGGCGCCGACCTGGAGGTGATGCGCGCCGACACCGCCCGCATGCGCCCCGCCCGGCCGTGGGTGATGACCAACCTCAAATCGCACGAAGGCCTGGGCACGGTGATCGAGTTCATCGAGCGCAAGGGCCTGCTGGCAGGCTGATCGGCGGTCCGCAAGCCCCCCTCTTGGGGGACCCCTCCGCCCCATTCAGCCTTGCGCACGGCGGCAGAATGCAGGGCACAGGCCCACGCCACGGGCCGCCATGGAGGACCCGAATGACACGATGGATTCCCGCCTTGCCCCGCCTGCTGGCCGTCGGCACGCTGCTGCTGGCCGGTCTGGCCCAGGCCCAGGACACGCCCCAGGTGGAGCAGTGCTCTCGCAAGCTGGGCGTGCTGGCGGTGGCCGAGCCGCAGCAGGGTTGGGGTTACCTCAGCCCGTATGGCCTGGGCTCGCCCGCGGCGCTGCTGCGCGGCATGGTGCAGCAGTCGGGCTGCTTTGATGTGGTCGAGCGCGGCGTCGCAATGCAGAACCTGCAGCAGGAACGCGCGCTGGCCGCGGGGGGTGACCTGCGCGCCGAGTCCAATGTCGGCAAGGGCCAGATGCAGGCCGCCGATTTCGTCATGACCCCGGCCGTGCAGATCGGCTCGTCCACCACTGGCGGCATCGGCGGTGCGCTGCTCGGCCAGCTGGGCGGCACGCTGGGGGCGCTGGCCGGCGGTCTGAAGTTCAAGGAGGCCATGACCAGCCTGCTGCTGGCGGATGTGCGCTCCAGCATCCAGGTGGCCTCGGCCGAAGGCAAGGCCACGCGCACCGATTTCGGCCTGGGTGGCTGGGCAGGCGCGGTGGCCGTGGGCGGCTACACCAGCACACCTGAGGGCAAGATGGTGGCCGCCGGCTTCCTGGACAACTACAACCGCATCGTGCGCCAGATCCGCGACAACCCGCAGCTGATCCGCACCTCCAGCGCCGCGGGTGACGCCAATGCGGCGGCCAGCACGCGCGCCGAGTCGCCGCAGGCCGCCGGTCAGCTGCTGGTGGCCAAGATCGCCAACGTCAAGGTCTTTGACCAACCCTCGCGCGACGGCAAGGTGGTGGCCACGCTGACCAAAGCCGACGAGCTGATCGCCAGCGGCGAGGCGAAGAACGGCTTCATCTACGTGGATTCGGCCAACTTCAGCGGCTGGGTGCAGCGCACGCTGGTGGGGCCGGGCAGCGGCGCTGCGGCCGTGCCTGCCCCCGCCCCGGCCCCATTGCCGTTGACTTCCGGCGGCGGCAACGTCGGCACCGCTGCGTTTGCGGGCACCTACAGCGGCAGCTTCGGCGGCGCTGAAAGCGGCACTTTCCTGGTCCAGGTGTCGCCCGGTGGGCAGATCAGCGGCAGCGGTCAATCCAGCACCACCGGCGCCTTCAGCGTCAGCGGCCGCGTGGACGGCAGCGGTCGTGCCACGATGAGCACCAGCGGCCAGGCGGGCTCAGCGGTGTTCAGCGGCGTGTTCAGCCCGGGCCGCGGCACGGTCACCGGCCAGTGGAACTACGCCGGCCGACCGCAGGGCGGCCAGTTCAGCGGTCAGCGGCAGTGACCGGTCCGGCCAGAGCCTCGCGCGCCAGTCGCGCGGCCTCGCCGGGTTGGTCCACGCCCAGGTAGGCGCACAGGCGCAGCAGCGCCTGGGTCCACTCGGTGCTGTTCAAACCCAGGCGCTCCGCAATCGCCGGCGACGGCTCGCCATCGGCCAGCCACAGCAGCAACTCGGCCGAACGCACGTCGATCGGCGCAAAGGCCACCAGCAATGACGACAGGCGCGCGTCGTCGGCCTCGTCGCGCAGCACCAGCAACCATTGGTCGGGACTCTCGGCCTCCAGGTGCAGCATGAAGTGCAGGCGGCGGGTGCCGCGCAGCACGGTCAGCGGGCGCGGCTCGGCACCGATCGACTGGCGCAGCGCTTCGCGCGTGGCCCACGCGGCCACCTCGGCCGGCACCGCCACCTCGGGCAGGCCGGCAAAGTAGTCGCCCAACAGGCGGCGCGCCAGCGGGCTTTGCCACAGGCGCCGGCCACTGCGCGCCTGCAGCACCATCAGCGCATGGCCAAAGGCGTCCATGGCGCGGGGCGTGGGCTGGCGTGACAGGTCGGACATGCGCCTGGGTTATCAAGAACTGCGCCAGCCGCGCGCCGGTCTTTCGCCCCGCCGCGGTGCGCGCCGTGACGCGGCCACGCGGTCACCACGCCACAGCCCGGGAAAACCCCGGCAGACGCACCAAGCACGGTCGCTACCATCCATGGAAACGTTTACACCACCCCCATCGCCGCCCATCGTGCACCGTGACAGCGCACTCTGACCCGCTCCGCTTTCCGCCTGGCTTTGTCTGGGGCGCGGCCACCGCCGCCTACCAGGTCGAGGGCTCGCCGTTGGCTGACGGTGCGGGACCCAGCATCTGGCACCGTTTCAGCCACACGCCTGGCCGCGTGCGCGATGGCGACACCGGCGACATCGCCTGCGACCACTACCGCCGCTACCCCGAGGACATTGCGCTGATGCGCTCGCTGGGCCTGCAGTCCTACCGCTTCAGCATCGCCTGGTCGCGCGTGCTGCCGGAAGGCCGCGGCCGCATCAACCAGGCCGGCCTGGACCACTACAGCCGCGTGGTCGATGCACTGCTGGCCGCCGGCATCGCGCCCAACATCACGCTCTACCACTGGGACCTTCCGGCTGCGCTGGACGACCGCGGCGGCTGGCTGAACCCCGACATCGCCGACTGGTTTGCCGACTACGCCACGCTGATGTTCCGCACCCTGGGCGACCGGGTGCCGATGTGGAGCACGCTCAACGAGCCCTGGGTGGTCGCCGACGGGGGCTATATGCACGGCGTGCTGGCGCCAGGCCACCGCAGCGCCTTTGAGGCCGCGATCGCGGCGCACCACCTGTTGCTGGCCCATGGCCGCGGTGTACAGGCTTTCCGCGCCAGCGGCGCCCGCGGCCAGATCGGCCTGGTGGTCAACCTCGAGCCCAAGTACCCGGCCAGCCACAGCCCGGCCGACCTGGCCGCCACGCTGCGTGCCGAGGCTTACATGAACCGCCAGTACCTGGACCCGGTCTTCCGCGGCACCCACGCCGAGGAACTGGCCGAGGTCTTCGGCGAGGCCTGGCCCGCACCGCGCCCGGCCGATCAGATGGCGCTGATCCGCGAGCCGATCGACTGGCTGGGCGTCAACTACTACACCCGCAGCGTGGTGCGCGCCGATGAATCGGCCTGGCCGCAACGCGCCAGCGCGGTGCCGCAGCGCGGCGCCCTGCACACCGAAACCGCCTGGGAGGTCTACCCGCGCGGTCTGACCGACACGCTGACCTGGGTGAAGAACCGCTACGGCCAGCTGCCGATCTACATCACCGAGAACGGCTCGGCCTTCTTCGATCCCCCCAGCGCCGAGGTTGACCCGTTGCCCGACCCGCTGCGCACCCAGACCCTGCACAAGCACCTGACCGCGGTCCATGCGGCCATCAGCGCCGGTGTCGATGTGCGCGGCTACTACGCCTGGTCGCTGCTCGACAACCTGGAGTGGGCGCACGGCTACAGCAAGCGCTTCGGCCTGCTGCATGTGGACTACGCCACCCAGCGCCGCACCCGCAAGGCCAGCGCGCTGGCCTATGCCGCGGTGATCGCCGCCAACGCCTTGTGAGGAGCCCGCCATGGCCGTGACCATCAAGGATGTCGCCCGCGAAGCCCAGGTCTCGGTGGCCACGGTCTCACGCGCGCTCAACGGCCATCCCAGCGTCACGCCCGAAACCCGCGCGCGCATCCACAAGGTGGCCGCCGAGCTGCGCTTCACGCCCTCCAGCGCCGCACGCAGCCTGATCACCCGCCGCACCCACACGATCGGCGCGCTGCTGCCCGACCTGCACGGCGAGTATTTCTCCGAGCTGATCCGCGGCATCGACCTGGCCGCCCGCGCGCGCGGCCTGCACCTGCTGCTGTCGAGCTCGCACGGCGACATGCAGGAGGCCGCTGCCGCGCTGCGCGCCATGCATGGCCGGGTGGACGGCCTGCTGCTGATGTCGCCGCAGGGCGATGGCCGGCTGCTGGAGGCCAGTCTGGCGCCCGGTCTCCCAGCGGTGCTGATCAACACCCGCGCCGGCGAGCAGAAGCTGGCCGCCTATGAGGTGGACAACCGCGGCGGCGCCCGCGCGATGGTGCGCCACCTGGCCGCGGCCGGCCACCGCCACATCGCCTTCATCGCCGGCCCCGAGCACAACCACGAGGCCGCCGAGCGCCTGGCCGGCTACCGCGAAGCCCTGGCCAAGGAACTGCCCGGCGCGGCCGAGCAGGTGCTGCCCGGTGACTTCACCGAAGAAGCCGGTCGCCGCGCCGGCCACTTGCTGGCCGCGCTGTCGGCGCGCCCTTCGGCCGTGTTTGCCGCCAACGACATGATGGCTCTGGGCTGCCTGGGGGCGCTGCGCGAGGCCGGGCTGAAGGTGCCGCAGGACATCGCGCTCGCCGGCTTTGACGACGTGCCGATCGCCCGCTACGTGCAACCCGCGCTGACCACCGTGCGCGTGCCCATCGTCGAGCTGGGCACGCTGGCGCTGGAGGCGCTGGCCGCGGCCATCGAGTCGCCCGACAAGCCGGTGCCACCGCGCCAGACGCTGCGCGCCGAGCTGGTGGTTCGCCAGAGCTGCCACACCCCCTCTCCCGTCGCCGGGCGCCGCACAGGCGCCCCGTCGGTCGGCCCGTCCGGGCCGCACTGACGCCTTCTCTCCCGTCCCACTCACCACCACAACACCCGGAGACATCCCGATGAATCAGCCGAGAAAAGGTTTCCACAGACACGCATTGGCGGCCGCCGTCGTGCTGGCGCTGGCTGGTGCCGCCCAGGCGCAGCTGAGTACCTCGACCCTCAAGGGCCAGGTCAACACGGGTGCCAGCGCCGCCCAGGCCGGTGTGCCGGTGGTGGCGCTCAGCAAGGACAACGGCAACACCTACCGCACCACCACGCGCGCCGACGGCAGCTATGTGCTCAGCGGCCTGGCTCCGGGCCGCTACGAGATCCAGGTCGGCGGTCAGGGTGGCAACGAGGTCACACTGCAAGTGGGCGAGACCGCCTCGCTGGACCTGAGCGCCGTCGGCGCGGGTCAGCAGGTCACCATTGTCGGCAGTGCCAACCGCCAGGCGGTGAAGGACTCGCAGGTCGGCACCCTGGTGTCGCGCCGCATGATCGAGGCCCTGCCGCAGACCACGCGCAACTTTCTTAGCTCGGCCGATCTGGCGCCGGGCGTGGCCTTCAACTCCGACGGCAACGGCAACACCAGCATCCAGGCCGGCTCGCAGAACTTTGACCACGTCAACGTCTTCATCGACGGCGTGGGTCAGAAGAACAACATCCTGCGCGGCGGCCTGACCGGCCAGGACAGCTCGCGCGGCAACCCCTTCCCGCAGTCGGCGATCGCCGAGTACAAGGTCCTCACGCAGAACTACAAGGCCGAGTTCGATCAGGTCAGCAGCGCGGCCGTCACCGCCATCACCAAGTCGGGCACCAACGACCTGCATGGCGAGGTCTACATCGACCGCACCGGCACGTCGATGCGCGCCATGACCCCCTTCGAGCAGGCCAATGAAGCGGCCGGCGTGCCGCTGCCGGCCTCGTCGAAGTCCGAGTATGGCTTCAGCCTGGGCGGACCGATCAAGCGTGACCAGGTGCATTTCTTTGTCGCCTACGACGGCAAGACCATCGACGACTCGCGCCAGTTCGTGCCGCAGAACCTCGACAAGTACCCGGACGCGGGGGTGATCTCGGCGCTCAAGGCCGCCCAGGGCAGCCAGGTCAACCGCTTCCGCGAGCACCTGCTGTTCGGCAAGATCGACGCCCAGGTCGATGACGAGAACAAGCTGACGCTGAGCATGAAGCTGCGCCGCGAGTCCGACCTGCTGCCCGAGGACAAGCGCCTGAGCGCCCCGGACAACATGAAGGATCGCAGTAACGACTCGACCAACGTCGACCTCAAGCACGAGTGGGCGCGCGGTGACTGGCTCAGCGAGGCCCGTGTGGGCTACGAGGACTACAACTGGAACCCGCATTCCAACGCCACCTCGCCCTTCATCAAGTACAAGTATTCGCCCACCGACCGCATCAACAACACCAGCGACATCGCCTTCGTCGGCGGCTCGCCCGATGCGCAGGATCGCGGCCAGAAGGGTCTGTTCGTCAGCGAGGACCTGACCTGGACCGGCCTCAGCGGCCATGTCGTCAAGGGCGGCGTCAAGCTGAAGAACATGAAGTACAGCCTGTCGGGCACGGCCTTCAGCGTGGACACGGTCGAGACGGTGGTCAACACCACGACCGGCCTGCCCTACTACAACGGCAGCAGCTGCACCGGCACCAACGTCTCGGCCAGTGGCCTGGACAGCGACCAGTGCCACATCCGCGCCGCGATCCCCGGCGCCGACGTGTCCTTCAGCAACCGCCAGATGGGCCTGTACCTGCAGGACGACATCACCGTCACGAAGCAGCTGGAGCTGAACCTGGGCCTGCGCTGGGACTATGAGAGCAACATGCTCAACAACAGCTACGTGACGCCGGCTGACCGCGTGACGGCGCTGTACGCGCTGGATGGCCGCACCATCGGTGGCATCACAGCGCCCCCGGGGCAGACCTACGCGCAGTCGTTGGCCAAGGGCGGCATCAACATCGCCGACTACATCTCCACCGGCAGCTCGCGCAAGACCTTCAAGGGGGCCATCGCGCCGCGCCTGGGCGCCTCGTACGACGTCTTTGGCGACAAGGCCACGGTGCTCTTCGGCGGCTGGGGCCGCAGCTATGACCGCACGATGGCCAACCATGCGTTGGACGAGCTGCAGAAGAACAAGCAGGCGGGCGGCGAAATCTGGCTGATCCGCAACGAGTTCAAGATGCCCTACGCCGACCAGTTCAGCCTGGGCCTGCGCCAGGCCGTGGCCGACTGGAACACCGAGGTGACACTGAGCCGCATCGACGCCAAGAACCAGTTCATCTGGTTCGGCGGCAACCGCGACCCCAACGGCGGCTACGGCACCCAAAGCCCGATCGATCCGCTGTGGGGCGGCCCGAACGGATTCGGCACGCTGATCCTGGGCGACTTCGTCGGCGAGACCCGCACCACCGCGCTGCTGCTGAAGGCCGAGAAGCCCTACACGCGCAGCTCGGGCTGGGCAGCCAACATGGCCTACACCTACAGCGACGCCGAGACCACCAGCCGCGAGTGGAACAACGACATCTTTGACTGGACCTATGGCCGCAGCGGCGTGCGCGGCTGGAACCCCTCCACGCTGGTCGACCAGCACCGCCTGGTGCTGGCCGGCCTGACCGACCAGCTGCTGCCCTGGGGCATCACGCTGTCGGGCAAGATGACCTGGGGCAGCGGCAAGCCGCGGCGCATCACCAGCTGTGCCAACGGCTGGGACAAGTGCGTCTCGGTGGAGGGCGAGTCGCCCAGTTTCCGCCAGATCGACGTGGGCCTGGCCAAGGACTTCTCGCTGGGCATGGGCCAGGCCACGCTGCGGCTGGACGTGCTGAACCTGTTCAATGTCGTCAACTACGGCGGCTTCGACGACTGGGGCGGCGGTCCGGTCGCCCCGGGCGGCCAGAAGAACGCCGTGGGCGGCGACAACCTGAACCTGGGTAAGCCGAACGCGGTGCGTGGCGATCCACGCACCGTGCGGCTGGCGATCGGCTACAAGTTCTGACCGATCGCCGGGGCCGGCCGTGTGCCGGCCCCCTTGTCGTGCGAGACACTGCGCGGGTCGGGCCGATCCGCGTGGCGCTCGCGCTCATCCCGACCCTGGCCCTGTGACGATGCCCGCCTCTCCTTCCCTGACCCGCCGCCACCTGCTGGCCCTGGCGCCGGCCGGCCTGCTGCCGCTATCGGTTCAGGCCGCGTCCCCCTTTGGCGAGACCGACCTGCCCGCCAGCAACGACGTGTTGCTCGACGACCTGCTGGCCCGCACGATCGGCTACTTCTGGGACACCACCCACCCGGTCAGCGGCCTGGCGCCCGACCGCTCTCCGGGCAACCCGCGCATGGCCAGCACCGCGGCCACCGGCTTTGCCCTGGCGGTCTTCGTGGCGGCGGTGCAATCTGGCCTGCGCCCGCGCGAACAAGCGCTGGCCCGCTGCCTGACGGCCGCGCGCTTCCTGGCTCAGGCGCCGCAGGGCCCGCAGGCCAGCGGCGTGGCGGGCCACCGCGGCTTCTTCTACCATTTCATCGACATCGAGCGCGGCACCCGTTTCGCGCCGGGTGTCGAGCTCTCCAGCATCGACACCGCCTGGCTGCTGACCGGTCTGCTGACGGCGCAGGCCTTCTTCGACGGCGACCACGCCGACGAACGCGAACTGCGCCAGCGCGTGCAGGCGATCCACGAGCGCATCGACTGGCCCTGGATGCAGCAGCGCGGCGGCCTGATCTGCATGGGCTGGAACCCCGAGCGCGGCTTCGCCGACTTCATCGACTACCTCGGCTACGACGAAGCGACGATGATGTACCTGCTGGCGCTGGGATCGCCCACCCACCCCGCCGCGGCCTCGTCCTGGGACGACTACTGCCGCACCTACACCCGCGGCTGGGGCACCTTCATGGGCCAGACCCACCTGGGCGGCGCGCCGCTGTTCTGGCACCAGTTCAGCCACTGCTTCATCGACTTCCGCGGCCTGCAGGACCGCTTCATGCGCGACAAGGGCCTGGACTACTTCGAGAACAGCCGCCGCGCCACGTTGGCGCAGCGCGCCTATGCCGTGGCCAACCCGCAGGACTGGAACGACTACGGCGCCGACATCTGGGGCCTGACCGCCTGCGACGGTCCCGGCATGATCCAGGGCCCCGACCACCGCGGCCGCACACGTCAGTTCCACGACTACCGCGCCCGCGGCGCCGCCCTGGTCGGCACCTTCGACGACGGCACGCTGGCGCCGGCCGCCGGCCTGTCCAGCCTGCCCTTCGCGCCGGAGGTGGTGCTGCCGCTGCTGCGCGCGCTGCGGCAGCGCTTCGGCCGCGTGATCTACAACCACCACGGCTTTGTCGACAGCTTCAACACCAGCTTCCGGGCTGAGGGCGCCCAGCTGTCCGATGGTCGCACCGTGCCCGGCTTTGGCTGGACAGGCACGGACCACATCGGCATCGACCAGGGCTCGATCGCGCTGGCCGCCGCCAACCACCGCCATGGCGGCCTGTGGCGCGTGATGCGCGGCGAGCCCACGCTGCGCCGCGGCCTGCGGCGCGCCGGCTTCACCGGCGGCTGGCTGGGATGAGCCTGCGGCGGCGCCACCTGCTGCTGGCGGCCACGCCGCTGGCGGGCTGCGCGCGCCCGGGCGACGGCACGCTGCGCTTCTGGGCCATGGGCCGCGAGGGCGAGGTGGTGGCCGAGTTGCTGCAGGACTTCCGCACCGAGCACCCCGGGATCCGCCTGCGCATCGAGCAACTGCCCTGGAGTGCCGCGCACGAGAAGCTGCTCACCGCCTTTGCCGGCGACGCGACGCCCGATCTGGCCCAGCTGGGCAACACCTGGCTGCCCGAGTTCGCCGCGCTGGGCGCGCTGGAACCCTTGGCGCCGTGGCTGGCGCAGGCGCCCGAGATCGACCCCGCCGACCACTTCGACGGCATCTGGCGCACCAACCTGATCGACGGCACGCTCTACGGCCTGCCCTGGTATGTCGACACCCGGCTGCTGTTCTACCGCCGCGACCTGCTGGCCCAGGCCGGCTTTGACCACCCGCCCGCCGACTGGGCCGAGTGGCAGCGCATGCTGCGCGCCATCCGCCAGCGCGTGGGCCCCGCCAACTACGCGGTGCTGCTGCCGCTCAACGAGTACGACCCGATCGTGGCCCTGGGCCTGCAGCAAGACGAGCCGCTGCTGAGCGAGAACGCCACGCGTGGGCATTTCCGCAGCGCGGGTTTTCGCCGCGCCTGGGACTTCTTTGTGTCGATGTACCGCGAGCAGCTGGCGCCGCCGGCCAGCAACCAGGAGATCGCCAACCTCTGGAACGAGTTCGGCCGCGGCTACTTCAGCTTCTACATCAGCGGCCCCTGGCAGATCGGCGAGTTCCGCCGACGCCTGCCGCCCGCACTGCAGCGCAGCTGGGCCACCGCGCCACTGCCTGGCCCCGAGGGCACACGCGGCCCCGGCGCATCGATCGCCGGCGGCGCCAGCCTGGCGATGTTCCGCCGCTCGGCGCACAAGCCCGAGGCCTTCGCCGTGATGCGCTACCTGGCACGGCCCGAGGTGCAGCAGCGTTTCCATGCGATGACCGGCAACCTGCCACCGCGGCGCAGCGCCTGGGCCGGCGGCACACTGGCCACCGACGCTCCCACACAGGCCTTTCGCGCACAACTGGAGCATGTGCGCCCGGTGCCGCAGGTGCCCGAGTGGGAGCGCATTGCCACCGAGATCAAGCTGGTGCTGGAGCATGTGGTGCGCGGCACGATGGCGCCCGAGACCGCGCTGGCGGTGCTGGACGAGCGCGCCGACCGCCTGCTGGAGAAGCGCCGCTGGATGCTGGCGCGCCGCGGGGGCCGCGCATGAGGCTCAAGCCCTTGGACTGGGCCGGCTGGCTGTTCGTCGCCCCCGCGGTGATGGCGATCGCGGTGTTCTTCGCGTTGCCGGTGCTGGCCGCGCTGGCCCTGAGCTTCACCGACTTCGACATCTACGCACTGGCCTCGCTGGACAACCTGCGTTTCGCCGGCCTGGACAACTACAGCCGGCTGCTCACCACGCCGCTGTTCTGGCAGGCGCTGGGCAACACCTTGTTCTTTGTGGTGGTGGGTGTGCCGCTGTCGATCGGCGCATCACTCGGCGCGGCGCTGCTGCTGAACTCGCCGCTGGTGAAGGCACGGGCCTTTTTCCGCACCGCGCTGTTCGCACCGGTGGTGACCACGCTGGTGGCGGTGGCGGTGGTCTGGAAGTACCTGCTGCACACCCGCTACGGTCTGATCAACCACGGCCTGGCCTGGCTGGGCGTGGATGCCATCGACTGGCTGGGCAACCCCGCCACCGCCATGCCGGCGATCATGCTGATGTCGGTCTGGAAGAACTACGGCTACAACATGGTGATCCTGCTGGCCGGCCTGCAGGCCATCCCGAAGGAGCTGTACGAGGCCGCGCAGCTGGAAGGCGCCACCCGTTGGCAGCAGCTGCGCCACATCACGCTGCCGCAGCTGGCGCCGATGCTGCTGATGGTCAGCATCCTCACCATGGCCGGCCACTTCCAGCTCTTTGCCGAGCCCTACGTGATGACGCAGGGCGGGCCGGCGCAGCGCACCGTCACTGTGCTGTACTTCATGTACGAGGAGGGCTTCAAGTGGTGGAGCCTGGGCGCGGCCTCGGCCGTGGCCTTTGTGCTGTTCCTGCTGATGTTCGCGCTGACGCGGTTGCAACTGTGGGTGGCACGGCGGCAGGAGGGCGCGGCATGAACCGCCGAGCCGTCTCGTTGTTGCTGCACGCGGCGCTGATGTGCATCGCCGCGCTGACGCTGGCGCCGCTGGCCTGGATGGTGGCGGCCTCGCTGATGGTGCCGGGGGAGGCCAGTACCCTCCCCCCACCGCTGTGGCCCGCGCAGCCCACGCTGCAGCACTACCGCGCGCTGTTCAGCGGCGACGGCATCGGCCGGCCCTTCATCAACAGCCTGCTGCTGGCGCTGGGCGCCACCGCGCTGTCGCTGCTGTTCAACCTGAGCGCCGGCTATGCCTTTGCCAAGCTGCGCTTCCGCGGCCGCGACACGCTGTTCCGCGCGCTGCTGGGCGCGCTGGTGATCCCGGCGCAGGTGGCGATGCTGCCGCTCTTTCTGATGCTGAAGAACCTGGGCCTGGTCAACACCCTGGCCGGCGCGCTGGTGCCCTGGCTGGCCAGCGTGTTCGGCATCTTCCTGGTGCGCCAGTACGCGCTGGGCATCCCCGACGAGCTGATCGAGGCCGCGCGCCTGGACGGCGCCGGCGAGTGGCGCATCTTCCGCTCGGTGGTGCTGCCGCTGCTGGCGCCAGTGGTGGTGACGCTGGCCCTGCTGAGCTTCCTGGGCGCCTGGAACGACTTCATGTGGCCGCTGATCGTGCTGACCGACCGCGAGCTGCAGACGCTGCCGGTGGCGCTGGCCGGCCTGTCGCGCGAGCACGTGCAGGACACCGAGCTGATGATGGCCGGCGCGGTGCTGACCGTGCTGCCGGTGCTGGGCCTGTTCCTGGCGCTGCAGCGCTTCTACCTGCAGGGGCTGCTGATGGGCGGGGTCAAGCAATGAGGTGGGTAGCGCTGATCCTGCTGCTCGCGGCCAGCGCCGCGCAGGCCGCGACCACCCGCGTGCTGGACGACTTCCGTGACACCAGCGCCTGGCGCGCCGAGGCCTCGGACCAGGTGCGCGCCGCGCTGCGCCGCGACGCCCGTGGCGGCCTGTGCCTGGCCTACGATTTCAACGGCGTCTCCGGCTACGCGGTGGCCCGACGCGCCCTGCCGATCGACTGGCCGGCCCACCCCGCACTGGCGCTGCGCCTGCACGGCCGCGGTGGTGCCAACGACATCCAGCTGAAGTTCGTCGATGAGCGCGGCGAGAACGTCTGGTGGCACCGCCGTGCCAACACGCCGCCGCCGCAGCAGCCCGTCGAATGGCGCATCCCTGGCCGTGCCGTGTCATTCGCCTGGGGCCCCACGGCCGACAAGGCGCTGCGTCGCACCGCCCAGCTGGAGCTGGCCGTGGCCGCCGGCCGCGACGGCGGCCACGGCGAGGTCTGCCTGCAGCAGCTGAGCCTGACCGCGCAGGACCCACCCCCCGCCACCTGGCCCACGCCCACCGCCCGGGCCGACCGGGACAGGGCCGAGGCCGCTGCGCCCCTGGACGGCGACGCCGCCACCGCCTGGTCGCCCGGCCCCGGCCGCGCCCGGCTGCAGGTGGACTACGGCGCCGTGCGCGAACTCGATGGCGTGGCACTGCACTGGTGGCGTGGCGGCACGCAGCCGCGCACGCTGCGCCTGGAGGCCTCCGACGACGGCCGTCACTGGCGGCTGCTGCGCCGCGTCGACGGCGCCCAGGGCCCGATCGACACCCTGCACCTGCCCGACGAGCGCGCGCGCCACCTGCGCCTGGTGCAGCGCCAGGGCGGCGACGCGCTGGCCGAGCTGCAGCGCATCGAGCCCGGCGCCTGGCCCGACACCAACGCGGTCCTCAAGACCCGCGCGCTGGCGCTGCCGCGCGGCACGCTGCCCCGCGCGTTCCTGAACGAGCAGAGCTACTGGACCGTGGTGGGCGTCGATGGCGGCGGTGCGCGCTCCGGTCTGCTGGACGAGGACGGTGCGGCGGAGATCGGCGCCGGCGACGTCAGCCTCGTGCCCGCACTGCGCCTGGCTGATGGCACGCGCATCGACTGGGCCTCGGTGCAGGCCACACACACGCTGCGCGACGGCTTCCTGCCGATGCCCGCGGTGCATTGGCAGCACCCGCGCGCGCAGCTCACCATCGACGCCGCCGCCGACGGACCGGCACAGGCGCCGGTGATGTGGCTGCGCTACCGCGTGCAGGCGCCGCCCGACGCGCCGCTGACAGGCCATCTGCTGCTGGGCCTGCGCCCCTGGCAGGTCAATCCGCCGCAGCAGTTCCTCAACACCCCTGGCGGCGCCGTGCCGCTGCGCCGCCTGGCCTGGCGCGACGCGCAGTGGTGGGTGGACGGCCAGCCGCGTGTACGCGCGCTGCAAGCGCCAGATGCGGTGGAACTGCGCCCCTTTGACGCCGGTCTGGCCGAGGGCGACACGCCGAGCCGCGCCGCCGACGTGAACGACCCGCAGGCCAGCGCCTCCGGTGCGCTGCGCTACGCGCTGGACCTGGCGCCGGGCCAGGCCCGCACGATCGCGCTGGCCGTGCCGCTGGGCAGCGCGCACGCGCCCGTCGAGGCCATCTCCAGCCTGGACGCGCGCTTCGAGCGCATCGCCACCACCTGGCACCAGCGCCTGGGCGCCGTGGCGCTGCAGTTGCCCGCGCCCGCGCAGCGGGTGGCCAACAGCCTGCGCAGCGCCATCGCGCAGATCCTGATCAGCCGCGACGGCCCCGCGCTGCAGCCCGGCACACGCAGCTATGCGCGCAGCTGGATCCGCGACGGCGCGATGATGGTCGAAGGCCTGCTGCGGGCGGGCGAGGTGGGCGCCTCGCGCGACTTCGTCGACTGGTTCGGCGAGCGCCTCTTTGCCAATGGCAAGGTGCCCTGCTGCATCGACCGCCGCGGCGCCGACCCGGTGCCCGAGAACGACAGCCACGGCCAGTACCTGCATGCGGTGATGCTGGTGTGGCAACACACCGGCGACCGCGCCTTCCTGCAGCGCCACTGGCCGCGGGTGCAGCGCGTGGTGGCCTACATGGAGTCGCTGCGCCAGAGCGAGCGCAGCGAGGCCAACCGCGCCCCCGGCCGCGAGGCCTTCTTCGGCCTGATGCCGGCCTCGATCAGCCACGAGGGCTACTCCGAGAAGCCCATGCACTCGTACTGGGACAACTTCTGGGCACTGCGCGGCTACCGCGACGCGCCGCGGCTGGCCCGCGCGGTGGGCGACGAAGCCAGCGCCACCCGCTGGGCCGCCTGGCGCGACGAGTTCGCCAGCGAACTGCGCCTGTCGATCGCCCGGGCCATGCAGGCCAAAGGCATTGCCTACATCCCCGGCGCCGCGGAGTTGGGCGACTTCGACGCCACCTCCACCACCGTCGCGCTGAGCCCCGCCCAGGCCGACGACCTGCTGCCGCCCGACTGGCTGCAGGCCACCTTCGAGCGCTACTGGCAGGAGGCCGAGGCGCGCCGCCTGGGCCGGCGCGACTGGAAAGACTACACACCCTACGAGCTGCGCAGCGTCGGTGCGCTGCTGCGCCTGGGCCAGGGTGAGCGCGCCTGGCAGATGCTGGACTTCTTCTTCGCCGACCAGCGCCCCGCCGGCTGGAACCAGTGGGCCGAGGTGGTGATGCGCGACCCGCGCGCGGTGCATTTCCTGGGTGACATGCCGCACGCCTGGGTCAGCTCCGACTATCTGCGCAGCGCGCTCGATGCGCTGGCCTATGAGCGCGAGCGCGACCACAGCCTGGTGATCGGCGCGGGCCTGCGCACCGCCTGGCTGGGCGAGCCCTGGGCGGTGCGCGGCCTGCGCACGGCCTTCGGGCCGCTGGCCTGGTCGCTGACGCCGCAGGGCCGCGGCTGGACGCTGTCGGTCGACGCGCTGGCTCGGCCTCCTGCCGGCGGCCTGCACCTGCGCTGGCCTGAGGGCGCACCCTTGCCCATCGCCCGCGATGCCCAGGGCCGGGTGCTGCCCTGGCAGGCGCGCGAGCTGTCGCTGCCCGCGCCGCCGCTGACGATCACGCTGGAGCCCACCCCATGACCCTCACCCGACGCCAGTGGCTGCACGCCGGCCTGGCGGGCCTCACCCTGCCGCCGCTGGCGGCCTGCACCACCTTGAGCACCCCCACCCCGGGTCTGCACGCCCAGTCCGCCGACGTCCAGGTATTGGTTCGCGCACGCCTGCGCTACTGGCTGTACCTGCCGCGCGCCGTGGCCACCGAGCCCGGCCGCCGCTGGCCGGTGATGTTCTTCCTGCACGGCTCGGGCGAGCGCGGCAAGGACCTGCAGGCGGTGCGCGTCCACGGGCCGCTGAAGACGCTGGAGCGGCAGGACGATTTCCCCTTCATCGTCGTCGGCCCGCAGGCGGAGGCCGGCACCGCCTGGAACGCCCACCTGCTGCACGCGCTGCTGCAGCACCTGCTGCCCACGCTGCCCGCCGACCCAGACCGCGTGGTCTGCACCGGTCTGTCGATGGGCGGCTTTGGCACCTGGGCCTGGGCGGCCGAGTACCCGCAGGACCTGGCCGCGATCGCGCCCATCTGCGGCTACGGCGACGAGGACCGCGTCGACACGCTGAAGACCCTGCCGGTCTGGGCCTTCCACGGCGACGCCGATGACGCGGTGCCGATCGGCCCGCACCGCGCGCTGATCGCCGCGCTGCGGGCCGCCGGAGCCCAGCCACGCTTCACCGAGTACCCCGGCGTGGGCCACGACAGCTGGACCCGCGCCTACGACACCCCCGAACTGCTGAGCTGGCTGCTGGCCCAGCGCCGCCGCTGACCCCTGATGAGCGCTCCTCTCTGCACAGATCTGCGCGTCACCAGCCCGGCCGGGCTGGACTTCCTGTTCACCGCCCATGGCAGCCTGCGCCGCCTGCAGGCCCTGGGTCTGTCGGTCAACCAGCACGCCGCCAGCGTCCACGACGCCAGCCCCCACGGCCTGTGGTTGCGCCGCCTGGGCGGCGAGACACCGGACGTGATCCCGCTGCTCGGCCCGCACAGCGTCTCCAGCGTGCATGTCGATGCGCTGGGTCTGCATGCCCAGGGCCGCCAGGACGGCCTGGACTGGCGCGTGCACCTGGTGCCCTCGGCCAGCGACACCGCCTGGTTCTGGCATGTGGAGCTGCACAACGACGGTCCTCAGACACTGCAGCTCGATGCGCTGCATGCACTGGACCCCGGCCTGGCCCCCTGGGGCGCGGTGCGTACCAACGAGTACTACGTCAGCCACTATCTGGACCACCAGCCGCTGCAGCACTCGCGCCACGGCACCGTGCTGGCCACGCGGCAGAACCTGGCGGTGGAGGGCCGCCACCCCTGGCTGCTGCTGGGCTCGCTGCGGCGCAGCGTGGCCTGGGCCACTGACGGCCTGCAGTGGTGGGGCCGCGGCGCCCACGGCGACGCAGACGACGACGCCATGGCGCTGCGGCAAGGCCTGCCGGCGCAGCGCCTGCAGCATGAACACGCGCTGCTGGCGCTGCAGGACGAGGCGCTGACGCTGCCGCCAGGTGCGCGGGCGCAACTGGGGTTCTTCGCCCTGCTGCTGGCCGATCACCCGGCAGCGAGTGGCCCGGCCGACCTGGCCTGGGTGGAGACCGTGACGGCGATGGCCGAAGCCCACTGTCCGCCGGCGCCACCGGCCTGGCCGGCGACCGCCGCCGCGCCGCGCAGCCTCTTCAGCAGCGCCCCCGCGCTGGCCTGCCAGTCGCCCGACGACGCCACGCTGCAGGCCTGGGTGCCTGGCGAGCGGCGGCATGAGGAGCGCGACGCCGAGGGCCGTTTGCTCTCCGCATTCGTCGGGCCGCAGCACCTGGTGACCCCCGCCAAGGCGCGCCAGGTGCTGCGTCCGCACGGCCACCTGCTGCGCAGTGGCGACGCGCTCGAACCCGATGAGTCCGCACTGACCAGCACCTGCTGGATGGGCGGCGTGTTCCACTCGATGGTCACCCAGGGCCATGTGGGCATCAACCGCTGGCTGGGCACGGTACGCGGCTACCTGGGCCAGTTCCGCAGCCAGGGCCTGCGCCTGTTCGTCGAGACCGCTGGCGGCTGGCGCCTGCTGGACCAGCCCAGCGCCTTTGCGATGACGCCCGACAGCGCGCAGTGGTGGTACCGGCATGACGGCGGACTGATCGAGGTGCGCGCCGGCCTGCAGCACCGCCCGCATGCGCTGACGCTGGACTGGCGCGTGGCCGAGGGCGCGCCGCTGCGCGTGCTGCTGGCACTGCAGGTGGCGATCGACGGCGACGACTGTGTCGACGCCACCACACCGCGCTGGGCCCGTGACGGCAACGCTCTGCATGTGTTCACACGCCCGGGCACACCCTTGGGCGAGCGCTTCCCGCAGGGCCGCTTCACGCTGCGCGCCACGCCCGGCGCGGTGCTCGAAGCCATCGATGACGACCGCCTGCTGTTCAACAGCGGCCGCCCGCAGGGCACGCCCTGGCTGGCGCTGCGCTGCGCGCCCGCCAGGGCCGGTGGCTGCACCCTGCACGGGGGACTGGTCGAGGTGGCGCCCCCGGCTGCCGCCGCACTGCCCCCCAGCCCACTGGCCGACGTGAGCGCGCCGCCCGGCCAGGACCTGCCCCAGCGGCTGGCCACCATCCTGCCCTGGTTCCAGCACAACGCGCTGGTGCACTTCCTGGCACCGCGTGGGCTGGAGCAGTTCAGCGGCGGCGGCTGGGGCACGCGCGATGTCTGCCAGGGGCCGGTCGAGCTGCTGCTGGCGCTGCAGCGCACGGCGCCGGTGCGTGATCTGCTGCGCCAGGTCTTCAGCGCCCAGGACCGCAGCGGCGACTGGCCGCAGTGGTTCATGTTCTTCGCGCGCGAACGGGAGATCCGCGCCGGCGACTCGCACGGCGACATCGTCTACTGGCCGCTGCTGGCGCTGGGCCAGTACCTGATCGCCAGCGGCGACCACGCCCTGCTGGACGAGCCGCTGCCCTACCACCAGGACGGTATTACGGAAACGCTGTGGCAGCACGTCCAGCGCGCACTGGCCATCACCGAAGCCCGCGTACTGCCCGGCACGCTGCTGGCGGCCTACGGCCATGGTGACTGGAACGACGCACTGCAGCCCGCCGACCCCGCGCTGCGCGAGCACCTGTGCAGCAGCTGGACCGTCACCCTCCACCACCAGGTGCTCACCACGCTGTCGCGCGCGCTGCGGCAGGCCGACCGTCCCGAGGCCGCGGCGCTGGCCGAGCGCGCCCAGGCGGTGCGCGAACAGTTCCGCCAGCAGCTGATCGCCGACGGCCAGATCGCCGGCTACCTGCTGCGCCCGCCCGGCCAGCCGCCCGAGTGGCTGCTGCACCCGCGCGATGCGCGCACCGGCGTGCGCCACAGCCTGCTGCCGATGATGCACGCCATCCTCAACGACCTGCTGACGCCCGAGGAGGCGCGCCACCATGTGGCGCTGATCCGCCAGCATCTGATGGGCCCCGACGGCGCCCGCCTGTTCGACGCCCCGCTGCCCTACCGTGGCGGCCCACAGACGCTGTTCCAGCGGGCCGAGAGCAGCAGCTACTTCGGCCGCGAGATCGGCCTGATGTACACCCACGCCCACCTGCGCTGGGCCGAGGCCCTGGCCCACCTGGGCGAGGCCGAGGCCTTCGCCGAGGCCCTGGGCCTGGCCACCCCCGTGGCCCTGCAGCAGCGCCTGGCCAGCGCCGCCCCGCGCCAGGCCAACTGCTACTACAGCAGCAGCGACGCGCTGTTCAGCGATCGCTACCAAGCCCAGGACCACTACGAGCGCATCGCCCGCGGCGAGGTGCCGCTGGAGGGCGGCTGGCGCGTCTACTCCAGCGGCGCGGGCATCGCGCTGTCACTGGTGATCCGCCAGTTCCTGGGCATCCGCCTGGAGCACGATGCGGTGGTGATCGACCCGGTGATGCCGGCGGCGATGGATGGGTTGGAGGTGACGCTGGTCCTGGGTCCACAAACGCTGACCGTGCGCTACCGGGTGGGGGCTGCCGGGGCTGGGGTCCACGGTGTGAGCGTGGAGGGGCGGCCGATCGGCTTCACCCGTCGCCGCCATGCTTACCGCTCAGGCGCTGCAGTCATCGCTCGCCCGGACTGGGAGGCGGCCACAGGCGGTGGTGGCTCGGTGCAGGTGGTGCTGGGTTGATCGGCACCGCCCCGGCCAGGCGACGTCAGGCAGGATCGTCCCAGGGGTTCACCAGGCGCAGACCGAAGCCCTGAAAGTCGCGCACGTTGCGCGTGGCCAGCACCAGGCCGTGCTCCACCGCGGTGGCAGCGATCATCGAATCAGCCAGGTTGCGCGGATCCGGCACATGCAGCGGCGCACAGTGCCGCGCCGTGCGGGCACGAAACGGCAGGATGCGATCGTCGAACTCAGCCTCGACAGCCTCGATCCACAGGCGCAAGCGTCGCCCCTGTTCGGCATCGACACGCGCCTTGCGCTCCATGCCCAGGCGCAGTTCCAGAACGGTCAGTGCGCTGAGGTACAGCGTGTCCACGGGCTGCTGGTCGGCCCAGGCGCGCACCTGGGCCGACGGCTCGCGCTTGCCAGGTCGCAGTTCGGAGATGACGTTGGTGTCGAGCAGGATCACGGCTCAATCCAGGTCGATCACCCTGGCCGTGCCGGCTTGCCGAGGCGCTTCGAAATCGATGCCCTCGGTGCCCGGCAGGCCCTCCATCGCGACCAGCAGGCTGCGGGTGGCGGCTTGCCGCCCTGTCAGGCGGTAATAGTCTTCGATGCGCAGGAGGGCGTAGGTCGGCTCGCCGCGGTCGGTGATGAGCACTGGCCCATCCTGTGCCGCGCGCTTGGCGCCGGCCAGATTGCGTGCGAACTCGCGCGCGGGAATGGTCGTGATGGTGGGCATGCGGCACTCCGGCGGGAGCAGTCCCCGCTGAATGTCTGCATGTTATGACATTTCTTGCCCGGATGGCCGATGTCCATCGGGGTGGCCGCCCATGGCGGTCCTCAGTCCCAAGGCGCGCTGTCGTCGCCAGCCGTGGCCAGGGTTTGCACCGTCGCAGGCGACGACGCCGGCACCGCCGGGCCCGCACTCTCATCGAGCTCGCCATCCAGCGCCTCGATCAGCTCGGCCACCAGCGGCGCCAGTTCGCCGGTGGCGATGGCGGCGTCGGCGTCGAAGGCTTCCTCGGGCGCCGTCTGCGAGCCCTTGGTGGACTCGAACACCACATCATCGAAGGCAATGCGCTTGACCTGCAGCGTGTCCGTCAGGATGAAGGCCACGCGGCCGCGCCAGCCCAGGGCCAGCTTGGTGGCCTGCTTGCCGGCCTTGATGTGCTCGCGCACCTCGTCAATGTCGAGGTGGTGGCGGGTGTAGCGCACGGTGGCGCGCACTTCGTCAGGCGCCTTCAGTTCGCACTCGCGCTCCAGGTGGAACGGGGCCGGGGCCTCGCCGTCGAGCAGCCAGGCGGCCATCGCGGCGGCGGGCGACAGCGTGGTCTGCAGCGCGCGCACGCCGAAACCGGGCAGCGCCTTGGTCAGCAGCGTCACCACGTCCTCGGCACGCTTGGCGCTGCTGGCGTCCACCATCAGCGCGCGGGCGGTGGGGTCGATCCAGATGCGGGTGGCGCCCTGGCGGGTGAAGGCCTGGGGCAGCAGCTCCAGCGTGGCCTGGTCCTTGAGCTCGCGCTTCTCGCGCTTGCCGGGCTGGCGGCCGGTCTGCTGCTCGATCTGCTGGGCCAGTTCGTCCACCCGGCGCTTGACCACGGCCGAGGGCAGCAGGCGCGACTCGGTCTGCAGCTTCAGCAGCCACTGGCCACCCACCAGCTCGAGCAGCGGGCCGTGGTCGTGGCCGCGCGGCTCGACGAAGCCGGCCGACACCGGCTGCGTCAGGCCGCAGGGCGTGAAGCGCGCGGCCTGCAACGCGGCCTCGGCAGCGGCCACGTCGGGCTGCCACTCGGGCGCCAGGCGGTAGACGATCAGGTTCTTGAACATGAGGGGACGAGGCCGCTGTCAGGCGGCCGGTGCAGGCAGGTGGCGCTCAGCGCGTGGAGGTGCCGGGAGGCGCGGAGAACAGCTTGGCAGCGCGGCCCTTGAGCTCCAGCAGCTCGCTGGGCGTGACCGAGTAGCGCCGGCCCACCACGTCCACCTCGACGCGGAACTCCACTTCCTTCTTGCCGTTGCTCAGCACGCCGCTGGTGAAGTCGTAGCTCTCGTCCTCGGCGGGAAAGCCGTCGTAGGGCGGGTCGTTGGCGTCAGAGAGCTTGACGTCAAAGATCTCGCCGCTGGCGAGGTCGAGGATGCCGGTGGATTCGACGATGTCGTCGTCGAGTTCATCGATGATGCGGATCGGGAGCTTCAGGTCCAAGGGAGGTGCCTTCGGGGGCGAGGAGAGGATCGCACGATTTTACGCGGTCCCCCCGCGCCGCAGCGGCGGCAGCTGCACCGGCGCGCTGCGCCAGATGTCCTGCGCGTACTCGCCAATCGTGCGATCGGCGCTGAAGAAGCCCATGCCGGCCACGTTCAGCACCGCCTTGCGGGTCCATTCGTCGGCGCTGCGGTAGAGCGCATCCACCTGGTCCTGGGTGTCCACATAGCTGCGGTAGTCGGCCAGCAGCAGGTAGTGGTCGCCCCAGTTCACCAGCGTGTCGTACACCGCCTGGTAGCGGTCAGGCTCGCCAGGACTGAAGACGCCGCTGCGGATGGCTTCCAGCGCCGCACCCAGCTCACCATCCTTTTCCACCCATTCGCGCGGGTGGTAGCCGCGCGCCTTGAGCTCGGCCACTTCGGGCGTGGTGTGGCCGAAGATGAAGATGTTGTCGGGCCCGACGTGCTCGCGCATCTCCACGTTGGCGCCGTCCAGCGTGCCAATCGTCAGCGCCCCGTTGAGCGCGAACTTCATGTTGCCGGTGCCGCTGGCCTCGGTGCCGGCGGTGCTGATCTGCTCGGACAGGTCGGCCGCGGGGATGATGACCTCGGCCAGGCTGACGCTGTAGTTGGGGATGAAGACCACCTTGAGCTTGTCGCCCACGCGCGGGTCGGCGTTGACGACTCGGGCGACATCGTTGATCAGGCGGATCACGTTTTTGGCCATCACATAGGCCGAGGCGGCCTTGCCCGCGAAGACCACCACGCGCGGCACCCAGTTGCCATCCGGGTGGGCCAGGATGCGCTGGTAGCGGGTGATGACATGCAGCACATTGAGCAGCTGGCGCTTGTACTCGTGGATGCGCTTGACCTGCACATCGAACAGCGCGTCGGGGTTCAGCGCCACGCCCAGCTGGCGCGCCACCAGCGCCGCCAGGCGCTCCTTGTTCTGCCGCTTGACGCGGCGGAAGGCGCCCAGGAAGCCAGGCAGTTCGAGTGCGCCCTTCAGGCCCGACAGCTCATCCAGGTGGCGCCGCCAGCCGTGGCCGATGCGGCTGTCCAGCAGCGTGGCCAGGCCGGGGTTGGCATGCGCCAGCCAGCGCCGCGGCGTGACGCCGTTGGTCTTGTTGTTGAAGCGCTCGGGCCACAGGCGCGCGAAGTCGGCAAAGATGCTTTGCTGCATCAGGTCGGAGTGCAGGGCCGAGACGCCATTGACCGAGTGGCTGGCCACCACCGCCAGGTAGGCCATGCGCACGCGGCGCTCGCCGGATTCGTCGATCAGCGACAGGCGGCGCATCAGCTCCACATCGTGGCCGTGGGTGCGGGTGAGCTCGCCCAGGAAGTGCGCGTTGATGTCGAAGATGATGCGCAGGTGGCGCGGCAGCACGCGGCCGAACATGTCGATCGGCCAGGTCTCCAGCGCCTCGTGCATCAGCGTGTGGTTGGTGTAGCTGAAGACCTTCTGGCACAGCGCCCAGGCCTGGACCCAGGGCAGGCGGTGCTCGTCCAGCAGCACGCGCATCAGCTCGGGGATGGCCAGCACCGGGTGGGTGTCGTTGAGGTGGATGCTGACCTTGTCGGCCAGGCGCTCGAAGCTGGCATGGGTGCGCAGGTAGCGCCGCACCAGGTCCTGCACGCTGGCGCTGACGAAGAAGTACTCCTGGCGCAGGCGCAGCTCGCGGCCGCTCAGTGTGGAGTCATCCGGGTACAGCACGCGCGAGACGTTCTCGCTGTGGTTCTTGCCCTCCACCGCGCCGAAATAGTTGCCCTGGTTGAAGGCCTTGAGGTTCATCTCCTCGGTGGCCTTGGCGCTCCACAGGCGGAGCGTGTTGGTGGCCAGCGTGCCGTAGCCGGGCACGATGGTGTCATAGGCCATGGCCAGCACGTCCTCGGTGTCGACCCAGCGCACCACCGTGGCGGCGCCGCTGCCCTGCTCTTCCAGCCGGCCGCCAAAGCGCACGCGGAAGGTCACCTCGGGCCGCGGGAACTCCCAGGGGTTGCCGTTCTTCAGCCAGTAGTCGGGCGACTCCACCTGGCGGCCGTCCTGGATCAGTTGGCGGAACATGCCGTAGTCGTAGCGGATGCCGTAGCCGAAGCCGGGCACCCCCAGCGTGGCCATCGAGTCCAGGAAGCAGGCCGCCAGCCGGCCCAGGCCGCCATTGCCCAGCGCAGCGTCGGGCTCCAGCTCGAAGAGGGCGTCGACGTCCACCTCCAGCTCGGACAGCGCCTGTTTCAGTGGCTTGAGCAGGTCGGTGGCCAGCAGCGCGTTGCCAAAGGCGCGGCCCATCAGGAATTCCATCGACAGGTAGTAGACGCGCTTGACGTCCTGCGCGTACTGCGCGCGCGTGGTGCTCATCCAGCGCTCGACCAGGTGGTCGCGCACCGCGTAGGCAGCCGCCTGCAACCAGTCTTCGGGACGGGCCGAGATCGGGTCCTTGCCCACCTGGTACATCAGCTTGTTGGCGATCGCGCGCTTGAGCGCGGGCACATCAGCGGCCAGGTGGTCGTACTGGGTTTCGAACTGGTTGAGGTCCATGGTCAGCGGCGGGCGTCGGTGATCAGGTGGTACAGGTGGAGGTAGTCGCGGGCGGCCGGCTGCCAGTCGTGGCGGCAGGCCATGGCGGTGCGCTGCACCGCCTTCCAGTCGGTTTTGCGCTGGTGCAGGGCCTGGGCGCGGCGCAAGGCGGCGTCCAGCGCGCCGGCGTCAAAGGCGTCGAAGACGATGCCAGTGGCGCTGCCGTCGGCCAGGTTTTCCAGCGCGCAGTTGGTCACGGTGTCGGCCAGGCCGCCGACCCGGCGCACCACCGGCAGCGTGCCGTAGGCCAGGCCGTAGAGCTGGGTCAGGCCGCAGGGCTCGAAGCGCGAGGGCACGACGATCGCATCGGCCCCGGCAATCAGGCGGTGGGCAAAGGGCTCGTCGTAGCCGATGCGCACCGCGGCGCTGGCCGGGTGGGCCGAGGCCAATTCGCGGAAGGCCTGCTCCATCCAGCCGTCACCACTGCCCAGCAGCGCGAACTGCGCGCCACGCGCCAGCAGCGCCGGCAGCGCCTGCAGCATCAGGTGCAGACCCTTTTGCTCGGTCAGGCGGCTGACCACGCAGAACAGCGGCGCGGCGGCGTCCTCGGTCAGGCCCAGCTGCTGCTGCAGCGCGGTCTTGCAGCGCGCCTTGCCGGCCAGTTTGGCGCCGTCATAGCGCGCGGGAATCAGCACATCGGTGGCCGGGTTCCAGACCGCCGGATCGACACCGTTGAGCACGCCGTGCAGCACCTCGGCGCGCGCGCGCAGCAGGCCGTCCAGGCCCATGCCCTGCTCGGGCTGCTGGATCTCGCGGGCGTAGCTGGGGCTGACGGTGCTCAGGCGGTCGGCGTAGTACAGGCCGGCCTTCATGAAGTTGACGCGGCCCCAGAACTCGAGCCCGTCGGGCTGGAACTGCACCGCCGGCAGGCCCAGGCTGGGGAAGACGCCGGCGTCGAAGTCGCCCTGGTAGGCCAGGTTGTGGATGGTGTAGAGCGAGCCGGCACGCACGCCCAGCGCCCGCATGCAGGCCGGCGCCAGGCCGGCGTGCCAGTCGTGGGCATGCACGACCTCGGGCGACCAGAAGGGGTCGACACCGGCGGCCAGCTCGGCCGCGGCCCAGCCCAGCCGGGCAAAGCGCAGGGGGTTGTCGCTCCAGGGCTGCTGGCGGGCGTCGGCGTAGGGGCCGCCCTCGCGCTGGTACAGGTCGGGGGCGTCGATCACATAGGCCCGAACGCCGCCGCAGGCCGGCAGCAGGCCGGTCAGCAGGCGCGCGGCAGGCACCTGACCGCGCGCGGGCAGCCAGCCCACCTCCTGGGCGTCCTGCAGGCCCGCCAGGATGGGCGCAAAGCCCGGCAGCAGCACCCGCGGGTCGGCGCCTTCGGCCACCAGGGCGCCCGGCAACGCGCCGGCCACGTCGGCCAACCCGCCGGTCTTCAGCAGCGGGAAGATCTCGGCGCAGACCTGCAGGATGCGGGGTGCGGCCGCCATCAGAGCTGGGCCAGACGGTCGCGGGTGACCAGCACCACGCCGCCCTCGCTGCGATGAAAGCGCTGGGCGTCCAGCACCGGGTCCTCGCCGATCACCAGGCCCTCGGGCAGGCGGCAGCGGCGGTCGATCACCACATTGCGCAGCCGGCAACCGCGCGAGATGTGCACGTCGGGCAGCACCACGCACTTCTCCAGCCGGCAGAAGCTGCGCACCAGCACGTTGGAGAACAGCACCGAGTCCTTGACCGTGGCGCCCGAGACGATGCAGCCGCCCGACACCAGCGAGTTGATCGCCTGGCCGATGCGGCCGGTGTCGGCCTCGTCGTGGACGAACTTGGCCGGCGGCAGTTGTTCCTGGTAGGTCCAGATCGGCCAGTCGCGGTCGTACATGTTCAGCTCGGGCGTGACCGAGGCCAGGTCCAGGTTGGCCGCCCAGTAGGCGTCCACCGTGCCCACGTCGCGCCAGTACGGCCGCGAGTACGGCGGGTTGGCGATCGCCGACAGGCCGAAGGGGTGCGCCAGGGCCTGGTTCTCGGCCACCGCCTTGGGGATCAGGTCCTTGCCGAAATCGTGGCTGGAGTCGGGGTTGGCAGCGTCTTCATCCAGCAGCCGGTACAGGTAATCGGCACTGAAGATGTAGATGCCCATGCTGGCCAGCGACATTGCCGGGTTGCCCGGCATGGCGGGCGGATCGGCTGGCTTCTCGATGAAGGCGGTGATGCGGCGGCTGTCGTCGATCGCCATCACGCCGAAGCCGGTGGCCTCTTCGCGCGGCACCTCGATGCAGCCCACGGTCACGCCGCGGCCGCCGGCCACGTGGTCGGCCAGCATCACCGAGTAGTCCATCTTGTAGATGTGGTCGCCGGCCAGGACGACGATGTAGTCGGGCGGCGTGGAGTTGCGGATGATGTCCAGGTTCTGCCAGATCGCATCGGCCGTGCCGCGGTACCAGTCTTCCTCATTGCGGCGTTGCTGGGCCGGCAGCAGGTCGACGAACTCGTTCATCTCGTTGCGCATGAAGCTCCAGCCGCGTTGCAGGTGGCGCAGCAGCGAGTGCGACTTGTACTGGGTGATCACGCCAATGCGGCGCAGGCCCGAGTTGACGCAGTTGGACAGCGCGAAGTCGATGATGCGGAACTTGCCGCCGAAGTGCACCGCCGGCTTGGCGCGGCGGTCGGTCAGGTCCTTCAGGCGCGAGCCGCGGCCACCGGCCAGCACCAGAGCCAGGGTGCGGCGGGCCAGGCTGCGGGGATCGGGCGTGGACGGGGCGCTGCTCATCGGTGTCTCCTCGGTCTTCTCGGACAGCCTGGCCGGGCAGCCATCGTCCGTCACCGATTCTGCACCGTGCCCGCGCCCGCTCCACATGGCTGTAACCGCGTTGAAACCGGGCCTTGGTCATGGGAACGCGCACGCAACTCGCATGCCAGCGGGGTTAGGATGTGGGTTTTCCCGCCTGGATCCGCCGCCGCCATGCTGACCATCTCGAAACTCGTCCCCCAGGGCCAGGGCCTGGCCACCGTGCTGCTCAAGCGCGCTGCCACGGTGGCGGTGCCGCAGGCACAGCGCCGCAGCGGTCTATTCGAAGGCACCGACAGCCAGGGACGCACCCTGGCGGTGAGCCTGCCCACCGGCATGCGCACCGGCGATGTGCTGCTGGCCAGCGATGGCTCACTCATCACGGTGCAGCCGGCGGCCGGCGAGGCGCCGGACCCGGTGGCGATTCCGGTCAAGGTGGCAGTGGCGCCGCATGTGCATGGCCCCGGCTGCGGACATGACCACAGCCACGACCATGGCCATGGGCACTCACATGAGCACGGACACGGCCATGTCCACGGCCCGGGCTGCGGGCACGATCACTGACCCCGCCTGATCAGGCCGGCACCCACAGCGCCGGCAGGCCCGGCATGGCCTTGAACAGCTCGCTCAGCACGCCCCGGCGCACCAGCGCGGTAGCGGCGTCGATGTCAGGCGCCAGGTAGCGGTCCACCGGCATGGCCGGCACCTCGGCGCGCAGCAGCGCGTGGGCCTGCTCCAGCACGGCCGAGCTGGTCAGCGGGCGCAGGAACTCGATGCCCTGGGCCGAGGCCAGCCACTCGATCGCCAGGATGCGGGCCACGTTGTCGATCATCGGCTGCAGCCGGCGCGCGGCAAAGGTGGCCATGCTGACGTGGTCCTCCTGGTTGGCGCTGGTGGGCAGGCTGTCGACACTGGCCGGATGGGCCAGCGACTTGTTCTCGCTGGCCAGCGCCGCGGCGGTGACATGGGCGATCATGAAGCCGCTGTTCAGGCCGGCGTTGCTGGTCAGGAAGGGCGGCAGACGCGACACACCGGCGTCGATCAGCATCGCGATGCGCCGCTCGGCGATCGCGCCCACCTCGGCGATGGCCACCGCGCAGGCATCGGCCGCCAGCGCCACCGGCTCCGCATGAAAGTTGCCGCCGGAGATCAACGTGCCCCCAGTCTCCCTTCGGTCGCCGCCCCCCGAGGGGGCGCGATCGGGCTTGGGGCGGCCCGGCGCCCGATCATCGCTGCCATCCTCGAAGAACACCAGCGGGTTGTCGGTGACGGCGTTGGCCTCCCGCACCAGCACCAGCGCGGCGTGGCGCAACTGGTCCAGGCAGGCGCCCACCACCTGGGGCTGGCAGCGCAGGCAGTACGGGTCCTGCACACGGTCGTCGCCGTCGGTGTGCGACTGGCGGATTGCGCTGCCGGCCAGCAGCGCTCGGTAGTACTGGGCCACGTCGATCTGGCCGGGCTGGCCGCGCAGCGCGTGAATGCGCGGATCGAAGGGGCCGTCGCTGCCGCGGGCGGCGTCCACGGTCAGGGCCCCGATCACCAGCGCGCTTTCCAGCACCGGCTCGAAGGCCAGCACACCGTGCAGCGCCAGGGCCGCGGAGGTTTGCGTGCCGTTGATCAGCGCCAGGCCTTCCTTGGCCTGCAGCGCCAGCGGCGCAATGCCGTGCTGGGCCAGCAGGCCGGCCGCCGGCACCTTGGCGCCGTCCACATTGAAGTGGCCCTCGCCCAGCAGCGCCAGCGTCATGTGCGACAACGGCGCCAGATCGCCCGAGGCCCCCACCGAGCCCTGCGCCGGTACCCAGGGCACCAGGCCGGCGTTGTGCACCGCCAGCAGCGTGTCGATCACCAGTTCACGCACGCCGGAGTGGGCGCGTGCCAGGCTGGCCGCCTTCATCGCCAGCATCAGGCGCACCACCGGCGCGGCCAGCGGCTCGCCCACGCCCACGCTGTGGCTGCGGATCAGGTTGAGCTGCAGCAGCGCCAGGTCCGAGGCGCTGATGCGCGTGCTGGCCAGCTTGCCGAAGCCGGTGTTGACACCGTAGACCGGCGCGTCGCCGGCCGCCGCGGCCTGCACCACGGCGGCGCTGGCGCGGATCGCCGGGCGGGCGGCGTCGTCCAGCACGAGGCGCAGTGGCGCGGCGTGGATGGCGGTGAGTTGCTCCAGCGTCAGCGCGCCGGGGACCAGGGTCAGCTCAAGGCTCATGGGGATTCCATCGACAGGGGGAATACGGAGGGATGGCGGCGCGCTCAGGCGCCAACATCGCGGTTTTGTCGGCCGCAAGCGGCCAGGGAACACGGATGAACCGACGAGCACCTCTTCGCGCGCTGGCCACGCTGGCGCTGGGCGCCCTGCCATGGGTCGCGATGGCGCAGGCCTTTCCGACCAAGCCGGTGAAGATCATCGTCGGCTTCCCCGCCGGCGGACCGCTGGATGCCCACGCGCGGCTGCTGGCCGATGAACTGGGCAAACGCCTGGGACAGCCGGTGGTGATCGACTACAAGGCGGGCGCGGGCGGCACGGTGGGCGCCGAGTTCGTTGCCAAGAGCGAGGCCGACGGTCACACGCTGCTGATGGCCAATACCGGCACGATGGTGATCAATCCAGCGGTCTACACCAAGCTGAGCTACCAGACGCTGAAGGACTTCGCGCCGGTGGCGCGCACCGCGCAGCAGCCGCTGGCACTGGTGGTCAACCCGTCGGTGCCCGCCAACAGCGTGGCCGAGCTGGTCAAGCTGGCCAAGAGCAAGCCCGGCCAGCTGAACTACGGCTCGGCCGGCAACGGCGGCATCAGCCACCTGGTGCCCGAGATGTTCAAGCAGGCCACCGGCACCTTCATCGTCCACATCCCCTACCGCGGCAGCGCGCCGGCCTTCACCGACCTGATGGCCGGCCAGGTGCAGCTGATGGCCGAGTCGGTGCCGCAAGCGGCGCAGTACGTGAAGGCCGGCAAGCTGCGGGCGTTGGCCGTGACCAGCCGCGAGCGCAGCGCCGCGCTGCCCGACACGCCCACGCTGATCGAGTCGGGCCTGAAGGGCTTCGATGTGGTGGGCTTCTATGGCGTGTTGGCCCCGGCCGGCACGCCCAGGCCGGTGCTGGAGAAGCTCTCGGGCGCGTTCAAGGCGGTGCTGGAAACGCCCGACATCCGCACCCGCATGGTCAGCCAGGGCGCTGATCCGGCCTTCCTGGACCATGAGGCCTTCCGCGGCTTCCTGGCCGCGGAAATGCCGCGCTGGGCGGCGGCCGTCAAGGCCTCGGGGACCAAGCTGGACTGACACGCTCGCCTCAGGCTGTCGGCTGCATCGGCAGGTTCAGCGCGTGTTCGCGCGCGCACTGGCGGGCGATCTCGTAGCCGGCGTCGGCGTGGCGCATCACGCCGGTGGCGGGATCGTTCCACAGCACGCGCTCAATGCGCCTGGCGGCGGCCTCGGTGCCGTCGCAGACGATCACCACGCCCGCGTGCTGCGAGTAGCCCATGCCCACGCCGCCGCCGTGGTGCAGGCTGACCCAGGTGGCGCCGCCGGCGGTGTTGAGCAGCGCATTGAGCAGCGGCCAGTCGCTCACCGCGTCGGAGCCGTCCATCATGGCCTCGGTCTCGCGGTTGGGGCTGGCCACGCTGCCGCTGTCCAGGTGGTCGCGGCCGATGACGATCGGGCCTTTGAGCTCGCCGTTCTTCACCATCTCGTTGAAGGCCAGACCGGCGCGGTGGCGCTCGCCCAGGCCGATCCAGCAGATGCGCGCCGGCAGGCCCTGGAAGGCGATGCGCTCCCCGGCCATGTCCAGCCAGCGGTGCAGATGGGCGTCCTCGGGAAAGAGCGCCTTCATCTTGGCGTCGGTCTTGCGGATGTCTTCCGGATCGCCGGACAGCGCCACCCAGCGGAACGGCCCCTTGCCGCGGCAGAACAGCGGGCGGATGTAGGCGGGCACGAAGCCGGGGAAGTCGAAGGCGTTCTGGACACCCTGGTCGAAGGCGACCTGGCGGATGTTGTTGCCATAGTCCACCGTGGGAATGCCCATGGCCTGAAAGTCCAGCATCGCCTGCACGTGCACCGCGCAGCCCTGGGCCGCGGCGGCGCGCAGCGCAGCGTGCTGGGTGTCGTCGGCCTGCGCGGCGCGCCACTGCGCCACCGTCCAGCCAGCCGGCAGGTAGCCATTGACCAGGTCGTGGGCGCTGGTCTGGTCGGTGACCAGGTCGGGCCGTACGCCGCGCTTCACCAGTTCCGGCAACAGCTCGGCCGCATTGCCCAGCAACGCGATGCTGACGGCCTGGCCGGCGGCGGTGTAGCGGGCGATGCGGGCCAGCGCATCATCCAGATCGGCGGCCTGTTCGTCCACATAGCGGCTGCGCAGGCGGAAGTCGATGCGGCTTTGCTGGCACTCGATGTTCAGCGAGCAGAAGCCCGCGAAGGTGGCCGCCAGCGGTTGGGCACCGCCCATGCCGCCCAGGCCGGCGGTGAGGATCCACTTGCCCGTGGCCACCCCGCCGAAGTGCTGACGCGCGGCCTCGACAAAGGTCTCATAGGTGCCCTGCACGATGCCCTGGCTGCCAATGTAGATCCAGCTGCCGGCCGTCATCTGGCCATACATCATCAGGCCCTTGCGGTCGAGCTCATGGAAGTGCTCCCAGGTGGCCCACTTGGGCACCAGGTTGGAGTTGGCGATCAGCACCCGCGGCGCATCCGGGTGGGTGCGGAACACGCCCACCGGCTTGCCGCTCTGGACCAGCAGCGTCTCGTCGTCGTTGAGCGTGCGCAGCGAGGCCAGGATCTGCTCGAAGCAGTCCCAGTCGCGGGCGGCCTTGCCGATGCCGCCATAGACCACCAGCGCATCGGGGTTTTCGGCCACGGCCGGGTCCAGGTTGTTCTGCAGCATGCGGTAGGCGGCCTCGGTGAGCCAGCTCTTGCAATGCAGCCTGGACCCGGTGGGCGCCTTGACGACGCGCGGGGTGGCATGGGGGTGCGACAGGTTGGTCATGGCGGTCTCCGGCAGGGTGCGCGGCGGTCAGGTCGCCGTGCGATGGGCGTGGACTCTACTTGTCTAGACATGTTTATGCAAGTACGATCCACCACCATGGTGTCCCCCAGATCCCCGCAAGCGCCCTATGCACAGGTCAAGCAGCACCTGAAGGACCGGCTGGCCGCCGGTGACTGGCCACCGGGTGCACAGATGCCCTCCGAGGCCGAGCTGGTCGCGCAGTTCCACGTCAGCCGCATGACCGTCAACCGCGCGCTCAAGGAGCTGCAGGCCGAGGGCCTGGTCGACCGCGTGCAGGGTGTGGGCACTTTCGCGGCGGCGCTGCACAAGGTCTCGTCCACGCTGATGCTGCGCGACCTGCACGAGGAAATCGCCGAGCGCGGCCACCACCATGCGGCCCAGGTGATGCTGCAGCGCGAGGAGGCGGCGCCGCAGGCGCTGGCCGCGCAGTTGGGCGTGGCCGAGGGTGCGCTGGTCTTCCACACCGTGATCGTCCACCGCGAGAACGGCGTGGCGCTGCAGTGCGAGGACCGCTACGTCAACCCGGCCGAGGCGCCGCAGTACCTGGCGCAGGACTTCACGCGCATCACCCCCACCCACTACCTGTTCGGCGCCACCGCGCTGTGGCGCGCGCAGTACCAGGTCGAGGCCGCGCTGCCCACCGCGCCAGAGGCGCAGTGGCTGGGCATCGCCCGCACCGACCCCTGCCTGGTGATCGTGCGCCGCACCTTCAGCCGCCAGGGCCCGATCACGCTGGCGCGGCTGGTGCACCCGGGCACGCGCTACCAGTTGCAGGGGGACTTCCAGCCATGACGATCCACCGCATCCCCCTGGATCAGACGGCGCCTGAACCGTGGCGCAATGGCGGCGGCAGCACCCGCACGCTGCTGACCTGGCCCACGCCGGACGATTGGACGCTGCGCGTCAGCGTGGCCGAGGTGCACTCGCCCGGGCCCTTCTCGCCCTGGCCCGGCCACTGGCGCGGTTTTGCGGTGCTGGAAGGCGCCGGCGTGCGCCTGCATTTCGGCGCGCACCGCCAGACCCTCAGCACCGACAGCCCGCCGCTGGCCTTTGATGGCGCCGAGGCGCCGCACTGCGAACCGCTGGATGGCCCCACCCGCGACCTGAACCTGATGGTGCGCCACGCCGACGGCCCCGGCTGCATCGCCTGGGCACTGGCGCTGGGTCTGCCGCCGGGTCCGCGCTGGCGCGGCCTGTACAGCCACGGCCCGGCCTGGCTGCGGCGCCCCGGCGAAGCCCCATTGGAGGTACCTGCCGGCACCTTGCTGTGGAGCGAGGACGACCCTCACGCCTGGCAGCTGGCCGGCGCCAGCGCGGCGGCCTACTGGCTGGCCCTGCCGCGAGGAGCGGCCCGATGAGGCGGCTGTGGCGCGGGACGGCCATCGCCACGATGGACGGCGGCTCGCCCTGGGGTTGGATCCCCGATGGTGCGCTGCTGGCCGATGGCGACCGGATCACCTGGGTCGGACCGGCCAGCGCGTCGCCCCCGGACCAGGCCGCTGACGTGGTGATCGAGCTCGGCGGCGGCGTGCTGTTGCCCGGCCTGGTCGATGCCCACACCCACCTGGTCTACGGCGGCGACCGCGCCGCCGAGTTCGAGCGCCGGTTGCAGGGCGTCAGCTACGAGCAGATCGCCCGCGAAGGCGGCGGCATCCGTTCTACCGTGGCCGCCACCCGCGCCGCCAGCGACGACACGCTGCTGGCGGGCGCCATCCGCCGCGCCCGCGCGCTGATGACCGAGGGCGTGACCACGCTGGAAATCAAGTCAGGCTACGGTCTGAGCGAGCACGACGAAGCCCGCTGCCTGCGCGTCGCCCGCGCGGTGGGCACGGCCACCGGGCTGACGGTGCGTACCACCGCACTGCCGGCCCATGCGCTGCCGCCCGAGTACGAGGGCCGCGCCGACGACTACATCGACGCGGTCTGCCAGTGGCTGCCACGCTGGCATGCCGAGGGTCTGGTGGACGCGGTCGATGCCTTCTGCGAGCGCATCGCCTTCTGCCCGGCCCAGGTCGAGCGGGTGTTCAGTGCGGCGCGCAGCCTGGGCCTGCCGGTCAAGCTGCATGCCGAGCAGCTCAGCGACAGCGGCGGCGCCGCGCTGGCCGCGCGCCATGCCGCACTCAGCGCCGACCACCTGGAATGGCTCAGCGACGAGGGCATCGTGGCCATGGCTGCCGCCGGCACCGTGGCCGTGCTGCTGCCCGGCGCCTTCCACTTCCTGCGCGAGACCCGGCTGCCGCCGATCGCGCGGCTGCGCGCCGCCGGCGTACCGATCGCCGTGGCCACCGACCACAACCCCGGCAGTTCGCCCACGCTGTCGCCGCTGCTCATGATCCATCTGGCCTGCACGCTGCTGCGCCTGACGCCCGAGGAGGCCGTGGCCGGCATCACCCGCGAAGGCGCCCGCGCGCTGGGCCTGGCCGACCGCGGCACCCTGCGGCCGGGCCAGCGCGCCGACCTGGCCCACTTCGACATCGACCACCCGCGCGCCCTGGCCTACGCCTTCGGCCAGCACCCCGCCTGCCGCACCTGGGTGGCCGGCCAGGAGACCGCATGACCCATCCCGTCTTCACCCTGCACCGCGGCCACCGGCCGCTGCTGGTCAGCGTGCCGCATGCCGGCACCGCGCTGCCGCTGGACCAGCAGCCGCGCTACACCGAGCGCGCGCTGCGCGTCGAGGACACCGACTGGTGCCTGGACGAGCTCTACGCCTTCGCCCGCGACCTGGGCGCCAGCCTGATCGTGCCGCGCCATTCGCGCTACCTGATCGACCTGAACCGGCCGCCCACCGACGCGCCGATGTACCCGGGGGCGAACAACACCGAGCTGTGCCCCACGCGCAACTTCGAGGGCCTGCCGATCTACCGCGACGGCCAGGCCCCCGACGCCGCCGAGATCCACCGCCGCCGCGAGCGCTACTGGCAGCCCTACCACGACTCGCTGGCCAGCGAGCTGGAGCGCCTGCGCGCCGAGCACGGCCACGCGCTGCTGTTCGACGGCCACAGCATCCGCCCCGAACTGCCCTGGCTGTTCGACGGCCGTCTGCCCGACCTGAACCTGGGCACCGCCAACGGCCAGGCCGCCACCCCCGCGCTGCGCGACGCGCTGCGCGGCGTGTTGGCCACCCAGGACCGCTTCAGCTGGGTGGTCGATGGCCGCTTCAAGGGCGGGTACATCACCCGCCATTACGGCCAGCCGGCCCAGGGCGTGCAGGCCGTGCAGCTGGAGATGGGCTGGCAGTGCGCGATGGACGAGGCCATGCCCACACAGGGCGAGCCGCGGCTGGATGCGTCCCGCGTGGCGCGCCTGCAGCCGGTGCTGGACGGCCTGCTGCGCACGATGCTGGCGCACGGGGCGGCGCGATGAACCGCCTGCTGTGGGCGCCGCAGGCCTGGGTCGACGGCCGCTGGCAGGACCAGGTGCTGCTGGAGGTCGACGGCGCCGGCCGCTGGGCGCGCATCACCGCCGGTCTGCCCTGCCCGCCCGACGCCCAGCGCCTGGCTGGCCCGGTGCTGCCGGGTCTGGTGGATGCGCACAGCCACGCGTTCCAGCGCGCCTTTGCCGGGCTGTCGGAGCGGCGCGAGCGGGACAGCGACGACTTCTGGAGCTGGCGCGAGCGCATGTACCGCGTGGCCGGCCAGGTCAGCGTGGACGAGGTTCGAGACATCGCCACCCACCTGTTCCACGAGCTGATCGAGGGCGGCTACACCCAGGTCTGCGAGTTCCACTACCTGCAGCACCAAGCCGACGGCCAGCCGTACGCCGACCCGCTGGCCATGGCCTGGGCACTGCGCGATGCGGCCCGCGCCAGCGGCATCGGGCTGACCCTGCTGCCGGTGCTCTACGAGCGCGCCGGCTTTGAGCAGCCGGCGCTGCGGCCGGACCAGGCGCGCTTTCGGCTGGGCGCTGACGAGGTCTGGGCCGCCAGCCAGCGGCTGCGCGAACAGGCCGATGCGTGTTTCGATGCCGGCCTGGCGATCCACTCGCTGCGCGGCGCCGCGCCCACCTCCATCCACCGTTTGGCCAGACGGGCCCAGGGCTGGTCCGGCGCCATCCACCTCCATGTGGCCGAGCAGACCGGCGAAGTGGACGACTGCCTCGCCACCACCGGCCGGCGGCCAATCGAGTGGCTGCTGCACGAAGGGCTGCTCGATGCGCGCTGGCAACTGGTGCACGCCACCCACGCCACGCCAGCCGAGATCGAGGGCGTCGCGCGCAGCGGCGCCGGCGTGGTGATCTGCCCCGGCACCGAGGCCGACCTGGGCGACGGGCTGACCGATGTACCCGGCTGGCTGGACGCCGGTGTGCCCGTGTCGGTGGGCTCGGACAGCCAGGTCACGCGTGACTGGCGCGAGGAGCTGCGCTGGCTGGAATGGGGACAGCGCCTGGCGAGGCGCCAGCGCAACCTGGCCGCGGCGCCAGCCACGGGTCAAGCCGCCACCGCGGCGCGTCTGTTCGAGACCGCCCGCCAGGCCGGCGCCGCCGCCGCGGGCCAGCCGAGCTGGGGCCTGCAGCCCGGCGCCCGCGCCGACCTGCTGGTGCTGGACGACAGCGATCCGGCACTGGCCGGCATCCCCGGTTCACACCGGCTGGACGCGCTGGTCTTCTCGGCACCGGCCCGCCCCTGGCACGACGTGATGGTAGCCGGCCACTGGGTGCGGCGCGCCCATGTGCAGCCTGGTCGCGACGCCGCCCGGCTGGACTTCGCAGCCGTCATGCACCGCCTGTGGGGCGGCGCCTGACAGCTGCGCGTCCGTTCAGGCGAAGGTGTCGGCCATCAGCGCACGGAACCAGTCGTTCATCTGCTCGAAGTTGTCTGCGTTCCAGCCAATCGACGCACCGCTGGCAGTGGGCACACCCGCCATCTGTCCGGTGGCCGGGTTGTACTGGAAGCCGGCATGCAGCCACGAGGCTTTGGTCATCGTGATCGTGGAGAAGCAGGCCGAATTGGTCACCGGCGCCGGATCCGGCTGTTCGCCCGCGAAGGCCCGCACGATCGCATCGGCGCAGACCTTCGCCTCCTGGTTGGCGATGTGGCCGGCCTTGGGCTGGGTGGTGGCGCTGCTGTCGCCGATCACATGGATACCGGCGGCCGCGGTGCTTTCGTAGTTCAGCACGTTGACACCGGCAAAGCGCCCCTCGGTGGCATTGGCCAGACCGGCCGACGCCACGATGCTGCCGCAGCGCTGGCGCGGGATCAGGTTGATCACCTGGCCCTGCACCGCGCCGGTGCTGGTTTGCAAGGTCATGGTCGCAGCGTCGGCCGACAGCACCTCGGTGCTGGTGCGGTATTCGATGACGTCGCCGTGCAGGTCAAAGAACGCGCTGGAGAAGTTGTCCTTCTCGGTGACGAAGTCGGCGTTGGCGTCGAGCACCAGCAGCTTCGACCCCGGCTTCTTCTTGGCCAGCCAATCAGCCAGCAGACAGGCGCGCTCGTAGGGGCCCGGCGGGCAGCGGTAGGGCACCTTGGGAATCGTCAGCACCACGGTGCCGCCAGGCTGCATGGCCAGCAATTGCTGGCGCAGCAGCGTGGTCTGCGGGCCCGCCTTCCAGGCGTGCGGCATGGCGTCCGGGTCGGTCAGCCCGGGCACGGGGTCGAACTCGATCCCGGGGGCCAGCACGATGCGCTCGGCGCGCAGCACCTTGCCTGAGCCCAGGGTGACTGAGCGAGCCACCGGGTCGACGGCCACGACCTCGTCGGTACGGATCTTGACGCCGTACTTCTGGACCAAGGCCGTGTAGTCGTACTGCAGGCTGGCCAGATCGCGCTGGCCGCTCAGCACCAGGCTGCTCATGATGCAACTGGTGTAGCGGGCGTTGCGGTCGATCAGGGTGACCTGCAGGTTCGGGCCCCACTTGCGCAAGTACTTCGCCAGCGTGGCGCCCGCCATGCCGCCACCGATCACGATGACGCGTGCCTTCTCACGTGTGTAGGCCGGGAAGGCCGGCATCAGGCCAGCGGCGGTGGCTGCCAACAGCAGTTGGCGGCGGTTCAACACAGGCTTGCTCATCGGGCGCTCCTGCTGGTCAGGTTTTGTTGGGAGAACCAGCCTGCCAGGGCGTGCAGCTGCTCGTCGGTGTAAATCCAGGCGTGCTTGGCCATGATGCCGTTGCCTTCCTTGCCTGCCTGGAATTCCTTCATCTCCTCGTAGATCTCGTTGGCGTTCTTGCCGGCCAGTCGGTCGAAGCCTGGGCCCTTGCCGTCGGTGCCGTGGCACTGGAAGCAGTTGGATGCCAGCAGGCGGCCAGCGGGCGGTGCCGCGTGGGCCGAGATGGCCAAGGCGGCCAGCCCGCCCAGCAGGCCAAGGGTGAAGCGCAATCGCATGGGAGTCTCCTGAATGTGCATATTACACAGTACTTATCATCGCACCAGCGTGCCTGGCTGTCTTGCTTTTTCTGTTGTGCATGTGCGTTTCGACACCATACCCCCTTCTGTACTGGGGGGGGACCATCGGCGTTGGGACTGGCCGGCTTGATCCAAGGCAAGGTTCGACGTGCCTAGTACCGCCCGCTCAGGCCCGCCATGCGCAGGTACCAGTGCGCCAGCGAGGCGATCAGCCCACGACGCAGCGCGGCAAATGCGCCACGGCCCAGCGGCGCGTCGGTCACCTGCTGCGACATCGCCACCGCCTGCTCGAAGGCGGCGGCCGTGGTGGCGGCGAACGCGGTGTCGCGCACCAGCAGATTGGCCTCCAGGTTGAGCAGCAGCGAGAGCGGATCGATGTTGGAGCTGCCCACCGTGGCCCAGTCGTCATCGACGATGCAGACCTTGGCGTGCAAGAAGGCGGGCGTGTACTCGAAGATCTGCACGCCCTGGGCCAGCAGCTCGTCGTACAGCACGCGGGCAGCGGTGGCGGCCAGCCGGTAGTCGGGACGGCCCTGCAGCAGCAGACGCACCTGCACGCCCCGTCTGGCCGCGCGGCGCAGCGCGCGCCGGAAGCCCTGACCCGGGTAGAAGTACGGCGAGATCAGGTCGACACGCCAACGCGCGCCGTCGATGGCCTCGATGTAGGCACGCTCGATCGCGCGGCGCTGGCGCAGGTTGTCGCGCACCACCAGCGCCACCTGCACCGGATCGGGCCGCTGCGGCAGCGCCGGCAGCGGCGGCATCAGGCGCACCGAGCGCAGCAGACGCCGCACCCCGCTCATCGGCGCCGCGCTGCGCGCCAGCGCCAGCATCTCGGCCTGCCAGTCGCGACCGAAGGCGGCACGGGTCCAGACCGCGCGCGAGGTCTGCTCGATCGGCAGCACCGCCGGACCGCGCACCTCGACCGCAAAGTCCAGCCGAGGTGCGTCCAGCGGGCCGTGGTTCAGGTCCACCCGATCGTCGATGACATTGATGCCGCCGACGAATCCCACCGTGCCGTCGACCACGCACAGCTTCTGGTGCAGCCGGCGCAACTGCCCGGGCTGCAGCCAGTTCCACCAGCGCTCCAGCGGCCGGAACACCGCCAGCGCCACGCCCTGCGGCACCATCCACTGCTGCAGCCGGGCCAGGCTGGCGTGCGAGCCGAAGCCGTCCACCACCACCCGCACCCGCACGCCGCGCGCCGCGGCGGCAGCCAGCGTTGCGGCCATGCGCTCGGCGCGGGGATCGTGATGGAAGATGTAGGTGGCCAACCAGACCTCGTGGCGGGCCTGCGCGATCGCTGCTTCCATCGCCGGAAACAGCGCGTCGCCGCCCTGCAGCAGCCTCACCTCGTTGCCGCCCAGGAACACCGGCTGGGCATGCCAGTACCAGGCGGTTCCCGCGGCGGCGCCCTGCGCGCTGTCGGTCGGTGCGGGGGGCCGGCTCAGATGGGCTCCAGGTCTGCCAGCAGCGGCAGGTGGTCGGACATGCGCGCCCAGGCGGTGCCGCGCGGCACCATGGTGTTCAGGCAGCGCAGACCGCGCAGGTAGATCCGGTCCAGCGCGAACACCGGCACCCGCGACGGAAAGGTCAGGCGCTGATCGATCGCCCCAGCCGGCGCGCGGGCACGCTGCAGGCCGCAGCGCTCGCGCATCGGCACGTCCAGGCGCTCGCCCCAGTCGTTGAAGTCGCCAGCCACCAGCAGCGGCTCATCGGGCGGCACCTCGGCGGCCAGGTACTCGGCCAGGCGGTGCACCTGACGCACCCGGCTGGCGTGGATCAGGCCGAAATGCGCCACCACCACATGCACCCGCAGCTGCTGCCACAGCACCGGTACATGCAGCAGACCACGCTGTTCGAAGCGGTGGTCCGACACATCGTGGTGCCCCACCTCGCCCAATGGCCAGCGCGACAGCAGCGCATTGCCATGCTCGCCGTCGCGGGTGATGGCATTGGTGCGGTAGGCCGAGGCATAGCCCTCCGGAGCCAGGAACTCGGCCTGGCCTTCCTCGGGCCAGCCCAGCCAGGTCTGGTCGAAACGTCGGGCATCGCGGTGGTGGAACAGCCGCACCTCCTGCAGGCAGACGACGTCGGCATCCAGCGCCTCGATGCCCAGGCCCAGGTTATGGATCTCCAGCCGCTTGCGCGGCCCCAGACCGCGCACGCCCTTGTGGATGTTGTAGGTGGCCACCCGCAGCACACCGCTGCCGTGGGTGCTGGTATGCCCGAAGGCCGAAGCGCGCATCAGCGCCCACCCCCGGTCCGCGCAGGCAACTGCAGGATGGCCTCGGCGTTGGAGGGCGAGAAACAGCGGTCCGCTGCCTCTCGCCACGGCAGCCAGACCTGGGCGGTGTGTTCGCGCGGCGCCAGGCGCACCGGTTGCGGCGTCGGCAGGCACAGGCCGAAGACATGCTCGGTGTTGTGCGTCACGCCCGGCGCATAGCGGTGGCGCCAGCGGGGGTAAATCTCGTAGACGTTGGACAGCTCCCAGTCGTGGAACTGCCCCGGCGCGGCCAGCAGCCCGGTCTCCTCCTCGACCTCGCGGCAGCAGGTCTCGGCCAGCGCTTCGTCGGCGCTGTCCTTCGAGCCGGTCACGCTTTGCCAGTAGCCGGGCGCATCGGCGCGCTCCAGCAGCAGCACTTGCAGATCGGGGGTGTGGATCACCACCAGCACCGATTCAGGGATCTTGGGCGGGCGCGGGGCGGGCGGGACGCTGGTCATGCCGGAATGGTATCCAACGGTGCCCTGGGTGGGCGCGGCCGGAGCCAAGACCCGCTAAGACGGCCGTCAGCCTGCTCCGCCAGCATCCCGGCTGGGACCGCTCGAATGTGCAGGCCTGCGCGCTTGCACACGGTTGGACACCACACCGGTCCCGCACGGGGCCCGGAATCCCTTAGAATAAATGTGCAGATCGCACATTGTTACCGGCCACCGTGAACACCACCACCCTCCGCCGCACCGAATCCACGCCCTGGCGCCACGGCCTGACCGTGGTCGGCGGCGTGCTCCTGGGCGTGGTCAGCGCCTGGCAGGTCGGCCGCTGGGCCGATCTGGAAGCCGGCTCGGACGCTGGCTACTGGATCGGCGTGGCCGGCGGGCTGGCGATGCTGGCGCTGTTCCTGTATCCGATGCGCAAGCGCGTGCGCTGGATGCGCGGCTGGGGCAACACCCGGGCCTGGTTCATCGCCCATATGCTGCTGGGCCTGGCGGGGCCCTGGTTGGTGCTGGTGCACTGCAACTTCCGCATCGGCTCGCTCAACGCCGCCGTGGCGCTGCTGTCAATGCTGGTGGTGGCGGGCAGCGGCATCGTTGGCCGCTACCTGTACGTGCAGGTCCACCACGGCCTGACGCAGCGCCGCACCGAGCTGGCCGAGCTGCGCCAGTCGGTACAGACCAGCCACCAGGCGCTGGAACACGCCGGCAGCTTCCCGCCCGCGGCCGCCAAGCGCCTGCTGGACTTCGAGCATGCACTGGAGGACAACCCACGCCGCCACACCGGCGCCTCGCCCTGGCCGATGCTGCGCCTGTGGTGGCGCTCGCGCAGCGTGCTGCGCGCGGCCCGGCGCGAGATCGACCGCCACTGCCGCCAGGCCGAGCGCGAGCAGGGCCGCACCCGCGCCCTGCGCACGCTGCGCCAGGAGTGGCGCGGGCTGTCGGCGCGCCACCTGGCGGCGGTGCTGCGGGTGGCGCACTTCGCGTCGTGGGAGCGCTTGTTCTCGCTGTGGCATGTGCTGCACCTGCCCTTTGTCTACCTGATGGTGATCTGCGCGCTGGTGCACGTGCTCGCCGTGCACGCCTACTGACGCCGGATGCTGCGATGCCTGTCTCGTCCCACCCTGCGGCTGTGGCGCCTGCTCGCCAGCCTGGCCACGCTGTGGCTGGCGCTGCTGGCGCCGGCAGCGGCGCAGTCGCTGGAATCGGCGCTGTCGCCGGGCGTGCTCAACCAGGCGCACGCCAAGTGGCAGGACGACTGCGCCAGCTGCCACGTGCGCTTCGACCGCGCGGCGCAAGACCGGCTGTGCGCCGACTGCCACAAGCCGATCGGCCAGGACCTGCGGCACAAGAGCGGCTTTCACGGCCGCCAGAAGCCGCAGGCCTGCCGCAGCTGCCACACCGACCACAAAGGCCGCGAGGCGCGCATCGTGCAGCTTGACACCCAGGCCTTCGACCACCGCGAAACCGACTGGGTGCTGCGCCAGGCGCACGCCAAAGTCGAGTGCGCCAAGTGCCACCTGCCGGGCAAGCGTTGGGCCGAGGCGCCGCAGGACTGCAATGCCTGCCACCGCAAGGACGATGTGCACAAGGGCTCGCTGGGCGCCAAGTGTGCCGACTGCCACACCGAGAAAACCTGGAAGGAAGCCCGCTTCGACCACGCGACCACCTCGTTCGCGCTCAAGGGCAAGCACGCCGACGTGGCCTGCGCCGACTGCCACCCCACCAGTGGAAAGACCGTCAAGTACGCCGGCGTGCCCACCACCTGCGTGGGCTGTCACAAGGCCGACGACAAGCACAAGGGCCGCTACAGCGAGAAGTGCGAGTCCTGCCACGGCGAGAAGTCCTGGAAGACCATCGACTTCAACCACGACACCGAAACGCGCTACCCGCTGCGCGGCAAGCACCGCGCGGTCCGCTGCGACAGCTGCCACACCGGCACGCTGTACCGCGACAAGACCCCCAGTGACTGCCTGGCCTGTCACCGCAAGGACGACAAGCACCAAGGCAGCCTGGGCACCGAGTGCGCGGCCTGCCACCAGGAGAGCGACTGGAAGCAGACCGGCCGCTTCGACCATGACCGCGCGCGCTTCCCACTGCTGGGCAAGCACGCCGACGCCAAATGCGAGGCCTGCCACAAGCCGGGGCCCAAGGGCACACCGGTCTACCGCGACGCGCCGCGCACCTGCATCGGCTGCCACCGCAACGACGACAAGCACGCTGGCAACGTGGGCGAGGCCTGTGCCGCCTGCCACGGCGAGCGCAGCTGGAAGATCCCACGCTTCGATCACGAGGTCACCCGTTTCGCATTGCGTGGCGGCCACGCCGCCGCCAAGGTCAAGTGCAGCGACTGCCACCAGGATCTGAAGCACTACCGCGACACGCCGCGCGACTGCATCGGCTGCCACCGCAAGGACGACAAGCACGAGAGCCAGCTGGGCCAGAAGTGCGAGAGCTGCCACAACGACCGCCGCTGGAAGGATGCGCCCTACGACCACAAACTGTCGCGCTTCCCGCTGCTGGGTGCCCACGTGAAGGTCGAGTGCAGCGCCTGCCACAAGACCCTGCGCTACCGCGACGCCCCGCGCGACTGCCTGGGCTGCCACCGCGCCGATGACCGCCACAAGGGTGCCCAGGGCTCGGCCTGCGAGAGCTGCCACAACGCCCGCCACTGGACGCTGGCGCAGTTCGACCACAGCCGACAGACCCGCTACCCGCTGACCGGCAAGCACCAGCCGCTGACCTGCGAGGCCTGCCACCGCGCGCCCGCGCCAGCCGGGCGCAAGACCGCGCCCTTGGGCGACAGCTGCCAGTCCTGCCACCGCGGCGACGACGTCCACGACGGCGGTTTCGGCCTGCGCTGCGAAACCTGCCACCAGACCAGCGGCTGGCGCGAGTTGCTGGCGCGCCGTCCCACCCCCCCATCCCCCAGCCCAGCCTCGGGAGTGCCTCGATGACCTTGCTGCACCGCCTGCTCTGCCTTCTCCTGCTGTGGGCCGGGCTGCTCGCCACCTCGCCCGTGGCGGCCCAGAGCGTCCGCAAGGACTTCGACCACCTGAACACCGGCTTCGCCTTGCAGGGCGCGCACGCCAATGTGCGCTGCGAGTCCTGCCACCTCAATGGCCAGCTCAAGGGCACGCCGCGTGATTGCGCGACCTGCCACACCAGCGGCAGCCAGTGGTCGCGCAACAACATCGTCAAGTCGACACAGCATGTGCAGACCACGCAGCGCTGCGACAGCTGCCACACCACGCGCAGCTTCGACAACGCCCGCTTCGACCATGCCGGCACCGCGGCCGGCACCTGCGCCAGCTGCCACAACGGCGTCACCGCCACCGGCAAGAACGCTGGCCACCTGGCCACGACCGCCAGCTGCGACAGCTGCCACATCACCGCCACCTGGGCGGGCGCGCGGCCCGACCACAGCGGCTACACCTCGGCCACCGACTGCGCCAGCTGCCACAACGGGCGCCAGGCCAGCGGCAAGGCCGCCAACCACATCCCCAGCGGCAGCACCAACTGCCTGAGCTGCCACGGCACCGGCAGCTGGAAACCCTCGCGTTGGAACCACACCCAGCAGCCGGTCGCCGCACAGTGCGCCAGCTGCCACAACGGCAGCTACCCGCCAGCCGACGGCCGGCCATCGAACCACCTGCCCTACCAGCAGGTCAGCGTCTCGGCCAGTGCCAACTGCGATGCCTGCCACAAGAGCGGCTACACCAGCTGGAGCGGGGCGCGCTTTCACGCCAGCTTCAATCCCACCGGCCAGTGCGCGACCTGCCACAGCGGCAGCTATGGCTCGGCGTCGGGCAAGCCCGGCAACCACATCGCCACCACCGCGCCCTGCGAAGCCTGCCACACGAGCGGCAACTGGTCGGTGTCCAAGGTCGACCATTCGGGCTTCGGCGCCAGCACCAACTGCGCCAGTTGCCACAACGGCAGCACCGCCAGTGACAAGGGCGCCAGCCACATCCCGGTGGGCAGCACCAATTGCTTCAGCTGCCACACCACCGGCACCTGGAAGCCCAGCAAGTGGAACCACACCCAGACCGTGGTGACCGCGCAGTGCGCCAGCTGCCACAGCGGCCGCTACCCGCCGGCCGACGGCAAGCCCGGCAACCACGTGCCCTACCAGAAGGTCAGCGTCTCGGCCAGTGCCAATTGCGATGCCTGCCACAAGGCCGGCTACGGCAGCTGGGACCCGGGCAAGTTCCACGCCTACTACAACGTCAGCAGTCAGTGCAGCAGCTGTCACACCGGCAGCTACATGGGGGCGGTGGGCAAGCCCGCCACGCCGGTGCACAACGGCGTCAGCAACTGCGAGGGCTGCCACAGCACCAGCAGTTGGGCCAGCAGCGGCAAGCCCGACCACGGCAGCTTCGGCGCCAGCACCAACTGCGCCAGCTGCCACAACGGCAGCACCGCCAGTGACAAGGGCGCCAGCCACATCCCGGTGGGCGCGTCCAACTGCTTCAGTTGCCACGGCGTCAGCAGCTGGCGGCCCAGCAAATGGAACCACACCCAGACCGTGGTGACCGCGCAGTGCGCCAGCTGCCACAGCGGCCGCTACCCGCCGGCCGACGGCAAGCCCGGCAACCACGTGCCCTACCAGCAGGTCAGCGTCTCGGCCAGCGCCAATTGCGACGCCTGCCACAAGGCCGGCTACGGCAGCTGGGACCCGGGCAGGTTCCACGCCTACTACAACGTCAGCAGCCAGTGCGCCACCTGCCACACCGGCAGCTACCTGGGCGCCGCAGGCAAGCCGGCCACACCCGTCCACGTCGGCGTGACCCAGTGCGAGGGCTGCCACAAGACCAGCAGCTGGGACAGCAACGGCAAGCCGGACCACGGCAGCTACGGCAGCAACACCAATTGCGCCAGCTGCCACAACGGCAGCCAGGCCACGGGCAAGCCGGCCCGGCACATCCCGGTGGGCCTGACCAACTGCTACGCCTGCCACACGGTCACCGCCTTCAAGCCCAGCAAGTGGAACCACAGCCAGGTGGTGGTCACTGCCCAGTGCGCCAGTTGCCACACCGGCGGCTATCCGCCCGCAGAAGGCAAGCCGAGCAACCATGTGCCCTACCAACTGGTTCCGCCCTCGGCCAGCGCCAACTGCGATGCCTGCCACAAGGCGGGCTACGCCAGTTGGAACCCCGGTCGCTTCCACCTGTACTTCAGCGTCAGCACGCTGTGCTCGACCTGCCACACCGGCAGCTACCTGGGCGCGGTGGGCAAGCCGGCCACCCCGGTGCACAACGGCGTGACGCGCTGCGAGGATTGCCACAACACCGGCAGCTGGGCCACCACCGGCAAGCCTGACCACGGCAGCTTTGGCGCCAACACCAATTGCGCGGGCTGCCACAATGGCAGCCAGGCCACCGGCAAGGGCGCCAACCATATCCCGGTCGGAAACACCAACTGCTGGGCCTGCCACACGGTCACGGCCTTCAAACCCAGCAAATGGAACCACACGCAGGTGGTGGTCACCGCGCAATGCGCAAGCTGCCACACCGGCCGCTACCCGCCGGCCGACGGCAAGCCGGCCAACCACGTGCCCTACCAGCAGATTGCCGTGATGGCCTCGGCCAACTGCGACGCCTGCCACAAGAGCGGCTACGCCAGCTGGAACCCTGGTCGCATCCATGCGTACTACAGCCTCAGCACCCAGTGCGCGGTCTGCCACACCGGCAGCTACCTGGGCGCGGTGGGCAAGCCGGCCACGCCGGTCCACAACGGTGTGACGGTGTGCGAGGACTGCCACCGCTCCACCGCCAGCTGGAACAACGTGCAGTACCGGCACTCGGCCAATGACCAGATCGGCTCGGGCACCTGCGACAACTGCCACAACGGCACCACGGCCCGCGGCAAGCCGGCCACGCATATCCCCGTGACCGTGCCCACCGCCAAGTGCGATGCCTGCCACCGCTCGCAGGTCAGTTTCGCCACCTCGGTGACGATGAACCACTCGGCCGTGGCCAGCCAGACCTGCAAGGGCTGCCACATCAGCAACTACGTCAGCCAGGGCCTGCAGGCCAAGCCGACCAACCACATCCCCGAGACCCAGCTGCTCAACGGTGCAGCGATGGACTGCAAGGCCTGCCACAGCAGCACCAGCAGCTGGGGAACGATGCGCATGAACCACAACGGCAGCCTGGGCGGCGGCGCCGGCTGGTGCAAGGCCTGCCATGCCAGCGGCACCAGCTACCTGGGCAATATGGAGCGCAAGTCGCTGACCCACGAGGCCAAGGGCAAGACCCCGCTCGACTGCTCCGAATCCGGTTGCCACAAGCCCCTGGGCGGCAAGGGCAGCACCTACACCGAATGGGACTGAGGAGGCCCGACCATGACCCACCACCAACCCACCCGTCTGCGCTCCCATCCGCTGGCCCTGGCGGCCGCGATCGCCCTGTCCGCGTCCGCGGTGCAGGCCCAGGTCATCGACGACCTGGCGCTGCGCCGCGAAGGCAAGGACGCGGTGATGACGATCCGCATGACCGTGCAGGTGCAGCTGCGCCGCAGCGTGGCCTCAGGCGCCGACGACCTCCTCCAGGTCTACTACGACGTGGTGACCAGCCGCGAGCAACCCAACTTCATCGACGGCGAGCGACGCCAACTGCAGACCGCCGCGCTGCCGCGCGTCGTGGTCACCGAGGACGGCACGGCACGCGAGCTGACCAACCGCAAGCTGGTGGTGCGCATCGACAAGGGCGTGCGCATGCGCGCCCGCGCCGGCCGCGACAACCGCTCGATCGATGTGGTGCTTGAAGGCCAGGGCGAAGCGCTCAGCAGCGCCCCGTCGGCGCTGATCGAGCCGGCACCGGTGATCGGCACGCCCAGCGACGCCGAGGTCACCGCCCGGGCCGGCCAGCTGATCGGGCTGGCGCGGGAATCGCTCACCCGCGGCGAGCCCGACCTGGCGATCGAGCAGCTCAACGAGGCCCTGAACCTGCCGCCCAACGCCCGCACGCCGGAGGCCCAGGAGGCCATCGCCGCGGCCCGCCTGGCCAAGGGCGACCGCGCTGGCGCGCAGCGCGAGGCCGACCTGTACCTGCAGCTCTACCCGTCGGGCAACGGTGCGCCGCGCATGCGCAGCCTGTTGGCCGAGCTGGGCGGCGGCAGTGCGCCGGCCCCCACCGTGGCGCAGGCCGAGCCGACCGACGCCGCGCGCCGCGCCGCCACCAGCCAGCTGACCGGCTCGTGGTCGCAGTACTTCTACGGCGGCGCCTCGCAAACCCAGACGGTGCTGAAGGACACACCGCTTGAGGGCCAGTTGCCCAAGATCATCTCGGACACCACGCTGTCGGGCACCGACCAGAAGCAGCTCTCGTCCTCGATCGACCTGAACTGGCGCCAGCGCGACACCGAACGCGACCTGCGCGCCGCTTTTCGCGACAACCATACCTACGAGATGATGCTTGGCCGGCCCTCGCGCAATCGCCTGACCGCGGCCTATGTCGACTGGAAGGAGACCGGCCCCGGCCTGCAGGCCCGCGTGGGCCGGCAGAGCGGCCTGGGCGGCGGCGTCCTGGGCCGCTTCGACGGTGTCCAGGGCAGCTGGACCTTCAAGCCCAAGTGGAAGATCGGCGCGGTGGCCGGCCAGCCCACCGATGAGCTGCTCGACACCCGTCGCTACTTCGGCGGTCTCTCGCTGGACGCCGAGGCGCTGACCGAGAACCTGGGCGCCAGCCTCTACCTGATGCAGCAGCAGATCGACGGCCAGGTCGATCGCCAGGCCCTGGGCCTGGACATGCGCTGGTTCGAAGGCTCGACCTCGGTCTTCAGCCAGTACGAGTACGACCTGACGCTGCGCGGCACCAACGTGGCCTCGCTGCAGGGCACGACCACGCTGTCGGGCGGCACCACAGTGAACGTGCTGGCCGACTACCGCGCCGTGCCGCTGCTGATGCTGGGCAATGCGCTGTTCTTCGCCGATCCGAACCGGGCTCTGCCGCGCCGTCTGTCCGACCTGCTGGCCTACCGCAGCCTGAGCGATCTGCGCCAGTCGGTGGCGGCCACCACCGCCTACTCCAAACAGGGGCTGGTCGGCGTCACGCACCCGGTCACGCCGCAGTGGCAGGTGGGCGCCGACATCCGCCTGACCAGCGTCGGCGCGATCGCGCCGGTGCCCTCGATCAACTACCCCGGCAGCCCGGCCTCGGGCAACATCTGGTCCGGCAGCCTGCAGCTGATCGGCACCAACCTCTACTCCGAGCGCGACACCCACGTGGCCAGCCTGACGCTGTTCAAGCAGCCGGGCCACAACGGCTGGCAACTCAGCTACAACAACATGTCGGCGCCCACGGCCAGGCTGCAGCTGGAACCGTCGCTGCGCGTCTACGGTGACAATGGCACCGGCAGCGTGAAGACCCTGCGCTGGAGCCCGGGCCTGCGCCTGGCCTGGCGCGGCGGCGAGAAATGGGTCATCGAGGGCGAGGTCAGCGCCGAATCCAGCAAGACCACCAGCCCGACGCTCAACGACAACTCCACGCGCGTGTTCTATTACCTGGGTTACCGGCTTGACCTCTGACGATGCAGACCTGCTGACCGCCACCGACCTCGGCTGCCGCCGCGGCGGCCGGCGCGTCTTCAGCGGCCTGGGCCTGCAGCTGCGCGCCGGCCAGGCGCTGTGGCTCCAGGGCGCCAATGGCAGCGGCAAGACCAGCCTGCTGCGCCTGCTGGCCGGGCTGGCGCCGGCGGCGGCAGGCCGCATCGATCGCCACGCACCGGTGGCCTACCTGGGCCACACCAACGCGCTGAAGGACGAGTTGACCGTGGGCGAGGCGCTGCGCTTCCTGTGCAGCCTGCATGGGCCGGTGCCCGACGACACGCGGCTGCGCGCCGTGCTCGAGCGCGTCGGCCTGGGCCGGCGCATGGACTTCCCGGTGCGCAAGCTCTCGCAGGGCCAGCGGCGCAAGCTGGCGCTGGCGCGCCTGTGGCTGGGCGAGGCGCGGGTGTGGCTGCTCGACGAGCCCTATGACGCGCTGGACCGCCAGGCCTGCGCCCTGCTTGACGAGGTGCTGCAGGCCCACCGTGCAGCCGGCGGTGCGCTGGTGCTGACCAGCCACCAGGCCGTGCACCTGCCCGGTCTGGACACCCTGGACCTGTCCGCGGTCGCTGCGCCATGATCGATCTGCTGCGCCGCGACCTGCTGCTGGCCGCCCGTTCGCCCGGGCAGTGGCTGCTGCCGCTGGCCTTCTTCATCGCCGCGCTGGCGCTGTTCCCGCTGGGCGTGGGCGCCGATGCCACGCTGCTGGCGCGCATCGCGCCGGGCGTGGTGTGGGTGTGTGCGCTGCTGGCGATGATGCTGTCGGTGGGCACGCTGTTCAGCGGCGACTGGCAGGATGGCACCCTTGAGCAGATGCTGATCGGCCGCCACTGGCTGCCCGGCCTGGTCGCCGTGCGCGTGCTGGCGCACTGGCTGCAGGGTGGCGCGCCGCTGGTGCTGCTGTCGCCGCTGGCCGGGCTGCTGTTCAACCTGGACGCTGCCACCTCGGGCATGCTGGCGCTGGCGCTGCTGCTGGGCACGCCGGTGCTGAGCCTGCTGGGCGCGCTGGGCGGCGCGCTGACGCTGGGCCTGCGCAACGGCGCCACGCTGGTCTTCCTGCTGGTGCTGCCGCTGGCAGTGCCGGCGCTGATCTTCGGCAGTGGCGCGGTGGTGGCGGCGCAGCATGGCGAGTCGGCGCAGGCGCCGCTGTCGCTGCTGGGCGCGCTGCTGATCCTGACCACCCTGGTGGCGCCGCCGGCCGCCGCCGCTGCCTTGCGCATTGCTGTTGAATGACCCCATGAACGCTCGCCTGCGCTGGACCACCTTTGCCGCCCCGTCGCGCTTCGACGCGCTGGCCGCCGCCGCCACCCCCTGGTGCTGGGCGGTGGCCCTGCTCACCGGCCTGGCCGGGCTGTGGATGGGCTTCTTCGTCGCCCCCACCGATTTCCAGCAGGGCGAGGCCTACCGCATCATCTTCATCCACGTCCCCGCCGCCTGGATGAGCATGCTGCTGTACCTGGCCATTGCCTTCTGGAGCGCGCTGGGCTGGGGCCTGAACGCCCGCATGGGCAGCACGCTGGCGCGCGCCATCGCGCCCACCGGCGCAATGTTCACCGCGGTGGCATTGGTCACCGGCGCGCTGTGGGGCCAGCCCACCTGGGGCACCTGGTGGGTGTGGGATGCGCGGCTGACCTCGGAGCTGATCCTGCTGCTGCTCTACCTGGGCTACATCGCCCTGGTCGAGGCCATCGACGACCCGCGCCGCTCGGCCCAGGCCGGCGCGCTGCTGTCGCTGGTAGGGGCTCTTAATGTGCCGATCATCTATTTTTCGGTACGCTGGTGGAACACGCTGCACCAGGGCGCCTCCATCAGCATGACGGCGGCCCCCAAGATGGCGCAGACGATGCTGCAGGCCATGGGCCTGATGACGATCGCCTTCTGGGCCTTTGCCTTTGCCGTGATCTTCAGCCGCGCCCGCGCGCTGGTGCTGGAGCTTGAATCCGAATCCGACTGGGTGGCCCAGCGCTACCGACACACCGAGGAATCCTGAGAATGCAGTGGGACTCACTGGACGCCTTCCTGGCGATGGGCGGTCATGGCCGCTTTGTCTGGGGCGCCTATGCCTTCACCGTGCTGGTGATGGCGGTGGATGCGATCACCTCGCGGCGCCGCCTGGCGCGCGCCCGGGCCGCCGCGCGCGAAGGGGCCGACGCATGACGCCGCGCCAGAAGCGATTCACGATCATTGGCGTGGTGCTGCTGGCACTGGCGGGCATTGCCGCGCTGGTGCTCAATGCCTTCCGCAGCAACATGGTGTTTTTCTACACCCCCAGCCAGATCGCCGCCGGCGAGGCCCCGAAGGAGCGCACTTTCCGCCTGGGCGGCCTGGTCAAGACCGGCAGCGTCAGCCGCGAGGGCATCACCGCCCAGTTCGTCGTCACCGACACGGTGCGCGAGGTGCCGGTGCGCTTCGACGGCACGCTGCCCGACCTCTTCAAGGAGGGCAAGGGTGTGGTCGCGCAGGGCACGCTGGGCCCGGACGGCGGCTTCATGGCCAAGGAAGTGCTGGCCAAGCACGATGAGAACTACATGCCGCCCGAGGCGGCTGAAGCCCTGAAGAAGGCCGGCCAAGCGCCGCCCCCCAGCGAGACGCTGGTGGTGCCCCAAGGAGGCGCGAAGTGATCCCTGAACTCGGCCACCTGGCCCTGATCCTGGCGCTGGGCGTGGCCCTGCTGCAAGGCGTGATGCCGCTGATGGGCGCGCAGCGCGGCCGCGCCGACTGGATGGCCCTGGGCCGTCCACTGGCGGCCTGGCAGGCGCTGCTGGTGTTCATCGCGCTGGGCTGTCTGGCGGCGTCGTTCGTGCGGCACGACTTCTCGGTGCTGTACGTGGCCACCAACTCCAACTCGGCCCTGCCGCTGGCCTACCGGCTGGCCGGCGTCTGGGGCGGCCACGAGGGCTCGCTGCTGCTGTGGGTGGGCATGCTGTCGGTGTGGTCACTGGCGGTGGCCGCCTTTTCGCGCGCGCTGCCCGAGCCGGTGGTGGCGCGGGTGCTGGCGGTGATGGGCTGGATCGGCGTGGGCTTTCTGGCCTTCACGCTGTTCACCTCCAACCCCTTTGATCGCCTGATCCCGGCGGCGCCCGATGGCCGCGACCTGAACCCGCTGCTGCAGGACCCGGGCATGGTGTTCCACCCGCCGATGCTCTACATGGGCTACGTGGGTTTCTCGGTGGCCTATGCGTTTGCCATCGCGGCGCTGATCGGCGGCCATCTGGACGCCACCTGGGCGCGCTGGTCGCGCCCCTGGACGGTGGCGGCCTGGATCTTCCTGACCCTGGGCATCGCGCTGGGCAGCGCCTGGGCCTACTATGAGCTGGGCTGGGGCGGCTGGTGGTTCTGGGACCCGGTGGAGAACGCCTCCTTCATGCCCTGGCTGCTGGGCACGGCGCTGATCCACTCGCTGGCGGTGACCGAGAAGCGCGGCAGCTTCAAGGCCTGGACGGTGCTGCTGGCCATCGTCGCGTTCTCGCTGTCGCTGCTGGGCACCTTCCTGGTCCGCTCGGGCGTGCTGTCCAGCGTGCATGCCTTTGCCACCGACCCGCGCCGCGGCCTGTTCATCCTGGCCTTCCTGGTGATCGTGGTGGGCGCCTCGCTGCTACTCTACGCTTGGCGCGCCAGCCAGGTGGGCCTGGGCCAGCGCTTTGCCGCCGTGTCCAAGGAGGCCGCGCTGCTGGCCAACAACATGCTGTTCGCCGCCGCCTGTGGCGCGGTGCTGCTGGGCACGCTCTACCCCTTGTTCCTGGATGCGATGGGCCTGGGCAAGATCTCGGTCGGCCCGCCCTACTTCGACCAGGTCTTCACCGGCCTGATGGCGCCGATGATCTTCCTGCTGGGCGTGGGCCCGCTGGCGCGCTGGAAGGGCGACGAGATCCCCTCGCTGGCGCGCCGCGTGCGCTGGGCGGCCCTGGTCACGGTGCTGGCCGCCGCCGCCACGGCGGTGCTGGCCGGCCGCGCCTCGTTCGGCTCGGTGCTGGGATACCTGATGGCCTACTGGGTCGCTGCCGGCGTGCTGACCGACCTGGCTGAGCGACTGCTGCCGGCCGCCCGCGCCGGCCGGGCGATGCAGGCGCTGCGGCAGATCGGCCGCGCGCAGGGCGGCATGCTGCTGGCCCACCTGGGCGTGGCGGCCTTCATCCTGGGCGTGACGGTGGTGCGCACCCACGAGACCGAGCGCGACGTGCGCATGATGCCCGGCGACAGCACCCAGGTCGGTGGCTACCAGTTCACGCTGAAGTCGCTGGACGAGGTACCCGGCCCCAACTACCGCGCGGTGCAGGGCACGGTCGAGGTCACCCGCAACGGTGCGGTGGTGGCCACGCTGACGCCGCAAAAGCGCGTCTACCGCGTGCAGAGCAACCCGATGACCGAGGCCGCGATCGACACCAACCTCGCCCGCGACCTGTATGTCTCGATGGGCGAAGCCCTGCCCGATGGCGCCTGGACGCTGCGCGTGCAGCACAAGCCGATGATCACCTGGATCTGGCTGGGCTGCGTGCTGATGTCGCTGGGCGGCGCACTGGCGGTGAGTGACCGCCGCTACCGCAGCACCCGCCGCGCCGCCACCGTGGCGCAAGGAGCTCCGGCATGAACAAGCTGCTGATCCCGCTGGCGCTGTTCCTGGTGCTGGCTGGTTTCCTGTTCGTCGGCCTGTCGCGTGATCCGCGTGAGGTGCCCTCACCGCTGGTCGGCAAGTCGGCCCCGCCGTTCGCGGCGCCCACGCTGGCCGACGCGCAGCAGCGCATCTCCCGCGAGGACCTGCTGGGCCGCCCCTGGGTGCTCAACGTCTGGGCCAGTTGGTGCGGCGCCTGCCGCGACGAGCACCCGGTGCTGGTCGCGTGGTCGCGCCGCCCGGGCCAGACGGTCCAGCTGATCGGCCTGAACTACAAGGACCAGCGCACCGACGGCCTGCAGTGGCTGCGCCAGCTGGGCAACCCCTACACCACCTCGATCTTCGACCCCGACGGCCGCATCGGCCTGGACTACGGCGTCTACGGCGTGCCCGAGACCTTCGTCATCGACGCCCAGGGCGTGGTGCGCATGAAGCACATCGGCCCGGTCACCCCCGAGGTGCTGCGCGACAAGATCGAACCCCTGCTGAAGCAACTCAATGGCTAGACGACTGCTCATCGCCAGCGCGCTGCTGGCCGCCGCCCTGAACACCTGGGCGGGTGAAGCCCGCTCGGTGGCCGATGACCCGGCCCTTGAGGCCCGCATGATGGCCATCGCCACCGAGCTGCGCTGCCTGGTCTGCCAGAACCAGACCGTGGCCGACTCGCACGCCGGCCTGGCGGTGGACCTGCGCCAGCAGATCCGCGAGCAGTTGGCCGCCGGCAAGACCGATGAGCAGGTGCGCGCCTTCATGACCGACCGCTACGGCGACTTCGTGCTCTACAAGCCGCCTTTCAACGCCCGCACCGCGCTGCTGTGGGGCGGGCCGGCGCTGCTGAGCCTGGGCGCCCTGCTGGGCCTGGGCTGGCTGCTGCGCCGCCGCGCCCGCCTGCCCGACGAGGCCTTCGACCCCGAGACGCCCGACGAGGGCCTGAACAACGCTCCCCGATCATGACCACTGATGCCATCGCCGCGCTGAAAGACCAGTTGCGGCAACTTGACGCCCTGGCCACCAGCGGCGCCCTGTCGCCCGACGCCGCCGCCAGCGCCCGCGCTGAACTGGAGCGCCGCCTGGTGGACGCCGTGATGGCCAGCCCGGCCAGCGCTCCCAGCGCAGCGCCCCAGCCGGCGCCCGCGGCCGCGCCCCGCGTCAGCCGCCAGACCATGCTCGCCATGGCCGGCTTCGTGCTGCTCTTCGGCGCTGCGCTGTACGCCTGGCGCGGCAACCTGCCAGGCTGGTCGGTCCAGCCGGGCAGCCCCGCGGCGGCCCCGGCCGAGACCGGTGCCGCGCCGGGCCAGGCGCCGCACGCCATGGGCACGCAGCAGATCGAGGGCATGCTCGCTTCGCTGACCGAGCGCCTGAAGGCCAAGCCGGAGGACGCCGAAGGCTGGCTGATGCTGGGCCGCTCGTACTCGGTGCTGGGCCGTTTCTCCGAGGCCGTGCCGGCCTACCGCAAGGTGCTGGCGCTGCAGCCCGCCAATGGCCAGGCGCTGGCCGACCTGGCCGACGCGCTGGCCATGGTCAATGGCCGCAGCTTCCAGGGCGAGCCCACCCAGCTGATCGCCGCCGCCTTGAAGGCCGAGCCCGACAACCTGAAGGCGCTGGCGCTGGCCGGCACGCTGGCCTTCGAGACCGGTGACGCCAAGACCGCGGTGCGGCACTGGGAGCGCGCCGTCAAGGTGGGTCCGCCGGATTCCGACCTGGTCAAGCAGCTGCAAAGCGCCCTGGGCGAAGCCCGCCAGGCCGCCGGTCTGCCGGCAGTCGCCACCACCGCGGCGCAGGCCACGCCCGCCGCGGTGGCGGCGCGCGCCTCGGTCAGCGGCCGGGTGGAGCTGTCAGCCACGCTGGCCGCCAAGGCGGCGCCGGACGACACGGTCTTCATCTTCGCCCGCCCGGCCGAAGGCTCGCGCATGCCGCTGGCCATCCTGAAAAAGCGCGTGCGCGACCTGCCGGCCGACTTCACGCTGGACGACTCGATGGCCATGAGCCCCGCCGCGCGGCTGTCGGGCGCGCCTGCGGTGGTGGTGGGGGCGCGCGTGTCCAAGTCCGGTCAGGCCATGCCGCAGCCCGGTGACCTGGAAGGCCTGAGCGCGAGCGTGGCGCCCGGCGCCAGCGGGCTGCGCATCGTCATCGAGCGCGAGGTGCGCTGAGCCCCGAGGCACCGCCATGGGTCTGAGTCTGATCGCCCCCTACCTGGCGGTGCTGTTGCTGGCCGTGGCCGCGCACCTGGGCTGGCGACGGCGCCGCCAGCGCCTGGACGCGCAGGCGCATGCGCAGAGCATTGCGGCTGGCCTAAATGAGCCGGCCACGCTGCACCCGGTGGTGGATCCGGCGCGCTGCATCGGCTCGGGCACCTGCGTGCGTAACTGCCCCGAGGGGGCGCTGGGCATCGTCGGCGGCAAGGCGGTGCTGATCAACGCCTCGGCCTGCATCGGCCACGGCGCCTGCCACGCAGCCTGCCCCTTTGATGCGATCAGCCTGGTCTTCGGCACCGCGCGGCGCGGCGTCGACATCCCTCTGCTGCAGCCCGACTTCCAGACCAATGTGCCGGGCATCTTCATCGCTGGCGAGCTGGGCGGCATGGGCCTGATCCGCAAGGCCGCCGAGCAGGGCCGCCAGGCGATGGAGGCCATCGCCCGCGGCCGGCCTCGGGCGGTGGACGCCGACGAGCTGGACGTGTTGATCGTCGGTGCGGGCCCGGCGGGCCTCAGCGCCGGCCTGGCGGCGCTGGAACGCGGCCACCGCTTCGCGATCCTGGAGCAGGAGAGCTCGCTGGGTGGCTCGATCTTTCACTACCCGCGCCAGAAGGTGGCGATGACGGCACCGGTGACACTGTCCCTGGTCGGACTGGTGCGCATGAACGAGATCAGCAAGGAGGACCTGCTGGCCTTCTGGCATGGCGTGACGCTGAAGCACCAGTTGCCGATCCACTACGGCCAGCGCATGACCAGCGTGCGGGCGCTGGACGACGGCGGCTTCGAGGTGCAGACCGGCAGCCGCGCCTGGCGCGCCCGCAGCGTGCTGCTGGCGATCGGCCGGCGCGGCACGCCGCGCACGCTGGAGGTGCCGGGCGAGGACCTGCCCAAGGTGGCCTACCGGCTGATCGACCCGGTGCAGTACGCCGGCCAGGCGGTGCTGGTGGTGGGCGGCGGCGACAGCGCGCTGGAGGCGGCGATCGCGCTGGCCGGCGAGGCCGGCACCCAGGTGACGCTGAGCTACCGGGGTGAGGCCTTCTCACGCGTCAAGGCCAAGAACCGCGACACGCTGGCGGCGCTGCAGCAGGCCGGCCGCCTTGAGGTGCTGCTGGCCTCACAGGTGGAGCGCATCACGCCCGATCAGGTGCTGCTGCGCCGCGCCGACGGCCAGACCCGGGCACTGGACAACCAGGCCGTGATCGTCTGCGCGGGCGGCGTGCTGCCCACCCCGCTGCTGCAAGAGATCGGCATCCGCTTCGAAACCAAGCACGGCAGCGCCTGAGGGCACCGCCGCTGTCGGCGTTCAGGCGCCGCGGATGCGCGCCACCAGGGCCTGGGTGAAGGCCGCGGTGCCGGCCTTGCCGCCCAGGTCGCCGGTGCGCACCTTGTCGATGTTCAGCGTGGCATCAATCGCCTGGCGCAGGCGCCGGGCCTTGTCGAGGTGGCCCACGTGCTCCAGCATCATCGCCGCGGCCAGCATCAGCGCCACCGGGTTGGCGATGCCCTGGCCGGCAATGTCCGGCGCGCTGCCGTGCACCGCCTCAAAGATGGCCGCGTCGGCGCCGATGTTGGCGCCCGGCGCCATGCCCAGGCCGCCCACCAGGCCCGCCACCAGGTCGGAGAGGATGTCGCCGAACAGGTTGGTGGTGACGATCACGTCGAACTGCCAGGGGTTGAGCACCAGCTTCATCGCGCAGGCATCGACGATCACGGTGTCGAAGGCGATGCGGCCCTTGTACTTCTCCTCGTAGAGCTGCTCGCCGGTCTCCTTGAAGATGCCGGTCAGCGCCTTCATGATGTTGGCCTTGTGCACCAGCGTGATCTTCTTGCGGCCGGTGGCGATCGCGTGTTCGAACGCGTACTCCAGGATGCGACGGCAACCGGCGCGGGTGTTGATGCCGGTGGCCATGGCCACCGCGTGCGGGTCGCCGTCGATCTGCACGTAGTGCTCGTGGCCGATGTACAGGCCCTCGAGGTTTTCGCGCACCACGACCAGGTCGATCTTGTCGAAGCGGCCGCCGGGGATGACGGTCAGCGCCGGGCGCAGGTTGGCGAAGAGCTTGAACTCCTCGCGCAGGCGCACGTTGGACGAGCGGTAGCCGCCGCCCACCGGCGTCTCCAGCGGGCCCTTCAGGGCCAGCCGGGTGCGGCGGATGCTGTCCAGCGTGGCTGGCGGCAGCGGGTCGTTGCAGGCCTGCACACCTCCCAGGCCGGCGGTCTGCGCGTCCCAGTCGAAGGGCGCACCCAGCGCATCGAGCGCGGCGAGCGTGGCCTCCATGATCTCGGGCCCGATGCCGTCGCCGGCAATCAGGGTGGCGGGGATGCGGGCGGTGGGATCGGACATCGCGGGGGGCCTCTCAGTGCAGGGAATGCGCCGAGGATAACCCCCCGCGTTGTCAACGCGCTGTCAGCGCCGTTCAGGCCGGCACGCTGGGCAGGCCGGACAGCGCCATCGCCAGTTCGGCCGCGTCGTAGTCCTGGTCCACCAGCTTGCCGCTGAAGTAGTCGGAGTAGGCCGCCATGTCAAAGTGGCCGTGGCCGCACAGGTTGAACAGGATCACCTCGGACTTGCCCTCGCGCTTGCAGCGCAGCGCCTCTTCGATCGCGCCCTTGACGGCGTGGTTGGCCTCGGGGGCCGGCACGATGCCCTCGGCGCGCGCGAAGGTGACGCCCGCCTCGAAGCAGGCCTTCTGGTGGTAGGCCACCGCCTCGATCAGGCCCAGCTCCTTGCAGTGCGAGACCATCGGCGCCATGCCGTGGTAGCGCAGGCCGCCGGCATGGAAGCCCGGCGGCGTGAAGGTGCTGCCCAGCGTGTGCATCTTGGTCAGCGGCGTCAGGTGGGCGGTGTCGCCGAAGTCGTAGGCGTACTTGCCGCGTGTCAGGCTGGGGCAGGCGGCGGGCTCCACTGCAACGATGCGGCGCTTGCGCCCGCCCCGCAGTTGCAGGCCGATGAAGGGGAAGGCGATGCCGGCGAAGTTGCTGCCGCCGCCGGTGCAGCCCACCACCACGTCGGGGTCGTCGCCAGCCATGGCCAGCTGGGCGATCGCCTCCTGGCCGATGATGGTCTGGTGCAGCAGCACATGGTTGAGCACCGAGCCCAGCGCGTACTTGGTGTCCTCGCGCTGCGCGGCCAGCTCCACCGCCTCGGAGATGGCGATGCCCAGGCTGCCCGGATGATCAGGGCGCTGCGCCAGGATGGCGCGGCCCGACTGGGTGAGCTCGGACGGCGAGGCCACGCAGGTGGCGCCGTAGGTCTCCATCACCGCGCGGCGGTAGGGCTTCTGGTTGTACGACACGCGCACCTGGAAGACCTGCACCTCGATGCCGAACAGCGCGCCGGCAAAGGACAGCGAGGTGCCCCACTGGCCGGCGCCGGTCTCGGTGGTCAGCTTGCGGATGCCGGCCTGCTGGTTGTACCAGGCCTGCGGAATCGCGGTGTTGGGCTTGTGCGAGCCGGCGGGGCTGACGCCCTCGTACTTGTAGTAGATCCTGGCCGGCGTGCCCAGCGCCTCCTCCAGGCGGCGCGCGCGGTGCAGCGGGCTGGGGCGCCACTGGCGGAAGACCTGGCGTACCGGCTCGGGGATCTCGATGTAGCGCTCGGTGGACACCTCCTGGCCGATCAGCGCCATCGGGAACAGCGGCGCCAGGTCATCCGGGCCCACTGGCTGCAGCGTGCCGGGGTGCAGCACCGCGGGCAGCGGCACCGGCAGGTCGGCCGCCAGGTTGTACCAGTCCTTGGGCATCTGCTCTTCGCTCAGCAGGTACTTGATCGTGTCGCTCACGGGTGCATGCTCCTCGTTCGTTGTGCAGGGATTGGCCGCTCGGATTGGGTCCGCTCGGCATTAAGGGCAGAATGCGCGCCGTGCTGCGGCGCAGCACGCGCTGCCTGCCCGAACATCCTGCCCTGACCCGAGGGAGCTGACGATGAGTGTTCACCCTGCCGAATCCACCGCCCCTGCGGCGCGTCAAGCGATGAGCCTGCCGCGCCTGCGCGACCTGGCCGCGCGTGGCGAGAAGCTCACGATGCTGACCTGCTACGACGCCACCTTCGCGCGCGTGCTGGAAGACGCTGGCGTCGAGATCCTGCTGGTTGGCGATTCGCTGGGCAACGTGATCCAGGGCGACACCAGCACCGTGCCGGTGGCCCTGGTCGACATGGAATACCACACCCGCTGCGTGGCGCGCGGCAAGCGCAGCGCCTGGCTGGTGGCCGACCTGCCCTTTGGCGCCTATGAGCGCTCGCCCGAGCAGGCCTTCGACTCGGCGGTGAAGCTGATGCGTGCCGGGGCGCAGATGGTCAAGCTCGAGGGCGGCGGCGTGCTGGTCGACACCGTGCGTTTCCTCACCGAGCGCGGCATCCCGGTTTGCGCCCACCTGGGCCTGACGCCGCAGCGCGTGCATGCGCTGGGCGGTTTCCGGGTGCAGGGCCGCGACGACGCCGGTGCCGCCGTGCTGCGCGCCGACGCCAAGGCCATGGCCGAGGCCGGCGCCGCGATGCTGGTGCTGGAGCTGGTGCCCTCCAGCGTGGGCCGCCAGATCACCGAGGACAACCCAGGCCTGCTGACGATCGGCATTGGCGCCGGGGCCAGCACCAGCGGCCAGGTGCTGGTGCTGCACGACCTGCTGGGCATCACGCCCGGCAAGCGCCCGCGTTTCGTGCGTGACTTCACCCATGTGCCCGGCAGCGAGGTGGGCCTGGGCATCCGCGATGCGGTGCGCACCTACGTCGACGACGTCAAGGCGCTGCGCTTCCCCGACGAATCGATCCACGGCTTCTGATCCCCATGCGCGTCATTCACACCCTGGCTGAACTGCGCGAGGCGCTGGCGGGCCACGCACGCACCGCCTTCGTCCCCACGATGGGCAACCTGCACGCGGGTCACCTGTCGCTGGTGCGCGAGGCGAAGCGCCACGGCGGCCCGGTGGTGGCGAGCATCTTCGTCAACCGCCTGCAGTTCCTGCCGCACGAGGACTTCGACCAGTACCCCCGCACGCTGGAGCGCGACTGCGCGCTGCTGGCGCCCGAGGGCTGCGACATCGTCTTCGCGCCCTCCGAGCGCGAGCTCTACCCCGAGCCCCAGGCCTACAAGGTGGCTCCACCGCCGGCGCTGGCCGACATCCTGGAAGGCGAGTTCCGCCCCGGCTTCTTCACCGGCGTGTGCACGGTGGTGATGAAGCTCTTCCAATGCGTGCAGCCCGCGGTGGCGGTGTTCGGCCAGAAGGACTACCAGCAGCTGATGGTGATCCGCGGCATGGTGCGCCAGTTCGCGATGCCGATCGAGATCATCGGCGCCCCCACGGTGCGCGCCGACGACGGCCTGGCGCTGTCCTCGCGCAACGGCTACCTGGGCGCCAGTGAGCGCAACGAGGCGGTGGAGCTGTCGCATGTGCTGCAGCAACTGGCGGCCGGCGCCCATGACCCCGCCCGCGCACTGGCGGCGCTCGAAGCCGACGCCGCTGCCGCGCTGCGCGGCCGGGGCTGGGCGCCCGACTACCTCACGCTGCGCCGCCGCGCCGATCTGCTGCCGCCCACCGACGAGGAGCGCCTGAACCGCATCCCGATGGTGGCGTTGGGCGCGGCGCGCCTGGGCAGCACCCGGCTGATCGACAACCTGGAGTGCTGAGCGCCCTCACGGCTGAGCGCCTGAGCGGCTGAGCGTCAGGCGCGCGATACCATCGCCCCAGCCCCGCACCGGCGGGGCCAGGGAGTCCAGATGCATCCGAGACATCGGCCGCGTGCCTGCGCGGTCCTGCTGGCCGCTGCCGCTGCCAGCGCTGGCGCGCAGACCGCGCCGATCGAGCGCGTCACCGTCTACCCCGGCCTGGCCGAGGTGGAGCGTGTCGCCCGCGTCGCGGCCGGCAGCCGCGAGCTGGTGCTGGACTGTCTGAGCGCCCAGTTCGACATGGGCACGCTGCGCATCGAGGCGGATGCCGCGGTACGCACCGGCGCGCTCAGTGCGCTGAACCGCCCGCGCGAGCAGGCGCCTCAGTGCCAGGTCACGCCGCTGGACGAACGGGTCAAGGCGCTGGAGGACCGGCTGGCCGCGCTCGACGCCGAGCACGAGGGCCATGCGCTGGCGCTGGGCTATCTGCGTGCGCTGGCCCCGGCCGACCCGGCCAGTGCGCCGCGCCAGAGTGCACCGGCCGGATCACTGGCCCAGCAGGTGGCCGCGCTGCAGAAGGCCGGCCAGTCGGCGCTTGGCGAGCAGCACCGCATCGAGCGCGCCCGCGAGGCGCTGCGCCGCGAGCTGGCCCCGCTGCAGGCTGAGCGCGACCGCCAGCTGCAGCAAGGCGGCGAGGTGCGTCAGCTGCGCATCGCGCTGGCCGCCAGTGGCGATGGCCAGATCCGCCTGCGCTACCAGGTGCCCGGCCCGACCTGGGCACCGGCCTACCGCGCGCAGCTCGACAGCGCCAGCGGTGCTCTCGAGATCGAGCGCCTGGCCCAGGTGCTTCAGCGCAGCGGCGAGGACTGGCGCGGCGTGGCCCTGGTGCTGTCGACCGGGTCGCCGCGCGCCGCCACCGCCGGCCCGCAGCCGCGCCCCTGGACGCTGGCTGTCCGCGAGCGCGAACCCGCCGCCGAGGTGGCGGTCCAGTCGATGCGGCTGAAGGCTGCGCCGGCCGCCGCCCCGGCGCCTGCCATGGCGACGGCCGATGGACTGGACTTCGCGGTGCAGATGCAGGAGGGCGAGTACGCCACCGAGTTCGTGCTGCCCGGCAAGGTCGACATCGGCAGTAGCGCGCAGCGGGTGGCGCTGAGCCTGGGCCGCCAGCGCTTCAGCGCCACGCTGCTGGCGCAGGCGGTGCCGGCGCAGGACGCCAGTGCCTGGCTGCTGGCCGAGCTGCCACGGCCCGCCGGCATCTGGCCCGACGGCCCGCTGCAACTGCTGCGCGATGGCCAGGCGGTGGGCAGCAGCACGCTGCGCCTGGGCCAGCGGGCCACGCTGTCGCTGCCCTTCGGCCGCGACGACAAGATCCGCGTGCAGGTGCTGCAGCCACCGGCCCAGCAGGCCAGCACCGGCTTCATCGGCCAGCGCAGCGAGCGCCGCGTGGCGCGCCGCTACGAGATCGAGAACCGCCACGCCACGCCGATCGAGCTGCGCGTGCTTGAGTCCAGCCCTGTCAGCACCGACGAGCGGGTGCAGGTGGACAAGCGCTTTGAGCCCGCGCCGCTCACGCAGGCGTGGCAGGACGAAGCCGGCGTGGTGGCCTGGCAGCGCCGCCTGGCCGCTGGTGAGCGCTGGACACTGCAGGCCGACTACCAGATCACCTGGCCCAAGGACCAGCCGCTGGCCGAGCGGCGCTGATCAGGCGCCCAGGCGCTGGCTCAGCGCCTGGGCGGCCGCCGTCACCGCGCCGACGAAGCCCGGCTGGTGCCGGGTGGAGCATGCAGCTAGTTCGGACAGGCCTGCGACGGCTTGGGCAGGCTTGACACAGGCACCCGGGTCCAGGTCCCGTCGCTGGCAGCCCTCAGCTGCACAACACTCACCGTGCAGACACCTGTGCCAGGCCGCTCGAATACGGCTTCGTAGCGTTCTCCGGCCTGAGGCTCGAAATAGGCTTCCGCACGACAGGTGTCGAACACCGGCGCCGACGGGCTGATCACCAGGGTCTGCATGCTGCTGGCCAGGATCGACAGGGGTCGCCCGGTCTCGATTGCCACCTCGGTCATCTGGGATGCAGGCACCGCTGGTGGTGACGGCATGCCGAGAGTCTCTGGCTGACTGAGGAGATTGGCGACACCCAGGAGCGCGGTTCGGTAGACCTTGCGGCCTCCACAAAACGGGAACTGGCCAATGATCACGCTCGCATTGGCCGAACTGGTCGTGTACAGGCGCACCTGGGAAATCGCTGCGCCGGCCGGCGGCTGGTACTTTGGAATGGCGCAACCTGCCAGCAGCAGAGCAGCAACCCACGGAAGCATCGACAGCCACCGCGGCGGCCGGTTGAAACACATCGTCGGCTTCATCCCTCTCCCTTCGCTGAAACTTGGCGTCAGATGATCCTACCAGCCTGCGACAGGTCGACCCTGGATCCGGCTGTCAGGCGCCCAGACGAGCGCTGAGCGTGCTCGCCGCGTGCCTCACCGCGCCGACGAAGCCCGGCTGGTGCCGGGTGGTCGGCAGCGTCAGGGTCAGGGCGCCCAGCAGGCGCTGGCCAGCGCCGAAGACCGGCGCAGAGATGCCGGTCAGGTCGGGCACCCGGTCGCCCGACATCACCACCACGCCATCGCGCCGGATGGCGTCGTAGACGCGGCCGGCGCGGCCTTCAAAGGCCAGCAGCACCCGCCCACCGGCGCCGCGGTCCAGCGGCAGCAGGTCGCCGGCACGGATGTGGTCGCGCAGCAGCTGGGGCGAGTCCTCGCGGTACAGGCACAGGCGATGGTCGCCGCGGCGCACATGAAAGGCCGCGCTCTCACGCGTGGCCCCCACCAGCGCGCGCAAGGCGGGCGGCACCGCAGCGGCCAGCGCGTCCTCGGGCTGGGCCTGGGCGCCCAGGCGCATCAGCGTGGGGCCGGGCGCATAGGCCTCGCCCTCGCGCACCAGAAAGCCGGCGTGCAGCAGCGAGGCCAGCAGGCGCAACACCGTGCTCTTGTACAGGCCGCTTCGACGCGACAGCTCGGCCAGGCCCAGCCGGGGCGAGCCGTCCTCGAAGGCGCACAACAAGCCCAGCGCACGGTCGACCGCAGCCACGCCGCCGGGGGCAGGATCCAGGTCAGTGGCCGAGGGCTGGGCAGCGGAGCGGGGCATGCGCGATAATTAATGGAACGTTGTTCTATTAGACAGAATCAATGAACGCCTCGTCAAGTGCAGCGCCCACGGTGCTGATCAGTGAGGTCGGCCCGCGCGACGGCCTGCAAAGCGTGCGCGCCACGATGCCGCTGGCCGCCAAGTGCGCCTGGATCGACGCGCTGGCCGCCGCCGGCCTGCGCGAGATCGAGGTCGGCTCCTTTGTCTCGCCCAAGCTGCTGCCGCAACTGGCCGACACCGCCGAGCTGGTGCGCCATGCGCTGCGCCACCCGGGCCTGACGGTGATGGCCCTGGTGCCCAACCTGCAGGGCGCACAGGCCGCCGCCGCGGCCGGGGTACACAAGATCACGCTGCCGGTCTCGGCCAGTCCGGCGCACTCGCTGGCCAATGTGCGCCGCACACCGCAGCAGATGCTGGACGAGGTGCGCGCCGTGCTGGCCTGGCGCGCCGAGCACGCGCCGCAGCTGGCGGTGGAGGTGGGCCTGTCCACCGCCTTCGGCTGCACCCTGCAAGGCCCCGTGCCCGAGGACGAGGTGATCGCGCTGGCCGAGGCGCTGGCCGAAGCGGGCGTGGACGAGGTCGGCCTGTCCGACACCACCGGCATGGCCCACCCGGCGCAGGTGCGGCGCCTCTTCACCCGGCTGCGCGAGACGATCGGCCAGAAGGCCGGCGCCGCCCACCTGCACAACACCCGCGGCCTGGGCCTGGCCAATGCGCTGGCCGCCTGGGACGTGGGCGTGCGCACCTTCGACGCCTCGCTGGCCGGCCTGGGCGGCTGCCCCTATGCCCCCGGCGCCAGCGGCAATGTGGTGACCGAGGACCTGGTGTTCCTGTTCGAGGCCATGGGCGTGGCCACCGGCATCGACCTGGACCGCCTGATCGCCGCCCGTGCGCCCCTGGCCGCCGGCCTGCCCGGTGAGCCGCTGTACGGCATGCTGGCCGAGGCCGGCGTGCCCAAAGGCTTCGTCCCCGCCACCCGGATCCCCACATGAGCGCCACCACCCTGCCCTACGCCGACACCCGGGTCGTCGAATTCACCCACATGGTCATGGGCCCGACCTGCGGCCTGGTGCTGGCCGACCTGGGGGCCGAGGTCATCAAGGTCGAGCCGCTGGAGGGCGATGCCACGCGCCGCCTGCTGGGCTCAGGTGCCGGCTTCTTCCCGGTCTTCAACCGCAACAAGAAGAGCCTGGCGCTGGATGTGAAGGACCCGCGCGGTCTGGAGGTGGTGCTGAAACTGGTGGCCACCGCCGATGTCTTCAGCGAGAACTTCCGCAGCGGCACGATGGACAAGCTGGGCCTGGGCTGGGCGGCGCTGTCGGCGCTGAACCCGCGCCTGGTCTATGTCACCCACAAGGGCTTTCTGCCCGGCCCCTACGAGCACCGCACCGCGCTGGACGAGGTGGTGCAGATGATGGGCGGCCTGGCCTACATGACCGGCCCTGAGGGCCAGCCGCTGCGCGCCGGCAGCAGCGTCAATGACATCATGGGCGGCCTCTTTGGCGCCCTGGGCGCGATGGCCGCACTCAAGGCCCGTGAGACCACCGGCCGCGGCCAGCAGGTGCAAAGCGCCCTGTTCGAGAACAACATCCTGCTGGTGGCCCAGCACATGATGCAGTTCGCGGTGACCGGCCAACCCCCGCGACCGATGCCGCAGCGCATCAGCGCCTGGGGCATCTACGACGTCTTCACCGTCAAGGACGGCGAGCAGATCTTCCTGGCCGTGGTCAGCGACGGCCAGTGGCGCAGCTTCTGCGCCGCCTTTGGCTTCGCCGATTGGGCCGACGATCCGCGCCTGACCACCAACAACGGCCGCGTGCAGTCACGCGACTGGCTGATGCCGGCGCTGCGCGAGGCGTTGGGAGGCTGGCGCGCGTCGGCGCTGGCCGCGGTCTTCGAGCGCGAAGGCCTGCCCTTCGCACCGATCAGCCGCCCGGACCAGCTGATGCAGGACCCGCACCTGCGTGCCAGTGGCGGCCTGGTGCCGGTCACGCTGCCCGACGGCCGCGAAACACTGACCCCACTGCTGCCGCTCACGCTGGACGGCCAGCGCCCACCGCTGCGCTTGCACCCACCGCAGGTGGGCGAGCATGGCGACGCGCTGCTGCACGCGTTGGGCTACCGCGACGGCGAGATCGCCGACCTGCGCGCGGCCGGCGTGCTGGGCTGATCAGGCCAGCAGGCGCGCCACCACCGCGGCAGCCGGCTCGTCTCGCGCCAGCGCATGGGCGGTGCCCGCCCACAGCGGCGAGAAGTCGCCCCGGCCCTGGCCTTCGGCCCAGGCGCGCAGCGGGGCCAGGTCGGCACTGGCCAGCGGAAACGCCGGTGCGTCGTCACAGATCGGTCCGGCGTCGCGCATCAGGCGGTTGGGCAGACCTCGCGCGGGGCGGCCCGAGAAGAGATTCGTCAGCGCGGTCTCGCCGCCCACGGTCAATGCGGCGCGGTGGATTGCGCTGGTGTCGGCCTCGGGGCAGCGCAGGAAGGCCGTGCCCACCTGCACCGCGGCGGCGCCAGCGCCCAGCGCCTCGCGCACCGCAGCGGCGTCAGCGATGCCGCCCGCCACGATCAGCGGTGTGGCACCGGCCAGCGGCCTCACAGCGGCCAGCAGCGCGCGCCACCCGGCCTGGTCCGACACATCCAGGTCCTCGCGCAGGAAATGGCCGCGGTGACCGCCCGCCTCCAGGCCCTGCAGGATCAGCGCGTCGACACCGGCGGCCAGCAGCCAGCGCGCCTCATCCACCGTGGTGGCGCTGCTCCACACCCGGCAACCCAGCGCGCGCACCCGCGCCAGCAGCGCCGGCTCGGGCAGGCCAAAGTGGAAACTGACGATGGGCGGCGGCGCGCTGGCCAGGGCCTGGGCCATGGCCAGGTCGAAGGGATGTCGCGTCGGCCGCGGCATGCCGGTGGGCGCCGGCAGGCCGGCCTCGGCGGCATAGGGCGCGAGACGGGCGTGCCAGCGGGCGAGGCGCGGGGGGTCGTCCGGCGGCGGTCGGTGGCAGAAGAAGTTGACGTTCAAGACACCGGGCCGGTCCGCCGCCCATTCAGCCAGCGCCCGCGTCAGCGCAGCAGCATCCAGCATGCCGGCCGGCAGGCTGCCCATCGCACCGGTGGCGGCCACGGCGCGCGCCAGGCGCAGGCCTTGCGAGCCCGCCATCGGGGCCTGGATCAGGGGCAGTCGGGCGAGGGAATGCAGCAGCGTCATGCCGGCATCCTGCCACGCCCGCGGCCGCTCAGGCGCTGACGCCCACCTGCAGCGTGGCCACGAAACCGTCGGTGGCGTTGCCGGTCACGGTGGCGAGCTGCAGCACCGCGCTGTCGTTGCCGAAGACGTTGTCGCTGGCCAGTGAGATGTTGGCAAAGTTGTTGGCGCTGGCGTCATAGCCCGCCACCACGCCATAGACCTGCGAGCAGGCGGTGGCCGGCAGCGCCAGCTGCGAGGTCTTGACGTCGTTGGCACCACTGGTGGCCGAGGCCAGGCTGGGGTAGACCTCGAAGTGGATGTGGGGCCAACGGCCGCTGTAGCAGCCCGGGAAGACCGTGGTGAATGTGACCTGGCCCTTGGCGTCGCTGACCTGCACGCCACGCAGAAAGTTCTCGCCGGCCACCGCGCTGGAGTACATCGAATACTCGCCGTCGCGCGTGGCATGCCACAGGTAGACCGCATAGCCTTCCAGCACCGCGCAACTGCTGCCGGTGTTGACCAGGGTGAGCGTCACCGTCAAGGGCACGCCTTCGGCGGTGCCGGACGCCGTGTCCACACTGCTGCGGATGTCGCTGCGCACGATGCCGCTCAGCAGCAGTGCGTTGGCCACGCCACGGCTGGTGCTGTTGGTGCCGTCGCCCGGGTAGGGGCCGGCGGTCTCGCTGGGGATGGTGCTGCAGGTCCCGCTGTCGGTGCTGCCCGAGCTGTCGGTGCTGCTAGAGGTGTCGGTGGTCGACGAGCTGCTGTCGCTGCCCGCGTCGGTGCCGCCACCGCAGCTCCACAGGCCCAGCGGCGCGAAGCCGGTGGCGATCAGGCCCAACGCGCGGCGGCGGGCGGCTTGGCTGGACAAGAGGGCATCGAGGTTCGCGGGCATGGTGGTGGCAGATGAAGAAGACAGGTCTTCATGCTGCTGCCGCCAGGTTTCGCGACTGTTGCGCGATGATGGTGCCCGGCAAAGCGGGCGAGACTCAGCGCTCGATGCGCGCCCAGGCCGAGTGGTTGTGGATCGACTCGAAGTTCTCGACATCCACCCGGTAGCGGCCAATGCGCTCGTCGGCGTTCAGGCGCAGCGCGACATCGCGCACCAGGTCCTCGACGAACTTCGGGTTCTCGTAGGCGCGCTCGGTGATCCACTTTTCGTCAGCGCGTTTGAGCATCGGCCAGATCTCGCTGGAGGCCGACTCCTCGGCGAAGCGCACCAGCTCATGCCACTCGATGGGTCGAGCCAGCGGGTCGCGCAGCTCCACGCGGATGGTCACCAGCGAGCGCTGGTTGTGGGCACCGTAGTCGGAGATCTCCTTGGAGCAGGGGCACAGGCTCTTGACCGGCACCCCCACCTCGGCCCAGATGGCCGTGCGGCCGTCGCGGCGCTCGGCGACCCAGGCTCCCGCGTAGTCGAGCAGGCTTTGCACACCCGACACCGGCGCACGTTTGCGCAGGAAGAACGAAAAGCGCGCCTCGACGCGGCCCTCCTGGGCGTGCAGCTTGTCGAGCATGGCGTCGAGCTGCAGCTTCAGCGTGGCGGCGTCCAGCGGAGCCTGCTGCTCCTCGAGCCAGGCCACGAAACGCGACATGTGCGTGCCCTTTTGGTCGGCAGGCAAGGCCACGTCGAGGTTCCACAGCGCAGCGCTCTGCTGCACCTGGCCAGCCACGCGCAGGCTCAGGGGATAGCGCACATCCTTGACACCCACGCGCTGGATCGCCAGGCGGCGCTCATCGCGCTCACTCTGGGTGTCGGGAATATGCAGGGCGTCGGTCAGCTGATTCATGGACGGTCAGGGTCGGCAGGCCTGCAGCATGCCACTTCGGCGGCCCCGTGGTGCTTGAAAGGGTTGATCGCCGCGTTCGAAAAAATGTGTCAGGCCGCGGCAGTGCGCTCGGTTTCGGCCGGCTTGACCAGGGCCAGCGGTGTGGCGCCGAAGCGCTGCACGATGGCTCGCTCGATGCCGGCGGCATCCAGACCGCACATCGACAGCAGCTTGGCCGGGTCGCCGTGCTCGATGAACTCGTCGGGCAGGCCCAGGTTCAGCACCGGCACGACCACACCCTCGGCGGCCAGGGTCTCCAGCACGGCGGCGCCCGCTCCGCCGGCCACACAGCCTTCCTCGAGCGTGACCAGCGCATCGTGGCTGCGCGCAAGCCGCAGCACCAGGTCGCGATCCAGCGGCTTGGCAAAGCGCATATTGGCCACCGTGGCGTCGAGCTTGTCGGCCGCCTCCAGCGCCGGGTAGAGCAGCGTGCCAAAGGCCAGGATGGCGATGCGCCGGCCTTCGCGGCGCAGCTCGCCCTGGCCCCAGGGCAGTTGGTCCAGCTGCGGCTCAATGGCCACGCCAGCACCGCTGCCGCGCGGATAGCGCACAGCCACCGGGTGGTCCTGGTGGAAGGCGGTGGTCAGTGCGCGGCGGCATTCGCGTTCATCGGCCGGCGTCAGCACGCTCATATTGGGCACGCAGCGCAGGTAAGCGATGTCGTAGGCGCCCGCATGGGTGGCGCCGTCGGCGCCCACCAGGCCGGCGCGGTCCAGGGCGAAGACCACCGGCAACTTCTGCAGCGCCACGTCGTGGATCAGCTGGTCGTAGCCGCGCTGCAGGAAGGTGGAGTAGATCGCCACCACCGGCTTCAGGCCTTCGCAGGCCAGGCCAGCGGCAAAGGTCACCGCATGCTGCTCGGCAATGCCCACGTCGTGGTAGCGCGTGGGGAAGCGGCGCTCGAACTCGACCATGCCCGAGCCCTCGCGCATCGCCGGGGTGATGCCCACCAGCCGCGAGTCGGCCGCTGCCATGTCGCACAGCCACTGGCCGAAGACCTGGGTGAAGGTGGGCTTGGGCACGGTGGTCGGCTTTTGCAGACCGATCTTGGGATCGAACTTGCCAGGGCCGTGGTAATTGATCGGGTCGGCCTCGGCCAGTTCGTAGCCGTAGCCCTTCTTGGTGACGATGTGCAGGAACTGCGGGCCTTTGGCGTCGCGCAGGTTCTCGAGCGTGGGGATCAGCGAATTCAGGTCGTGGCCGTCGATCGGGCCCACGTAGTTGAAGCCGAATTCCTCGAAGATCGTGCCGGGCACGACCATGCCCTTGGTGTGCTCCTCGAAGCGCTTGGCGAACTCGTACAGCGGCGTGTGCTTGAGCACGCTCTTGGCGCTCTCGCGGGCAGCGGCGTAGAACTTGCCGCTCATCAGGCGCGCCAGGTAGCGGTTCAGCGCCCCCACCGGCGGCGAGATCGACATGTCGTTGTCGTTCAGGATGACCAGCACATCAGGCAGGCCGGCGCCACCGGCGAAGCCGCCGTGGTTCAGCGCCTCGAAGGCCATGCCACCGGTCAGTGCGCCGTCACCGATCACTGCCACACAGTGGCGCTGCTCACCTTTCAGGCGAGCGGCATGGGCCATGCCCAGCGCGGCCGAGATGCTGGTGGACGAATGGCCCGTGCCAAAGGTGTCGTAGTCGCTTTCAGCGCGCCGAGGGAAGCCACTGATGCCGCCCAGTTGCTTGAGCGTGGCCATGGCCTCACGGCGGCCGGTGAGGATCTTGTGCGGGTAGCTCTGGTGCCCCACGTCCCAGACGATGCGGTCGTGCGGCGTGCTGTACACGTAGTGCAGCGCGATCGACAGCTCCACGGTGCCCAGGTTGGACGACAGGTGGCCACCGGTGCGGCTGACACTGTCCAGCACGAACTGGCGCAGCTCATCGGCCAGCGTGCTGAGCTGCGAGCGGCCTAGCCGGCGCAGATCGGCCGGGCTGTCGATGCTGGCCAGCAGTGCGGCGGGAACGGGCGGTTGAGGCATGGTGCGGTTCAGTTGTTGCGCTCGACCAGGCGGTCGGCCAGCCAGGCCAGGCGGGCCGGCGCGGGCAGACCGGCACGGGTCAGGGCGGACTGGGCCTGGTCGCGCAGGGCGATGGCGTAGGCCTGGGCACGCTCCAGGCCCAGCGTCGAGACATAGGTCGGCTTGTTGGCGTCCTGGTCCTTGCCGGCCGTCTTGCCCAGCACTTCGGAGTCCTGGGTGCAGTCAAGGATGTCGTCGACCACCTGGAAGGCCAGGCCGATCGCATCGCCGTATTCGGCCAGTGCGGCCCAGGCGTCGGCACTGGTGCGGCCGCAGGCCGCGCCCATCAGCACGCTGGCCTGCAGCAAGGCACCGGTCTTGCGGCGATGCATGTCACGCAGCTGGGATTCGTCCAGCGGCTTGCCAACACTGGCCAGATCGATGGCCTGGCCGCCAGCCATGCCGGCCGAGCCCGACGCGCGGGCCAGCAGGCGCACCAGACGGGCCTGCAGCGCGGGCTCGATGCCCTCATCAGGGGTCAGGACTTCAAAGGCCAGGGCCTGCATCGCGTCACCTGCCAGCATGGCCTGGGCCTCGCCGTAGGCCACGTGGGTGGTGGGCTTGCCGCGGCGCAAGGCGTCGTCGTCCATGCAGGGCATGTCGTCGTGGACCAGCGAGTAGGCGTGGATCAGCTCCACGGCCACCGCCGAGCGCATCGCCGCCAGGGCTTCGCCCTGCACGGCTTCGGCCGCCGCCAGCACCAGCAGCGGACGCAGGCGCTTGCCGCCGTCCAGCACGGCGTAGCGCATGGCCAGGCCCAGGCCGGCCGGCGCCGCGGCCGGCACCAGGTTGTCAATGGCCGCCTCGACCTCTGCCAATTGGTGGCGAGCCCAGGCCTCGCAGTCGTCGATCTTCATGGGTTGTTCGTCCAGGGCTTGAGCTGCCCGTCCTCCAAGACCTTGACCTGCTGCTCCACGGCCTCCAGGCGGCCGCGGCAGAACTCAAGCAGCACGGCAGCGCGCTGGTAGCTGCCCAGCAAGCGGTCCAGCGGCAGTTGTCCACCTTCCATGGCCGCGATCAGGCCGTCGAGTTCGGCCAGGGCCTCCTCGTAGCTGGCGGGCTGACCCGGGTCGGCCTTGGGGCTGGAACGCGGCATGAAGTCAAGAGCAGTGCAAACCGTGATTGTAGTTGGGCGCACACCACACGGGGCTGACACGGCGCTGCAGCGCAACAACCCCTGCAGACCGGTTCACACCGCGCGGGTAGAATCGGCGCCCCCGCGGGCAGTGCCGGCGGCAAGCACCTTCTTCATCACCTTCGACAATCCCGCCCGCGGGGCCACCGGGCGGGGGGTTCACTGACACTTGGAGATCCTGGGGATCATGTCGGACCTGAGCACTACGCTGGAAGCTCTGGAGCGCACGCGCTCTCAACTCTCTGTTTTCACCTATTTCGATGAGGACCTGTTCCGCCGCGAACAAGCGCTGATCTTTCAGCACGGTCCTCGGTACCTCAGCCATGAGCTGGCGGTGCCAAATGTGGGCGATTACTACGCCCTGCCGCAGGAAGGCGAAGGCCGGATGCTGGTGCGCACCCCCAAGGGGGTGGAGCTGGTCTCCAACGTTTGCCGCCACCGCCAGGCCATCATGCTCAAGGGGCGGGGCAACACGCGCCACAGCGTGGTCTGCCCGCTGCACCGCTGGACCTATGACCTGCATGGCCAGCTGATCGGTGCGCCGCACTTCGACCACGACCCCTGCCTGCACCTGAACAACTACAAGGTGCGCACCTGGAACGGCATGGTCTTCGAGGACAACGGTCGCGACATCGCTGCCGACCTGGCCGGCCTGGGCCCGCGCGCGGCGCTGGACTTCTCCGGCTATGTGCTTGACCACGTCGAGATGCACGAGTGCCGCTACAACTGGAAGACCTTCATCGAGGTCTACCTGGAGGACTACCACGTCGGCCCCTTCCACCCCGGCCTGGGGCGCTTCGTCACCTGCGATGACCTGCGCTGGGAGTTCGGCAGCCATCACTCGGTGCAGACGGTCGGTCTGCACGACCAGCTGCGCCAGACCGGCTCGCCCACCTACGCCCGCTGGCGCGACGAGGTGCTGCGCGTGCACGACGGCCAGTTGCCCGAGCAGGGCGCGATCTGGCTGACCTACTACCCGAACATCATGATCGAGTGGTATCCGAAGGTGCTGACCGTCTCCACGCTCTACCCGGTCAGCGTGGACCGCACGCTCAACGTGGTGGAGTTCTACTACCCCGAGGAGATCGCCGCCTTCGAGCCCGAGTTCTGCCAGGCCCAGCGCGCCGCCTACATGGAGACCTGCCTCGAGGACGACGAGATCGGCGAGCGCATGGACGCCGGCCGCAAGGCCTTGTTCGATCGTGGCGACGACGAGGTCGGCCCCTACCAGCAGCCCATGGAGACCGGCATGAAGCACTTCCACGAGTGGTACCGCCGCGTGATGGGCATGGGGCGGCCGTCCTGGTAAGGGTAAACACCTGTCAGGGTGGCGGATCCTGGCGCGACTGAAGGGTGTCAGGCCAGACCTGGCAACCCTTCAACCTCCCAGGAGATGCTCATGCCCACCACCAAGACCCCCGCCACGCTCGCGCTGGCCGCCACCTGTGCCGCGCTGTTCGCGCTGGGCGCCCCCGCCACGGCGCAGGCCGCGGGCGACAAGGGCGTGCAGTGCGCCGGCGCCAACAGCTGCAAGGGCCATTCCGAGTGCAAGACGGCCAGCAACGAGTGCAAGGGCATGAACGGCTGCAAGGGCCAGGGCTGGACCCATGCCAAGTCGGCCGAGGCCTGCACCAAGGCCGGCGGCAAGCCGATGGCGGCCAAGTAAGCCGAAGGCCATGGGCAGCGGCTTCGGCATCGGCCTGCGCACCGAGCACTACGGGGATTTCCGCGCCCGGCCACCCCGCGAGTGGGGGTTGGACTGGCTGGAAATCATCTCGGAGAACTACCTGGTGCCGGGCGGCCGGCCGCTGGCCCACCTGGACGCCATCCGGCGCGACATCCCGATCGCCATGCATGGCGTGTCACTGGCGATCGGCAGCACCGAGGCGCTCGATCGCAGCTACCTGCGGGAGCTGCGCGCCCTGATCGACCGCGTCCAGCCCTGCCGGATCTCCGACCACCTGTGCTGGGGCCGTGTCGATCACCGCTACCTGCACGACCTGCTGCCCCTGCCCTACACTGAAGCGATGCTGCGCCACGTGGTCGAGCGCATCAGCCAGGTGCAGGACGCGCTGGGCCAGCGCCTGCTGCTGGAAAACGTGTCCAGCTATGTGGGCTGGCAGGCCGACGAGATGGACGAGGCCCGTTTCCTGGCCGAAGTGGCCCAGCGCGCCGACTGCGAGATCCTGCTGGACGTCAACAACGTCTGGGTCAGCGCCCAGCACCATGGCTTCGATCCCCAGGCCTTCATCGACGCCATGCCGCCCACGCGGGTCACGCAATTGCATCTGGCCGGCCACCAGATGACCGAAGACGGGCCGATCGACACCCACGACCACCCGGTCAGCGATCCGGTCTGGGCCCTGTACGCGCACACCGTGCGCCGGCTGGGCGCCGTGCCGGTGATGATCGAGCGCGACGACGCCATCCCGCCGCTGCCCGAGCTGCTGGCCGAACTGGACACCGCCCGGCGCGTGGCCCGCGCGGCGCTGTCCGAAGCGGTGCCGGCATGACCGTCGTCACCGCCCCATCGTCCGAGACGCTGCAACGGGCCTTCGCACACGGCCTGACCAGCGACGACCCCAGGCCAGCGTTGGCCGTGCTGCGCCCGCTGGGCGGCCGTGCGCCGCAGCTGGGCATCTACCGCCACGCCTACCGTGCCCGCCTGAGCGCGGCGCTGCGCGACAACCACCCGGTGCTGCACCGTGTGCTGGGCGACGAGGCCTTTGACGCGCTGGCCACCGACTACCTGGCCACCCACCCCAGCCAGCGCGCCTCGATCCGCTGGTTCGGCGACCGCCTGGCCGACTTCATCGCGTCCAGTGACCGGCCCCATGCTGCCGCGCTGGCCGACCTGGCCCGTTTCGAGTGGACGATGGGTCAGGTCCTCGACGACCCTGATGCCCCGGTGCTCGATGCCGCTGCGCTGCGGTCGCAGCCGCCCGAGGCCTGGGCGGCGTGGCCGCTGCGCCTGCACCCCGCTGTCCGCCTGCTGCGGCTGGACTGGGACATCACGCCGCTGTGGCAGGCGCTGCACGCCGACGATCAGGCGCAGACCGAACTGCCCACGGCGCATTGCCACCCGGTGCTGGTCTGGCGCCAGGGCCTGGCGCGGCACTGGCGTGTCGTTGGCGACGACGAGGCCACGCTGTTGCAGGCGGTGGCCGGCGGAACCGACATCGGCACGCTGTGCCAGGTGGCTGCGGCCCGCTGCGGCGATGCAGCGCCAGCGGAAGTGGTCGCCCATCTGCACCAATGGCTGGCCGATGGCGTTCTGACTTGACCCGCAGCAAGGCGGCACGGGGGCACCCCTCTGGTTAACCCTAGACCGGAGTATGCTGACCGGATCGTGTCTCCCGGGGCCTGATGGGCCCTGCCGCCGACGTGGACCAGCATTTCCTCACGCCGCTCTTCTCGCCCCGATCCATCATTGTCTTTGCCGGCAACCCGGAGGACCTGGACAGCCAGGCGCCGATGGCGCGGGCCCTGCTGACCGAGCTGACCCACAACGGCTTCAGCGGCCAGATCAGCTTCCTCGACATCGAGATGACCGGCACCTTGTCGGACCTGGCGCACACCCGGGCCGATCTGGCGGTGATCGCGCTGCCGCACGAGCAGATCGAGGCCGCGCTGGAAATCGCCGGGCGCATCCGCTGCCGCGCCGCGCTGGTGCTGTCGGCCAACCTGCCCGGCCCCGCCTGCGCCAACCTGCATGCGGTGGCCAAGCGCCATGGCGTGCACCTGCTGGGCCCCAATTCGCTGGGCTTCCAGCGGCCGCTGCTCAAGCTCAATGCCAGTGCGGCGGGGCCGATGGCGGCACCGGGGCCGCTGGCGCTGGTGTCGCAGTCGGGCGCGCTGACCTCGTCGATCCTGGACTGGGCGCGGCGCAACGGGGTGGGCTTTTCCACCGTGGTCTCGCTGGGCGCCAACACCGCGGTCGATCTGGCCCAGGTGCTGGACTTCCTGGCCACCGACGGCGCCACCCACAGCATCCTGGTCTACATGGAGGGCATCACCCACGCGCGGCGCTTCATGAGCGCGCTGCGCGCCGCGGCCTCGGTCAAGCCGGTGGTGGTGATGAAGGCCGGCCGCATGCCGGCGGGCACCACCGCGGCGCTCACCCACTCGGCGGCCATCGTCGGCGCCGACGACGTGTTCGAAGCCGCGCTGCGCCGCGCTGGCGTGGTGCGCGTGCGCGCCTTCACGCAGCTGTTCTCGGCGGCGCGCTGCCTGGCCTCGCGCTACCGGCCGGTGGGCAAGCGCCTGGCCATCGTCACCAATGGCGGCGGCCCCGGCGTGCTGGCCGCCGACTGGACCAACGACATCGGCCTGGAAGTGGCCCGCCTGGATCCCCAGAACCGCAACGCCCTGGCGCCGCTGCTGTCGCCCAGCGCCTCGCTGAACCAGGTGCTGGACCTGGGCGAGGACGCCACCGAGGCCCATTACAAAGCCGCCGTCGAGGCTTGCGGCAAGGACAGCGGCGTCGATGGCGTGCTGGCCATCTACGCCCCCAAGCCAGCCTGCTATCCCGGTGCTGACCCGGTGGTCATCGCCCAGGCGGTGATCGACGGCTCGGCCCGACTGGGCAAGCCGGTGGTGGCCTGCTGGATGGGTGACGACAGCGTGCGTCCGGCGCGCGAGCTGCTCAACGCCAAGCCGCTGCCCAGTTTCCGCACCCCCGAGGCCGCGGTGGACGCCTTCGGCAACATCGCCAGTTTCTACCAGAACCAGCAGCTGCTGACGCAGACGCCACCGCCGCTGTCCACGCTGGCCACGCCCGACACCGAAGGCGCGCGCCTGCTGATCGAGGGCGTGCTGGCCGAGCGCCGCCGCGTGCTGACCGAGATGGAGTCCAAGGCCCTGCTGGCCGCCTTCCACATCCCGGTCACCCGCACCATGCTGGCCCGCACCGCCAACGAGGCGATGCTGATCGCCAGCCAGCTGGGCTACCCGGTGGCATTGAAGATCGACTCGCCCGACATCAGCCACAAGTCCGACGTGCAGGGCGTGGCGCTGGGCGTGATGACCGCCACCCAGGTGCGCGACACCTTCAACGACATGCTGGCCCGGGTGGCCAAGGCCAAGCCCGGCGCGCGCATCAATGGCGTGACGATCCAGCCGATGAGCGGCAAGCCGCGCGGGCGCGAGCTCTACATCGGCCTGACCACCGACGACCCTTTCGGCCCGGTGATCACCTTCGGCGCCGGCGGCACGATGATCGAGCTGATCAACGACCAGGCGATGGAGCTGCCACCGCTGAACCAGTTCCTGGCGCGCCGGCTGATCGAGCGCGCCCGCGTGGCCGAGACCCTGGGCCACTGGCGCGGTGCGCCACCGGTGAACATCGAGTCGCTCGAGCAGGTGCTGCTGCGCCTGTCCGAGATGGTCTGCGCCCTGCCCCAGCTGCAGGAAATGGACATCAACCCGATCATCGTCGACGAGGACGGCGCGGTGGCGGTGGACGCCCGCGTGGTGATCGAGCATGCCGGTCCGCAGAACCAGGCCTTCCACCACCTGGCCATCCTGCCCTACCCGGCCGGCCTGGAGCGCGAGTGGCCGATGAAGGGTGGCGGCCTCTACACCATCCGCCCGATCCAGCCCGACGACGCCGAGATGCTGCAGGCCCTGGTCAAGAGCCTGTCGCCCGAGAGCCGCTACTTCCGCTTCGTCAGCTCGATGCAGGAGCTGCCGGCCAAGATGCTGGCGCGCTACACGCTGATCGACTACGACCGCGAGATGGCGCTGGTCGCCGTGCACACCGACCGCGTGCTGCAGGACGACGGCAGCTTCGTGGAGACCGAGCAGATCATCGGCGTCTCGCGCTACATCACCAACCCCGACCAGACCAGCTGCGAGTTCTCGCTGGTGGTGTCGGATGGCTACGCCGGCCAGGGCCTGGGATCGCGCCTGATGCTCAGCATCATGGACGTCGCCCGCACCAAGGGCCTGGCCGAGATTGAAGGCCTGGTGCTGGCCAACAACGACGGCATGCTGCGCCTGATGCGCAGCCTGGGCTTCCAGATCAAGCCCTTTGCCGAGGATGCCGACTTCAAGCTCTGCACCAAGACGCTGTAAGGGAGCAGCGATGCGGGCCGCCTAGAATCCGGGGTTGACCCGAACGAATATCCCCGGAGGACACCCATGCTCGACGACATCGACGACGGCGCCCGTGTAGGCGTCTGGACCACGATTGGCATCATCACGCTGCTGCTGTTCGGCCTGATCGGCGGCCTGGCTCTGCGCCAGTTGCACAAGTCGGCCGCACCCGCGCCTGCCGCAGCCGTGGCAACTGACGACGCCCTGATCGACGGCCCGCTGAGCGGCGAACTGGCCGGCACGCTGTTCTTCGCTGTCGGCTCGGCCGAGCTGCCCGCCGAGGCCGCCGCCGAGATCGCCAAGGCCCAGGCTGCCGCCACTGCGGCCGCGGGCAAGAAGCTGGTGCTGTCGGGCTTCCATGACGCCAGCGGCGACCCCGCCAAGAACGCCGAGCTGGCCAAGAACCGCGCCAAGGCCGTGCGCGCCGCGCTGGTGGCCGGCGGCATCGATGCCGCCCGCATCGGCCTGCGCAAGCCCGAGTCCACCACCGGTGACGGCACCGCCGACCAGGCCCGCCGCGTCGAGATCCGCCTGGTCGACTGACACAGCCCTGATCGTCGCGGGTCAGTCAGACCCGCTACCATCGCGAAGCCGCCCGCCCGGGCGGCTTTTTCGTCTTCTGTCCCCGCCCATGGCCGGCATCCACATCACCGACATCGAGCTCGCGATCAACTGGTGGCGCGCCCGCAAGCCCTCGCCCGATGGGCTGCAGGCCTGCGCCGAGGTGCGCGCGCTGGCCGAGGTGTATGCGCTGATGGTGTACTACCGCGAGCCCGAGGCCGATGAAGCGTCGATGCCCTCGGCCGCTCGCGAGGCCTGGCTGGACTGGTACCGCAGCACGCCCGATGCGCCCTGCATCGCGATCTGCTCCACCGCCCAGGGCGACGCGCTGTGCAAGGGCTGCGGTCGCACCGAGCACGAGGTACAGCACTGGCCGCAGATGTCGCCTGCCGAGAAGCGCGGGGTGTGGCGCCGCATCAGCCTGGAGGCCACCGCCTGGCGCTTCAACCGCTATGCCGAGCGGGCCCGGCTGGCCACGGGCACCGACCACCCGGATCCGCACAGTCTGGACGGCACCGCCCCATGATCCGCTTCAGCGACAGCGTCCGCCGGCTGGTGCCGCTGGCCTGGCCGGTGCTGGTGGGCCAACTGGCGGTGCTGGCCTTCGGCACCATCGACACCCTGCTGGTGGCGCGCCACTCGCCCGCCGACCTGGGCGCGTTCGCGGTGGGCGCAGCGGCCTACATCACGGTCTTCGTCGGCCTGATGGGGGCGGTGCTGGCCGTGTCGCCCGTGGTGGGCCAGCTCTTCGGCGCCGGCCGGCTGGAGGCGGCGGGCGACGAGCTGCACCAGGGCATCTGGCTGGCGCTGGGCCTGTCGCTGCTGGGCTGCACGCTGCTGCTGTTCCCGCAGCCCTTCCTGGCGCTGTCGCGCGCCACGCCCGAGATGGAAGCCAAGGTGCGCGGCTACCTGTTGGCGCTGGCGGTGGCGCTGCCGGCCTCGCTGCTGTTCACGGTCTACCGCGCCTTCAACACCGCGGTGTCACGGCCCAAGGCGGTGATGGTGCTGCAGTTGGCGGGGCTGGGCCTGAAGCTGCCGCTGTCCACCGTGCTGGTGTTCGGCTGGCCGGCGGTGGGCGTGCCGGCACTGGGGGTCACCGGCGCCGGCCTGGCCACTGCCGCGGCACTGTGGCTGCAGTTGCTGGTGGCCGCCTGGGTGCTGCACCACGACCGCTTCTACGACCGCTTTGCACTGTGGGGCCGCGGCCTGCATCCGCCCAACCGCGCCGCCATCCTGGGTCTGCTGCGCCTGGGCGTGCCGATGGGCATGGCGGTGCTGGTGGAGGTCAGCGCCTTCTCGTTCATGGCCTTCTTCATCGCCCGCCTGGGCACCGTGCCGGTGGCGGGCCACCAGATCGCGATGAACCTGGTCTCGCTGATGTTCATGCTGCCGCTGTCGCTGGCCAATGCCGGCAGCACGCTGGTGGCGCAGCGCGTGGGTGCGGGCGACCTGGCCGATGCGCGTCGCCTGGGCTGGCATGCGATGGCGCTGGCGCTGATCAGCTCGGGCGTGCTGGCCGGCGCGATCTACCTGGGCCGGGTGCAGGTGGTGGGCCTGTACACCGGGGACGCGGCGGTGGCGGCGGTGGCGCTGTCGCTGCTGTCCTGGCTGGTGGTCTTCCACGTGTGCGACGCGGCCCAGACCATGGCCGCCTTCGTGTTGCGCGCCTGGCGCGTGGCGACGGTGCCGATGGTGATCTATGCCGGCACGCTGTGGGGCATCGGGCTGGGCCTGGGCGCGCAGCTGGCCTTCGATGACGGCTCGCGGGTGCCCGACGCCCTGCGCGGTGCGCCAGGCTTCTGGGCCGCTGCCACACTGGCGCTGGTGCTGTGCAGCGTGTTCCTGGTGGGCTTCAAGGCCTGGGTGCTGCGCCAGCGGGGCTCACAGCCGGCGTGAGGCTGGCAGTGTGATCACGAAGCAGCTGCCGCCGCCCTCGCGCGGCTCGCATCGCACCGCACCGCCGTGGGCCTGTGCGATCTGTCGCACCAGGGCCAGGCCCAGGCCCACGCCGCCCTCGCGCTCGGCATGGCCGGGCAGGCGGTAGAAGGGCTCGAAGATGCGCTCGCGCTGGTCTTGGGGCACGCCCGGGCCACGGTCACAGACGCGCACAAGCAGCCCGTCGGGCGACTCGGCCAGCAGCAGCGTGACGTCGTCGCCGCCATAGCGGCGGGCGTTCTCCAGCAGGTTGCGCAGCGCACGGCGCAACAGGCGCTCGCTGCCGCGCACGCGCAGCGCGGCGCCCTGGACCTCGGCCTGCACGCGGGCGGCCTCTTCGGCGGCCAGGGCGGCCAGGTCGATGCTGTCGTCCAGCTCCTGCGGCGCGCCGGCCTCCAGGCGACTGGACAACAGAACCTCCTCGACCAGTTCATCGAGCTCGGCGATGTTGGTGTGGATCTCGCGGCCCAGCTTCTCACGCATCGCCGGCGGCGCATCGTCCAGCATGGACACCGCCATTTTCAGCCGAGCCAGCGGCGAACGCAGTTCATGGCTGGCGTTGGCCAGCAGGTTCTGATGGGACTGCACCAGCGCCTGGATGCGGGTGGCGGCCTGGTTGAAGCTGGCGGCCAGGGCCGCCACCTCGTCGCGCCCCTGCACGGTCACACGCTGGTCCAGCGCGCCGCTGCCGAAGGCCTCGACGCCCTGGCGCAGGCGCTCCAGGCGGCGCGTCAGGCCACGCACCACCGGCCAGGCGCCCCCGGCCACCGCCACGAACAGCGCCGCCAGCAGCGCGGCCAGGGCAGCGCCGGCCGTCCAGTCACGCGGCAATATCAAGCGCCACCACGGCGGGTGGCGGTCGTCACGGCCGCCGCGCGGCCCATCGGTCAGTTCGCCGGATTCACCCGGCGGGCCCGGCGGGCCGAAGCGGCCGTCGGGTGGCGCCATCCGCGGTGGGGGCTCGCCGGCGGGTCCGTCGCCATTCGGGCCTGGCGGCGGCGCGGCGCCGTCGGGGCGCGGCGGGCGCGGCTCGCCGTGGCCGCCGGCTGCCTCGCGCAGCAGCCGGTCCAGGTTGGGGCGGATCAGCCACAGTGTGCGGCCGTCATCCAGGCGGGTGCTGATGGCGTTGCGCGGCACCTCGCCCCGGTTGGCCGCCTGGCGGCGCTCAAAGCTTTCGGACGCCGCAATGCGCCGGCCGTCGGCCGCATCCAGCGCCAGCGGCAGGCGCAGGCGCTGCGACCACTCGGCCAGCATCGCGGCCTGCACCGAATCGGGGGCGGTGGGCTCGGGCAGGGCGTTCTCGATCAGCTCGGCCCAGCTGGCCATGCGCTCGCTGATGCGCTGCTCGAACTGCGCCCGCTCCTGCTCCAGGTGGCGCTGCACCATCCAGCCGCCGGCCAGCGCGAACAGCGCCAGCGCGGCCACCACGGTGAGCCAGATGCGCAGGTACAGCGTCTTCACGCGCGCGGGGCTATTCGCCGTCCTGCTTGCGGGCGAAGACGTAGCCGGTGCCGCGCACCGTCAGCACCCGCTTGGGGTTCTTCGGGTCTTCCTCGATCACCGCGCGGATGCGCGAGACATGCACATCGATCGAGCGGTCAAAGGCCTCCAGCGGGTGGCCCTTGAGCGCGTCCATGATCTGGTCGCGCGAGAGCACCCGGCCGGCGCTCTGCGCCAGCACCACCAGCAGGTCGAACTGGTGGCCGGTGAGATCGCAGCGCTGGCCATCCAGGCGCGCCTCGCGCGCACCCAGGTCGATCTCCAGGCGGCCAAAGCCCATCACCTCGTCGGGCTGGGCCTCGGGAGCGGCGCGGCGCAGCAAGGCCTTGATGCGGGCCAGCAGCTCGCGCGGCTCGAAGGGCTTGGGCAGGTAGTCGTCGGCGCCGATCTCCAGGCCCAGGATGCGGTCCATCGGCTCGCCGCGGGCGGTGAGCATCAGCAGCGGCAGACGGCGGGTACGGGCATCGGCGCGCAGCTCGCGGGTCATGTCCAGGCCGTCGCCGTCAGGCAGCATCAGGTCCAGCACCAGCGCGTCATAGACGACGCGGCGCAGGCGCTCGCGGCCCTCGGTCAGCGAGGCGGCGGTGTCGACCTCGTAGCCGTGGCCGCGCAGATAGTCGCCAACCATCGCGGTCAGGCGGCTGTCATCGTCGATCAGGAGCAGGCGGGCAGGCAGCATCTCATCAGCCCGCAGCGGGGCGCGCACGCGGGCGGTGTAGGCATGGGCCGAAGCATAGGTCATCGCGGTCTCCAGGCAGGCAATGCCCCGATGCTGGGGCCCGGCCGTTGGCCCCGCTTGGCCGGTGCGTGAAGAACTGTGAAGCGGCCCGACCCCTCAGCGCGGAAAGGTCACGACATGCTCCACCCGCGGCCGGATGCCGATCCACTCGCCCGGCGCATGGTCGTGGTGCGAGGGCACATGGGCCAGCACCTCCAACCCGTCGGCCAGTGCCAGCGTGTAGAGGAACTCGGCACCGCGGAAGTCACGCCGCAGGATGCGCGCGCGCACCGGAGCGGCGTCGTCGTGCTCGATGTCGTCGGCGCGCAGCAGCACCAGGCACTCGCCGCCGGGGTAGGCCTCGGGCAGCGGGCATTCGTCGGCATCGGCCAGCAGGCCCAGCGGCGTGTCCACCCGCGGCCCTTGTGGCGTGCCAACAATGCGGGCCGGCGCCAGCACGCCGTGGCCGATGAAGTCGGCCACGAAGCGCGTGGCCGGGCGGTGGTAGAGGTCGTAAGGGCGGTCCCACTGCTCCAGCCGGCCGGCCTGCATCACGCCCAGGCGGTCGGCCAGCGCGAAGGCTTCCATCTGGTCGTGCGTGACCACCAGCGCCGCCGTGCCGCTGGCCTTGAGGATGGCGCGCACCTCGTGGGCCAGGCGCTCGCGCAGTTCCACATCCAGCGCAGAGAACGCCTCGTCCAGCAGCAGCAGGCGCGGCGCCGGGGCCAGCGCGCGCGCCAGCGCCACGCGCTGCTGCTGGCCGCCCGACAGCTGGTGCGGCATCTTGCCCGCCACCTCGGGCAGGCCCACCAGCGACAGCATCTCCTGCACCCGCTTCGCGCGCTCGGCCCGGCCCAACGCGTGCAGGCCAAAGGCCACATTGGCCGCCACGTCCAGGTGCGGGAACAGCGCGTAGTCCTGGAACACCATGCCGACGCGGCGCTGCTCGGCCGGGCGGTGCAGGCCGGCCGCCGGGTCCGAGACAGTCTCCCCCGCCAGGCGGATGCGGCCACCGGCCAGAGGCTCCAGCCCGGCCACCGCGCGCAGCAGCGAGGTCTTGCCGCAGCCCGACGGGCCGACCAGCACGCCGATCTCACCGGCGGCCAGGCCCATCGAGACCTCGCGCACGGCGTCCAGATCGCCCCCCGCGGCGGCGGAGCCGCGGTAGCGCACCACGATGTGTTCCAGCAGCAGAGCCATGCGCAGATCGTACCAGAATGACAATCATTCTTAATTAGAATGCGCTGCATGCGTCTGCTCCTGGCCCTGGTTTGCGTTCTGTTGCTGCTCCCGCTGGTGGCGCTGGTGTCGCGCTGGGCGGCGCTGGACGCCGAGGGCCTGGCGCTGTGGCAGCACCTGGCCTCGACCGTGCTGCCGGGCTACCTGGGGCAGTCGCTGCTGCTGTCGGCGGCCGTGGCACTCGGCGTGGCCCTGGTGGGCGGCAGCACCGCGGCGGTCGTCACGCTGTTCGAGTTCCCCGGCCGGCGCTGGCTGTCCTGGGCGCTGCTGCTGCCAATGGCCATGCCGGCCTATGTGCTGGCCTATGCCTGGACCGACACGCTGCAGTACAGCGGCCCGCTGCAGACCGCGCTGCGCGCCGCCTTCGGCTGGAAGGGCGCGCTGTGGCCCGACATCCGCAGCCTGGGTGGCGCCGTGCCGCTGTTCGTGCTGTGCCTGTACCCCTACGCCTACCTGCTGGTGCGCGCCGCACTGGCCGAGCGCTGTGTGCCGCTGATGGAGGCGGCGCGTCTGCTGGGCGCGGGCTGGTGGCGCCGCGTCACGCAGGTGGCGCTGCCGATGGCGCGCCCGGCGCTGGCCGCCGGCGTGGCACTGGCGCTGATGGAAACCCTGGCCGACTACGGCGTGGGCGCGTACTTCGGCCTGTCCACCTTCACCACCGGCATCTTCCGCGCCTGGCTGTCGATGGGCGACCGCGACGCCGCCGCGCAACTGGCCACGGTGCTGCTCGCCCTGGTGGCGCTGCTGGTGTGGATGGAGCAACGCGCCCAGGCGCGGCTGCGCTTCGCCGCCGCCCGCCAGGGTGCGCTGCACGGCGGCGACGCCCGACCGCTGGCGCTGGGCTGGCGCGGCAGCGCGGTGGCCTGGGCGGTGTGCCTGGTGCCGGTGCTGCTGGGTTTCGTGCTGCCGGTGCTGGCGCTGCTGCGCCTGGCCACCACCGAGGGCGACGCCGACGCGCCTGGCCCGGACCTGTCGCGTTTCGCCGGCTGGGCGCTCAACAGCTTCGTGCTGGCCGCCGCGGCCGCCTGCCTGGCGGTGGGCCTGGCGATGGCGCTGGCGGCAGCCCGGCGGCGTCAGCCGGGCGGCGCGCTGGACGCACTGGCGCGCGGCGTGGGACTGGGCTACGCGGTGCCTGGTGCGGTGATCGTGATCGGTCTGCTGTGGCCGCTCGGCGCCTGGCAGGCGCGCTGGCCCGAGTGGCCCTTGGCAGGCTGGCTGACCGCCGGCATCGGCGGCTTGCTGTACGCCTACCTGGTGCGCTTCTCGGCAGTGGCGATGCAGTCGGTGGATGCCGGCTACGCCCGGCTGCCAGCCAGTTTCGACGAAAGCGCCCGCCTGCTGGGTCACGGCCCCTGGGCCACCTGGCGCCGGGTGCACTGGCCGCTGCTGCGCGGCGCGGCTGGTACCGCAGGGCTGCTGGTCTTTGTGGACGTGATGAAGGAGCTGCCCGCCACGCTGGTGCTGCGCCCCTTCAACCACGACACGCTGGCGGTGGTGGCCAACCAGCTGGCGCGTGACGAGCGCCTGGGCGAGGCCGCCTGGCCCTCGCTGGCGATCGTGGCGGTGGGCCTGCTGCCGGTGCTGCTGCTGGGCCGCGGCCGCGGCGCGACCGGCTGCTGACCGGGCGTGGCCCTGCGGCAGGGTCAGGTCTTATTTTGTGATTGCGAATTGTTCGCGTTTGCTATTACACTGGTGTCATCGTTGACACTCCGCTGAGCCCACCATGCGCCCGACCCGCCTGCTGCCCGCCCTGCTCGCCGCCTGCCTGCTGCCCCTGGGCGCCGCCGCGCAGGACAAGGTGCTGAACCTGTACTCCGCCCGCCACTACCAGACCGACGAGGCGCTCTACAAGGACTTCACCGCGGCCACCGGCATCACGATCAACCGCGTCGATGCCGACGACGCCGGCATCCTCGAGCGCCTGCGCACCGAGGGCACGGCCAGCCCGGCCGACGTGATCCTGCTGGTGGATGCCGCCCGCCTGTGGCGCGCCGAGGAAGCGGGCCTCTTTCGCCCGCTGAAGTCGCCGGTGCTGGACAAGGCCATCCCGGCCCGGCTGCGCGGTGTCGACAAGGGCGAGGGCCCGGCCTGGTTCGGCTTCTCCACCCGCGCCCGGGTGATCGTCTACAACAAGGCCAGCGTGCAGCGCGCCGATGTCGACACCTACGCCGAACTGGCCGACCCGAAGAACAAGGGCAAGGTCTGCACCCGCTCGGGCGCCCACCCCTACAACCTGAGCCTGTTCGGCGCGGTGCTCGAGCACCTGGGCCCGCCCGCCACCGAGGCCTGGCTCAAGGGCGTGGTCGACAACATGGCCCGTCCGCCCAAGGGCGGCGACACCGACCAGATCAAGGCGGTGGCCTCGGGCGAGTGCCAGGTGGCGCTGTCGAACAGCTACTACGTGGCGCGCATGATGCGCTCCAGCAACCCCGCCGACCGTGACGTGATGGACAAGGTCGGCGTGGTCTTCCCCGACCAGGCCGGCAAGGGCACCCACGTCAACATCGCCGGCGGCGCGGTCGCCCGCAACGCCCCGCACCCTGAAGCCGCGCGCAGGTTCCTGGAGTACCTGGCCAGCCCCTCGGCGCAGGCCTACTTCGCCAACGGCAACAACGAGTACGCAGTGGTGGACGGCGTGGGCGCCGACAACCCGGCTCTCAAGGCCCTGGGCCCGTTCAAGGCCGAGGTGATCCCGGTCGCCACGATCGGCGCCAACTCGGCCAAGGTGCAGCAGATGCTGGACCGTGTCGGCTACAAGTGATCAGCGCGGCGTGAGCAGCTCAAAGCGGCCCTCGCCGCATGGGAGCTCAACGCCGCTCCAGGCCTGACCCAGCCGCGGCCCGTCGCGCCCCTGCTGCACCTGCACGTCGCCCAGCGTGATCGCGGGCTGCAGCAGGTAACGCCCGGCACGCCGCAGTTCAAAGGCGGGCGCCAGCGGGATCGAAGCGCGCAGCGCCTGGCCCGGCGCAAGGTGCAGATAGGCTGAGCCGTCCGGCGCCGCGCGCTTGACCATCGCGCCCTGGTAGTCCAGCGCCTGGCCGTCGCGGCTCAGTGCCACGAAGGGCGCCATCCAGCCCCCCTCCCAGGGGGTATTCCAGCGCAGCACCCACAGCGGCTCGGTGCCGGTGTTGGTCAGCGTGAACTGCAGCAGCAGGGCCTGCCCCACGGCCTGGCGCACAGGCACCTGCAGGCTGCAGGACAGCGGTGCCGCAGCCACACCCGCGGAAACAGCCATGCCGGCCACCAGCAGCGCCAGCGTCCAGCGCTTCATCAGGGCTGCGCCGGGGTGTTCTCGGCGAAATACTCGTGGCTGTCGGCGTTGTCGACCGCGCGGTCCGGGTTGTTGATCGCCAGTGCCTTGGCGGCCGTCTGGCCATAGGCCCAGTCATTGGTGCCGGCCACCACGGTGAAGTGCGACATCTCGTGGATCAGCGTGCCGGCCTTGGAGTCGGTGCCGGTCATCGGGGCCGACCAGAAGGCGCCGCACAGGTAGATCTTGTACGGATCATTCGGGTAGACGTAGGCATAGACACCGGGGTCGCTGCACGAGCAGTCCAGCGTCAGCGGCTTCTTCTTGAAGGCCTGGGTGATCTTGTTGAAGTGCGTGCGCACGGTGTCGTGGCGCGCGCTGGTGTAGGCCCCGAACCAAGTGGTGTAGCGCGTGGTCGGCGTGGTCATCACCTTCAGGTACTTCTTCGACCCGCTGGCGTAGCCGGTGGCCTTGTCCACCGCGGTGATCAGGTCCGTCTGCTCGCCGGCCGTGCAGGCACCGGTGAAGGTGATCGGGCCACTGGTGGCGGCCTCGGGCGCCACGCTCTGTGCCGCCGCGCTGCGGCCCGACAACCACAGCGACAGCGCTGCGCTGGAGGCCAGATCCGCCCGGCCGGCCACGCGGGCGCGCCCCAGGTACGCCACGGTGTAGCGACCGTCCGGCAGCGCGTACTGGCGTGACAGGTCGACCCGGTAGCTCAGCTGCTGACCTGGGGCCAGCACCACCAGATCTTCAGCACGCGGTGCGGCCCGCTTGACCAGCGGGCCCAGGTAGGCGGCCTCGGTGCCATCGGCACCGATCACGCGAAAGAGCGGGCCATGCAGCGTGCCCTCGGGCAGTTGCCAGCGCAGCAGCTTGTGGGGCCGGGCGCTGGTGTTGCGCACCACCACCTCCACCGCCACCTCGCCATCGCCCTGCATCACCTGGGCGGGCGCAGCCAGCTCGACCTGCAAGCCCTGGGCGGCCCAGGCGCCGGAGCTGGCCAGCACACAGGCGACCAGGGTGCTCAGGGACAGGATGGGTGCAGGGGTGAGGGGACGACGCATCGGGCAGCTCCAGTCAGACAGAGCGCCGACTATCGCCGGTGCAAGGCCTGCTGTCGATCCCCAGTTGCTCCGGGCAGTGGGTCGGCCGGGGCACCGTGGCCGGCCGGGCTGAGCGGCTTGCGGCCGGTCCACATCGAACGCACCAGGTGTTCGCCATGGCGCCGGCCGCCGTACAGGTTGGCCGCCACGTGTACCGCCACCGCCAGCAGCGTCAGGTCGACCGCGCTGACGTGTACGCTCTCGACCAGCTCATTGCCCCAGAAGGCGTCAGTGGTCATCATGAACCCGGTGGCGCCGATCACCAGGTTGGCGGCCAGCAGGTACAGGATCATCACCGCGCCGGCCGGGTTGTGTCCCAGGTGGCGCGGTTCCTGGTGGCGCAGCAACTGGCCCAGGTAGCGCCACAGCCGCCGCGGTGTCGGCACAAAGCTGCCGAAGCGGGCATGCTCACCCGGCGCCACGAAGCCCCAGACGATGCGCGCCAGCACCAGCGCCAGCGCCAGGTAGCCGGCCCCCTTGTGCCACCAGCCGATGTGCTCGGTGTTGAGCCAGGCCGTGGCGAACGAGGCCACCAGACCCCAGTGGAAGATCCGCACGAAACGGTCCCACACCGGCACCTGGACGACGGCTGTCGTATCGGTGGCCATGGCCTCAGTCCTTGATGTTCTCTTCGGCGATCGCACCGCTGATCGGGTGGAAATAGACCTCCACCTTGCGGCCTTGCTTGTCGTGTCCGTAGATTTCCCAGCACTTGCCCTTGGACACATGCAGCTTCTTCACATCGTCCTTGTAGCCCAGCGCCTGAAAGCGCTTGACCATGTCGGCTTCGGGAATCCATTTGGACTCGGGCTCGCTGGTGCAGGCCGGGCCGGCCAGTGCGGCCAGGGGTGCGGCCAGCAGGGTGAGCAGCAGCATCGGGGTGGACAGGGACTTGGACATGACAGCGCTCCGGGTGGTGGCCGCCGCGCCCAATGCGTGGCGGATGGCTGGACCACCGCACAGTGCGTGCCAGGCTGGGCCGCACCGCTGCGCCCTGGCGTGGGCCTGTGCCATCAAGCCGACGCCTGGGTCAAAGTCCCCAGATTCCGCCCCACCCGGGGCATTTCGCCCACCCGGTCGCGGTCAGCCGGGCACCAGGGTCAAGGCACGCGGACGCAGCGAAAACCGATGTAGACCACGGCGGTCTCAGCCGGCTTGGCCTGCAGATGACCGGCCTCCATCTGCGCCGCCCCGTACCACCAGGAGCCCCCGCGCGTACGCCGTTCGGTGGCGCCAGCGGCACCCGCTGTTTCGTCCACCCACTCCCAGACATTGCCGCCCATGTCGAACAGACCATTCACACCGGCCGGCGTGCGTCCCACGGCGGCATGTCCGTGGCCGCGCCACAGCGTGGCGCCATGCCGGAGCGCGCGCGCCTGCGCCGCGGCGCCGCAGTCGTCCAGGCACTGCGCGCCCTGAGCGCTGTCGCCGGTGGGATAGCGGTAGCTTCTGCCGGTGACGAACGGTGCCGCCGCGGGCGAGCGTTGCTCGGTGTAGGCGGCCGAGGTCCATTGCGCATCGGTAGGCAGGCGCCCGCCGGCCCAGCGGCAAAACGCCTGGGCCTCGTCAAAGCTGATGTGCACCGCCGGCTCGTCATCGGCCGCATCACGCGGACCACCGAAAGGCCGCCGCCAGGTCCAGCCAGGCTTGCTCGTCCAGCCCGCTTCAAAGACCTGCCCGCCATCGGCCCGCTCGGCCCGGGTGACGGTGCCCGTGGCCTGCACAAAGCGCCTGAACTGGCCGATGGTGGTTTCGGTGCGCGCGATCTGGAAACTGCCCACCGCCTGCCAGTCCACACCCGCCACCGGCATCTGGGCGTGGCTGGGCAGCGTGGTGCCACACCACAGACCCAGGCCGGCGCTCAGCAGACGGACTAGACGATGGCGGGCCAGCATGGCCGCATGGTCACCCACCTGCAAAGCCCCTGGGTCCGGCGATGCCTTGGGCGCGGCAGCGCAGCGGCCTGTTGATGCCAGTGGGGCCGCACGGGCCAGGAACGAACAAGGCCCACGCACTGCTGCGTGGGCCTTGGTGTTGTGGCGGAGAAGGAGGGATTCGAACCCTCGATACGGTATAACCGTATACCGGATTTCGAGTCCGGCGCATTCGACCACTCTGCCACCTCTCCTGGTAAGCGATGCACCCGTGGTCTGTCTGGGTGAAGCCTTGCATTCTAGCGCAACTTTTCGCCCACCCCGCCCGAGATGTCTGACGCCCTCCTCACCGCGTGTCCCTGCGGCAGCGGCCGACCGCTGGCGGGCTGCTGCGGCCGCTGGCACGCCGGCCCGCTGCACCTGCAGGCCCCGGATGCCGAGTCGCTGATGCGTTCGCGCTACAGCGCCTATGTGCTGGACCGGCTGGACTACCTGCGGGACACCTGGCATCCGCGCACCCGGCCCGAGGACTTGACGCCCAACCCGCCCGGGCTGCGCTGGCTGGGCCTGGAGGTGCGCCGGCACCGTGTCACGGCGCCGGACCAGGCCGAGGTGGAGTTCGTTGCGCGCAGCAAGCTGGGCGGGCGGGCGCACCGCCTGCATGAGACCAGCCGCTTCGAGCGCGCGGCCCTGGAGGGCACGCCGCGCTGGTACTACGTGGATGGGGACCTGCGCTGACGGCTCAGAGGCTGAGAGTTTTTCGGTCGTGCCCGAAAGGCGCCTGAAAACGACCCCGATCTAGACGCACAGCGCAGCCATAGCTTGGGCTATGGCGAGCATGTGCAACGACGAGCGGGGGCGTTTTCAGGTGCAAGGCGGGTATGAGTGAAAGACTCTCAGCCTCTTAGGCGACGAACTGCTCGCGCACCGCGTCGGCGCCCAGCCGGCGCGCCAGCCAGGCCAGCGCGGCGGCCACCGGCAGCGCGGCCAACAGGGCCCACAGGGCCTGGCCGGCCAGCAGCCAGACCAGGGCGGCGCTGCCCGCGCCCGCGACCAGCAGGCAGGCCATGCTGGCCCGGCGCGCCCACTCCAGACGCCACCACAGGCCGGCACCGGTGACCGAGAACAGCGCGGCCGCCACACCGGCGGCGGCGATCCACCACGCAGGCGCGGTGCTGCCCCACCAGCCCACCCAGGCGGCCAGCACGGTGGCCAGCGCCCAGAGCAGGCAGGCGGTCCAGGTCACGAGCGGCGTGCGGCCGCCGAGATAATAGGTCTGAGGCATGGTCGGTCCCTCCTTGCGCGGTCATGGTGCCGCGGTTCGATGACAGGCATTTTTCAAAAAGACCCGTGATCAGCGCCCTCCCCAATTCATCGGGGCATCCCCAGCCTGTGGGACAGGCCGGCGCTGCACTGTCGCCCGCGCGCCACGACCTGGTGGTGCTGTGCGCGACCGAGGCGCTGCTGGTCGTCGACAAGCCCCCCGGTCTGCTGGTGCACCGCAGCGGCCTGGACGCCCACGAGACCGACACCGTGCTCGACCGCCTGCGCCCCACGTGGGGCCCGCTGTCGCCGGTGCACCGGCTGGACAAGGGCACCTCGGGCGTGCTGGTGCTGGCCCGCCACGCCCAGGCCGCGCGGGCGCTGGGCCAGGCCTTCGAGACCGGCCAGTGCCGCAAGCGCTACCTGGCGCTGGTGCGCGGCTGGCCGGCGGATGAATGGTCCGTCGACCACCCGCTGGCGCGCGACCCCGAGCGCCCCAGTCACGGCCAGCCGATGCTGGAGGCCCGTACCCGGGGCCGCACGCTGGCGCGGGCCGAATGGCCGCTGCCCACCCGGCCGGGCTTCGCCGGCACCCGCGTCGCGCTGGTCGAGGCCTGGCCGCAGACCGGACGGCGCCACCAGATCCGCCGCCACCTGAAGCACCTGGGCCATCCGCTGATCGGCGACAGCACGCATGGCAAGGGGCCGCTGAACCGCGCGCTGGCCGGCTGGCTGGGGGTGCAGCGGCTGTGGCTGCATGCGCTGTCGCTGGCCGTCCCGGCGCTGGACGGCTGCCCGGCGCAGCAGTGGCTGGCGGCCGCCGGTCCTGAGTGGAAGACCCTGCCCGACCTGGGCGCGGCCGTGCCGCCACAATAGGGTCCCGTTGTTCTGCCGCCGACCCTGCGGCCTGCCCATGCCGCCCGGTCTGCTGAGTGCCGCCACCGCCTACATCATCTGGGGCCTGTTTCCGCTGTACTTCCACCGCCTGGCCTCGGTGCCGCCGCTGGAGATGGTGGGCCACCGCTCGGTCTGGTCGCTGGTGATGGTGCTGGGATTGCTGGCCTGGCAGCGGCGCTGGGCCTGGTTGCGTCAGCTGACGCCCAAGGCCATGGGGGCCTTCACCGCCAGCACCGCGCTGCTGGCCGCCAACTGGCTGCTCTATGTGTGGGCGGTGCAGCAGGGCCGCGTGCTGGAAGCCAGCCTGGGCTACTTCATCAACCCGTTGTTCAACGTGCTGCTGGGCGTGGTGGTGCTGGGCGAGCGCCCCAAGCCCATGCAGTGGGTGGCCGTGGCCATGGCCGGCCTGGGCGTGCTGTGGCTGGGCTGGACGGCCGGCGCGCCGCCCTGGATCGCGCTGGGCCTGGCGGCCAGCTTCGGCCTGTACGGCCTGCTGCGCAAGACGGCGCCGCTGGGTGCGGTGGAAGGCCTGGCGCTGGAAACCATGCTGCTGGCGCCGCTGGCCGTGCCGGCACTGGCCTGGCTGGTGGCCAGTGGTGGCGCCCCGCACAGCGGTGCCGACTGGTTCTGGCTGGTGCTGGCCGGCCCGCTGACCGCCGTGCCGCTGCTGCTGTTCGCCCACGGCGCGCGGCAGATCACGCTGGCCACGCTGGGCCTGCTGCAGTACCTGGGGCCGTCGATTCAGTTCATGCTGGGCCTGTGGGTCTTCCACGAGCCGCTGCAGCCGGCGCGGCTGCTGGGTTTCGGGCTGATCTGGGCGGCGCTGGCGGTCTACACCGCGGCGGCCTGGCGGCGCTGATCAGGCTGGCTCGCGGTAGGGCGCGAAGACATCGCGCAGCGCTGCCGCGGCCGGCGCCTGGGCCAGCGAGCGGGCCAGCTCCTGCAGGTGGCGGCGCATCTCGGCCGCTGCGCGCGCCGGTGGCCCGCTGGCCAGCGCCTCGACCAGGTCCTCGTGCCGGTGCGCCACGCAGCCCGGGTGGCCGTGGCGCTGGTAGAGCATGATCAGCAGCGAGGTGATCGGCAGCAACTCGTCGATCCAGCGCAGGAAGACCGGGTTGCCGCCCAGCGCCGCCAGCTCACGGTGGAACTGACCCGACAGCCGCACCGCGGTGGCGTGGTCGCCGCGCTGCAGCGCCTCGGCCTCGGCGGTCACCAAGGCACGCAGGGCCGCCAGTTGCGCAGGTGTGAGCCGGCCCGCCAGCTGGCGCGCGATCTCGCATTCCACCACCTGCCGCGCCGCGAACACCGACGCCGCCTGCGCCAGGTCGGGCTGCGGCACCTGGGCACCGCGGTTGTGCTGCAGCTCGATCACCTGGTCGGCCGCCAGGCGCTGCAAGGCCTGGCGCACCACGGTGCGCGAGACGCCAAAGCTCTCGGCCAGTTCCTCTTCGCGCAGGCGCAGGCCGGGCGCCAGGCGGTGCTCGACGATCGCCTGGTAGATGCCCTGGTAGACGCGGTCGGTGGCGGTGTCGGCCGACCGGGCCCGCCTCAGCCGCGTCGCCGCCACAGCGCCACCAGGGCCAGGCTCAGGCCCATCACGGCGAAGGAGATGGCCGTGGTCACGGTGCCCAGCGCATAGATGACCGGCGTGGTCACCGTGGTCGTCAGGCCCTGCAGCTCCAGCGGCAGGGTGTTGAGGTCCCCCATGGCCTGCGAGCTGCGGGCGATCTCGTCCCAGCTGAGTGTGAAGCCGAACATGCCGATGCCCACCAGGCTGGGCGCGATCAGCGGCAGCACCACATGGCGCTGGGTCTGCCAGGCGCTGGCGCCCAGGTCGCGCGCCGCCTCTTCGTAGGCCGGGTTGAAGCGGTTGAAGATGGCAAACATGATCAGCAGGCCGAAGGGCAGCGTCCAGGTCAGCTGGGCGCCCAGGCCCGAGCTGAACATGCCCAGCGTGGTGGTGAAGCCCTCCAGCGCCTCGGGCGACCACGCCTCCAGCGCCAGCTTCACGCCACTGTCCAGCAGCCGGAACATCAGCCCGATGCCCAGCGAGACGATGATGCTGGGCATGATCAGGCTGGCCACCACCACATAGAACAGCGGCGCGCCGCCGGGCAGGCGCTTGCGGTAGGCCAGGCCGGCCAGCAGCGACAGCAGCACCGTCTGCGTCATCACCAACATGCCCAGCCCCAGCGAGCGGCGTAGCGCGGCGCCGATGTCGATCACGCCGATGCCCTCCCACAGCTGGCGGAACCAGTGCAGCGACCAGCCGCGCATCGGGAAGGTCAGGCCGCCCTCGGGGCCCTGGAAGCTCAGCACCACGATGGCCAGCATCGGCCCGTAGAGGAACAGCACGAAGGCGCCGAACACCACGGCCAGCGGCCAGAAGCCCGGGGCGCGCGGTTCGCGGCGAGCGGCGCTGGCCATGCTCAGAGCTCCCGTCGCAGGTCGACCAGGCGCAGCAGCGCCACGATCATCATCAGCACCACCGCCAGCAGGATCACCGCATTGGCGGCCGCCAGCGGAAACTGCAGGTAGCTGGTCTGCACCTGGATGATCTTGCCCACCGAGGCGATCTGCTGCCCGCCCATCACGCCCACGGTGACGAAGTCACCCATCACCAGCGCCAGCACGAAGATCGAGCCGATGATCAGCCCGGTGCGCGACAGCGGCAGCACCACATGCCAGACGGTCTGCCAGGTGCTGGCGCCGTTGTCGCGCGCGGCCTCGATCAGGCTGCGGTCGATGCGCATCATCGAGTTGAAGATCGGCACGATCATGAACATCGTGTACAGGTGCACGAAGGCCAGCACCACCGAGAACTCCGAGAACAGCAGCCACTCCAGCGGCTCATCCACCAGCCCTGCCGCCTGCAGCCCCTGATTGACCAGGCCGTGGCGACCCAGCAGCGGCACCCACGAGATCATGCGGATCACATTGCTGGTCCAGAAGGGCACGGTGCAGACGATGAACAGCAGCGTCTGCATCCACTGGCTGCGCACATGAAAGGCCAGGAAGTAGGCGATCGCAAAGCCCAGCACCGCGGTGATGGCCCAGGTCAGCAGACTGAAGCGCAGCGTCGAGCCATAGGTCTTGAGCGTGACGCACAGGTCCTCGCCCGAGGTGACCAGGCTGCTGCCGCAGCCGCGGAACACGTCCAGGTAGTTCTGCGCGCTGAAGGCCGGGATCAGCTCGTAGTCGGTGGCCTGCCAGAAACTGACCGCGACGATCAGCCCCAGCGGCACGACGAAGAAGACCACGAACACCGCCGCCAGCGGGGCCGCCTGCAGCCACGCCAGCACGGAGGAGTTCGGGGTCTTCGACATCACGGCGCGGTGCTCAGGCAGCGACGAACTCGTTCCACTTCTGCACCATGTACGCGTTCTCGTCCATGATGGCGTTCCAGCAGGCGATGCCACCCATGCGCTGCTCGTAGCTGCCGCCGTCGCGCACCGCGCCCACCTTGGCCAGCACGTCGCCGTTGGGCGACAGGATGTCCTTGGTGGCGGCCTTGCCCTCCATCCAGTAGGCCCACTCGTAGGCCTCCATCTTGGCCTTGGCGGTCTCCAGCACCGCGCTGTAGTAGCCCTGGCGGTTCAGGTAGGCGCCGGCCCAGCCGTCGAGGAACCAGTTGATGAACTCGTAGACGCCATCGGCCTTGCGGCCGGTCACGGTCTTGGGCACGCCGAAGCCGGCGGCCCAGGCGCGGTAGCCCTCCTTCAGCGGCTGGAACACGCAGGGGATGCCCTTGGTGCGCACCGCGGTGACGGCCGGGCTCCACATCGACTGGATCACCACCTCGCCCGAGGCCATCAGGTTGACCGACTCGTTGAAGTCCTTCCACAGGCTGCGGAACTGGCCGGCCTTCTTGGCCTCGATCAGGGTCTTGATCGTCAGGTCGATCTCGGCCTTGGTCATGTTGCCCTTGTCGGGGTACTTGTACAGGCCCATGGCCTCGACCACCATGGCCGCGTCCATGATGCCGATCGAGGGGATGTTCAGGATCGCCGCCTTGCCCTTGAACTCGGGGTTGAGCAGTTCCTTCCAGCTCTCGATCGGGCGCTTGATCAGGTCGGGGCGGATCCCCAGCGTGTCGGCGTTGTAGACCGTGGGGATCAGGGTCATGAACTGGGTAGGCTCCTTGGCGAAGTCCTTGGCCGTGGGGCTGGCCACGTACATCACCTTCTTGGGCGCGGTGCCCTGGTCGCCCACCTTCTTGCCGGCCACCTCGCCCTTGGTGAAGAGGCTGGTGATCTTGTCGGCGTTCTTGATGCGCTTGGTGTCGATGCCCAGCAGGTTGCCGGTGGGCAGGATCTTCTTCAGCGAGAAGTACTCGGTGTCGATCAGGTCGAAGCTGTTGGGCGCGGTGACGGCGCGCTTGGTGACGTCGTCGGTGGTGACCGGGATGTACTGGATCTTGATGCCAGTGTCGGCCTCGAACTTCTCGGCGATCTTCTTGTCCTGGTTCACCGCGGTGCCCAGGTAGCGCAGCGTGATCTTCTCCTGCGCATGGACGAAGGGGAAACCGGTGATGCCGGTGGCCGCCACGCCCACACTGGCGGCCTGGCGCAGGAATCCGCGGCGGTCGCCGGCGGACGGGGCTTCGGGCTTCTCGGGGGTGGGATCGATCGCGCTCATGACAGGCTCCTCGTGGCGTGGGGGTGGACGGGATGGGAACAAAGACTCAAGCCACCAGCAGGTGGGCGTCGGCGTCGGTCCAGCGCAGGCTCAGGCGCTGGCCGGGTTCCAAGGGTTGGCGGTGGTACAGGTCGTCGGGCAGGCTGGCCACCCAGGCCGGCGGCGTGGCCTCGTCGTCAGCCTCGTCGGCGGCGGGCTGGTCGCCCGGGGGGACCAGGTGGACCAGCACCTGCTGGCCCTGGTACTCCACGGCCCGCACCTGCACGGCCAGGCCGTTCTCTTCAGGCGCGGCCAGCGTGCAGCGGTCGCTGCGCACCGCGATGCGACCGCCGGGCGTGGCAAACACGTTGTGGGCGCCGATGAAGCGGGCGACGAACTCGGTGCGCGGGCGCTCGAAGACCTCACGCGGCGGCCCGGCCTGCTCGATGCGTCCGTGGTTCATCACCACCACCAGGTCGGCCAGCGCCATCGCCTCTTCCTGCGAGTGGGTCACATGGACGAAGGTCATGCCCAGTTCGCGGTGCCAGCGCTGCAGCTCGGCCCGCATGCGGATGCGCAGGAAGGGGTCGAGCGCCGACAGCGGCTCGTCCAGCAGCAGCACGCGCGGGCGGGTCATCAGCGCGCGTGCCAGCGCCACGCGCTGCTGCTGACCGCCGGAGAGCGCCGCGGGCAGGCGCTGCGCGTAGGGCTGCATCGCCACCAGGTCCAGCAGCGCACGCGCCTGGGCCAGCCGCTCCTCGCGCGCCACCCCCTTCATGCGGGCGCTGAAGGCCACGTTGTCCAGCACGTTCAGGTGCGGGAACAGCGCGTAGCTCTGGAACATCATCGCCGTGCCGCGCTCGGCCGGCGACAAGGGCGTGATGTCGCGGCCGCCCAGCAGCACCTGACCGGCGGTGGGCTGCTCATGGCCGGCGATCATGCGCAGCGTCGAGGTCTTGCCACAGCCCGACGGCCCCAGCAGGCAGCAATAGGCGCCGGCGGGCATCGCCAGGTCGATGCCCGCCACCGCCACGGCCTCGCCGTAGTGCTTGCTCAGGCCGGTCAGGGCCAGGTCGGTGGGCTCACTCATGCGGCAGCGTGTATGCAATGCATGTGCCAAGTGCCGCCACACCGTCGCCACCTGCGGCCCGTCTCTTGCAGCAGGGCAGCCAGACATGGCGCGGGGCGGATCGATGCACCAGCATCTGGCGCCGCGCACCAAAGTTCGCCGGATTACCCCGCCGTTTTGTATGCAAAGCGCACCAACATGAACCTGCTGCTGATCAACCCCAACACCACCGCCAGCATGACCCGCTCGATGGCCGAGGCCGCCCGCCGCGTGGCCCGGCCCGACACCCGCATCACCGCGGTCCAGCCCAGCTTCGGGCCGGTGTCGATCGAGGGCCACCATGACGAGGTGATCGCCGCGGCCGGCGTGCTGGAGCAGGTGCGAGCGGCAGGCACGTCGATGGACGCGGTGATCCTGGCCTGCTTTGGCGACCCCGGCCTGGACGCCGCCCGCGAGGCCACCGAGGCGCCGGTGCTGGGCATCGCCGAGGCGGCCTTCCATGCGGCGTCCTTTGTCAGCACCGGGTTTTCCGTCGTGACCACGCTGGTGCGCACCTGCGTGATCGCCGAGCACCTGGTGCTGAAATACGGCTATGAGCGCCGCTGCCGCGGCGTGCACGGCACCAACATCCCGGTGCTGGCGCTGGAGGAGGATGGCGGCCTGGCCTGCGTGCCGGCCCTGGAGGACGCCTGCCGCGCCGCCCTGGCGCGCGACCGCAGCGGCGCGATTGTGCTGGGCTGCGGCGGCATGGCGTCCGTCAGCGCCGAATTGCAGCGCCGCCTGGGGGTGCCAGTGATCGATGGCGTGGCGGCGGCCGTGGTGCTGGCCGAGGCCCTGGTGCAGCTGGGTCTGCGCACCAGCAAGCAGGGCGACTACGCGACCCCGCTGCCCAAGCGCTACCTCGGCTGGGCCGGACCGCTGGGCTGGTGAGGCGCAGCGCTCAGCGCTGGCTGTGGCAGACCGCGGGCACCGCGTACTCGCGGCCCACCACGGCGCGGGCGTAGAGGTAGTTCTCGCGGGCGCGCTCGCTCAGCGCGTCCAGGTCCACATGGCCCGCGGCGTCGCACGGAAAGGCCATCGCGCGGCCCTGGTGGAACAGCGACTGGAAGCGCAGCTCGAAGGCCTCGTGGCTCAGCGTCTGGCTTTGGTAGGCGTGGTGCATGGCGATCTCCTGAAATGCACGGCCACCATGCTGCGCCGATGCGCGCGACGACGCAGCCGGGGTGCATCGGCCTGCGCTGTCGGCGTCTGGCGCCGTGCCTTGTCGGAAAACGCCTGACGGGCGCCAGCGGTTGTCAGCGGCGCAGCCGGCGCGCGCCTTCCACCACCGCCAGCACCACCGCACCGGCCACCACGCCGAACAGGCCGTCGAGCACCCAGGTGGCGTGCTCGCCCAGTGGCCAGGCGTGCAGCAGCGCATGGTGCAGGCTCTCCCAGCCGTGCAGTGCGATGCCGCCGCCCACCAGGAACATCGCCACCGTGCCCACCACCGCCAGGGCCTTCATCAGCCAGGGCGCGAAAGCCAGCAGGCCGCCCCCGAGCCAGCGCAGCGCACGCGCCAGGCCGCCGTCGCCCGGGCGCCGTTGCCAGTGCAGGCCCAGGTCGTCGAGCTTGACGATGCCCGCCACCAGGCCGTAGACGCCCACGGTCATCAGCACCGCAATGCCCGAGAGCACCAGCACGCGGGTCAGCATCGGCTCGCCAGCCACCGTGCCCAGCGCGATGACGATGATCTCGGCCGAAAGGATGAAATCGGTGCGGATCGCCCCCTTCACCCGCTCCTGCTCGAGCGTGGCCAGGTCCACCGCGGTGTCGGCCACGTGGGCGCGGAGTTCGGCGTCATGGGCCTCGGCCTCATCGTGGTGCAGCCAGCGGTGGGCCAGTTTCTCGACGCCCTCGAAACACAGGTACAGACCGCCCACCATCAGCAGCGGCACGATCGCCCACGGCAGGAAGGCGCTGATGGCCAGCGCCAGCGGCACCAGGATGGCCTTGTTGATCAGCGAGCCACGGGCCACCGCCAGCACCACCGGGATCTCGCGCTCGGCGGCAAAGCCGGTGACCTGCTGGGCATTGAGCGCCAGGTCGTCGCCCAGCACGCCGGCGGTCTTCTTGGCCGCCATGCGGCTGAGCAGGGCCACGTCGTCCAGGACGGTGGCGATGTCGTCGATCAGGGCAAACAGGCTGGCGGCAGGCATGGCTGCACGATAGCCTATCTCTCGCGGTCGCCAAGACCACACCGCCCACCAGGGCCCTCGTCCTCAGGAGAATGCCGTCATGACCCGTCTCAAACGCGCCGCCTGGCGCTGCACCGCCGCCGCCAGCCTGCTGGCCCTGGGCGCCTCCGCCAGCCTGGCCGGCGAGCGGCTGTGGATTTCGCTGGGCGACGACGCCTACCGCCTGCTGCGCGCCGCCCAGCCGCAGGTGGTCAGCGTCACCGAGGTCGAGGTACCGGTGCGCGTCGGCCGCCTGGGCGCCACGGCCCAGGAGCGGGTGCATGTGGTGCGGGTGGACGAGGATTGGCTGCCCGCGCTGTCCGACGCCGTGCACCGCGACCTGCACCGCTGCGGCGGTTTCATCGTCCACGACTCCCTGGGCAGTGCCCGCGAGGCGGTGCAGCAGGTGCGTCAGCGTGCGCTGCAACCGGAGGCCGTGGCCGGCAGCACCTACCTGATCAACCAGCAGGCGCTGGTGCAGCCGATGGTGGCCGCGGTGCAGGACAGCCTGGTCCTGCAGACCATCGACAGCCTGTCGGCGATCCAGAACCGCTACTACACCACCAGCCACGGCGTGAACGCGTCCAACACGATCGCCGCGCAGTGGGCGGCGCTGGCCGCGGGCCGCAGCGATGTCTCGGTCAGCCAGTTCAGCCACCCGAGCTGGCCGCAGAAGTCGGTGATCCTGACGATCCAGGGCGCCGAGAAGCCCAAGCAGCATGTCATCCTGGGCGGGCACCTGGATTCGATCCTGTCGGGCGGCACCACTGAAAACAGCCGCGCCCCCGGCGCTGACGACGACGCCTCCGGCATCGCCAGCCTGACCGAGGCGCTGCGGGTGCTGCTGGCCAGCGGCCACCGGCCCAAGCGCACGATCCAGTTCATGGCCTACGCGGCCGAGGAAGTGGGGCTGCGCGGCTCGTCGGCTATCGCCGCCGACTACCTGGCCAAGAGCCGCAAGGTGACCGGCGTGCTGCAGCTGGACATGACCAACTACAAGGGCGGCACCAAGGACATCTACCTCTACACCGACTACACCAGCGCCGCACAAAACGACTTCGTGGCCCGCCTGGCCGCGACCTACCTGCCCGAGCTGACGGTGTCGACCGACCGCTGCGGCTACGCCTGCTCGGACCATGCCTCGTGGTTCAACCGAGGCTACCCGGCTTCGTTCCCCTTCGAGTCCGATTTCAACCACCACAGCCCCTTCATCCACACCAGCAACGACACCCTGGCCAACAGCGGCAACCAGGCGGCCCATGCCGCCAAGTTCGCCAAGCTGGCCGTGGCCTTTGCGGTGGAACTGGCCAACTGAACATGCACCACACCCCTGCCCTGTCCTCCACCCGCCACGTCGCCCTGGCGGCGCTGGCGGCCTGCGCCCTGATCGCCGGTCCGGCCCAGGCGGCACTGGCCGTGGGGGCCGCCACGCCCGACTTCACGCTGGACGCGGCGGTGGGCGGCAAGGCCTTCCGCTTCACGCTGTCCGAGGCGCTGCGGCAGGGGCCGGTGGTGCTGTACTTCTACCCCAAGTCCTTCACCAGCGGCTGCACGGTCGAGGCGCACCAGTTCTCGGAAGCCACGCCGAAGTTCAAGGCCCTGGGCGCCACGGTGGTGGGGGTGTCCAACGACAGCCTGGCCACACAGCAGCGCTTCTCGGTCGAGGCCTGCCGCGGCCAGTTCGCGGTGGCGGCCGACGAGGGCGGCAAGGTGATCAAGCAGTTCGACGCCGGCTTCACGCTGGCACCCTCGGTGGCCGACCGCATCTCCTACGTGATCGAGCCGCCGGGCCGGGTGCTGGCGGTGCACGCCAGCATGGACCCGGACGGCCATGTGGGCGCGGCGATGGCCGCGGTCCAGGCCTGGCAGGCCCGCCAGGGCAAGCGCTGAGCCCGGCCTCGCGCACAATCGGGGCGATGGACGAGATCGACTTTCAGCTGCGCGGCGACCACATCCCGCTCGATGCCCTGCTCAAGGCCACCGGTCTGGCCGACAGCGGTGGCCAGGCCCGTGCCCTGATCGTGGACGGCCAGGTGCGGGTGGACGGCCAGACCGAGCTGCGCAAGACCCGCAAGCTGCGCGCCGGCCAGCAGGTCAGCCTGGGCGATGTGCGGGTCAGCGTGCGCGGAGAGGCCTGATGCCGATGTCCCATGGCGTGCATTGCCTGCTGGTCGATGACCATGCGCTGTTTGCCGATGCCCTGGGTCTGCTGATCGCCCACCGCCACCCGACGGTGCGGCTCAGCACCGCCAACCGCCTGTCCGGTGCGCTGGATCAGTTGCGCCAGGCGCCGGACATCGGCCTGGTGCTGCTGGACCTGAACCTGCCCGACAGCCGCGGTCTGGACACCCTGGCCCAGCTGCGCGAGGCGGCGCCGATGGCGCGCGTGATCGTGCTGTCCGCGGACGACCGGGCGGAGACCGTGATGGCCGCGCTGGATGGCGGCGCCAGCGGCTTCATCCCCAAGAGCGCCGACGCCGCTGCGCTGGATCAGGCCCTGCGCACCGTGCTGGGCGGCGGTGTCCATGTGCCGCCGGCGCTGACGCGCAGTGCCGACAGTGCCACCGGCGGTGAGTTGCCGCCGCTGACTGCGCGCCAGATGGACGTCTTCCGCTGCCTGGTCGGCGGCCTGTCGAACAAGCTGATCGCCCGCGAACTGGCGCTGTCGGACTCCACCGTCAAGACGCATGTGCAGGCCATCTTCGACAAGCTGGGCGTGACCTCGCGCGCCCAGGTGGTGCTGCAGGCCGCCCGCATGGGCTGGCTGCCCTGAACCCGCGCGGGCAGCGGCCTCAGCGTCGCAGCGCGGCCACCACGGCCGAGAACAGCGCGTCGGTGCCAAAGGGCTTGTGCAGCACCGGCCAGCCCAGGGCCTCGAGGGCCGCCAGGTCGGCCGGCGCGGTGTCGCCGGTGATCACCAGCACCGGCACGCCGCCGTGGCGCGCGGCCAGGCAGTTCACCACCGCCCGGCTGTCGCCGTCGGGCAGACGCTGATCGGTCAGCAGCAGCGCGGGTGCCTCATTCACGGCGCCGCGGGCCAGGGCGGCCTGCAGGCTGCCCAGGTCGCGGTAGGCCTGCACCAGCGCCCCCCAGCGCTCCAGGCGCAGGCGCAGGGTTTCGCGCAGGGTGTCGTCGTCATCCACCACCACCATGCGGCGCCCGCCCAGGTGACGCACCGACAGACGCTGCGGCGCGGCGGGCGCCGGGGGCGCACCCGCCAGCGGCAGCAGCAGCCCGAAACAGCTGCCCCGCCCCGGCGTGGAGCGCAGTTGCACCTGGGTCTGCATCAGCGTGGCCGCCCGCTGCACCAGTGCCAGGCCCAGGCCCAGACCACCGGCATGGCCCTGGCCCGGCTCCAGCTGGACGAACTCCTCGAAGACCTGGGCCTGGCGCTCAGGCGCAATGCCCACGCCGGTGTCCCAGACCTGCAGCAGCAGCGCCGCACCGCGCCGCCGCGCCGACACCAGCACGCCGCCGCTGGCGGTGTGGCGCACCGCATTGCCCACCAGGTTGCGCAGGATCTGCTCGAGCAGCACCGGGTCGGCCTGCACCGTCCAGCCACCCACCCGTGCGCGCAGGCGCAGGCCGCGGCCCTGTGCGGCGGCGGCCTCGTCGGCCAGCACCGAGTCGACCAGGGCCTGCAGCGGCACGGCGCGCGGCCGCGACTCGACCTGGCCGGCGTCAAAGCGCGACAGGTCCAGCAGGCCCTTGAGCAGCCGCTCCAGCGCCTGGGCCGAGGCGGCCAGGCGGTCCAGCAGGCTGCGCTGCCCGGCATCGATGTCCTCGCGCTCGCGCATCAGGCCAGCCAGCAGGCCGATGCTGGCCACCGGCTGGCGCAGGTCGTGGCTGGCGGCAGCGATGAAGCGGGTCTTGGCGGCGTTGGCGGTCTGCAGGTCGCGGGTGCGCTCGGCCACCCGCTGCTCCAGCTCCTCGCCGTGGCGCTCGGCCACCTCCAGCGCATGCACGAAGCGGCGCAGCAGCACCAGCGACACGCCCGCCATCAGCACCGGGGTCAGGTACGGCAGCCAGAAGCCATCGTCGGCCGACAGCCAGCCCGCGTAGAAGAGGTAGTCGTGGCCGGCCGACAGCAGCAGCAGCGCCAACGCCGCCTCGATCACGCGGCGTGGCCAAGGCGGCATGCGGCGCACCAGCGACCACAGCCGCCAGACCGACCACGCGGTCAGCGTGATCGCCAGCGGGTACATCCAGATCCGCAGCTCGTCGAGACGGCGGCCCAGCGCCGCGGCCACCCCCGCCAGCGCATACAGCCCCCAGACCAGCCCCACCAGGCGCAGGCGACGACCATGCGGCACCGGCTGGCTGGCCACCCCGGCAAAGGCCACGATCAGCGCCACCGCGGTGCCCTGGGCCAGGAAGAAGCCCAGCGAGCCCAGCATCGAGGGCTGGGCGCTGGCCTCGCCGTAATAGGCCAGGTTGCGCAGCGAGACGATCAGCATCAGCAGACCGAAGAAGCCCATCAGCCGCTCGTCGCGCCGCAGCCACCACACCAGCAGCGTGAACAGCGCCAGGCCACTGACCGCCAGGTTCATCGCGTAGGGCAGCGATTCGCGCCACCAGCGGGTCTGCCGATCCAGTGGCTCCAGCTGTTCGGCCGGTCCCACCCAGGGCGCGCTCAGGCCGGCGGCCGCGCGGTGCAGGTCGGCGCGCAGCAGGATCTCGTTGGGCCCTGCCTTCAGCAGGCCCGAGGGCACGCTGATCCAGCGCGAACTCACGGTGCGGGGCAAGGCGGGGCGTCGGCCGATCTCGCGGCCGCTGACCCGCTCACCGTTGACCAGCAGTTCGTGCTCGGTGGGCAGGCGGTCGAAACGCAGCGCCCACAGGCCCTGGGGCTGGGCCTGCAACGTCAGCGACAGGCGCAGCTCAATGCGCTCGGCCTGGCCGGCGCGCCACTGCAGCGGCAGCGTCACTGGCTGCCAGGCGTCCTGGCCCAGGCGCTGCTCGGCCTGCTGCAGTTGCAGACCCGACGGCGCCTCGACCGCCTGGGACCACACCGCCAGCGGCCATCCCAGCACCGCGAGCAGGAGCACCCAGGCGCGACACCAGCCCTGCAGCCTTGCCCGGTTCATTCACGGATTGTGCGCTGCAAGATGGCCGCAGGCCATCGGCCTGATGGGTGAGGCCGCAGCGCGCTACAGCTTCAGCTCCAGCTGGGACCGCAGGCTCAGGTAGGTCTCGTTGCGCGACAGGCTGGTCTCGCCAAAGCTGGTGCTGCGGTTCAGCGCATCCTCGGCCGCCAGGTTGGCGGCGCTCAGGCGCAGCCGGGCCCACGGGGCGATCTGCCACAGCAGGTAGGCATCGACCGACTGCTTGCGGTTCTGGCTGACCCATTGCCGCTCGTCCAGGCGGGTGGCATAGCCGGGGGTCCAGTTGACGCTGGCGCCCACCGTCAGCGGCGTGCCGGCGATGCGCCAGTCGGCGCCAGCATTGAGCGTGGCGCCGGGCTGCTGGTCCAGCCGGTTGTCGGGCCCGGGCACGCCATCCACCTGCGAGCGGAACAGGCTGGCGTTGGCGCGCAGATCCACCGCCGGTGCATCGGGCCACCAGCTGCGCAGGCTGCCGCGGGCCTCCAGCTCCAGGCCGGTGGTCCAGGCGTTGCCCACATTGGCCGGCCGTGCCACCCAGCGCGGCTGGGCCGACCAGGGCACGGTCTCCAGCGTCGTGAGGGTGCGCATCAGGCCGCTGATGCGGCGGTGGAACAGGTTGGCGCTGAGCAGGCCGCCCGAGGGCAGATAGCGCTCGATCGCGACATCGAGGCCCGTGGCCAGCTCGGGCTGCAGGTTCGGATTGCCGGCGCGGTCGGGGCTGGTGGGGGTGTTGTCACCCGGCACCGGGTAGCGGTTGGACAGGTTGGGCAGCGCCATCAGCTGCCCCAGCTGCGGTGCCTTGTAGCTGCGGGTGACGCTGATGCGCAGCTGGTCACGCCCCTTGGGGTCGGGCTTCCAGACCGCGTGCAGCAGCGGCGTCCACACCGACGAGCGGTTCTCCGGGTCGGCGCCGCCGATGTCCTGGCCGCGGGTGGCGATGCCTTCCCAGCGCAATCCGCCAGACAGCGCCCAGTTCGGGTTCAGGTTGAACTCGTCTTGCACATAGGCCGCGGTGCGCAGCGAGCGCGCGCTGAGCTCGGTGCCTAGGGTCCTGAGCTGCGGCACGCCGTCCTGCAGGGTCTGGCGCTCCTCGTTGCGCTGGGCGCCCTCCAGCTCCAGCCCGGCCACCAGCTGATGATCGCCGTCGAGCAGCTGGCTGAACTTGGCGTTCAGGTGCTGGCTGCGCTCACGGCTGTCGCTGCGTTCGTCGAGCGTGCGCCGCAGTTGGCCGTCGGCCTTGAACTCCTGGCGTTGCGACAGGCTTTGGCTGGTGTTCAGGCCCACGCCGCCACGCCACTCGATGCGCCCGCCGCTGGCCAGGTTCTGACGCCACTGGCCGTTCAGGCGCAGCATGCGGTGCGTGAAGTCGCTGTCGGTGAGGCTGGTGGCGTAGCGCGGCGCGTCGCCGTTGTCGTCGCGCAGCACCTGCAGCTGGCTCCGGCGCAGGCTGTCGTTGCCGGCCACCATGGCCGAGGGCATCAGCATCAGCTGGTCGCCGCCGGGCAGCTTCCACTGCAGGCGCGCATTGCTCCAGACCCCGCGGCGGTGGCCATCACTCTGGCTGTCCTCGAGCCACTGCTCGCCGGTGGCGCTGGTCTCGGTGCTGCCGGCGTCGTGGCGCTGGGCGTTCCAGACCGAGACCGAAGTGCTGTAGGTGAGATCCTCGTCAATGCGGTCATCGCGCGACCACGAGACATTGCCCCCCCAGCGCCCGGCCTCGGTGCCCAGCCCCAGCTTGAGGTCGTTCAGGCGCTTGCGGTAGCCCTCGCGGGTGATCACGTTGATCGTGCCGGCAATCGCCCGGGCGCCGGTCTCGGCGGTGGGGGCGCGGATGATCTCGATGCGCTCGACCTGGTCCGGGTCGAGCTGGTCCAGCGACAGGCCGCCGCGCACCGACTCGCCATCCAGCAGGATCTGGGTGTAGCCGCCGCCCATGCCGCGCATGCGGATGTTGCCGCCGCGGCCACTGCGGCCATCGAGCGTGACCCCGGGCAGGCGCTTGAGCAGCTCGCCCAGGGTGCTGTCGCCGTAGCGCTCGATCTCGTCGCGGCCGACCACGATCTTGGACGCGGTGGAGCGGCGCCGCGCCTCCAGGTCCTCGGGGCGGGCCGCCTGCACTTCGACCTGCTGCACCGCACTGGCCGAGGGCGCCGGCGCAGGCGGCGTCGGCTGAGCGATGGCGGGGACGGACAGCAGCGGCAGGGCGAGGCGGACCAGAGGCAGCGACGGGCGGCAGAAACGGGGCATGCAGATCGCCGCGCAGGCGGCACTCGTGGGAGGTTGCGGATCGGGCGACCCATTGTGTTCCAGCCGCCGCGGCAAAGTTCCGCCCGCTACCATCGCGCGGTGAACGACTTCCCTCGCACCCTGAAGCTGCTGACCATCTGGCTGCTGCTGGGCACCCTGGTCTTCCTGGGCATGCAGGTGCTGCTGCACGAGCGACAGCGGCCCCGGCTGACGATCCACGACGGCCAGGTCACGCTGCAGCGCAGCCCCGACGGCCACTTCCACTGGCCTGGCACGGTGGATGGGCGCGAGGTGGACTTCCTGGTCGACACCGGCGCCACCACGACCGCGCTGCCCGGCGCGCTGGCGGCGCAACTGGGGCTGCGGCGCGAGGCCACAGTGCGATCTCAAACCGCTGGCGGCACCGTGATGGCCTGGCAGGGGCGGGCTGATGTCGCGCTGGCCGGCGGGCTGCGTTTCGATGGACTGACCGTCACCGTGATCGACCGCATGGACGGCCCGCCCTTGCTGGGCATGGACGTGCTGCGTCGCCTGCGCCTGGTGCAGGACGGCGCCACGCTGCAAGCCAGCCTGCCATGAACGAGGCCGCGCTGCTGGCCGCCTGCCGCCGCCTGGCGGCCACGCTCGGTCTGGGGGCCGTGCAGCCGCAGGTGATCGGTCGCCACAGCAACCTGGTGGTGCACCTGGCGCCCAGCGCCTGGGTGCTGCGGGTGGCCACTGGCACCGCGGGGCCGCGCGCCCAGGGCGGCCATGCCGAGCGCGAGTTGCGCTTGCTGCGCCACCTGGCCGAGCGTCGCGCGCCGGCCCTGCCACCCGCCCCTCGGTCGCTGGCCGGACCGCACCGGGTGGATGGCTGGCTGATGACGCTGTGGCCCCTGCTGGACCTGGCGCACGAGGCGCCCGATCCGCAGGCTGCCGGCCGCGCACTGGCGCATTGCCATGCCGAACTGCGCACCCTGGCCCACCGCGGCGGGGACGACGAGCGCCCCTGGGCGCCGCTGGACGAGGCGCTGGACCTGCTGAACCACCCACTGGTGCGCCAGCGCGCCGCAGCGCCCGACCTGGCCCTGGTGGGCGCGCGCCTGCGGGCCTTGGCCGCACGGCTGCGCGCCCACCCGGCGCCGCAGCAATGGCTGCATGGCGACGCCCACCGCGCCAACGTGCGCCAGGGCGCGGCCGGCGCCCTCTGGCTGGACTGGGAAGACGCCTGCCTGGGTCCGCTGGAGTGGGATCTGGCCGGCCTGGTGGCCGCCAGCCGTGTGCTGGGCCAGGAGGGCGACTGGCCCGAGGCCGCGCTGGCCGGCTGGCGCAGTGTTGGCCGGCCGGTGGACGAGGCGCTGCTGGCCGACTGCATCGAGGCCCGCACCGCGTTCGTCTGCGCCTGGATCTGGTGGCTGGGCCCCGACGATCCCCTGCGCGCCCCCCGGCTGGCGGGGCGGCTGCGATGGCTGCGTGCAAAAAATTGGGGTTTGTCCTAGAATGGCGGACTGCACTGAAAAAAGTCCTGTCGGATCCATCACCTCACCGAGCCTGCCGCCTGGTTCACTGCCAGCGGCAACACCTCGAGTGGCGGTGCCACCGCCGGTCAGCACTTTCCTCGTTGCTGATTCGCGCATTTCCCCTGACCTCCCCCTGGTTTCTGGCTGTCTGGTTCTGACCAGTGCAGCGCCTTGAAGGCCTGACGACACCCGCCGCGGTGATCGCAGGCGTGGTCGGTGGCAATGTTGTTTTGAGCCCCACCGCGCTCCGCGTCGTGTCCCACCGAAGGGCCACGCCGGTCGCCTTTTTGCCAAGAAATCATGAGTTTTGAATCGCTCGGCCTCGACGAGGCCCTGGTCCGCGCTTTGACCACCGCCGGCTATGAAAAGCCCACCGACGTCCAGGCCCAGGCCATCCCCGCCGCGCTGGCCGGCAAGGACCTGCGGGTGTGCTCCAACACCGGCAGTGGCAAGACCGCCGCCTTCGTGCTGCCCGCGCTGATGAAGGTGCTGGCCGCCCGCAAGGATCCGGCCAACAAGCCCAAGAAGGGCGAGGTCAAGGGCCCGCGCATCCTGGTGCTGGTCCCCACCCGCGAGCTGTCGATGCAGGTGGCCAAGGCGGCCTCCAACTATGGCCGCTACGTGCAGTGGCTGAGCGTCACCAGCGTGGTCGGCGGCGTGCCCTACCCGGCCCAGCTCAAGGCGCTGCGCGGCCCGCTGGACATCCTGATCGCCACCCCCGGCCGTCTGATCGACCACATCCAGAGCGGCAAGGCCGTGCTGGAGAACGTCGAGATGCTGGTGCTCGACGAAGCCGACCGCATGCTGGACATGGGCTTCATCGAGGACATCGAGCACATCGCCGAGCAGCTGCCGCGCCACCGCCAGACCCTGATGGCCAGCGCCACCTTCGCCGGTGAAGTGGGCCGCCTGGCCCAGCGCCTGCAGAAGGAAGATGTCGAGCGCATCGAGATCGCCGCGCACACCGAGAAGCACGAGAACATCGCCCAGCAGATCATGTGGGCGGATGATCTGGACCACAAGCATGCGCTGCTGGACCATCTGCTGACCGAGCGCGAAGTCGACCAGGCCGTGGTCTTCACCAGCACCCAGATCGACGCCGACCGCCTGGCCGACCGCCTGGGCGAGATGGGTCACTCGGTCGCCGCGCTGCACGGCGGCATGCCCCAAGGCCGCCGCAACCGCGTGCTGCAGGGCCTGCGTTCGCGCCACCTGCGCATCCTGGTCGCCACCGACGTGGCGGCGCGCGGCATTGACGTGCCCACCATCACCCACGTCATCAACTACGGCCTGCCGCTCAAGGCCGAGGACTATGTGCACCGCATCGGCCGCACCGGCCGCGCCGGCCGCTCGGGCCGGGCTGTCACGCTGGCCGAGCGCCGCGACGTGCCGATGATCAAGCGCATCCAGCACTACACCACCCAGGCCATCCCGGTGGGCACCGTGGCCGGCCTGGAGCCGCAGCGCCCGGCGCCCGACCTGGTCGGTCGCCCGCCGCGCGGCGGCGCACCGCGCGGCCAAGGCGGCCGCAACTACGGTGGCCAACAAGGTGGTGGCCGCTTCGCCAATGACCGCCCGGGCCACTTCGGCGGCCGCGGCAGCCATGGTCCGCACGGCCATCCGGGCCAGGGCAACCGCGGCCCGCGCCGCGACGACGCCTTCGGCCAGGGCCCGCACGAGCGCACCAACCACGAGCGCCGCGAGGCTTCGCCCTGGGAGCGCCGTGGCGAGCCGCGCCATGACCGCCGCGACGACGCCCGCTTCGACCCGCGCTTCGAGCGCAGCGGCGAGGCCCCGCGCTTCGAGCGCCGTGACGAGCGCCCCGCCCCCGGCGGCCGCCCGTTTGAGCACCGCGGCCCGCGCCGCGAGGGCGACGGCGCCGCGCCGCGCCACCACGCGGGTGGCCCGCGTCCTCAGGCCGATGCCGGCTCGAGCAAGCCGCGCTGGGCCAGCAAGGGTTCGATGCCCGCCGGTCGTCCGCGGAAGTCGATGTAAGTCTGCTGCGGCGCGACCGAGTCGCCCGCCGCATAGACGTGGCGCAGCAGCCGCTGCGCCACCTGCGGATCGAAGGGATCCCCGGCCTCGACGAAGGCGTTGAACGCGTCCGCGTCCAGCACCTCGGCCCACAGGTACACGTAGTAGCCCGCGGCGTAGCCGCCGCCGGCGAACAGGTGCTGAAAGTGGCACAGCCGGTGGTTCATGCCCACCACCTCGGGCAGGCCGATGCGCTGGCACACCTGCGCCTCGAAGGCGCTGATGTCCGTCGGCGGCTCGGCCGCCGCGTGGGCCTCCAGATCAACCAGCGCACTGGCGCTGTAGCGCAGCGTCTCGTAGGCCTGGCACCAGCGCTCGGCCGCCTGCAGCTTGTCCACCAGGGCCTTGGGAATCGGCTCGCCGGTCTGCCAGTGGCGCGCATGGCGCTGCAGCACGCCCGGCTCCATCAGCCAGTGCTCGTAGAGCTGCGAGGGCAGCTCGACAAAGTCGCGCAGCACCTGCGTGCCGGCCAGCCGGTGGTAGCCGGTGACCGACAGCAGGCCATGCAGGCCATGGCCGAACTCGTGGAACAGCGTGCGCGCGTCGTCCAGCGACAGCAGCGTGGGCTCGCCCGGCGCGGCGCGCGAGAAATTGCAGTTGTTCAGGATCACCGGTCGCAGTGCGCCGCGGTTGTGCGAGCCGTACTGGAAATCGCTCATCCAGGCGCCCGAGCGCTTGGTGGGCCGCGCAAAGTTGTCCTGCAGGAACAGGCCGCGGCTCTGGCCGGCGGCATCGAACATCTCCCAGGCCACCACATCCGGGTGGTAGCCGGCGATGTCCGCGCGGCGCTCGAAGTGCACGCCGAACAGGCGCTGCGCGCAGTCGAACATCGCCTCGACCAGGCGGTCCAGCGACAGGTAGGGTTTGACCGCCGCCTCATCCAGGACGTAGCGCTCGCCACGCACCTTCTCGGCCCAGAAGCGCCAGTCCCAGGCCTGCAGTTCGTGGCCGGCGCCGTGCTGGCGCATGCAGTCCTCGACCAGCGCCCGCTCGCCATCGAACGCGCTGCGCGCGCGGCCCCAGACCTCTTCCAGCAGTTCGCGCACCGCGCCCTGGTGGCCGGCCATTGCGTCGGTCAGCGCATGGTCGGCGAAGCTGGCTTGGCCATGCATCGCCGCCTGGCGCTGGCGCAGCTGCAGGATGCGCGCTGCGAGCGGCCGGTTGTCGTGCTCGCCCGCATGTTCGCCACGCGCCACCCAGGCGCGCCAGATGCGCTCGCGCAGGTCGCGCCGCTCGCTGAAGGTCAGGAAGGGCACGACCATCGAGCGGCTCAGCGTCACCAGCCGGCTGCCTTCGGGCAGGCCGCGGTCGAGGGCGGCCTGGCGGCAGGCCTCGCGGAAGTCACCGGGCAGCCCGGCCAGGTCAGCCTCGCCGGTCAGTGACAGGCCATGGCCGTTCTCGTCGGCCAGCACGTTCTGCCCGAAGCGGGCGTTGAGCTCGGCCAGCTCGGCCACCAGGGCCTGGTAGGCCTCGCGCTGGGCCGGCGCGAAGCGGGCGCCGGCACGCAAGGCATCGGTGTGCAGGCGCTCCACCAACCGGCGCTGTTCCGGGCTCAGCCCCGGTTGCTCGCGCTGCGCTTGCAGCTGGTCCAGGCGGGCGAACACGCCCGGGTGGGTGCGCACGGCGGTGTCGTGGGCCGCCATCGGGCCGGCCAGGGCGCGCTGCACCGCCTGCAGCTCGGGCGAGGTGTGCGACGCGGTGAGGTTGCCCAGCAGCGCATCCAGGCGGTAGAGCAGCTCGCCCGAGCGGTCGAGCGCGGCGGCGGTGTTGTCAAAGTTCACCGGCGCGCTCTGGGCCGCCAGCGCGTCGAGCTCATCGCGGTGGCGGCGCATCGCCTCATGCAGCGCCGGCGCGAAGTGCTCGGCACGGATGCGGTCAAAGGGAGGCAGGCCGAACGGACCGGACCAGTCGCTCAGCAGGGGGTTGTCGATCAAGGTCATGCGCGGGCCCGCCGGCAGCACGGGCGGAAACGGAGTGAGGCGAGGATGATGCCAGCACGGCCCTTGTCTGCGGCCCTGTCAGGGTTGATCCGGACAAGCCCCGTACACTCCCGGCCCACCATGGCGCTCAAGTCCACCATCTTCAAGGCCCAGCTGCAGATCGCCGACATGGACCGCTCGGTCTATGCCGACCATGCGCTAACGCTGGCCCGCCACCCCTCCGAGAACGACGAGCGTCTGATGATGCGCGTGCTGGCCTTTGCATTGGCGGTGCCGGCCGACGACTTGCGCGGCCGCCTGGAGTTCACCGCCGGCCTGTCCGACACCGAGGTGCCCGACCTGTGGCAGAAGGACCTGACCGGCCAGTTGGTGCAGTGGATCGAGGTGGGCCAGCCCGACGACCGCCGACTGGCCAAGGCCTGCTCACGGGCCGAGCGCGTCACGCTGTTCGCCTACGGCAGCTCCACGCCGATCTGGTGGCAGGCGCTGGCACCCAAGGTGGCGCGGCTGGACCGCCTGACCGTCTGGCAGGTGCCGGCCGAGGCCAGCAAGGCGCTGGCCGGCCTGGCACAGCGCAGCATGCAGCTGCAGGTCACGGTGCAGGACGGCCAGATCTGGGTGGGCGACGGCCAGGAGACGGTCGACTTCGAGCCGCGGCGGCTGATGCCCGCATGAGGTTCGCGGGCGGCGGCGCTCGCCTATGATGGCCGGCGTCGCGCGGCACCGACCTGGCGCTGCGTCCCCTGGCATCCCCTGACCGCCCACCGGCGCCCCGACGACGATGTCCCTTGCCCTCCGCCTGCTCGCGGCGCCCCTGATGGCGCTGGCCCTGACCATGAACGCTCCGGCCCAGACCCCCGCCCCCGATCCCCACCTGTGGCTCGAGGACGTCAGCGGCGACGCCGCACTGAACTGGGTGCGCCAGCGCAATGCCGCCAGCCGCCCGGTGCTCGAAGCACACCCCGACTTCGCCGCCAACCGCACGCGCCTGAAGGCGATCATGGACTCCAAGGAGCGCATCCCGGTGGCCAGCCGCCGCGGTGAGCACTTCTACAACTTCTGGCAGGACGCCGAGCACCCGCGGGGTCTGTGGCGCCGCACGCCGCTGGCCAGCTACGCCCAGGCCCAGCCCGAATGGGAGCTGCTGCTGGACCTGGATGCCTTGGCCCGCAGCGAGGGCGAGAACTGGGTCTGGAAGGGCGCCAGCTGCCTGGGCGGCCGCTCCAGCCGCTGCCTGCTGCTGCTGTCGCGCGGCGGTGCCGACGCCACCGTGGTGCGCGAGTTCGACCTCGCCACCCGCGGCTTCGTCGCTGGCGGCTTCCAGCTGCCCGAGGCCAAGTCCAACGTGGCCTGGGTCGACGAGCAGCAGTTGCTCGTGGGCACCGACACCGGCCCCGGCAGCCAGACCGAATCGGGCTACCCGCGCGTGCTGATGCTGTGGAAGCGCGGCCAGCCGCTGGCCGAGGCTCAGCGTGTCTTCGAAGCCCAGCCCACCGACGTCGCTGCCGACATCCTCGTCGACCGCACCCCGGGCTTCGAGCGCGTGATGTTCCAGCGCGCGATCGACTTCTACCGCAACGAACTCTTCCTGTGGGAACGCGGCGCCCTGCAGCGCCTGGACAAACCCGCCGACGCCGATCTGAGCTTCTGGAAGGAGCGCGTGCTGCTGCGCCTGCGCAGCGATTGGGCGGTGGGCGGTCAGCGCTGGCCGGCGGGCTCGCTGCTGGTGGGCGACGCCGCGGCCTACCTGGCCGGCAAGCGCCAGTTCACCGCGCTGTTCACGCCCACTGCGACGCGCTCGCTGGCGGGCTACTCCACCACCCGCAGCCGGGTGCTGATCGACGTGCTCGACAACGTCGCCGGCCGCGCCGAGGCCTGGACCCCCGGGGCGGGCGGCTGGAGCCGGCGCGAGATCCAGGCGCCCTTCCCCGGCACGCTGTCGGTCCGCAGCCTGCATGACCCGCAGGTGGCCAACGACCCGCTGGCCGAGGGCTTCTTCGCCAGCTACACCGACTTCCTCACCCCCGACACCCTTTACCAGGGCGATGCCAGCGGCGGCGCACTGAAGCCGATCAAGGCCCGGCCGTCCTTCTTCGATGCCGCAGGCATGCGCGTGGAACAGCGCTTCGCCAGCTCGAAGGACGGCACGCGCGTGCCCTACTTCATCGTCTGGCCCAAGGACGCGAAGGCCGACGGCCAACGCCCCACGCTGCTGTACGGCTACGGTGGCTTCGAGGTCTCGATGAATCCCTGGTATTCGGGCGGCTTCGGCACCGCCTGGTACAGCAAGGGCGGCGTGCTGGTGGTGGCCAACATCCGCGGCGGCGGCGAGTTTGGCCCCGCCTGGCACCAGGCCGCGGTGCGCGAGGGCAAGCAGAAGAGCTACGACGACCTCATCGCCGTGGCCGAGGACCTGGTGGCCACCAAGGTCACCTCGCCGCGCCACCTGGGCATCATGGGCGGCAGCAACGGTGGCCTGCTGGTGGGCTCGGTGATGGTGCAGCGCCCCGACCTGTTCAACGCCGTGGTCTGCCAGGTGCCGCTGCTGGACATGCGCCGCTACCACACGCTGCTGGCCGGCGCCAGCTGGATGGCCGAGTACGGCGACCCCGACAAGCCCGAGGACTGGGCCTTCATCTCGCGCTACAGCCCCTACCAGAACGTCAAGGCCGGCGTGAAGATGCCCAAGGTGCTGTTCGTCACCAGCACGCGCGACGACCGTGTCCACCCGGGCCACGCGCGCAAGATGGCGGCGCGCATGATCGAGCAGGGCCACCCGGTGCTGTACTACGAGAACATCGAGGGCGGCCACGGCGCCGGTGCTGACAACGCCCAGCACGCCGACCGCATGGCGCTGGAATTCGCCTTCCTGTGGCAGCAATTGGGACCGGCGCAGTGAACACGCTGACCATCACCCACCACGCCGACATCGGCCGCTTTGAGGCCATCGTCGACGGCCTGCGCTGCGAGGCCGATTACCGGCTGCAGGACGGCGTGATGGTGATGACCCACACCGGCGTGCCGCGCGCACTGGAAGGCCGCGGCATCGCCGCTCAGTTGGTGGCCGCGGCGCTGGCGCACGCTCGCCAGCAAGGCTGGCGGGTGCAGCCGCTGTGCAGCTATGTGGCGGTCTACATGCGCCGCCACCCCGAGACGCAGGACCTGCTGGCCTCTCGCGGCTGAAGCGGCTGAGCCGCCTACAGCGTCAGCACGCTGCAGCCGGTGGTGGCGCGGGCTTCCAGGTCGCGGTGCGCCTGGGCCACTTGCGCCAGCGGATAGCGCTGGTCGATGCGTATGGCCACCGCGCCCGACATCACCATGCCGAACAGGTCGTCGGCCATGGCTTGCGTGCGCTCGCGCGTGGCGATGTGGGTGAACAGCGTGGGTCGGCTGACGTAGAGCGAACCCTTGCCGCCCAGCACGCCAATGTCCAGCGGCGGCACCTTGCCCGAGGCATTGCCGAAGTTGGCCAGCAGGCCGAAGGGCGCCAGGCAGTCGAGCGACTTCATGAAGGTGTCGGCGCCGACCGAGTCGTAGACCGCCTTGACGCCCTTGCCGCCGGTGATCTCCTTGACACGCGCAACGAAGTCCTCGCGGCGGTAGTTGATGACATGCGCGGCGCCATGCTCGGCGGCCAGCGCGCATTTCTCGTCGCTGCCGGCGGTGCCGATCAGCACCAGGCCCATCGCCCGCGCCCACTGGCAGGCGATCAGGCCCACGCCACCGGCGGCGGCATGAAAGAGGATGGCATCGCCCGGCTGCAACCCGCCCTGCGGCTGGGTGCCGCGCAGCAGGTACTGCACGGTCAGGCCCTTGAGCATCATCGCCGCGCCGGTCTCGAAGTCGATGGCGTCAGGCAACTGCACCACGCTGCGCGCCGGCATCACCCGGCGCTCGCAATACGCGCCCGGCGGCTGGCTGGCGTAGGCGGCCCGGTCGCCCACCGCCAGGTGGCTGACACCCTCGCCCACCGCCTCGACGATGCCGGCGCCTTCCATGCCCAGCGCCAGCGGCAGCGCGTTGGGGTACAGGCCGGTGCGCTGGTAGATGTCGATGAAGTTCAGACCCACCGCGTGGTGGCGGATGCGGATCTCGCCGGGGCCAGGTTCACCCACGTCGCGCTCGACCAGCTTGAGTTGTTCGGGGCCGCCAAAGGCGTCAATCTGGATGGCGCGGCTGCGCAGGCTCATCGGGTGTCTCCTGGGAATTCGGATCGGAACTTGCAACTCGGCTATCGTGCCACCCTTTGGGCCGCGCCGCTGGGACAGGCCCTTTGCACCTGCTGCCGATGACCACTCGCCTGTCGCCCAAGATCGCCCTGCTGCTGACCCTGCCGCCCCTGCTGTGGGCGGGCAATGCGGTGGTCGGCCGGCTGGCGGTGGGCACCGTACCGCCGCTGGCGCTGAACTTCGTGCGCTGGCTGATCGCCTTGGCACTGCTGTGGCCACTGGGCCGCACGGTGCTGGCCCAGCGAGGGCTGATGGGGCGGCGCTGGGGCCACCTCTTGATGCTGGGCATCCTGGGCATGGGCAGCTACAACGCGCTGCAGTACATGGCGCTGCACACCTCCACGCCGCTGAATGTCACGCTGATTGCCGCGAGCATGCCCGTGTGGATGCTGACCATCGGGCGGCTGTTCTACGGCGTGCATCCGCGTCCGCAGGACCTGATCGGCGCCGCCTGCTCGATGGCCGGCGTGCTGCTGGTGCTGGCCCAGGGTCAGCCGGCGCGCCTGCTGAGCCTGCAGTTCGTGCCCGGTGACCTGCTGATGCTGCTGGCCATCGTCAGCTGGGCGCTGTACAGCTGGATGCTGGCGCGGCCGCCCGCGTCGATGCAGGGCGAACAGCGCCCGGACTGGAACTGGGCTGAGTTCCTGCTGCTGCAGATCGGCTTCGGCTTGCCCTTCTGCGGCCTGAGCGCAGGGGCCGAGTGGCTGCTGGCCGACGACGCCCGCTGGCGCTGGACACCGTGGCTGGTGCCGCTGCTGCTGTATGTGGTGATCGGCCCGGCGCTGATCGCCTACCGCTGCTGGGGCTTGGGCGTGGCGACGGTGGGGCCGTCGGTGGCTGCCTTCTTCGGCAATCTCACGCCGCTGTTCGCCGCGCTGATGTCGGCGGCATTGCTGGGTCTGTGGCCGCAGTGGTACCACGGCGTGGCCTTCGTGGCCATCGTCGCCGGCATCGTCATCTCGTCACGACGCTGAGCCGCGGCGCAGGCGCAGCACCATCTGCCGCGCGGCCTCCGATGGCCGCGGCGTCAGCAGGCTGACCACCACGGTCACCACAAAGCCCAGCGGCACACCGAACACCCCGGCCGAGATCGGCTGGATGCCCCACCACAGCCGCACCGGCCCGCTCTGGCCGAACAGGCCCCTCAGCCACGGGTCGGTGGTGGCCATGTACCAGAAGCACAGGCCCAGGCCGGCCAGCATGCCGCTGGCCGCGCCCCATTTGTTGGCACGCTGCCAGAAGATGCCCAGCACCAGCGCCGGGAAGAAGGCCGAGGCCGCCAGCGAGAAAGCCGCCGAGACCAGGAACAGGATGTTGGCCGGCTTCTGCGCCGCCACGAAAGCTGCTGCCAGCGCCACCGCCAGCAGGATGACCTTGGCCAGCATCACCCGCCGCGCGGTGCTGGCCTGGTTGTCGACCATGTGGTAGTAGCCATCATGCGACAAGGCATTGGCAATCGTGAGCAGCAGGCCGTCGGCGGTGGACAGCGCCGCCGCCAGGCCACCGGCCGCCACCATCCCCGAAATCACATAGGGCAGGCCGGCGATCTCGGGCATGGCCAGCACGATGATCTCGCTGCCGATGTGCAGCTCGCCCAGCTGCAGGATGCCGTCGCGGTTGACGTCCTCCACCGACAGCAGTGACGGATCCACCTTGCTCCAGTGCGCAATCCACGCCGGCAGCAGATCGATCGGTGTGCCCACCAACTGGCTGAAGACCTCGAACTTGACCAGCACCGCCAGTGCGGGCGCCGTGAGGTAGAGCAGCACAATGAACAGCAGCGACCAGCTCACCGACTCACGCGCCTCGCGCACCGTGGGCGTGGTGTAGTAGCGGATCAGGATGTGCGGCAGCGCGGCCGTGCCCACCATCAGACAGAACACCAGGGCCAGGAAGTTGCGGCGTGAGAGCTCGAACTCGCGGCGCTCATCCACCGTGCCGTCCGGGTTGCCGGCAAAGGGCAGGGCATGGTCCGGCATACCGGCCAGCGGCCGTGCCTTCATCTCCAGCCGCAGACGCTCGCGCTGCCACAGCTCGGCCGCAGCGGCCTCGTTCTTGGGCAACTGCGTCAGCGCGCGCTCGGCGGCCTGGATCTCGCGCTGCGGCGCATTGGCCAGCTTCAGGTCGCTGATGCGGCGCTGGGCCTCGGCGCGGTCAGCGGCCAGTGCCTGCGGCACCTGCTGCAGCTTGCGGCCCAGCTCGTCGGCGCGGGCACGGTAGGCGGCAATGACTTCGCGCTCGCGCGGGTCGGCCTTCAGGGCGCGCTCGGCCTCGCCCAGCTTCTGCAACTGGTAGCCATAAATCGCCTGCGGCACCGGCACCCCGGTCTGTTCCCAGGCCAGCCAGGCCACCGGCACCAGGTAGGCGATGACCAGCACGATGTACTGCGCCACCTGGGTCCAGGTGACCGCGCGCATGCCGCCCAGAAAGGAACACACCAGGATGCCGCCCAGGCCCAGGAACACACCGATCTCGAACGAGGCGATGCTGGTCAGCCGCGTGGTGATCAGGCCCACGCCATAGATCTGCGCCACCACATAGATGAACGAGGCCAGAATGGCTGCCGCCAGGCCGATCACCCGCGTCAGGTGGCCCTCGTAGCGCTCACCCAGAAAATCCGGCACGGTGTAGCGGCCGAAGCGACGCAGATAGGGTGCCAGCAGAAAGGCCACCAGGCAGTAGCCGCCGGTCCAGCCCAGGATGAAGGCCAGGCCCTCGTAGCCGCTCATGTAGAGCGTGCCGGCCAGGCCGATGAACGAGGCCGCGCTCATCCAGTCGGCCGCCGTGGCCATGCCGTTGTAGACCGCCGGCACCCGGCGGCCGGCCACGTAGTACTCGTCGGCGTCGGTGGTGCGGCTCAGAACGCCCACCACGGCATAGATCACCAGCGGTGCGGACAGGAACACGAAGCCGATCGCCGCACGCGGCAGGCCCATGCGCTCCAGCGCCATCATCACGCCGATGAAGACCAGGAAGCACAGCGTGTAGGCGGTGTAGAACAGGTGCAGGCGCCGGCGCAGGCCGCCATCGCCCTCACCGCTCGGCGCGTCAATCGGCTTCATCGGCAGCCACCCCTTCGTCCAGCCGCCGCGCCGCCACCTGATAGATCACCACCAGAGCCACGAAGACCAGCAGCGCGCCCTGCGCGGCCCACCAGAAGCCAAAGGTCCAGCCGAAGAAACCGAAGGACAGCGCGCGCGCGAAGTAGACCACCCCGAAGGCCGCCACCAGCCACAGCGTCAGCAGCGCGGCGGTGAGCCAGCGCACCGAGCGCCAGTAGCGTCGCTGCGCGTCGCTCACCGACACCCCCCCTGCGCCAGGCACAGTCCGATCTTGGCGGCGGTGGCCAGCAGCCACAGGCCCAGCAGCGCCGGCACCATCGCCCGGCCAGCCACGCGCTCAGCGGGCTGCACCATCCAGTCCAGCAGGCGCAGGAAGGGGTTGGCGCCAGGCGCCACGCCCGGCAGCCGGCGCAGCACGGCCCGGCCCAGCGCCGCCATCAGCGCCACCTCGCACACCAGTTTCAGGCTCGACACCGCCCAGAGCACGTCTTGGAGTCTCCTCGTCGTGGCCGCTGCCTGCGCAGGGCGGCGGCCTGTTGGGTTGGTGCCCGATTGTGGCAGCCCCGGCCCGGGGCTGCGCCCGCGGGCGCCGCATGCGAAAATCCGCGGCTTTCACAGAACACCGCCCGTCATCCGAGGCCGCCCCATGGACATCGAACGCATCAACGCCATCGGCACCACCCTGTCCGACCTCAGCGCCCGCACCGAAGCGCTACGGGGGTATCTTTGACTACGACCGCAAATCGCTGCGGCTGACCGAAGTCAACGCCACCCTCGAGAACCCCGACATCTGGAACGACCCCAAGCGGGCGCAGGAGCTGGGCAAGGAAAAGAAGACCCTGGACGAGGTGGTCGGCACGATCGACCACCTGACCGGCAACCTGTCGGACAACCTCGAGCTCTTCGAGATGAGCAAGGCCGACGAGGATCTCGACGGCCTCGAAGCCATCGAGGCCGAGGCCGCCAGCCTGCGCGAGATCGTCGAGCGGCTGGAGTTCCGCCGCATGTTCAGCAACCCGGCCGACCCCAGCAACTGCTTCATCGACATCCAGGCCGGCGCCGGTGGCACCGAGGCCTGCGACTGGGCCGGCATGCTGCTGCGCCAGTACCTCAAGTATTGCGAGCGCAAGGGCTTCAAGGCCACGCTGGAGGACGAAACCCCGGGTGACGTGGCCGGCATCAAGAGCGCCACGATCAAGGTCGAGGGCGACTACGCCTTCGGCCACCTGCGCACCGAGACCGGCGTGCACCGCCTGGTGCGCAAGAGCCCGTTCGACTCGGCCGGCGGCCGCCACACCTCGTTCGCGTCGCTCTTCGTCTACCCCGAGATCGACGACTCGATCGAGATCGAGATCAACCCGTCCGACGTGCGCACCGACACCTTCCGCGCCAGCGGCGCCGGTGGTCAGCACATCAACAAGACCGACTCGGCGGTGCGGCTGACGCACATCCCCACCGGCATCGTCGTGCAGTGCCAGGACGGCCGCAGTCAGCACAGCAACCGCGACGTCGCCTGGCGCCGGCTGCGCTCGCGCCTGTATGACCACGAGATGAAGAAGCGCATGGAAGCGCAGCAGAAGCTCGAGGACACCAAGACCGATGTCGGCTGGGGCCACCAGATCCGCTCCTACGTGCTGGATCAGAGCCGCATCAAGGACCTGCGCACCAACGTCGAGATCTCCAACACCCAGAAGGTGCTCGACGGCGATCTGGACAGCTTCATCGCCGCCAGCCTGAAGCAGGGCCTGTGAAGCCACGCGCCCTGCTGTTCGACCTGGACGGCACGCTGATCGACAGCATGCCCCTGCACGCCCGTGCCTGGGTGCAGTGGGGTGCCACGGTCGGCCGGCCCTTGTCGGACGACCCGGCGCACTTCGCCAGCACCGCCGGTCGCAGCGGGCCCGAGATCCTGGCCGACATGTTCCCCACCGCCACGCCGGCCGAGATCGAGCGCATGGCGGACGAGCGCGAGCAGGTCTACCGCGCGATGGCCCGGCAGGAGTTGCAGCTGGTGGCCGGCGCCCGGGCACTGCTGCAACGCGCCCATGCCGCCGGCAAGCAGCTGGCGGTGTGCACTGCTGCGCCGCCGGACAATATCGCGCTGGCCTTCGAGCGCTTTGGTCTGGCCGACTGGGTGGCGGTGGTCAGCAGCCCGGCCGACGGCCTGCGCGGCAAGCCCCACCCCGACATCTTCCTGGCCGCCGCCCAGCGCCTGGCGCTGCCGCCCGAGACCTGCCTGGTCTTCGAGGACGCGCCGCTGGGCCTGGAGGCGGCGCGCCGCGCCGGCATGGCCGCCGTCGCGCTGACCACCACGCTGGACGCCGACGCGTTCAGCGCCTTCCCGAACCGGATCGCCACGGTGAGCGACTTCACCACCCTGGATCCGGCCCTGTTGTTCGATTGACCCCCAAGGACGCCCACCATGATGTTGATGCGTGAAGGCTCTGCCCCCCTGATCCGGCGCGAGGACTACACCGCGCCGGCCTACACCATCCGCCAGGCCGAGCTGACCTTCGATCTGGACGCGGCCAAGACCATCGTCGCCAGCAAGCTCAGCGTGCAGCGCGACACCGCGCAGGACAAGCAGCCGCTGCGCCTGCACGGCGAGGACCTGAACCTGCTGCGCGTGCTGGTCGACGGCCAGAGCGTCGCCTTCCGCCACGAGGACGGCCTGCTGGTGCTGGAGGCCCCCGAGGCCGACAGCTTCACGCTGGAGATCCGCAACACCATCGCCCCCGAGAAGAACACCCAGCTCAGCGGCCTGTACGCCAGCGGCTCGGGCCTGTTCACCCAGTGCGAGGCCGAGGGCTTCCGACGCATCACCTACTTCCTCGACCGCCCCGACGTGATGGCCACCTTCACGGTGACGCTGCGCGCCGACAAGGCGAAGTACCCGGTGCTGCTGTCCAACGGCAACCTGGTCGGGCAGGGCGAGCTCGACGGCGGCCGCCACTTCGCGGTCTGGAACGACCCCTTCCCCAAGCCCAGCTACCTGTTCGCCCTGGTGGCCGCCGACCTGGTGCGCCGCGAGCAGCGCGTGACCAGCCGCAGCGGCCAGGAGCACCTGCTGCAGATCTACGTCAAGCGCGGCGACCTGGAGAAGACCGAGCACGCGATGAATTCGCTGATCGCCTCGATCATCTGGGACGAGCACCGCTTCGGCCTGCCGCTGGACCTGGAGCGCTTCATGATCGTCGCCGTCGACGACTTCAACATGGGCGCGATGGAGAACAAGGGCTTGAACATCTTCAACACCAAGTTCGTGCTGGCCAGCCCGGCCACCGCCACCGACGATGACTTCGACGGCATCGAGAGCGTGGTCGGCCATGAATACTTCCACAACTGGACCGGCAACCGCATCACCTGCCGCGACTGGTTCCAGCTGTCGCTGAAAGAAGGCCTGACCGTATTCCGCGACCAGGAATTCAGCATGGACATGAGCGGCAGCGCCAGCGCGCGCGCGGTGCGCCGCATTGCCGATGTCAGCAGCCTGCGTGAGCGCCAGTTCACCGAGGACGCCGGCGCCATGGCGCATCCGGTGCGTCCCGACGCCTACCAGGCGATCGACAACTTCTACACCCCCACCATCTACGAAAAAGGCGCCGAGGTCGTGCGCATGATGCACACCCTGGTGGGCCGCGCCGGCTTTGCCGCCGGCATGAAGCTCTACTTCCAGCGTCATGACGGCCAGGCCGTGACCTGCGACGACTTTGCCCAGGCCATCGCCGACGCCAACCCGGACAGCACGCTGGCGCAGCAGCTGCCGCTGTTCAAACGCTGGTACAGCCAGGCCGGCACGCCGCGCCTGCAGGCCCGCGGCCAATGGGACGCAGACAACGCCACCTACACCTTGACGCTGAGCCAGCACACCCCCGCCACGCCAGGCCAGAGCGCCAAGCAGCCGCAGTTGCTGCCGGTGCGCATGGGCCTGGTGGGCCGCGACGGCCAGCCGGTGGCCCTGCAATTGCAGGGCGAGGCCGGCGCCGCCGGCACCGAGCGCGTGCTGGTGCTGACCGAGGCCGAGCAGCGCTTCGTCTTCACCGGCGTCACGCAGGATGTCGTGCCCTCGCTGCTGCGCGGCTTCTCGGCGCCGGTGCTGCTGGACGATGGCCTGGGCGACGCCGAGCTGCTGGTGCTGCTGGCCCACGACGCCGACGCCTTCAACCGCTGGGAAGCCAGCCAGCGCCTGGCGGTCCATCGCCTGCGCGCGGCAGTGCAAGGCAGCGGCGCGGTGCAGCTCGACGAGGCCTACCTGGGCGCGCTGCGCGCGCTGCTGCTGGACCCGGTGCTGGACCCGTCCTTCAAGGCGCGGGCGCTGCAGCTGCCGGTCGAGACCTACCTGGCCGAGCTGATCACGCCGGTCGATCCGCAGCGCATCCACGCTGCCTGCGAGTCCTGGCTGGACCAGGTCGCAGCCTGCCTGCAGGCCGACTGGGCCGCCACTTTTGACGCCATGCAGGTGCGCGAGGGCTACCGCCCCGACGCCACGCAGAGCGGCCAGCGCGCGCTGGCCAACCTGGCCTTGGCGATGCTGGTGCGCCACGCGGTGGCCACGGGCGACGCGGTGTGGCCGGGCCGCGCCTTCCAGCGCGTCAAGGACGCGACCAACATGACCGACCGCCTGGGCGCGCTCGAGGCCCTGGTCAACGCCCATGCCCCGCTGGCCCAGCCGGCGCTGGAGCGCTTCCTGGCGCTGGCCGGCACCGAGGCGCTGGTGGTGGACAAGTGGTTCCAGGTGCAGGCCCGCGCCGCCGAGAAGGACGGCCGCGTCTTTGCCCGCGTGCGCCAGCTGCTGCAGCATCCGCAGTTCACGCTGTCCAATCCCAACCGGGCGCGGTCGGTGCTGAGCTCGCTGGTGATGTTCAATCCGGCCGCCTTCCACCGCAGCGACGCCGCCGGCTATGTGCTGTGGGCCGACATGGTGATCGCGCTGGACGCCGCCAACCCGCAGCTGGCCTCGCGCATCGCCCGCGCGCTGGACCGCTGGACCGCGCTGGCCGAGCCCTACCGCAGTGCCGCCCGCGAGGCGATCGCCCGCGTGGCCGCCAGCACCCGGCTGAGCGGCGACGTGCGCGAGATCGTCACCCGCGCGCTGGACGCTGCCTGATTTCACGTCTCACGAGGATCCACCCATGAGTTCACGCATCTCCCTCACCCGCTACCTGGTCGAGCAGCAACGCGAGCACGGCCACATCCCGGCCCAACTGCGCCTGCTGATCGAGGTGGTGGCCCGCGCTTGCAAAAGCATCGCCATCTCGGTCAACAAGGGCGCTCTCGGCGAAGTGCTGGGCTCGGCCGCCTCTGAAAACGTGCAGGGCGAGATCCAGAAGAAGCTCGACATCATCTCCAACGAGGTGCTGATCGAGGCCAACGAGTGGGGCGGCCACCTGGCGGCCATGGCCTCCGAGGAAATGGACAGCATCCACGTGGTGCCCAACCGCTACCCGCAGGGCGAGTACCTGCTGCTGTTCGATCCGCTGGACGGCAGCAGCAACATCGACGTCAATGTGTCGATCGGCACCATCTTCTCGGTGCTGCGCAAGGTCAACAACCAGCGCGGCATCAGCGAGGAAGACTTCCTGCAGCCTGGCAAGCAGCAGGCCGCCGCCGGCTACTGCGTCTACGGCCCGCAGACCACGCTGGTGCTGACCGTGGGCACCGGCGTGGCGATGTTCACGCTGGACCGCGAAACCGGCTCCTGGGTGCTGACCGAGGACCAGGTGCAGATCCCCGAGGACACCAAGGAGTTCGCGATCAACATGTCGAACATGCGCCACTGGGATGCCCCGGTCAAGCGCTACATCGACGAGTGCCTGCAGGGCAAGGAAGGCCCGCGCGGCAAGGACTTCAACATGCGCTGGGTGGCCAGCATGGTGGCCGACGTGCACCGCATCCTGACCCGCGGTGGCGTCTTCATGTACCCCTGGGACAAGCGCGATCCCGACAAGCCCGGCAAGCTGCGCCTGATGTACGAGGCCAACCCGATGGCCTTCCTGGTCGAGCAGGCCGGCGGTCTGGCCACCAACGGTCGCCAGCGCATCATGGACATCGTGCCTGGCAAGCTGCACGAGCGCGTGGCGGTGGCCCTGGGCTCGAAGAACGAGGTCCAGCGCGTCACCGACTACCACCTGAGCCCACTCGCCTGAGCGGGCCCCCGGGCACTCGCCGCCGCCACGGATTTCGGTCTATAATGCCAAGTTCGCCGGTGTAGCTCAGTTGGTAGAGCAGCGCATTCGTAATGCGAAGGTCGGGAGTTCGACTCTCTTCACCGGCACCATATTCAACGCCCCGCTGGTCGGGGCGTTGTCTTTGGTGGCCCAGGCCTGCAAACGGCCAGAAGGCTGACATCGCACGGCAACAGGCACCGCGCCGGCCCCACTGCCATTAGGGAGTGCAGCCGACCTCGAACCGACCGATAAAGGCGTCCCCGCTGCTTGGAGGCGCCCTTGGGCGCCGGTGGTCGCGATGACAGTCCCCTCCAGCCCTGCCAGCAGTCCCGCTGCCGCACTCCCGGTGGCGGTGCGCGCGGGCGCGGCCGGCTTGCCCTGGGTGGGCCGGCTGCTGGACACCCTGGGCCTGTCGTCCGTCGAGCCGGACCAGCCGGCCGATCTGCTGCTGCACTTGGTGGGCCCGGCAGATGTGGCCTCGCTGCTGCAGGAGCTGCAAACCTGCCGCGCCCACGCTGAACCCTGCCGCGTGCTGGTGGCGGCCATCGACCTGGATGAGGCGGCGCTCGATGCGCTGCTGTGCGCCGGCATTTGCGACTACCTGCGCCTGCCGGGCGAGCTGGCCGACCTGGCGCTGCGCGTGCGCCGTGCACTGGGGCGGCTGCAGTCCGGCGCCGAGTCCGGCGCCGCGCTGGCGCCGCATCCGCACCTGCGCGGCCTGGTCGGCAACAGTCCGGCCTTCGTGCAACAGCTCGCCCGCCTGCCGGCCTATGCGCGCTGCGATGCCAACGTGATGATCCTGGGCGACACCGGCACCGGCAAGGAGGCCTGCGCCCAGGCGATCCACTACCTGTCGCCGCGCGCTGGTGCGCCCTGGGTGGCGGTCAACTGCGCCGCCATCCCGGCCGATCTGATCGAGGCCGAGCTGTTCGGTCACGTACGCGGCGCCTACACCCATGCGCATGCCAGCCGGCAGGGCCTGGTGGGCGAGGCCGAGGGTGGCACGCTGTTCCTGGACGAGGTGGATTCACTGCCTTTCGCGTCGCAGGGCAAGCTGCTGCGCTTCCTGCAGGAGAAGGAGTATCGGCCGGTCGGCTCCTCGCGGCTGCTGCATGCCAACGTGCGGGTGATCGCCGCCAGCAACCGGGCGCTGACCCATCTGGGCGCGGCCCAGGGCTTCCGCCAGGACCTGCTGTACCGGCTGAATGTGCTGACGCTGCACCTGCCGACGCTGCGCGAGCGCCGCAGCGACATTGCCCAGCTGGCGCTGCACTTCCTGCAGGCCGCTGGCGCCCAATGGCGCCGTCCGGCGCCCTCGCTGACGCCGGCCGCACTGCGCCGCCTGCTGGGCCACGACTGGCCGGGCAATGTGCGTGAGCTGCGCAACGTCATCGAGCGGGCCGTGCTGCTGTGTCCCGGCGACCTGCTGGATGCTGCCGACATCGACTTCGACGGGGCCCCCGGCACCTCACCGATGCCCAGCGACGACGAGTCCTTCCGCGCCGCCAAGGCCCGCGTGGTCGACGATTTCGAGCGCCAGTACATCGAGCATCTGCTGGCCAGCCATGGCGGCAACATCACGCATGCCGCGCAGGCCGCCAAGAAGAACCGGCGCGCCTTCTTCGAGCTGATGCGCAAGCACCAGATCGCGCCGCAGCACTTCCGCGATCCGCTGCGCGGCGCGGCCTGATTCCCCACCTTCCCCTGCGCCAGTCCTGCCGGCACCGTCGACGCTGAACGGGGGTCGGCGGCGCTGCGCACAGCGGTCGGCGACCGGCGCTTTTTGTCCAGGCGCCAGGACAAAAACATCCTGCCAGAGGCCTGCTCAGCGGGTGCCTCCACCAGGCTGTCCCTGGGTATCGCCGCCGCGCGTTGGCCCGGCTCGCGCTGGCATCCAACTTGCGCTTCAGCCCGTGCCATGCGCCACGACGTGATGACCACCGTGCAGATGCTGGCGCGCTACCTGCGCGCCCATCCGCACGTCTGCGACACCGCCGAAGGTATCGCCCACTGGTGGCTGATGGACCTGGCGCCGCCTGCCGTGGTCGAGGAGGCGCTGGACTGGATGGTCCGCCGCGGCGTGCTCGAACCCCTGCCCGCGGCCGATGGCCGCACCCGCATGCGCCGCGTCGCCGACCCCGCGCTCGACGCCCAGCTCGATGCACTGGCCGAAGGCCTGGACGAGCTGCCGCCCCGGAGCCTGCACTGATGGCCGGCTTCACCGCGATCGCCGCGATCGGCAAGAGCCTGGAGCGCCTGCTCGACCAGGCCTTCCAGCTGCGCCCGCCGGTGCCCGGCAAGACCAGCAAGGCGGTGCTGATCCGCACCGAAGACCTGGCCGACAAGGGCGGCCAGACGCCGGTGGGCGAGCACGGCCTGTCGATCCTGCTCTACCGCGTGGACTTCAACCGCACGATGCGCGCCGCGTGGTCCTCGCGCACCACCGACGATGGCCGAGGCCACCTGGCGCTGGACCTGCATTACCTGCTGACGCCCTGGGCCGACAACGCCGAGCACCAGCACATGATCATCGGCCGCGCGATGCAGGTGATTGAGTCCACGCCGGTGCTCTCCGGTCCGCTGCTTTACGAGCCCAAGCTGCCGGGCACGCCCAAGTACGCCGGTGAGGCGCGCCACTCGGCGATCGACTCGGTGCAGGTGCTGCTCGAGGAGATCTCCACCGAGGCGCTGATGCGCACCTTCGACTCGCTGCCCGGCGACTACCACCTGTCGGTGCCCTACGTGGCGCGGGTGGTGCGCATCGACACCCTGCCCGAGGACCTGGCGCCACCCGTCACCGAGGCCGACATCATCATGAGGCTGCCCACGTGAGCCTGGCCGCCCCCACCCTGGGCCTGGACAACACCCATCCGGTGTCGCAGCTGCGCCATCGCCTGGCGCTGGGCGTGCAATGGATGGATGCGGTCGGCGCCCGCCCCGCGCTGGGTCCCTGGGCCAGCGAGCTGCTGGCCGTGGGCGAGCGGCCACTGGCCCAGCCGCTGGACGTGCACCCGCTGGCGCGCCATGCGCTGCGCCACGCCGGCCGCCTGGCCAAGGTGCTGGCGCGCGCCGCGCAAGACCGCCTGGACAGCCCGCCCGCCACCCCGGCCGACGATCCCACGCGGCTGGAGCTGCGTGCCTGGGGCCACGCGGGCCGGTCCAGCGGCGGCTACCGGCCCGGTGAGGACCCCCGCCTGCTGGTGCCGCGCCGCCTGGCCCTGCTGCCGGTGCTGGCCGATGGTCTGCCAGCGGCGGGTCTGGTCAATCGGCGCAGCGCCTGGCTGTGGCCGGGCGCGCGCTATCCGCTGCCGGCCGGTGCCAGCGCCCTGCGCGGCCGCGTGCAGCGCGGTGCCGACCTGGCCCACGCCGTGCCGGTGCCCTGGTGCCGCCTGCTGGTCACCCGACCGGGCGCGGCGCCGCCCAACCCGGCCACCGAGACCGCCCTGGGCTGGGGCCACGGCGACGACCGCGGCGAGTTCCTGGTCGTGCTGGGCCCCGAGGCCGCGGGCGGTGGCGCCGCGCTGCCCACGGCGCTGGCCTTGCGGCTGTGGGTGTACCTGCCCCCCGAGGCGCCTTTCGATCCCGCCCAGCCGCTGCTGAGCCTGCCCCTGGAGGTGGCCGAGGCCGACGACCTGGACGTGCTGCAAGGCCAACGCGTGCCACCGGGCTTCGTGCGGCGCGGCCCGATCGATCTGTCCCCGGGGCCGGGACGCGTCCTGGTGCTGGACGACGCCCAGCTGCTGTTTGCCTGAGAAGCCGAGACGCCATGCACCACGCCCTCGCACCGCCCCGCCGTCCGCCGCTCCCCCCCGACGGGCCGCGCGCCCCGCACTGAACCCCGCCGGCCCTGCCGCCGCTCCACCAGAAGGGAAACACCATGCCCGAGTACCTCGCCCCAGGCGTCTATGTCGAAGAGGTCAGCTTCCGAGCGAAGTCGATCGAAGGCGTCCCCACCAGCACCACCGGCATGGCCGGCATGGCCCGCTTCGGCCCGGTGCAGTACGCCGAATTCGATGGTCCCAGCACCTGCAAGCCCCGCCTGATCACCTCGTACACCGAGTTCGAGCGGGTCTACGGCGGCCTGGCGCCGATGCAGCTGTCGGACGGCAGCGAGCGCGTGGCCTACCTGGCCCATGCGGCGCGGGCCTTCTTCAACAACGGGGGCCGGCGGCTGTATGTCTCGCGGGTCTACCAGGCGCCGGCCGGGATGACCACGTTCAATGCCTGTGGGCAGCTCACCGCGGTCACGGACGCCGGCAATGCGACCTGGCGCGCCCGCTGGCCGGGTGAGGACGGCAATGTGCTGGTCGAGACCCGCGTCACGCGCAGCCGCAACCTGGGCTTCAACTGGCCGGCCGATCCCAACGACGTGCTGAACAAGGCCGCCTGGGGCATCCAGGTGCGCACCGCGCGCGCCGGTGCGGTGGTCGAGGTGCTGCCCGCTGGGCCGCTGGCCGACAACGCGCCGCTGACCAACACGCTGTACGTCATCGAGGTGGACAACAACGGCCGCCAGACCTTCATCGACAGCAGCGGCAACCCGGCGGTGGTGGCCGACGGCACGCCGCTGGCGCTGGTCGAGCTGCGCGTCATCGTGCGCGGTCCGGGCGGCCGCATCGACAGCTACGAGCAGCTGGGCGCCCACTCGGCGCAAAGCCGCCACATCGGCAAGGTGCTTGAGCGCGACGACCCCGAGGACGAGAACGCCATGGTCTGGCTGGACCTGTCGGTCCTCGACACCGCGCACCGCCACCACCCCGCTGCGCTGATGAAGGGACTGCAGGCCGCGGCCAAGCGCCTGGCCGGCGGTGTCGACGGCGCGGTGCCGGCCCCCGATGCGCTGCGCGGCAACGAGGCCGACGTCGACCATGCCGAGCGCCGCGCCACCGGCCTGGAGGCCTTGGGCGAGCTCGAAGACATCGCCATCGTCGCGATGCCCGACAGCGGCGTTTCCGGCCTGCCGGCCGACCCGCTGTTCAGCCAGCTCTGTGTCGACCACCTGGTGGCGCACGCCGAGAAGTACCGCTACCGCATCGCGGTGGCCGACGCCCGGCCCTCGATGTCGATCACCGACATCCGCGAGTTCCGCGGCCGCTTCGACTCCAAGTACGCTGCGCTGTACCACCCGTGGATCGAGGTGCTCGACCCGATGTTCCCGGCCGTGCCCGGCGTGCCGCCGCGCAAGCTGCTGCTGCCGCCCTCGGGCTTCGTCTGCGGCATCTACGCGCGCAGCGACATCGAGCGCGGCGTGCACAAGGCGCCCGCCAACGAGGTGGTGCGCGGGCTCACGCAGTTCGAGATCAACATCAACAAGGCGCGCCAGGACGTGCTCAACCCCGAAGGGGTGAATTGCCTGCGCTTCTTCGAGGGCCGCGGCAGCCGCGTCTGGGGCGCCCGCACGATGAGCTCCGACCCCGAGTGGAAGTACGTCAACGTGCGGCGGCTGTTCATCTATGTCGAGCACTCGATCGAGAAGGCCACGCAGTGGGCCGTCTTCGAGCCCAACCAGGAGCGGCTGTGGGCCAACATCCGCCGGATGGTCGAGGACTTCCTGCTGGTGCTGTGGCGCGACGGCGCACTGGTCGGCGCCAAGCCCGAGGAAGCCTATTTCGTGCGCTGCGACCGCAGCACGATGACCCAGAACGACCTCGACAACGGCCGAATGATCTGCCAGGTGGGGATCGCCCCGAGCCGGCCGGCCGAGTTCGTGATCTTCCGCGTGGGCCAGTGGACGGCCGACGCCCAGGGCTAAGACGCCGAAGGAGCATCCCATCATGGCAATCTACCGCGACAACCCCTATGGCGCCTTCAACTTCCGGGTCTCGCTTGGCGAGGGTGATGACGCTGGCGTGCTCGGTGGCTTCTCCGATGTGAGCGGCCTGGGCACCGAGATCAACTACTCCGAATACCGCAACGGCAACGAGAAGTTCAACACCGTCCGCAAGATCGCCAACACGTTCAAGCAGGAGGATGTGACGCTCAAGCGCGGCCTGGTGGGCAGCACCGCGCTGTTCGAGTGGGTCAAGCAGGTGCGCGAGGGCAGCAACGGCCGGCGCACGGTGGTGATCTCGCTGCTCGACGAGTCCAGCCGCGACGTGGTGGCCGTCTTCAAGCTGCTCAACGCCCAGCCCAAGAAGTGGGTCGGGCCGACGCTGGCCGCCAAGGGCGGCGGCGAGGTGGCGATGGAAGAGCTGCACCTGGTGCACGAAGGCGTGGTCTACGAGTAATCGGCGGCCACCATGCTCGCCCCTGCTCGCGCGCCGCTCGGCGCCCCCGGTGTTTTCGCGCTGCCCAGCCTGCGCGAGCCGGTGCTGCACCCTGAGCGCATGGACGTCTGCGCCTTCGTCGGCGTGGCGCCACGCGGCCCGGCGCAGCAGCCGCGCGTGGACGAACGCCACCCGGCGGGCTGGCAGCGCCTGGTGAACGATCCGGTGGTGCAGCGCAGCGTGCCGGTGGCGGTGCGCAGCTTCGACGAGTATGTGCGGCACTTCGGCGGCTTTGACGGACCGGGGCTGCTGCCGCATGCGGTGGCCAGCTACTTCGAGCAGGGCGGCCGCCTGGCCTGGGTGCTGCGCATCGTGCCGCGGCGCGACGGCCAGCCTTTCCACAGCGGCTGTGCGCAGGCCGCACTGCAGGGCGCCTTCAGCACCGAGCCACGGCTGCTGGCCCGCAATCCCGGCACCTGGGGCCATGCGCTGCAGGTGCGCCTGGGCTTCCAGACCCGTGCCCTGACCGTGCAAACCGGCCCTGACGCCACACTGCTGGTCGACCCCCAGGCGCCGGTGCTGCCCGGTGCGCTGCTGCGCCTGCACGACGGCCTGGGCGGCAGTGTCCTGGCCACCTGCACCCACCTGCTCACCCGGCGCGATGCACTGCGCCCGCGTGAACGCCTGGAACTGCAGCTCAACCCACCACTGGCCGCTCCGGTGGCCCGCGTCGAGCAGGTCGAGGTGGCCATCGAGGTGGACGACGGCGCCGGCCGGCGTGAGCGCTTCGAGCACCTCGCCCTGTCCCCCCAGCACCCGCGCTGGCTGGCCAGCGTGCTGTGTGAGGAGTCGGCGCTGCTGTGGCCGCACCCCGACTGGGCCGCCACAGCGCTGCAGCCGCTGCACACGCGGCTGGAGTTGCTGCAGGGGCGCGCCAGCGGCTTCGGCGGCGGCGACGACGCCTACGGCACGCTGCAGCACAGCGACTTCTTCGACCCCGCCTGGACACCGGCCGACGACCTGCCTGGCAGCGGCATCACCGCGCTGACCGGCCTGTCGCAACTGACCCAGTTGCTGGTGCCGGACCTGTACCTGCCCACCCAGTGGAGCCCGCCCGAGGCGCTGCCCGCCACCGAGCCCGCCGGTGCCGGCGCCCGCTTCGCCGCCTGCGTGGCCCTGCCCGCCCTGGCCGCGGTCGAGCCCACCCCGGCCAGCGCCCTGAGCGGTCTGCTGCTGGACCCGCGCACCGCCGCCGGGCTGGACGCGGTCTGCGCGCTTCAGCAGCAGGTGCTGGACCTCTGCGAGACCACCGGCCAGCTGATCGCGCTGCTCGACGTGCCGCCCGGCCTGTCGCAGGCCCGCATCGAGGACTGGCGCTCGCGCTTCGACAGCAGCTACGCGGCGGCCTACCACCCCTGGCTGGTGCCCAGCCGCCGCCCCGGGGACCCCTGGCAGGACAGCGGCCGCCCGCCGCGGCGCCTGCCGCCGTCGGCCGTGGCAGCCGGCGTGATCGCGCGGCGCGAGTTGGAACGCGGCATCCAGCATGGCCCGGCCAACGAGATCGCCCGCCAGGTGGTGGGCCTGGCCGAGCCGCAGCCTGAGGGCCGCGCCGACGCGCTGCATCCGCAGCACGTGAACTGCTTCGTGCGCGAGCCGCGCGGCATCGCGCTGGTGGCGGCGCGCACGCTGTCGCAGGACCCGGCCTGGCGCCAGCTGTCGGTGCGCCGGCTGATGCTGATGCTGCGCCGCACGCTGCTGACCCAGACCCAATGGGCGGTCTTCGAGCCCAACGGCCCAGCGCTCTGGCGCGACCTGCGCCACGCCTGCGAAGCGCTGCTGCGACGGCTCTACCAGGCCGGCGCCTTTGCCGGCGGCAGCGAGGCCGCGTCGTTTTTCGTGCGCGTGGTCGACGACCGCGTGCGCCAGGACCGCGGCGAGCTGCTGGTGGAGATCGGCGTGGCACCGGCCGAGCCGCTGGAGTTCATCCTGGTCCGCCTGCGCCGCGATGGCGACGGCACGCTCAAGCTGGAGGAGGGTTGAGGTGGCCGACAGCGAGACCCTGATCACCGCCTTCCGCTTCGAGGTGCGCCTGCTGCGCTCGCCCACCGTGGTGGCCGGCCAGCCACTGCCGCCGGGCGGCGGCGATGGCACCCTGCCGCCCGCAGGTGATCGCCGGCTGTGCGACGGCGGCTTCCAGGAGGTCAGCGGACTGGAGATCGAGATGGACGTGCAGGAGTACGTCGAGGGCGGTCGCAACAACGGCGTGATCCGCCGGGTGGGCCGCGGCAAGTTCCCGAACCTGGTGCTCAAGCGCGGCATGTTCGTCGTGCGTGGCGAGAACGGCCAGTCCAGCCCCGAGCTGTGGCACTGGATGCAGCGCATCCTCAACGGCGAGCGGCCGGTGCCGCGCTTTGACGGCCTGGTGCATGTGATGAGCGCCGCAGGCCAGGTGCAGGCCAGCTGGATGTTTGACCGTGGCCTGCCGGCCAAGATCCGCGGCCCCGAGCTCAATGCCAAGACCGGCGAGGTGGCGATCGAAGAGCTGACCATCGCCCACGAAGGCCTGCGGCTGCTGCCGGCCGAGGAGCCGCTGTCATGACCGGCCTGACCAAGGCCTACCTGGCCGAGCTGGGCGCGGGCGAGTCCACCGACGAGGTGGGCGGCACGCAGGTGCCGGTGCAGTTCAACCCCGGCTCGCTGCGGGTGCAGATCGCCAACCGCTCGGCCGGCGGCCAGCAGGCCGGCGCCCAGGCCCGCCAGCGCGCCGGCACCGGCGAGATGCAGGTCAGCTTCGACCTGGTCTTCGACACCGCCGACGAGGCGCCCCAGGGCAGCCCGGCGCGCTCGGTCAACGTGCTTGACAAGACCAAGGCCGTCGAGCGCTTCGTGCGGCCGCGCGGGCCCGGTGCCGGCCAGGAATCACCGCCGCGGGTGGCCTTTGTCTGGGGCGGCTTCCAGGTCCAGGGGATCATGGAGAGCGCCAACATCGACCTCGACTTTTTCGACGCCGAAGGCGTGCCGCTGCGCGCCAAGGTGGCGGTGACGATCAAGGGCCAGGACCCCAGCTACCGCTACACCCCGGCCAGCGGCCAGGCCGGCGGCAGCACGCGCAACCCGTCCGGCCAGCGCCCCCCCACACGCGACCGCGACCTGCCGCCCGGCGCGCCGGGCACCAGCGGCTCAGGCGCCGCAGCCCAGCGCGTGGTGCAGGCCCTGCCCGGCGAGAGCCTGGCGCAGCTGGCCGCCCGCAACGGCCTGTCGCCGCAGGACTGGCGGCTGCTGGGCCAGGGCATCGGCCAGGCCGTGCAGCAGGGCCTCGGCGGCGGCGCGCCTGCCGGGTTGACGGCTCCGCAGGGCATCGGTCAGGCGGTCCACCAAGCCTTGCGCGAAGTGGCCGTTCCACCCGCCAGCGCCGGTGGCGCCAGCGGCCGCTCGGCCCAGGGCCGCGACCCGGCCCGCACCACGGCCGGCCTGCCGCTGACCACCACCGCGCCCCGCCGCAGCGCCGACGGACCCACCCGCCAGGGCCAGGCCCTGGCCCAGCAGGGCGGCCTGGGCGCGGTGATCGACCAGCAGCGCCACAGCGGCCACCAGAGCCAGGCCGGGCAACGCCTGGGCGCTTTCGGGCTGGACGGCACGGCCACGGCCGACGTCAGCGACCGCCCCTGGGCCCAGGGCGTGCCGATGCGCCCGCGCATTGGCAGCGGCGACACGGCCGCGGGTCCCCGCGCCCAGCGACCCGCCGGCCAGGCGCCGGCCTCGGCCTTCGCACGCGGCAGCGCAGCCGCCAGCGCCACGCCCACCACCACGCCACCGGCCCGCCGCAGCGCTTGCGGCTGCGGCTCACGACGCCGCTGAGGAGCCCACATGCCCATCCAGATCGGACAAGTCGACGCCACCGTGGAGACCCGCGGCGATGCCCCGGCCGCCGCTGCCGACGGCGGCCCCGCCAGCGAGCTGCCCGACGATGCGCTGCGCCAGCACCTGGAGGCCCTGATGCAACGCAGCGCCGAGCTTGAAGACCGCCTGCGCGCCTGGGGACGGGACGACTGAGATGCCGCAAGAACAGGCCCTGCTGTCCAACACCCGGCCGAGCTTCTCGGTCGATGGCCAGGTGCAGGCCGCGCTGGAGCGCGACCTGGTGCGGCTGCAGCTCGATGAGGACCTGCACGGCCTGATGCAGTTGCAGGTGCGCTTCATCGCCAGCGGACCGCGGCCCGGCGAAGCGCAGGAAGGCCTGATCTGGCTGGACGGCCGGGTGATCGATTTCGGCAAGCTGCTGACCGTGGCCATCGGCGCTGGCGCGGGACAGGCCTCGCTGTTCGGCGGCAAGGTCAGTGCGCTCGAGCTGAGCATGGGCGACGCCAGCGACCCCGAGCTGCTGTGTCTGGCCGAGGACCCGCTGATGGACCTGCGCCTGACCCGGCGCAGCCGCACCTACGAGAACGTCACCGATGCCGACCTGGTGCGCGCCATTGCGGCCGAACACGGCCTGCAGGCCCAGGCCGACCTGGACGGCCCGACCTGGCCGATGGTGCAGCAATGGAACCAGAGCGATCTGGCCTTTCTGCGCGAGCGCACGCGCCGCCTGGCGGCCGAAATCTGGGTGGCGAACAACACCCTGCATGTGGCCAGCCGCGACCGTCGCCCCGGCACCCAGCTGACGCTGATCAAGGGCAGCACACTGCGCGAGGTGCGCCTGCGGGCCGACCTGGCCCACCAGCGCAGCTTCGTGGCGGTGGGCGGCTTCGACGACACCGAGCAGGACGCGATCGACGAGCAGGCCGGTGCCGAGGCGATGTTCTCTGAAGCGCAGGGCGGGCTGCACGGCGGCACCGTGTTGGGCCTGGCCTTCGGCGAGCGCGGCAGCCGCCGGGTGCTGGATGTGCCGCTGGACGACGCCCAGGCGAAGGCGCTGGCGCGCGCCGCGCTGCAGCAGCGCGTGCGGCGCTTCGTCACCGTCAGCGGTGTCAGCAGCGGCCATGCCGAGCTGCGCGTGGGCAGCCGCCTGCGGCTGGAGCGCGTGAGCCCGCTGTTCGAGGGCGACGGCTACTACGTCACCCGCACCAGCCACCGCTACGACGCGGTGGGTGGCTACCGCACGCACTTCGAGGCCGAGCGGGCCTGGATCGGAGCCAGCCTGTGAGCCGCGTGCCCACGCCCCAACCCGACGGCGGCGGACCGCGCTGGTACGGCCTGTACCCGGCCCTGGTACGCGACCTGGTGGACCCCGAGCAGCGCGGCCGCATCCGCGTCAGCTTCCCGATGTTCGGCGACACCGAGGTCAGCGCCTGGGCCACGCTGCTGGCCCCCTGCGCCGACGACGGATACGGCTTCGAGGTGCTGCCCGAGGTCGACTCGCAGGTGGTGGTGGGCTTCGAGGCCGGCGACCCGGCGCGGCCCTACATCGTCGGCGCCTGCTGGAATGGCCAGCGCGCGCTGCCCGAGCCCGCTGCGCAGACCAACCACCTGCGCACCTGGCGCTCGCGCAGCGGCAGCCAGCTGCAGTTCGACGACACCCCCGGCGCCGCCAAGGTGACGCTGGCGATGGACAGCGGCCACAAGCTGGTGCTCGACGACGCCGCGCAGGAGGTGCTGGTCGAACACGCCAACGGCTGCAGCCTGAAGATCAATGTGGCCGGCCAGATCCAGATCATGGCCAACGCCACCGTCGAGATCACCGCCTCGTCGGTGAACGTCCACGCGCCCACGGTGAACTGCGACGGCATCGTCCAGTGCACCACGCTGATCGCCAGCGCCGGGGTCATCTCGCCCAGCTACACGCCGGGCGCGGGGAATGTCTGGTGAGCGCCGCCCACACCTGGCGCCTGGTCGGCCCGTGGTACCGCTGGCCGCGGCCGGGCCATCCCGACGACGGCCGCGTCGCGCCGCCCGCGATCCAGAAGTTCGCCGGTGCCGACTTCATCACCCGCTTCCTGGCCGAGCCGCAGCGCTCGCTGCAGTACGACGAGCAGATCGACGTGGTGCAGTCGCACGACCTGGTGCCAGCGCGCGGCCTGAGCGGCAAGCTCGCCACGCTGTTCGCGCTGGACGCCCGCGGCCAGCCGCTGGCCAAGGGCTCGCCCGAGACCGCCTACCGCGCGCGCCTGGCCCCCGGCGCGCTGCGCAAGCTGTTCCAGTCCACCCACGACCGCCACTACCTGGTGTGCTGCGAGCTGCATTGCGACGAGCCGGGCTTCCCGCGCGTGGCGCGCCAGCGCGTCTGCCAGGCCGGCTTTGTGCTGCGTCGCCGGCGCAGCGTGCTGCCGCCGGGCCTGGACGCCGCCGCGGTGGAGGCCCAGGCTGCGCCGGTGCGCCATGCCGAGGCCGACTGGCTGGACCTGTGCACACTGCAGGCCACGGCCGAGGACGCCATGCTGACGGCGGCGCAGCGCGACGCCGCCGCCCGGCGCCTGGACGACCTGGCCGCACAGGCCGGTCTGCCCGACGGCGCGAGCCTGCTGGCCAGCCGCCGCGCCGACCTGGCCCGCCAGCGCCAGGGTTTCGTCGACTGGCAGCGCGCCCAGGGTGTGCGCACCGAGATCGACGGCTGGTTCCCGCTGGGCCATGGCAGCAGTGTCCGTCGCGGCGAATGGCGGCTGCTGGACGCCGTCGCGCAAGCAGCCGACATCACTTCGGGCGAGCAGACCTACCCGCTGCACGCGCTGGTGCCCGACCCGCGCCTGCCCACCCACGACGCCGCCGGCCGCTGCTTCTGGTACGGCGTGGTGCCCACCCAGGACCTGCAGCACGACGTCCAGGGCCAGCCGCACCTGGACGACCTGCACACCTACGAGCTGCGCTGCTTCGTGCGCGCCCACCACGACTGCCCCGGCCGGCGCGGGCTGCAGCCCGACTGCCACGGCCCGCTGACCTGGAGCCGCGCCACCGAGGCCTTCCGGCTGGCCCCGCACTTCGATGTGCAGGGCAGCGCCAACCGGCCGGTGACGATCAAGATGCCCGATCTGCGCGACCTGGCGGCGCAGGCTGCGGCGCGGCCGCGCGGGCGGCTGTCGCCGGTGCGCTTCGTGCAGCCGCAGCACCTGTCGCCCAAGGAGCTGGGCGGCGAGGCGGTGTGCAGCTTCTCGATCCCGCTGATCACCATCATTGCGCTGTTCCTGCTGAACCTGTTCCTGCCGGTGGTGGTGTTCCTGTTCCAGGTGTGGTTCCTGCTGGCCTTCCGCTTCTGCATCCCGCCGCAGATCAAGATCGCGATGGACGTGGACGCCGCACTGGCGGTGACACCGCCGGGCGTCGACTTCGAGGCCGACCTGGAGGTGCAGGCCCAGGGCCTGGCCGACTCGGCCGAGGCGCTGCGCAAGCTCTTCCTGGAGGGCGGGGACGACAGCCCGCAGACCCTGGTCGACCGCATCCACGAGGACACCGGCAACGACGACGAGATCCACCTCGACGACCTGGACAACAACGCCCTGGCCTCGATCGGCCAGAACTTCGCCGACGCCAAGGCGCTGGCGCCCGCGGCCGACGGCGGCCTGCAGCCGCCCGAGGTGGGTGAGGTGCTGCTGGAGGAGCCTCACGTCGACCCGGTCTGGTCCCCCAGGAGGTCCGCATGAGCAGCGGCTTGCAGCAGTTCGACCGCCTGGGCGCCGGCCTCGGCCAGCCCCTGGCCCCTGACGAGCGCGGCGCCCTGCCGCAGGTGGCCGGCCCCGAAAAAGTGCGCCAGGCAATGCTGACCATCCTCGACACCGACCCCGGCGAGCGCCTGATGCGCCCGGCCTTCGGCTGTGGCCTGCGGCGCTGGCTGATGGCGCCCAACAACGCCACCACGCGCACCCAGATCACGCGCGAGATCGAGCAGGCGCTGGCGCGCTGGGAGCCGCGGATCACGGTACAGGCGGTCGATGTGGCCGCCACCAATGACCCGTCCACCGTGCTGATCGAGATCCACTACGCCCACGTGCTGGATGCGCGGCAGGACGTGCTGGTCTACCCCTTCTACCTCGCGACGTGACCGCGGAGCCACCATGCCGCTCATCACACCCGTTCTGGACGACCGCAGCTTCGAAGACCTCTTCGAGGAGCTGCGCAACCGCATCCCGGTCTACAACCCGCAGTGGACCGACCACCATGACAGCGATGTCGGCATCACGCTGCTGCAGCTGTTCGCCGCGCTGGGTGAAGGCCTGCAGTACCGCTTCAACCAGATCCCCGAGGCCACCTATGTGGCCTACCTGAAGCTGCTGGGCATCCCGATGCGCACCGCCGCGCCGGCCGGCACGCTGCTGCGTTTCGAGAACAAGCGCCTGCAGGGCGTGCAGCTCTACGCCGGTGATCAGCTCAAGGCTGGCAAGACGGTGTTCACGCTGCGCCAGGACGGCGTGGCCTGGCCGCTGGACTGCGTCACCGTGCTGCGCCGCAGCCTGCTCAGCGAGGACGACCTGGCGCGGCCCGACACCGTGCGCGCCTTCATCGAGGCCCTGGACCCCGGCGTGCGCGCCACCGTGCAGGCGCATGTGGATGCCGTGCGCGAGCAGCGCGGCGCCGAGCAGGTGGTGGCGCCCTACGAGACCCTGACCCTCGCCTCCGACGGCCAGGGCGAGCCGCTGGATTTCTCGCAGGGCGTGGACCACAGCCTGTGGATCGCGGTGCTGGCGCACGAGTCACTGGCCGTCGCCCCGTCGCTGCTGGCCGATCCCGTCACCGGCCTGCGCCGCACGCCGGGCAGCACGCTGCCGCTGAGCCTGGGCTTCGCGCCGGCACGCTGGTACCCGGCGATCGACGAGGTCGCGGCCTGCGGCAGCGGCAGCGCACCCTCGCTGCAGTGGCAGGCCTCGCTGCGCGCGGTGGGCGCCGACGGCCAGGCACGCTACCTGCCGCTGCGCGTCTCTGGCGACAGCACCCAAGGCTTCACGCGTCAGGGCGTGGTGCGGCTGGAGCTGCCCGCCGACCTGGGCCCGCTGGGCGTGCCCGAGCCCGACACCCACCTGGCCGGCACCGGCGACTTCCCGCCGCTGCTTGACGATGAGCGCGCCGACCGCCTGTGGTTCTGGCTGCGCGTCTGGCGCGGCAATGGCAGCCGCATCGGCGCCGTGCAGCTGCTGTCGCTGAACACCCTGCCCTGCGAGCAGGTGGTGGCGGCCCAGCCGCAGTTGCTGGGCAGCGGCGACGGCCAGCCTGGCCAGGCCTTTGCGCTGGCCAGCGCGCCGGTGCTGCTCGATGCGCGCTATCCGGTGACGCTGCAGGTCGAGGAGCAAGGCGTCTGGCTGGACTGGACCCGGGTCGACGACTTCGACGCCAGCGGCGCCGCCGACCGCCACTTCACCGTCGATGCCGAATCCGGCACCGTGCTCTTCCCCAGCGCCGCCGGCCTGCGGGTGCCGCAGTTGGGTGAGCGGGTGCGGGTGCTGGCCTACCACGGCTGCGACGGCGCAGCCGGCAATGTGCCGGCGCGGGCGATCGACAAGCCGGCGCAGTGGCTGGCGCAGACGCCCGCCGCCGGCAGCCCGCTGCTGCGCCCGACCCAGGCGCCACCCACGCTGTTCAACCCGTTGCCGGCCTACGGCGGCCTCGACGCCGAAACGCTGGACCAGGCGCTGGTGCGCATCCCCACCGAGCTGCGCCGCAACCGCCGCGCGGTGACGCGCGACGACTTCGCCTCGCTGGCGCGCGAGACGCCAGGCATCGAGGTCGGCCGCGCCGAGTGCCTGCCGCTGTTCCACGCCCCCAGCCGCGGCGAACGGCCGGGCTGCGTCAGCGTCGTGCTGTGGCCGGCGCGCGACCCGCAGCACCCGGATGCGCCGGTGCCCGACGCCTGGGAACTGTCGCAGGCCTGCCAGTGGCTGGACCGCTGGCGCCTGGTCACCACCGAGCTGTATGTGATCCCGCCCAGCTACCGGCGCATCGCCGTCAGCGTCTCGGTCAAGGTGGCCGAGGGCCACGGTCTGGACGCGGTGCGCGACTTCGTCGAGCAGGTGCTGCGCCAGTACCTGGCGCCGCTGCCGCCGTGGGGTCCGGATGGCCAGGGCTGGCCGCTGGGCCGGCGCGTGCTGGCCCGTGAACTGGAAGGCGTGGTGATGCAGGTGGAAGGGGTCGAGTACATCGAGGCCCTGCGCCTGGACGCCGCCACCTCGCGCGCCGACGGCGGCGAGGATTGGGCCGCGGTGAGCCAGCTGCAACCCGGCCGCTGGGAACTGCCCGCGCTGGCGGCAGTGACCGTGGTCGACGACCTGACGCCGCTGCCCGCGCCCGGCGCCGGCCTGCAGCCGCCGCTGGGCACGCCACCGGTGCCGGTGCCAGCACTGAAGGACGAGTGCTGAGCATGAGCAGCTGGGCCCGCCCTCGGGAGTGCGCGCGATGAAGCTGCCCGCGATCGCCGGCGTGCGTGCGCTGCAGGGCCATGCGCTGTGGTCGGCCTGCCACCGGGTCGACACGGTGCTGCTGGCCGACGGCAGCGTGGTGCTGGCCAGCCCGTCGGCGCCGCTGGACGAGGGCGCGCTCGGGCCGGCACGCGCGCCCGCCGGGCTGGCCTTCGACGGCCACTGCCGCCTGCACCATGTGCGCGAGGACGGCGGCCTCGAGCAGGTCATCTGGGGCCGCACCGACGCCATGGGCGTGCATGAGGAGGCTGCCACGCGGTATGCGCTGCAGCCCTCGCCGCAGGTGCAGGCCGGCGGGTTGCCGGCCAGCCTGGGCGCACTCGCCGGCCAGGGCGACTTCCTCTACCTGGCCGACCCGGCCGGCCAGGCGGTGTGGGTGATCGATACCTGGCAGCAGCAGATCGCGCGCCACCTGCCGATGCCGGCCCCACCGCTGGACCTGGCGGCCGGCGATGGCCGCGTGGTGGCGCTGCTGGACGACGGCAGCACCTGGCTGCTCGCCCCCTGCGACGCGCCGCAGCGCAGCCCCTGGCCGGCGGTGGCCGGTGCGCGGCGTCTGGCGCTGGGACCACGGCCGCCGCAGGGCGGCTGGCCACTGGCCTGGGTGCTGACCCAGCCCTTCGAGGCCGGCGCGCAGCTGCACCCGCTGCATGGCGGCGCGGTGTTGCCCGCGCCCGGCTGCGGCGCGCTGCTGGTCGAGCCCACGGTGTCCGAGGACGGCTGGCATGTGCTGGTGCTGTCGCGCCAGCCGGGCCAGCCGCTGCTGCGCTGGCAGGTGGGTCCGGGCGAGACGCACACGCTGCCCGGCCTGGTGGCGCCCCACCACGACGGTCGCGGCCTGGCCTGGGCGCCCGATGGCCGCGTCGCCACCTGGACCGCGCGTGGCCTGCGCCATGCCGCGCCGGCGCGCGCCGAGCACCTGGGCGCCGGCTGGCTCTACTCGATCGCCTTGGATGCGGGCGAGGACCAGGCCCGCTGGGGCCGCGTGGTCGTCGAAGCCTGCCTGCCGCCGGGCACCCGACTGCGCATGTGGGCCTGCACGCGCGACGACCTGGACTACCCGGACCCAGTGGCCCCGGTGGTCGACGACGTGCCGCCCACGCCCAGTGCCGCCACCTGCGCGGTGCTGTTGCAGGCCACGCCGCAAAGCCTGTTCCGCGATCCCTCGCAGCCGCCGCTGATGCCGGCGCCGGCCGAGGGCTTCTCGCTGCACGACGCGCCGGTCATCGCGCCGCCCGGCCGCTACCTGTGGCTGGTGCTGCAGTTCGAAGGCACGCGCGGGCGCAGCCCGCGCCTGCGCGGGCTGCGCGTCGAGTCGCCCGGCCACGCGCTGCTGCAGCAGCTGCCGCGCACGCTGTGGCGCGAGCCGGCGGCGCGCGACTTCCTGGACCGCTACCTGGCGCCGATCGCGGCGCTGCTTGATGAGTGGGGCGGCACCAGCGCGCTGCGTCACCGCCTGCTCGACCCGCGCATCACACCGCCCGACGCCCTGCCCTGGCTGGCGCGTTTTGTCAGCCTGGTGCTCGACCCCTGCTGGCCCGAGGCCGTGCAGCGTCGGCTGCTGCTGGAGGCGGCGCCGCTGCTGCGCACCCGCGGCACGCTGGCCAGTCTGCAACGCATGCTGGAGCTGCTGACCGGCGCGCAGGTGCTGATCGTCGAGCACTTCCGGCTGCGCGGCGGCGGCGTGGTGGGCAACCCCGACAGCATCGCCTCGCAGGCCGTGCTGGGTGCGGGCTACCGGGTCGGCGGGCGCATTGGCGAGCCTGGCCCGGGCCTGATCGCCGACGCCATGCCGCCCGACGAGGACGATTTCGCGCACCGATTCACCGTCACCATCGTGGCCGCGCTCAGCGAAGCGCAGCTGGCCTGCGCCCGGCGCCTGGTGGAGCAACACAAGCCAGCTCACACCGCCTTCACGCTGTGCAACGCCGTCGGAGGCCTGCGCGCCGGCGTGGGCGCGCATGTCGGCCTGAGCAGCGTGCTGGGTGCCAGTGGTGGCTTCCAGCCGGCGGTGGCCGGCCAGGCGGCGCTGGGCTCGGGCTTCATCCTGGGGCGGCCGGCGCTGCAGGGAGACACGCCGTGACCCATGCGCTGCAGATCGACCTGCTGAACCTGCGGTGGCGTGGCGACCGCGACGAGGCGTCGCGGCGCCTGTCCGACTGGCGTGCACAGTGGGCCGCGCTGGACGGCGAGGCGCTGGCGCGCCGCTGGGTCGATGACGAGGCCTGGCTGCTGATCCGCCGCCTGCCGATCTCGCTGCGCTGGCGCGGCGACCCCAGCGACCACGAGGCAGGCGCCGCCTTTGAACAGGCGCTGGAGCAGGCGATAGCGCAGGCGGTGGCGCGCGGCGACGCCGATGTGCTGCGCTTCGCGCAGCGTCGCGCCGCGCTGGCCGACCTGCTGATGCGCGCCGCCCAGCGCGACCCCAGCCGCCACTGGGCCTGGCAGCGCATGGGCTGGCTGCCGCGCGAGGACCTGGACCCCGACGAGGTGCTGCAACGCGGCCTGGCTGCGCTGGCCGCCGAGCCCGCATTGGCCTGGCCGGTGCTGCGCCGCCTGCTGGCCGGCGAAGCGCGCTGCGCCTCGTTCAGCGCCCTGCTGCGCGTGCTGTCGCCGCAGGACTGGCAGCGCTGGCTGGTGCTGGCGCCGCCCAGCGCGCCCTGGGCGAGCCTGGTGTCCGAGGCGGTGCCTGCGGCGGTGTCGGCAGCCGAGCGCAGCCTCACGCCGGTGGCCGAGACGGCCGCGGCGCGCGAGCTTCGCCAGTGGGCCGCCCACCGACCCCTGCTGCGCGAGCGCCATGCTGCGCTGTTGGGCGCGCTGCTGGCCGCGCTGCGGCACGAGGGCCGGGCCAGGACGCCCGCGCAGGCCCGGGCCGACTGGCAGGCGGCGCTGATCGACCTGATGCCCGCCGCGCCGGGCCGCGAGCCCCACCCTGCCCCCCTGGCCATGCCCGAGGTGGACCGGCCCGCCACGCGCAGCGCGGCCCGCCGCCCAGACACCTCCACAAGCCCCCCGGCCGAGCCCAGCGACGCGCCGCCGCGCCTCACCGCGCCCGGCCCCGAGCTGCCCGAGCCGGCGCAGCGCCTGGCCACCGCGCATGGCGGGCTGCTGTTCTGGCTCTCCCGCGCGGTGGCCGCGGGCCTGACGCGCTTGCCTGCCGAAGCACCGCTGCCAAGCTACCTGCTGGCCCTGGGCCGCGCGCTGGGCGTGCCCGACAAGGACCCCGTTCAGGCCGCCTTCTGCGGCGGTCTGCGCCCGGACGACGAGCCCGACGACGTGCTGCACGCGCTGGCCAACGAGCAGGCCGTCGCCTGGGAGGCCTGGTTGGCCCAGGCGGCACCGGATCTGCCGGCGCCGCGCGTGGCGGCGGTGTGCCGCCGCGCCGGCTGGCTGCTGATCGAGCCGGGCTGGATCGAGCTGCACCTGCCGCTCGACAGCGTCGACCTGCGCGTGCGCCGGCTGGGCCTGGACCTGGACCCCGGCTGGATCACCCCGCTGGCCTGCGTGCTGAGGATCCGTTATGACGCCTGATCTGACGGCGCTGCGCCTGTCCACCCGCCGCGCGCTGGCCGCCGCAGGCCTGCGGGTGGCCGACAGCCTGCGCGCGTCCTGCGACAGCGAGCCCGACGCCGCAGCGCGGGCCCACTGGCTGGCCGCGATCGACTTTGCCCACCGCTTTGCCCATTCGCTCGGGCCGCACCAGACACTGCCGCCCGCGCACCCGCTGTCGCTGCTGGCGCAGGTGGACCAGCCGACCACCGCGACGCTGCTGACCGAGTTGCTGCTGATCGCCTGCCTGCCGCTGGCCCACGAGGGCTTCGCGGCGCTGTGCCGCCCGCTGCACCCGCTGGGCGGCGCCGCCCCCACCGCCCAGCTCGCGCTGCAGGCGCTGGAGCACAGCGCGCCACAGGGCAGCGACCCGATGGCGCTGCGCGATGCGGTGGAGGCGCTGCTGCTGCATGCGCCGCTGGCCTCGCTGGGCCTGGTGCGGCTGGCTGGCGGCGGCCCATGGCAGGGCCGCGAGCTGCTGCCCGGCCCGGGTGTCTGGGAGGCCCTGATGGGCCACCCGCCGAAGCTGGCCCGCGCCAGCCGCGTGGCCGGCTACACCCAGGTGCCCGGCCTGCAGGAATGGCTGGACAGCGGCGCGGTACAACAGGCGGTGCGTGCGCTGGCGCGCGGCCTGCCGTGCCAGATCCTGCTGCTGGGCGGCGACGCCACGATGCGCGCCACCCGTGTGCGCGCCCTGCTGGGCGCCGCCGGTGTCTCGGCCATGGGCCTGGCACTGGAAGGCTCCGACGCCACCGATGCCGCCGCCACCCGCGGGCTGGCCCTGCTGCTGGGCGACGCGCTGTGGCTGGAGGCCCGCCACGACGAGCCAGCGCCCGAGGCCCTGAGCCCCTGGCCACTGCCCGGCCCGCCGGGCAGCGTGCTGGCCAGTGCGCGCAGCGAGCGCCAGTTGCCCGACCTCGGCCTGCCGCAGCTGCGCCTGGACCTGCAGCCGCTGCCTGCCACCGCTCGCCGCAGCCTGTGGCAGCAACTGCTGCCGCAGCTCGGCGAGCAGGCCGGCCTGCTGGCGGCGCGCTACCCGGTCGAGCCCGACGAGGCCCGCGACGTGGTGCGCGACCTCGGTCTGCGCCAGTCGCTGGCCGAGGCGCCGCTGCCGCTGGACGAGATCGGCGCCTGCATCCGCGCCCGCACGCCCTTCTCGGCGCGGCCCGGCGTGCAGCGCGTGGCGCCGCAAGCAGGCTGGGACCAACTGCTGCTGCCCGACGCGCAGCGCGCCCAGCTGCACTCCGCCGTGCGCCGCGTGCTGCAGCAGATCACCGTGCTCGACGACTGGGGCTTCGCCCAGGGCCGCAGCGAGCGGCGCGGCGTGCGCACGCTGTTCTGCGGCACACCGGGCACCGGCAAGACGCTGGCCGCCGAGGTCATGGCGCGTGCGCTGGGCGTGGAGATGCTGGTGATTGATCTGGCCAGCCTGGTGTCCAAGTGGATTGGCGAGACCGAGAAGAACCTGGCCGCCGTCTTCGACCTGGCCGAGCGCTCTCGCGCGCTGCTGCTGTTTGACGAGGCCGATGCGCTGTTCGCCAAGCGCACCGAGACCGCCGACGCCCACGACCGCTACGCCAACCTGGAGACCGCCTACCTGCTGCAGCGCCTGGAGCGCTACCAGGGCATCGCGGTGCTCACCACCAACCTGCGCAGCAACCTCGACAGCGCCTTCTCGCGCCGCTTCGAGTACATCGTCGAGTTCCCCGAGCCCGACGCAGCCGCCCGCCTCGCGCTGTGGCGCCTGCACCTGCCGTCGCGGGCACCGCTGGCGGCCGATGTCGACCTGGCCGAGCTGGCCGACTGGTACGCCATCTCGGGCGCGCAGATCAAGAACGCCGCGCTGGCCGCCGCCTTCCTGGCCGCTGCCGCCGGACGGACGATCCACCAGCGCCATTTCCTCGCCGCGATCGAGCGCGAGTACGACAAGGCCGGCCGCGCCCACCCCGGCGTGCCCGCTCACCACCCGTGGCCGGCGGACGACGCCGCCACCCCCACCCTGCACCGCCCCTGACCGGAGGACCTGACCATGGCCACCACCCTGCTGCAGTACTGGACCGACGAGCGCACCTGGCTGGACGCCGCGCTGCTCAGCCTGCAGGCCGACGCCGCGCAGGCCCAGGCCGCGCTGCAGGACGCCCGCAGCCGGCTGGCCGCCGCCAGCCAGGCGCTCAGCCAGCACACCGCCGCCGACGAAGCCGCGCGCCGTGCGCTGGCCGCGATTGCGATGCCCGGCGACAGTGAGCCGCTGCTGGCCGCGATCGAGGCCGCCCGCGCCGGCCAGGCCCGCGCCCGTGCCGCCGCCGCACAGGCCAGCCAGGACGCCGCGGCCGCGCAGGCCGAGTCCGATCGCCAAGGCGCCTGGCGCGGCGTGCTGCAGGCGGAGCGCGACGTCGCGCACCGCGCCGTGCAACGCGCACAAGCCGATCAGGACACCCGCCAGCAGGCGATCGATGCGCTGCTGGCGGGCACCCTGGCCACCGACGCGGCCCAGGCCCTGACCGACCACGAAAGCACCGCCCGCGCCCGCATCGAGGGCGAGTTCCCCAGCCACGGCACCGCGGCCAAGCACTTCCTCAAGCGGGTGCGCGCCCGCCGCGCGCTGGCCGTGCAATCGGCAGCCCTGACCGCCAGCGCCGAGGCCACGGCGCGCAGCGCCTCGGACAGCGCAGTGGCGCTGGCGCAGCGCGGCCTCGACTCGGCACTGGCCGCACTGGGCATGGCGGCCGGCGGCGGCGCGGCGGTGCTGGCCGCCCAGTCAGCCGCGCTGGCCCAGCTGGCCGCGCTGCCCGCCGCCGACCCCGGCGCCGGACGCTACCCGGTGTTGACGGCCGCACAGCGCGAGCGGCTGCACGATCCCGCGCGCAAGAGCGCCCGCGAGACGGCGCTGGCCAAGCTCACCGCGGCCGACGACGCCAGCGCGCAGTGGCGCGACGCCCTCCAGGCCTACGAGCTGGCATGGCACGCGGCCATGGTGGCGCAGCCCGGCGCCTCGCGCGCTGCCCTGGACAGCGGTCTGCTGGCGGCCGAGCGCAGCGCCCTGGACGCCAAGGCCCTGGCCCGCGACAACGCGATCAGCGCCATCTCCGCGGCCGAGCAGGCCACGCTGGAGACCTGGTTCGCCAGCGTCCCCGACACCCTGTGGGCCGCACTGGAGCGGCTGGACGAGGCCCTGGCCCGGCTGGGCGCACTGACCACGCCAGCGGCCACCCTGGTGGCGGCCGTGAGCAGCGCCGAAGCCACCCTGGTCAGCGCGCTGGAGACCGAGGTGCAGGCCCACCGCGCCGCCCGCGCGACGCGCCAGGCGGCGCTGCACGCCGCCGCCCGCCTGGCGGCTGAGCAAGGCGGTCTGCCGGCGCGCGCCAGCAGCCTGGCCCGCAGCGTGGCACCCGTCTGAAGGAGATGCCGCGATGAGTGCCAGCAACTCCTCCTGCGGTTGCGGATGCGGCGGCAGCGGCGGCTGCGACAGCGCCCTGCCCGACAACCCGCAGTGCGCGCCGAACTACCACTTCGGCATGCTGCTCGGCGTCGAGGACTTCCGCGCCGAGCAGGGCTTTCACGTCGGCCGCCAGCGCCGCCACCAGCGCGCCCTGCACGGCAGCGGCGTGGTGGCCGGTTTCGCGGTGCAGACCCATGGCGAGCGCGGCGATGAGCTGCGCGTCTCGCCCGGTCTGGCGATCGATCGCCTGGGTCGCGACCTGGCGCTGGAGATGGCTCAGTGCCTGAGCCTGCCGGCCTGGTGGGCGGCACAGCAGGCCCTGCCGGATTTCGCACTGCGCTGGGGCGATGTCGACCCGCGCAACGCCTGGCTGACACTGGCGCTGCGCGCCACCTACGCCACCTGCCTGGACCGCCCGGTGCCGGCGCTGGCCGATCCCTGTGCGGGTGACGGCTCGGACATCGCCTACGCCCGCGTCTGCGAGACGGTGCGCCTGTCACTGGCGCCGGCGACCGAGCCCGCCCCTGCAACGCCCAGCCACCACCTGCTGCGCATGTGGCTGACACTGGACGAACCCCGGCTGGATGAGGACGGCCAGCCGCTGCCCGACGACGCCTGGCTGATCGCCGCCTACGCCCAGGTGCAGACGCTTGCGCGCGACGAGCAGCCAGCCGCCCGCGCTGCGCTGCTGCGCGAGGTGCTGGCGCGCAGCGTGGCCGCCGAGGACTCGGCCGCGCCGAAGCCACCCGACAGCGCCGTGGCCGATCCCGACTGGGCCGCGCTGCCGCTGGCCCTGCTGCGCGATGTCCACCTGTGGCAGGACGCCGACGGTGCGCATGCCAGCGTTGGCGCGATCGAGCTGGGCCTGCGTGACAGCCTGCTGCCCACCGCAGCGCTGCAGGCCCTGCTGCTGGCCGAGCCGCCGGCCATGCCGGTCTCGGCCGGCCCGGCGCTGGCGCGCCAGGGTCCCACGCTGATCGGCCAGGACCTGCAACTGGTCTTCACCCAGGCGCTGGCGCCGGCCAGCCTGGATGGCGCCTTCCAGGTCAGCGAATTCGACCCGACGACCGGCTGGCAGGCCTTCACGCTGGCCGCACCGTTGTATGACGAGGCCGCGCCCGCCGGCCCCACGGTGACGCTGGGCCTGGACCGCCTGCCCACCGGCGCGCTGCTGCGCGCCACCGTCATCGGCAGCGGCCCGCAGCCGCTGCTGGGCGCCACGCTGATCCCGGCCGGAGCCCTGGGCCCGGACGGCCAGGGGCGCGACCTTTCCACCACCATCACCCTCTGAGGACCCGCCATGGCCACCACCCCGGACAGCGACGTCGTCGAACTCAGCGCCAGCGATGGCGTGGTTTTCATCGCCGCGAATGGCCCGCTGACGCGGCTGCACTACTTTGACGGCCAGTACCTGCGCGCCAGCGCGCTGACGCTGGAGCAGGACTACCACCGCCAGGCGCTGCGCCTGGCCAACCGGGCCGGTGGCCACGGCGTGGTCGAAGGCTTTGCGGTGCGGCTGCAGGGCAGCGAGCTGCGTCTGGGCCCTGGCCTAGCGATCACGCCCGACGGCGATCTGGTGCAGGGCAGCAGCGAGGTGGGCGCAGCGCTGACGGCCTTGATGGGCACCGCCCAGCCCGAGTCGGTCACCGCACGCGAGGCCTTCGGCAACTGCCTGCAGGCCGCGCCCGGCCAGGCGCTGACCGACCCGCTGCAGATCTGGGTCATCACCGTCGGCCCGGTGCAGGGCCTGTGCGGCAACGAGGCGGTCTACGGCAAGCTCTGTGAGACCGCCTGCGCCACGGATTCGCGCCGGCCGTACTGGCGCGAAGGCCTGGTGCTGCGGCTGCGCCGGCTGACGCTGAACCTGCCCGGCAGCCAGGCGGTCATGCCCTCGCTGGTGCACCTGCGCAACCGCATCGCCTCGGCCTTCTTCGCCGCCGAGCCCGGGCAGCCGGCCTCGCTGTTGTCGGCAGCCGGCCTGTCCAGCGGCGTGTGGTGCGCGCCGGCCCAGTTGCCCGGCGGCGACGAGGTGCCACTGGGCCTGCTGTGGCGCGATGCCGGCGTGGCCCGGCTGGACGCCTGGAGCGCCCGCCGCGAGCGCATGGACAGCGGCGCGCGCGGCTACTGGCAGGGCCGCATGGGCATGCGCCCCTGGAACGCCTTCCTGGCCCAGGTGCTGCAGTTCCAGTGCCAGCTCTCGGGCCTGTTCGAGCCCGGCCAGCCGGTGATCCTGCCCGAGGATGACTGCCTGCGTCTGCGTGATGCGCTGGGCCAGGCCCGCACCCGGCTCGATGGTCTGCTGCAGCGCTACGCCGAGAGCGCCAAGCAGGCGCTCTACCGCATGGAGCGCCGACCCACCACCGCCGAGTACAAGCTGGTCACCAATGACCTGGGGGTGGCCTTTGCCGACCTGGGCGAGCTGCAGTCCAAGCTGGCCGAACTGGACCAGGGCGGCAACGCGCTGCCCACCCAGCGCATGCTGATCAAGGCCGGCTTCCTGCAGCTGCCTCCGGCCGGCTACCTGCCGGTGCAGCCGGGCGACAACGCCCGCGAGCAGCTCGAGCGCCTGTTTGGTGAAGGCGTGAACCTGACCCTGCACGGCGTGCGCAGCGACGAGATCGGCCATCTGCTGGAGCAGGCGCAGCACCTGCAGCGCATCTCGCTGACCCGCGGCCTGGACGACCCCACGCAGCCCGAGGCGGTCGAGGTCTTCCTGCCCGACGGCCTGGTGCTGCCCGGCCAGGCGCTGCAGCCCGGGCTGTGGTGGCGCACCAGCATCACGCTGCCCTTCGACTGGGTGGGCATGCTGGGCAAGGTGCCGCCGGAGAAGACCGGCGGCTTTGACGCCAAGTCCGTGCAGGTCCATGCGCAGGAGGCTTTGAAGCAGGCCGCGGCCTTCCGCAGCCAGGGCCAGACCAAGGCCTTTGGCGGCACCCAGAGCACCGCGCCGCAAAGCCCAGACATCGAAGGCCTGACGCGCACCGAGGCCCGGCCCGATGGCAGCGTCGGCCTGACCGCGGTGGCCACGATCAGCGTCGTCAACCCGCAGACCCAGGCGCTGACCCGGGTCTCGGGGGTCCTTGCCGGCGACCTCTCGCGCGATCCTTTCGCGCTGTCGGTAGGCGCCACCGCCGAGCTGCGCGCCGAGGGGGCGGCGGGTCTGGGCGCGGTGGGGGCCGAACTGCGGGTCAGCGGCCAGCTGACCGTCCTGGCCAGCCGGGCGCGCGATGCGGGCGCGCGTGAGTGCCTGGTGCAGATCGATGCCATCGTCACCGCGGCGGCGGGCAGCATCACCAAGACCGTGCCCGTGCGCTACACGCTGACCCTGGTCCGCCATGGCGACGGCCGCACCGGCCTGTTCCTGCTGGACGGCCCGGTGCTGGACGACAGCAATGGCCAGTTGGCGGTCGACTGGGACGGCGACCCGCTGCACGCCGACCTGAGCATCAAGGCCACCGTCCAGGGCCAGTCCTTCGAGCTGCGCCTGGTTGCGCTGGATGCGCTGCCGGCCGCGCCGGCCAGCACCTCGACGCTGGGTGCCGAGGCCCTGACCGGCCTCAGCCATGTGGCCGAGGTCAACCAGGACAGCGGCCTGCTGCTGCGCCTGCGCGAGCGCCTGTTCCCGGCGCTGGGCCCCAGCACGCTGCCACTGGCGCGCGCCACCCAGGACTGGGTGATGTTCCGCCGGGCCCGCCACTGCCTGTGCGCGCCACCCGCGGCCACGCTGCAGGACCAGACCGAGACCTTCCAGGTGTGGCACCTGAAGCTGGCCGACGAGAAGTCGCTGGAGCTGTTCACACAGGCGATCGACACCGGCAACGACGCGCTGCTGCAGACCTTCAAGCCCGCCCGCGTGGGCCTGCTGCACTACCGCGACCAGAGCGCCTACGCCGATGAGAGCGCGGCGCGGGTGCTGGCCATGTGGACCGCCGCCCAGCCCGACGCCCGGGTGGCGATCGGCCGGGTCTGGGAAGGCTCGCCCACCCGCGGCCAGGGCTGGCAGAACCACATGCGCCTGCGCCACATGCTTGAGCAGATCAGCACACTGACCGAGATGCCGCCGCCCGGCAGCGACCGGGTTCATGCGATCGAGCCGCCGCCCGGCCTGTTGGGCGACAGCGCCTACGACGGTGGCCTGCTGGTGGTGACGATGCCCGCTGCGGTGAGCCAGCACCTGCACCGCGTGATCGTCATGGCGTCAGGTCAGCTCAGCGAGCTGCTGCGGATCTACCAGAGTGCCGGCGCCGACGCGGGCTGGAAGGCCACGCTGGACAGCGCGACCAACCCCGCGCTGAGCAGGCTGGTACCGGTGTCCGGAGGTCAACTCACCGAGGCAGGACAGGCCATGCTGAAGGAGGCCATCACCGAGATCCAGGGCGAGGACGAGCTGGTGGCGAACTACGTGCTCAACCACTTCCTGGTCTCGGCACCGGCCGCCCCCGAGGGCGTGGTGCCGAAGGACGACCATGGGCTGGCGATCAGCGCCCTGCTGGCCGCCAGCCAGCAGCCAGCCAGCCTCAACGAGGTTGGCTCGGCCGAGGTCACCGCAGCGTCGCTCGAAGACCAGGTCTTCGGCGCCAGCCTGGTCGGCGTGCGGGTCAACCGCATCGACTGACGCCGCCATGGCCAGCGCGCCGCCGGTCCCTGAGGGCAAGAAGCCCGCACCGCCGCCCCCAACCAAGGCCGCGGGTGACGCCGCGGGTGCCTCGGCCAAGGCGCCCGCTGCCAGCACCAGCGCACAGACCCCGGCCAAGGCCCAGGGACCGAACAAGCCCGACAGCGCCGCCACGCCGGGCCAGGGCACGCGCAAGCCGCCGACCACACCGGGGCAGGCCGGGCCGGGCGAACAGGCCGGCCGCGTCGACCGACTGGCGGTGCGCGCCAAGCTGGCGGTCAGCGAGCCGGGCGACTCGGTGGAACGCGAGGCCGACGCGGTGGCCGACCGGGTGATGCGCATGGCCACGCCGTCGGCGGCGGCGCCATCCGCTGCCGACGCCAGACCCGACCCGCGCGCCGAAGCGCCGGTCGTGGCCCGTGCGCCCGCCGCCACCGCTGCCGGCTCCGCCGCGCAGGCGCCGCGCCGGCCCGATGCCCGCAACGCGCAGCGTCCAGCCCCGGTCCCCGCCGGCCACGCCCAGCCCGCCACCACCGAAGGAACGCGTGGCGGCCTGGCCACGCAAGGCGGCGGCAGCGGGCCGGAGATCGCCCGCGACAAGCGCCCCGAGACCCACGGCGACGCGCGCCGTGACGCTGCCGGCCGGCTCAGCGTGCCGGCCGACTTCACACAGCAGCTGGGCAGCGGCCAGCCACTCGACGCCCAGACCCGCGCCTTCTTCGAGCAGCGGCTGCAGGCCGATCTGTCCCAGGTGCGCGTACACACTGACGCCAGCGCGGACCAGGCCGCCCGGCAGGTGGACGCGCGCGCCTTCACCTTCGGCCGTGACATCGTCTTTTCCAGCGGCCAGTACGAGCCGGGCAGCGACGACGGCAAGCGCCTGCTGGCCCACGAGCTGGCCCACGTGGTGCAGCAAAACGGCAGCCTGGCACGCATGCTGATGCGCCAGCCGGCCGGCACGGCGCCGGCCGGCGGCAGCAGCAACGACATCGAGATCAAGGGCATCAAGGTCCCCGGCTTCAAATACGACCGCTACAGCGGCAAGACATTCACCCGCCCGGCCAACTACAGCCGCAGCACCGCGGGCTCGAAGCACAAGTCGCACTGGAACACGGCGACCGCCACGGCCCGCACACAGTTCGCCACCGGCGCCGGCCTGCGCGACGGCGCCATCTACGCCGCCGTGCCCAAGAAGACCCGGCTGGAGGCCGGCAATGCGGCGCTGCTGGTCGGCGAGGCCAAGGAACTGGGCCGCCTCATGCAGTTGCCCAAATGGACGCTCGACGGTTCGCCCAACACCCACGACATCGACCATGTGATCGAGTTGCAGATCGGTGGCGCGCCGATGGACAACGCGACGAACCTGGAGCTGCGCGACAGCAAGGCCAACCAGGCCTCGGGCCGCGACATCGATGCCGACATCACCGAGAAGCTCAAGCTGGTCAAGGACAAGGAGAACGGCGACCCGGACAAGATCCGCGCCAACCCGGCCTACCGCTTTGTCTTCTCCGACTTCGCCAATGGCGGCGGCCCCGGCGATTCCTCCTGCTGGACGATCGATGCGATCAACAAGCTGGGGGCGCTCGACGGCATCACGCTCTACGACCCGGATGCCAGCACCGACAGCGGCCGCGTCAAGGCCTGGCCATCCAGTGTCGACAAGACCGATTTCTTCGGCGGCCCCGACCTGCTGGTGCTCTACCCCAGCCAGCGCGGCGGCCAGCCGCGCAAGATCCCGCTGAAGAACGGCCAGCCTGCCAGCGGCCTGCCAGCCGACTGGATCCCCGGCTTCACGCTGGCCGACTTCACGCTGAACCCGGGCAGCGGCGACCAGCTGGGCTCGATCTCGATGAAGCTGGCGCTGCCGCGCTTCCCGAACTACAGCCCGGCAGCGGTACCGATCCGCAAGCTCTCCAAGGGCCTGCAGCATGCCGGCTTCATCAGTGTCGATGGCCTGCGCACCAAGATCGTCAATGACCTGAAGACCCAGACGCCGGTGCCGCAGACCAGCCCGGTGATCGTCGAGGAGGTCGACATCGAGCCGGGCACCGGTCTGGTGATCACCGGTCACATCGATCCCAGCATTCCCTTGCTGGGCGGGCCGATCGACTTCGAGGTCAGCGGCAAGACCTTCACGCTGTCCAAGACCTTTTACAGCGGCGAGCTGAAACTGCCCGGGCCGTTCAAGCCCACCTCGGGCAGCCTGACGGTGGCGATGAGCTCGGCCAGCGGCTTCTCGGTCAGCGGCGTGATGGGCTACGAGATCCCGCGCCTGGGCGAGGGCACGCTCAGTGGCAAGGGCCGCATGGACAGCTTCCTGGTGGCGGGCAGCTTCACCTTTGACAAGAGGCTCTTCGACGGCCAGGCCGAGCTGAAGGCCAGCTACGAGAAGTCGGGCGAGACCGGCCACTTCAGCGGCAGCGCCACGCTGGAGATCACCGACCAGAAGATCAAGGGCATCAAGAAGGCGCGCATCGAGGCCAAGCTGGAGGACCAGGTCTTCACCCTCGACGGCCAGGCCGAGACCAGCATCCCCGGCGTCAAGGCCTTCAGCGTGGGCATCAACTTTGCCGACGCCGAGCACTTCAGCATCAGCGGCAAGGGCGACTTCGAGGGCCTGCCCGGCATCGAAAGCGGCTCGCTGACGATGAAGCTCGACCGCGCCGGCGAGGCCTGGGAGCTCTCGGGCAGCGGCCAGGCCACGCCCAAGCTGCCCGGTGGTGCCAAGGGCCAGATCGAGGCCCGCTACGCCAAGGGCGTGGTGCTGGTGCGCGGCGGCGTGCAATTCCGCTATGGCGACGGCCTGCTCGATGGCAAGGTCACGGTGGCCGTCACCAACGCCGCCAGCCTGGATGCGGCCGGCCAACCCAGTGGCGAGGGCGGCGAGCATTTCAAGGCCGCGGGCGAGGGCGATCTGCGCGCCACGCTGATCAAGAACAAGCTCGACGGCACGCTCAAGCTGCGCCTGCTGGAGGATGGCTCGGTGCGGGTGGGCGGTGGCCTGGCAGTGGCGCCCTTCGAGGTCTTCGGCCAGTACCCGGCCGATGGCGGTGAATTCCTGAACAAGCGCTTCTCGACACCGCCGGTGCCGCTGCCGGGCCTGGGCTTCTCGGTGGGCTCGGTCAGCGTGGGCGTGACCTTCTCGGCCTCGCTGACGATGAAGGCGCATGCCGCGGTGGGGCCCGGCAAGCTGGCGGGCATCACGCTGAACGTGGAGGAGTTCGACCCTGCCACCGCGGTGCTGTCGACGATGAAGTTCACCGGCGGCGGCAGCTTCAAGGTCTTTGCCGATGCCGGCTTCAGCGCCAGCGCGGCGGTCAACCTGATCTTTGGCGCCGCGGTGGCCGAGCTGGTGGGCAGCGTGGGCGCCGAAGCCTCGGTGGGCATCCCCAAGGACAAGCCGGTGCTGGATGCGCAGGTCGACTTCAGCTACAGCCAGGCCGAGGGGCTGGACCTCAAGGGGGCGATGAACCTGGACGTGGCGCCGGCCTTGAAGTTCCGCCTGTTCGGCCAGGTCGCGGCCCGCCTGAATCTGCTGGTGGACACCGTCACGGTCTGGTCCAAGGACTGGACCCTGGCCGAGGCCAACTACCAGCTGCCGGTGGGCATCCACGCCAGTGGACAGCTGGGCTACAACTCCAAGAGCGGCAAGATCACGCCCAGCAACCCGTCGCAGGCCATCAAGGTTGAAACGCCCAAGCTCGACGGCGACGCGATCCAGGGTGTGCTGATGGGCGACAGCGCGCCGCCCAAGGTGGACCACCGCAGCGACGCGCCGCGCCAGAACAACCCGCAGGTCCAGCGCAAGCCCCGCGGCGGCGCCCCGGCGGCGCCCGACCAACCCCCACCGCCGGTGGACGAGGGCCTGACCCAGCGCCTGGGCAGTGGCCAGCCGCTGGACCTGGCCACGCGCGGCTACTTCGAGCAGCGCCTGGGCACCGACTTGTCGCGCGTGCAGATCCACACCAGCCCGGGCGCCCAGCGCGAGGCCGAGCAGCTCTCGGCCCATGCCTTCACGGTGGGCCAGCACATCGCCTTTGCACCCGGCGAGTACCGGCCCGACACCGAAACCGGCCGAGCCCTGCTGGCGCACGAACTGGCCCATGTGGTGCAGCAGACAGGCCCGCGGCCGCCAGAGGTGGCGCGCCAGGCCACCACCGCCAGCAGCGCGTCCGCCACCGTGGCCAGTGCCGGCCAGAGCTACAGCGTGGGCTCGGGCCCCTATGCCGGCACGCAGATCCAGACCGATCCGGCGAACCGCCAGTTGAGTCTGCCGACACTGCGTCTGCCGGCGCTGAAGCAGCGCAACAGCGGCCTGTTCCCGCTGCCGCTGCCAGTGCGTCAGGGCAGCCGGCCACCCACCGACCAGACCACGCTGTGGCGCGGCGCGGTGCAGGGCGCGGCGCAGACCCAGCTGAACGACCTGACCGCCGCCGCCCGCGCCCAGGGCGCCAGCGACGACAGCAGCGGCCAGACGGTCTACTTCCTGACGCTGGATCGCAGCCCCAGCTTCCTGCTCTTCGGCGCCGAGGACACGCTGCGGCCGCGGCTGGAGCTGCCGATCTGGGACCGCCAGGGCCACGGCAGCACCTTCCAGGTCGACCATGTGCGCGAGATGCAGCTCGACGGCAGCGACACCGACAGCAACTACGAGCTGCTCGAGGCCAGCGCCAACATGGGCGCCGGACGGGCGATCGCCGACGAAATCCGTGAGACCGTGCAAGGCGGTCTGCAGGCCCTGCGCGACGCCAATCCGGCAGCCAGCGGCCTGCCTGCACCCACCGCCTGGCGACAGGTCAAGAACAGCCACCGCGTGAGCTTCTCTGCGATCCGCTGGACCCTGCCGCACGATGGCTCGGCCAACGGCAGCCGCTTCTGGTCCAAGCAGGCGATCATCGATGGCGAGGCCGCCGCGATGCTGCGCCCGATGAGCCCCACCGAGCGCACCCGCCTGGGCCGTGGCGGCGCGCCGGTGTTGTTTGCCTCGGTGTCCGGGGGCGAGCCGCTGCCCTCGGTGGCCTCGGCGCGGCGCGACTGGCTGCCGCGCGTCGACCTGCTGTCGTGGAGCCCGGCCGCGCCCGGCGGCGCACCCGACACCTTGGGCACGCTCAGCGTGGACGTGTTGAAGGCGCGCAGCGGCGCCGCGCGCGCCGCCGGCATGGGCGTGCCGCCCGACTACCCGGCGCAGTCCTGGCTGGTCCGGCGCGTGCCCGGGCTGAATGCCGGCTTTGTGGACCCGGCCAGCGTGCACATGGGCGTTCGCAACAGCCTGCGTCTGCCGGGGATGAGCCCGATCGAGATGGACGAGGTCACGCTCAGCCGCGCCGGGCTGGTGGGCGAGGGCCGCGTGCTGCCCACGCTGCCGCTGATCGCCGACGCCGACATTCGCATCCGCCTGAACGGTGCCGAGGCGCAGGTCTACAAGAGCTTCTCCATGGACGAGCTGCGCCTGCCCGCACCCTTCCACCTGGACGCCTGCGACCTGACGGTGTTCTACGGCCAGCGCAGCGGCCTGGGGTTGGAGGGCCGCGCCGAGTTCTCGGTCGACCGCCTGGGCAGCGGTCACCTGGGCGCAACGGCGTCCACTGGCGGCGGCTTCGCGCTGGAAGGCGGCTTTGATCTGGACAGCGCGCTGTTCGACCGCGCCCATGTGGCCATGGCCTACCGAGACGCGCAGCTGAGCCTGGACGGCGACGTGGGCATCGACACGCCAGGCAAGGTGCGTGGCATCCGTGCGGCCCAGCTGCACCTGGCCTGGGCCGAGGGCCGATTCAGCGCCGACGGCAGTGTCGACCCCGAGATCCCCGGGGTGCGCCAGGCCGCGCTGCAGGTGGGTTACGGCGAGGACACCGGTCTGCTGATCGGCGGCCGGCTGGCGCTGGAAGCCAACCCGGCGATCCGCTCGGGCGCGGTGGACGTCACGCTAAGCCAGACCGATGGGCGCTGGCGGGTCACGGCCAGCGGCACGGCCGAGCCCGCCCTGCCCGGCGTCGACTCGACGCTGCAGGTGCGCTACGACGACGGTGCCTTCGACGCCTCGTTCAGCGGCGCCTTCGAGCGTGGCATGCTGTCAGGCACGGCCGAGCTCGGCCTCACCAACCGCACGCTCGACGCCGCGGGCCAGCCCAATGGCCCGCCCGAGCCTGGCGCGCCGCTGATCGTCTACGGCGGTGGCTCGGCCACGCTGCAGCTGGCGCCGTGGCTGCAAGGCACGGCCGGCATCCGCTTCTCGCCAGCCGGCGAGTGCACGATCAGTGGCGAGATCGCGCTGCCGGACACACTGGAGCTGTTCTCTCGGCAGGCGATCGACCGTTCGCTGTTCTCGCTGTCCACGCAGATCCCGATCGTGCCGGGCATCGTCGCCGAGGTGGGTGGCAACCTGCGCGCCAACGCCGGCATCGGCCCGGGCGTACTGGACGAGGCGCGCATCGCCATCGAGTACAGCCCCGACCATGAAGAGAACACCCACGTCACCGGCGACGCCCACTTGTCGGTGCCGGCCGACGCCGGGCTGCGCCTGGGCGCGCGCGCCGGCATCGGCCTGGGCATCACCGGCGCCAGCGCCACCGGCGGGCTGGAGCTGGGGGGCAGCCTGGGCATTGCGGGCGCGGCCGAGGCCAGCGTGCATGTCGACTGGATGCCCTCGCAGGGCCTGCAGATTGACGCCGAAGCCTCGGTGCGCGCGGCGCCGCGCTTTCGCTTCGATGTCTCGGGCTATGTGGATGTCAGCGTGCTGGGCGCCAGCCTGTACGAGCAGACCTGGGAATTGGCGGCCTGCGAGGTCGGCGCCGACTACGCCTTCGGCGTGCGCTTCCCGCTGCGCTACCGCGAGGGCGAGCCCTTCAGCGTCTCGACCGAGGACATTGAATTCGAGGTCCCCGAGATCGACCCCGAGGCCTTGCTGGGCGAGTTGGGGCGGCAGTTGTTCTAGGCAGTTGTTCTAGGCAGTTGTTCTGGGCGGTTGTTCTGGGAAGTTGTCCAAGCTGGTAGGCTTGGCGCACCTGCCCATCACGCCTCCCAGCCATGTCCGTCCAGAGCTCAGCACTGTCGCCTGTCCGCGCCCTCGTCGCGGGCCTGCTGTGGGTCAGCGCTGGCACAGCACTGGGCGCCGGCCTGACGGCGCCAGCCGGCGCGGCTGACAGCGTGCTGGTGTTGTCGGCAGCCCCGGTGGAGGGACCTGATGGCCTGCGCCTGTCCCTGCTGGCGGTCGAGGACCACCGCTGCCCGGTGGGCATCGCCTGTCTCTGGGCCGGCTATGCAGTGCTCAGCATCGGGGTGACGCAGGCCGGCATGGGCGCGGAGATTCGACTGCACACACCGCCCGGCTTGCCGGAGCTCCCCAGCAACGCCGAGTTCCAGGGCTACCGGTTCTCGCTGCTGGCCCTGGAGCCCGCCCACCCGAGTGCGTCCGCCCAGATCCTGTCGGACTACCGCGCCACGGTGCGCGTGCAGCGCCCTTGACGCCCGGAATACAGCCTTGCCCGCGACGCTCTGATGACTTCTGCCGTGCTGCGCGCTGTCGCCCTGCCCCTGGCCGCCTGGCTGCTCGCCGGTCCGGCGCTGGCAGCCACTGGCACCCCGGTGGTCCTGCACGCCCTCATCGACCTGACCGATCACGTCACGAGCCCACTGGGTTCCAGCCAGTTGAAGGCGCATCTGCACCTGCGCACGCCCATGACGCGGCAGGGCCCCGCGGGTCCGAGGGCGGTCTACCAGCAGGACCCGTCTGCCCGCAGCAGCTTCGAGGGCAGCGTGCAGGGCGAAGCAACCACGCAGGTGAGTGGCGACGGCGTCAGCATGCAGGAGACCTTGTCCATGCGCGCCGAATGGCCCACAGCCCGAACGCCGGGGCAGCCGCTCGTGGCCCACATCGTCGCACCCGGGGACTATGCGCTCGGCGAGGGGCTGGTCGCAGCGATCAAGCTGGAGCTGCCCATCCACGGGGTCTGGCAGCAGCGCCTGAACGGACAGCTCCAGCAGAACATTCACAGCAGCACGATCCTGCTGCCGGGCTGTTCACTGAACTCGACCACGCAGGCGGGTTGCCGTTGGGAGTTGACGCTGACGCCGCCCTCCACCCAGGTGCGCGACCCCCTGCTGCGCCGGAACGCGCAGGCGCAGGAAGTGCTCGCTCAGCAGCAAGCCGTCGAGGGCAACCCGGATGCTCGCGGCAGGCTGCTGGCCCTGGGGTCCGTGCTGGCCGTGCCCACCCGGTGGCTCGACAACGGTCACCTGCTGCTGGCCGCTGACCGGGCATGGTCGAGCTCCGAGGATGGCTCGCGCATGGCGCGGCACCTCACGCTGACCGTGTGGTCCGCCAACCCCGGTGACGAGGCGATCCCGGCCTCACGTTGATGGCCCCGCCAGCGGCAGCCGCAGCGTGAACACCGCGCCGCCCTCAGGGTGGTTGTCGGCACTGAGCGAGCCGCCGTGCTGCTCGACGATGCCGTAGCTGATCGACAGGCCCAGGCCGGTGCCCTTGCCCACCGGCTTGGTGGTGAAAAAGGGATCGAAGATGCGGTGCAAATGCTCGGGCGCGATGCCCGGGCCGTTGTCGCGCAGACGCAGCACGGCCTGGCCGTCCTCGCGCTGCAGTGAGGCACGCAGGCCTGGCACCACGCCGCTGCGGCTGCTGGCCGCGTCGTAGGCGTTCTGCACCAGGTTCATCACCACCTGCAGCAACTGGCCCGGGCTGCCCATCACGCTGCAGGGCTCGCCGCCCGGCCAGTCGACCTGGAAGACCGGCGCCGTGCCCTTGCGCACCCAGTGGATGGCACGCTCGACGACACCGCCGAGGTCGACCTCGACACGCTCCTCGCGGTCCACCGCCGAGAAGCGCTTGAGGCCGTTGACGATGTCGGCGGTGCGGTGTGCGCCCTCCAGCATGCCCTCCATCAACGAGGGCAGATCGGCCAGCACGTGGTCGATGCGCAGCTGCGCGCGCAGCTCGTCCTGCTGCTCGCGGCTGGCGCCGCCATGGATGGCACCCAGGTACTGGCGCAGGCGCTCGCTGTAGCGGCGCATGGCGTGGACATTGCCCAGCACGAAGCTGATCGGGTTGTTCAGCTCGTGCGCCACGCCGGCCACCAGCCGGCCCAGCGAGGCCATCTTCTCGGAATGCAGCAGCTGCTGCTGGGTGCGCTTGAGCGCCTCGTGGGCCTCGCGCAACTGGTGGTAGGCGCGCTTGAGCTCGCCCATCGGCCGGCCGACAAAGACCAGGCCGACCCGCCGGCCATCGGCATCCAGGCGCGGCGAGCAGTTGAAGTCCACCGGCACACGCTGGCCGGCCTCGCCCTGCAGCTCGACCTCGACCACCGTGCCGCCGCGCTGCAGCGCCGGCGTCTCCAGCACGTGGCGGATGCGCGCGGCGCTGGCATCGTCGGCCATCAGCGCGGCCAGCGCGCTGCCGCGCAGCTGGGCCTCGCTGCGGCCCACCAGCTCGCACAGCGCGGCATTGGTTTCCTCGATCTGGCCGGCTTCGTTGCAGGCGGCCAGCACGTCGCTCATGGCCGACAGCAGGCTGAAGATGAACTGCTGGCTGCGCTCGAGCTCGGTGTTCTTCTGCTCCAGCGCAATCTCGTCGGCCACCAGCTGCGAGTAGACCTCGTCCATCTTCTGGATCACATCCAGCCAGGTGGACTCGTCCACGCCTTCGAGTTCGGGCGGCGCCATCGGCACGCGCAGGGCCTGGCCGGCGTGGGTGGGCGGATGTAGGTCGTCGTGCATGCCGGCCAAGCTCATTCAAGGTGGCCCTGCTGCTGCAGCAGGACCAGGACGCCATCGTAGTCGAAGCGGGTGGCCAGGTCGCGCAGTGCATCGGCCAGCGGGCGGCCCAGCGCAGCCGCCAGGGCCGGGTGGTGGGCGCTGGCCCAGGAGGAGGCCGCCAGCTCGCCTTGGCGCAGCAGGGGCAGCCAGTCGGCCAGCAGCTGATCAACCGGCTGCGCGGGGGGCAGCGCCGCCGCCGGCTCGTCGTCGGCACTGCGCTGCAAGGCCTGCGCCAGCGCGTTCAGCAGCCCCTCCAGCCGGGCCACGGCCACGGGGGCCTGGGCCGACGGGTCCTTCTCGGCGCTGCGCAGCGCCTGAGCCAAGGCCATGGCGCCGACGGCACCGGCCGCACCGCGCAGCCCGTGCACCGTGCGCCGCCACAGCGGATCATCGGGCGGCAGTGTGCGCAAGGTCTGGGCATCGGCGCCATGGGTGCGCGCGAAGATCGACAGCACCTCGCGGTAGCGTCGGGCGTCGCCGTTGACCAGGCGCAGACCGCGCTGCACGTCCAGCAGGGTGTCACCGGCCAGCGGCACCAGCCACTCTGGCGGGGCAGACCCCGATGGCGCTGACGCGACCGCGGGCGAGTGCCCCTCGTCGGGCAACCAGGTCAGCACCGCTTCGTAGAGCTGATCAGGGTCGATCGGCTTGCCAATGAAGCCGTTCATGCCGGCCCGCGCGCTCTCACGCTGGTCGTGGTCGTAGGCATTGGCGCTCAGTGCAACGATCGGCAGCGCGCCCAAGCCCGGCAGGCGGCGGATCTCGCGCGTCGCACTGTAGCCGTCCATCACCGGCATCTGCAGGTCCATCAGGACCAGGTCCACCGGCTGGGTCTGCACCTGCTGCACGGCCTGGGCACCATCGACGGCGGTGATCACCTGCAGACCGACGCTGGCCAACAGTTCGCGCAGCACCTCCAGGCTGACGGCGTTGTCGTCGACCAGCAGCACCCGCGCCGGCATACGGCGCGCGCGCAGGCGGTCGGCCGGCGGTGCCACCTGGCGCGCGGGCACCGCTGGCACCGGCCGTCCCTGCTCGACCCAGGCGGTGAACCAGAAGCGGCTGCCGGCGCCCAGTTGGCTCTCGGCGCCGGCATCACCGCCCATCAGGCCCGCCAGGCGGCGCGTGATGACCAGGCCCAGGCCGGTGCCGCCATGGCGCCGGGTGGTGGACGCATCACCCTGTTCAAAGGGCGTGAACAGGCGCGACAGGCTGTCCTCGCTCAGACCGATGCCGGTGTCCTCGACCTCGAAGCGCAGCAGGCGCCGATCGCCGTCCTCGCGCACCACACCGGCCCGCAGCGCGATGTGGCCCCGCTCGGTGAACTTGACCGCATTGGCGGCGTAGTTGAGCAGCGCCTGGCGCAGGCGCACCGCATCGCCGCGCAGCCATTGCCCGGGCGGCTGCAGCTCGACATGCACGCGCAGGCCCCGCTCACCGGCCTGCGCGGCGATCTGGCCCCGGACGTCGTCGACCAGGGTGTCGAGCAGGAAGTCGGTGGGCTCCAGGTCCAGGCGGTCGGCCTCGATCTTGGACAGGTCAAGCACGTCATTGAGGATCACCAGCAGATGCTGGGCCGCCAGCTCGATGCGGCCCAGCCGCTCGGCCTGCTGATCGGTGGGGTGGGCGTCGCGCAGCAGCCGTACCAGGCCGGTGATGGCGTTGAGCGGCGTGCGGATCTCGTGGCTCATGTTGGCCAGGAAGGCGCTCTTGGCCCGGTTGGCACTCTCGGCGCGCTCGCGCGCCTCGGCCAGCTCGGCGGTGCGCTCGGCCACGCGGACTTCCAGGCCGGCACGGTAGTGCTCCAGCTCGTCGACCATGCGCTGGCGCTCGGTCACATCGCGCGCGATGCCAAAGCTGCCGAAGACGCCGCCGCGCTCGTCGCGCAGCGGGCCACGGGTGAGCTGGAACAGCCGCGGGCCCTGCACCGTGTCCAGGCGCTGCTCGACATGCTGCACCTCGCCACCGGCCAGCACCTGCTGGCCGCTGCGCATCAGCTGCTGCGCCTGCTGCGGCGGGAAGACCACACGCTCGTCACGCCCCAGCACCTGGTCGGCGCTGCGCCCGGTCAGCCGCTCGGCGGCGCCGTTGAACAGCACGAAACGCCCCTGGATATCCTGGGCGATGACCAGGTCGTCGGTGCTGTCTGCCAAGGCCTTGAGCACGCGCAGCGATTCGATCTGGCGCTGCTGGCGCGCGCCGGCCTGGCGTGCGGCCTGCAGCTGGCGCCGCTGCTGGCGCTGCCAGTGCAGCGCACTCACCAGGGCCAGGCCGAAGACGCCAGCCATCACGTTCCAGGCCAGGTCGCCAGCCAAGGTGTCCAGGAATTCCGCGTGCGAGACCTGGGCCACCAGCAGCCAGTCGGTGTGACCCACCGGCTGGCCCACGCCCATCACCGACCGACCGCTCCCATCCGTACCCCGCAGCAGCTCGCCCTGGCGCTGCGGCGCGGCCAGCAACTGCACCGACAGCGCCTGCGGCAGCTCGCTGGCCTGGATCGAGGTGGGCGCACCGCTGCTGTCGGCTCCCGAGCGTGCGATGTAGAGCACGCCGCCCGACAAGGGCCGGAACAACACCGACTCGCCGCTGGTGGTGGGCGCCGGCCAGCCTGACAGCAACTGCTGAAGCTGGCGCGCAGGTCGGGCCCGCATCAACAGCAGCGGGGCGCCGTGGTCCAGCGGGGCCGCCAGGTCCAGCAAGGGCTGGCCGCTGCCCTCGGTCGAGGTGGACAGCAGCGAGGCCTCGCCGCGGGCGATCACCGCGCGCACCTGGTCCGCGCGCGGCAGCGGCTGCAGCAGTGCCGGCGGCCCCCAGCCGACCAGCAGCCGGCCGTCGGCCGCCAGCAGCATCGCCGCGTCGAAGCCCTGGCCGTCAGCCAGCGTGGCGAGCTGGGCGCGCAGCGGCTCGAGCGAGGCGCTGTCGCCCCCGGTGGCTGCCAGGCGCGGGTCCTGCGCCAGCAGGCGCCCGGCCAGCCCCAGGCCGCGCAGACGCTCGGTCAGCCAGTCATGCACCTGCGCCGACTTGGCGTCGGCAATCGCCTGCAGCCGCGCGGTCTCGGTGCGGCGGTGCTGGGCAAAGGTGGCGGCCACGCCCAGCGCCGTGAGCAGCAGCACGCCAGCCCACCAGCCCCAGGGCGCGCGCGCCCCGCCCGCCACCTCGTCAGTGGGCGCCAGCAGCGACTGGCGCTGCCACCACAGCACACCCAGCGCCAGCACCAGGCCGGCGCCGATGCGGGCCAGCGTGGCCAGTCCGGCCGCGGGCGCCCACTGCATCAGCAGCCGCTCCGACAAGGCCACCCACAGGCCAGCGGCCAGCAGCAGCGGCACCAGGCGCCGCAGCGTGGCCTGGCGCCGGACAGGGGCGGTGGCGCTGTCCACAGCCGTTCATCCAGCCGGAAGACCGTGGCTGCGCGCCACGTCGACGAAGTCCTCGAAGCTCTCGCAGAAGGCGTCGACCACATCCGGGTCGAACTGCGTGCCCCGGCCATCGACGATGGCCTGGCGCGCGCGCTCGACATCGAAGGGCCGCTTGTAGACGCGCGGCGAGACCAGCGAGTCGAAGACATCGGCCACCGCCATCAGCCGTGCTGACAGCGGGATGGCCTCGCCCACCAGGCCGTCCGGGTAGCCCTGGCCATCCCAGTGCTCGTGGTGCCAGCGCGCGATCTGCCGCGCGATCTGCAGGAAGGGCACCGGCTGGTCAATGTCGCGCTCGGCCTGCTCGATCGCGTCGGCACCCAGCTGGGCATGGGTCTTCATGACTTCCCACTCATCGGCATCCAGCGCCGCACGCTTGAGCAGGATGTGGTCGGGTATGCCCACCTTGCCGATGTCGTGCAGCGGGGCCGAGCGCACCAATTGCTCGATCATCGCCTCGTCCAGCACCGCAGCATGGCGCGGATGGCGGGCCAGGCGGCGCGCCAGCAGGCCCATGTAGGACTGGGTGCGCAGGATGTGGTTGCCGGTTTCGGGGTCGCGCGTCTCGGCCAGGTGGGCCAGGGCGCGGATGGTGACGCGCTGGATGCGGTCGTTGTCCTCCATGCGCCGGCGCACCTCGGCCTCCAGCAGCGCGTTCTGGTTGGCCAGCACGTCGCGCGCGCGCTTGGCCTGCAGCTGGTTGCGCACCCGGGCCAGCACCAGGGCCGGGCGGATCGGCTTGGTCAGGTAGTCCTCGGCGCCCTGCAGCAGGCCGTATTCCTCGTCGCCCGGGTCACCACGCGCAGTCAGGAACAGGACCGGCAGCGAGGCCGTGCGCGCGTCGGCGCGCAGGCGCCGCAGCACCTCGTAGCCGTCCATGCCGGGCATGGTGACGTCCAGCAGGATCAGGTCGGGCGGCGGCGGACCCAGGGCCAGACGCAGCGCCACCGCGCCACCATTGGCCACCTGGACCTGGTAGCCCTCGTGCTGCAACAGCTCGCCCAGCACCGCGAGGTTCTCGGGTACATCATCGACGATCAGGATGCGGGCGCTGGGCAGGCCGGTCGGGGGCACAAAAGTCGGGGGTAATGCCGTGGGGCAGAGCCTACCCGAAGTTCAGTGCACCGTGCACACCATGCAGGGGTCGAACGAGCGGACGATGTGCTGCACTGCCACCGGGGCGCTCTCGCCCTCGCGCACCGGCAGGCCCACCAGGGCAGCCTCAAGCGCGCCGGGCAGACCCTGGGCATCGCGCGGCGAGAAGTTCCAGCTGGTGGGCGCGACGATCTGATACGAGGCCAGGCGGCCCTGCTCGACCCGCAGCCAATGGCCCAGCGTGCCGCGTGCGGCCTCGGTGTGGCCGCTGCCCTGCCCCTCGCTGGGCAGCGTGTGCACGGTGTGGAAGGGCTCGCGCGGACGCAGGCCGGTGAGCCAGTCTTCCATCCGGGGCAGCACGCGCGCGATCTCCAGCAGGCGCGCCAGCACCCGCGCCTGCACGCTGGATCCAGCGCGGGCCACCAGCGCGCGCACCAGCGGCTGCCCGTCGGCCAGCTGGCGGGCCATGGCGCCGGTCTCCAGCACCCGCCCGCCCAGGCGCGGCGCCTTGTTCCAGCTGTAGGCCTGCGGCTTGTCGGCCTGCGGCTGGGTCAGGCCCTGCCAGGGATGGCGCGGACCGCCCTCGTCAGCCAGCCAGGCATGGTGGGCGTCCTCGCGCACCTGGTCCAGGTCCACCGCGGACAGGCAGGCCGCGGAGGCGTCCCACAGCCCCGGTGCCAAGGCAGGGCGGCCCTCGATCGGGTAGGCGCCGACGCTCAGACTCAGCCCCGGGCCCGGACCCAGGCGGTCCAGGCCCAGGTCGGCGGCAATGGCAAGGAACAGGCGCAGATCGCCCTGGCCGGGCGCGGCGTCGACCCAGGCGGCCAGCGCGGCCTCACTGTCCAGCGCCGCCACCGCCTCCAGCGTGTCGCCAAACAGCTGCTGCTCCAGGAACTGGCGAAACTCGCGCACCCAGCCCAGCAGGCGCAGCCGCTCGCTGGCTTCCACCGGGCGCGAGCTGCCGCCGGGCAGCACGCTCTGGGTGTGCGGCCACTTGCCGCCCAGCAGGCCCATCAGGCGGAACCAGCGCTGGCGCGCCTGCACCGCAGCGCGCGCGTGCTCGCCACCGCCTGAGCCGTCCAGCGCGGCGAAGCGCCGCTGGGCCTCGGCGAACCAGGCGCGGCCGGCGTAGTCGGCGCGCGTGAAGTCGGGCATGAAGAAGAGGTAGAAGTGCGCCAGGTGGTCGGCCAGGTTCTCGCAGGCCAGCATCAGGTTGATCACCCGCTCACCATTGGGCGGTGGCTGCACGCCGGCCAGGTCGGCCAGGGCCCGCGCGGACGCCACCGACTGCGACACCGAGCAGATGCCGCAGATGCGCGGCACGATGACCAGCGCATCCAGCGGGTCGCGACCCGGCAGCATCTGCTCGAAGCCGCGGTACATGGTGGCGGTGACACGGGCGGCCCGGACCACGCCGTCGGCCATCTCCAGCGTCACCTCCAGGTCGCCCTCGACCCGGTTGAACGGGCCCAGCTGCAGCTGGCGCGGCGCGCTCATTTGAGCCGCGTGCGCCGCGCCACCGGCGGCACGACGATGTGGTCGGCGGTGGCGTTGTGCTTGACCCGTTTGGGCGTGGCACTCTTGGACAAGGACGCCAGCGCCACGAACCAGGCCTTGGGCATGTCGGTGGGCAGACCGATCGGGATGCCGGCCAGCTTGGGGGTGGCATGGAAGGCGTGTCCCGGGTCCTGGAAGCCTGGCTCGGTGCAGCTGATGCAGGCGTAGCCACCGCGGGTGCAGCTGCCCTCGCCGTTCCACAGCCGGATGTTGCAGTCGGCATGGGCCTGCGTGCCCTTGCAGCCCATGTGCTCCATCATGCAGCCCAGGTCCGAGGGCTTGGCGGCACTGGCCTTGAACTCGTAATACTCGTTGCGGGTGCAGCCGTGGTGCACCAGTTGGTCGGCATAGAAGCGCGGGCGCTGCAGGCTGTCCAGGTCATCCGGCCCCAGCAGCCCGGCGGCCAGTGCTGACAGCGTGTCGGTCACCCAGCCCGGGTGGGTGGGACAACCCGCCACGTTGACCACCGGCAGGCCAGCGCGGGCACGGAAGGCCGCACCGAGCAGGCCGCCGGGCCGGTCATCCTCGAACTGCAGGCCACAGGCCTCGGTGGGGTTGGGCCCGGCGGCGCTGACGCCGCCAAAGGCCGCGCAACTGCCCACCGCCACCACATGGCGCGCCACGCCGGCCAGGCGCTCGACCCAGTGGGTCATCGGCAAGCCGGTGCCGGCCAGCAGATGGAAGCGGCCTGTGCCCTGCGGGCCGCGCAGCAACGCGCCCTCCAGACACAGCACGTCCAGCGCCACGCGAGCGTTCAGGCAATCGTCCAGCACGCCCAGCGCGTCAACGCCGCTGGCCAGCGACAGCGACGGATGCCACAGCAGGTTCAGCCCGGCCTGGCGCCACCAGCCGGGAAAATCGGCGACGTCGGCGTTCAGCAGCGACATGCTGCAGCCACCGCAGCCGCCGCTCTGCAGCCACAGGACGTTCAGACCCATTGTGCGCTCCTGACCATGCTCGCCGCCATGCTACCTTTGGCGGATTCGTCCCCGTGCCCCTTGTGCCCATGTCCGAGCCCGCCGCCATCGACCCGACGATCGAACATCACTGGCGCGAGGTGATCGCAGCCACCTCGCCCGAGGCGCGCGCGCTGCTCTCGGGCACCGCCTCGGCCGCGGCCCCGGTGCTGGCGCGCCACTTCTACGACGGCATGATGGCCGACCCGCTGGCCCGGGGCTACCTGGACCACGCCGTGGTCGACCAGCGGCTGCGCCCGTCGATGGAGCGCTGGGTGCGCGAGCTGGCCAGCAGCTGGGACGCCGACCAGGTGCGCCAGCAGATCGCGGTGCAGCGCCACGTGGGTCTGGTCCATGCGCGCATCCGCCTGCGCGTGGACCTGGTGATGCGCGGGGCACGTCTGCTGAAGCGGTCGCTCACCCAGCTGTTGCTGGACAGTGAGGTGGCGACGCTGGCCGTGCGGGTCGAGGCCGCGCACACCGGCCAGGCGCTGCTGGACCTGGCCATCGAGGTGATGTCGGCGCAGTATGTGGACGCCCATGACATGGCCACCCGCACCGACGAGGCCTACCGCGGCTTTGCCAGCAGCCTGAACATGTCGCTCGAGCGCGAGCGCCAGCGCAGCGCGCTGCTCGACTGGGAGAACCGTTTGCTGCAGGAGGTGATGACAGCGCCAGCCGGGCTGGAGCTCTCGCCGCTGGGCCAGTCCTCGTTCGGCCTGTGGGTGCGGCACAAGGCGCCAGCCATCTTCGCGCAGGCGGGCGAGCTGGCCGCGCTGAACGACTGCATCGCCCACGTCGACTCCGCCCTGCTGCCGCTGTGCCAGCGTGAGATCAGCGCGGGCGGCGAGGAGCTGCGCCGCCGTCTGCGCGCCGTGCTGGGCGAGGTGGGCCAGGCTCGCTACCTGATCGGCACGCTGTTCGATCGCCTGGTCGACCTGGAAGCCGGCCGTGACGCACTGACCCAGCTGCTCAACCGCCGTTTCCTGCCGGCGGTGCTGGGCCGAGAGGTGGAGCTGAGCCGGCGCGGCGGCCCGAGCTTTGCGGTGCTGATGGTTGACGTCGACCACTTCAAGGACATCAACGACCGCCACGGCCACGAGGCCGGCGACCGGGTGCTGCAGCACCTGGCGAGCGTGCTGGTGGCCTGCGTGCGCAGCGGCGACTCGGTGTTCCGCTATGGCGGCGAGGAGTTCCTGCTGCTGGTGGTGGAGCTCAGCGCGCTGCAGGCCTTGCAACTGGCCGAGAAGATCCGCCAGGCGGTGGCGGCGGAGTCGATTCCTCTGGCCGGTGGCAGCCGCCTGAACGCGACCATCAGCGTCGGCGTGGCGGTGCATGACGGACATCCGGACTACCAGCGCCTGATCGAGCAGGCCGACCGCGCGCTCTACCGCGCCAAGGCCGAGGGCCGCAACCGCTGCGTGCTGGCCGGCGGCTGATCACGACCGGTCCTCCAGACCCAGCCGCTGCAGCTTGGCGCGCAGGCCCACGCGGGACAGGCCCAGCTCGGACGCCACCCGGGTCTTGTTCCAGCGGTGGCGCTCCAAGGCCTCGCGCAGCACCATCGCTTCGACCGCGTCCAGTCGCTCCTGCAGCGTGCCACTGGCGGGCAGGCCTGCGGGAGCGCCGACCGCGGCGGCGGTCATCGCACTGCGGCCCTGGCGCAGGTTCAGCGACAGGCAATCAGGTCCCAGCATCTCGCCGTCGGCCAGGGCCACGGCGCGGGCGATCTCGTTGCGCAGCTCGCGGATGTTGCCGGGCCAGTCATAGGACACCAGGCAGCGCAGGCAGCCGTCACCAAAGCGCATGCCCGGGCGGCCCAGCTCCTGCGCCACCAGCGCGAGCAGATGCTGGGCGATCGGCAGGATGTCGCCGCGGCGCTCGCGCAGCCCGGGCATGTGCAGTGTGGCGCCGGCGATGCGGTAGTACAGGTCCTCGCGGAAACGGCCGGCGCGCACCTCCTCGTCCAGGCGGCGGTGGCTGGCAGCCACCACCCGCACATCCACCGGGACCGGACGGGTCGAGCCCACCGGCCGCAGCTCGCCCTCTTGCAGCACGCGCAGCAGCTTGACCTGGAAGGCGGGCGAGGTCTCGCCGATCTCGTCCAGGAAGACCGTGCCGCCGTGGGCGCGCTGGAACAGGCCCACATGGTCCTCGAAGGCGCCAGTGAAAGCACCGCGCTTGTGGCCGAAGAGCTCGCTCTCGAGCAGGGTGTCCGGAATGGCAGCGCAGTTCTCCAGCACGAAGGGGCCGTCGGCACGCGGGCTGGCGTAGTGGATGGCGCGCGCCAGCAGCTCCTTGCCGGTGCCCGATTCGCCGCCGATCAGCACCGGCAGGTCGTAGCGGGCCAGCTTGGCCGCGGTGGCGCAGACGCCGTCCATCGGGCTGCCCGGGGCACGCACGATGCGCTCGAAATCGAAGGCCGCGCGGGCCTCGCCCAGGCGCTGCTGGCGGCGCGCGCGCAGCAGCGGTGCGCCGCTGCGCAGGTCCAGCTCCAGCCGGCTCAGACCCTGCTGCAGCAGCCGGGCCTCGACCGCGGTGCGCACTGTCTGCAGCAGGTGGTCGGGCACCCAGGGCTTGAGGATGTACTGGTAGATGCCGGCCTCGTTGATGCCGGCGATGATGTCCTCGCTGTCGGTGTAGCCGCTGATGACGATGCGCACCGTGTCCGGCCAGCGCTCGCGCACTTCCTTCAGAAACTCGACACCGGTCTGCCCCGGCATGCGCTGGTCGCACAGGATGACCGCCACCTCCTGGCGGGCCAGCAGATCGCGCGCGGCCTCGGCCGACTCGGCGGTGAGGATGCCGAAGTCCTCGTCCAGCGTGCGGCGCATGGCGTCGAGCGAGCGCACCTCGTCGTCGACCAGCAGCACGGTGGGCAGGTCGGCCGGGCCGGGGCGCAAGGGGTCGGGGGCGTTCATCGGTGCAGGGCCAGGTGGCGCGGCGTCCAGGCGTGCGCCACGCGGTGCACGAAGTGGTGCCGGGCCACGTGGTAGCTGGGGTCGAAGCCGTAGAAGTTGCGGCGCATGCGTTGCAGTTCGTCGGCGCGGTAGGCGGCCAGCGGGCGCTGGGCCTCGTCGGCGGCACGTTGAGCGGCCTTGGATGCGAGTCTAGCGGTCAGGCCGGGATCCTGCGCCAGCGATTGAGCGGCCGCCGGGGCCAGACGGTCAAAAGCCGCAGCATCCTCGCCCAGCACCGCGTCCATGAGCCCCAGGCGGCGCGCCTCGGCGGCGCCGATCGGCAGGCGGCCCTGGGTGATCTGGCGGGCGCGCTCGGGCCCCACCCGGCGCGGCAGCGTGTAGGTCCAGTATTCGCTGCCGTAGAGGTTGCCCATGTTCTTGTAGTGCGGGTTCAGCACCACACCGTCATGGGCCCAGACCTCGTCGGCCGCCAGCGCCAGGAAGCAGCCGCCGGCACCGGCATTGCCGCGCAGCGCCGCCACGGTCAGGCAGTCGGTTCGGGTGATCAATTCCAGGCAGACGTCGTCCATGGCCTCGATGTTGCGCATCGACGCGTCGGCGGCGCTGTCGCCGGGCTGCTCGGCGGCGTGTTCGATCTCGTGCAGGTGGATGCCATTGCTGAAGAAGTCGGGGCCACCGGCCAGCACCAGCACCGCCAGGGGTCGCTGGCGCAGGTCCTGCAGCGCCTGCTGCAGCCGGCGGCAGGCGCGGGTGCCCATGGCGCCGTTGTGGAACGCGAAGCGCAACCAGCCGACGCGGGCACCGGGCGAGCCGGTCTCGGTGTAGTGCAGTTCGTCGTACTCGTCCTGCGGGCGTTGCAGAGGCACCGGACGCTCGGGCACTGCAGCGGCCAGCGCAGGCAGGGCCAGCGTGGCGGGCAGCTTCAGCCCCTGCTCGCCACGGCGCAGCGCGCCCACCCAGACCGCGCCATCGCGGGTGCGCAGCAGCAGCGCCGGGCCGCGGCGCGCCAGCACGGTGCCGGGCGCGGCGCGCTCGCCATCGGCCAGCGCCTCGGGCGTGGCGGGGTGCAGGTCAAAGAGGCGCAGCGCCTCGCCCGCCACGGTCGCCAGAGCGCCGGGAGCGCTGTCGGCAGCGCGGGCGGTGCGCAGCACGGTGGTGGTGTCGTCGCGCGCCCAGTCGATGAGGCGCTGCGCGCGCCGGAAGGCGTCCTGCCAGGTGCCCTCGCGCGGCACGGCCGGGGGCGGCTGCTGCCAGCGGTCCAGCGCCGCCATCACCGCCGCGGTGGCCGCCGCGTTGACCTCATGGCGGTACAGGCTGGCCTTGGTGGCGGCGCGCATTTCGAAAGCCGCATGGCCCTGCACCGGGCCGCTGTCGAAACCGCCATCGGCCTGCAGCACCGTCACGCCCCAGCGCGGCAGGCCGCGCGCCACCGCCCAGTCCAGTGCGTTCGGGCCGCCATCGCCGGGCGGGCCGGGATGCACCACCCAGCAGGGCACGGCGCGCCAGACCGATGCCGGGATGCGCCGCTTCAGGAAGGGCGCGATCAGCAGATCGGGCCGCGCCAGACGCACTGCCTCATCGGTGACGCTGTCGGCGATGTCCAGCTCCACCGTCACCCAGTGCCCCGCCTCGCGCAGCGCCGTGTGCAGGCGCTGGCTGAGGCCATTGAAGGCGTGGCAGAGCAGCAGGATGCGCATCACCAGCGCAGCGGGTCGGTGGCCTCGGCGGCCTTGCGCCGGCCGAGGTGGATGGCCAGGCGCTCGGCCACCGCGGTGACGCCGTCGTTGAACTCCTGCGGACTGCGGGCGCGCAAGGCCTTCTCGGCGATGCGCGGCGCATCAGGCCCGAAGTACGGCAGCAGCAGCGCCACCAGGGCCTGGCCGGCCTGGCGGTGGCGCTGCGGGTCCAGGCCCGCGGCCACAGGTGGCGGCTCTGCAGGGCGCGGCGGCGGTGGCGGAGTGCGCGCCGGGCGCTCGGCCGAGACCGGCTCGATCAGCCCGCGCTGGCGCAGCAGCGACAGCGTGTCCGGCACGCTCTCTCCCAGGCGATCGACCAGACGCTGCACCGGCTCCTGGCCATTGACCATCACCAGCAGCGCCCGCTCGCGCGGCCCCAGGCCGGCCTGGCGCTGCACCAGCTCGGCCTGGCCGGCCGCAGTCTTGCGGTAGATGAGCTCGGCGGATCGGGACATCGCAAACTCCTGGCGCGATGGCGGGGCCGTTTCAGCAGATGCGCGGCAACGGCTCGCCGCTGAGCCAGTCGACCACACGGCGACCGCCGAAGCGGGTGGTCATCTGCACGAAGCGGTGGTCGTCGGCCTGCACGACGCCGATGCGCGCCGCACGCTGCCCCAGCGGATGGGCGTGCAGCGCGGCCAGCGCGGCCTCGGCCACCTCGGGGGCGACGATGGCCACCAGCTTGCCCTCGTTGGCGATGTACAGCGGATCCAGGCCCAGCAGTTCGCAGGCCGCGTCCACCTGGGGCAGCACCGGAATCGCTGCCTCATCGAGCAGCAGGCCCACGCCAGACTGGCGGGCGATCTCGTTGAGCGTGGTGCCCAGGCCACCGCGCGTGGGGTCACGCAGGCAGCGCACCGCACCCTCGGGCACGGCCGCCAGCAGGTCGGCCACCAGGCCGTGCAGCGCGGCGGTGTCGGAGACAATCGCGGTCTCGAACTCCAGCGACTCGCGCTGCGACAGCACCGCCACGCCATGCTCGCCAATCGTGCCCGAGACGATCACCACATCGCCCGGCCGCGCCAGCGCCCCCGACAGCCGCCGCCCCGGCGGCAGCGCGCCGACGCCGGTGGTGGCGATGAAGACGCCATCGCCCTTGCCGCGCTCGACCACCTTGGTGTCGCCGGTGACCACCGGCACGCCAGCCTGGCGAGCGGCGGCCGCCATCGAGTCGACCACGCGTTTCAGATCGGCCAGCGCAAAGCCCTCTTCCAGGATGAAGCTGGCCGACAGGTACAGCGGCTGTGCGCCCATCATCGCCACGTCGTTGACCGTGCCGTGCACCGACAGGGCGCCGATGTCGCCGCCGGGGAAGAACAGCGGCGAGATCACATGGCCATCGGTGGCCATGACCAGCCGGTGGCCGGGCGGCGGCGCGGGCAGTGCGGCACCGTCGTCGCCCTGGCGCAGGAACTCATTGTCGAAGGCGCGGGCAAAGACTTCTTCGATCAGCTGCATGCCGGCGCGGCCGCCGGCACCGTGGTTCATGTCGACGCAGCCCTGCCGGAGGTCCAGCGGCCGGATGTAGTCTTTCTTGGTCGTCATGTCGTTCTCAGGCGGCCACCACCGGAATGTCGCGGAAGCGGCCGTAGCTGTAGTGCGCCGCACAGGCGCCTTCGCTGGACACCATGCACGAGCCCATCGGGTTCTCGGGCGTGCAGACGGTGCCGAAGAGCTTGCAGTCGGTGGGCCGCTTGACGCCGCGCAGGATGGCGCCGCACTCGCACTGCTTGTGGTCGGGCACCGGCTGATATGTCAGGCCAAAGCGCTGCTCGGCATCGAAGGCGGCGTAGTCGGGCCGCAGCTTGAGCGCGCTGTAGGGCACCTCGCCCAGGCCGCGCCACTCGAAGCTGCTGCGCAGCTCCATCACCTCGGCCACCACGGCCTGCGCGGCCAGGTTGCCCTCGGGCGTGACGGCGCGGGTGAACTCGTTCTCCACCTCGGCACGGCCCTGGTTGACCTGGCGCACCAGCATCAGGATGGCCTGCATCACGTCCAGCGGCTCGAAGCCGGCGATCACCACCGGCTTGCGGTACTCCTCGGCGAAGTGCACATAGGGGTCAGAGCCGATGACGATGCTCACGTGGGCGGGGCCGATGAAGCCGTCGATCGGCACCGTGCCGAAGTCGCGCACCTCGGGGCTTTGCAGGATGTGGGTGATCGCGCTGGGCGTGAGCACGTGGTTGCACAGCACGCTGAAGTTGCCCACACCGGCACTGCGCGCGGTCTTCAGCACCAGCGCGGTGGGCGGCGTGGTGGTCTCGAAGCCGATGGCCAGGAACACCACCTCGCGGTCCGGGTGCTGCTGCGCCAGCTTGAGTGCGTCGGCCACCGAATAGACCATGCGCACATCGGCACCGCGCGCCTTGGCCTTCATCAGGCTCAAGGACTGACTTGCGGGCACCCGCATCACGTCGCCGTAGGTGCACAGGATCACACCGCGCTCCAGCGCCAACTGGATCGCCTGGTCGACCCGACCGATCGGCAGCACGCAGACCGGGCAGCCAGGCCCGTGGATCATGCGCACTGCGGCGGGCAGCAGCTCGGCGATGCCGTAGCGCGAGATCGCATGCGTGTGGCCGCCGCAGAACTCCATGAAGGCGTAGCGGCGATCGGGCTGCAGCTCGGCGGCGATGCGCCGGGCGATGCCCTGGGCCAGCTCGCCGTCGCGGAACTCGTCGATGTACTTCATGCCGCGGCCCCCCCCTGCTCCATCGCGGCCATCTCGGCGAACAGGGCCAGCGTGCGCTCGGCCTCCTCGGGGTCGACCAGCCCGATCGCGTGGCCGACGTGGACGATCACGTAGTCGCCCACCGCGGCGCCGGGGGTCAGTGCGATCGAGATGCTCTTGCGCACCCCGCCCAGGTCGACCTGGGCCTGGTCGGCGTCGAGCAGGGCGACCACGCGGGCCGGTAATGCGAGGCACATGGATCAGTCCTTGTGGGTCACGGTGCAGGCGGCGATCCAGGCCTGGCCCAGGGCCAGTCCGGCATCGCCGCAGGAGACATCGCGCGGCGCGGCCACCGTCAGGCCGGCGGCCTGCAGCGCCGCGGTGAGGCGGGTCTTGAGGATGCGGTTGAAGAAGCAGCCGCCGCCGAGCACCACGGTGGTGGCGCCCTGCGCGGCAGCCGCGCGTATCGCCGCGTGCGCCAGTCCGGCCACCAGCGCCAGGTGGAACATCGCGGCGCCACGGCCCTGGGCTTCACGGCGGGCGGCTTCGTCCAGGTCGGGCGCGGTCTCGTCAGCCAGTTCGGCCAGCAGCGGGCGCAGGTCCAGCGAAGGCCATGCCCCCTGCAGGCCCGGATGGGCCGCCAGGTAGGCCGTGGCGGCCTGCTCCAGCGCGATCGCCGCCTCGGCCTCGTGCTGCTGTTTCACGCTCAGGCCCAGCAGGCCGGCGGCGGCGTCGAACCAGCGCCCCGCGCCGGTGGACGGCGGGCAGTTCAGGCCGCGGTCCAGCATCTGCCGCAGCAGCCTCACCGCGCCCTCGCCCACCAGGGGCGCGTAGCGCGGCGCGATCTCATCGGCACGGCCCAGCGCGTGCAGCACGCCAGCGGCCAGGCGCCAGGGTTCGCGGGCGGCAACGTCGCCGCCCGGCAGCGCGATCTGCGGCAGATGCGCCAGGCGCTGCCAGTGCTGCGCCTGGGCGCGATCGGCCACCCGCAGTACCTCGCCCCCCCAGGCCACGCCATCGGTGCCCAGGCCCACACCGTCCAGCGCCAGGCCGATCACCGGGCCGTCGATCGCCTGCTCGGCCTGCACCACGGCGATGTGGGCGTGGTGATGCTGCACCGGCACGGCCGGCACACCCAGCTCGGCGGCCAGGCGCTGGGCCAGGTGGGTGCTGAAGAAGTCGGGGTGCAGGTCGTGGGCCACGGCGGCGATGGGGCCGTCGGCCTGCGCCAGCAATGTGCGGGCGCTGGCCTCCAGGGCCTCGCAGGCGCCGGGCTCGCCCAGATCGCCATGCAGCGGCGACCACCAGCAGGCCTCGCCCTGCAGCAGCGCTGCGCTGTTCTTCAGGTAGGCGCCCAGCGCCAGCACGGCTGCCGGCGCGGGCTGCGGCAACTGGTGCCGGCGCAGCTCAGGCATGGTCGTGATGGTGGTGGGGGTGGGCGTGGACATGCGCGGCCTCCAGCAGCCAGTCGAGCCAGGCGTCCATGCCCTGGCCGGTCTTCGCCGACACCAGCAGCACCTCGATGCCGGGATTCACGCGCTGGGCGTACTCGATGCACTGGGGCACGTCGAAGTCCAGGTGCGGCAGCAGGTCGGTCTTGTTGAGCACCATCAACTGGGCGGCGGCGAACATGTCGGGGTACTTGATCGGCTTGTCCTCGCCCTCGGTGACCGACAGGATCGCCACCTTGGCCACCTCGCCCAGGTCCCACATCGCCGGGCAGACCAGGTTGCCGACGTTCTCGATGAAGAGCAGCGGGCCGTCGTGATCATGGTGATGGTGGTGATGCTCGTGACCATGGTCGTGGTGCGCATGGCCGTGCAGGTCCAACCGGCCGAAGGCATCGGCCACCATCTGCGCATCCAGGTGACAGCCCTTGCCGGTGTTGACCTGGATGGCCGGGGCGCCGGTGGCGCGGATGCGGTCGGCGTCGTTGGAGGTCTGCTGGTCGCCCTCGATCACCGCCACCGCGCGGCCGGGGGCGCGGGCCTTGAGCGCCTCGATCGTCGCGCACAGCAGCGTGGTCTTGCCCGAGCCCGGGCTGGACACCAGGTTCCAGGCGGTCACGCCGTGCGCGGCGAAGTGCGCGCGGTTGAGCTCGGCCAGGCGCTTGTTCTCGCCCAGCACGTCGGCCTCCAGCTTGATCGCCCGCGCCTGGCTCATGCCGGGCACCGACACCCGCGCGGCGCCCGCGCCGTAATGCAGATCCCCAGTGGCCGGGTTCACGGCCACGTGGCCCTCGGTCTTCTGCGCGCCCTCACCGGCGCATCCGCACACCACACACATACTTAGGACTCCTCGTTCGTCGACGCCGTCTCGGGCGCCGGGTCGTCATGCACCCACAGGTCGACGACACGCAGCTCGGTGCCGCCGGTGGGCTGGATCTGGTAGCCGCCGCAGCGCGGGCAGGCATCGGCTCGGCTGCGAATCTCCACGGTCTGGGCACAGGGCAGGCACCAGGCGGTGCCGGCCGGCTCGTCGATGACGATCTCGGCGCCCTCCAGCACCGTGCCGGGCCGCAGCGCATCCAGGCCAAAGCGCAGCGCACGCACCTCGACGCCAGACAATGCGCCGGCCTCGAGCTGCAGCCGCGAGACGCGGGCAAAGCCCTCGCGCTGCGCGGCGTCCTCGACCAGGCGCAGCACGCCGCCGGCCAGGCTCAGTTCATGCATCGCGGATCCTCCTGGCGGCGCTGGGGCATGGCCGGATTCTGCTCCGCGCCGGGTGGCGCCACCTCGAAAGCCACACAGGGGTCGAAGGCCACGGCCAGACGGGCAGCGGCCTCGGCATCAGCCGGGTCCAGCGCGGCCAGCGATTGCGCCAGGTGGCCCTGCGGATGGACGTTCCATTCGGTCGGTGCCAGCACGCGGGCATCGGCCAGCAGCGGGCCATCGGCGCTGTCTTGCAGGCGCACGCGGTGGACCAGCAGGCCGCGCGCCATCTCCACCCAGGCCAGGCCTTCGCCCGGCGCCAGCGGCAGCGCGCCCATCGCCAGCCAATCATCACCATCGGGGCCGGCCAGGCGCAGGGTTTCGATCAGTCGGGCGGCCAGGCGCTCGCCCGCGCTGGCGCAGGGCAGCGCGCCGGCCTGGCGCGACCAGGGGCCGGTGTCGGGCACACGGCCCTGCCAGTGCGGGCGCATGGCAAAGCCGGGCTGGGTCATCAGCTCGGCGAGTGCCGGCAGGCAGTGCGCCGCCTCGGCCAGCAGGTCCAGCGCACCCACCGGCGTGGCCAGCGCGCGGGCCGCGCGCTGGCTGTGCAGCAGCACGGCCAGCGGCGACGCGCCCTGGGCCGCCCAGCGCCAGGGCTGATCCACCGGGTCCCCGGCCACGTCCGCCAGCCAGGCGTCCAGAGGCTGACCCAGCACTTGCGTGGCCAGCCAATTGGGCAGCGCATGCAGGCGCTGCGCATCGTCCAGGCCGGTGCGCCACAGCGGGCTGTCGCGCAGCAGCGCGGCCATCGCGTCGCCGGCGGGCGCACCCGGCAAGGTGCGCGGCCAGTCGGCGGCCAGACGCATCCACTGGTCTTTCAGCGTGGCCAGGCGATGGGCACGGCGGGCGGCGGCGTCCACCACCGGTGCCAGGCCGCCTGCGGCCTGCACCGCCGCCTGTGCCGCCCAGCGGTGAGCGTGGCCGCACAGGCTGAACAGCGCGCCCACCAGCGCCGGCAGATCGGCGGCGGGGCGGCCGGCGGCCAGGGCCGGCAGCCAGTCGCGGCGCGTGCTGTCCAGCGCCGGCTGCCGCCCGGGACACAGGCGCAGCCGGCCGGCCAGGTCAATCGCCGCGCCGATCACCGCAGCACCCCGGCCGAGCGGCCCATCAGAAAGCCCCGGCGGGAGGGCATGACACTGGCCGGTGTCGCCACCGTCGCCTCAGTGGTGGGCTGGCGCAGCTGGTGCAGCACCTCCTGCGCGGCGGCCACGGCGGCGGCCTGGTCCACAAAGTCGCCCATGGGCGAGAACAGTGACGCGGCCTCGAACACGCCCAGACCGGGCTCGATGCCACCCAGCAGGTCCAACTCGTGCTGCCCGACCCGCCGAGTGACACGCAGGCCCACGCCCGCCCAGCCATCGGCCAGGCCAGCCAGCGCATCCAGCGGGCGCAGCGGCAGACGCACCAGGTTCATGAACCACGGCGTCAGCAGGATGCCACTGAGCACGGCCGGCTCGTCGGCCTGCGGCGCCAGGCCCAGCACCTGCACCTGCAGCCGCGGGTGCAGAAAGGGCAGCCCAGCCATGCGCTCGCGCTGGATCGCACGGAAGCACTGAGCCAGCGACTCGGCCCGCCGATCCACCGCCTGCTGCGTGCTCACCCTCAGTCCCCCAGCACCATGAACTGCTCCCGGTCACCGTCGCACTGCGGGCAGCGCCAGTGGGCCGGCAGACCGGTGAAGGGCGTGCCCGGCGGCACCTGCCACTGGGCGTCGCCCTCGGCTGGATCGTAGACCCACCAGCAGATCTTGCACTCCAGGCGCGCATTCGCTGGCAGGCGGCTGGCGTCGCCCAGGTAGCTGCCCTCGAAGCGGATGTCGGGCAGGCTCACGCGCCGGCTCCGTCCACCCAGGCGAGCACCTCGGCCAGACGCTCGACCGAGTCCTGCAAGTCCTCGGGCGCGGCGCAGGCCACCTCGGGGATGGCGCACACCTCGACCGAGTTCAGGATCACCGTGTCTTGCGAGTTGTAGTACACGACCCGCCAGGTGTTGGGCACGCCCGCATTGGTGATGCGGCAGTTGCCGTAGCCGCGCGAGAGGATCAGCACGCGGCCGGTGCCGATCTGCGCGTCCATCAGGCCGATGTCCAGCGCGGACAGCGGCAGCAGGCTGAGGTTGACCACCTCGGCCGGCAGACCGGCGCGCCAGTGCTGGCGGTGCTCGGCCAGCTCGACCAGCACAGCCTGTGCGTTCGAGGCCTCGGCCGGCAGAGGCATGGCCGCCGGCGCCAGGCGCGCATCCTCGCGCGCCGCGCTGATCAGCAGCGCGGGAATCGGGCCGGCCTCGACATGGTCGATCAACACGCCGTCGCCACGGTCGCCAATGACGCGCCAGACGCCGGCGAACACCGATTCCTGCACCTGCAGCACGCCCGGGCGCGACAGGTCGCCCGGCGCCGCCAGCACCTGGGCGCTGACCTCGCCCTCGCCCAGCACCTGGTGGATCAGTGCCAGGTCGTCGGCCGACAGGCCCTGCAGCGACACCGGTGCCGCGGCCTCGCCGGCGGCCGCCTGGCGCAGCGCCGCCAGCACCGCGTGCAGGGCCTGGCGCGCGCCGTCGTGGCCGACCAGTTCCTCGGGCTCGGGCAGGCTGGGCGCTTGGTAGGTGTCCATGCCGCGCGGCATGCTCAGGTATTCCAGGCCATCGTCGACCGGCAGGCCGCCGGGCGTCTGGGCAATCACGGGGATGGGAAACGGACGGGAGGTGGTGTTCATCGCGGTGGGGCTCCGGTTCAGTGGCAGGCGGACGCGGACTGGGCGCCCATCAGCGGGATCGGCGGGCGGCTGGCCGGGGTGTCCAGCAGCGCGGCCACGCGGGCCAGGTAGTCGGTCCAGTCCATCATCCCGGACAGCGTGCCCACATACTGCCCGTCGCGCACGAAGACCAGCGAGGGCCAGCGCTGCGAGCCCCAGCGGCGCGCGATCGCATCCTCGTCGCCGCGGCGCACCACCCCCACGCCAAAGCGGCCGGGAAAGGCGCGCTGCAGCTCGGGCAGCACCACCGCCACGTCCAGGCACTCGGGGAAGCGCACCGTGTCGCCGGTGAAGAACAGCACCTGGTCGCCGGCTCGGGCGACAAAGTCGTCGTGGCTGGCGCCGTCGACCCAGGCGCAGCCGTGCAGCGTGGCCAGGCGGCGCACCAGCGGCGCCTCGCGCTCATCCAGATCGTCGGGCATCAGGGTCTCGCTCATGGTTCTCTCCTTCAGACGGCGCCGGTCAGGGCGCGCAGTTGTTCGTCACTCATCGCCGAGGGCAGCGCGAATGCCGCGTCGCCATCGGCCTGGGCGCCGCCCATGGCCAGCGCCACCAGGTCCAGCGTGGCGTCCACCTCGGCGGCGCGCTCGCCGCTGATGTGTTCGCGCGCGCCGTCAATGAACACCAGCACCCAGTCGCCCACCGCCAGGCCGTCGAGCAGCGCGGTGTCCACCGTCTTGGTCTCGCCGCGGCCGTGCACCAGGGCCTGGCGCGGCGGCTGCAGCGCCATCACCTGCATCGGGATGCCCATGCACATGCTCAGGCCCTCTCAGGTGCGGTCATGATGAAGCGCTCGTCGCCGACGCGGCAGGCGCTGTCGGCGCTGGGGCGCCCCGACTCATAAGCGGCCAGCGACAAGGTGGGCACGCTGACCGATTCGGACTCGGCTGGCGGGGCCTGGCGCGGCTGCGGATCGGCCCCCCAGGCGCGCAGCCGTTCCACCGCCAGGTGCACCGCCTGCTCCAGCGCGGCCTTGACCACCGGTCGCAGGCTGCCGCCGTAGTCCTCCAGCTGCTCGGGCTGGCAGCCGATCAGCAGCACCTGGGCCGGGTAGCGCTCGGTCAGCTGGGCCAGCATCAGCACCTCCTGGAAACCGGTCTGATGCAGGCTCATCTTCTTGGCGCCCAGAAAGCGCGGCACCTCCTCGTTCTCGACCTGGTGCAGCGTGCCGGGCGCCAGGCCGTAGTCGATGGCGTCCAGGATCAGCAGCCGGGTGGCTTCCTGCACATGCTGGATCAGATACAGGCCCTGGGTGCCGCCGTCGACCAGGCGCACATGGGGCGCAAAGCGGTAGCGCGCGTCCAGCGCCTCCACACAGCGCACGCCGAAGCCCTCGTCGGCCCACAGCACATTGCCAATGCCCAGCACGACGATGGTCTCGTCGGTGCCACCAGCCGCGTTACACCCCGGTTCAGGCGCGCCAGGAGAAGTCAGGTCGTTCATCGTCGTCCAAGGAGGGTCAGTGCGCCGCGTCGGCCGCGGCGGGAGCGCGCATCGCGCGCCAGGCCTGGTAGCAGTCCCAGTGGGCCTGCATCTCCAGCCAGAAGGTGGCGCTGGTGCCAAAGGCGATGGCGCAGCGCAGCGCGGTGTCGGGCGACATCGCGCGGTGGCCCATCACCAGCTCGTTGACGCGCCGGCGCGACACGCCCAGCAGCAGCGCCGCGCGGGTCTGGTTGATGCCCAGCGGCACCAGGAACTGGCGCTCGAGCAGGCGGCCCGGGTGCATCGGGGCGCGCAGCGGCACGCCAGCTGGCGGCTGCTGCGGCTGCTGCGGCTGCTGCGGCTGACGCGGAACGGCCCGGGCCGGCTGGTTCACCTGAGGCTCACTTCTTGAACGTGCGGTAGCCGGAGATCATCGTGCTGACGATGCTCTGGCGGCCCATGATGTCCTCGCGGATCGCGGCGTAGATGTGCAGCGTCACGAAGATCACCATGCCCCACATGCCGAAGTGGTGCCAGGTGTGCACATCCTGGCTCTGGCCCATCAGCGGAATCACCCAGCCGAACAGGTGGTCGGCCCAGGAGCCGGCCTGCAGGCCCTCGCCGTACATGGCGAAGCCGGTGAGGATCATGAACAGCGAGAACAGGAAGTAGCCGAAGAACATCGCCAGGCGCGCCATCGGGTTGTGGCCCACATAGCGGCTGGGCTGCGGGATCAGGAAGGCATACCACTTGAGCATGGTGATCACCTCGCGCCAGTAGGCCGGCTGCGTCAGCGGCAGCGTGAACAGCTCGCGCGAGTGGTGGTTGCCCACCAGCGCCCAGTAGGCCCGCCCGATCAGCCCCACCGCCAGCACATAGCCGGCGGCGAAGTGGGCAAAGCGGATGTAGCCCATCAGGTAGTTGGCGCTGGCCTCGCCGGGCATGGTGGGCAGCGGCGAGCCGATGAAGTAGCCGGTGACGCACAGCACGGTGATGGCCAGCGCGTTGATCCAGTGCCACAGGCGCACCGGCGCCTCGTAGACGTAGACCGACTTGATGGTGGCGCCGTGCTCGATCGCGCCGGGGTCGATGCCGGTGGCATCGGCCAGCTTCTCTGCGGAGGTGGCATTCATGCGGTGACTCCTTGCGGCAGCGCGCCGATCAGGCACGGGCCAGCAGCAGCAGGCCGGCCAGGCCCAGCGAGGCCCCGGCCAGGCGCCAGGCCGCCGCATGCAACTGGCGCAGCACGCCGCCAAGCCCCAGGCCGGCGACATGCAGCGCCACGGTGGTGGCGACGAAGCCGGCCGCGTAGGCGGCGAACACGCCACCCGCCGGCAGCTCAGCGCCGTGGGCCAGGCCGTGCAGCATCGCTGCCGCGCCGATCAACACCAGGCCGACGTGCTGCGGCAGGCGCTCACCGGCCAGCAGCATCGCGCCGAACATCGCCACCGACAGCGCGATGCCTTGTTCGGTCAGCGGCAGCGCCAGACCGGCTGCGCCCAGCGTGGCACCGGCCAGCAGGCCCGTGACGAAGACGCCAGGCCCCGCCCAGCGGGCGCGCCCTCTGAGCGTGGCGGCCGACCACACACCCACCGCCAGCATCGCCAGCAGGTGGTCAGCGCCCAGCGGGTGGGCCAGGCCCTCCATCAGGCTGTGGGTGCCATGGCCGGTGTGGGCCGAGGCGGCGGAGGCGGCGGCCAGCAGGGCCAGCAGCGAGAGGAACTTCTTCATGCGGTGTCTCCTTGGTGCGTGCGGCTCAGCGGACCTTGACGGTGCACAGCTCGGCCCCGTCCGGGCTCATCACGTGGGTCGAGCAGGCCAGGCAGGGGTCGAAGCTGTGCAGCGTGCGCAGGATCTCGACCGGCTGCTCGGGGTTGACCATCGGCGTGTTCATCAGCGAGGCCTCGAAGGCGCCGATCTGGCCCTTGTGGTCACGCGGCGAGCCGTTCCAGGTGGTGGGCACCACGCACTGGTAGTTCTCGATCTTGCCGTCCTTGATCTTGATCCAGTGGCCCAGCATGCCGCGCGGCGCGGCCACCGTGCCCACGCCCTTGGCCTCCTTGGGCCAGGTGGCGGGATCCCACTTGTCGACGTTGGCAGTGGCGGTGTCGCCTGCCTTGATGTTGGCGACCAGCTGCTTGAAGTCGTCCATCATCATTTCGCCGCAGTACTGGCCTTCCAGGCAGCGCGCCAGCGTGCGACCGATGGTGGTGGGCAGCAGTTGCTTGAGCGTGTACTGCGTCTCGGGCAGGCCCAGCGCTCTGGGGATGGCACTGTTGATCATCTGGGCCGAGAACTCCAGTTGCTCCTTAGGGCGCTGGCAGAACTTGTTGCCCTTCTTGGCGTGCGCGTAGGCCAGGATGTAGCGCGACAGCGGGCCTACCTCCACCGCATGGCCGCGCCAGCGGGGCGACTTGATCCACGAGTACTTGGCCGACTCGTCGATGTTCTCGATCGCGGTGCGCTTGCCCTTGGTGCCGGCGCCCAGCTGGAAGTTGGGCTCGGTCACGCCGTCCCAGGGGTGCAGGCCCTTGGTCTCGTCGGCGTACTTGTACCAGCTGTGCGAGACGAACTCCTGCACCTGCTCGGGGTCGCGCGGGTCGATCGCGTGGATCTCGTCCCAGTTGCCGTTCAGGATCACGCCGCCGGGCAGCTGGTGGGTGCTGAAGTCATAGGGCACCTTCTCGTAGGTGCCGTAGTCGGCCACATTGGTGGCCGACAGGCCACCGCCATAGAGCCAGCCCGCCTGCTTGTAGAGGGTGCCGATGGCCAGCACGTCCGGCAGGTAGACGTTCTGGTTGAACTCGATCATCTCCTTGATGCGGGCCTCGACGAAGTTCAGCCGCTCCATGTTGATCGGCGCGCCGGCAGCACCATTGCCGTCGATATTGATCGCGCAGGGCACGCCGCCGACCAGGTAGTTCGGGTGCGGGTTCTTGCCACCAAAGATGGTGTGCACCTTGACCCATTCCTTCTGCAGGTCCAGCGCCTCGAGGTAGTGGGTCACGGCCATCAGGTTGGCCTCGGGCGGCAGCACATAGGCCTTGGAGCCCCAGTAGCCGTTCATGAAGGGGCCGAGCTGGCCGGATTCGACGAACTTCTTCAGCCGGTTCTGCACGTCACGGAAGTAGCCCGGCGAGGACAGCGGGTGGCTGGGCGAGACCAGCTGCTGCAGCTCGGAGGTCTTCTTCGGGTCGGCCTTGAGCGCGCTGACCACGTCCACCCAGTCCAGCGCATGCAGGTGGTAAAAGTGCACCGCATGGTCATGGACCTGCAGCGTCTTGGCCATCATCTCGCGGATCAGGTGCGCGTTGAGCGGGATCTTGATGCCCAGCGCATCCTCCACCGCCCGCACGCTGGTCAGCGCGTGGCAGCCGGTGCACACGCCGCAGATGCGCTCGACGAAGGCCCAGGCGTCGCGCGGATCGCGGCCCTTGAGGATGACCTCCAGCCCGCGCCACATGGTGCCGGTGGAGACCGCGTTGCGGATGATGTTGTCCTTGTCGACGTTCACCTCGCAGCGCATGTGGCCTTCGATGCGGGTGACGGGGTCGACGACGATGCGCTTGCCGCTGTTGTCGAGCTTGAAGCCCTGGGTTTCGATCACGCCCATGGTTGGGATCCTTCAGGTGTTCGGTTCAGGCCGCCGGCGCTCAGGCGCCAGTGGTGGTGGAGTCGTTCTTGGCGGTGGACACGCGCTTGATCGCCGAGGCGGCCGCGTGCGCCGCGACGGCCGCGCCGACCACGCCGGCCGCGGTGCCGCCGATCTGGTCGGCCGTGCCCTCGATGCCGAACTGGTGGATGGTGGTCAGGCGGTCGTAGAACGAGCCCTTGTCCCAGAAGCCGTCTTCCGAGCAGCCGATGCAGCCGTGGCCGGCCTTGATCGGGAAGCTGGTGCCCTCGTTCCACATCACGGTGGAGCAGGCGTTGTAGGTGGTCGGACCCTTGCAGCCCACCTTGTAGAGGCAGTAGCCCTTGCGCGCGGATTCATCGTCGAAGGCCTCGACGAACTGGCCGGCGTCGAAGTGCGGCCGGCGGTAGCACTTGTCGTGGATGCGCTGGCTGTAGAACATCTTGGGCCGGCCCTGGCGGTCCAGCTCGGGGATCTTGTCGAAGGTCAGCATGTAGGTGATGACACCGGTCATCACCTCGGCGATCGGCGGGCAGCCGGGCACCTTGATGATGGGCTTGTCGGTGATCACCTTGTGGATCGGCGTGGCCTGCGTGGGGTTGGGCTTGGCGGCCTGCACGCAGCCCCAGCTGGCGCAGGAACCCCAGGCGATCACCGCCTTGGCGTCCTTGGCGACGTGCTTGAGCTTCTCGATGAAGGGCTTGCCCGACTGGATGCAGAACATGCCGTCCTCGTTGAGCGGCGGGTTCCCTTCGACGGCCAGGATGTAGTTGCCCTTGTACTTGGTCATGATCTCGTCGAGGATCGCCTCGGCCTGGTGGCCGGCGGCGGCCATCAGCGTGTCGTCGTAGTCGAGCGAGATCATCGACAGCACCACATCCTTGGCCAGCGGGTGGGCCGAGCGGATGAAGCTCTCGGAGCAGCAGGTGCATTCCAGGCCGTGCAGCCACAGCACCGGGGTGCGCGGCTTGGTTTCCATCGCATGGGCGATCTGCGGCACGAAGGCGGGCCCCAGACCGAGCGAGGTGGCGGTCAGCGAGCAGTACTTCATCAGGCTGCGGCGGGAAATGCCCTGCCGCCGCATCACCTCGTAAAAGCTTTCCATGGGGTCTCCTCCAGACATCGGCACACGCCGGGCGCGGCGCGTGTGACTGGCTGTTTACAAGGCGCGTGCCCACGGCGGCCCGCCCAGGGAAAGCCCCAGGTGGCCTGCGCAAGTGCTTGTCGGGGAAGGGGAATTCTTGAGCCAGCGCAAGGCGCCGGTGACACCCTCACCGGGGCCTGGTCACTGACTTGCCAATCTGGAGGGGCGACTGGAAGCGTCGCGATCAGTGGCCGTGGCGGCGGCGCTGCTTGTCGGCGTACATGCGGCCGTCGGCGTCGCGCAGGACCAGATCGATGTCGTCGTCGGTCCCCAGGAACAGCCGGTGGCCCAGGCTGACGCGCGGTGCCAGGTGCAGGTCGCGCAGCTGCCAGGGCGCCTCGACGGCATGGGTGATCTTGGCCTCAATCGCCAGCACCGCCTCGGTGGCCGCGCCCTGTGCCGCGCCCAGCTCGGCACACAGCACGACGAACTCGTCGCCGCCCAGGCGAGCCACGGTGTCGGTCTCGCGCACCGCCGCCTTCAGGCGCCGCGCCACCTCGACCAGGAACAGGTCGCCCACGTCATGGCCGTGGGTGTCGTTCAAGGCCTTGAAGCCGTCCAGGTCCAGGTAGATCACCGCCGCCCAGTGACCGCTGCGGCGGCTGACCTGCTGGGCCTGCAGCAGGCGGTCGCGCAGCAGGCGGCGGTTGGGCAGCTGGGTCAGCGGGTCCAGGAAGGCCAGGGCCCGGATCTCGGCCTCCAGGGCCTTCTGGCGCGAGATATCGCGCGCGATGGTGGAGGCCCCCCTGATGCGACCTTCGGCATCGCGCACCGGCGAGATCGTCAGCGACATCGGCAATCGCCGGCCGTCACGGCACAGGCGCTCGGTCTCCAGCGCGGTGATCTCCTCCCCCTGTTGCAGGCGCTGGATGATGTCCTGCTCCTGCTCCAGCAGGTCGTCGGGCACGACGCGCCGCAAGGGCTGGCCGATCATCTCCTGCGCGGTCCAGCCGAAGATGCGCTCGGCGCCGCGGTTCCAGCTGGTGACCACGCCGTCCAGCGTCTTGCTGAGGATGGCGTCGGTCGAGGACTCGACGATGGCCGCGTGGCGGCGCTGCATCAGGTCGATCCGGCGCCGCGCGCCCAGGTGCAGCAGCCAGCCGCCCAGCAGCGTGGCCAGCAGCGACACAGACGCCACCGCGATCATCGCCAGGTCCATGCGGCTCCAGCCGCGGGGAAAGTCCTGCTCGGGCAGGCCGACGAGCACGTAGAACGGATAGCCATCGACGCGCTGGTAGGCATTGAGCCGGGCAATGCCGTCGAGCGCGGTGGGTGCGTTGAAGTCGCCCGCCTCGGGCGCCAGCGTGACGGCCGCACGCAAGCCGGCCGACACCTCGCGGCTGCCGATCTGCGTCAGGCCGCCCGGTGGCAGCGGGTGGCGGTAGACCAGGGCCAGGTCGGTGGTGCGGATCGTCGCGGCACCCAGCGTGCCCAGCGAAACGCGGTCAAGCACCGCACCCAACTGTTCCACCGGGATGGCCAGGCTCACCGGCGGCCGACCCGGCTGGGCCGACGGGCGCGACAGCACCATCACCCAGTTGCCGCGCTCGTCGCGCTCGGGGCCACGCACCGTCAGGCCCGGCGCCGGCGTGGGATGGGCGGCCTGCCAGCCGCCGGGGTCACCGGCCGATGCGGCGCCCATCTGCACCAGCCGCAGATCGGCCCGGGCCAGCACGCCGGCCAGCTGGGCCTCGATCAACAAGGCCAGGTTGCGTGTCACGCCCTGGGCATAGGCCAGTCGGCGCTCATGCTCCTGGCGCAGCGCCAGCGCCGCCAGCAGCACCACCATCGCGGCCACCACCCCCACGGCCAGCGCAAGCGGCCACCAGGCAGCAGACGGGGTTCGGGGCCGGTCGGACATGTCAGGCAGAGCCTAACGCAAAGCCCTTGGCGGCAGGCCGAAAAAAAAGCCGGGCTTGCGGCCCGGCTCTCGAGGTTTCCGGACCGGCCGGACTCAGGGCTGGTACTTCCAGGCCCCGCCCTCGATCTTGACCATCACCCGCGCGCGCTGGTCCAGGCCCAGGTGGTCGCCGGGCGACATGTTGAAGATGCCGTGGGCGCCGGGCAGCTCCTTGATCTGCTCCAGCGCGTCGCGCAGCGCGGCGCGGAAGGCCGGGGTGCCGGGCTGGGCCTTCTTCAGGGCCACCGGCACGGCGGCCGACATCAGCAGGCCGGCATCCCAGGCGTGGGCACCGAAGGTGGACACCGAACCCTTGCCGTAGGCCGCCTCGTACTTGGTGATGTACTCCGTCGCGCTCTTCTTCAGCGGGTGGCTGGCCGGCAGCTGCGCCGCCACCAGCACCGGGCCGGCCGGCAGGTAGGTGCCCTCCACCGCCTTGCCGCCCACACGCAGGAAGTCGTTGTTGGCCACACCGTGGGTCTGGTAGACCTTGCCGGTGTAGTTGCGCTCGACCAGGCCGGTCTGCGGCAGCGCGGCGGGCGTGCCGGAGCCGGCGATCAGGATGGCGTCGGGCTTGGCGCCCACCAGCTTGAGCACCTGGGCGGTCACCGAGGCGTCGTTGCGGTTGTAGCGCTCGCTGGCGACGATGTTCAGGCCCTTCAGGCCAGCGGCCTTGCTGAACTCCTGGAACCAGCCCTCGCCGTAGGCATCGGCAAAGCCGATGAAGCCCACGGTCTTGACGCCCGCGTCGGCCATGTGGGCGGCAATCGCCAGCGACATCATGATGTCGTTCTGCGGCGTCTTGAAAACCCAGCGGCGCTTGGCGTCCATCGGCTCGATGATGCGGGCCGAGGCGGCCATCGAGATCATCGGCACCTGGGCCTCGGCCACCGCGTCGATCATGGCCAGTGAATTGGGCGTGGTGGTGCTGCCCAGGATGACGTCAACCTTGTCCTCGGTGATCAGGCGGCGCGTGTTGGTGGCGGCCTTGGTGGTGTCCGAGGCGTCGTCCAGCACGATGTAGTTGACCTTCTGGCCGGCAATCGTCTGCGGCATCAGCGCGATCGTGTTCTTCTCGGGAATGCCCAGCGAGGCCGCCGGGCCGGTGGCCGACACCGTGACGCCGACATTGATGTCAGCCCAGGCGGCGCCAGCGGCGGCCAGCATCGCGGCGGTGGCGACAAGTGAATGGATGAGTTTGCGAGCGATCACGTCGTGGTCTCCTTGGTGGATCGGCGGGGGGCACGCGCCTTGGTGGGCGCTGTGTTGGAACTCGTCTCGGGCGCACAGACCGCGCCCAGGCCGCCGAGGAACAGGTCGGCCACCATCGGCGCCACCTGCTCGTGGGTCAGCGGCTCACCGGGGCGGAACCAGGTGAACATCCAGTTGATCATGCCGAACAGCAGCATGGTCATCGGCTTGTGCAGCGCGGTCTCGCGCAGCGCCGGGCGCACCTCACAGACCGCGTCGGCAAAAGCGGCGACCACGCCGCGCTGCACGTCCAGCACGCGCTCGCGGCGCTCGGGGTCGAGCAGGTCGACGTCCTCGGTCAGCACGCGGTGCTCGTTGCGGGCGCTGGCGTACTCCTGCACGAAGCGGGTGATCAGTGCGCGCAGCCGGGCGTCGGGCTCCAGCGGCTCGGCCAGCACCTCGGCCACCACCTGCGCCAGACGCTGCACATGGCCCTCGGCCACCAGCGCCAGCAGCTCGTTCTTGTCGCGCACATAGTGGTAGAGCGCGGCCTTGGACACGCCGCAGGCCGCCGCCACCTGGTTCATCGAGGTGGCCACATAGCCCTGCTGCGCGAACAGCGCGGCGGCGTGGCCCAGGATCAGGTCGCGCTGGTCGTCGTAGCCGGAGGAACGGGGGCGGGCCATGGGTTAGCGGGGGCGCTTGTCAATCACGCGGCGGGCCTTGCCCACCAGCGTGCGCTCGATCGTGTCGGGCAGGCCCACCTGCACGCGGGTGGAGACACCGATCAGGGTCTTGATGCGGTGGGCCAGGTGCTTGGCGATGGCGCCACGGTCGGCGCCGGCGGCCGAGGGCAGCACTTCGCACAGCACGTCGACCTCGTCGAGCGTGCCCTCGCGGCTGACGACGATCTGGTACTGGCCCGACAGGCCCTCGGTCTGCAGCACCAGCTCCTCGATCTGGGTGGGGAACATGTTGACGCCGCGGATGATCAGCATGTCGTCCGAGCGGCCGACGATCTTGCCCATGCGCCGCATGCTGCGCGCGGTGGGCGGCAGCAGGCGCGTCAGGTCCCGGGTGCGGTAGCGCACGATCGGGAAGGCCTCCTTGGTCAGCGAGGTGAAGACCAGCTCGCCCTCGGGCGTGCCGCTGGCCGGGTCGTAGGGCAGCACCTCGCCGGTCTCGGGATCGATGATCTCGGCCAGGAAGTGGTCTTCCCAGATCACCGGGCCGTCCTTGGTCTCGACGCACTCGTTGGCCACGCCGGGGCCCATCACCTCGGACAGGCCATAGATGTCGACCGCGTCGATGCCGGCATCGGCCTCGATCTGGCGGCGCATCTGCTCGGTCCAGGGCTCGGCGCCGAAGATGCCGATGCGCACCGACATTTCGCGCGGGTCCAGCCCCTGGCGGCGGAACTCCTCGATGATCACCTGCATGTAGCTGGGGGTGACCATGATGATGTCGGGCTTGAAGTCCTGGATCAGCTGCACCTGCTTCTCGGTCTGGCCACCCGACATCGGGATCACGGTGCAGCCGGCTTTCTCGGCACCGTAATGCGCACCCAGACCGCCGGTGAACAGGCCATAGCCGTAGGCCACGTGGCAGATGTCGCCGGGGCGGCCGCCTGCGGCGCGGATCGAGCGCGCCACCAGCGTGGCCCAGTGCTCGATGTCGTTCTTGGTGTAGCCCACCACCGTGGGCTTGCCGGTGGTGCCTGACGAGGCGTGGATGCGTGCCACCTGCTGGCGCGGCACCGCGAACATGCCGAAGGGGTAGTTGGCGCGCAGGTCGTGCTTGGTGGTGAATGGAAACTTGGCGATGTCGGCCAGCGTCTTCAGGTCGTCCGGGTGAACGCCCTTCTCGTCAAAGGCGCGCTTGTAGTGCGGCACGTTGGCGTAGCAGCGCTGCAGCGTGTCCTGCAGGCGGGTGAACTGCAGGGCCTCGATCTCGTCGCGGCTGGCGCGCTCGATCGGGTCGAGTTCCTCGGGCCGGGGAGCCTTGCTCATCGTGGGTGTCTCCAGTGTCTTGTTGTTCAGGCCAGCGTGGCGGGGTCGACCAGGTGCTTGCCACGCGCGGTGTGCGAGCGGCCGCGGAACACCGCAATGCGCTGGCCCGCCGGGTTGCTGACCTCGATGTCGTAGACCCCGGTGCGGCCGCCCTTGGCCACCTCGTGGGCGCGGGCGGTGAGCTGCTCGCCCAGGCGCGCCGGGGCCAGCAGGTCGATCGCGAAGCCCGAGGCCACGGTGACCTCGTTGTAGGCATTGCAGGCGTAGGCGAAGGCCGAGTCGGCCAGCGTGGCGATCAGGCCGCCGTGGCAGATGTCGTGGCCGTTGACCATGTCCTGGCGCACGGTCATCGTCAGCGTGGCGGTGCCGGGGCCGACCGCCACCACCTGGATGCCCAGGGCCTGGCAGGCGTGGTCGTTGGCCCACATCGCGTCGCGCGCGGCTTCGGCCACGCGCTGGGGGTCGAGCGCGGGGGAGGCGGTGCTCATCGTCAGCGGTCCTTGAACTGCGGCGCGCGCTTCTGTTGGAAGGCGGCCACGCCTTCGCGGTAGTCGTGCTCGCGGCCCAGGGTGCGCTGCAGCCGGCCTTCCACCGCCAGCGCCTCGGGCAGGTCCATGCCCATCGCGGCGTCGATCGCGCGGCGGGTCTCGGCCAGCGCCTTCACCGGCAGCGCGGCCAGGCGCGCGGCCAGGGCCTGTGCGGTGTCGGCCAGCGCGGCGTCGTCCACGCACTGCCAGATCAGGCCGATGCGCTGGGCATCTTCGGCCATCAGCTTGTCGCCGGTGAAGGCCAGCGCCAGCGCGGTGGCGCGGCCCACCAGGCGCGGCAGCAGCCAGGTGCCGCCGCAATCGGGTACCAGGCCGATCTTGCTGAAGGCCTGGATGAAGCTGGCCGAGCGGGCGGCCACCACCATGTCGCAGCCCAGCGCCAGGTTGGCGCCGGCACCGGCGGCCACGCCGTTGACCGCGGCCACCATCGGGATCGGCATGCTGCGCACGCGCAGCGCCAGTGGCTGGTAGTAGGCGTCGATGAGCTTGCCAATGTCGACGTTGCCGTCGGCGTCCGGGGCCATCTCGGGGTCGTTCAGGTCCTGGCCGGCGCAAAAGCCGCGGCCGGCGCCGGTCAGCACCACGGCGCGCACCGAGGCGTCGGCCGCGGCGGCTTCCAGCGCCGCCAGCAGCTGGCGGTGCATCTCGCCGGTGAAGCTGTTGAGCGCGGCGGGGCGGTTCAGCGCCAGGGTGCGCACGGCACCGGTTTGCGTCACCAGGACCAGGGGCTCGGCCATTAAGAAGATCTCCTGCATCGCGCCGGCCCGCGACACCTCATGAATTACTTAACCAACCGGTCGGTAAATCATAGGCAGCCGCGTGCTTTGACGCAAGGCAAAGAGCCTGCAGACAGCCCTGGGGGTTTCACCAATGGCCGGGGATCAGGCTGGCCGACGCACCCCGTGCAGCCAGGCCCCGGTGGCGATGCCGGCCAGCGCCCAGAGCAGGTCGGCACTGCCCGCGCCCAGACCGGCGATGGCCGGGCCGGGACAGACCCCGCACAGGCCCCAGCCCACGCCGAAGATCGCTGCACCCAACACCGTGTCGCGGTCCAGCGTGGCCACGTGATGGCCAAAGCTGCGCTCGAACAGCGGCTTCGTGCGCCAGCGCGGCAGCAGCTGGTAGGCCAGCAGCGTCAGGCCCATCGCGCCGCCCATGACCAGCATCAGGCCCCAGTCCTGAAAGCTCAGGAAAGACAGCACCACCTGTGGCTGGATCATCGTGGCCAGCGCCAGGCCGAAGCCGAACAGCACGCCCGCCAGTCCCACCGACGCGATCTGTGAAACACGCATGCTCAGGCTCCCCGCCACCACAGCACCAGGTTCGCGGTGGCGAATCCGGTGGCCATGAAGGTCAGCACCGCCACCAGCGAAGGCAGTTGCATCGAGCCCAGACCGCAGATGCCGTGCCCCGAGGTGCAGCCATTGCCCAGCCGGGCGCCATAGCCCACCAGCACGCCGCCCAGCAACAGTTGCCACCAGGGCAGGCCGGTGGACAGCGGCGCCTGCGGGCCCAGCCAGCGCCACCACAGGAAGGCGCCCAGCACCAGTCCGGCGGCATAGACCAGGCGCCACTGGCGGCCCTCGGTGAAACGCGGCAGCTGGAAATACGGCGCCTGCGACACATAGGACCAGGTCGAGGTGAAGACGGTGCTCATGCCGCCGATGCGGCCGGTGCTGAGGAACAGCCAGGCCACGCCCAGGCCGATCAGCAGCCCGCCGCCCAGGAAATGGGCCCAGCCCAGGGGAAACAGTGCATTCATCGCGACCAGTGTAGCCAGCGCAGGTAGAGTGGCCGCCGATGGAGGACCTGCGCATCCTGTACTGCGACGACGCCCTGCTGGCGATCGACAAGCCGGCCGGCCTGCTGTCGGTGCCCGGCCGCGGCCCGGACAAGGCCGACTGCGCGATCGCCCGGGCGCAGACCCGCTGGCCGGACGCGCTGGTGGTACACCGATTGGACATGGGCACCTCGGGCATCCTGGTCTTTGGCCGGGGACCGGCGGCGCAGCGGGCGCTGTCGATGGCCTTTGAGCAGCGCCGCTGTGACAAGCGCTACGAAGCCCTGGTGGCCGGCCTGCCCGAATCCGATGCCGGTGAGGTGGAGCTGCCGCTGCGCTGCGACTGGCCGAGGCGGCCGCGGCAGATGGTCGATGTGCAGCAGGGCCGCCCGGCGCTGACGCACTGGCAGGTGCTGGGCCGAGACGCTTCACTGGGCCGCAGCCGCCTGGCCCTGACGCCGATCACCGGCCGCTCGCACCAGCTGCGCGTGCACCTGGCCGCGATCGGCCACCCGATTCTGGGCGACGAGCTCTACGCGCCGCCCGCGCACCACGCGGCCGCGCCGCGCCTGTGGCTGCACGCCTGCCGCCTGGCCCTGCCCCACCCGGTCAGCGGCGAGACGATCGTGGTCGCATCTCCGGCCCCTTTCTGAAAGCCCCGCATGCGCACCCCTGTGGACCTGCCCAAGGCCTATCGCCTGATCAACCATGGCCCGACCGTGCTGGTCTCGGCCCGCCACGGCGGCCGCAGCAATGTGATGGCCGCCGCCTGGGTGATGGCGCTGGACTTTGACCCGCCCAAGGTGGCCCTGGTGCTGGACAAGGCCACTTACACGCGCGAGCTGCTCCTGGCCTCGGGGCATTTCGCGATCAGCGTGCCCTGTGCCGCCCAGGCGCGCCTGGTCACCGCGCTGGGCACGCACAGCGGCCGCGACGCCGACAAGCTCAGCGACTTCCAGGTGCCGCTGCTGGACGAGCCCACCGCCGCCTCACCGCTGGTAGGCGGCTGCGTGGCCTGGCTGGATTGCGAGCGCGTGCCCGAACCCGAGGTGGAACAGCGCCATGACCTGTTCGTCGGCCGCGTCACCGGCGCCTGGGCCGATGCCCGGGTGTTCGACGGCGGCCACTGGCACTTCGAGCGGGCGCCGGCCGGGCTGCGCACGCTGCACCATGTGGCCGGTGGCCACTACCTGGCGATTGGCGAGGCCATCGACTGAACCGGGCCGCTGATCAACGCGCTGCCGATGCCGCCTGCAGCGGCGCGCGCAGCCGCGCTTCGAAGTCGCGTGGTGCCACGTACTGGATCACCGCGCGCGCCTTGGCCGCCTCGCCCTGCTCGGGCGGCAGCACCACGGCGATGCCGCGGTCAGGGTAGAGCCACTGCGACTCGCCCTGCGGGCCGGTGATGCGCTCGGCGGGCTCGCCGAAGCGCTGGCGCACGGTCTCGGCGTCCAGCTTCACCGCGGGCAGGTAAGCCAGGGCCAGCAGGCGGCTGGCGCCGGCCTGACGGCGGTCGTCGGCGGCCAGCGTGTAGCGGCGGCTGCGGCCGCCCTCGCCATAGTCGCTGGACACGGCCCGCTCGCGGGCGCGCTGCAGCCAGCCATCGTCAGCCTCGAAGGCCGCCACCAGGCGGCCGGTGACGAAGCCGGCGCGCAGGCTCTCGACAAAGCCCTCCAGCGCGGGCGGCGCGTCGCCGGCCACGATCAGGCCGACGTTCATGTCCTCGCCCAGGCGCGACTGCACGCTGTCCAGCGTGTCCACCCCCGGCTGCAGGCCGAACACGCGGCTGCCGCCGTCGGCCAAGGTCTCGACCTGCCATGGCAGGCCATGCTCCAGGCCGCGGCGCGCCTCGTCCTTCAGACCGGCGTACATCGACCAGCCGATCGTGCCGGCCACCACCAGCAGCACCACCAGGACCGAGACGACAAAAGGCCGGCGCCACCAGGGCGTGATCGGCGTGGAAGGGGACAATGTTTCGCTCATCCCCCGATTGTCGCTGCCACGAAGGACCCGCCATGGCCCAGGAACTGACCTGCATCACCATCGTCACCGGTGCCTCGCGCGGCATGGGCGAGGCCATCGCGCTGGCCTGCGCGGCGCGCGGCCACCGGGTGCTGGGCCTGTCGCGCGGCCACAGTGCGGCACTGGCCGCCGCCGGTGCCGAGCAGTGGCCCGCCGACCTGGCCGACGCCGCCCCGGTGGCCCGCCGGCTGGGCGAGTGGCTGCAGGCGCAGCCGACCGCCGCGCTGGCCGGCGTCACGCTGATCAACAACGCCGGTGTGATCGCGCCGCTGCGCGACCTCGCGCGCATCGCCGCGGCCGACACCGTGCACGCGCTGCGCGTGGGGCTGGAGGCCCCGGCGCTGCTGTCGGCCGCCTTCCTGGACGCCACCGCCGATTGGACGGTGCCGCGCAAGCTGCTGAACATCTCGTCGGGCCTGGGCCGGCGGGCGATGGCCGGCAGCGCCTCGTACTGCGCCGCCAAGGCGGGCCTGGACCATCTGAGCCGCTGCCTGGCCCTGGAAGAGGCGGCGCGGCCGAATGGCGCGCGCGTGGTGTCGCTGGCGCCGGGCGTGATCGCCACTGACATGCAGGTGCAGCTGCGCGGCGCCGACCCGGCCGAGTTCGCCGACCGCGGCCGCTTCGTCGCCATGCACGACAACGGTCAGCTGCTCAGCCCCGAGGCCGCTGCCGCGCGCATCCTGGCCTGTCTGGAGCGCGCCGACTTCGGCGAGCAGCCGGTGGCCGACGTGCGCGGCTGAGCGCCCTCAGCCCGCCTGGCCGGGCTTGTCGCGGTACATCGCGACATCGGCGCGCTGTACCAGCGTGTCCACGTCCTGACCGTCACGCGGGTAGATCGCCACACCCACCGACAGGCTCAACTCCACCTCCTGGCCCAGGCCGGGGGTCTGCAGCGGCAGCTCCATGCTGCGCTTGAGCTTGTCCACCACATGGCGGGCATCGGCCTCGGTGCTGATCTGGTCCAGCAGCACCAGGAACTCGTCGCCGGCCCAGCGCGCCACCATGTCGCCCTCGCGCAGCTGCGCCTGCAGGCGCTGGCCCAGTGCCACCAGCACGCGGTCACCGGCGTCATGGCCGAAGCGGTCGTTGACCTCCTTGAAGCGGTCCAGATCCAGGAACAGCACCGCAAACATGCCGCCGTCGGCCGAGCGGCGCTGCCGCGCCATGCGCTCTTCCAGCCGGCGCAGCACCGCCTCGCGGTTGGCCAGGCCGGTGAGCCGGTCAGTGGTCAGGCGCTGGGTCATGGCCTGGAAACTCTTGGCCAGGTCGCCGATCTCGTCGCCGCGGCGGATGCCCAGCGGCGCGCTGAAGTCCCCCTCGCCCACGCGGCGCGCGGCCACGCTGAGCTGGCGCAGGTCGCGCGCCACCACGCTGAGGCTGGCCAGGCCGATGCCGATGGCCAGCAGCGCCGCCAGCACCGCCAGCGCCAGCGTGCGGTAGACGTTGTCGGTGATGCGCTGCAGGAAGTCCGAGCGCGGCACCGCCACCGCGATCACCCAGTCCAGGCCGGCGTCATCGCGGATGCGCGCCCAGGCCACCTGCACAGCGGCGCCATCGGGGCCGCTGATCTTGACGGTGCGGGTGGCGCCGTGGTCGCCCGGCAGCGCGATCAGCTCGCGCACCGCGCGGTGGGTGGCCACCAGCAGCGCGTCATCGGACTGCTCGGCGTCCAGCCGCTCGCTGCGTCCACTCGCGCCCTGGCGCAGGTAGCTGCCGCGCGAGGTGGCGATCAGCTTGCCATCGGGCTCGGCCACAAAGGCCAGGCCATTGGGCGACAGCGGCAGCGAGCGCACGAAGTCGCTCAGCGACTGCAGCGACACATCGGTGGCCACCACGCCGCCCAGGCCGCCGTCGGCATGGGGCACGCGCCGCGCCCGCGTGGCCACCAGGCCCTGGGTGCGAAAGTCGATGTAGATCGAGGTCCAGATCTCGGCGCCGCTGTCGCGGCTGGCGCGGTACCAGGGCCGCTCACGTGGCTCGAAGACCTTGTCCTCGATGACCGGGTCCAGCAGCGGCCCGCGGATGCCGTGCACCTTGTACAGGGTGCGCGGGCCGTTGCCTTCGGTGCGCAGGCGCACCTGGGCATCCTGCGCCGAGTCGCGCCACAGGCCGAAGAAATGGCCCTGCTCGTCGCCGTAGTAGGCGTAGTTGTTCAGCTCGCGGTGGACCGAGGTGGCCTGCCAGAAGCGGGTGCGCAGCGCATCGACCTCATCGGCCACGCGCGCGGGGGCGCTCAGGCCCTCGGGGAAGGCCACTTCCAGCACGGCGGCTGAGCCGAACACATGCTTCTCGACCGCCTGGGAGATGCGGCCAACCGTCTCGCCCAGCAACTGTCCGGACAGCGAGTCCACCGCCTCACGTCCGGCCCGGTAGGACAGCAGCCCGATCATGACCGCCAGCAGCAGAACCAGCACCACATAGGGCACGGTCAGCAGCTGACGCAGGCTGAGGCTGCGGAAAAACGCCATCACCGACTCCGGAACACCGGGCTCCCGTTCCCTCGGTCTGGGAGCCTTTCTTTTGATTGGTGCGGTCAGTGTAGACAGGCCGGGCGGTTTTGATCTCTTGGGGTCAGCGCGCCGAATCGACTTTGCATCACGCCAGAGATGCGTTTTAGAGACAACCCAAGCGCCAGAAAGCGAAAAACCGCCTTTCGGCGGTGTGACAAAGTGCATCAACACGGACAGCGGCCTGGGGCCAGCACCGCTGGCACACCGACCGCCACGGTCCGGGCTTGTCCGGGCCTTACTTGATCAGGCCGGCCGCGCGGGCGCGGGCCTCATCCTCGCGGATGTGCTTGATGAAGTAGCTGACGTAGAACCAGCCCATGCCCAGCGTGAAGGCAATCACGGCGGCGCTCAGCAGGCCATAGTCGGTGGTGAAGAAGTCGCGCAGAGCATGCATGGTGTTCTCCTCTCAGGATCGTTTCAGCGATGCCATGATCAGACGCCACCGCGGCCTTGAACCGGTTGAGAAAACGCAAGCTTCGCTGCGAGTGCGCGCGCGAGATTGATGCAGATCAGGCGCGCGCCTCGCCCAGCGACACACCCAGACCCCGCGCCACCGCCAGCAGCGGATGGTCCAGCGGCACGTTGCGGCTTTTGCCGGCCACATCCGACAAAGGCACGCTGTCGCAATCCTCACCCCGCAGCGTGACCATGCGGCCCCACTCGCCGCGCCGCACCAGCTGCGCGGCGTGGTAGCCGAAGCGCGTGGCCAGCACACGGTCATAGGGCGTGGGCGAGCCGCCGCGCTGCACATGCCCCAGCAGCGTGGTGCGCACCTCGCTGGACAGCTGGGGCTGCAGCTGCTGCTGCAGCCACTGGCCCACGCCGCCCAGGCGGATCGGGTCGGGGCTGTCGGCCAGCGTGGCGCGCACCGTCAGGTCGTGGCCCGCGGCACGCGCCCCTTCGGCGATGCAGATCAGCGTGCAACCGTCGCCGGCTTCGCGCTCGGCGCACAGCCGTGCCACGGCCTCGACGGAGAACGGCAGCTCGGGCAGCAGGATCATGTCGGCACCGCCGGCCATGCCGCCTTCCAGCGCGATCCAGCCGGCGTAGCGGCCCATGGTCTCGGCGATCATCACCCGGCCGTGGCTGCGCGCCGTGGTCTCCAGGCGGTCCAGCGCCTCGGCGACCACGGCCACCGCGCTGTCGAAGCCGAAGGTGCGGTCGGTGTGTGCCAGGTCGTTGTCGATGGTCTTGGGCACGCCCACCACCGGCAGGCCCAGCGGCTCGAAGCGGTGGGCGATGCTCATCGTGCCGTCGCCACCAATCACCACCAGCCCATCCAGGCCCAGCTCGCGGGCGTAGGCCAGGGCCTGCGCCGAACAGTCCGCCCCGTCCGCACCAAAGTAGTGGAACGGATCACAGCGGTTGTGCGTGCCCAGGATCGTGCCCCCCTGAGCCAGGATGCCCTGCACCTCGCGCAGCCCCAGCGGGCGCACGCTGCGCGTCAGCAATCCCAGAAAGCCCCGCTCGATGCCGGTGACCCGTGCGCCGCACTCGTTGATCAGCGCCAGCGTCACCGCCCGGATCACCGCATTCAGGCCCGGGCAGTCGCCGCCGCCGGTGAGGATACCGATGTGCATGGAGAGGAGTCCTTTGGTGGTCCTGATGTCGTCGCATAGCCTACACCGCCCGAGTGGCAGCTGGCTGCCCACAGCGGCCGTAGGCCGCTGTGGGCCTCGACCGCTGCAGTATGCCAACGGTGGATTCAGCCAAGGACTGAGCGGCCTGGGGATGGCGGCGCTGTCGGGGGCGCCGAGGAGCGCAGACGCCCCGGGGCGCGCGCCGCAGGCGCGCTTCGTGAACTGACTTGGTCGACACTGTTTGACCGCAGCGAGCCGCAGGCGAGCGCAGGGAGTTTGGCGACCACCCCGGGGTGGCGAGCACCCGAGGGGAGTCGGCGCAGCCGACCGCCACCGTCTGCGACGACAGACCCAGGCCGCTCAGGCCTTGGCTGCGCTCCGACCTCAGCAGGAAATCCGCTCGCAACGGTCTGAGCAAGCCAAGGGCTGGGCAGGCAGGCAGAGCCGGCCAGCCCAGCCCTTGGCGGCACGGTTGGAGTAGCGCGATGGCCCCGAAGCGGCCTACGGCCGCTGTGGGAAGGAAGCTGACCCCTGATAATGCCGCGATGAACCCGCTGCTCGGCTCGCTCAACCCCTATCCGTTCGAAAGACTGCGCGAACTCACCAAGGGCATCGTCCCGAATCCGGCGCTGCGGCCGATCAGCCTGGGCATCGGCGAGCCCAAGCACCCGGCGCCCCCCTTGGTGGAGCGGGCGCTGTGCGACAACCTGGCCGGGCTGTCGAACTACCCGCCCACGCTGGGCGAGCCGGCGCTGCGCGAATCTATCGCTGGCTGGGTGCAGCGGCGTTATGGCGTGGCGCTGAACCCGGCCACCGAGGTGCTGCCCGTGCTGGGCTCGCGCGAGGCCTTGTTCTCGCTGGCCCAGGTGGTGCTGGACCCGGCCGAGCGCGACGCGGTGGTGGTCTGCCCCAACCCGTTCTACCAGATCTACGAGGGCGCAGCGCTGCTGGGCGGCGCGCAGCCGGTGTTCGCCAACTCCGACCCGGCGCGCAATTTCGCCTGCGACTGGTCGGCCATCGACGAGGCCACCTGGGCCCGCACCCGCCTGGTCTTCGCCTGCTCGCCGGGCAACCCCACCGGCGCGGTGATGCCGCTGGGCGAGTGGCAGCGTCTGTTCGAGTTGAGCGACCGCCACGGTTTCGTGATCGCCAGCGACGAGTGCTACTCCGAGATCTACTTCAACGATCAGGCGCCGCTGGGCGGTCTGCAGGCCGCGCAGGCCCTGGGCCGCGGCTTCAAGAACCTGGTCATGCTGTCCAGTCTGTCCAAGCGCAGCAATGTGCCGGGCCTGCGCTCAGGCTTTGTGGCGGGTGATGCGGCGATCATCAAGCCCTACCTGCTCTACCGCACCTACCACGGCAGCGCGATGAGCCAACTGGTACAGCGGGCCAGCATCGCCGCCTGGAACGACGAGGCCCATGTCGAGGCCAACCGCGCGCTCTACCGCCTGAAGTTCGACCGCGTCACGCCCATGCTGGCCGAGGTGCTGGACGTGCGCCTGCCCGATGCCGCGTTCTACCTCTGGGCCGGCGTGCCCGGCGGCGATGACGTGCGCTTCGCCCAGGATCTGCTGGCTCAATACAATGTGGCGGTCCTGCCCGGCAGCCTGCTGGCGCGCGACGCGCATGGCGTGAACCCGGGTGCCGGCCGCATCCGCATGGCGCTGGTGGCCGGTGTCGACGAATGTGTCGAGGCGGCCGAGCGCATCGTCGCCTTCGCCCGCGCCTGGCGCCCCTGATTCCCTCTTCCATTCTTCCAAGAGACCAGTCCATGAGCGACAACCTGCAAGCCCTGATCGACGCCGCCTGGGAACAGCGCACCACCATCAACGCCAGCACCCACGGTGAAGTGCGCGAGGCGGTGAACCAGGTCATCGCCGACCTCAATGCTGGCCGCCGCCGCGTGGCCACCCGCGAGGGCGTGGGCCAGTGGACCGTGCACCAGTGGCTGAAGAAGGCGGTGCTGCTGTCCTTCCGCCTGAACGACAACAAGGTCATGCGCGCCGGCGACATCACCTACTTCGACAAGGTCGACACCAAGTTCTCGCACATGAAGGAATCCGACGTCGCCGCTGCCGGCGTGCGCGTGGTGCCGCCGGCCGTGGCCCGGCGCGGCAGCTACGTCGCCAAGGGGGCGGTGCTGATGCCCAGCTACGTCAATATCGGCGCCTATGTCGATGAGGGCACGATGGTCGACACCTGGGCCACCGTGGGCTCTTGTGCGCAGATCGGCAAGAACGTGCACCTGTCGGGCGGCGTGGGTATTGGCGGCGTGCTCGAGCCGCTGCAGGCCAACCCCACCATCATCGAGGACAACTGCTTCATCGGCGCGCGCTCCGAGGTGGTGGAGGGCGTCATCATCGAAGAGCACTCGGTGCTGGGCATGGGCGTCTACATCGGCCAGTCCACCCCCATTTTTGACCGCGCCACCGGCGAGATCAGCTATGGCCGCGTGCCCTCGGGCTCGGTGGTGGTCAGCGGCAACCTGCCCAAGAAGGCCACCAACGGCGCCGACTACAGCATGTACGCTGCGATCATCGTCAAGCGCGTGGATGCCCAGACCCGCTCCAAGACCAGCATCAACGAGCTGCTGCGCGACTGATTTTTCCCACCTGCGTCACCCCGACCCACCGGAGGCCTGCCCATGATCGCGATGGAACGCGTGCTGAACCTGATGGCCCAGAAGGCCGCCTCCGATGTCTTCCTGTCGGCCAATGCGCCGGTGCTGCTGAAGATCAACGGGCAGATGATCCCGATCACCGACCACGTGCTGGCCCCCGGAGATCCGCGCAGCATGCTGGCCGAGATCCTCACGCCGCTGCAGATGGAAGAGCTGGAGCAGCAGGGCGAGCTCAACATCGGCATCGGCGTACCCAAGGTCGGCAGCTTCCGCCTGTCGGCGTTCAAGCAGCGCGCCACCTATGCAGCGGTGATCCGCTGCATCCCGATCAAGATCCCGTCGATCGACACGCTGAACCTGCCCGCCACGCTGGCCACGCTGGCGCTGGAAAAGCGCGGCCTGATCCTGATGGTGGGCGCCACCGGCACTGGCAAGAGCACCACCATGGCGTCGATGCTGGAGTGGCGCAACCAGCACCTCACCGGCCACATCCTCACCATCGAGGACCCGATCGAGTTCCTGTTCACCAACAAGCGCTCGGTGGTCAACCAGCGCGAGGTGGGCCGCGACACCGCCAGCCTGCATGTCGGCCTGAAGAACGCCCTGCGCCAGGCGCCCGACTGCATCATGATCGGCGAGATCCGCGACCGCGAGACCATGTCGCAGACGCTGTCGTACGCGCTGTCGGGCCACCTGGTGCTGGCCACGCTGCACGCCAACAACAGCTACCACGCGCTCAACCGCGTGGTCTCGTTCTACACCCCCGAGGCCCGACCCGCCCTGCTGGCTGACCTGGCCGCCGCCACCAAGGCGGTGGTGTCCCAGCGCCTGCTCAAGGCCAATGCTGGCGGCCGGCTGCCGGCGGTCGAGGTGCTGCTGAACTCCAAGCTGATCTCCGAGATGATCGAGGCCGGCGACTTCGGCGGCGTGCGCGAGGCCATGGAGCGCTCGCTGGCCGAGGGCTCGCAGACCTTCGAGCAGGATCTGGCGCGGCTGATCACCGAAGGCGTGGTCTCGCAGGAAGAGGGCATGATCCACGCCGACTCGCCCACCAACCTGTTGTGGCGCCTGCAAAACGACACCGGCCCGGTGTCGCGCACGCCGCCGTCCAAGCCCGAGCCCGACAGCCCCTCGTTCACCGAGATCACGCTGGACGTGGTGCCCGAAGGTGCCCGCCAGCCCAAGCCGCTGATCTCCGCGCGCACCCGCTGATCCCTGCTGTTCCTGACCTTCGATGTCCGACACGCTGCGCCTGCTTGAGGACCTGCTCGCCCGCGCCTCCGTCACCCCCGATGACGCCGGCTGCCAGGCCCTGATCGCCGGCCGCCTGGCGCCGCTGGGCTTCGAGGCCACCGCCCTGCCCTTCGGGCCCGACACCTTCCGGGTGCTTAATCTATGGGCCACACGCAGCGGCCCGCGCCCCGGCCCCACCGTGGTCTTTGCCGGCCACACCGATGTGGTGCCCACCGGCCCGCTGGCGCACTGGACCAGCGACCCCTTCGTGCCCAGCTACCGCGATGGCAAGCTGTTCGCGCGCGGCGCCGCCGACATGAAGACCTCGCTGGCCGCGATGGTGGTGGCCGCCGAGGAATTCGTCCAGGCCCACCCCGGCCACGCCGGCCGCATCGCCTTTCTGCTGACCAGCGACGAGGAAGGCCCGTCCGTCGATGGCACCGTCCGGGTGGTCGAGTGGCTGCAGCAGCAAGGCGAACGCCTGGACTGCTGCATCGTTGGCGAGCCCACCTCGGTCAGCCGCCTGGGCGACACCATCAAGAACGGCCGCCGCGGCTCCTTGTCGGGCCGGCTCACCGTCACCGGCGTGCAAGGCCATGTGGCCTACCCGCAGCTGGCCAAGAACCCGGTGCACCTGGCCGCCCCCGCGCTGGCCGAGTTGGCCACCGCCACCTGGGACGAGGGCAACGCCTACTTCCCGCCCACCACCTTCCAGATTTCCAACCTGCACGCCGGCACCGGCGCCACCAACGTGATCCCGGGCGAGCTGGTGGTGGACTTCAATTTCCGCTTCTCCACCGCCTCCACCCCAGAAGACCTGAAGGCCCGCGTGGCCCGCATCCTCGACCGTCAGCAGCTGCAGTGGCGCATCGACTGGACCTTGGGCGGCTCGCCCTTCCTGACGCCCGAAGGCTCGCTGGTGGCCGCGCTGCGCCAAGCCATCCAGGCCGAGACCGGCGTGGTCACCGAGCTGTCCACCACCGGCGGCACGTCCGATGGCCGCTTCATCGCCCGCATCTGCGAGCAGGTGGTCGAGTTCGGCCCGGTCAACGCCACGATCCACAAGATCGACGAGCACGTCGCAGTGGATGCCGTGGAGCCCCTGAAGAACATCTACCGGCGCACGCTGGAGGCGCTGCTGACATGACCGTGATCGAGCTGATCGAGCGCTGCAGCGCCCGCCTGGAGGAGGCGGGCGTTTCGTTTGGACATGGCACGACCAACGCCTTCGACGAGGCCGCCTGGCTGGTGCTGTGGGCCATGAAACAGCCGCTGGACGCGCTGGAAGACGTGGCCGAGTCCACCCCGCCCGCCGCTGCCCAGCAGCGCGCGCTGGACATCGTGGAACAGCGCATTGCCACCCGCCGCCCCGCCGCCTACCTGACCGGCGAAGCCTGGCTGCAGGGCGTGCCCTTCACCGTGGACGAGCGCGTCATCGTGCCGCGCAGCCTGATCGCCGAATGCCTGGCCGACGGCACCATCGACGCCTGGCTCAGCGACCGGACCCAACAGGTGCTGGACCTGTGCACCGGCAACGGCAGCCTGGCCGTGCTGGCCGCGATGGCCTGGCCCGACGTGCAGGTCACCGGCGCCGACCTCAGCACCGATGCGCTGGCCGTGGCCGCACTGAACGTGCAGCGCCACGAGTTGAACAACCGCATCACGCTCGTTCAGGGCGACGGCCTGGCCGCGGTGGCCGGCCGGCGTTTCGACCTGATCCTGTGCAACCCGCCCTACGTCAACGCCGAGTCCATGGCCGCGCTGCCGCCCGAGTACCGCGCCGAGCCCGAGATAGCGCTGAGCGGCAACCTGGCTGGCGGCACCGACGGCATGGACTTCATCCGCCCGCTGCTGGCCCAGGCCGCCGAGCACATGACCGACGAGGCCGTGTTGGTGCTGGAAATCGGCCACGAGCGGCCCTTCTTCGAGGCCGCCTTCCCGCGGCTGGAGGCGGTGTGGCTGCCGACCAGTGCGGGCGATGACCAGGTGCTGCTGCTCACCCGGCAGGCGCTGCTCAGAACGGCTTGAGCGAGCCCAGCAGCAGCATGTCGCCGTTGTGGGGGTTGAACAGGTCGTAGCGGCGGTGCGTGAAGCGCACGCCCTGGCCAGCCGATGCCGGATGTGGGACGCACGACACAACCGAAACCCGATGTTGTCGTTGCGGTTGTCGTTGCGGTTGTCGGGGTGGTTGTTGTTGCGGTTGGACGCACGCGCGTTGTCGGCCGTGTTGTTCCACGACTCGCCGCGCAGCACACGCCACTGATCCCGCGGAGCCCGACGGGGCCTGGTGAAAGAACCCTCTTTCGAAAGATGGACAGCGGGCTGCCAGAGTACAGGGGATCCGTGTCCAGAGCGACCGAAGTCAGTGGACTAGATGGGGGACGCTCGACACAACCGAAACCCGATGTCACTTTCGCGGAAGCCGGGGCGGTAGTCGCCGCGGACGGACGCGCGCGCGTAGCTGGCAGAGTTGAACCAAGATCCTCCGCGTAGTGCCCGCGACTGCTTCCCGACGACCTCGACCCGTTCGGGGTCGTAGAACTCGTTCAGGCACCACTCCCAGACGTTGCCTATCAGGTCATGCACATCCGACCTAGCTCCTTCAGGGAACAGGCCGACCGCACAGGTGCGGCCTAGGCGTTCTTCGGCGTTCACCCGATTGGGGTCCCATTCGGCGCCCCAGGGGTAGTTTCGGCCCTCGGTGCCGGCTGCCGCACGCTCCCACTCCTTCTCAGTAGGCAAGCGAATCGGCTCACCCAGGCGGTGGCTGAGCCAGCGGCAATAGGCCACCGCTTCGAACCAACTGACCGTGACACGGGGCGCGTTGGGTTCGGCCCAGGCCGCTTCCGCTGGGGCATCCAACCGCTGGTCCAGGCCGTTCCACCACGGCGTGTCGACCGCGTAGCCGCCGTCGTCGATGAAGGCCTGGAACTGCGCCTGCGTCACCGGGTAGCGGGCCAGCTCGAAAGCCGGCAGGGGCGGATGACGCTGGCCTTGGTACAGGAAGCCCTGCTGGTCGGCAAAACGCACCCAATCGATGTCGGGCAGGCCATCGGCGCGCACGCCGATGCCGGGCCGTTGATCCAGGCTGAAACGCCCCAGCGCCAGGCCAATGGCCGATCGTGCGTGCAGCCTCGCCTCGGGCGCCTGTTCCGCTTCAGTGGTCAGACGCGGAAACCAGGTATGGCGAATCTGCTCGGCACGGTCCGGTGGCAGCGTGGGACGACCGGCAGCGATCCAGGCCTGCGATGCCACCTCTGGCTGCGCCCGCGCCAACCAGGACACCAGGGCCAGGGCACCGTCCGGGTGGCCGGCCAGGCTTTCGCCCGCCATCTCGGCCACCACCTCCCAGCCGGTGCGCTGCCACCAGCGATCGGGCGGCCAGAGTGCGCTGGCCGGCAGGTGGCCCGCCAGTGCCAGGTCGGCCAGCGCGGTGGCCGACAGCGCCTCCTGCAGCAGTTGGTGGGTGAAGGCGATCTGCTCGCCAACCTGTTTGAGCACCTGCACGCCGATGGCGAACTCCAGCGCCTCGTCGCTGAGGCTGCTGGGCCGGTCCAGCCGCACCAGGTGGGTTCTGGCGTCGCTGCCCGGCCCCGCCGGTCTGCCGATCTGGCGCATCGCACCCAGCCTCAGCGCGCCGGTGGACCCCTGGGTCTCCAGGCCCTGCAGTTGCAGCGCCGTGTCTTCCAGGGCTTGCCGCCAGCGGTCGACATCGGGGACTTCGCTGGCCGCTCCCCGGGCACGGCAACGGCGCGCCCCTTGCTCGTGGACGATGGTCAGGAAGCCGTCCACCAGGCGCTGCCGGGCTGAGGGCACCTCGGGCAGCATGGCCAGCAGGGTCAGCCAGTAGGGGCTGGCGGCCAGACGCAGCAGGCTGCGTGGGTTGTCGCGCAAGTCGCGCCACAACTCGTCCTGCTCAATGTCAGTCTGGCTGAAGACATCGGGATCATCCCGAGGCACCTCGGTCGCCTGCCAGAACTGCGCCAGGCTGGCGCCGGCTCCCTGCCAAGCTGCCCACACCTGCGCCGCCGCGTCGGCCAGGGCCGGGCCGGCGGCGAGTTGCCAGAACCTGGCCCGGGCCTCCTGGGCGGCCCGCTCGGGTGGCCAATCGCGCTCGGCCCAGCGGTGCAGGAAGTTCCACACCTGCAGCGGTGTCAGCGGTTGCAGGTGCAAGGTGTCGTAGGGCAGGCGCAGCGCCGGGTCGGCAAAGTCGCGCTCGCGGCAGCTGACGATCACCCCGGCCCAGCGGCGGTCTTGCGCCAGCGCCAGCACCTGGGCCGACTTGTGCAGGCGCTGCGACACCGGGAGCTCGTTCAGGCCATCCAGCAGCAGCACCGCTCGGCCGCCGTCGCGCAGGGTCTGCCAGTGAAGATCCAATCCGTGGGGGCGCAGGCGGGTCTCGAGGAAGTCGTCGAAGCGCTGGTCGGCGCGGGTCCACTCGCCCAGGGCCACGAACAGCGGCAGCGGGGCCTGGGCATCGGCCAGTGCCGCGTCGGCCAGGTGACAGAACAGCCGCTCCAGCGAGAAGGACTTGCCGGCGCCGGGCTCGCCCAGCACCGCCAGCCGGGCGCCTGCCGGGCCAGGCCGGGCCAGGATCTCGGCGTAGGCCGACAGTACGTCGGCATAGACCTGGGGCTCGCGGGTCTGGGCCCCTTGCTCGGCGGGCTGAAAGCGTTGCAGGACCAGGTCCACATTGAAGGGCAGGTCCTTGCGGCTGCGCAGCGGCGAGGCCGACGCACGCGCCTGCGCCTGCAGGGCCACATAGCGGCCGGGGCGGTCAACAAAGGCCACGGCCAGGTGGTGGGCCAGGTAGGCCACCTCCAGCCGCCGCAGGCCGGCCGCCGGCGCTGTCGGGTCGGCCACATCGGACGCGTCACGCGGGGCGCCCCGCGCCTGGCTGTGCAAGGCGTCGGCCAGGCGAGGCAACCATTGCTCTGGCGAGCTGGTGCCATTGACGGGCTGCTTCTCGCCCAGGTACCACGGCGGCGGCACGGTCGAGGTCTGCACCAGCACGATGGGGATGTGCTGGAACTCGGCCAGGCGGGCCTCGCGCTGCTGCCACACGCTCTCTTCGGTGTCCGGCCCGGCGAAGAAGGCCACCACCTGGGCACGGCGCAGGCCGGCCTCGATCCGGTTCAGGGCGTTGTCGTCACCTTCGCGCACACTGTTGGTGTCGAGGAACACATCGGCACCGAGCGCGCGCAGATGGCGCTCGGCGCTATGGGCCTGGCTCTGCGTCCAGCCACCGCGGGGGTAGCTGATGAAGACGCGCAGGCCGTTCAGTGGAGCGTTCACGGCCAGTGTCAAGCGCCGGGCTGGCGCGTCAGGTCGTCGCGCCCCGCCACGATGAACAGCCTGGTGTCGAGGGTCATGCGCCCACTCAGGCTCCACTGGTCCAGCCACTCGCTCAGCTTCATTCGCTGCTCCCCCGTGTCGGCGCCCCGGCCACCGTGGAACGATAGCCGATAATCCGGCCCCCTCGGGTGCTGCCCTCCGGCGGCGCCCCGCCCCCCCCCAAGATGATCACCCTACGCAACCTCACGCTGCGCCGCGGCGTCAAGGTGGTGCTCGACAGCGCCACCGTCACGCTCAACCCCGGCGAGAAGATCGGCCTGGTGGGCCGCAATGGCGCTGGCAAGTCCAGCCTGTTCGCGCTGCTGGCCGGGCGGCTGCATGCCGATGCGGGCGACGCCGAGATCCCGCCGAAGTGGCGCATGGGCGAGGTGGCCCAGCACATGCCAGAGGTCGACACCCCGGCCACCGAATTCGTGCTGCAGGGCGACACCCGGCTGATGGAGGCGCAGGCCGAGCTGGAGGCCGCCGAAGCCGCCGATGACGGCGAGGCGATGGCCCACGCCCATGTGTCGCTGGAAGAAGCTGGCGCGTTTGACGCCCGCGCCCGCGCGCAGGCGCTGCTGCTGGGCCTGGGCTTCACCACCGAGCAGTTGGATGCGCCGGTCAACAGCTTCTCCGGTGGCTGGCGCATGCGGCTGCAGCTGGCGCGCTGCCTGATGTGCCCGGCCGACCTGATGCTGCTGGACGAACCCACCAACCACCTGGACCTGGACGCCCTGGTCTGGCTGGAGGCCTGGCTCAAGCGCTACCCCGGCACGCTGCTGGTGATCAGCCATGACCGCGAGTTCCTGGACGCGATCACCACCGTCACGCTGCACCTGGAAGACGCCAAGCTGCTGCGCTACGGCGGCAACTACACCACCTTCGAGGAAATGCGGGCCGAGCGGCTGGAGCAGCAGGCCGCGGCCTTTGCCAAGCAGCAGGACCGCATCGCCCACCTGCAGAAGTTCATCGACCGCTTCAAGGCCAAGGCCACCAAGGCCAAGCAGGCGCAAAGCCGCGTGAAGGCGCTGGCGCGGATGGAAAAGCTGGCGCCGGTGCTGACGGCCAGCGACTTCAACTTCGAGTTCCGCGAGCCGCCGTCCTTGCCCAACCCGATGCTGGCCATGCGTGATGTCGAGTGCGGCTACCGCGCCGCCCGCGAGGACGGCAGCGACAAGGTGATCGTGCGCGGGATCGACCGCACCGTGCTGGCCGGCCAGCGCATCGGCATCCTGGGCGCCAATGGCCAGGGCAAGTCCACCGTGGTCAAGACCATTGCCCGCGCCCAGCCGGCGCTTGCGGGCACGGTGACCGAGGGCAAGGGCCTGGCGATCGGCTACTTCGCGCAGCAGGAGATGGACCTGCTGCACGCCGACGACACGCCGCTGCAGCACATGGTGCGGCTGGCGCGCACGACCGGACCCTCGGGCACCGAGCAGGAGCTGCGCAATTTCCTGGGCCAGTTCCGCTTTCTGGATGCGATGGTGCACCAGGCGGTGGGCACGCTCAGCGGCGGCGAGAAGGCCCGCCTGGTGCTGGCCAGCCTGGTCTGGCAAAAGCCCAATCTGCTGCTGCTGGACGAGCCCACCAACCACCTGGACCTGACCACCCGCGAGGCGCTGTCGATGGCGCTCAATGAGTTCGAGGGCACGGTGATGCTGGTCAGCCACGACCGCGCGCTGCTGCGCGAGACCTGCGACGAGTTCTGGCTGGTGGCCGACGGTGCGCTCAAGCCCTTCGACGGCGACCTGGACGACTACCAGCGCTGGCTGGTCGAGCGCAGCCGCGAGGCCGCGCGCGTGGCCGCCGGCAAGCCGGCCCAGCCCGCGCCGAAGAAGGCTGCTGCTGCCGCACCGGTGGTGGCCCCGCCGCCCGCGCCGATCAAGCCGCGCGAGGACCGCAAGGCCGCCGCCGCCGCCCGCCAGGCGCTGGCCGGCAAGACGCGTCCGCTGCGCAACGAGCTGGCGCAGATTGACGGCAAGATGGAGAAGCTGGCCGCCGAGCGCGCCAAGCTGGAGGCCGGCATCGTCGATGGCTCGATCAGCGGGCCTGAGCTGGCCGAGGCCGGCCGGCAGCTCAACCACGTCGCCGCCGAGGTGGCGATGCTGGAGGAGCGCTGGCTGGAGTTGTCCGAGCAGATCGAGGCGATGAGCGCCGAGGCAGGGGGTGGCTGAGCCGCTGTTCGCGTCGGCCGACCTGGCGGCGCGGCCCTTGCGCGCCGACGAGGTGCCGGCGCTGCAGGCCCTGTTCAACGCGAACCCGTTCTACTTCCGCACCGTCAACGGCCGCGATGCGCTGCCCGATGAGGCGCAGCAGGAGTTCGACGAGCGCCCGCCGCCGCACCTGAGCTGGCGCGCGCAGCGGGTGCTGGGCCTGTTCGATGCGGCCGGCCAGTTGCAAGGCACGGCCGTCATCACCGAAGACCTGGGCACGCCCGGCTGCTGCCACCTGGGCCTGCTGTGGCTGGTGGATGCGCTGCACGGCCGCGGCGTGGGCCAGCGCTGGCATGCCGCCTATGAGGACTGGGCGCGGCGCCAAGGCGCGCTGTGGCTGCGCCTGGGCGTGGTGCAGGCCAACACCCGCGCCACGCGCTTCTGGACCCAGCTGGGCTACCAGCGGCTGCGGGTGCGCGAGGGCGTGGACACCGGCGGGCGCGTCAACACGCGGTGGGCGATGCTCAAACCGCTGGACAAGGCCAGCATCGAGGACTACCTGACCCGGGTCCCGCGCGACCGGCCGGGCTCGACGCTGCCCTGATCAGGCGGCGGCTTCCTTCTCCTGCAGCAGCCGCCACATCACCTTGCCCGAGCCCGACTTGGGCAGCGCCTGGGCAAACTCCACCACCCGCGGCGCCTTGTAGGCCGCCATGTGCTCGTGGGCCCAGGTGATGATGTCCTGCTCGGTGGTTCGGCCCACCGCATCGGGGCGCAGCACGATCACCGCCTTCACCGTCTCGCCGCGGTAGGCGTCCTTGGCGGCGATCACGCAGGCCTCGGCCACTGCCGGGTGGCGGTACAGCAGCAGTTCCACCTCGCTGGGCCAGACCTTGAAGCCGCTGGCGTTGATCATGCGTTTCAAGCGGTCGGTGATGAAGAAGTAGCCGTCTTCGTCCATGCGGCCCAGGTCGCCGGTGCGGAAGAAGGGCTGGCCGTCGATCTCGATGAAGGCGGCACGGGTGGCCTCGGGGTGCTTCCAGTAGCCCTTGAAGACCATCGGGCCGTGGGTGACGATCTCGCCGGTCTCGCCCGTGGGCATCTCCTGCAGGGTCTCGGGGTCGACCACGCGGCTGTCCACGCCGTAGATCGGCATGCCCAGGCACTGCAGCTTGGCGCGCTCGGGCGGGTTGGCGTGGCTGGGCGCGGCGGTCTCGGTCAGGCCGTAGCCCTCGGCAAAGGTGATGCCGAACTCGGCCTGCAGCCGCTCGGCCACCGCCTGCGGCATGGCCGCGCCGCCGCCGCTCAGGAAGCTCAAGGACGAGAGGTCAAAGCTCTTGTAGTTCGGGCTGGCGAACAGGTCGATGATCATCGTCGGGATGCAGGTCCAGTGCGTGATCTTGTAGCGCGAGATCAGCCGCCCGGCCAGTTCGCGGTCCCAGCGCGGCAGGATGACCACCGTGGTGCCGCCGTACACCGGCCCCAGTACGTTGTAGAGCATGCCGGTGATGTGGAACATCGGCACCACGCCCAGGCTGACCGTCTCGGCGCTGGTGTGGCCCCACAGGCCGCCGCCGATGACATTGGGCATCAGCGTGCGGTGGGTGTGCATGCACCCCTTGGGCAGCCCGGTGGTGCCCGAGGTGTAGGGCAGCAGCGCCAGGTCATCAGCGTGGCCGCTGGGCGGCTGGGCCGGGGCCAGGCCGGCGGCCAGCGCATCGGCCCAGCGGGTGATCGGCGTGGGGCTGGCGGGCAGCGGTGGATCGGCGCGCAGCCAGGCTTCCACCGCAGGGGCGGGCACCAGATCGGGCTCGATGATCGCGGGCAGCGCGTCGGCGTAGCGGGTCACGAGGATCGCGCGCAGGCGCTGGGATTCGGGCAGCGCGGCGTTGGCGCTGGCGACGATCTCGGCACCATCAGCGGCACACACCACCACCTTCGTATCCGGGTCGGTGATGTAGTGGCCGAACTCGTCCACCCGGTTCATCGGGTTGACCGGCACCACCACCGCGCCCAGGCGCATCACCGCGTAGAAGGCGACGATGAACTGCGGACAGTTCTGCAGGAAGATCGCCACCCGGTCGCCGCGCTGCACGCCCTGCGCCTCGAGCCAGCCCGCCAGCGCAGTGGACTGGGCCTGCAACTGGCGGTAGCTCAGCGCCTCACCGAAGAACAGGAAGGCCGGCTTGTCGGGATAGCGCGCGGCCGAGACCTCGAGGTTGAACCACAGCGTGGTCTCAGGGATGATCAGCGCGCGCGGCAGGCGCCTGGGCCAGTGGGCGTGGTGGGGGCGGTCGGCAGGCTGCATGCTCAGACTCCTTGCATCGGCGTGAAGGCTAACGGCGAAGCGACCCTGCCGCGATACGGTCGCACCCGCAGAAGCTGTCTCGTGGGAGACAGCCCCTAGAATCCGCCACGCCCGGCAGTTCATGGGCTTTCACCGCCCGAGTGCCCGCCATGCCCTGCGTCCTTGCCGATTCGCCCTGCCCCCGGGCGCCCTGCCCATGAGCCACGGTCGTCTGCTGCCCGGTGCCGCGGGCGGGCTGCTGGCCCGGGGCCGCTGGGTGGCCTTGCTGGGCGCCGTGCTGGTGGCCACCTTTGCCGGCGTGGCCTGGGTGCAGTGGCGCCAGTTCGACCAGGTGGGCTCGCAGGTCCGCCAGGCCGACGAGCAGGCCTCCTGGGTCTACCTGCAGCTGGAGAGCGACCACCTCCAACTGCGCGAGGCCCTGCGCGCCACCATCGACCAGCCCAGCGCCGAGCACGCCCGCCTGCTGCGCCGCCTGCAGGCCACCTTCGCCAGCCGCGTGCGGGCGCTGCAGGCCGACGCCGACCCGACCATCCCGCCGCCCGGCATTGCCCCTGACGACCCCGGCCCGATGCACACCTGGGCCACGCTGCTGCGCGTGGTCCAGCATGGCGACGAGTGGCTCAATCGCGAGCCGCTGGCGGTGGACGAGCTGCGCGAGCTGCTGGGTGAGCTGGCCCCGCTGTCACCCGCGCTGCACGAGCTGGCCGAGGCCGCCACACTGCGCGTGGCAAAGCACAATGTCGAGCGCGGCCAGACCATCCGCGACCGGCTGCACCTGGGCATCGGGCTGACCGCCTTCCTCAGCCTGATGACCCTGGTCTTTGGCCTGATCGTGGTGCATCTGTGGCGCACCGCGGCGCGGCGCGAACGCGAGCTGGCGGCGCTGGCCGAGGGCCTGCAGGCCGCCCGCGAGACCGCCGACCGCGCCAACCAGGCCAAGAGCGCCTTCCTGGCCACCATGAGCCACGAGCTGCGCACGCCGTTCAACGGCCTGCTGGGCATGCTCTCGCTGCTCGATGACACCCGGCTGGATGCCGAGCAGACCGGCTTCGTGCGCACTGCGCGCGACTCGGCCCAGCACCTGCTGGCCATCCTGGACGACATCCTCGACCTGTCGCAGCTCGAGGCCGGCAAGCTCGACATCCACCCCGAACCGGTCCACATGCCGCGCCTGATGGACGAGGTGCGCACCGTCATGGGCCCGCCGGCGCGCGCCAAGGGCCTGACGCTGACGGTGCGCAACGCGCCCGGCCTGCCCGAGTGGCGGCTGGCCGATGCGCGGCGGGTCAAGCAGATCCTGTTCAACCTGCTGTCCAACGCGATCAAGTTCACCGCCCGTGGCCGCATCGACCTGGAGGTGCGCCCCGCCCCTGGCCCGGGCGCGGGGCTGCTGATCTCGGTCGAGGACACCGGCATCGGCATGGACGCGGCCACGCTGTCGCGCCTGTTCCAGCGCTTCACGCAGGCCGATGCCAGCATCGCCCGCCGCTACGGCGGCACCGGCCTGGGGCTGGAGATCTCGCGCACGCTGGCGCGGCTGATGGGCGGCGACATCACCGTGGTCAGCCGGCCTGGTCAGGGCAGCCGCTTCGAGGTGCAGCTGCCGCTGCCGCCCACCTCGGCGCCGCCGCCCGAACCCACCCCGCCCGGCCTGCCCAGCCACCCGATCACCGACCGTCCGCTGGACGTGCTGGTGGCCGAGGACCATGCGATCAACCGCATCTACGTCTCGGCGCTGCTGACCCGGCTGGGCCACCAGGCGCGCTTCGCGGTGGACGGTGAATCGGTGGTGCGCGAAGCCGAGCGCAAGCCGCCCGACCTGATCCTGATGGACCTGCAGATGCCCGGCATTGACGGCCTGGAGGCCACACGCCTGATCCGCCTGAAAAGCGGCCCGCTGGCCCGCGTGCGCATCATTGCGCTGAGCGCCGATGCCCTGGGCCCGGCGCGCGAGCGCGCGCTCGACGCCGGCATGGACGACTTCCTGCCCAAGCCCTTCCGCTGGGAGCAGTTGGCCCAGCTGCTGGCGCGCCACGGGGGCAGCCCGCTGGACACCACCGGCCCGGCCCCCTTGACCGATCCGCCGGCACCGCGACCGCCGGCCGCCGACAGCGGCCGCACCGCCGACGAAACGCTGGGCCTGACCTCGATGCGCGAGCTGACCCAGCTGCTGGGTGTGGACAGCTACGCGCCGCTGCTGCGCGACTTCCTGGCCGATGACGTGGGCAGCCAGGCCTTGATGGACGCCGCGCTGCAGACCCTGGACCCGCAGGCCCTGGCCTACCAGGCCCACCAGTACAAGGGCGCGGCCCACCTGCTGGGGCTGCGCGCACTGGCCGAAGCCGCCGAGCAGATCGAGCTGGAGGCCGCCCAGCTGGACGCCACCCGCGCGGCCGAGCACCGCCAGCGCCTGCAGGCCCTGCGCCGTGACAGCCGTGCGCTGGCCCAGCGCCTGGGGCTGCTGGCGGCCGCAGCGGCACCGGCGCCCGCGGCGGGCTGAACCGGTCGGTCAGACCATCACCGGCTCCGGCTCCAGCCGGATGCCGAAGCGGCCGTAGACGCTTTCCTGGATCGCCCGGGCCAGCGTCTGGACTTCCGAGCCCACCGCGCCGCCGCGGTTGACCAGCACCAGCGCCTGCTTCTCGTAGACGCCGGCGTGTCCGATCGACTTGCCCTTCCAGCCGCAGGCGTCGATCATCCAGCCCGCCGCCAGCTTGAAACTGCCGTCGTCCATCGGGTAGTGCACGATGTGCGGGTCGCGGGCGATGATGTCGCGGCACTGCTCGGCGCTGACCACCGGGTTCTTGAAGAAGCTGCCCACATTGCCGATCTGCGCCGGGTCAGGCAGCTTGGCGCGGCGGATGTCGCAGACCCACTGGAAGATGGTGCGGGCGTCGGGCGCCGCGATGCCAGTCTCCTCGGCCTTGCGGCTCAGGTCCAGGTAGCCCAGCATCGGTTGCCAGGCCTTGGGCAGGCGCAGGCGCACCCGGGTGATCAGGCTCTTGCCGGCCAGCTCGCGCTTGAACACGCTGTCGCGGTAGCCGAAGGCACAGATCTCGTGGCGCAGCGTCACGGTACGGCCGGTGACCAGGTCCACCGCGTCCAGCGACTCAAAGCGGTCTTTCAGCTCCAGTCCGTAGGCGCCGATGTTCTGCACCGGCGCGGCGCCCACGGTGCCGGGGATCAGCGCCATGTTCTCCAGCCCCGGCCAGCCCTGGTCCAGCGTCCAGGCCACCAGGGTGTGCCAGGGCACCCCGGCGCCGGCCTCGATGATCCAGTCGTCGGCGGTCTCGCGCAGCAGGCGCAGGCCCGGCACCTCGACCTTCAGTACCAGCTCGGGCATGTCGCGCGTGAGGATGACATTGGAGCCACCGCCCAGGATGAAGCGCGGCGCGCGGCCCATGTCGGGGTGGTCGACCACCGCGCGCACATCAGCCTCGCTGCGGATGCGCACCAGCCGCCCCGCCTGGGCCGGCAGGCCAAAGCTGTTGTAGGGCTTGAGGGATACGGCAGTCTCGAATTGCATGGCAGAATTTTCCGCGTTTTTGCTGCCCATTCAGAACAATCATGCCCAGCTTCGACGCCGTCCTGGAACCCGACATGGTGGCCATCAAGAATTCGGTGGCCAATGCCCAGAAGGAAATCGCCACCCGATTCGACTTCAAGGGCACGGCCGCCGCGCTCGAGCTGAAGGAGAAGGACAAGCAGATCGAGCTGCTGGGCGACTCCGATTTCCAGATCGAGCAGGTCAGCCAGGTGCTGGTGGGCAAGCTCACCAAGCAGGGCGTGACGATCAATTACCTGGACATGAGCGGCAAGCTCGAGAAGATCGGCGGCGACAAGGTGCGCCAGACGTACAAGATCAAGGCCGGCATCGAGGCCGACCTGGCCAAGAAGCTCACCGGCGCCATCAAGAACAGCAAGCTCAAGGTGGCCGCCAGCGTGCAGGGCGACGAGGTCCGCGTCACCGGCAAGAACCGCGATGACCTGCAGCAGGCGATTGCGCTGCTGAAGAAGGACTTTGCCGACCAACCGCTGAAGTTCCAGAACTTCCGCGACTGAGCCATGGACGCCCTGACCCAGCTGACCGACCGCGCCTTCGCGATCCACGCCCAGGACGCGGCCGGCGCGGCGGCCATGATCGCCGATGGCCTGCCGGCGACGCTGGACCAGGCCGACAGCGGCTCGCTCGAGTCGGCGCTGCGGGCGATCGAGCACATCGGCCTGGGCCACCTGGCCGACGGCGACTGGGTGCGCCGGATGATGGCGCTGGTCGCGCCGCTGCAGGCCCGGGCGCCGTCGCTGGCGGTGGCCCTGGCGCGCGGTGAGGCGGCGCTGGCGCTGCTGGCGGGCGATGACCCCGACCTGGCCCTGCTGCCGCCGGCCGAACGGGTGCGCGCCCACGCCAACCCGGCGCTGGGCCGCGCCCGGCAGGGCGACATCGAGGGCGCCCGGCGCCTGCTGGACCTGGCCACCGCCCGCGCCGCCGAGGCCGACACCGACCCCCCGGTGCGCCGCGCGATCGCCGCGCTGGCCAACAACCTGGCCTCGGACATCCGCGACACGCTGAGGTCCCCCGCCGACCCGGCCGCGGTGGCGCTGATGCTGGAAGCCGCCACCCGCTCGCGTGCCGCCTGGAGCGACGTGGGTGGCTGGTTGGAAGTGGAACGCGCCGATTGGCTGCTGGCCATGTGCCATGCCTCGGCCGGCCAGGGCCACGAAGCGCTGCGCCATGCCCAGGCCACGCTGGCCGCCTGCCAGGTGCATGGCGGCGATGACTTCGAGTTCTGTTTTGCCTGGCAGGCGATGGCCTTTGCCGCGCTGGCGGCCCGGGACCGCAGCGCCGCGCAGCAGGCGCGCACCGCGATGGCGGAGCGCGCCGAACGCCTGAGCGACGCGGGCGACCAGCAGTACGCACGCGATCAACTGGCGTTGATTGACGCCGGGCTCTGAGCCGGCGCCCCGCTGGCGTCAAGCGCCCGCGTTCAGTGGAGCAACTGCTCCACGCCCAGGGTCAGCGTGTCATGCGGGGCCATGCGGTGGCCCAGCCATTCCAGGTCCAGATGCAGGTGCTCGACCAGCGGGCCTTGCGTGTCGACCAGCGTGGTCAGCGGCGGCAGGCCGGCCTCGCCGGCCTCGGCCATCACGCTGGCCAGGCGCAGCACCGCGCCCAGGCGCGAGAAAGGCTTGACCGCCAGCGGATCCTCGGCGGCGCGCAGCGCGTGAACCATGGTGTCGGGAAACTTCCAGCGCCGCGCCAGCTCGGCCGTGACCTCCAGGTGGGTGCACTGCAGCAGTTGGCGCTCATGGTCCAGCAGGCTGTCGGGCGACAGCGCGCGTGATTCGGCCAGCGCCACCGCCTCGGGGTCGGCCATCAGCATCAACAGCTCACCGGTGCGCATCACCAGACCAGCCAGGTAGGCGGTGTCGGGGTCGACGTCGCTGGAATGCGCCAGCAGCCGCGCCTGGCCGGCGGTGGCCAGGCATTGGCGCCAGAACTTCAGCCGGTCGAAGCCCGTCACCTTGGGGAAGGCGCCGGCCACGCAGGCCGCCAGCGCCAGGTCGCGCAGGCCGCCCAGGCCGATCACCATCGCCGCGTCCTTGATCGAGGCGATCGCATGGCGCGGGCTGTAGCGCGCCGAATTGGCCAGCCGCAACAGCTTGACGGACAGGCCCTGGTCCTGGGCGATCAGGTCGGCCAGCTGCTGCATGCCCAGGTCCTCGCGCTCGAAGGATTTGAGCAGGCGGTGGGCCACCTCGGGCATCGACGGCAGGGCGGCCGGGTTGGCGAAGTACTTGTCGGACATCGGCATGGGTGGACTCCTGGGGGGTGAGGGGCGCGGCGTGCGCCACCTGTGCGGTTGTCGGCGCCGCCCCAGGCGACTTGAGCCACCCCCCGGGCAAACCCGCCCTGTCTCTGTCACGGTCGGGACAAGACCAAATCGAACGATCGTGCTAAAAACCGGGGCTGAACTGGAGACCAGCCATGGACCTCAATTTCACGCCCGAAGAACTGGGCTTTCGGCAGATGGTGCGCGACTGGGTGGCCACCCACCTGCCCGACGACATCCGCCACAAGGTGCTCAATGCGCTGCGCCTGTCCAAGGACGACATGCAGCGCTGGGCCCGCATCCTGGGCGCCCAGGGCTGGCTGGGCTATGGCTGGCCGAAGCAGTTTGGCGGCCCGGGCTGGAACGCGGTGCAAAAGCACCTGTTCGAGGAAGAGTGCGCGCTGGCCGGCGCGCCGCGCATCGTGCCCTTCGGGCCGGTGATGGTGGCGCCGGTGATCATGGCCTTCGGCTCGCCCGAGCAGCAGCAGCGCTTCCTGCCCGGCATCGCCAGCGGCGAGGTGTGGTGGAGCCAGGGCTACTCCGAGCCGGGCTCGGGCTCGGACCTGGCCTCGGTGAAGACGCGCGCCGAACGCCAGGGAGACCATTACGTGGTCAACGGCCAGAAGACCTGGACCACGCTGGGCCAGCATGGCGACTGGATCTTCTGCCTGGTGCGCACCAGCAACGAAGGCAAGCCGCAGACCGGCATCAGCTTCCTGCTGGTCGACATGAAGAGCCCGGGCGTCTCGGTGCGGCCGATCATCACGCTCGACGGCGAGCACGAGGTCAACGAGGTCTTCTTCGACAACGTGAAGGTCCCGGCCGAGAACCTGATCGGCGAAGAGAACAAGGGCTGGACCTACGCCAAGCACCTGCTGGCCCACGAGCGCACCAACATCGCCGACGTCAACCGCGCCAAGCGCGAGCTGGAGCGGCTCAAGCGCATCGCCAGGGCCGAAGGCGTCTACGACGATGCGCGTTTCCGCGACCAGATCGCGCTGCTGGAGGTGGACATCGTGGCGCTGGAGATGCTGGTGCTGCGGGTGCTCTCGGCGGAGAAGAGCGGCAAGCAGAGCCTGGACATCGCCGACCTGCTGAAGATCCGCGGCAGCGAGATCCAGCAGCGCTACGCCGAGCTGATGATGCAGGCTGCCGGCCCCTACAGCCTGCCCTTCATCCACGAGGCCATGGAGGCTGGCTGGCAGGGCGACCAGGTCGGCGCCGCGCACTGCGCGCCGCTGGCCAGCGTGTACTTCAACATGCGCAAGACAACGATCTACGGCGGCAGCAACGAAGTGCAGCGCAACATCGTCTCTCAAACGGTTCTGGGAGCCTGACATGGATTTCGATTTCACCGACGACCAGAACGCGCTGCGCGAGGCCGTGGCCCGCTGGGTCGACAAGGGCTTCAGCTTTGAGCGCCGCCACGCGCTGGCCAAGGCCGGCGGCGCAGCGCGCGCGGTCTACACCGAACTGGCCGAGCTGGGCCTGACCGGCCTGGCCGTGCCCGAGTCCATGGGCGGCATGGGCTTCGGCCCGGTCGAGGCGATGGTGGTGATGGAAGAGCTGGGCCGCGGCCTGGTCAACGCGCCGCTGGTGCATGGCGCGTTGGTGGCGCCGGCCCTGCTGGCCGCCGCCCCCGAGGCGCTGCAGGCCGATTGGCTGCCGCGCATCGCCGACGGCTCGGCGCTGGTGGTGCTGGCGCACCAGGAGCGCGCCGCGCGTTACCAGCTGCGGCGCGTGGACACGCGTGCCACCCGCCAGGGCGAGGCCTGGGTGCTCAGCGGCGCCAAGAGCGTGGTACCGGCCGGCGACGAGGCCGACGCCTTCATCGTGCCGGCGCGCCTGGGCGGGGCGGCGGCTGACGAATCCGGCATCGGCCTGTTCCTGGTCGAGCGCGACGCTGGCGGCCTGGCGGTGCGCGGCTACCCCACGCAGGATGGCGCCCGCGCTGCCGAGCTGACGCTGGCCAGCACGCCCGCCGCGCTGATCACCGACGACGGCTTCGGCGTGCTGAGCCGCGCGGTGGACATCGGCATCGCCGCGGTCTGCGCCGAGGGCGTGGGCCTGATGGAGCGCCTGACCGCGCTGACGGTGGAGTACATGAACACGCGCAAGCAGTTCGGCGTCACGCTGGCCAGCTTCCAGGCGCTGCGCCACCGCATCGCTGACGTGAAGATGCAGCTGGAGCTGGCGCGCTCGATGAGCTACTTCGCCAGCCTCAAGCTGGGCGAGCCCGACGCCGCGCGCCGCCGCGCGATCAGCCAGGCCAAGGTGCAGATCGGCCAGTCCGCGCGCTACATCGGCCAGCAATGCGTGCAGCTGCACGGCGGCATCGGCGTGACCGACGAGTACGTGGGCAGCCACTACTTCAAGCGCCTGACCATGCTGGAGATGCAGTACGGCGACACGCTGCACCACCTGGGTGAAGTCTCGTCAAGAATGCAGGACAGCGCAGGCGTCTTTGCATGAGCGTGACCGGGTAAAGGCGCCGATTCGCATTAGCATCGGCGCATGCCCGATCGGCACGCGCCCTCTTCCGCCACCCCGTCCTCCCGCACGAGGCCGGGATGAAGCTCGCCCAGATCCTGTTCAGCCAGGGCTTCGGCACCCGGCGCGCCTGTGAAGGTCTGGTCTGGGCCGGCCTGGTGCGCCACCAGGGCCGTGTCCTGGACGACCCCGCCGAGGACCTGCCCACCGACGGCCTGGTGCTGGAGGTCGAAGGCAAGCCCTGGCCCTACCACGCCAAGGCGCTGGTGCTGCTGCACAAGCCGGCCGGCTACGAGTGCTCGCAGAAGCCACGCCACCACCCCAGCGTGATGACGCTGCTGCCGGCACCGCTGCGCAGCCGCGGCGTGCAGCCGATAGGCCGGCTCGATGAGGACACCACCGGCCTGCTGCTGCTGACCGACGATGGTGCGCTGATCCACCGCCTCACCTCGCCCAAGCACCATGTGCCCAAGGTCTACGAGGTGGCCTGCAAGCACTCGGTCGACGACAGCATGCTGGCACGCCTGCTGGCCGGCGTGGTGCTGGACGACGACCCGGCGCCGGTGCGTGCTGCCGCCTGCCAGGCCAGCGGCACGCACGCGCTGCGCCTGACGCTGACCGAAGGCAAGTACCACCAGGTCAAGCGCATGGTGGCCGCGGTGGGCAACCGCGTGGAGGGCCTGCACCGCAGCCGCTTCGGCGGCCTGGCGCTGCCGGTCGATTTGCCCCCGGGCGGCTGGACCTGGACCGACGCCGCCACGGTGCTGGCGCTGCCGCCGGAGGGCTGAATGTTCCAGCCGCCCCGCTTCCAGCCCTCGCTGAGCGCGGCCTCGACCACGGTGGACGCGGCCGAGATCGACCGCCTGATCGAGGCCGACCGCATCGAGACCCTGTACGCCAACACCCCGCAGGCCCTGGCCGGCGGCGTGCTGTTCGCGGTGCTCCTGGCCTGGGCCTTTCACCCGGGCGCCGGCCCCTGGCTGGCCGGTGGCTGGTTGCTGGCCAAGACGCTGATCATCGGGCTGCGTGCGCTGGATGCCTGGTTGTTCACGCGCTCAACCGATCGCCGCGCGAAACCGCGCCATTGGCACCACCGCCACCTGGCCGGTGTGGTGATCGACGGCCTGACCTGGGGTCTGGCCTGGCCGCTGTTCGTGCCCTCGCCCAATCTGCTGCTCGACGGCTCGCTGCTGGCCGGTCTGGTCGGCGTGGCGGCCATCGGCGTGTTCACGCTGACCAGCCATGCCAGCCACGTGGTGCTCTTCCTCAGCGGCGTGCTGCTGCCCATCGTGGCCCACGAGCTGTGGCAGGACCGGGGCGACGTGACCTGGCTGATGGCCGGTGGCATCACCATCTACTTCGCCGTGCTGCTGGGTGAATCGCGACGCGCCTACCTGCACAAGACCGAGTTGCTGCGCCTGCGCTTCGAGAACGCGGCGATCGCCGACGAGCGCGAGACCGCGCTGCGCCGCGTGGAAGAGGCCAGCCGCGCCAAGAGCCGCTTTCTGGCCACCGTCAGCCACGAGCTGCGCACCCCCCTCAACGGCATCATGGGCATGACCGAGCTGCTGGTCGATGCGGAGCCGCAGCCCCAGGCACGCGAGCGGCTGATGGTGGTGCAGCAATCGGCCGGGCACCTGCTGACGCTGATCGAGGACCTGCTGGACGTCTCGCGCATCGAGTTCGGCCGCTTCGAGCTGCACCCCGAGCCCGCCGAGCCGGCGCAGCTGGTGCGCGAGGTCACCGGCTTGCTGCAACCCATTGCCGCGGCGCGAGGCCTGAGGCTGCAATGCAGCATCGAGCCCGGGGTGTCGTCACGGGTGATGCTGGACGCGCCGCGCGTGCGGCAGGTGCTGCACAACCTGATCGGCAATGCGCTGAAGTTCACCGAGCAGGGCGAGGTGCGCCTGACGCTGGCCCAGCGCGGCGAGCAGCTGCAGTTCATCGTCACCGACAGTGGCCGCGGCATCGCCCCGGCGCTGCTGGAACGCATCTTCGAGCCCTTCGAGCGGGGCGACGATGGCCGTGGCGCCGCCGGCACCGGCCTGGGCCTGACCATCTCGCGCCAGCTGGCACGCGCCATGGGCGGCAATCTGGTGGCCAGCAGCCGCCCCGGACAGGGGGCGCAGTTCCACTTCACGCTGGATGCGCCCGCGGCGCAAGGCGCGGAACCCGAGGATGCCACCGACCCGCAAGCGCCCAGCCTGCTGAACGGCGAGGTGCTGCTGGTCGAGGACAACGAGGTCAACGCCCTGGTGGCCCGCAGCATGCTGGAAAGCCTGGGCCTGACGGTGCGCGAGGCGCGCGATGGCGTCCAGGCCCTGCAGGCGCTGCAGCAGCAGCGGCCGCAGGTGGTGTTGATGGACTGCCAGATGCCGGTGCTGGATGGCTGGGAGGCCACGCGGCGCTGGCGCCAGATCGAGCAGGCCAACCGCCTGCTGCGCGTGCCGGTGGTGGCGCTGACCGCCAACGCGGTGGCCGGCGACCGCGAAGTCTGCCTGGCCGCCGGCATGGACGACTACCTGGCCAAGCCCTTCACCCGAGAGCGCCTGGCGCTGGTCGTGGCGCGCCACCTGCGGCGGGGATAATCCGCGCCCATGCGAGTCCACCGCGGCCATATTCCTGATCCTTCCGGCGCCGGCTGCGCGCTGACCATCGGCAACTTCGACGGCGTGCACCGCGGCCACCAGGCGATGCTGGCGCTGCTCAACAACGAAGCCCGCCACCGCGGCCTGCGCAGCGTGGTGATGAGCTTCGAGCCGCACCCGCGCGACTGGTTTGCTGCCCGCGCCGGCCAGCCCGAGCTGGCGCCGCGGCGCATCGCCACGCTGCGTGACAAGCTGCAGGAGCTGGAGCGCTGCGGCGTCGACGAGGTGGTGCTGCTGCGCTTTGATGAGGCGCTGGCCAGCATGCCGCCGCTGGCCTTCATCGAGGACGTGCTGGTGCGCCGCCTGAACACCCGCTACGTGCTGGTGGGCGATGACTTTCGCTTCGGTGCCAAACGCGCCGGCGACTATGCCCTGCTCGATGCCGAAGGCAGCCGCCTGGGCTTTGATGTGGCGCGCATGATGAGCTACGAGGTGCATGGCCTGCGCGTGTCCAGCTCGGCCGTGCGCGAGGCCCTGGCCGCCGGCGACATGACCCGCGCCGCCCGGCTGCTGGGCCGGCCCTACGCGATCACCGGCCATGTGGTGCATGGCCGCAAGCTGGGCCGCGACCTGGGCTTTCGCACGCTGAACCTGCGCTTCCCCTCAAGGCTGCCGGCGGCGCAGGGCATCTTCGTCGTGCAGGTGCATGGCCTGGCCGACAAGCCGCTGCCCGGCGTGGCCAGCCTGGGCGTGCGGCCCACGGTGGAGGACGCCGGTCGGGTGCTGCTGGAAGTGCACTGCCTGGAGTGGCCGGCCGGCGTGGCCATCGACGGCGGCTATGCCCGCATCCTGCAGGTCGACCTGCTGCACAAGCTGCACGACGAGCTGCGCTACCCCTCGCTTGAAGCGCTGCAGGCCGGCATCGCCAAGGACGTGGCCGACGCGCGCGACTGGTTCGCCCGCGCCAGCGGCCCCGGGCGGTAGAATCGGCCCACCATGGGCCCGAAGCTCGCCTCCCGCCACCTGCCGTGCGTGCATGCCTGCACGCGCCGCCAGACCACGCGCGACCGAATTCGCCGCGGCTGATGCCCTGCGCGTGGCCCGCGGCCGCGCCCTGCCCCGCCGGCGGCCGCCGGTGCCCTCCCCCGTTTCCGCCCAGCGCGCGCCCGCCGCGTGCCGCCCCCCGCCATGAACGACAAGACCTCTCCCAAGCGTGACGCCGACGGCGGCGCCTACCGCGCCACGCTGAACATGCCCGACACCCCGTTCCCGATGCGCGGCGACCTGCCCAAGCGCGAGCCGGGCTGGGTGGCCGACTGGAACCAGAACGGCCTGTACCAGCGCCTGCGCGAGGCCCGCCAGGGTGCGCCGCTGTTCGTGCTGCACGACGGCCCGCCCTATGCCAACGGCCAGCTGCACATCGGCCATGCGCTGAACAAGGTGCTCAAGGACATGATCGTCAAGTCGCGCCAGCTGGCCGGCTTCGATGCCCAGTACATCCCCGGCTGGGACTGCCACGGGCTGCCGATCGAGAACGCGATCGAGAAGCTGCACGGCCGCAAGCTCACGCGTGACGACATGCAGGCCCGAAGCCGCGCCTACGCCACCGAGCAGATCGAGCAGCAGCGCGCCGACTTCAAGCGCCTGGGCGTGCTGGGCGACTGGGAGCGGCCCTACCGCACGATGGACCCGGCCAACGAGGCCGGCCAGATCCGCGCCTTCAAGCGCGTGATCGAGCGCGGCTTCGTCTACCGCGGTCTCAAGCCGGTCTACTGGTGCTTCGACTGCGGCAGCTCGCTGGCTGAGTTCGAGATCGAGTACGCCGACAAGCAGAGCGACACGCTGGACGTGGCCTTCGAGGCCGACGACCCGGCGGCGCTGGCGCGCGCCTTCGGCTTGGCCGCGCTGCCCGGCGACGGTGGCAAGAAGGCCTTCGTGCTGATCTGGACCACCACCGCCTGGACCATCCCCGCCAACCAGGCGCTCAACGCCCACCCCGAGCTGAGCTACGCGCTGGTCGACACGCCGCGTGGCGTGCTGCTGCTGGCCGAGTCGCTGGTCGAGGCCTGCCTGCAGCGCTACGGCCTGGAGGGCACGGTCATCGCCACTGCGAAGGGCGAAGCGCTCCAGGGCCTGGTGTTCCGCCACCCGCTGCACGACACCGTCACGGCCGATCAGGGCGGCAAGTACAGCTACCGGCGCCTCAGCCCGCTGTACCTGGCCGACTACGTCACCGCCAGCGACGGCACCGGCATCGTCCACTCGGCCCCGGCCTATGGCGTGGACGACTTCAACAGCTGCGTGGCCCACGGCCTGGCCTACGACGACATCCTCAACCCGGTGCAAGGCCATGGCGTCTATGTGGACAAGCTGCCCTTCTTCGGCGGCGAGCACATCTGGAAGGCCGTGCCGCGCATCCTGGAGGTGCTGGCGCAAAGCGATCGCCTGTTCGCCACGCAGCGCATCACCCACAGCTACCCGCACTGCTGGCGCCACAAGACGCCGGTGATCTACCGCGCCGCGGCGCAGTGGTTCGTCCGCATGGACGAGGGCGAGGGCGTGTTCACCAAGGACAAGGCACCGCGCACGCTGCGCCAGCTGGCGCTGGACGCGATCGACCACACGGCCTTCTACCCCGAGAACGGTCAGGCCCGCCTGCGCGACATGATCGCCAACCGGCCCGACTGGTGCATCTCGCGCCAGCGCAGCTGGGGCGTGCCGCTGCCCTTCTTCCTGCACCAGGCCACCGGCGAGCTGCACCCGCGCACCATGGAGATCCTGGACCAGGCCGCCGACATCGTCGAGCGCGGCGGCATCGAGGCCTGGAGCCGCACCACCGCTGAGCAGGTGCTGGGCGCCGAGGACGCGCAGCACTACGTCAAGAGCACCGACATCCTGGAGGTGTGGTTCGATTCAGGATCCACCTTCTGGCACGTGCTGCGTGGCAGCCATGCGCACGCCTACCCGAACGGCGCCTTCCATGCCCAGGGCCCCGAGGCCGACCTCTACCTGGAAGGCCACGACCAGCACCGCGGCTGGTTCCACAGCTCGCTGCTGCTGGGCTGCGCCATCTACGACCGCGCGCCCTACAAGGGCCTGCTCACGCACGGCTTTGCCACCGACGGCCAGGGCCGCAAGATGAGCAAGAGCCTGGGCAACACCGTGGTGCCGCAGCAGGTGACCGACAAGCTCGGCGCCGAGATCCTGCGCCTGTGGGTGGCCAGCACCGATTACTCGGGCGACCTCAACATCGACGACAAGATCCTCGCCCGCGTGGTGGACGGCTACCGCCGCATCCGCAACACGCTGCGCTTCCTGCTGGCCAACACCTCGGATTTCGACCCCGCGGTGGACGCCGTGCCGCCCGCTCAGTTGCTGGAGATCGACCGCTGGGCGCTGGACCGCGCGGCCGAGCTGCAGGCCGAGATCCTGCGCCACTTCGACGTCTACGAGTTTCACCCGGTGGTGGCCAAGCTGCAGGTCTTCTGCTCCGAGGACCTGGGCGCCTTCTACCTGGACGTGCTGAAGGATCGCCTCTACACCACCGCGCCCAAGAGCCTGGCGCGGCGCAGCGCGCAGACCGCGCTGTGGCAGATCAGCCAGGCGATGCTGCGCTGGATGGCGCCGTTCCTGAGCTTCACCGCCGAGGAGGCCTGGCCGGTGCTGGCCGGTGCGGCCAACCAGGGCTCGATCTTCTTCGAGACCTTCTGGAAGTTCACCACGCCGGACGAGGCGCTGCTGGCCAAGTGGTCGCGCATCCGCGCGATCCGCGACACGGCCAACAAGGAGATCGAGGCGCTGCGCGCTGCCGGCCAGGTGGGTGCGTCGCTGCAGGCCACGCTGCAGATCACGGCAGGCGCCGATGACGCGGCGCTGCTGCGCTCGCTGGGTGAGGATCTGCGGTTCGTCACCATCACCTCGGCCGTCACGGTCGTGGATGGCGCCGAGCTGGCGATCACCGTGACGCCGTCCTCCGCGGTCAAGTGCGAGCGCTGCTGGCACTACCGCGAGGATGTGGGCGCCGATGCCGCGCACCCCACCCTCTGCGGCCGCTGCGTCAGCAACCTGCACGGCGCGGGCGAAGCCCGCTCGGCGGCCTGATGGCCCGGCGCGCCAAGGGGGGCGGTGCCGGCCTGATCGGCTGGCTGGGCCTGGCCGGCGTGGTGCTGCTGCTCGACCAGTTCACCAAGGTGCTGATCGTCGGCAACTTCGCGCTGGGCGAGGTGCATACCGTCACGTCCTTCTTCGACGTGGTGCGGGCGCACAACCCCGGCGCGGCCTTCAGCTTCCTGTCCGACGCGTCAGGCTGGCAGCGCTGGTTCTTCACCGGCCTGGGCACGGTGGCGGCGGTGGTGATCGTGGTGCTGCTGCGCCAGCATGCCGGGCAGACGCTGTTCTGCCTGGCGGTCAGCCTGATCCTGGGCGGCGCGGTGGGCAATGTGATCGACCGCCTGTGGCACGGCCATGTGATCGACTTCCTGCAGTTCCACTGGGACTGGCTGGCGCCGATGTTCCACCAGGGCTACTTCCCGGCCTTCAACGTGGCCGACAGCGCGATCACGCTGGGCGCCGTGCTGCTGGTGCTGGACGAGCTACGGCGCGTGCGGCGCGGCTGACGACGTCGCCGGCCGCGCCCAGCGCAGCCGCACCCGGGTGCCGGTGGGCGAGGCGGGCTCGATGTCGAGCTGCGCGCCCAGCGCCTGGGCGCGGCTGCGCATGTTGCGCACCCCCAGGCCGCCTTCGGCGCGGCCGGGACCGATGCCGTCGTCCACCACGCTCAGCACCACCGCGCCGAGCAGGTCGGTCTCGGCACGGATCGTCACGCTGTGCGCCTGTGCGTGGCGGATGACGTTGGTCACCGCCTCCAGCACGATGCGCTGCACGTGCAGCACGCTCTGCGGCGACAGGCCATCGGTCTCGGGCAGGTCGCCCATCTCCCAGGCCAGGCTGAGGCCGGCGGCCTTCAGGCGCGGCTCCAGGCGATGGCGCAGCATCGCCAGCACGGTGGTGAGGTCGCCCTCGGCGCCCTGCAGCGAATCCACCGCCACGCGCATGTCGTCCAACGCGGTGCGGGCCAGTTGCTCCACCTCGCCGCGGTCGACCTGCGGCCGCTGCACCAGGTGCATCAGGCCCACCAGGTGGGCGCCCACGCCGTCGTGCAGCTCGCGCATGATGCGCTGGCGCTCCTCGGCCACGGCGCGCTGGCGCTGCTGCACCTCGAGTGCGTCGAAGGCGCTGCGCAGTTCGGCCTCGCGCTGGCGCACGCGCGCGGCCAGCTCGTCGCTGGAGGCGCGCAGCGCGGCCACACTGCGGCTGAAGCGGTCGGCCACCAGGCCGGCCATGATCAGCGCGAAGCAGAACACCACATGGGTCATCCAGGTCAGGCGCAGGCCGGTGGAGTGCACGCTGCGCACCCACAGCAGGTCGTGCACGCCCGCCACCACCGCCAGCACGCCGGCCGCGGCCAGCACCAGCGCGATCGTGCGGCGACTGGTCCAGGCCTCCTGCGCGACGATGATCACCGTCACCACGCCCAACGGCACCAGCGCCGCCAGGCCCAGCGTCCACAGCAGCGGCTCGGCCCAGGCGAACGAGGCCGCGGCCAGCAGCGCCGCGCTGCCCAGCACGCCCCACACGCCCCAGGTCATCGCCCGCGTCAGCCGGCCCAGCGCCATCAGCGTGAACTGGCAGATCAGCGCCAGGTGCGCCGCATAGCTGGCGGCCACCAGTGCGCCCCACACAGGCCAGGGCAGCCAGGGCTCGGGCTGGATCTGGTCGATGTTGCGCACCATGCCCAGCCAGGCCGACAGCGCGAACACGCCGTACAGCGCGTCGCGCTGGCGCCACCACAGCAGCGTGGCCAGACCGCCCATGATGGCCAGGCTGGCAGCGAACACCGTGGACGAGGTCTGCCGCCAGTCCTGCAAGCGGTCGAACATCGGCCGCACCGCGGCCTCGGGGCCGTAGTGCATGACCGACAGGCCACCCCAGCGCTGGCGCTGGATGCTCACCTCGATCATCAGCTCGTTGGGTCCGTCGGCCTTCAGCAGCGCGGCCGGCAGTTGCAGCAGTTGCGGGGCCTTCGACGCGTCGTAGGTCGGATCGTCCAGCACCCCCAGGCGACGCAGCGTCACCCCGTTGAGACGAATCTCCGCCTGGTTGCCCAGGCGCGAGAACAGCAGCGCCATGTCGTCGCGGGTGCGCGGCGGCAGCACCACGCGGTAGAGCGCCCGCCCGCCCAGGCCGGGAAAGTCCAGGTCCCACCGTCGGCCCAGATCCCGCTCGCCCTCGATCGCCGGCACACCCTCGGGTTGCAGTCGGGCCCAGGCATGGTCGATCTCACGCACGCCCTCAGCGGCGCAGGGCACCAACGGTCCCATGAGCGCCAGTGCCAGACCGAGGCGCAGGAACAGCTGGAGGATCAGTTGTCGGAACATCAGGGCGTCAGCAATCGGCCCACAGCTGGGCCGACGCATGGTACCGGGATTAGACTGGGGCCATGCTGATCGACGCACTGGTCTCCGCCCGCGACCTGGGTCGCCTGGTGGACATCGTGGGCGTGCTGACACGCCACGGCCTGGGCGATCTGGTCCAGCGCATGGGCTGGACCGAGGCGCTGGAAAAGGCCGGCCACCACATGCGCCTGGAGCGCACCGCCGAGCTGGCCCGCCTACCGCGCCCGGTGCAGCTGCGCATGGCGCTGGAGGAGCTGGGCCCCACCTTCGTCAAGCTGGGCCAGATCCTGGCCGGCCGGGCCGACCTGCTGGGGCCCGAGTACATCGCCGAGCTGGAGCACCTGCACAGCCGGGTTCCCGCGCTGCCGCTGGAGGCCCTGCGCGAGCAGCTGCGCGAGGACCTGGGCGGCGAGCCCGAAGCGGTGTTCGCCCACTTTGACCCCGAGCCGCTGGCGGCGGCCTCGATCGCCCAGGTGCACCGAGCGCGCCTGCACGATGGCACCGAGGTGGTGGTCAAGGTGCGCCGCCCCGGCATCGGCGAGGTGATCGATGCCGACCTGCGGCTGCTGGAGCGCCTGGCCGCGATCGCCGAGCACCGCCTGCCCGCGCTGGCGCCCTACCGCCCGCGCGGCCTGGTGCACGAATTCGGCCGCTCGCTGCGGCGCGAGCTGGACCTGGCCGCCGAGTGCCGCAACGCCGAACGCATCGCGGGCAATCTCAAGCCGCTGAACTTCGTGGCCATCCCGCCGGTGGTGTGGGACTTCACCAAGGAGCGCATCAACGTCCAGCACTACGTGGGCGGCGTGCCGGGCCAGGCGCTGGACCGGCTGGACGCCGAGGGCTTCGACCGCCAGCTGCTGGCGCGCCGCGGCGCCCAGGCGGTGATGAAGATGATCGTCGAGGACGGCTTCTTCCATGCCGACCCGCACCCCGGCAACGTCTTCTACCTGCCGGGCAACCGCATCGCCTTCATCGACTTCGGCATGGTCGGCCGGCTGAGCCAGCGTCGGCGCGAGGAACTGCTGCAGCTGCTGCTGGGCCTGGTGCAGCGCCAGCCGCGCCAGGTGGCCGACGTGCTGCTGGACTGGGCCGAGGCCCAGGGCGGCGGCCTGGCCGGCGCCCACCTGGGCCAGCTGGAGGCCGAGATCGAGGGCTTCGTCGACCAGTACCACGGCACCCCGCTGGCCCAGCTGAACCTGGGCCAGATGCTGGCCGACACCACCGCCATCCTGCGCGAACACCACCTGGCCCTGCCCTCGGACCTGGCGCTGTTGATCAAGGCCTTCATCTCGCTGGAGGGCATGGGCCGCGCGCTGGATCCCGCCTTCCACATGGCCACCGAGGCGCTGCCGCTGCTGCGCCAGGTGGTGCGCGCGCGCTACCAGCCGCGCGCGTTGGCGCTGCGCGGCTGGAGCTCGCTGCAGCGGGTGCTGCAGATGGCCGAACAGCTGCCGCACGACATCTCGCACCTGCTGCGCAGCGCCCGCCGCGGCCAGCTCAATGTGGCGATCGACGTGGTCCACCTGCAGCACGTGGGCGACCAGCTCGACCGCGCCGCCAGCCGGCTGTCAGTGTCGCTGGTGATCGCCGCACTGATCATCGGCTCGTCGATCGTGATGACGGTGGGCGGCGGGCCCCAGCTCTTCGGCCTGCCCGCCTTCGGCCTGCTGGGTTTCGTCAGCGCCACGGTGGGCGGCATCTGGCTGGTGCGCAGCACGCTGCGCGCCCGCCGTCACGACTGAGGTACTGATGCCCATCGACCTGCCCAAGGACGTCCGCGCCCAGGCCATCGCCTCGATCGAGCGCTACTTCCGCGAACACATGGACGAGCCGATCGGCAACATCGCCGCCGCCGGTCTGCTGGGCTTCTTCCTGGAAGAGATCGCCCCGGTGGTCTACAACCAGGCGGTCAGCGATGTGCAGGAGCGCCTGCAGGCGCGCGTGGCCGAGGTGGACCTGGAGGTACACGAGGACGCATTCGGGTACTGGAAGAAGTACGAGAAGGTGGGCAAGGGGCGGAGGTAGCGAGCCGGAGCAACTGCAGCGGCGATGTCCTTAGCGCTCGACAGCTATCTGCCCACAGCGGCCGTAGGCCGCTGTGGGCAGAGCCCTTTTCCGTTGAGCTCCCCCCAGCCCCCCTCCAAGAAGGGGGCTCCAGCATGAGCTTCGGGCCGGCCTGCCGGCCGGCGTAGCGCTGGCCCGCTGGGCGCACCACCCTTTGTAGTTGTGACTGGAGCCACCCTCTTGGAGGGGGGCTGGGGGGAGCTCCATGTGCGGGCCTCGGCCCGGAGCAGCCTACGGCTGCTCCGGGCAGGAAGCCGTCAGTGACTGTCAGCGCAAGCGCGCAATCGCAACGAACGCCGCCGTCAGCAGCGCCCCATGACTAACCGCCGCAGCAATGGCCAGCACGATCGCCGGCTTCAGGTCCTGCGGTCGTTCGGCCCGCGCGATCACCAGCAGCGCACTGGGCAATGACAAGGCCAGCGAGCCCAGCGCCCACCACGCCGTCATCGGCAGCACATCCGCCCACCACCAGGCCATCAGCCAGCCGTGCGCCAGCAGCACGCTGCCCAGGTGGGCCCAGGCCGCCGGCCCAGCGCCCCAGCGCACGACCAGGGTGCGCTTGCCCACGGCTGCGTCGGCCACAGCGTCAGGGTATTGCGCCACCCACAGCACATTCATCACCAGCAGCGCCAGGCTGACGCCGCTGACCATGGCGATGGCGCTGAAGGCGTGGCGCTGTACGTAGTCGGCGCCCACCACGATCAGCCACCAGCCGGCGGCCACCGACAACTCGCCCAGGCCGCGCGACATCAGCGCCACGCGCGGGCTGGAGTAGGCCCAGCCCAGCAGCGCACCCGCCAGCCCCACCAGCAGCAGACCGGGGCCGGCGCGCGCCGTCAGCAGCAGCCCGCCGCCGATGACAATGATGGCCAGGTTGATCGCCGCCGCCCGGACCTGCGCGGCGCTGAACACACCGTCCTGGATGAAGCGCGAGCCGCCGGTGAAGGGACCGATGCGGCCGGTGTTGACGGCGTCGGAGCCGCCCACCGCGTCGCCGTAGTCGTTCCACAGGTTGACTGCCGCGTGGGTGAGCAGCGCCAGCAGCACGGTGGCCACCGCGCCCAGCGGGTCCCAGCCGCAGCCGCAGGCCTGGGCCTGGGCGATGCCGGTGGTCGCGGCCACCAGCGTGACGCTGAGAAAGCCGGGCCGGCTGGCCGCGACCCAGCAACCGATCAGGGACAGGCGATTGGATACAGCCATGGGTACCGAGCATACGGCCTTCCCCCGCTGAAACGACAAGAGGCCCCGAGGGGCCCCTTGATGCCGGTCAAGCGACGATCAGGCGGTGGCTTGCGGGTTGCGCAGGCGGATGTGCAGCTCGCGCAGCTGCTTCTCGTCGACCAGGCTGGGCGCGCCGGTCAGCAGGCACTGGGCGCGCTGGGTCTTGGGGAAGGCGATGACGTCGCGGATCGACTCGGCCTTGGTCATCAGCGTGACCAGGCGGTCCAGGCCGAAGGCCAGGCCGCCGTGCGGGGGCGCGCCGTACTGCAGCGCATCCAGCAGGAAGCCGAACTTGACCTGGGCGTCCTCGGGCGTGATCTTCAGCGCGTCGAAGACCTTGGACTGCACCTCGGCGCGGTGGATACGGATCGAGCCGCCGCCCAGTTCCCAGCCATTGAGCACCATGTCGTAGGCCTTGGCGATGCAGGCACCGGGGTCGGTGTCCATCAGGTTCTCGTGGCCGTCCTTGGGGCTGGTGAACGGGTGGTGCACCGCGTTCCAGCGGTCCTCTTCCTCGTCGTGCTCGAACATCGGGAAGTCGACCACCCACAGCGGCGCCCACACATCATCGAACAGGCCGTGCGACTTGCCGAACTCGGAGTGGCCGATCTTGATGCGCAGCGCGCCGATCGCGTCGTTGACCACCTTGGCCTTGTCGGCGCCGAAGAAGATCAGGTCGCCGTTGCAGGCGCCGGTGCGCGCCAGGATCTCGGCCAGCGCGGCGTCGTGCAGGTTCTTGACGATCGGCGACTGCAGGCCCTCGCGGCCCTTGGCCACATCATTGACCTTCACCCAGGCCAGGCCCTTGGCGCCGTAGATCTTGACGAACTCGGTGTAGCCGTCGATCTCGCCGCGGCTCATCTCGCCGCCGCCGGGCACGCGCAGCGCCACCACGCGGCCACCCGGGGTGGTGGCGGGGGTGGAGAAGACCTTGAAGTCGACGTCCTTCATCACCTCGGTCAGCTCGGTGAACTGCAGCTTGACGCGCAGGTCGGGCTTGTCCGAGCCGTACTTGAACATCGCGTCGGCGTAGCTCATCACCGGGTAGACCGGCAGCTCCACGCCGATGGCGTTCTTGAACACCGTGCGGATCATGCCCTCGAACATCGCGCGGATCTCCTCCTCGGTGAGGAAGGAGGTCTCGATATCGATCTGCGTGAACTCGGGCTGGCGGTCGGCGCGCAGGTCCTCGTCGCGGAAGCACTTGGTGATCTGGTAGTAGCGGTCGAAGCCGGCCACCATCAGCAGCTGCTTGAACAGCTGCGGGCTCTGCGGCAGCGCGAAGAACTGGCCATCGTGCACGCGGCTGGGCACCAGGTAGTCGCGCGCGCCCTCGGGCGTGGACTTGGTCAGCATCGGGGTCTCGATGTCGACGAAGCCGTTGGCGTCGAGGAACTTGCGCACTTCCATCGCCACGCGGTAGCGCAGCATCAGGTTCTTCTGCATCGCCGGGCGGCGCAGGTCCAGCACGCGGTGCGTCAGGCGCACGGTCTCGCTGAGGTTGTCGTCGTCGAGCTGGAAGGGCGGCGTGACGCTGGCGTTGAGCACTTCCAGCTCATGGCACAGCACCTCGACCTTGCCGGAGACGAGGTTGGCGTTCTCGGTGCCGGCCGGGCGGGCGCGGACCTTGCCGACGACCTTCAGGCAGAACTCGCCACGCACGCCCTCGGCGGTCTTGAACATCTCGGGGCGGTCGGGGTCACAGACGATCTGCACCAGGCCTTCGCGGTCGCGCAGGTCGATGAAGATGACGCCGCCATGGTCGCGGCGGCGATGGGCCCAGCCCATCAGGGTCACGGTCTGGTCCATCAGCGCTTCGCTGACCAGGCCACAGTAGGTGGTACGCATGGGATGCTTCTCCGTACGGAAACTGGTGAGGTGGCGGCGCGATGCGGGCGCCGCGGAGGTGTTGTCGTGCCTCGGGGGTGGAGCGGTCAGCCCTCAGGACTGAATGCCGGGCCAGGCATTCAGCCCGCCCGGTTGGGGTCGGCCTCCTCCGGCCGGGGCAGCGGGGCCTCGGCCGGGGGCGCGACCACGCCCATCGAGATGATGTACTTGAGTGCCTCGTCCACGCTCATCTGCAGTGGCCGCAGCGCGCTGCGCGGCAGCATCAGGAAGAAGCCCGAGGTGGGGTTGGGCGTGGTGGGCACGTAGACGCCGACATGCTCGCCGGGCAGTTGCCCGGCCACCTCGCCGCCCGGCGTGCCGGTGACGAAGGCGATGGTCCAGGCGCCAGCGCGCGGGTACTCGACCAGCACGGCCTCGCGGAAGGCGTTGCCGTTGCTGGAAAACAGCGTGTCCGAGACCTGCTTGACCGAGCTGTAGATCGACTTGACGATGGGGATGCGGTTGAGCAGCGCGTCCCACTGGCGCACCCACCACTGGCCGAAGATGTTGGTGACGAAGACGCCGGTCACGACCAGCAGGAACACCATCGTCACCACGCCCAGGCCGGGGATGCCGCGCAGGCGCTCAAGAGAGTCGTAGGCGCCGTGCGGCAGCAGGGCCTGCGCGACCGACAGGACGGCGGCGAACAGGCCGTCCATCATGCCCAGGACCCACAGCAGCACCCAGACCGTGATGGCCAGGGGCAGCCAGGTGAGCAGGCCGGCGAGCAGGTATTTCTTCACGTCAGGAGGTCTCAGTGGCAGGCGCAGGAGCCACCGCAGGGCGTGCCGCCCGACGGTGTGGCACCACTTTCGGCCGCGGGCGCGGCGGCCGGCGTGGCCGCCGCAGCGGCGGTGGTTGCAGCAGCGCCGCCCCCCTTGAAGTCGGTGGCGTACCAGCCCGAGCCCTTGAGCTGGAAGCCGGCGGCGGTCAGTTGCTTGGAAAACTGCTCGGCACCGCAGGCGGGGCAGACCGTCAGCGGGGCATCGGACAACTTTTGCAGCACGTCCTTGGTATGGCCGCACGCGCCGCAGCGGTAGGCGTAGATCGGCATGACCTGTCCCTCACACAAAACCGTTGATTATAAATTGACCGCCCCGGAGCCGGTTGCCCGGTCCCGGGAGCGCGTCGCCCGAGTGTGCGGAAGTGGGGACGCCGCCGCGCGGCTTCAAGCCCCCGGCGCGTCGGGCAGGCCCTCGACGTGCTGCTTGTGGACGTGGCGGTTGGTCAGCCACTGCGGCGCCAGCGAGCCGAAAATCATGCCCACGAAGGCGGCGATCAGGCCGGCCAGTTGGCCCGGGAAGGCCTCGCCGAAACTGCTGATCTGCGGGAAGAAGACGATCCACACGCCGACGCCACCGCCCAGCGAGAAGATCGCGCCCTGGGTGGTGGCGCGCTTCCAGTACAGCCCCATCACCAGCGGCACGAAGGCACCCACCAGCGTCACCTGGTAGGCGGCCGAGACCAGGTCGTAAATGGGCGTGCCTTTCATCGCGATGGCATAGGCCAGCACCAGCGCGGCAAAGATCACGATGGTCCAGCGCATCGCCAGCAGCTGCTCGCGGTCCTTCATCGGGCCGCGCAGGTTCTTGACGATGTTCTCGACGAAGCTGGTGGAGGGCGCCAGCAGCGTGGCCGAGGAAGTGCTCTTGATGGCCGACAGCAGCGCGCCGAAAAACAGGATCTGCATGATCAGCGGCATCTGGCCCAGCACGAAGGTGGGCAGCAGGCGCTGGTAGTCGTTCTCGGCCAGGTCCAGGGCCTGCTGGCCCAGCACCACCACCGCGCTCATCACGATGAACATGGGCACGAAGGCGAACAGGATGTAGGCGAAGCCGCCGATCATCGCGCCGCGGCGTGCGGTCTGCGCGTCCTTGGCCGACATGACGCGCTGGAACACGTCCTGCTGCGGGATGCTGCCCAGCATCATGGTCAGTGCGGCACCCAGGAACATGGCGATGTCGGTGAAGCTGGGCTCGGGGAAGAACTTCCAGAGGTCCTTGTCGGTGGCCACGGCCAGCACCTTGTCGGCACCGCCGGCCAGGTCGGCCGAGAAGACCGCGATGACGGACAGCCCCACCACCAGCACGATCATCTGGATGAAGTCGGTCCAGGCCACCGCCAGGAAGCCGCCCACCACCACATAGATCAGCACCGCCAGCGTGCCGATGATCATGCCGGCGGTTTCGCTCATCGCACCGTCGGTCAGCACCGAGAAGACCAGGCCCAGCGCGGTGATCTGCGCCGCCACCCAGCCCAGGTAGCTCAGGATGATGGCCAGCGAGCAGAAGACCTCGACGCCCTTGCCGTAGCGCTCGCGGTAGAAGTCGCCGATGGTCAGCAGGTTCAAGCGGTACAGCCTGGCCGCGAAGAAGGCGCCCACCAGGATCAGGCACATGCCGGCACCGAACGGGTCTTCGACGATCGCGCCCAGGCCGCCCTGGACGAAACGGGCCGGAATGCCCATCACCGTCTCGGCCCCGAACCAGGTGGCGAAGGTGGTGGTGATCACCATGATCAGCGGCAGGCTGCGGCCGGCGATCGCGAAGTCGCTGGTGTTCTTGATGCGCGTGCCGGCCCACAGGCCCAGGCCGAGCGTGCCCAGCAGGTAGAGCACGACGAAGATGATCAGCGTGGTGTTCATGGCGTGAACTTCAGGGTCAGGCGGAGGTGGTCGCCCAACGCGACCGGGGGCGATTATCAGGGCAGAGGCGGCTCCGCTCGGATGCCCGTGCGGCCTGCGCGGCTTGCGCAACGCGCCAGACCCGGCTAGGACAAACCCGCTGATGCGGCCGTTTGGAGGCCGACCCTAGGGAAACCGACAAGCTCAGCGCCTTGTCAAGGCCAGCGCGCCGCCCTAAGCTCGTCTGAAAGCGCTTTCAAACTTGTTCTCCATCGCGGATGCCAGCGTCCCGCCCTGCGATCCCGACACCGACCGGCCGCCACGTTCAACCGGCCTCTTCAGCCCGAACCGCCTGCCCCATGAACACCGCCGCGACTCGATTCATCCTGGCCACCCACCTGCTGGCTGCCTGCCTGGCGCTGAGCGCCTGCGGCGGCGGCAGCGCCTCGGCGCCGCCCGACACCAGCTCGGCGCCCGCCAGCGGCGGCGGCAGCACGCCCACGGACACCACGCCGCCCACGGTCGAGATCACCGACAACGTGGCCGACGGTGCCAAGGCCTCTGGCGACGTGACCTTCACCTTCACCTTCAGCGAGCCGGTCGGGACCTCGTTCAATGCGGCGGGCATCAGCGTCAGCGGTGGCACCAAGGGCGCCTTCACGATGGCCAGCACCCGCTCGGCCACGCTGGTGGTGGCGCCCACCCCCGACAGCGTGGGCTCCATCACCGTCACGGTGGGACCGGGCAAGTTCTTTGACGCTGCCAACAACCTGAACGAGGCCACCGCCACGGCCAGCCAGGCCTACGACACCGACAAGCCGCCCACCGTGTCGATCACCGACGATGTCGCCGCGGACGTGGCCACGGGACCGGTCACCTTCACCTTCCATTTCAACAAGGACATCGGTTCGTCCTTCACCGTGGCGGACATCAGCACCGCGGGCGGCAGCATCGGCACCTTCACCCGCGTCAGCGGCAACACGGCCACGCTGCGCATGCTGCCGCCGGCCAATGGCACCGGCACCTTGTCGGTCAGCGTGGCGCCGGGCTCGGTGATCGACCTCGCCGGCCACGCCAACATAGTGGGCGCCTCGGCCCGGCAGGACTACCGCACCGACGCCGATGTGACGCCACCCACCCTGAGCATCAGCGACAACGTCGCCACCGACCCAGCCTCGGGCGTGGTGACCTTCAGCTTCACTTTCAGTGAGGATGTGGGCAGCAGCTTCACCGCGGGTGACATCACGGTCACCGGCGGCAGCGCCGGCACGCTGTCGCGCATCGACGCCACCGCCTACCGCCTGCCCGTCACGCCGCCCGCCAACGCCGCGGGCACGATGCAGGTCAGCGTGGCCGCGGGCGCCTTCAGCGACAGCAGCGGCAATCCCAACACGGCGGCCACCAGCGCCAGCCAGCGCTTTGACACCCGCGTGAGCTCAGGCGACACCGGCACCTGCACTGCCGCGCCGTGCATCGATTTTGCGGGGGCCAGCGTGGGCTATCTGCCCTTCGAGGGCCTGGTCTCGGCCGAACAGTCGGCCGACCCGGTCAACGCGCTGAACAAGGTCGCCAAGTTCGTCAAAGGCCCGGCCGGCCAGCCCTGGGCAGGTGCCACGGTCTACACCGCAGCCGCAGACAACTCGGTGGCCGCGGTGGGGCTGTCGACCAGCAAGCTGATCACGCTGCGCGTCTACGCGCAGGCAGCGGGTCAGACCGTCCGCATGAAGATCGAGAGCGCAACCGACCCCTTGACCTTTCTCGAAGCCGAGGCCCAGACCAGCCAGGCCGGCGCCTGGGAGACGCTGAGCTTTGACTTCGCCGCACCGGTGGCGGGCAGCTACGACCCCTGCAAGACCTACAACAAGATCAGCCTGTTTCCGCAGTTCTCGGTGACCGCACCGCCGGCAACGAACACCAGCACCTACTTTGACGAGCTGAAGTACGCCGCAGACACCGGTGGCGGCGGCGGTGACAGCTGCGGCGTGGGCCTGATCGACCTGGTCGGCGGCCAGTTCGCCAGCAGCTACGCCGCCTCGGGCAACGCCTGGGTCTCGGCCGAAGGTGGTGATGCGATCACCTACATCGACGACAGCGTGGCCACCCAGTACTGGTGGGGCGGCGTGGCCCCGGGGTCGGACACCACGCCGGCCAATTACTACTTCGGCTATGGCATCAACGTCGCCAACAAGCCGTGGGGATTCGCTGCCGCGGTCAAGGCGCCCACCAACGGTGCGGCCCGCGTGGCGCAGTACGGCAGCTTCAAGATCGAGGTCTGGGGCAACGATGAGCTGATGCGCACCTTGCCCACCTTGACGGTGCTGATGGTCGGACCGCAGATCAATGGCTGCGCCGCCGTGCTCCAGGGCAGCTTCCAGGTCACCGGCACCGGGCCGCGCGCCTACACCGTCCCGATGTCCAGCCTGGTGCTGCAGACCCCCTGCGCGTTCACCACCCCCACGGCGGCGCTGATCGGTGGCGTGGCCGAGATCCACATCCAGGTGCTTGGCGACAACGTGCAGTACGCAACGCCTGCCGACGGCAACGGCAACTACGCCAACGGCCTGAACATCGGCCCGATGACCTTCCTCAACAGCGGCATGCTCCGCCACAAGCGGCCCTCCCCACACCGGGCGCAGTTGCCCCGACCGCACCTGCGCGGTTCCGACTGATCCCCCGGATCCCCCGACACGCAAGCCAGCCGGGCAGGCCCCTTGCCAACCTGCCCCCCAGAAGACTGGTCACAGCTGAAAGCGCTTTCAAGCGCTGGACTGCCCCGTTGGCATTGATCTCTCCACGCCTCGATCCGTCCCCAAGGAGTTCCCGACCATGACCGTCTCTCTGCGCACTTTCCCGTTGTCCACGCTGGCCCTGTCTGTGGCGCTGTGCCTGGGCACCGGCGTTGTCACGTCCGCCGTGGCCGCCACCGAGTTGACCTGCGCCAAGGGCATGACCTGCCTGAGCTTCAGTGGCAGCACGCTGTACGACCCGTTTGAAGGCCTGGTGTCAGCGGGCAAGGCCAAAGACCCCGTCAAGGCGAACCGCCCCAACAACGTGGCCAAGTTCATCAAGGGCCCGTCCGGCCAACCCTGGGCAGGCGCCACGGTCTACACCAACGAGGCCGACAAGTCGGTCAAGCCGATCGGCCTGGACAAGAGCAAGATCATCACGGTGCGCGTCTTTGCCCAGGCGGCCGGACAGACCGTGCGCCTGAAGGTGGAAAACGCGCTCGACCCCGGCACCTCGGTCGAGACCGATGCCCAGACGACGGTCGGCGGCGCCTGGGAGACCCTGACCTTTGACCTGGGCCAACCGGCTCCCGGCACCCCCGCCTACAACCCCGCCAAGACCTACAACAAGATCAGCCTGTTCCCGCAGTTCTCGGTCAGCGCGCCGCCGGCGACGGACACCACCACCTACTTCGACGACCTCGTCTACACCACCAAGAAGGGCGGCGGCACGACGGCGCCGCTGGTCTACGCCGCCAACTACACGCAGGTCGATCCGGTCACCTGGACCTCGACGCAAGGCGGCTCCGCCGGCACCTACATCGACACCACGGTGCCGACGCAATACTGGTGGAACGGCGTGGCCCCCGGCGACGCCACGCCGAGCTTCTATTTCGGCTACGGCATCAACGTGAACCAGAAGCCCTGGGGCTTTGGCGCCTTCGTCAACGCACCGGCCAACGGCACGGTCAAGGTGGGTGGCTACACCAGCCTGAAGATCGCCGTCTGGGGCAATGACGAACTGATGAACCACCACCCCAACCTGGCCCTGCTGCTGGTGGGCCCGACGGTCAGCGGTTGTGCCCCCGTCCTGACCAGCTCGGTGGCAGTGACGGCGCCTGGCGTGCAGAACTACACCGTGCCGATCAGCAGCTTTGCGCTGACGACGCCCTGCGGCTATGCCAGTGCCAGCGCGGCACTGGCAGCCGGCACGGCATCGACCCACGTGCAGGTGCTGGGCAGCAACATGCAGTTCACCGCGGCGACCGACGGCAATGGCAACTACGCCAACGGCCTGAACATCGGTCCGATCAGCTTCGAGTGACCGCCCGCCCAGGGTGACACGGCGGGCGTCTGTCGGCGACGCTCAGAGCCCGCCGTGGCCGACGATCTGGCTGACCAGCCGGGCCACCACCATGCCCAGCAGGAAGCCGCCAGCGGCCACCAGCAGCATGGTCACCAGGCGGTTGGTGCGCCGCTGCTCGCGCAGCAGTGCGCGCAGCAGGTCGCGGTCATCGCGCGGCGGGCGCTCCAGCGCGTGGTGCACCAGGCGCGGCAGGTCGGGCAGCAGGCGGGCGTACTGCGGCGCCTCGTCCTTCAGGCGGCGCACCAGCGCGCGCCAGCCCACCTGCTCGTCCATCCAGCGCTCCAGAAAGGGCTTGGCGGTGTCCCACAGGTCCAGATCGGGGTCCAGTTCACGGCCCAGGCCCTCGACATTGAGCAGGGTCTTCTGCAGCAGCACCAACTGTGGCTGGATCTCGACATTGAAGCGGCGCGAGGTCTGGAACAGGCGCAGCAGCACCTGGCCCAGCGAAATGTCCTTCAGCGGGCGGTCGAACTGCGGCTCGCAGGTGGCGCGCACCGCCGCCTCCAGTTGCTCGATGCGGGTGCTGGCCGGCACCCAGCCGCTTTCCACATGCAACTCGGCCACGCGCTTGTAGTCGCGGCGGAAGAAGGCAATGAAGTTCTGCGCCAGGTAGTTCTTGTCGACCTCGGTGAGCGTGCCGATGATGCCGAAATCCAGCGCGATGTAGCGGCCGAAGGTGGCCGGGTCGACGCTGACCTGGATGTTGCCCGGGTGCATGTCGGCGTGGAAGAAGCCGTCGCGAAAGACCTGGGTGAAGAAGATCGTCACGCCATCACGTGCCAGCTTCTTGATGTCGACCCCGGCCTCGCGCAGGCGCTCGACCTGGCTGATCGGGATGCCCTTCATGCGCTCCATCACGATCACGCTGGCGGTGCACAGGTCCCAGTGCATCTCGGGCACGATGATCAGCGGCAGATCGGCCATGTTGCGGCGCAGCTGGGCGGCGTTGGCCGCCTCGCGCACCAGGTCGAGTTCGTCGTGCAGGTAGGTGTCGAACTCGGCCACCACGTCGCGCGGGCGCAGGCGTCGGCCATCCACCGACAGCCGTTCCACCCAGCCGGCCAGCACATGCAGCAGGGCCAGGTCGTCCTCGATCACGGCCAGCATGCCCGGGCGCAGCACCTTGACCGCCACCTCGCGGCCATCGGGCAGCGTGGCGAAATGCACCTGGGCGATGGACGCGCTGGCGACCGGCTCCGGTTCGAACTGTGCAAACAGCTCGCCCACCGGACGCCCCAGCGCCTGCTCGATCAGCGCCTGTGACTGTGCGGCCGGGAAGGGCGGCACGCGGTCCTGCAGGCGGGCCAGCTCAGTGGCGATGTCGGGCGGCACCAGGTCGGGGCGGGTGGACAGCACCTGGCCGAACTTGATGAAGATCGGGCCCAGCGCCTCCAGCGCCAGGCGCAGGCGCGCACCGCGGGGCTGGCCCGCGTAGTCGGCCGACGGCCGCACCAGCGCCAGCGCCCAGCCGGCGGGCCGGCGGGTCAATGTCTGCAGCGCCAGCTCGACGACGCCCAGGCGCCAGAAGGTCAGGACGATGCGGACCAGCCGCAGCAGCTTGCGCATCAGCGTTGGCGCGTCAAGGCTTGCGCACCGCGCCGGCCACGCCCTGCACCAGACCGCGCGCAGCGGCCAGCACCTGTTCACCGGCGCGCGCCACGGTGTCGCCCAGCGGGCCACCCACCACGCGCTCCAGATCGGCAGCCAGGTCCCAACGCACGTTGGCCAGGATCCAGGTCATGTCGGCGGCCAGCGCGGCGTCGCCTTCGACATGCACCTCGGGCACCTGACCGCTGGCCAGGCTGCGCGCCGCCGACAGCGGCTGTGAGGCATCCACGCGCAGGCGCAGGTCGGGGCTGTCGGCGCCAGACTCGTCCGGCGCCACGGCCTCGAGCAGGCCGGCCGGGGTGATGCGCAAGCTCATCGGCGGCGGCGGCGGCAGCGGGATGCGCCAGCCATCCACCTCGACGCGCAGCGTGCGGCCGCTGCGGCCCTTCAGGCGCTCGGTGGCCGCGGGCGCGGCCGTCAACACATGGTTGGCCAGCAGCACGAAGCGGGCGGTCGCGGCAGGCAGGACGAGGTCGGTCAGCGGGTTGGCCATGGGGCGCGATTGTAGGAGCGCCCCACGAGTCGCCGGACGCGCTGCATCAAGCCCCCGCGCTGGCGTAGCCCTCCGGGTTGCCGCTCTGCCAGCGCCAGGCATCGGCGCACATCTGCTCGAGGCTGCGCGTGGCCTGCCAGCCCAGCAGCTCGCGCGCCAGCGTGGCGTCGGCGTAGTAGCTGGGCAGGTCACCGGGGCGGCGGTCCACGATTTGGCAGGGGATGGGCTTGCCGGCGGCCTGCTCAAAGGCACGCACCAGATCCAGCACGCTGTAGCCCACGCCGGTGCCCAGGTTCACGGTGACCGACTTCTTCTGACCCAGCAGGTAGCGCAGTGCCGCCACGTGGCCCTCGGCCAGGTCCATCACATGCAGGTAGTCGCGCACGCCGGTGCCGTCCGGCGTGTCGTAGTCGCCGCCGAAGACCGACAGGAACGGTCGTCGGCCCACCGCCACCTGCTGCACATAGGGCATCAGGTTGTTGGGCACGCCGCGCGGGTCCTCGCCGATGCGGCCACTCTCGTGCGCGCCCACCGGATTGAAGTAGCGCAGCCAGGCGATGTTCCAAGCGGGATCGGCAGCTTCCAGATCGCGCAGGATCTGCTCGCCCATCAGCTTGGTGCGGCCGTACACGTTCATCGCGTCCAGCGGATGTTGCTCGGTGTAGGGCAGGAACTGCGGCGTGCCGTAGACGGTGGCGCTGGAGCTGAAGACGATGGTCTTGACGCCCGCACGGCCCATGGCCTGGCAGGTACTGACCAGGCCGCCGAGGTTGTTGGCGTAGTACTTCAGCGGCTCGGCGGCGGATTCACCCACCGCCTTGAAGGCGGCGAAGTGCACCACCGCGTCGATCGCATGTGCGGCGAAGACCCGGTCCAGCGCAGCGGCATCGGTGACGCTGGCCTGCACAAAGACCGGCTCGCGGCCACCCAGCTCGGCCAGGCGGCGCAGCACCTCGGGCGAGCTGTTCGAGAAGTCATCCAGGCCCACCACCTCGAAGCCGGCCGACCACAGGGCCAGCCAGGTGTGGGAGGCGATGTAGCCGGTGGCACCGGTGAGCAGGACGCGTGGCATGGGCGGACTCGGACAGGGACAAACCCGCAGTATGCCTGCGACCGGTTACGCCCAGGCCGCAACACTTACGACTTGACATTGACGCCTGCGCGCCACTTGGGCGACAGTGGCGTGCGCGCCGGGCAGGCGGCGCGCCCCACCCATGTCCACCACGGACCCGGCCCGCGCCGGTCCGGGCCGTGCCTTTGTCCAGGAGTTCCTCATGTCCCGTTTTGTCCTGCCTCATGTGGCCTTGGCCGCGACCCTGTTGGCCGCCAGTGCGGCCCAGGCCATCGAGGTCTACACCGCCATCGGCGCCCCCGGCCTGATGCTCGGTGTGGCCCATCCGATCAACCCCCAGTTCACGCTGCGCGCTGACCTGGCCAGCGCCGGCAACCGCAGCCGCAACAGCACCGAGGAAGGCATTGCCTACCAGGGCAAGCTGAAGTCTGGCCGCCTGGCGGTGTTCGGGGACTGGTACCCGATGGATTCGGGGTTCCGCGTCACGGCTGGCCTGACCAGCAACGACTACCAGCTCGACCTGGATGCCTCTGGCGCCGGCCGCACCGTCAAGGTCGGTGACGGCACCTACACGCTGGCCGCCGGTGATGGCCTGGCAGTGGCCATGCGCTTTCCCAGCACCACGCCCTATCTGGGCATCGGCTGGGGCCACCGCCTGGGAGAGTCCGGCTGGCGCTTCAACGCCGACCTGGGCGCGATGCTGGGCAGCGCCAGCGTGAGCGTGACGCCGCGTGGCGCCCTGGCACAGCCGCAGGCGCAGGCCGACGTGGCCAAGGAAACCGCGCAGCTGCGCGATCAGGTGGAAAGCGTGAAGGCGATCCCGCAGATCAGCATCGGCATCAGCTACGCGTTCTGACCCGAATCCTGGGCACGGCCCGGTGCACTGCGTGCTCCCGGGCCGTCCTGCCAGGTCAGCATTTGATGCCGACGTGGAGCGCGACGACCCCACCGGTCATGTTGTGCACGTCCACATGGCCGAAGCCGGCGGTCTTCATCATCGCCTTGAGCGTGGCCTGGTCGGGGTGCATGCGGATCGACTCGGCCAGGTAGCGGTAGCTGTCGGCATCGCCAGCCACCAGGCTGCCAATGCGCGGCAGGATGCTGAACGAGTACCAGTCGTAGGGCTTTTGCAGCGGCGCCGCCACCTTCGAGAACTCCAGCACCAGCAGCCGGCCGCCCGGGCGCAGCACGCGGCACATCTCGGCCAGCGCCACGTCCTTGTGGGTCATGTTGCGCAGGCCGAAGGCCACGCTGACCAGGTCGAATGTGCCCTCGGGGTAGGGCAGCTTCTCGGCGTCGCACAGGTTGGTGGGCAGCGCCAGGCCTTCGTCTAGCAGGCGGTCGCGGCCGGTGCGCAGCATGGCCTCGTTGATGTCGGTGTGCACCACCATGCCGCGCTCGCCCACCTTGCGCGCAAAGGCGCGAGACAGGTCGCCGGTGCCGCCGGCGATGTCCAGCACCCGGTCACCGTCCTTCAGGTTGGCCACCGCCACGGTGTAGGCCTTCCAGGCGCGGTGCAGGCCCATCGACATCAGGTCGTTCATGATGTCGTACTTGGACGCCACCGAGTCGAACACGCCCTTGACCTTGCTGGCCTTGGCGGCCTCGTCGACGGTCTGGAAGCCGAAATGGGTCTGCGACATGGCGGGCTCCTGGTTCAGTGCGAGCCGCAGGCGCTGCCGGCCTTGGGCGGCATCGGGGCGTCGCGGTGTACGCCAGCGTCCTGCAGGCGCTGCTCGTAGCGGGCCCACAAATCGGCCTGCTCGGCACCCAGACGATACAGGTACTCCCAGGTGAAGATGCCGCTGTCGTGGCCGTCGTCAAAGCTGGGCTGCACCGCGTAGTGGCCGACCGGCTCGATGGCGATGATGCCGACCTGGCGCTTGCCGGTCTGCAGTGTCTCCTGGCCCGGGCCGTGGCCCATGACCTCGGCCGAGGGCGAGTACACCCGCATCAGCTCGAAGGGGATGCGGAACTGCGCGCCATCACTGAAGGCGATCTCCAGCACGCGCGAGGCCTGGTGCAGGGTCAGGGCGGTGGGTTGCGGGGAGGCGGACATGGGTGTGGTCTCCGTCACGAAGCGGCGAGCGCCGCGGCGATGCGTTCATCAATCGCCGGCAGCGCCAGGCCCAGGCGGGCCAGCGCGTCCAGGTCACTGTCGCGCTGGCGCGTGCCCCAGATCGGCTGCGGGAAATGGCTGTCGCGCGCAAAGCGCGCGATCACATGCCAGTGCAGGTGCGGCACCAGGTTGCCCAGGGCCGCGAGGTTGATCTTGGTGGGCGATAGCTGGTCGCGCAGCGCGCGCTCAACCGTCACCACGGTGTCCATGGCGTGAGCACGGTCGGCATCACTCAGGTCGCTGAGCTCGGCGACATGGGTGTTCCAGATCACGCGGTAAAAGGCCGGAAAGTCCGGCGCGTCCAGCACCCGCACCACGTGCAGGCGCGGCGTGGCGGCCACCACCGACCAGGCCGGTGTCTCCAGGTGGGTGCACAGCTCGCAGGCCATCACACCAGCACCCGCTCGATGCCGCCGGCGTTGGCCTTGGCCACATAGTCTTCCAGCCAGGTCGGGCCCAGCAGTTGGCGGGCCATCTCGACCACCACGTAGTCGGCCTCGAGCAGTCCGTTGGCCAGGTCATCGCCGTAGCGCGACAGGCCTTGCAGGCAGCTGGGGCAGCTGGTGAGGATCTTCAGGTTGTCCTGCGCGCCCACCGCGCCGCTGGCGCGCAGTGCGCTCTCGGCCTTGCGGATCTCCTCTTCCTTGCGGAAGCGCACCTGGGTGGCGATGTCAGGCCGGCTCACGCCCAGCGTGCCGGACTCACCGCAGCAGCGCTCGCTCTTGACCACCGCCGGGCCCACCAGCGCACGCACGGTCTTCAGCGAGTCCTGCTGCTTCATCGGGCTGTGGCAGGGCTCGTGGTAGAGGAATCCGCCCTTTGAGCCGTCGAGCGTGATGCCCTTCTCCAGCAGGAACTCGTGGATGTCGACGATGCGGCAGCCGGGGAAGATCTCCTCGAATTTGTAGCCCTGCAGCTGATCAAAGCAGGTGCCGCAGGAGACCACCACGGTCTTGATGTCCAGGTAGTTCAGCGTGTTGGCCACGCGGTGGAACAGCACCCGGTTGTCGGTGATCATCTTCTCGGCCACGTCGAACTGGCCCGAGCCGCGCTGTGGGTAGCCGCAGCACAGGTAGCCGGGCGGCAGCACGGTCTGCACGCCGGCCTGCCACAGCATGGCCTGGGTGGCCAGGCCCACCTGGCTGAACAGGCGCTCGGAGCCGCAGCCGGGGAAGTAGAAGACGGCCTCGCTGTCCGCGGTGGTGAGCTGCGGGTCGCGGATGATCGGCACGTAGTTCTTGTCCTCGACATCCAGCAGCGCGCGGGCGGTCTTCTTGGGCAGGCCGCCGGGCATCTTCTTGTTGATGAAGTGGATGACCTGCTCTTTCAGCGGCGCCGCGCCCACCGTGGCCGGCGGCGCGGCGGTCTGCTTGCGGGCGGCCAGCTTCAGGACATCGTGCGCCAGGCGCTGGGCCTTCATGCCCACGCCCACCATCGCGCTGCGCGCGAGCTTGATGGTCTCGGGGCTGGTGGCGTTGAGCATCAGCATGGCCGCCGCGTTGCCGGGGCGCCAGGTCTTGTGGCCCATCTTGCGCAGCAGGTTGCGCATGGCCATCGAGACGTCGCCAAAGTCGATCTTCACCGGGCAGGGGTTGAAGCACTTGTGGCAGACGGTGCAGTGGTCGGCCACGTCCTCGAACTCGCCCCAGTGGGCGATGGACACGCCGCGGCGGGTCTGCTCCTCATAGAGGAAGGCCTCGACCAGCAGCGAGGTGGCGAGGATCTTGTTGCGCGGGCTGTACAGCAGGTTGGCGCGCGGCACATGGGTGGCGCACACCGGCTTGCACTTGCCGCAGCGCAGGCAATCCTTGACCGAATTGGCGATGTCGCCGATGTCGCTCTGCTGCATGATCAGCGACTCATGGCCCATCAGCCCGAAGCTGGGCGTGTAGGCGTGGGTCAGGTCCGCCGCGTGGACATCGTCGCCCAGGCGGGTGCGGGCCTCGCCGCGCAGCAGCTTGCCCTTGTTGAAGCGGCCCTCGGGGTCGACCTGGGCCTTGTAGGCGGCGAAGCTGGCGATCTCGGCGTCGGACAGGAACTCGAGCTTGGTGATGCCGATGCCGTGCTCGCCGCTGATCACGCCGCCCAGGCTGCGCGCCAGCACCATGATGCGGCCCACCGCCTCGTGGGCGGTCTGCAGCATCTCGTAGTTGTCGGAGTTGACCGGGATGTTGGTGTGCACATTGCCGTCGCCGGCATGCATGTGCAGCGCCACCCACACCCGGCCGCGCAGCACCTGCTGGTGGATGCGGCGGCATTCGTCGATCACCGGCGCGAACACCGCGCCCGAGAACAGTGTCTGCAGCGGGCGCAGCAGCTCGCGCTTCCAGGAGGCGCGCAGGCTGCCGTCCTGCAACTGGTCGAACCAGCTGCGGGTCTCGTTCGCATCCACCTGGTCCAGCCGGGTCATCCAGTGCTGCCAGCGGGCCCGCACGTCGCGCACCAGCGTCAGGGCCTGCTGGGTGCGGTCCTCGATCAAGTCGGCGGCGGGCAGCTCGGCAGCGTCCTCGGTCTTGCCCAGCGGCAGCGGGCCGCTGGTGAGGAAGGCTTCCAGGCGATCGGCCAGCGCCACCTTGTTGCGCAGCGACAGCTCGATGTTGATGCGCTCGATGCCCAGCGTGTACTCGCCCATGCGCTCGAGCGGGATCACCACGTCCTCATTGACCTTGAAGGCGTTGGTGTGGCGGCTGATGGCCGCGGTGCGCTTGCGGTCGAGCCAGAAGGTCTTGCGCGATTCGGCGCTGACGGCGACAAAGCCCTCGCCCGAGCGGCCATTGGCCAGGCGCACCACCTCGGAGGTGGCGCGGGCCACCGCGGCCTCGTCGTCACCGACGATGTCGCCCACCAGCACCATCTTGGGCAGGCCGCCGCGCTTGCTCTTGGTGGCGTAGCCCACGGCCTTGAGGTAGCGGTCGTCCAGGTGCTCCAGGCCGGCCAGGATGGCGCCTCCTGGGCGCTTCATCTCCCCGAACATGAAATCCTTGATCTCAACGATCGAGGGCACACACTCGCGCGGGTTGCCGAAGAACTCCAGGCACACCGTGCGGGTGTGCGCCGGCATGCGGTGCACCACCCAGCGCGCGCTGGTGATCAGGCCGTCACAGCCTTCCTTCTGCACCCCGGGCAGGCCGGCGAGGAACTTGTCGGTGACGTCCTTGCCCAGGCCTTCCTTGCGGAACACGCGGCCGGGAATCTCCAGCGTCCGGGTGCTTTCCAGCACCTTGCCACTGGCATCGAAGTACTTCAGCTCGAAGCGGGCGACTTCCACGTCGTGGATCTTGCCCAGGTTGTGGCCAATGCGGGTGACCTCGAGCCACTTGGCCTCGGGCGTGACCATGCGCCAGCTGGCCAGGTTGTCCAGCGCGGTGCCCCACAGCACGGCCTTCTTGCCGCCGGCGTTCATCGCGATGTTGCCGCCGATGCACGAGGCCTCGGCCGAAGTGGGATCGACCGCGAAGACATAGCCCGCGCGCTCGGCCGCATCGGCCACCCGCTGGGTGACCACACCGGCGCCGGTCCAGATCGTGGGCACCTTGTAGGGCAGGCCGGGCAGGTCGATCAGCTCGACCTCGGTCATCTGCTCCAGCTTCTCGGTGTTGATGACCGCGCTCTTCCAGGTCAGCGGCACGGCGCCGCCGGTGTAGCCGGTGCCACCGCCACGCGGCACGATGGTCAGGCCCAACTCGACACAGGCGGCCACCAGATGGGCCATTTCCGCCTCGGTGTCGGGGGTGAGCACGACAAAGGGGTACTCCACCCGCCAGTCGGTGGCGTCGGTGACATGCGAGACGCGGCTCAGGCCGTCGAACTTGACGTTGTCCTGGGCGGTGTGGCGGCCCAGCAGGCGGCGGCAGCGCTGGCGCAGTGCGGCCACGTCATTGAAGCGGGCGTCAAAGCGCTGCACCGCAGCGCTGGCGGCGGCCAGCAACTCACCCACGGCCTGGTCGCGGGCCGGATCGGCCTCGGGCGTGCGGCGCTTTTCAACCTCACCAAGACGGTGCCGCAGGGCATCGATCAGCAGCGCACGTCGGCGCGGGTTGTCCAGCAGGTCGTCTTCCAGGTAGGGGTTGCGCTGCACCACCCAGATATCGCCCAGCACCTCGTAGAGCATGCGGGCCGAGCGGCCGGTGCGGCGCTCTTCGCGCAGGCGGTTGAGCACCTCCCAGGCGCGCGGGCCCAGCAGGCGCAGCACGATCTCGCGGTCGGACAGCGAGGTGTAGTTGTACGGAATCTCGCGCAGCCGGGGCGCGCTGTCGTGGCGGTCGGCGACGGGCGCCAGGGGAGCGATCGGGTGCGGGGCGTTCATGTCGGGCAGGTGCGCCCGGGCAGGGCGGCGACGGGCGGGCACGGCGCACCGGGCAGGCCGCCCGGTGGAACGTGGGGGCAAATCCTACCGCAGCGCAGCAAACCACACCGGTCAGAGGGACCGCGGCCGCCCACACGCCCGAGCAACCGGGTTTCTCCGGCTTGCCCTGAGGCCACTTGAGCGGCGACAACGCGATTGTCACATGCGGGAGACAGACTCCCGCCTTTGCCGTTTTTTCCGGAGACCTCCCGATGAAGCAACGTTTGGCCCTGCTGGCCGTGGCCGGCCTGATGAGCAGCACTGCGCACGCGCAAGTCGAGGTGCAGTGGTGGCACTCGATGGGCGGTGCCCTGGGCGAATGGGTCAATGACCTGGCCAAGGATTTCAACGCCAGCCAGAAGGATTACAAGATCGTCCCCACCTTCAAGGGCAGCTACGACGAGTCCATGACCGCCGCGATCGCCGCCTTCCGCGCCGGCAATGCGCCGCACATCCTGCAGGTCTTCGAGGTGGGCACCGCCACGATGATGGCCAGCAAGGGCGCGATCAAGCCGGTGGCCGAGGTCATGAAAGAGGCCGGCCAGAAGTTCGACCCCGGCGCCTACGTGCCCGCGGTGGCCGGCTACTACACCGCGCCCAACGGCCAGATGCTGAGCTTCCCGTTCAACAGCTCGACGCCGGTCTTCCACTACAACAAGGACGCGCTCAAGGCCGCCGGCCTGGACCCGAACAAGCCGCCCACCACCTGGCCCGAGGTGGCGCTGGCCGCCGCCAAGCTCAAGGCCAGCGGCCACAAGTGCCCCTACACCAGCAGCTGGATCAGCTGGACCCAGCTGGAGAGCTTCTCGGCCTGGCACAACACGCTGTTCGCCACCAAGAACAACGGCTTTGGAGGCCTGGACACCCGGCTGGCCTTCAACACGCCGCTGCACGTGCGCCACATCGAGAACCTGGCCAACATGGCCCAGCAGGGCCTGTTCGTCTACAAGGGCCGCGGCAACAAGGCCGACGCGGTCTTTGTCTCGGGCGAGTGCGCGATGATGACCGGCTCCTCAGCGCTGTACGGCAACGTCAAGCGCAACGGCAAGTTCGACTACGGCATCGGCACCCTGCCCTACTACCCCGATGTGCCCGGCGCGCCGCAGAACACCGTGATCGGCGGCGCCAGCCTGTGGGTGATGTCGGGCAAGAAGGCGCCCGAGTACAAGGGCGTGGCGGCCTTCTTCGCCTACCTGTCGCAGCCCGAGGTGGCGGCCAAGAGCCACCAGCGCACCGGCTACCTGCCGGTGACCAAGGCCTCGTTCGAGCTGACCGACAAGTCGGGCTTTTACAAGGAGAACCCGGGCACCGATGTCTCGGTCACGCAGATGATCCGCAAGACCACCGACAAGTCACGCGGCGTGCGCCTGGGCAACTTCGTGCAGATCCGCACCATCATCGACGAGGAGCTGGAAGGCGTGTGGGCCGGCAAGAAGGGCGCCAAGGAGGCGCTCGACACCGCGATCACCCGCGGCAACGAGCAGCTCGAGCGCTTCCAGAAGGCGCAGAAGTGATCTGAATGGCCGCCCCGCCCGGGGCGGCCCCTGCGATGGAAAAACGCGTCCTCTTCCGCAGCCGCTGGCTGCCCTGGCTGCTGATCGCCCCGCAGATGGCGATCGTGCTGGTGTTCTTCTTCTGGCCTGCCGCGCAGGCCTTGTGGCAGAGCGTGCTTCAGCAGGATGCCTTCGGCACCAGCACCGAGTTCGTCGGCCTGGCCAATTTCGAGCGCCTGTTCAGCGATCCGGCCTACCTGGACTCGTTCAAGCTGACGGCGGTGTATTCGGCGCTGGTGGCGGGCAGCGGATTGGCGGTGTCGCTGCTGCTGGCGGTGATGGCCGACCGCGTGGTGCGCGGCTCGCGCTTCTACCGCACGCTGCTGGTCTGGCCCTATGCGGTGGCGCCGGCGGTGGCGGGGGTGCTGTGGATGTTCCTGTTCATGCCGGGCCTGGGCGTGGTCAGCCACGGCCTGGGCTGGCTGGGCATCGAGTGGAACCACCTGCTCGACAGCGGCCATGCGCTGACGCTGATCGTGGTGGCCGCGGTGTGGAAGCAGATCTCCTACAACTTCCTGTTCTTCCTGGCCGGGTTGCAGGCCATCCCCAAGTCGCTGATCGAGGCGGCGGCGATCGACGGCGCCGGCCCGTGGCGGCGCTTCTGGACGGTGCAGTTCCCGCTGCTGTCGCCCACCGCCTTCTTCCTGCTGGTGATGAACATCGTCTACGCCTTCTTCGACACCTTCGCGATCGTCGATGCGGCCACCAGCGGGGGCCCGGGCAAGGACACGTCCATCCTGGTCTACAAGGTCTACTACGACGGCTTCAAGGCGCTGGACATGGGCGGCTCGGCCGCGCAGTCGGTGGTGCTGATGGTGGTGGTGGTGGCGCTGACGGTGCTGCAGTTCCGCTTCGTCGAGCGCAAGGTGCAGTACTGAGCCAGGGGCTGAGAAGACATGATTGAAAAGCGCCCCCTCGCCACCCTGCTCTCCCACCTCGTGCTGGTGCTGGGCGTGCTGGTCATCGTATTCCCGGTGTGGCTGACCTTCGTCGCCTCCACCCACACCGCCGAGGAGATCGCCCAGGGCCGGCCGATGTCGATCTGGCCCGGCAGCCACTTGCTGGACACCTATGGCCTGGCGCTGTTTGGCGGCCAGACCAGCGCCGGCTCCACCGTGCCGCCAGCGCTGCCGATGATGGGCATCAGCCTGGTCAGTGCGCTGGTGATCGCGCTGGGCAAGATCGCCATCTCACTGCTGTCGGCGTTCGCGATCGTCTACTTCCGCTTCCCGCTGCGCGGGCTGGTGTTCTGGATGATCTTTGTGACGCTGATGCTGCCGGTGGAGGTGCGCATCGGGCCCACCTACGAGGTGGTGTCGCAGCTGGGCATGCTCAACAGCTATGCCGGCCTGACGGTGCCGCTGATCGCCAGCGCCACCGCCACCTTCCTGTTCCGCCAGTTCTTCCTGACCGTGCCCGACGAGCTGGTGGAGGCCGCGCGCATCGACGGCGCTGGGCCACTGCGCTTTTTCAAGGACGTGCTGCTGCCGCTGTCGACCACCAGCATCGCGGCGCTGTTCGTGATCCAGTTCATCTACGGCTGGAACCAGTACCTGTGGCCGCTGCTGGTGACCACCGACGAGGGCATGTACCCGATCGTCATGGGCATCAAACGCCTGATCGCCGGTGAGGCCTACACCGAATGGAACGTGGTGATGGCCACGGCGATGCTGGCGATGCTGCCGCCGGCCCTGGTGGTGATCTTCATGCAGAAATGGTTCGTCAAGGGCCTGGTCGATTCCGAGAAATAAACCATGGCAAGCATTTCCCTGCGTGGCGTCGAGAAGGCCTATGGCCACGGCGCCAAGGCCAACAAGGTGATCCACGGGCTGGACGCCGAGATCATGGATGGCGAGTTCATCGTCATCGTCGGCCCCTCGGGCTGCGGCAAGAGCACGCTGCTGCGCATGGTGGCCGGGCTGGAGGAAATCACGGGCGGCGAGATCGCGATCGGCGCGCGCGTGGTCAACCAGCTCGAGCCTTCGCAGCGCGACATCGCGATGGTCTTCCAGAACTACGCGCTCTACCCGCACATGAGCGTCTACGACAACATGGCCTACGGCCTGAAGATCGCCGGCCGACCCAAGGCCGAGATCGACGAGCGCGTGCGCAAGGCCGCCGGCATCCTGGAGCTGGGCCACCTGCTGGAGCGCCGGCCGCGCGAGTTGTCGGGCGGCCAGCGCCAGCGCGTGGCCATGGGCCGCGCGATCGTGCGCCAGCCCCAGGTCTTCCTGTTCGACGAGCCGCTGTCCAACCTCGACGCCAAGCTGCGCGCGCAGACACGTCTGGAGATCCAGAAGCTGCACCGCGAGCTGGGCATCACCAGCCTGTTCGTCACCCACGACCAGGTTGAGGCGATGACGCTGGCGCAGCGCATGATCGTGATGAACGGTGGGCGCATGGAGCAGTTCGGCACGCCCGAGGCGGTCTACAGCCGGCCGGCCAGTACCTTCGTGGCCGGCTTCATCGGCTCGCCGCCGATGAACTTGCTGGACGGCCAGGCGCAGGACGGCGCCTTCGTGCGCGACGGCGTGCGCCTGGCGCTGCGCGCCGCCGCACCACGCACCGGCCCGCTGGTGCTGGGCCTGCGGCCCGAGCATGCGCAGATCGATCCGCTGGGCTGGCCGCTGCAGGTGCAGACGGTGGAGATGCTGGGCGCCGAGCGCCTGGTGCACGGCCAGTTGCTGGGCCAGGGCTTCACACTGCGCATCGACAGCACCCTGCCAGCGCCGCAGCCGGGTGACACCGTGGGGCTGTCTGCCGACCCGACGCACCTGCATTGGTTCGACCCGGTGAGTCGCTCGCGGGTGGACCTCGCATGACGGCGCCCTGGCCGCTGCCGCGCTGGATCGCCCACCGCGGTGCCGGGCTGCTGGCACCTGAAAACACGTTGGCCGCGTTCCGCGAAGGCGCCCGCCATGGCTACCGGGCCTTTGAGTGCGATGTGAAGCTCTCGGGCGACGACGTGGCCTTCCTGCTGCACGACGCCACGCTGGAGCGCACCACCGACGGCCAGGGTCGCGCCGCCGACCTGTCCTGGTCGGCGCTGTCGCAGTTGGACGCTGGCGGCTGGCACAGCCCCGCCTTTGCCGGCGAGCCACCCGCCACGCTGGCGGCCATCGCCACCTGGCTGCAGCGCAACGACTTCGACCTCGACCTGGAGATCAAGCCCACGCCCGGTGATGAGTACCGCACCGGCCGTGTCGTTGCTGAGGCCGTGGCCCGACTGTGGGCCGGCCGCGCGCGCGTGCCGCTGCTGAGCTCCTTTCGCCCCGAGGCGCTGGACGGCGCGCGCGCAGCGGCGCCGCCATTGCCGCGCGCGCTGCTGGTCGATACCGACTGGCCGGGCTGGTGGGAAGCGGCGCAGCAGTTGGGTTGCGTGGCCGTGATCACCAACTTCCGCCTGATGGATGCGGCGCTGTGTGAGCGACTGCATGCCGCCGGTCTGCGCGCGCTGTGCTACACCGTCAACGCGCCCGAGGACGTGGCGCGCCTGCTGGCGCTCGGCGTTGATGGCCTGATCACCGACGCCGTCGACCGCTTCCATCCGCACGAACACGCGATCGCGGCCTGAGTCCGCCCCCCACGTCCCGCCGCTCGACAGGGGATGGGCCTGCGTTGGCGGCAGGCAGATGATTCGTCGCTCCACAGCCTGACTGGGAGACTGCGATGCCACCGATCGACCGCCGAGACTTCATCACCTGGCTGGGCGCCACCGCGGCCGTCGCCGGGACGGCCCGCGCCCATGCCGCGGACCTGCAGCCCACGCCGCTGTACGCCATCACGCCCGGCGGCGGCTCAGTCCCCAATGGTGCCCCCTGCGTGGGCGGCGACGGCGCGCTGTACGGCACCTTCATGCACGGCGGCAGCGGAGGCCTGGGGCTGCTGTACCGGCTGACGCTGGAGGGCACCTACACCGAGCTGGCTGGCCTGGTCTACCAGCAGGGACTGGGCGTTTCGGCGTCGTCACCCTGCAGCCTGGCCGAGGACGGCGCGCTGTGGAGCAGCACGATGTTCGGCGGCGCGCCCGGCAACGGCACCCTGATGCGCTGGTCAGCCGCCGACGGCCTGCGCTTTCTGCTGCCTGGCGGTGGCGAGCCGGGCGCGCCTGCGTTGCTGCGCGCCCGTCTGCAACTGGACGGCCCGTGGCTGTATGGCCTGGCCGACAGCCGGGTCGGCGGGGGCGGCTCCTGTCTTTACCGCAGCCGGCTCGTCCACCCGCGGCGCACCGAGGTGCTGTTCGAGCCCGATGTGCACAGCACAGGCGCCTGCCGCTCCGGTCCGCTGCGACTGCCCGACGGCACGCTGGTCTTCACCACCACGCGCGTGCTGGACCGCGGCGGCGCCCTGCTGCGCCTGGACCCGCGCCGCGGCTCGGTGGAGCTGCTGCACGCCTGGCGCTCGTCGGCACCGCGCGGTGAGCTGCTGCTGGACGCCGAGGGCTGGCTGTGGGGTGTGGTGACCGCCCACCGCGGACGCCACCTGGGTCAGGTCTGGCGTTTCCATCTGCAGCGGCGGCGGATGCAGCGGGTGCACGCCTTCACCGGCGGCGAGGATGGCGCCTACCCCTGCGGCGGCCTGACGCGGCACGCGGACGGCTCACTGTGGGGGCTGACGAACGGCGGCGGCGACCCCGTGATGCCGCGCGGCACCGTCTACCGCATCGGCGTGGACGGCGGCTATGCGGTGGTGCACCGATTCAGCGAAGGCGACCCCTGCGGCTACAGCCCGCTGGAGGCCCTGTGCGCCGCGCCCGACGGCTCGATGGTGGGCACCACCGACAGCGGCGGTGCGCATGGCCTGGGGGCGTTCTTCCGGCTGGCCTACTGAGCCGGGCCAGGCAGCTGGCGCGCGCCGCGGATCGCCGGCAGGCGCCAGGCCACCAGCGCCAGCAGTGCGCTGCCCACGGCCGCGAAGGCCAGCGAGGCGCGCAGGTCCACCTGCTCGCCCAGCCAGCCGCCGATCAGCGCGCCAGGCCCCGCCGGCAACAGGATCAGCCAGCGCATGGTGCTGGTCATGCGGCCCAGCAGCGGCTCGGGTGTGGCGGCCTGGCGCAACGAGATGAAGTTGATGAACAGGATCACCGCGCCAGCCCCGAAGCACATCAGCATCCATGCAAAGGCCGCCACGCCCCACGGTCCGATCGGCGCCAGCGCGGCGGCGCCCCAGCCCATGGCCGTGATCGCAAAGCCCGCCACCAGACTGGGACCCGGGCCGATGCGGCGGCTGAGCCGATCGCCGCGCAGACTGGCACCCACCGTGCCCACGCCCAGCGCAACGTAGCACAGGCCCACCTGCTGCTCATCCAGGCCCAGTGTGCGCGTGGCGTGCAGGATCTGGACCACCAGGGCTGACTGGTAGCACAGCTGCCAGGTGGCCACGCAGGCGGCCAGCGAGACCAGCAGGCGTTGGGACCGGACGAAGCGCAGGCCCTCCAGCAGCTCGGCACTGAAACTGCGGCCGACATCGCGCTGACGGATCTCCGTGACGCGCAGGCCCTTGAGCAACCCGGCGGAGAAGCTCAGCAGCAGCGCGTCGGCCAACAGCGCCAGCGGCGCACCCACCGCGCGGATCAGCAGCCCAGCCAGGCCAGGACCGACGACCTCGGCGCCCGAGCTGGCCAGCGCGTTCTTGGCATGGGCCTCGACCAGGCGCTCGCGCGGCACCACCTGGGTCAGCACGATCTGCGCGGCGGTCCCGGCACTGACATTGACCAGGCCCACCACGAAGGCCACTCCGTACAGCCAGCTCATCGACAGCCAGCCCATCAGCCAGGCCAGTGGCACCGAACCCACCGCCAGCGCCAGCAAGAGCTCGCCCGCCACGTAGACGGGCAGCTTGCGCACCCGATCCAGCCACACCCCCGAGGGCAGCGAGAACAATGTAAAGGGCAGCAGCTCAAGCGAGGTCAGCCAGCCCATTTGCGTCGGGCTGGCGTTCAGCAGCACCGCGGCCGACAGGGGCAGCGCCAGCAGGGTGATCTGCCCGCCCAGTGAGCCGCACAGCACCGACAGCCAAAGCCGACGGTAGGACGGATCACGCAGCAAATCGTCTGGGCGCAAGCGGTACAACGGGGACGGTCTCCGGGGACGAGGTGTTACTGGGCGGCCGATGCTAGCAGGCCATAATCGGTGGCCATGCACGACGAGCAGTCGATCGACCAGTACTTCACCGAGCAGATCGTCGGCCCGACGCGGCAGGTGGCCATGGGCCCCAGCGTGGGCCAGCTGCGCCAGCCCTCGCGCGGCGTGCTGGTGGAAGGCAGCCGTACCGGGCTGGAGATGACCTTGCTCGCGGTACGCAGCGCCTGGGCCGCCGAACCCGGCGAGGTGCTGGTGGGGCGACCGGTGTCGCTGCCCCGGCTGGCGCGCTGGCGCATCGGTCTGATGCTGGTGGCCTGGCTGGCCTGGAGTGCCGGCCTGGTGGCCGCCTGCGCCTGGTGGTGGCGGGTCTGAGCACAGGTGCAACGAAGGAATCGACGGTGAAGGAAGATCTGCCCGGAGCCAACCACGACACACTGGTCATCGACCCGGTGCGCCTGGGCATCGTGAACCGCCTGGCCGAAGGCAGCGTGGTCGACGGCCGCGTGCGCTATGCGGGCGGGCTGCTGCTGCAGGGCGAACTGGGCGGCCAGGGCGAGATCGCCGGCCGGCTGGTGGTGTGGCCGGGCGGCATGATCCGCGGCCGTTTCCGCGTGCTGGGCGACCTGTACCTGCTGGGCCGCGCTGGCGCCGACGTGCCCGACGCCGACCCCGACACCGTGATCGAGTGCCAGGGCACCGTCTATGTCGCCAGCAGCGGCGTGTCCACTGGCACGCTGCTGGCCACCCGATTGCGTATGTATGATGGCGCGACGCTGCAGGGGCCCTTTCGCACCCTGCGCGGCGAGTCCGCGCTGCCGGTGCTCGACGACACCGCCTGAGCCATGGACGACACCACTGCCCTGCCCTCCCCCGATGACAACGGCCAGCCGGCTGCCGAGGTCCCCGCGATCGCGCTGGGCCAGACCATGCCCGATGTCGACCGCGTGCCCACGCTGCAGCCTGCGGTGCAGGCCCTGCCCAGCAACGATCTGGCGTCGCGCCACTCGACGCTGGCTTCGGGCCTGTCCTTCACCGGCGCCGCACGCATCGTCGGCTCGATCACCGTGGCGGGCGAGGTGCAAGGTGATCTGCGCCTTGAGCAGTCACCCGATGGCCATGTGACGATCACCGAGACCGGCACCGTGGTGGGCGACATCAGCGCGCCCAACATTGCCGTGATGGGTCAGGCTGTCGGCCTGCTCGATGCCTCGGGCGGCCGCGTCACGCTGCACGAGTCGGCCAGTGTGTCGGGCCGCATCCGCTACACCCACCTGCAGGTCAATGGCGCCGACCTGAACGCGCAGCTGGAGCGCGTGCGCACCGATGTCCCGAAGCAGGGCTGAGGCGGCCACGGTCGCCACCAGCCAGGAGCTGCTGCGCTCCGCACTCCGGCGTTCCCAGCGCCGCAACACCTGGGTGGCCCGGCGCCGCCTGGCCTGGCGCTGGAGCGTGTACCTGCTGGGCAAGGCCCTGGTCTACCTGGGCCCGCCGCTGCTGGTGGCCTCGCTGGCCGCCTGGTGGTGGCTGCAGCGGGTCAACACGGGCGATGTCCCCCTCCCCACCGTTCCAGCTGTCGCCCCGGCGCCCGCGCCCGCTGCGCCGCCGGCCGCCGCCGAAGCGGTGGCCGCCAGCGCGCCGCTGCAGTTGCGCCTCGATGACGAGTCCCTGATGGCCCAGCCGCCGGTGCGTCACCGTCGGTTACCATTGCGATCACCAGAAGCGGCCTCCGCGGCCGACGCCCAGGAGTCCATGTGAACAGCCCAGATGCAGCCCGCGCCCCCGCGCGCCTCGTGCCGGTCGAGCAGCTCAATGCCATTTCCAGCCTGATCGCTGAAGGCGCGGTCTTTGAAGGCTCGTTCAGTTCGCGCCAGGACCTGGGCCTGAAAGTCGATGGCCTGCTGCAAGGCGACATCAGTTTCCAGAACGGCGGCACGGTGCATGTGGGCGCCACCGGCGTGATCGAGTCGACCACGATCGAGGCCGATCACGTGCTGATCGAAGGCAAGGTGCGCGGCACCGTGATTGCGCGCAAGTCGCTCGAGATCACCGGCACGGCCACGCTGCTGGGCGATGCCCTGTACGACGCGCTGCTCGACATCCACCCGCGCGCCCGTCTGCGCGGCAAGGTGGAGTACCGCGGCGAGATCGAAGGCCACCAGCTGGAACAGCAGCGGCCCTTCGGTTCGAACTGATCGCTGCAGCGGCCCGGCCTGCCTTGGCAGGACTCAGGAGCGGTAGTCGGCGTTGATGCTGACGTAGTCGTGCGACAGGTCGCAGGTCCAGACGGTGCTGCTGGCCGCACCGCGGCCCAGGTGCACGCGCACCGTGATCTCGGCCTGCTTCATCACCCGCTGGCCGTCTTCCTCGCGGTAAGCCGGGTTCCGGCCGCCCTGCGTGACCACATGCACATCGTCCAGGTGCATCTCGATCAGTTGCTGGTCGAGGTCAGCGATGCCGGCATAGCCCACGGCGGCCAGGATGCGGCCCAGGTTGGGGTCGCTGGCGAAAAAGGCGGTCTTGACCAGCGGTGAGTGGGCGATGGCGTAGGCGGCCAGGCGGCATTCGGCCTCATCGCGGCCACCGTCGATCTGCACGGTGATGAACTTGGTGGCGCCCTCGCCGTCGCGCACGATGGCCTGGGCCAGCTGGCGGGCCACGGCGAACACCGCGTCGCGCAGCACCTGGCCGTCGGTGCTGTCGAGCGAGGTGATCTCGGCGTGGCCGGCCTGGCGGGTGGCGATCAGCACGAAGCTGTCATTGGTGGAGGTGTCGCCGTCGATGGTGATGCGGTTGAACGAGGCATCGGCGGCCTGCTTGACCAGCGGCTGCAACAGGGCCGGCGCCAGCACGGCGTCGGTGGCGATGAAGCCCAGCATGGTGGCCATGTTCGGGCGGATCATGCCAGCGCCCTTGGAGATGCCGGTGACGGTGACCGTGCGGCCGCCGATCTGAACCTGGCGCGAGGCGGCCTTGGGCAGGGTGTCGGTGGTCATGATGCCTTCGGCGGCACGCGACCAGTTCGACGCCGACAGGTCGGCCAGCGCGGCCGGCAGACCGGCTTCGATGCGCTCGACCGGCAGCGTCTCCATGATGACGCCGGTCGAAAACGGCAGCACCTGTTGCGGCGTCAGACCCATGCGGGCGGCCAGCGCATCGCAGCTGCGGCGGGCACGGGCCAGGCCATCGGCGCCGGTGCCGGCGTTGGCATTGCCGGTGTTGATCAGCACGGCGCGAATGGCGGCGCCAGCGGCCAGGTGTTCGCGGCAGACCTGCACCGGGGCGGCGCAGTAGCGGTTCTGGGTGAAGACGCCGGCCACTGCGGCGCCTTCGGCCAGCTCCAGCACCACCAGGTCCTTGCGCTTGGCCTTGCGCACGCCGGCTTCGGCCACGCCCAGGCGCAGGCCGGGGACCGGGTGGAGGTCAGCAGGGTTCGGGGCGGTCAGCAGGACGGGCATGGCGGTGGCGCAGGGCGGGTGGCTTCAGGGAAGGCGCATTGTAGGGAGGCGCCCGCCTGTGCCGGCCGATGCAGGCCCACGGGCCCGCAGGCCCGTCAAGCCACCAGCTGTCCGATCGCGATGACCGCCACCAGCACCAGCCCGAGCAGGCTGACGCCGCTGAGGATGCGCACGACCTGGCGGTCGGCCTCCTCGAAGGCCTGCGCGGGGTCGCGCATGAGATCGTCGCTGGGGTCCCAGACGGCCATCTCGCCGAGCAGCGGACCCAGCGGGGGGGCGTCGGCCAGGCCGCGTTGGCTGAGCACGGCGGTCATCGTGAGCGTGGATTGGCGTGCCATGGCGATCACGCAGCCCGCTTCCAGGTGAAGAACTGCTCGCGCGGGGCAGCCCAGTACGGGGTCATCGGGGTGCGCGGCAGCGCCCGGCGCACCGGCGTCGACGCGCTGACCGGGCGGCTGGGCGCTTCGGGCAGCACCTCGCGGTAGCGGCGCAGGCGCTCGAGCGATTGCTCGATGCTGGCTGCCTCATGCCGGCGCAGGGCCTGCTCGGCGTCGCGCAGCGCCTGTTCCAGCAGCGCGTTGGCAAAGGCACCGGTCGATCCCAGCGAGGCGCAGTCGCCCGCAACCCGGCGGCAGCGTTGGATCTCGGCGTGAAGCATGTCGGGAAGGGTGGCCATGGTGGTTCTCCAGGTTGGACGCGTTGCCCATCGGTGGGCGTCGCGGCATGGTTGGCATTTCACCGGTCTTCGCGTCACATCACGACGCACGGACCGGGATCCGCCAAGCCGCTGCCGTGGACGATCGATAGACGATCAACCCGCGCGGCAAGCGGCGCCGCGGCGCACACTCAGTCGTCGAGGGCGTCGTCCTTCTCCAGCAGGGTGGCCATTCGGCGGGCGATCGGCCCCGGCACCGGCGCGTGGCGCACGGGCCGCTGTCCGGGCACCAGCCGGTCTGCCGACACCCGCGGCATGCCATGACGCGCCGTGGGCACGGTGAACAAGGCGGGCACGCTGATCGCGCGGAACACCGTGTCGGCGTGGTACTCGCGCAGGAATTCCACCCAGTTGGTCTCCTGCAGGAAGGGCACCACGCCCACCTGCAACCGCTCGGGGCCCTGGCCCGGGTTGATGTCCACGTAGAACGGCGTGCGCCAATCCCATTGGCCGCTGCGGGTGGGATCGGGCAGGAAGATGTTCATCGCCAGGTGGGGATCGGTGAAGTCCCAGACGATCTCGCCCCGGCTGTCCATCCAGGGCGAGTCGATGTCTCCGACCTGCTTGATGCCATCCATGGCGTGGCTCAGTGCCAATGCGGCGGCATGCACCTGCGGCCAGTCCTCGAGGTCGCGGGCCATGTGGTGGGCCAGGCTGTGCAGATCGGTGAGCTGGTCAGGGCCCTCCAGCAGCAGGTCGCCACTGGTGTCGTACTGCTGGGCCTTGACCATGGCTGCCTCGATGCGCCGGCGGGACCGGCGCGGATGGCGGGTGGTGCGCAGCTCGTTCAGCAGGGCGTCGGACAGCCGCTCGACACCCTGTGTGATGCCGGCCATGCGGCTCAGGTCCAGCGCCCCCCCCACCAGCGGATGCCGGCCCCGCTGCGACAGCAGGCGGTGGTTCTCCTCGACGAACCAGGCCGCCAGCGTGGCCGGCGCCACCGCGCCAGCCTGCGTGAGGCGCCGGATGACTTCGGGGTACGAAGCGGCGCCCGAGAAGTAGTTGGTGCTGCAGTAGCCGCTGGCAGCGTCGGCAAACGGCGCCACCGTGTGCAGCACCTCGACCGACATGTTGAAGCAGTTGGCAAAGTGCACCACGGCCAGGCGCGACGATGCGCCCTGCAGACCCGCCGCCAGCGCCTGGCCCAACACCCAGGTGGGCATCGAGGCATGGCTGACCGGCAGGGTTGGGCCACCCCCCGGCAGGGTCGGGCCACCGCCAGGCAAGGTCGGGCCACCGCCCGGCAGCGTTGGGCCACCGCCCGGCAGGGTCGGGCCGCCGCCCGGCAGGGTTGGGCCGCCGCCCGGCAGCGTTGGGCCGCCGCCCGGCAGGGTTGGGCCGCCGCCCGGCAGGGTCGGGCCACCGCCCGGCAGGGTTGGGCCACCGCCCGGCAGGGTTGGGCCACCGCCCGGCAGGGTTGGGCCACCGCCCGGCAGGGTCGGGCCGCCGCCCGGCAGGGTTGGGCCACCGCCCGGCAGGGTCGGTACGCCGCGCTCGAACACCGGCCGGCCCGCCTCGTCGAATGGGGCCTGCTCGTTGCCGGCACGCTGCCAGTCGCCCAGGCGTCCCAGCTCGTGCAGGCGCAGCAGACCGGCCTTGTCGATGGCCGGCAGGTAACCGCTGCCATGCCCTTCCAGGCACAGCGCCAGACGCTTGCCGGGGTAGCGGGTGAGCGCCGTCTGCAACAGGCCGGACAGCGATGGGGCCGCCGCCATGTCCAGCTTCCAGCAGACCTCGTCGCGCAGCACCGACGGCGCGGCCGGATCGAACTGCAGCAGCCGTGTCGGCTCGCCCGGCAGGTCGAGCAGGGCCAGCACCGGCACGCCGCCAGCGGCCACCTGCGACAGCGAGGCCAGCAGCGGGTGCTCGCGCCAACGGGTGTTGTCACCCGGGTAGCGGCTGAGCGCATAGTCGTCGCCGAAGGGGGCATAGACCAGCAAACACAGGTCCTGGACCTGCACCGGGATGGGGGAGATGTCAGACGGCATGGGTACTCCTGAGTCGGTGGGACGCGCGCGCCGGGCGCAACACGCCCACGTTGCCCTTGACACCTTAGGCAAGATCCCCATGCAAGGCCACGCGGCCCGCAGCACTGGCACGGGCCGACCGTGTACGATTGATGGACGATTCCACACCACCGCCCCGCCAGCCCCATGATCCCGGCCACACGCACAGTCTCGCCTCGCGCCTTCGATGTGCTGCTCAACGCCGGTTTGCAGGCGCACCGCAACGGCCAATTGCACGAGGGCCTGGGACCGCGGCACCCGCGCCTGGCCGCCTGGCTGCACCGGCGCTGGCTGCAGCCGGTGCTGGGCACGCTGGGCGACGCCGTGCCGCCCGCGCAGCGTCGGTTGTTCGCGTTGCGCTGTGTGCTGGTCTGGGCGCTGTCACAACTGCGGCCCGACCGTCAGCCCGGACTGGGCGACATCCCGGTCCAGGCCTGGCTGCAAAGCACCAGCTGGCGACCGCTGTTGTCGCTGGCCAGCCACCACGGCTTTCTGGCGGTGCCGGCCTTTCCGTCGCACTACCGGCGGCGCGAGAACGAGACCGCCGTCGACAACCTCTGCGGTCTGTGGTCGGTGGTGCCCAGCACGCTGTACCGCTACATGGACAAGGGCCGGCTGCAGCTGGGCATGGCCTTGCTGCAGCGTGAGCCGCCGGGCGAGTGGCTGCTGAGCCTGCGCCAGGCCAGCTGGCGGGCACTGACCGAGCAGCCGTCTGCGGCCGAGGCCTTCGGCCTGCCCTGGCACCTGGCTCAGGCCGAACAGGCCATGGCCGAGGCGCGCGCCACCGATGCGCTGTGGCACAGCCTGGCCGCCGACGATCCGGCCCTGGTGCTGCAGGTGTTCCGGCGGCACTCGCTGGCCCTGGCGGCCACCGAGGAAGCCGATGCCATGGTCGACAGCTGGGAGCTGCCGCGCCGCGACCGACGGGTGGCCTTCGAGGTGGCGCTGGACATGGCGAGCCTGTGGCGCCACCGCCATGACCTGCTGCGCGAGAACGACTGCCTGCAGCAGGCGCTGCGCATCGCCGATGCCACCGGACTGGCGCTGCTGTGCGGTCGCGCGTATGCGGCCCTGGGCCGCTTCCATATGGCGCGCGACCACGACCGCACGCTGGCCTGCTACGACGACGCGCTGCGCCACCTGCGGGTGGCCGCCGGCGGTCCGGCCAGCGACCCCGACACCGAGCGCGCGCGCGAAGAGCTGGTGCGCTCGCTGGTGCACCTGGCCTGGATCCACCTGCGCTGCAGCGACCCGAAGTCGCTGCCGCTGCTGGAGCAGGTGGATGAGCTTGACCGCGATCACCCCTTGCCCGACGAGATCCGCGCCGAGGTGGAGCAGGTCTGGGGCGAGTACTGGCGCTGTGCGGGCCAGCTGCAGAAGGCGCTGGCACACAAGCAGCGGGCGCTGAACATCTACGAGCGCCTGGGCGACCAGCGCTCGGCACTGTCCACCTGCAACAACCTCAGCCTGATCTACGCCGAGGCGCGCGACATCGGGCGGGCAATCCATTACGGCCAGCGGGTCCTGGACGCCGCGCGCGAGACCACCCTGGAGACCGAGGTGGTGGCGGGCGCGCAGCTGCACGTGGGCATCGCCCACTTCTACAAGGCCCAGTACGACCTGGCGATCCAGCACTACGACGCCGCCATGCAGACCTACGAGCGGGGCGGCATCAGCGGCCGGCTCAGCGTGTGCCATTTCAATCTGGCCGAGGCCTATTTCCACCGCTATGCCCGCGACCAGAACCCCGAGGACGAGCGGCTGGGCGATCACCATGCTGGCATCGCGCTGAGACTGGGGCAGCTCGACCAGCGCCAGGGCTGGGCCGAAACGGTGGGCGCACTCAAGTCCAACGCCCTGGGGTCCGAGAACGTGCCCGACCGCCTGCTGCCCGACGAGTTCGCGGACCACTACCAGCAGATGAACACGGTGCGTCAGCAGCGGCGTCGGCTGGCGATGCCGGACCTGCCACCCACCGAACAGGTCCGCGCACGGCTGCAGATCGCCCAGGCCTACCTGGCCATCGCGGTGCGCGAGCGTGAATCCGCGCTGGCGCTGGCGCGCACCCACGGCCGGCCCGAGGACATGGACGCGGCACTGGCCGGCCTGCGCGATGTGTTCGAGCGGGCGCTGAGCGCGGAAGAGCGGCGGCGCGCCCACTGGGAGGCTCAGGCGGCCGATCTGCTGGATCGCGCCCGCTGCGCCCAGGTGCTGGAGCACCTGGTGCAGCACGGCGCGTTGCAAAAGCGCCATTACGCGGCGATCAGCGGTCTGGGCCTGGCCACGGCCAGCAAGCACCTGGTGGCGCTGGCGGCACGCGGTCTGCTGGTGCAAACCGGCAAGGGGCCGGCCACGCGCTACCTGCTGCCCGACGAGGTCGCGGCGGCCCGCTCAGACGCGACGGTGCATTGAGCCTGGGCGCGCGCTGCGCGCCGCGGGCTCAGGCCAGCCGACCGTGGCAGGCCTTGTACTTCTTGCCGCTGCCGCAGGGGCAGGGATCGTTGCGGCCGACGCGCGGCACCTCGGCGGCCAGCGTGGCCGGGTCGGCCTCGGCGCTGACGCTGCCGTCCTCGTTGGGGTGGGTGTAGGTGACGTTGCGCACAGTCTCGGCGCGTTCCTCCAGCGCCTCGGCGGCCTCGGCCACCTGTTCCTGGGTTTGCACGCGCACCGTCATCAGCACGCGGGTGACTTCCATCTTCACCACGTCCAGCAGTTGCGAGAACAGCTCGAAGGCCTCGCGCTTGTATTCCTGCTTGGGGTTCTTCTGGGCGTAGCCGCGCAGATGGATGCCCTGACGCAGGTAGTCCAGCGCGGCCAGGTGCTCGCGCCAGTGCGTGTCGATCGACTGCAGCAACACCATGCGCATGAAGGGCGTGAACTGCTCGTCGCCAACGAGGTCGAGCTTGGCCTGGAAGGCGGCGTCGGCGGCGGTCACCACCTTCTCGACGATCTCCTCGTCGGTCACGGCGTCGCTGCCGTCCACCCATTGGCGTAGCGGCACCTCGAGCTGCCACTCGTCCTTCAGCACCTGCTCCAGGCTGGCCAGGTCCCACTGCTCCTCAACCGATTCCTGCGGCACATAGGTGCGCACCACGTCGGTCATGGTGGAGGAGCGCAGGTTGGCGATCTGGGCCACCAGCGACGGCGCCTCGAGGATGTCGTTGCGCTGCTGGTAGATGACCTTGCGCTGGTCGTTGGAGACGTCGTCGTACTCCAGCAGCTGCTTGCGGACGTCGAAGTTACGCGCCTCGACCTTGCGCTGCGCACTCTCGATCGAGCGGCTGACGATGCCCGCCTCGATGGCCTCGCCCTCGGGCATCTTCAGGCGGTCCATGATGGATCGCACGCGGTCGCCCGCGAAGATGCGCATCAGCGGATCGTCCAGGCTCAGGTAGAAGCGCGAGGCACCCGGGTCGCCCTGGCGGCCCGAGCGGCCGCGCAGCTGGTTGTCGATGCGGCGGCTCTCGTGGCGCTCGGTGGCGATGATGCGCAAGCCGCCCTCGGCCTTGACCTTCTCGTGCAGGCCGGCCCACTCGTCCTTGAGCTGCTGGATGCGGCGGGTCTTGTCCTCGTCCGACACCGACGCATCGGCTTCCAGGAACTGGATCTGCTTCTCGACATTGCCGCCCAGCACGATGTCGGTGCCGCGGCCGGCCATGTTGGTGGCGATGGTGATCACGCCCGGACGACCCGCCTGGGCGACGATCTCGGCCTCCTTGGCGTGCTGCTTGGCGTTGAGCACCTGGTGCGGCAGCTTGGCCTGGTTGAGCAGGCCCGAGATCAGCTCGGAGTTCTCGATCGAGGTGGTGCCCACCAGCACCGGCTGGCCGCGGGTGTGGCAGTCGCGGATGTCCTCGATCACCGCGTTGTACTTCTCGCGCGCGGTCTTGTAGACCAGGTCGTTCTCGTCCTTGCGGATCGTCGGCCGGTTCGGCGGGATGACCACGGTTTCCAGACCGTAGATCTCCTGGAACTCGTAGGCCTCGGTGTCGGCCGTGCCGGTCATGCCGCCGAGCTTGGCGTACATGCGGAAGTAGTTCTGGAAGGTGATCGAGGCCAGGGTCTGGTTCTCGCTCTGGATGGCCACGCCTTCCTTGGCCTCGACGGCCTGGTGCAGACCATCCGACCAGCGCCGACCGGTCATCAGGCGGCCGGTGAACTCGTCGACGATCACCACCTCGCCGTTCTGCACCACATAGTGCTGGTCACGGTGGTACAGGTGCTGGGCACGCAGCGCCGCGTACACATGGTGCATCAGCGTGATATTGGCCGGGTCGTAGAGGCTGGCGCCTTCGGTCAGCAGGCCGGCCTGGGCCAGGATGCGCTCGGCGTTCTCGTGGCCGGCTTCGGTCAGGAAGACCTGGTGGGTCTTCTCGTCGACCGTGAAGTCGCCCGGCTCGATCACGCCCTCGCCGGTGCGCGGATCGGCCTCGCCGATCTGCTTCTTGAGCTGCGGCACCACGCCATTGATGCGCACATACAGCTCGGTGTGGTCCTCGGCCTGGCCGGAGATGATCAGCGGCGTGCGGGCCTCGTCGATCAGGATCGAGTCCACCTCGTCGACGATCGCGAAGTTCAGCCCCCGCTGCACCCGGTCGCCGGTCTCGTGGACCATGTTGTCGCGCAGGTAGTCGAAGCCGAACTCGTTGTTGGTGCCGTAGGTGATGTCGGCCGCGTAGGCGGCCTGCTTCTGGGCGCGGTCCATGCCGGGCACGTTGACGCCCACGGTCAGGCCCAGGAAGTTGTAGAGCCGGCCCATCCACTCGGCATCGCGGCTGGCCAGGTAGTCGTTGACCGTCACCACATGCACGCCCTTGCCGGCCAGTGCATTGAGGTAGACCGGCAGCGTGGCCATCAGCGTCTTGCCCTCGCCGGTGCGCATCTCGGCGATCTTGCCGTTGTGCAGCGTCATGCCGCCCAGCAGCTGGACATCGAAGTGGCGCATCTTGAGCGCGCGCTTGCCGGCTTCGCGCACCGTGGCAAAGGCCTCGGGCAGCAGATCGTCCAGCGTGGCGCCCTGGGCCAGGCGCTCGCGCAGCTGGGGCGTCATGGCCTGCAGGGCCGCATCATCAAGGGCCGCGAACTGCACCTCAAGGGCGTTGATCTTCTCGACAACGCGGCGGTACTGCTTGAGCAGGCGGTCGTTGCGACTGCCGAAAATCTGGGTGAGAAGCTTGGGCAACATGCGGCGAAGGGCCTGAGGAATCGTCGGGGCGACGCCCACAGATGGGGCCGCGGCACCCACGGTTCAAGGGGCGCGTCGCAAACGTTCCATGTTATCACCCGGGCATGGCCGGGCTGCCCCCGCGTTCAGGGGCCGGCGGCAGCCAGGAAACGCGACGGGTTCTGCGGCACGCCGTCGATCAGCACCTCGAAGTGCAGGTGCGGACCGGTCGAGCGGCCGGTGTTGCCCACCAGCGCCACCTGCTGGCCGCGCTTGACGATGTCGCCGGTGTTGACCAGGATTTTCGAGGTGTGGGCGTAGCGCGTGGCCAGGCCGTTGCCGTGGTCGATCTCCAGCAACTGGCCGTACTGCGGGTGCCAGGCGGTGGAGGTGACCACGCCGCCAGCGGCCGAGAGGATGGGCGTGCCCGGCGAGGCCTGGAAGTCCTGGCCCGTGTGCAGCGCCGGGCGGCCGGTGAAGGGATCGGCGCGGAAGCCAAAGGGCGAGCCGATCGGAGCATCGATCGGCCGGCTGCTGGGCAGCATCAGCGAGGCCAGGCGCTTCTCGAACAGGCGGGATTCGGTCAGCGTGAAAACGTCGGCATGCTGCTCGACGCGGTGCTCCAGCTGCGACATGGCCTCATTGAGCACCTCCAGGCTGGGATGGTCCAGCGGCAGATAAGGGCCGCCGGCCCCGCGCGGCGCGGGCAGCATCGGGGCCGAGGCGCCAGAGGCGGCCGGCTGCAGCAGCCTGAGCTCGTCGGGCTTGACGCCGGCCAGGTTGGTGAGCCGATCACCCATGGCCTCGAGGCGGATCATGCGCGCCTGCATGTCGCCCACCTTGGAGGCCATCGCGTCCAGGTTCTCGCGCATGAAGCGGTCGCGCTGCGCGAACTCGTCGCGCACCACCAGCTGGACGATCTGGCTGACCACCGGCCAGCCCTCGCGCGCAGCGGCCAGGAAGATGAAGTGGTAGATGGTGCCGGACAGCAGCAACAAGGCCATCAACAGCGCCGCCACGGCCGAGGCGATCTGCAGCCGGCTGAGCTGGAAGGCGCGGGTGCGGGAGGCCCCCTCGCCGGTGATCAGGATCTGCATCGAACTACACTCCTCGCCGATGAACCTTCCCGGCAAGCACCAGCCCCACACCCGGCCGATCGCCGAGGCGCTGGATGCCAACCAGGCCCTGGGCCGCCTGCTGGAGCGGCTGCGCGAGTCTCAGCGCCGGCATGCGCTGATCCTGCCCGCCCTGGCGCCGGCCCTGCGGCCCTGGGTTCAGCCCGGACCGCTCGATGACGAGGGCTGGACGCTGCTGGTGCCCAACGCCGCCGTGGCGGCCAAGATGCGCCACGCCCTGCCCCATCTGGAAGCGGTGCTGGCCGAAGCCGGTTGCCCGCCCCTGCCGCTGCGGATCAAGGTGCGCTCCGGGCGCCCCTGAGCCCGTGCGGCGACGGGGCCTGCATTATTCCACGCCCTGCAAGACTGGTGCCGGCTATCCGAATCGAACGGATGACCTACGGTTTACAAGACCGTTGCTCTACCAACTGAGCTAAGCCGGCGGGACGGGTCGCCATTCTAGGAGGCGGCCCTGGAGGCTGAGGGCCTATTTGATGCGCTTGAGTGCCGGCCGGCCGGGCGCACCCGGCGAGCTCGGCGCGGGCGGCTCAGGCTCGGTGGGTGCATCGGGGTCGGCTGCGGGCTCGACGCTGGCCAGGCGCAGTCCGGCCGTCGGCCTGGCTGCGGCAGGTGGCGGTGCCACCAGCGGCTGCGACTCGGCCGCAGCCGCCTCGGCCGACGGCATCGGGAAGGCCATGCCCTGCCCGTTCTCACGGGCATAGATGGCCACGACATGGTCGACCGGCACGATGATCTCGCGCGCGACGCCACCGAAACGGGCCTTGAACTCGATGAAATCGTTGCCCAGCTTGAGACCACTGGTGGCCTCGAAGCCGACGTTGAGCACGATCTCGTTGTTCTTGACGTACTCGGCGGGCACCTGCACCGACGCGTCGACGAACACCGCCACATAGGGCGTGAAGCCGTTGTCGGTGCACCAGTCGTGCAGCGCCCGGATCAGGTAGGGCCGGGTCGAGGAGCCCTGGTTGTCGGGGCTGGCGGGCGGCGGGGTGTTCATCGAGGCTCCTGCCAGGCGATTACTTGCGCATCACCTTCTCGGACGGCGTCAGCGCCTCAATGTAGGCCGGGCGCGAGAAGATGCGCTCGGCGTACTTCAGCAGCGGCGCGGCGTTCTTCGACAGATCGATGCCGTAATAGTCCAGGCGCCACAGCAGCGGAGCGATCGCCACGTCCAGCATGCTGAAGTCGTCGCCCAGCATGTACTTGTTCTTCAGGAAGATCGGCGCGAGCTGGGTGAGCCGGTCGCGGATCTGGCCGCGCGCCTTCTCGAGCTGCTTGTCGGTGGCCTTGATGCCCCGGCCTTCCAGGATGTTGACGTTGGCGAACAGTTCCTTCTCGAAGTTGAAGAGGAACAGGCGCACGCGCGCGCGCGCCACCGGGTCGCCCGGCATCAGCTGCGGGTGCGGGAAGCGCTCGTCGATGTACTCGTTGATGATGTGCGACTCGTACAGGATGAGGTCGCGTTCGACGAGGATGGGCACCTCGTTGTACGGGTTCATCAGGGCGATGTCCTCGGGCTTGGCGAAGAGGTCGACATCGCGGATCTCGAAGTCCATGCCTTTCTCGAACAGCACGAAGCGGCAGCGGTGCGAGTAGGGGCAGGTGGTACCGGAGTAAAGCACCATCATGGTGGCGGGCTCCTTGATCGGAACGGAAAAGCGATTCGGCAGGGCCGAAAACGGAAAAACGCAGTGGGCCCGCATCAGGGTCCCACTGCGCGCGGGGACCGGCGCGCGGCCGGTCCGGCAGGGCCTACTTTACTTGACGTCCTTCCAGAACGCGGCGTTGAGACGATAGGCGAAGAAAGTCAGCACCAGCAGGAAGGCCAGCACGGCGATGCCGAGCTTGGTGCGCTGGAACTGGACAGGCTCGCCCATCCACTGCAGGTAGGCCACCAGATCACCCACGGCATTGTCATAGGCCTTGGCGTCCAGCAAGCCCGGCTTGGCCAGGGTCAGCGCGTGATCAGCGCCCAGCACCTGCTCACCCTGCAACTCCCACAGCACGTGCGGCATGGCCACACTCGGGAAGACGGTGTTGTTCCAGCCGGTGGCCTTGGTTTCGTCGCGGTAGAAGCCGCGCAGGTAGGTGTACAGGTAGTCGGCACCGGTGCCCTGCGAGCCGGCACGCGAGCGCGCCACCAGGGTCAGGTCGGGCGGGGTGGCACCGAACCAGTCCTTGGCCTGGCGTGCATCCATCGAGACCTTCATCAGGTCGCCGACCTTGTCGCCGGCGAACAGCAGGTTGGTGCGGATCTGCTCCTCGGTCAGGCCGATCTCGGTCAGCCGGTTGTAGCGCATGAAGGCTGCCGCATGGCAGTTCAGGCAGTAGTTGACGAAGAGCTTGGCACCGTTCTGCAGCGAGGCGGTGCTCTGCAGCTTCTCGGCGGGGAACTTGTCCCAGGCGGGGCCACCGGTGTTGGCGGTGGCGCCGCTGACCAGGCACAGCGCGGCAGCGAGGCCGGCGATGAGTTTCTTGATCATGATGTGGTGTGCTCCTGCCTGGTTCAGTGCGGCGTGAAGGTCACGCGATCGGGCACCTTCTTGAAGGTACCGAGCTGACTCCACCAGGGCATCAGCAGGAAGAAGCCGAAATAGAACAGCGTGCCGACCTGGGCGATCAGCGTGCCGATGTCCGACGGCGGCTGGATGCCCAGGTAGGCCAGCACGACGAAGAAGATCACGAACACGATGTACAGGTTGCGGTGCCAGGTCGGGCGGTAGCGGATCGACTTGGCCGGGCTGTGGTCCAGCCAGGGCAGGAAGAACAGGATGATGACTGCGCCGCCCATCACCACCACGCCCCAGAACTTGGCGTCGAAGGTCTTGAGCAGGCCGATCGCCACCAGCGCGCCGACGATCACGGCGATCTTGGCCGTGCCGGCGAACTTGCCCTTGAGCACCGCGCCCACCGCGCCCAGGCCGATGATCACGCACAGCACGTTGACCATCACGTCGGTCGTGGCGCGCAGCATCGAGTAGAAGGGCGTGAAGTACCAGACCGGCGCGATGTGCGGCGGGGTCTTCAGCGGGTCGGCCGGGATGAAGTTGTTGTACTCCAGGAAGTAGCCACCCAGCTCCGGCGCGAAGAAGATGATCGCGGTGAAGACGATCAGGAACAGGCAGACGCCCAGGATGTCATGCACCGAGTAGTACGGGTGGAAGGGGATGCCGTCGAGCGGGTGGCCGTTGGCGTCCTTCGGGGCGTTCGGGCCCTTGATCTCGACGCCGTCGGGGTTGTTCGAGCCCACTTCATGCAGCGCGATGATGTGCGCCACCACCAGGCCCAGCAGCACCAGCGGCACGGCGATGACGTGGAAGCTGAAGAAGCGGTTCAGCGTGGCGTCGCTCACCACGTAGTCGCCACGGATCAGCAGCGCCAGGTCGGGGCCGACGAAGGGCACGGCGGCGAACAGGTTCACGATCACCTGCGCGCCCCAGTAGGACATCTGGCCCCAGGGCAGCAGGTAGCCCATGAAGGCCTCGGCCATCAGCGCCAGGAAGATCGCGCAGCCGAAGATCCAGACCAGCTCGCGGGGCTTGCGGTACGAGCCGTACAGCAGGCCACGGAACATGTGCAGGTAGACCACGACGAAGAACGCCGAGGCACCGGTGGAGTGGATGTAGCGGATCAGCCAGCCCCAGGGCACATCGCGCATGATGTACTCGACCGAGGCGAATGCGATCGCCGCATCCGGCTTGTAGTGCATCACCAGGAAGATGCCGGAGACGATCTGGATCACCAGCACCATCAGGGCCAGCGAGCCGAAGATGTACCACCAGTTGAAGTTCTTCGGAGCGTAGTACTCCGACATGTGCTCCTTGTACATCTTGGACGCCGGGAACCGGTTGTCCACCCAGGTCATCAGCTTCTCGCCGACGGACGCATCTGCCGGCGCGACTTTGAATTCAGCAGCCATGGTTGCCTTTCTTGTGTTCGGGGGACGCCGGTTCAGGCCTTCTTGTCTTCGCCGATCAGCAGCTTGGAGTCGCTGAGATACATGTGCGGCGGGACTTCGAGGTTGTCAGGGGCGGGCTTGTTCTTGAACACGCGGCCGGCCATGTCGAAGGTCGAGCCGTGGCAGGGGCACAGGAAGCCGCCCGGCCAGTCGGCGGGCAGCGAGGGCTGGGCACCGGCCTGGAACTTGTCGGAGGGCGAGCAGCCCAGGTGCGAGCAGATGCCCACCACCACCAGGTACTCCGGCTTGATCGAGCGCGCCTCGTTCTTGGCGTACTCGGGGATCGGGTAGGCCTTGCGCTGGTTGTCGGGGTCGGCGAGCTGGTCGTTCAGCTTCTTCAGGCCCTCGAGCTGCTCGGGCGTGCGGCGCACGATCCAGACCGGCTTGCCGCGCCATTCCACGGTCATCTTCTCGCCCGGCTTGAGGGCGCCGATGTCGGCCTCCACGGCGGCACCGGCGGCCTTGGCGCGCTCGGACGGGGTGAAGGTACTGACGAAGGGCACGGCGGTTGCCACGCCACCCACGGCACCCGCGGCACCGGTGGCGATGAGCCAGGTGCGCTTGCCTTGGTCCACAGCGTTGTCACTCATGGAGGTCCTTTGGAATGTGGGAAGCTGCTCGGGGCGGGATGGGGGAATCCCGCAGATTAGTGTTTTCGGTCAACCAGGCATTTTAGCGGACCTGCAACAGCGTCGACTGTCATCGCGCAACTGCGCACGTCAGGCTGGCGCAAGTTGTTGACTTCATGCCGCATGCGGAGACACTGCAGGCGCGCCGACGGGGAATCCGCCCTGCAGCGGCGTTGCAACACACAACAGCACACAACAGCACAGGAGTGAGAGCCATGAGCTTCGTCTCGGAATTCAAAGAGTTCGCCATGAAGGGCAATGTCGTCGACCTGGCGGTCGGCGTCATCATCGGCGGCGCCTTCGGCAAGATCGTTGACTCGGTGGTCGGCGACCTGATCATGCCGATCGTCGGCTGGCTCTTCGGTGGCCTGGACTTCAGCAACTACTTCATCCAGCTCTCGGGCGCGGCGGCCAGCAATCTGGCCGATGCCAAGAAGGCCGGCGCGGTGTTCGCCTATGGCAGCTTCATCACCGTGGCGCTGAACTTCATCATCCTGGCCTTCATCATCTTCATGATGATCAAGCAGATCAATCGCCTGAAGAAGGCCGAAGCCCCGGCACCGGCCGCCCCGGCCGAGCCGGCGCCCACGCCGGAAGACATCCAGCTGCTGCGCGAGATCCGCGACGCGCTGAAGCGCTGATCCGCGGTGCGCTCAGCCCGGCGCCAGGCGCCGGGCCATGCGCAGCGCCGCCAGCAGGCTGGCCGGATCGGCCAGCCCGCGGCCGGCGATGTCGAACGCGGTGCCGTGGTCGGGGCTGGTACGCACCAGCGGCAGGCCCAGGGTCAGGTTGACGCCTTGCTCAACCCCCAGGTATTTGACCGGGATCAAACCGTGGTCATGTGTCATCGCCACCACGGCGTCGAACTCGCCGGGCCGGGCCGGGGTGTCGCGGGCACGCATGAACACCGTGTCCGGCGCGAACGGGCCGCGGGCATCGATCCCACGGGCACACGCCGCTTCTATCGCCGGCATGATCAGCCGGATCTCCTCGTCGCCGAACAGACCGCCCTCGCCGGCATGCGGGTTCAGACCCGCCACCGCGATGCGTGGCGCGGCGATGCCGAAGCGCTGCAGCGCCTCGTGGGTGATGACGATCGTCTCCAGGATGCCAGGGGTGTCCAGCGCCTCGATCGCCCGCCGCAGCGCCATGTGGATGGTCACCAGCACCACACGCAGCTCGTCATTGGCCAGCATCATGCGCACCGGCAGCGGCCGGCCCGCCTGCTCGCTGGCCAGCGACTGCAGCAGCTCGGTGTGGCCCGGCACGCCCAGGCCGGCGGCAGCCAGCGCCTCCTTGTGGATCGGCGCGGTCACCAGCGCCCGGGCGCGGCCGGCTAGCACCTCGCGGGTGGCGGCGATGATGCAGCTCGCAGCCGCAGCGCCGGCCCGGGCATCCACCTGACCCCAGGGCAGCGTGGCGAGGCCGTCGACCTGCAGGTCCGGCGGCACCCACACCGGCAGATCGGCCGCCGGCATCCCGCAGGCGGCCTGGGCGCGCGCCAGCACCGCCGGATCACCGACGATGATCGCCTCCTGCAGCGCGCCGGCCGCATGGGCCCGCACGATGATCTCGGGGCCGATCCCGACGGGATCGCCCATGGTCAGCAGCAGCGGCAGGCTCATCAAGCGGGGTTGTCGATGTCGATGAAGTGGTGCACCAGGCCGAACTGCGCGGCCAGGTGGGCGCCCAGGGCCGGCGCGCCATAGCGCTCGGTGGCGTGGTGGCCGCAGGCCAGAAAGGCCACGCCGGTCTCGCGCGCCAGGTGGGCCTGGGGCTCGGACACCTCGCCGGTGATGAAGGCATCGGCGCCGGCGGCGATCGCCGCCTCGAAGAAGCCCTGGGCGCCGCCGGTGCACCAGGCCACCCGCCGCAGCGGCCGGCCGTCGCCCGGCAGCACCAGCGGTGCCCGGCCCAGCGCCTGGTGGGCGCGCTCGGCCAGCGCTTCCAGCGCGGCCACCGGCGCCGCGCCCAGCCAGCCCAGGTCCTGGTCGCCGAAGCGGGCGTCGCCCTGCAGTCCCAGTTGCCGACCCAGCTGGACGTTGTTGCCCCACTCGGGATGGGCGTCCAGCGGCAGGTGGTAGGCCAGCAGGTTGATGCCATGTGCCAGCAAGCGCTCGACACGGGCCTTGAGCCAGCCGGTCAGGCGGCCGTCGTGGCCGCGCCAGAAAAGGCCGTGGTGCACCAGCAGCGCATCGGCACCCTCGGCGATCGCGGCTTCGATCAGCGCGCGGTTGGCGGTGACGCCGCTGACGATCTTGACAATCTGGTCCTTGCCCTCCACCTGCAGGCCGTTCGGCCCATAATCCTTGAAGCGGGCGACCTGCAGCAGCTCATGCAGGTGCATCTCGATGTCGCGTCGCTGGGCCACGGTGCCTGTCCTTTCCCCGATTTCCAATGCGCAGAACCTGGCTGATTTTCTCGCAAGCCGTCACGGTGGCCGTGGCGGTGCTGTTTGTCGTGGGCACCTTCAAGCCGCAGTGGCTGGGTGGCGCCCCCGACGTTCTGGGCATGGCGCGGCCGCCCGCCTCGGGTGTGGTCACGGTCGGGGTCAGCAGCCCGGGGGCCTCGGCACCGCTGCAGCCGCTGACCGTGGCGGCCAAGCGGGCGGCGCCAGCGGTGGTCAGCGTCACCGCCAGCAAGGCGCCGCCGCGGCGCTCGGCCCAGCAGCCGCACAGCCAGGACCCGTGGTTCCGCTTCTTCTTCGGGCAGCCGGGTCAGCAGCCCGAGCCGCAGGTGGGCCTGGGTTCAGGCGTGATCGTCAGCGCCGACGGCTACCTGCTGACCAACCACCATGTGGTGGAAGGCGCCGATCAGGTGAGCGTGCGCCTGGCCGACGGCCGCCAAGCCGAGGCCCAGCTGATCGGCACCGACCCCGAGAGCGACATCGCGGTGCTGAAGATCACCCTGGACAACCTGCCCAGCCTGACGCTGGGCGCGATCGAGCAGTTGCAGGTGGGCGACGCGGTGCTGGCGATCGGCAATCCGTTCAACGTGGGGCAGACGGTGACCTCGGGCATCGTCAGCGCGCTGGGCCGCAGCGGCCTGGGCCTGTCCACCTTCGAAAACTTCATCCAGACCGATGCCGCGATCAACCCGGGCAACTCGGGCGGTGCGCTGGTCGACGCGGCGGGCAACCTGGTGGGCATCAACTCGGCGATCTACTCGCAGTCGGGCGGCAGCATGGGCATCGGCTTCGCCATCCCCATCGACCTGGCCCAGCATGTGATGGACGGCCTGGTGCGCGACGGCCAGGTCACCCGCGGCTGGATCGGCGTGCAGCCACGCGACCTGGATCCGGAATTTGCGCAGAGCTTCAATCTGCCGGTCAGCCAGGGCGTGCTGATCACCGGCGTGCTGCAGAACGGCCCGGCCAGCCAGGCGGGCATGCGCCCGGGCGATGTCGTCGTCACCATCGCCGGGCGGCCGGTGCGCAGCACCTCGCAGCTGCTGCTGGCGGTGTCCGAGTTGAAGCCGCAGTCGCAGGCGCAGATTGGCGTGCAGCGCGGCAGCGAAACGCTGCAGCTGATGGTCACCGTCGCCCAGCGGCCGAAATCGCCGCGCTGACGGACCCCGGGCCTCAGGCGCCGTTGTCGGGTGGCGCCTGGGTGTGCTTGATGAACAGGCCCGCGGCGAGGATGCCGAGCTCGTAGAGCAGCACCATCGGGATCGCCAGCGCCAGCTGCGAGACCACATCCGGCGGCGTGATCACCGCCGCGATGACGAAGGCGATGACAATGAAGTAGCCGCGCCACTCGCGCAGCTTCTCGACGCTGACCACGCCCATGCGCGCCAGCACCACCACCACCACCGGCACCTCGAAGGCCGCACCGAAGGCGATGAACATCGTCAGCACAAAGCCCAGGTAGGCCTCGATGTCCGGCGCCGCGGTGATGCTCTTGGGCGCGAACTGCTGGATGAACTTGAAGACCTGGCCGAAGACGAAGAAGTAGCAGAAGGCCACGCCGGCGAAGAACAGCGCCGTGCTGGACACCACCAGCGGCAGCACCAGCTTCTTCTCGTGGCTGTACAGGCCCGGCGCCACAAAAGCCCAGACCTGGTACAGCACCACCGGCAGCGCCACCAAAAAGGCGGCCATCAGCGTGATCTTCAGCGGCACCAGGAACGGCGAGATCACGTTGGTGGCGATCATCGTCGCCCCCTGCGGCAGATTGCTCACCAGCGGTGCCGCCAGCAGGTCATACAGGCCGCTGGGGCCGGGCCACAGCGCCAGCACGCCAAAGGCGATGCCCACCGCGATCAACGCGCGGATCAGGCGATCACGCAGCTCGATCAGGTGGGAGACGAACGGCGCTTCGGTGCCTTCGAGTTCGTCGCGCGGTTCGTTGCTCATGCGGGTCAGGGGCCCGCGGTCGGGCACAAAGGGGGATTCAGGGCGCGGTCAGCCGGCGCGCGGGCGGAAGCGCCGCACGCGGGCGGCGCCCGACTGCACATGGGTGCGCACGCCGGCGCGCTGCTTGTACCACTGCGGCGTGGCGCCACGCTTGACGCGCCAGTTCTTGCGCACCGGCTGGTAGCTCAGCGGCGGTTCGGTCAGGGGATGGCCATCCCCGGCGGGCCCGGAGAGCCCGGCGGTGACCTCGCTCCAGTTGGACTCGAAGCTGCTGGCGGCGTCATTGACCTCGGTGCGCACCGTCTGCTCGACGTCGCGCGCCGCGGTCTCGAACTGGGACTTCATTTTCTGAAGCTCCTCCAGCTCGATCGAGCGGTTCACCTCGGCCTTGACGTCGGCCACATAGCGCTGCGCCTTGCCCACCATGTGGCCCACGGTGCGGGCCACGCGCGGCAGTTTCTCGGGGCCGATGACGATCAGCGCCACAGCGCCGATCAGGGCCAGCTTGTCGAAACCGAAATCGATCATGCGCGCGCTACCAGCGGAAGCGGGTTCAGGAGCGGGTCTTGGTCTCGACGTCCACGGTGTTGGCGTCGGTCTTCGGCGCGGCCACCTGCTGCGCCGGCGGCACCGGCTGCTGGTCGCCCTCGGCGGCGCCCTTCATGCCGTCCTTGAAGCCCTTGACCGCTGAACCCAGGTCGGAGCCCATGTTCTTCAGTTTCTTGGTGCCAAACACCATCACCACGATGAGCAGCACGATCAGCCAATGCCAGATGCTGAACGATCCCATGTCATGTTCTCCTAAGTCGAAGCCTGGATTCTAGGGCCGGGCCATGCCCACCCGCCGGGTCAGCCTTTGGCCCAGGGCCGCGGACCGCCCATCACGTGCATGTGCAGGAGGAACACCTCCTGCCCGCCGTCGCGACCGGTGTTGATGACCTGGCGGAAACCGTCGGTCACGCCCAGCTGAGCCATCAGGCGCGGCGCCAGCACATTCATGTGGCCCAGCAGCGCCGCATCAGCCTCGGTCACCTCGGTCATCGACGCGATGTGACGCTTCGGAATGATCAGCACATGCACCGGTGCCCAGGGCGCGATGTCGTGGAAGGCGACCACCAGGTCGTCCTCGTGAACCTTTTTCGCGGGGATTTGGCCCGCGACGATCTTGCAGAAAATGCAGTTCGGATCAGCACTCATGGGATGCGACGTCGTCCAAAAAGTTCAGCGCGGCATCGGCCGGCGGTCGTTCAGCGCCGACCAGCCGCGCACCACACGGTAGAGAAACCACAGCGAGATGCCGAACCAGGCGATCCAGCCCGGCACGATCAGCAGCACCCACAGCGGCGCCGTGACCAGGTACAACAAGCCGGCCCAGACCACGCTGCGGATGCGCCAGGCAAAGTGGCTTTCCTGCCAGCTGCCTGCCGCGTCGCCGCGCTTGACCATGTCGATGATGAAGGCCACCACCAGCAGCGCCACGCCAGGCTGGAAGCTGGGGATCACGGCCCCCACCGCCACCACGGCGTGCAACAGGTAGCTGATCTGGCTGACGCTGCGCAGCGAGGCCTCGCGCTCAGCATCCAGTACCACGGCGTCGGTGTCGCTCATCGGGTCCTCCAGCGGGGGGTCAATCGCCCTGGCGCTCGCGCGCCTGGGCCTTGCGGGCAGCAAACTCTTCCAGGCCGGACAGGCCCTCGCGGCGCTCCAGTTCGCGCAGCACATCGGCCGGCGACAGGTCGAAGTGGGCCAGCGCGATCATCGAGTGGAACCACAGGTCGGCCACCTCGTAGACGATCTTCTCGCGGTCGCCGTCCTTGGCCGCCATCACGGTTTCAGTGGCCTCTTCGCCCACCTTCTTCAGGATGGCGTCGGTGCCCTTGTGGAACAGGCGGGCCACATAGCTCTTGTCCGGGTCACCCTGGCGGCGACTCTGGATGACCTCGTGCAGGCGCTGCAGGCTGTCGTTGGCACTCATCGGTAGATCGTCTCCGGATCCTTCAGCACCGGATCGACCGCCACCCAGTGGTCGCCCTCCAGGCGTTCATAGAAGCAGCTGTGGCGGCCGGTGTGGCAGGCGATGCCGGGCTCATGGCCGCGCTGGGTGATCTTCAGCAGCACCACGTCCTGGTCGCAGTCGATGCGGATCTCGTGCACGTCCTGGAAGTGGCCCGACTCCTCGCCCTTGTGCCACAGCTTCTGGCGCGAACGGCTGAAATAGACCGCCTGACGCAACGCGGCGGTGCGCGAGAGCGCCTCGCGGTTCATCCACGCGAACATCAGCACGTCGCCCGTGGCAGCCTCCTGGGCGATCACGGGCACCAGCCCATCACGATCCCAGCGCACGCGGTCCAGCCAGTCAGTCATGCGGGCAGTGTAACGAAGCGCCGACTCAGCCTGCGTGGGTGGGACCGGCATGTCCCCACTCGTCGGCGAACCAGCGCAGCACCGGAATGGTGCCCGGCAGCACCGGCACGCTGGCCACCGGCAAGGTCTCCCAGGCCATGGCCTGGCCTTCGCGCATCTGCAGCTCGCCGCTCCACGAGGACACCAGGCGGAAGTGCAGTCGCACGCGGGCGTGCTCGTAGTCCATCACCAGCTCATGCCAGCGCCGGCTGGCGCCGATGGTGATGCCCAGCTCCTCGTGCAACTCACGCGCCAGCGCCTGGTGCACGCTCTCGCCAGCCTCCAGCTTGCCGCCCGGGAACTCCCAGTAGCCGGCGTAAACCTTGCCCGGCGGACGCGAGGTCAGCAGGAACTGCCGCTCCTGGCCCGAGGCATCACGGCGCACCAGCACACCCACGGCCACCTCCACCGCGGGGCGCGGCGCGCGGGCCACGCCGTCGGCCGAGTGCACTGGCTCAGACATGGTCCAGACCGTCGGGCGCCGGGGTGTCGCTGCTGCGCGCGGGTGCGGTGTCATCGGCGTGATCGCGGCCGGCGAAGTCACGTGCGAACTGGTGCGCCACGCGGCCCGAGCGCGAGCCGCGCTCCAGCGCAAACACCAGGGCCTGCGGCCGCGCGGCGTCCCAGGCGGAGGCGGGCACACCGTAGTGCGCCAGCCATTGCCGCACGATGGCCAGGTACTCGTCCTGGCTGAACGGGTAAAAGCTGATCCACAGGCCGAAGCGCTCGGACAGCGAAATCTTTTCCTCGATCGCCTCGCCCGGATGCAGCTCGCCGTTCTCGTCGTGGCGCGCCGCCAGGTTGTCGGCCATGCGCTCGGGCAGCAGGTGGCGGCGGTTGCTGGTGGCGTAGATCAGCACGTTCTCGGTGCTGGCGGCCACCGAGCCATCGAGAATGGACTTCAGCGCCTTGTAGCCGGCCTCGCCTTCTTCAAAGCTGAGGTCGTCGCTGAAGATCACGAAGCGCTCGGGCCGGCCGGCGATGCGCTCGACAATGTCGGGCAGATCCACCAGATCGGTCTTGTCCACCTCGATCAGGCGCAGGCCGCGCTCGGCGAACTCATGCAGGCAGGCGCGGATCAGCGAGCTCTTGCCGGTGCCCCGCGCGCCTGTCAGCAGCACGTTGTTGGCCGGCCGGCCGGCCACGAACTGCGCGGTGTTGCGGCGCAGCCGCTCGCGCTGGGTGTCCACCTCTTTCAGGTCGTCCAGGCGGATCAGGCCGACATGGCGCACCGGCTCCAGCCAGCCCGCGCCCTGGCGCTTGCGGTAGCGAAACGCGATCGAGGCCGACCAGTCGGGGTCGGCCAGCGGGCGCGGCAGCACGGCTTCGAGGCGCTGAAGCACCGCATCGGCACGCTCCAGCAGGCCCATCAATGTGGCGGGATCGAACATCCTGCCAGTGTAGTGGGCGGCCGCAGCGCTGAGGGCCCGCTCAGGGGCAACTGGTGCCCGCGTCCAGGCGCACGATGCGCGGCTTGCCCAGGTTGGCAGCGGCCGGGTCATAGGGCGGATTCGGCGCCTTGAAGCGGGCCATGTAGCTCACCAGCGCATCGATGTCCTGACCACCGCCCAGGCGGTTGGAGCCGCCCTTGAACACCGTGAAGGCGTCGCCGCCATCGGCCATGAAATTGTTCACCGTCACGCGCCAGGGACGGGTGGGCTCCAGCACCGTGCCCGCCGCATCCACCACCGTCACCGTGCCCTCCGGCAACTGCACGCTCAGATTGCGCACCTTGCCGCCGCAGACCTGGGCATGGTCCCATTCGTAGCGAACGCCCTGGGATGGCAGCATCACCCGCGCAAAGCTGGTCTGGCCGAAGCAGTTGGGGAACTGCTGCTCCAGAACGTCCTTGAGCTGCTGCGAGCTCAGCGTCAGCGTGACCAGGCTGTTGCCGAAGGGCTGGACGGTGAAGGCCTCGCCGTAGGTGACGTTGCCATCGCCTTCACCCACGCCGCTGCCGGCGAAAAGGAAGCCGGGGCTGCGCACGCCGCCGGGATTCATCAGCGCCAGCTGGGCGCCGCCGCGGTCGGCCGGCGCGGTGGCAGCCAACTGGGCGTCGGCCACCAGATCGCCGGCCGGCATGTTGCAGGCGGCGTCCTTGGTGTTGGGCACGTCGCGGGTGATGGCGCCGATCACCTGGTTGGCGACCGGTGCGGCGATGGTCTTGTAGGCGCTGGTGATCGCGGCCACCTGCGCGCTCGGCACGATCGCCGGATTGCTGCGGTCCACCACCTTGTTGACGGCGCTCACCGCGGTGACGTCGCCGCTGCGGCGGTCCAGCGTGACATCGATGTCGGTCAGCACGCGGCCGATCGCATTGGCGCTGGTCACCGTCACCAGCCGGCCGCTGGCCAGCGGCAGCTGGCAGTTGTAGGCGGCGTGGGTGTGGCCGGTCAGCACCAGGTCCACGGCGCCATCGAGCGCAGCGACGATCGGCTTGATCGGCGAGCCTTCCAAGCCACCTTCGCAGCCATTGATGTCGGCGGTGGTGCCGGTCTGTACGCCGCCCTGGTGGATCATCACCACGATGGCCTCGATGCCCGCGGCACGCAGGCGCGGCACCAGCGCATTGACGGTCTGCGCCTCGTCCATGAAGGCCAGGCCCTTGATGCCTGACGGCGACACGATCTGCGGCGTGTCCTTGAGTGTCATGCCGATGAAGGCCATGCGCAGCTGGCGGCCGCCGGCGTCGAAGGTCTTGACGCCATAGGGCGGGAACAGCGTGTCACCGTTGCGCCGCTGCACCACATTGGCCGCCAGAAAGTCGAAGCGCGCGCCCTCGAAGGGCACCGGCGTGCCCACCTCGGCACCGCGGCAGCTGTTCGTGGTGTCGCTCGGGTGGCAGCCGCCGCGCTGCATGCGACGCAGCTCGACCTTGCCATCATCGAACTCGTGGTTGCCCACCGCATTGAAGTCCAGCCCGATGCGGTTCATCACCTCGATCGTCGGCTCGTCATGAAACAGCGCCGAGACCAACGGGCTGGCGCCGATCAGGTCGCCGGCCGAGACCACCACCGTGTGTGGGTTGGCCGCCTTGGCCGCGGTCACGTAGCCAGCCAGGTAGTCGGCTCCCCCGGCCGGCACGGCGGGGTCAGTGGCCCGAGCGCGGAAGGTGCCGGGGGACTCGAGCTGACCATGGAAGTCGTTGAGCGACAGGATCTTGACGGTCAGCGTGGCGGGCGGGCCGGCCAGGGCCGAGGTGGCGGCGGCCAGCAGCGCCAAGGCGGCCAGGGTGCGGGAACGGGTGAGCATGGGTCCTCCGAGGGTCATGGCAGCAGGCTGCCGATGAGCCGATTGGAGGGCGTGGCGTTGACAGGATTGTGTCGGCCGACTGACGCCGTCGGCGCCCGGGGGCATCAGGCCAGCAGGGCCAGCGCGACGTCGAGCTGTTCGGTGGGCAGGCGGCGGAAGCCCGAGCGGGCATAGCGCTGCAGGCGGCCGACGATGAAGGCCGTCAGCGCTGATGCGCGGCCATTGGCATCGACCGTGGGGGTGGCCGAGCCCTCGGCCTGGGCCTCCTGGCGCAGGCTCTGGCGCAGCTGCGATTCGACACGGTCGAAGAACTGGTTCATGCGCGTGGTCAGGCGCTCGTGCTCGAAGACCAGCGCATCGCCCACCATCACACGGGTCATGCCCGGGTTCTTCTCGCCGAACTGCAGCAGCACCTGGGTGATGCGCTGCGCCTGGGCGCGGCCATCGGGCTCGCGCTCGGCGATCTGGTTGATCAGGCTGAAGATGCTGGACTCGATGAACTCGATCAGCCCTTCGAACATCTGCGCCTTGCTGGCGAAGTGGCGGTAGAGCGCGGCCTCGCTGACCTGCAGCTGGGCGGCCAGCGCGGCGGTGGTGATGCGGTCGGCGCCGGGCTGCTCCAGCATGGCGGCGAGGGTTTGCAGGATCTGCACGCGGCGTTCACCCGGCTTGGGGCGCTTGCGGCCGGACGCCGCCGCTGCCGTGTCGGTGGGTGCCTCGGTCTCGACCGGGTCGGCGGATTCGGGCAGGTCAGACATCAGGGCAGCCGGCGCAACTGTTGCAGCGTTTTGATTCTTGCACACACATAGGGCGGCCTGCGGTGCAGGTAAACACCGACTTCCGGCCCGTGCGCATGGTGCTTGAGCCAGCGCTGCATCCACACCGTGCGCATGCCCACGGCGTGGGCGGCGCGCTGATGCAGCAGCGTGTCCTCGACCAGCACGCAGCGCGATGGATGCACCCCCAGCCGGGCCGCCAGTGCCCTGAACAGGCGGGCGTCGGGCTTGGGCCGGAGGTGGCCGAACATGCGCATCTCCTCGATGCCGATCACCTCGTCGAACAAGCCCTCCATGCGCAGCGCCTTGAGCACGCGCAGCGCGTAGTCCCGACCGGCATTGGTCAGCACGATCTTGCGCCCGGTCAAGTGCCGCAGCGCCGCCAGGTCATGCGGATGACCCACCAGCTCACGCTCCAGACCCGGGAAGGCGTGGGTGTGGCGCACGAAATGGCTGGGGCGCACGCCGTGGTGGCGGATCAGCCCCAGCAGCGTCGAGCCGTAGCGATGCCAGTAGTCGGCACGCAAGCGGTCGGCCTCCTCGGGCGCGACCTGCAGATGCTCCTCGATGTAGCGGTTCATCGCCCCATCGAAGTAGCGGAACGCCGACGCGCCGGCGTTGTGCAGCGTGTTGTCGAGGTCGAACAGCCAGACCCGTCGGACCATGCTCAATGGCTTCGAATCATGGTTCCGAACGCCTGGTCCGTGAGGATCTCCAGCAGCAGCACGTGGGGGACCCGGCCGTCGATGATGTGCACCGCGTTGACGCCGCTCTTGGCAGCGTCCAGCGCACCAGCGATCTTGGGCAGCATGCCGCCGCTGATGGTGCCGTCAGCAAACAGCTCGTCGATGCGGCGGGCGGTCAGGTCGGTCAGCAGCTGGCCGCTCTTGTCGAGCACGCCGGTGATGTTGGTCAGCATCAGTAGCTTCTCGGCCTTCAGCACCGTGGCCAGCTTGGCGGCCACCACGTCGGCGTTGATGTTGTAGCTTTCATTGTGCTCGCCAAAGCCGATCGGGCTGATCACCGGGATGAAGGCGTCGTCCTGCAGCGCCTTGACGACGCTGGGGTCGATCGAGTCGATGTCGCCCACCTGGCCAACGTCGTGTTCCTTGCTGGGGTCGTCCTTGTCGACCATCTTCAGCTTCTTGGCGCGGATCAGGCCGCCGTCGCGGCCGGTCAGGCCCACGGCCTTGCCGCCGGCGGCGTTGATCAGACCGACGATGTCCTGCTGCACCTCGCCGCCCAGCACCCACTCGACGACCTCCATGGTCTCCTCGTCGGTGACGCGCATGCCCTGGATGAAGGTGCCCTTCTTGCCCAGGCGGTTCAGCGCCTCGTCGATCTGCGGGCCGCCGCCGTGCACCACCACCGGGTTCATGCCGACCAGCTTGAGCAGCACGATGTCCTCGGCGAAGTCCTGTTGCAGCGCGGGGTCGGTCATGGCGTTGCCGCCGTACTTGATGACCAGGGTCTTGCCGTGGTACTTGCGGATGTAGGGCAGGGCCTGCGAGAGGATCTCGGCCTTCTCGCGCGGCAGGATGTGGTCGACGCTGACGTGGGTGGGGGTCGAAGTCATGGCGGTGACGGGGGCGAAAGGGGGATGGCCGGATTGTAGGGACCGGCTGCGGCATCATTCGGCCCCAACGGCTGCGTCATCCCGGACCGCACCGCCCGCGTTGAAGCCCTACAAGGAGAACCCTGCCATGCGCACCGCCCGCCCCCTCGCTTCCATCGCCCGCCTGGTGCTCGCCGCCGGCTTGGCCTTGACCAGCGGTCTGGCAGCCGCGGCCGATGGCGAGGTCCGCAAGATCGACGCTGCACAGATGCGCATCACGCTCAAGCACGACGCCATCGCCAGCCTGGACATGCCGGCCATGACCATGGCCTACAAGGCCACCTCAGCGACGCTGCTGCAGGGCCTGGCCGTGGGCGACCAGGTGGTGTTCGAGGCCGAGAAGCGCGACGGCGCCTACGTCGTCACCGCCATCCGCAAGAAGTGAGACGTCGCGCGGGCAAGCCCGCGCGACCCGAGCGGCCTCAGAAGTGGATGCCGCGCATCATCTGCTGCAGCGCCACCGCCTCGGCCGACAGCTGCGGCTTGCCGCCCTTCTCGCCCTTGGCCGCTTCCGAGTCCGGGAACATGCGGAAGCTGGTGTTCATGACGATCTGCGCCACCCGCGGTACCAGCGCGTGCAGCACCTGGCCGAAGATGCCCAGGCGGGTGGCGATGCGCACCGGCTTGTGGATCACCGCCTCGGCCACCATGTCGGCGGCCTCTTCCGGCGACAGCGTGGGCACGTTGTTGTAGATCTTGGTGGGCGCGATCATCGGCGTGCGCACCAGCGGCATGTTGATCGTGGTGAAGGTGATGCCCACGTCGGCGAACTCGCTCGAGGCGCAGCGCGTCCAGGCGTCCAGCGCCGCCTTGCTGGCCACATAGGCCGAGAAGCGCGGCGCGTTGGTCAGCACGCCGATCGAGCTGATGTTGACCACGTGGCCCTTGCGCTTGGCCGCCATGCCCGGCAGCAGGCCCATGGTCACGCGCAGGCAGCCGAAGTAGTTCAGGTCCATCGTGCGCTGGTAGTCATGGAAGCGGTCGTAGCTGGACTCGATGGCGCGGCGGATCGAGCGTCCGGCGTTGTTGACCAGCACGTCCACACCGCCGAACTGCTCGGTCAGCCAGGTCACCAGCGCGGCGCAGCTCTCCTCGTTGGCGATGTCGGCGCTGAAGGTGTGGATCTGGGCGTCCTTGCCGGCCTGCTCACGGATTTCGTCGGCGGCTTCCTTGAGCTTGATCTCGTCACGCGCACAGATCACAGTGATCGCGCCGGCCTCGGCGAACTTGATCGCCGCGGCCAGGCCGATGCCTGACGAGCCGCCCGTCACCAGCACCACCTTGCCAGCCACCGATCCCTTGAGCGAGCGGTCCTTGAACAGGTCGGGGTCGAGGTGGCGCTCCCAGTAGTCCCACAGCCGCCAGGCGTAGTCGTGCAGGTTGGGGCACTCGATGCCCGAGCCCTTCAGCGCCGCCTGCGTCTCGCGGCAGTCGAAGCGCGTGGGGTAGTTGACGAAGGTGAGGATGTCCTCGGGCAGGCCCAGGTCGGCCATCACCGCGCGGTGGATGCGGCGCACCGGCGCCAGCGCCATCAGGCCCTTCTTCACGCTGCGCGGGATGAAGCCCAGCAGCGCGGCGTTGACGAAGAGGTTCATCTTCGGCGCATGCGCGGCCTTGGCGAACACGCCCAGCACGTCGCCCACGCGGTAGCCCACCGGGTCGACCAGGTGGAAGCACTTGCCCTTGATGACGTGCTTGGAGTGGCTGATGTGGTCCAGCGCCGCCACCACGAAATCCACCGGCACGATGTTGATGCGCCCACCCTCCAGGCCCACCGCCGGCATCCAGGGCGGCAGGATCTGGCGCATGCGCTGGATCAGCTTGAAGAAGTAGTAGGGCCCGTCGATCTTGTCCATCTCGCCGGTGCGCGAGTCGCCGACCACCGCCGCCGGGCGGTAGACCGTCCAGGGCACCTTGCACTCGGTGCGCACGATCTTCTCGCTCTCGTGCTTGGTGCTGAAGTACGGGTGGTCGAGGTTCTCGGCCTCGTCGAACATGTCCTCGCGGAACACGCCCTCGTACAGGCCGGCGGCTGCGATCGAGCTGACATGGTGCAGGTGGCCGGCGTCGACGGCCTTGGCGAACTCGACCACGTTGCGCGTGCCTTCGACGTTCACGCGCACCTGGCTCTCGGCATCGGCCTCCAGGTCGTAGACCGCGGCCAGGTGGTAGACCGCGTCGATCTGGCCCTTCAGGGCCTTGATCTGGTCGGCGGCCACGCCCAGCTTGCGGCTGGTCAGGTCACCGGTCACCGCCACCGCGCGGTTCTTGGACACGCCCCAGGCCTCCAGCAGGCCCTGGACCTTGCCCTCGCTGCCGGGGCGGACCAGGAAGTACACGGTGCTGCCGCGGCGCGCCAGCAGCGCGGCGACCAGGCGCTTGCCGATGAACCCGGTGGCGCCAGTGACGAAGTAACGCATGCCCATCTCCTTGCGGTGCTCGATGAATGGCGCCGATTGTGGCGCTGCCCGCCCGCCCGGCCTTTGCGCGCAAACCCGGGATCATCCCGGGATAGAGCGGTCTCCCTAGCGGATTAGGATGAAGCCTCCAGGCCGCCTGCCTACACTGGCCTGCATGACTCGGGGGACAGCGTGGCCGCCCGAGGCGCCCAAGCCTTTGGCGCGGGCCACCCAGCCACGCCACACGGACACTGCGAGGACACATCCCATGGTCAAGAAGCTCAAGAAGATGGCCGAGGCCAAGGCCGCCAACCCCGCCGGCCTGCTCGACAGCCAACTCGCCGGCGCCGTCAAGGCCTCGGCCCAGCAGATCTGGCTGGCCGGCATGGGCGCGTTCGCCAAGGCACAGGAAGAAGGCGGCAAGGTCTTCGAGGCGCTGGTCAAGGAAGGCGTGAGCCTGCAGCGCAAGACCCAGGCCGTGGCCGAGGAGCGCCTGGGCGACGTGACCGGCAAGATGAGCGCGATGGCCGGTGAGGTCACCAACAAGGCCGGCGCCTCCTGGGACAAGCTGGAATCGATCTTCGAGGCCCGCACCGCCAAGGCGATGAGCAAGCTGGGCGTGCCCACCGCCAAGGACGTGGCCGAGCTGACCGCCCGCGTCGAGGCCCTGGCCGCCGCCGTGGCCCAGTTGGGCGGCGACGTCAAGCCCGCCAAGCCGGCCAAGGCGCCGCGCAAGGCCACCGCACCGAGGAAGGCCGCCGCCAAGGCCGCGGCGCCGGCACCGGCTCCGGCCCCTGCCAAGAAGGCCGCCGCGCCGCGCAAGGCGGCGGCCAAGAAGGCGGCCCCCGCGGCCTGAAGCTCCCGCCGGGGTGCTGGCGCCCTGGCGCCCACCCCGCCCTGACGCATGGCCCGACCCCGACGACGTCCCCCGCGCCGCCCGCGCATCGGCCTGGCCCTGGCGGGCGGCGGCCCGATCGGCGCCATCTATGAGATCGGCGCCCTGTGCGCGCTGGAAGACTCGGTCGAGGGTCTGTCCTTCACCGGGGTGGACCACTTCGTCGGCGTCTCGGCCGGCGCCTTCATCGCTGCCGCGCTGGCCAATGGCCTGACACCGCGCGCGATGTGCGAGGCCTTCATCGAGAACGTCGGTGGCGACGAAAGCGTCATCGACCCAGGTCTGTTCACCCAGCCCGCCTGGAACGAGTACGTGCGCCGCATGGCGATGGCGCCGATGGTCACCGCCTCGGCCGCCTGGCAGTGGATGCTGGGCCGCGGCTCGCTGGCGGGCTGGATGTCCGATGTCGGCCGCCTGCTGCCCAACGGCTTCTTCGACAACGCGCCGCTCGAGCGCCATCTGCGCCAGCTGTTCTCGGCGCCGGGCCGCAGCAATGACTTCCGCGACCTGGGTCAGCGGCTGGTGGTGGTGGCCACCGACCTGGACACCGGCGACGCCGCCCCCTTCGGCCAACCCGGCTGGGATGAGGTGCCGATCTCGCAGGCCGTGGTCGCCAGCGCCGCGCTGCCGGGCCTGTACCCGCCGGTCGAGATCGGTGGCCGGCACTATGTGGACGGCGCGCTGAAGAAGACCGTGCATGCCTCGGTGCTGCTCGAGCGCGGCCTGGACCTGCTGATCTGCCTGAACCCGCTGGTGCCTTTTGATGCCTCCCACGAGCCGGGCCAGGGCCGGCGCACCGGCACCGGCGCGATTCCGCGGCTGGAACAGGGCGGCCTGCCGGCGCTGCTGAGCCAGACCTTCCGCTCGCTGATCCATTCACGGCTGGAGCTGGGCATGAAGGGCTACGAGCGCAGCCATCCGGACTGCGACATCCTGCTCTTCGAGCCCGACCACGGCGACGCCGAGATGTTCCATGCCGGCACCTTCAGCTACTCGATGCGCCGCCGCCTGGCCAGCCATGCCTTCCAGCAGACCCGGCAGATGCTGCGCGAGCGCGCCGCCGAGCTGGCCCCGACACTGGCGCGCCACGGCCTGCGCCTGAACGAGGATCGGCTGCACGAGCCGCGCCAGTTGCTGGCCAGTGACACGCCGCCGCCAGCGCCGCGCGGCAAGGCGCTGGTCGCGCGCACCCACCGCACGCTGGACCGGCTGGAGCGCTGGGTGTCGCGCCGCTGATCAGTCGCGCGGGTCCTCAGTCGGGCAGATAGCGCCGCTCCAGGTGCGCCCGGAAGTGCGCCGGGTTCAGCGTCTCACCGCTGGCGCGCTGCGCCAGCTCGTCGGTCGGCCACTGGCTGGCCTGCGACCAGATGCGCGCAGACAGCCAATCCAGTGCCGGCGACAGGTCACCCGCGTCGATCGAGGCGTCCAGACCGGGCAGGTCGCGGCGCATCGCGGCAAACCACTGCGCGGCGTACATCGCCCCCAGTGAATAGCAGGGAAAGTAGCCGAAAGACCCATCGGTCCAGTGGATGTCCTGCATCGGGCCATCGCGGAAATTGCCGCGGGTGTCCAGGCCCAGCAGCGACTGCATGCGCTCGTCCCACATGGCCGGGATGTCGTCGACCTCGGCCTCGCCCTCGATCAGCGCGCGCTCGATCTCGAAGCGCAGGATCACATGCGCCGGGTAGGTGACCTCGTCGGCCTCGACCCGGATCAGGCCGGGCTTCACCCGCGTCAGCAGCCGGTGCAGGTTCAGCGGCTCGAAGGCCGGCTGGGCGCCGAAGGCCTCGACCAGCAGCGGCGCCAGCAGCCGCGCGAAGCCGGGGTGACCGCCCAGTTGCATCTCGAAGGACAGGCTCTGGCTCTCGTGCAGCGCCATCGAGCGGGCCGCACCGATCGGCTGGCCCAGCCAGGCCCGCGGCAGGCCCTGCTCGTAGCGGCCATGGCCGGTCTCGTGGATGGTGCCCATCAGCGCGAGCACAAAGTTGTCTTCGACGAAGCGGGTGGTCAGGCGCACATCCTCGGGTGCGCCGCCCGAGAATGGGTGGGTGGACACATCCAGCCGGCCGGCCTGGAAATCAAAGCCCAGGCGGCGCATCACCTGCTCGCACAGACCGCGCTGGGCCGGCACCGAGAACGGGCCCACCGGATCGATCACCGGCGCCTGGGTCTGCCGCGCCACCACCTGCTGGATCAGCCCGGGCAGCCAGCGCCGCACCTCGCCGAACAGGCGCGCCACCTCGGCCGCGCGCATGCCGGGCTCGTACTGGTCCATCAGCGCGTCGTACAGGCCCAGGCCGCTGCGCTCGGCCAGCAGCCGCGCTTCCTCGCGGGCGATCTCCAGCACCGGCCGCAGGTTGGCGGCAAAGCCGGCCCAATCGTTGGCCGGGCGCTGGCTGCGCCAGGCGTGCTCGCAGCGCGCGCCGGCCAGCGCGCGGCGCTCGACCAGGTCCTCGGGCCAGGCGGTGGCCAGCAGCCAGTGGCGGCGGATCTCGCGCAGATTGGCCCGCTGCACCGCGTCCAGCGGCTCGGCGTCGGCCTGGGTCAGCAGGTGGCCGATCTTGGGTTCGGTGCGTAGGCGGTGCAGCAGCGCGGCCAGCTCGGCCAGCGCCGCCGCGCGCGCCTCGTTGCCGGCCGGGGGCATGTAGGCCGCCTGGTCCCAGCTGACGATGCCCTGCAGGTGCTCGTAGCGGTGGATGCGTGCGAAGGCCGCGCACAGGGCCTGGTAAGCGGATGCGGCGGATGGCTCGGTTGTCATTGTGGTTTCACTCCCTCCAGCGGTCGGGGCCCGATGGTCCCCCGATTGTGAATGCTGGCCTGCCGCGGCGGACCGCCGGTTGCACCCGTTGACAGATGGCTCAGGCCGACAGCAGCGGCCAACCCGCCACGATCGCCGCGGTCATCAGCGTGTAGCGCAGGAACTTGCCCAGCGCCATCCAGGCCACGCAGGGCCAGAAGGGCAGCCGCAGCCAGCCCGCCAGCGCACACAGCGGATCGCCCACCAGCGGCAGCCAACTGAGAACGCAGGCCTTGGGCCCGAAACGGCGCAGCATTTCCAGCACGCGTTGCTCGCGCGGCGGCCGGTGCGTGACCTGCTCGAAGGCGCGCTCGGCGCCCCAGCCCATCCACCAGCTGATCGCGCCGCCCAGGGTGTTGCCCGCGGTGGCCACCAGCACCGCCGGCCAGAACAGACCCGGCTCGGCCAGCACCAGCGCGGCCACCGCGGGTTCGGAGCCCAGCGGCAGCAGCGTCGCCGACACCAGCGCGAACAGGAACACCGCCGGCAGGCCGACCTGCGGCAGCGCCAGCCAATCCATCAGCCCGGCCAGCTGCGATGTGAACCACGCCTCCATCGCACCGATTGTGGCCCGGCGGACAAGGCCCTGGGGGCTATACTCCTGCCTCCTTTTTCAGCACCCTCCCCCATGCGCATCGGCCCCCATGAGCTGCCGAACCGGCTGTTCGTCGCCCCGATGGCCGGGGTGACCGACCGGCCGTTTCGCCAGCTGTGCCGGCGCCTGGGTGCCGGCTATGCGGTGAGCGAAATGGTCACCTCGCGCAAGGACCTGTGGCAGTCACTGAAAACCTCGCGCCGCGCCGACCACACCGGCGAGCCCGGGCCGATCGCCGTGCAGATCGCCGGCACCGACGCGCCGATGATGGCCGAGGCCGCCGCCTACAACATCGACCGCGGCGCGCAGATCATCGACATCAACATGGGCTGCCCGGCCAAGAAGGTCTGCAACAAGTGGGCCGGCTCGGCGCTGATGCGCGAGGAGCCGCTGGCGCTGCAGATCATCGAGGCCGTGGTGGCCACCTGCGCACCGCGCGGCGTGCCGGTGACGCTGAAGATGCGCACCGGCTGGTGCGACACCGAGCGCAATGCGCTGCGCCTGGCGCGCGCCGCCGAGAGCGCTGGCGTGGCGATGGTCACCGTCCATGGCCGCACGCGCGAGCAGGGCTACAGCGGCCAGGCCGAGCACGCCACGGTGGCCGCAGTGAAGGCCGCGCTGTCGATTCCCGTGGTGGCCAACGGCGACATCGACTCCCCCGAGGCCGCTGCCGCGGTGCTGGCGCGCACCGGCGCCGACGCGTTGATGATCGGCCGCGCCGCCCAGGGCCGACCCTGGATCTTCCGCGAGATCGCCCACTTCCTGGCCACCGGCGAGCACCTGCCGCCGCCCGCCACGCGCGAGGTGCAGGCCTGGCTGACCACCCACCTGCGCGACCATTACGGCCTCTATGGCGAGGCCAGTGGCGTGCGCAGCGCGCGCAAGCACATCGGTTGGGCGGTGCGTACGCTGCCCGGCGGCGAGGCCTTCCGCGCGGTGATGAACACCCTGGACGACGCCAACGCGCAGTTGCGCGCGGTGTCCACCTTCTTTGACGAGCTGGCCGATACCCACGAGCGCCTGCCCCTGCCCGCCGCCAACCACGCCGTGTTGCGCGAGCGCGCCTGACCCCCCGAGACCCATGAGCAAGAAGAATATCGAGGAGAGCGTGCGCGACACGCTGGACCAGTATTTCAAGGACCTGCACGGCGCCGAGCCGCACTCGCTGCACGACCTGGTGATGGCCAGCGCCGAGAAGCCGCTGCTGGAAGTGGTGATGCGCCAGGCCGACGGCAACCAGAGCAAGGCCGCCGAGTGGCTGGGCATCAACCGCAACACGCTGCGCCGCAAGCTGCTCGACCACCGGCTCATCAAGTGATCCCCCCTTCTTCAAACTGACCCGCCCACCATGACCCAGCTCACCGCCCTGCTCTCGGTCTCCGACAAGACCGGCATCGTCGACTTCGCCCAGGCCCTGCACGGCCACGGCATCCGCCTGCTGTCCACCGGCGGCACCGCCAAGCTGCTGGCCAGCGCCGGCCTGCCGGTCACCGAGGTCAGCGAGATCACCGGCTTCCCTGAGATGCTCGACGGCCGCGTCAAGACCCTGCACCCGCGCGTGCACGGCGGCCTGCTGGCCCGCCGCGATGTGCCCGAGCACATGGCCGCGCTGAAGGAACATGGGATTGGCACGATCGACCTGCTGATCATCAACCTCTATCCCTTCGCCCAGGCCACTGCCAAGGCCGACTGCACGTTCGAGGACGCGATCGAGAACATCGACATCGGCGGCCCCGCGATGCTGCGCGCCGCCGCCAAGAACTGGCAGGACGTGGGCGTGGTGATCGACCCCGCCGACTACCCGCAGGTGCTGGCCGAGCTGGCCGCCTCGAAGGGCACTTCACTGACCCGCGCCACCAAGTTCATGCTGGCCAAGAAGGTGTTCTCGCACACCGCCGCCTATGACGGCATGATCAGCAACTACCTGACCTCGCTGGCCCCGGGCGCCGAGGAGAACACCGCCGCCGTGCCGGCGCGCGAGGAATACCCCAGCGTGTTCAACCTGCAGCTGCACAAGGTGCAGGGCATGCGTTACGGCGAGAACCCGCACCAGAGCGCCGCCTTCTACAGGGAAGCACAGGTCGCCCCGGGCCTGCTGGCCGGCTGGACCCAGATCCAGGGCAAGGAGCTCAGCTTCAACAACATCGCCGACGCCGATGCCGCCTGGGAATGCGTCAAGGCCTTCGAGGCGCCCGCCTGCGTCATCGTCAAGCACGCCAACCCCTGCGGCGTGGCCGTGGGTGCGACGCTGCTGGAAGCCTACGAGAAGGCCCTGAAGACCGACCCCACCAGCGCCTTCGGCGGCATCATCGCCTTCAACCGGCCGCTGGATGCCGACGTGGTCGAGAAGATCAACGCCAACAAGCACTTCGTCGAGGTGGCGATCGCCCCGACCATCACCCCGGCCGCGCGCGCCGCCTACGCCGGCAAGGTCAATGTGCGCCTGCTGGAAGTGGCCATCTCGCGCACCAGCAACCCGCTGGACATGAAGCGCGTGGGCGGCGGCATGCTGCTGCAGTCGGCCGACAACGTCGACATCGTCGGCGAGCTGAAGGTGGTGACCAAACTGAAGCCCACCGCGCAGCAGCTGGAAGACCTGAAGTTCGCCTGGACCGTGGCGCGCTTCGTCAAGAGCAATGCCATCGTCTTCTGCAAGGACGGCATGACCTTTGGTGTGGGGGCCGGCCAGATGAGCCGCCTGGACTCGGCCCGCATTGCCAGCATCAAGGCCCAGGCCGCCGGCCTGAGCCTGGCCGGCACGGCAGTCGCCAGCGACGCCTTCTTCCCGTTCCGCGACGGCCTGGACGTGGTGGTCGACGCCGGCGCCACCTGCGTCATCCATCCGGGTGGCTCGATGCGCGACGACGAGGTGATCGCCGCCGCCGACGAGCGCGGCATCGCGATGGTGCTGACCGGCACGCGCCACTTCCGCCACTGAACATGGCCAAGGCACCGCAGGTCGACCCGGCCGAGGTGCAGTTCACGGCCATCCGCGCCCAGGGCGCGGGGGGCCAGAACGTCAACAAGGTGTCGAACGCCGCGCACCTGCGCTTCGACATCGGCGCCAGCTCACTGCCCGAGGCGCTGAAGGCCCGGCTGATGACCTGGCCCGACAGCCGCATCGGCAGCGACGGCGTGGTGGTCATCAAGGCCCAGGAGCACCGCAGCCTGCCGATGAACCAGTCCGACGCGCTGGCGCGACTGCAGGCACTGGTCGACGCTGCCGCCCATGTGCCCAAGGCGCGCAAGGCCACCAAGCCGACCCGGGGGTCGCAGCAACGGCGCCTGGCCAGCAAGAGCAAGCGCAGTGAGATCAAGGCCGGCCGTCAGAGCCGACCGGAGTGATCAGAACAGCGCGCTCAAGAACTGCAGCGTCCGACCGTGTGCCAGCGCCGCGGCGGCCGGGCCGTGCGAGGCCCGCGCCCAGCAGTTGAAGCCGTGCTGTGCCCCCTCGTAAACGAAGAGCTCGGCGGGCTTGTGCGTCATGGCGACACGCACCGACTCCACCGCGTCCAGCGGGATGTGCGGGTCCTCGCCCGCGTAGTGGAACTGCATCGGACAGGTGATGGCCGGGGCCAGCGCCAGCTGGTTCTGGATGCCGCCGCCGTAATACGTCACTGCGGCGTCCAGGCCGCCCTGGGCCGCCAGCGTCCAGGCCAGTCGGCCACCCATGCAGTAGCCCAGTGCGGCGCTGCGGCCGCTGCATTCAGGGCGGGCCTTCAGCGCGGCCAGCGCGGCAGCCAGGTCTGGCCCGGCCTCGGCCGGCTGCAGGGATTGCATCAGCGCCAGCGCGCGCTCCCGGTCGGCCCCCACGTAGCCCAGGTCCACCCGGGGCGACTGGCGCCAGAACACATCGGGCGCCAGCACCACAAAGCCGTCCAGCGCGTACTGCTGGGCCACCGCGCGGATGTGTGCGTTGACGCCAAAGATCTCCTGCAGCAGCAGCAGGCCCGGGCCGCGGCCGGCCGGCGGCAGCGCCAGATAGCCCTGGTAGCCCGGGCGGGCGGGGTCCAGGTCGATCCACTGTGCGGTGACGGTCATGGGGTGGTGCTCAGTAGGCGCGCCCACCCTTGAAGTGGGCATGGGTGCGGCGGTTCAAGGGGGCGGCCCGCGCCATCGCGTCCAGGCTGCCGCCGGCGTGCGCATGGGTGATGGCCAGGCCCAGCGCATCGGCCGCGTCCTTGCCCGGCACGCCGGGCAGCGACAGCAGGCGCTGCACCATGGCCTGGATCTGGTCCTTGCTGGCGTGGCCGTGGCCGACCACCGATTTCTTCATCTGCAGCGCGGTGTACTCGGAGACCTTCAGCCCCGCCATCACCAGCGCCGTGAGGGCCGCACCGCGCGCCTGGCCCAGCAGCAGCGTGCTCTGCGGGTTGACGTTGACGAAGACGATTTCGCAGCTGGCCTCGCTGGGCTGGTAGCGCTGGGCCACCTCGGTGACGCCCTCGAAGATCAGTTTCAGCCGCCCGGGCAGGTCGCCCAGTGCGACACCGGTGCCCGCACCGGTGGTGCGGATCGTGCCGCTGGCCACGTAGTGCAGCCGCGGGCCGTCCTTCTCGATGACGCCGAAGCCGGTGGTGGCCAGGCCGGGGTCGATGCCGAGCACGCGTGTCATGGGAGCGAGAAATACCAGCGCAGCGAATGGAAGAACACCGGCGCCGAAAAGGCCAGCGGGGCAATGCGGTCGAGCAGGCCCACCGCACCGGTGACGCTGGCCTGAGGACCCCAGTACTGTACGCCTGCGTCCTTCTTCAGCGCCTTCATCACCAGCTCGCCCATCTGCCCGGCACCCCCCGCCAGCGCCGCCATCGCAAAGGCCTGCCAGGGCTTGAAGGGCGTGATCCAGTACAGCGCCGCGCCGGCCACGGCGCCCACCAGCACGCCGGCCCCCCAAGCCCGCCACGAGAAGCTGCGGCTGATCGCCCGAACGGTGGGCCGCCGGCGCAGGGCATGGCTGGCCAGCTCCTGCGCGATCTGCGCCAGTGCCGCCACCACCACCAAAAAGAACAGCAGGAAGGCGCCGCGGCCGCCATAGCCGCGGAACTCCAGCAGCAGCAGCGCCGGCACATGCGACAGGCCGAAGGCGCAGACCATCAGGCCCCACTGCAGTTTGGCGTTGCGCTCCAGGAAGCGCTCGGGGTCGCCGGCCAGCGCACTGATCACCGGCAGCGCGATGAAGGCATAGACCGGGATGAAGACGCTGAACAGGTTGAACCAGCGCCCGCCCGCCAGCACGAACTGCAGCGGCAGGATCACGAAAAAGGCCGCCAGCAGCGCGCGGTGGTCGCTGCGCCGGGTGTGCATCAGCGTGACGAACTCGCGCAGCGCCAGGAAGGCCAGCACGCCGAACAGCAGCGTCGCGCCCACCGCGCCCGACAGCCAGCCCAGCCAGAACAGCACCGCGCCGAACCACACCGCACGCAGGTCGCGCGCGAAGCGCTCGCGGGCCCGCCGCTCGCGGTCGCCGCGCGGCTCGCGCAGGTTCCACAGCAACGCACCGGCGCTGGCCAGTGCCAGCACGCCGAACAGCACCACGAACAGCAGGCCCACCTGCTGCTCCACGCTGAGCGACCTCAGCCAGCCCACCTCAGTCGCCCCCCGGCGGTCGCAAGGCCATCACCGCGTCGCGCGCCCGCACCAGAAAGCCCGCCTTGTCCTCGTCCTCGCCCAGCACCAGTGGTGCACCGAAGCTGACGCTGCACAGGATGGGCACCGGCACCACCTCGCCCTTGGGCATCACCCGCTGCACGTTGGCGATCCAGCAGGGCACCAGCTGCACCTGCGGGAACTGGCGGGCCAGGTGGTAGAGGCCGCTCTTGAAGGCTTGCGGTTCACCGCTGCTGCCGCGTGTGCCCTCGGGGAAGATCACCAGCGAGTCGCCGCCCTGCAGCGCCTGCTGCAGCGGTGCCAGCGGGTCCTCGTCGCCCTGGCGCTGGCGGTCGACATAGACGGCATGGAAGACCTCGCGCGTGATCCAGTGCTTCAGCGGCGACGAGGTCCAGTAGTCGCGCGCGGCGATCGGCCGGGTGCGCGCACGCAGTTCGCCGGGCAGCGCGGCCCAGATCAGCACCCAGTCCAGGTGACTCTGGTGGTTGGCAAAGTAGATGCGCTGCACCGCCTGCGGCACGCAGCCGCGCCAGTGGCCCTGCGCGCCCGTGATCAGGCGGGCGACGAAGGCGAGCAGCTGGCCCATCAGCTCGGCACGGGTCATGCGCCGATGGTAGCCGCAGACAGCGGCGATACTGCCGGCATGAACTGGTCGCTGTCCTCGCCCACCCCGCTCTTCGCCTGGCTGCTGGTGGTGGCCTCCGGCGTCTGCGAGATCGCCTTCTCGGTGCTGATGAAGGAGTGCGACGGCTTCACCAAGCCGGCGCCCACCGCGGGCGCGGTGGGTTTTGGTCTGGTCAGCATCTGGCTGATGTCGGTGGCGCTGCGCGGCGTGCCGCTGGGGCCGGCCTATGCGGTGTGGGCCGGCATCGGCACGCTGGGCACGGCCCTGCTGGCCACGCTGCTCTACCAGGAGCCGATGACGCCGATGAAGGCGCTGTTCTTCGCGCTGGTGGTGGTGGGCATCATCGGCCTGCAGGCCGGCGAGCACTGATCAACCAGCCCGCTCTGCGCCTCCCAAGGCCTTGTAGAGCGCCAGGCGGTTCAGCGCCTCGGCCAGACGCACCTGCACCAGGGCCTGCTGCGCAGCGGCCAGCGCGCGCTCGGCGTCCAGCGTGTCCACCAGGCTGGCGGCGCCCACTTCGAAGCGCAGCCGCGTCAGCCGGCTGCGCTCCTGCTCGGCCGCCAGCAGCGCCTGCTGGGCCTGCACCTGGCGGGTCCAGGTGGACTGGGCGACCAGCGCGTCGGCCGCCTCGCGGTAGGCGCCCTGCACCGTCTTCTCGTAGCTGGCCACGGCCTGCTCGCGGTTGACCTCGGCCACACGCACGTTCGCCTGGTTGCGGCCGCTGTCGAACAGCGCCATCGCCAGCGTCGAGGTCAGCGAGTAGGCGAACTGGCCGCCATCGAACAGCCCGGCCAGCGTGTCGCTGACCTGGCCGGCGCTGCCACTGATCACCAGGCGCGGGAACATCGCGGCGCGCGCCACGCCGATGTTGGCGTTGGCGGCGATCAGCTGCTGTTCGGCCTGGATCACGTCGGGCCGCGCCAGCAGCACCTGCGAGCCCATGCCCGCGGGCACCGGCGCCAGCCAGTCGGCGCCGGCCAGCGAGACATCGTCCGGCGGCAGTTGTGCCGGCGTCAGCGGCTGACCGACCAGCAAGGCCAGGGCGTTGCGGTCCTGGGCCTGCTGGCGCTCCAGCTGCGCCACACTGGCGCGGGCGCTGGCGGCCAGGCCTTCGGCGGCGCGCAGCTCCAGCGCGCTGGCAGCACCCACGCGCTCGCGCAGCGCCGTCAGACGCAGCGACTCCTCGCGGGTGGCCAGCGTGGCGCGGGCCAGGCGCAGCTGCTCGGTGTCGGCCGCCAGTGTCAGCCAGGCGGTGGCGGTCTGCGTGACCAGCGCCAGCCGGGCAGCGCGCGCGCCGGCCTCGTTGGCCAGCAGCGAGGCCGCCGCGGCATCGCTGCCATCGCGCACCCGGCCCAGCAGGTCGATCTCGTAGCTGGAGAGCTGCAGGCCGCCCTGCCAGCTGTTGGTCTGCACGCCCTGGTTGTTGGGCGTGCGACTGGCGATCAGCGCGGCCGACAGCGTGGGCCAGCGGTCGGCGTCGGCGATGCGCAGCTGGGCGCGGCTCTTCTCGACATTGAGCAGGGCCGCCCGCAGGTCGCGGTTGCCGGCCAGGGCCAGCTCGACCACCTGGCGCAAGCGCGCGTCGCGCAGCAGCTCGGTGGTGGATGGCCAGGCGCCCGGGGCGACCTCAGCGGCCGCCGGCAGCGTATCGGGCACAGGTGCGGCAGGGCGCTGGTAATCGGGCGCCAGGTGGACGCAGCCGGCCAGCAGCAGGCTGGCAGCCAAGGGAGTGAGCAGGCGGCGCATCAGTGGCCCTCCTTCTTCAGTGCGGCCGCGGCGGCCGCATCGGTCGCGGCCGAGCCGATCGAGGTGCCGTGCGGCGCCTCATGGCCGCTGGCCGGGAACAGCCGGCGGATGACGACGAAGAACACCGGCACCATCAGCACCGCCAGCACGGTGGCGGTGATCATGCCGCCCATCACGCCGGTGCCGATGGCGCGCTGGCTGGCCGAGCCGGCGCCACTGGCGATGGCCAGTGGCAGCACGCCCAGGATGAAGGCGAACGAGGTCATCAGGATCGGGCGGAAGCGCAGATGGCAGGCCTCCAGCGTGGCCTCGATCAGCCCCTTGCCCTCGGCCATCAGGTCCTTGGCGAACTCGATGATCAGGATCGCGTTCTTCGCCGACAGGCCGATGATGGTGATCAGGCCGACCTTGAAGTACACGTCGTTGGGCATGCCTCGCAGCCACACGCCGGTCAGCGAGCCCAGCACACCCAGCGGCACCACCAGCAGCACCGCCACCGGGATGCTCCAGCTCTCGTACAGGGCCGAGAGGCACAGGAACACCGCCAGCATCGAGAAGGCCAGCAGGATCGTGGCCTGGGCGCCCGAGAGCTTCTCCTCACGCGACTGACCCGTCCACTCGAAGCCGAAGCCGGGGGGCAGCTGGCCGGCCAGGCGCTCCATCTCGGCCATCGCGTCACCGGTGGAATAGCCCGGCGCCGCGTCGCCGCCGATCTTCATCGCCGGGTAGCCGTTGTAGCGCACGGTCTGCGCCGGTCCGGTGACCCAGCGCGTCTGCGCAAAGGCCGACAGCGGCACCTGCTGCCCCTTGTTGTTGGGCACGAACAGGCGCAGCACGTCCTCGGGCTGCATGCGCGCCGAGGCCTCGGCCTGCACGATCACGCGCTGCAGGCGGCCGCCGTTGGGGAAGTCGTTCACATAGGCCGAACCCAGCGCCACCGCCAGCGTGTTGCCGATGGTGTCAAAGGACACGCCCAGCGCGGCGGCGCGCTCGCGGTCGATGTCGAGCTGCAGCTGCGGTGCGTCTTCCAGGCCGTCCGGGCGCACGCCCTGCAGCACCTTGCTCTGCGAAGCCATGCCCAGCAGTTGGTTGCGCGCCGCCAGCAAGGCCTCGTGCCCGTTGCCGCCGCGATCCTGCAGCCGGAAGTTGAAGCCGGTGGCCGTGCCCAGCTCGGGGATGGGCGGCGGCGACAGCGGGAAGATGAAGGCGTCGCGGATGTTGCCCATGAAGTAGCCAAAGGCGCGGCCGGCCAGCGCCTGCGCGCTGTGCTGCGGCCCGCTGCGCTCCTCCCAGGGCTTGAGCGGCACGAACACCAGCGCGGCGTTCTGGCCCGAGCCCGAGAAGCTGAAGCCCAGCACGCTGACCACCTTGTCGACCTCGGGCTGAGCCTGCAGGAAGCCCTCGACCTGCTTGATCACCTCCAGCGTGCGGCCCTGGGCGGCGCCGGGCGGCAGCTGCACATTGACGATCAGGTAGCCCTGGTCCTCGTTGGGCAGGAAGGAGGTGGGCAACTGGCGGTACATCAGCGCCACCGCGGCGATGATCGCGGCATAGATGACCAGGAAGCGGCCGGCGCGCGGCAGCACCTTGGCAATCATGCCCTCGTAGGTCTTGGCGGTGCGCTTGAAGCTGCGGTTGAACCAGCCGAAGAAGCCGCGCTTCTCGTGGTGGTCAGCCGGCACCGGCTTGAGCAGCGTGGCGCACAGCGCGGGGGTGAGTGACAGCGCCATGAAGGCCGAGAACAGCATCGAGGCCACCATCGCCAGCGAGAACTGGCGGTAGATGTTGCCCACCGAGCCGCTGAAGAAGGCCATCGGCACGAAGACCGAGACCAGCACCACGGTGATGCCGATGATCGCGCCGGTGATCTGGCCCATGGCCTTGATCGTGGCTTCGCGCGGGCCCAGGCCCTCCTCGGCCATGATGCGTTCGACGTTCTCCACCACCACGATGGCATCGTCGACCAGGATGCCGATCGCCAGCACCATGCCAAACAGCGTCAGCACGTTGATCGAGAAGCCCAGCGCCAGCATCACCGCAAAGGTGCCGGTCAGCGCCACCGGCACGACGATGGTGGGGATCAGCGTGTAGCGGATGTTCTGCAGGAACACCAGCATCACGACAAAGACCAGCGCGATCGCCTCGATCAGCGTTTTGACGACCTCCTGGATCGAGATGCGCACGAACTTCGACGAGTCGTAGGGGATGTCGTAGCTGACACCCTCGGGCATGAAGGCCTTGAGCTCGGCCATGCGCTCCTTGACGGCCGTGGCGGTGGCCAGCGCGTTGCCGGTGGGCGAGAGCTGGATGCCGATGCCTGACGCGTCCTTGCCGTTCAGCCGCGAGCGGCTGGCATAGGCCTGGGCGCCCAGCTCCAGGCGGGCCACATCGCGCAGATGAACGCTGGAGCCGTCGGTGTTGGCGCGCAGCTGGATGGCGCCGAACTGCTCGGCGGTGCTGAGTTGGCCGTTGACGTTGATCGTGGCGTAGATCGATTGCTCGCTGGCATTGGGCAGCGCGCCGATGGTGCCGGCCGAGACCTGGGCGTTCTGTGCGCGGATCGCCGCCACCACGTCGGTGGGCGACAGGCCGAAGCCTTGCAGCTTGGCCGGGTCGATCCACACCCGCATCGCGCGCTCGGTGCCAAACAGCTGGGCCTGGCCCACGCCCGGGATGCGCAGCAGCTCGGGCTGGATGTTGCGCGCGGCATAGTCGCCCAGCGCCACCGGGTCATAGGCCGGGTTGGTGGAGGTGAGCGAGACGAACAGCAGAAAGTTCGAGCGCGCCTTGTCGACGCGCACGCCCTGTTGCGTCACCGCGCTGGGCAGGCGCGGCGTGGCGCGCGAGAGGCGGTTTTGCACCTCGATCTGGGCAATGGCCACATCGGTGCCCGGCTCGAAGGTGGCGGTGATGCTGCCGCCGCCGTTGGCGTCGGCCGAGGACTCCATGTAGATCAGGCCCGGTGCGCCATTGAGCTCCTGCTCGATGACCGACAGCACCGAGTCTTCCAGCACCTGCGCCGAGGCGCCCGGGTAGGCGGTGCTGATGACGATGGCCGGCGGCGCCACGGTGGGGTACTGCGCCACCGGCAGCCGGGTGATGGCCGCCGCGCCGATCACCACCACGAACAGGGCGATGACCCAGGCGAAGATCGGCCGGTCGATGAAGAAACGCGAGTTCATGCGTGGACTCCCGCGCTCAGCGGCTGGCGGCCGAGGCCGGTGCCGACGCTGCCGCCGCCGACGCCGAGCCGGCCGGGCTCCAGGGCACTGGCTTGACCGGTGCCTTGGGGCGGATCTTCTGGAAGCCGTCAACGATCACCTGCTCGCCGCCCTGCAGCCCGTCGGTGACCACCCACTGGGCGCCGCGCGAGCCGCCCAGCTTGACCGGTCGCACGGCCACCTGGCCGTCGGCGCCGACCAGCATCACGGTGTCGCCCGCGGCGCTGCGTTGCACCGCCTGCTGCGGCAGCAGGATGGCGTGGTCGGTGGCGGCCTGCTCGATGCGCACCTTGACGTACAGGCCCGGCAGCAACTGCCCCTTGGGATTGGGAACCTCAGCGCGCAGACTGACCTGGCCGCTGGTCGCGTCGACCGTCAGGTCGGTGAACAGCAGCTTGCCGGCCAGCGGGTACTCGGAGCCGTCATCCAGCACCACACGCACCGCGTTGGAGCCGCTGGCTTTGAGGGCACCGCTGTCAAAAGCGCGCTTCAGGCGCAGGGCCTCGGCGGCAGACTGGGTGAAGTTGACATAGAGCGTGTCGACCTGCTGCACGGTGGCCATCAGCGTGGCCTCGGTCTGGCTGACCAGTTGGCCCTCGCTGACGGTGGCACGGCCGATGCGGCCGGTGATCGGCGAGCGCACCTGCGCGTACTCCACGTTCAGCGCTGCGGTCTGGCGCGCCGCGCGGGCCGCGGCCAGGTCGGCCTGGGCCTGCTTGTGCGCGGTCTGGGTGCTGATCCATTCCTGCTGGCTGATCGCCTTGGCTTCGACCAGCGGGCGGTTGCGCTCCAGCGTGGCCTGGGCATTGGCCAGCGCGGCCTCGGCCTTGGCCTCGGTGGCGCGGGCGCTGTCGAGCGCGGCTTGGTAGGGCGCGGCATCGATCTGGAACAGGCTCTGGCCGGCCTTGACCTGGCCGCCCTCGGCGAACAGGCGCTTCTGGACCACGCCGGTCACGCGGGCGCGCACCTGGGCGCTGCGCAGGGCTTCCAGACGGCCCGGCAGCTCGGTGGACAGGGCCAGCGGCTGGCGGGTGGCGGTGACCACGCCCACCGGCGATGGCGGCATCTGGCCGCCACCCGGCGCGCCGCCACCGGAGCCTCCGCAGGCCACAAGGGCGGCCACCAGCAGGGTCAGCGCGGCGCGGGGCAGCGCGCGGGTCAGGACAGGGGTCCACAGGGGATACGCGGTGGTGGGCATCAGGGGCTTTCCACGGGAGATTCGGGAGCGCAGCCGGGTCGCTGAGGACTGGCTTGCACGAAGGGGCGCAGTATACATACAATCGTGTATGTATGTTGATCAGGCAGGGTCTTTACCCGCCGTTGACGCTACCCGGATTCTTCAATGGTTCGCAAATCCAAGGCCGACGCTCTGGTGACCCGCCAGCAGCTGCTCGATGCGGCCGAACAGGTCTTCCTGTCGCAGGGCGTGGCCGGCACCTCGCTGCAGCAGGTGGCCGCGGCCGCAGGCCTGACGCGCGGTGCGATCTACTGGCACTTCCAGGACAAGGCCGCCCTGTTCACGGCCATGATGGACCGCGTCACCCTGCCCTGCGAGTGCGCGTTTGACCTGGCCCGCAGCGCGGCGCCTTGCGACCCCGCTGCCACGCTGCGCGGGATGGCGATGGCGCCGCTGCGCGAGCTGTCCAGCCATGCGCAGATGCAGCGCGTGTTCCGCATCGCGATGCACCTGACCGAGTACACGGGCGAGCTGGCCCCGGTGGGCGAGCGGCACCGCCAGGCGGTGGCCGGGTTTGTCGGCGCGATGGAACTGCCTTGCCGAACGCTGGCACCCGACGCCCACGGCGCCGCGCTGGGCCTGTTCGGCCTGATCGATGGCCTGATGCGCCAGTGGACGATGGACCCGTCGGCCTTCGATCTGGTGGCGGTGGGTGAGCGCGCGGTGGCGGCCTATGTGGCCGGTCTGGCCGCTACAGCATCACCGCCAGCCGCTCCAGCAGGATCACGGCGAAAAAGCCCAGCCCGGCCAGTACCGTCCACTTGACCACCACCAGGCCGCGCCAGCGCCAGCGCGGGTCGCGGGTGGCAATGTAGGCGGCAAAGCACAGCAGGCCGCTGAGCAGCAGCAGGCCGAAGACCAGTCGAAAGATCAGCATCGCGGGCGCCTCACCAGGCCGGCGCCAGTTCGGCAAAGCCGCGCGGCGCGTGGGCGGCATCCTGGAAGCTCACCAGCTCCCAGGCCTGGGCATCGGCCAGCAGCGTGCGCAGCAGCTTGTTGTTCAGCGCGTGCCCGCCCTTGAAGGACGAATAGGCCGCCAGCAGCGTGTGGCCGCCCACGTACAGATCGCCGATCGCATCCAGGATCTTGTGCTTGGCGAACTCGTCGTCGTAGCGCAGGCCATCGGCATTGAGCACGCGGTAGTCGTCGATGACGATGGCGTTGTCCATGCTGCCGCCCAGCGTCAGGCCGCGCGAGCGCATGGCCTCGACATCGCGCGTGAAGCCGAAGGTGCGCGCCCGGGCGATCTCGCGCGCGTAGGTGCCACTGCCCATGTCGAACACCACCTGCTGGCCGGTGGCGTCCAGCGCCGGGTGCTTGAACTCGATCTGGAAGCTCAGCTTGAAGCCATGGAAGGGCTCCAGCCGCGCCCACATCAGCCGGGCGCCCTCGCCTTCGCGCACTTCCACCGCCTTCTTCACGCGCAGGAACTTCTTGGGCGCGTTCTGCAACTGGATGCCGGCGCTTTGCAGCAGGAAGACGAAGCTGGCCGAGGAGCCATCGAGGATGGGCACCTCGTCGGCGGTGATGTCGATGTAGAGGTTGTCCAGGCCCAGGCCACAGCAGGCCGACATCAGGTGCTCGATGGTCTGGACCTTGGGGCCGCCGGGGTCGCCGCCGGGCGAGATGGTGCTGGCCATGCGGGTGTCGCTGACGGAATCGAAGCGCACCGGGATGTCCACCGGCACCGGCAGGTCGACCCGCCGGAAGACGATGCCGGTGTCGGGGGCGGCGGGGCGCAGCGTCAACTCGACGCGCTGGCCGCTGTGCAGACCCACGCCGACGGCGCGGGTGATGGTCTTGAGAGTGCGTTGCTGGAGCATGGTCACGGCCGGATTGTCGGTCAAGCCGGCATGCCCCGCTGCAGCGGCAAGTCCAAGGCCACGCGCGTGCCCTGGCCGGGCCGGCTGTCCACCTGCAGCGCCCCGCCCAGCCGGGTGGCCCGCTGCACCAGGTGACGCAGACCGCGGCCGCTGGGTGCGCGGCCGGTGTCGAAGCCCACGCCGTCGTCCTCGATCAGCACCTGCACCGTGCTGTCCTGCAGCGTGGTGGCCAGGCGGATGCGGCTGGCCTGGGCATGCTTGAGCACATTGGTCAGCACCTCCTGCACGATGCGCAGCACCTGCAGCGCGTCGGGCGGCGCCAGCCAGGGCAGTGGCGGCAAGTCCTGGACCTCCCATTGCATGTCCAGCCCGGCGCTCTCCAGCCGGCGCCCCAGGCGATGGCGCAGCGAGGCCAGCAGCGTCACCAGGTCGTGGCCGATCGGCTCCAGCGAGTCGATCACCAGGCGCAGGTCGTCGACGCACTCGCGCAGCAGATCGGCCACGGCCGGTGCGTCCAGGCGGCCCTGCTCGACCAGCACCAGCGAGGACATCAGGGTGGAGCCCAGGCCGTCGTGCATGTCGCGCATCAGGCGCTGGCGCTCCAGCAGCAGCGCCTGCTCGCGCTCGACCACGCGCAGGCGCTCGTGGTTGGCGCGCAGCTCTTCCTCGCGTGCGGCCAGGCGGGCTTCCAGGCCCGAGTTGACGCGCTCGACCTCGCGGATCGCCATCGAGTAGCGCACCTGCACCGCGTACAGAAAGGCCAGGAACAGCACATACGAGGCGTAGGGCAGCAGGTAGATCGACTCCGGCGATACGCCGCCCGAGACCAGCAACAGGTCGTGTACGCCGAAGGCCTCGGTCAGCCACAGGCTGGCGGTGATGACCCGGAATTCACGGCTGCCGCCGGTCCAGGCCATCCAGCTCAGGCGCAGCAGCACCACCGCGCCCACCAGCGCGTTGATCAGGTGCAACTGCACCAGCGTGCGCACCGGCGAGGCCTCCAGCGGCATGGCCAGCACCGACATCAGCGCAACAAAGCCCAGCAGCCCGCGCTCCAGCCAGGGCGCGCGGCGGGCGTCGAAGCGCAGTGCGAACAGGTAGACCAGCACCATCACCCAGGACAGCGAGGCATTGGTCATCCACCAGAACCAGTCGTAGGCCACCCGGTCCTCGGGCATGTCCACGTAGTAATGCAGGTTGCGCAGCGCCCAGACCAGTGAGGAGCCGAAGAACAGCAGATAAGCCTGCTCGCGCCGCCGGCCCAGCCAGAACAGCAGTGCGAACAGACCCAGCGACAGGAAGGTCAGGCTGCCCACCGGCGGCGCCACTTGCTGCAGCACATGGCGCTGGCTGGCACGCTCGGCCAACTCGGCACGCGGGCCGATCCAGATGCGCGCCACCCGGGTCTCGGCGCCGTCATAGTGGATCAGGCCTACCGCCAGCGTCAGCCGGCTGCCGGGCGGCGGCGCTGGTCCCAGATCGACCAGGATGGGGCGGTTCCACTGCTCGCGCCATTGGTCGGTGCCGTCCCAGCGCAGGCGCCACTGGCTGCCGTCGTGGGCGATCACCTGCACCGCCGAACCCACCACCCGCGGCAGGTACAGCGCCAGCGGGCCCGGCTCGCCGGCCGGCACGACATGGTCGATGCGCAGCCAGTCCACCACCAGCGGGCGGTCGGCGGCGGCCGCGCGCAGCGGATCACGGGTTTCGTGACGCGGCAGGGCCAATGGCGTCCAGGCATTGGCGTCGTCGGGGGCCGGTGCCTGGACCACGCCACCGGGGTCGGCCGGTCCGCGGTAGGCCGGCAACTGGTGCGGCCGCAAGGCGTGCAGGCCGGCGGCGTAGAGCACCGGCGCTGGCTGGGCGGCGCTGGTCACGGTGTCGGGGTCGAGCTTGTGCACCGCTGGCGCCGACCCGGCGACCAGCAGACCGGCCAGGCCCAGCAGGCCGGCGGCCAGCGCCTTGCTCCAGCGCACCGCGGCGGCCCGGCCGGCGGCGCCCTCACCGGCTTCAGTCACGCACCAGGCCCAGCTTGCGGGCCTCGTAGATCGCCTCGGTCTTGGAGTGCACCTGCAGCTTGCGGTAGCTGCGCTTCACATAGGTCATCACGGTGTGCCGAGAGACCTCCAGCATGCGGGCGATCTCCTCGAAGCTGAAGCCCTTGGCCGACAGTGTCAGCACCTGGCGCTCCTGGGGCGACAGCAGCGCTTCATCCACCACCGGCGCGCTCTGCGGCGTCAGGCGCAGCAGCAGCTGGCGGGCGATCACCGGGCTGATCGGGCTGCCGCCGGCGCGCAGCGTGCGGATCTGCTCGGTCAGGTCGGCCGCCTGGGCGTCCTTCAGCAGGTAGCCGGTGGCGCCGGCTTCCAGCGAGGCCATCACGTGCGGCTCGTCGCCGAAGACGCTGACCACCATCACGTCGGTCTGCGGCAGGTGGTCGTTGGCGTAGCGGATCAGCTCGACGCCGCTGCCGCTGGGCAGGCCCAGGTCGACCAGCAGCACGTCGGGGCGCTGCTCGCGCAGCAGGCGCAGGCCCGGCGCCAGATCGCCGGCGGTGCCGGCCAGGCGCATGTCCGCGGCCTCGGCCACCGAGGTGGCGAAGGCCACGCGAAAGCGTTCGTCGTCCTCGACGATCAAGACCGAAATCGGTTCCATCCCGGCAGTGTAGGCGCGTGCCGCAGGCCTGGCGCGCCGCATCCCGCGTCTAAGGGACGCCGGGCCCAAGGCGAGCGGCCGCTTCGCCGCCCAGCCGCCTCACAAGCCCCTTCTGACGGCAACATTTGGCCGCATTGAGACATCCGGGCTTGACCTGGACACCTACAATACCGCCACCGGTGAGTGCTCACGGAAGGCCGAGAACATGGGGACATCATTGAAAGTCGCGGGATGGCTGGCCCTGGGGGCCGTGGCAGGAGCCTTGACCACCATCCAGCTCCAGGCCATCGCGCGAAGCAGCGTCGGCCCGCTGCCGCTGGAAGAAATGCAGCAGCTGGCGGCGGTGTTCGGCATGGTCAAGAACGACTATGTCGAGCCGGTCGACGAGAAGAAGCTGATCACTGACGCGATCGGCGGCATGGTCGCCGGCCTGGACCCGCACAGCCAGTACTTCGACAAGAAGACCTTCAAGGAATTCCGCGAGGGCACGACCGGCAAGTTCGTTGGCGTGGGCATCGAGATCGGCGCCGAGGACGGCCTGGTCAAGGTGGTCTCCCCGATCGAAGGCTCGCCCGCCTTCCGCGCCGGCATCAAGAGTGGCGACTTGATCACCCGCATCGACGACACGCCCGTCAAGGGCCTGAGCATCGACCAGGCCGTCAAGCGCATGCGCGGCGAGCCGGCCACCAAGGTCACGCTCACCATCTTCCGCAAGACCGAGAGCCGCAGCTTCCCGGTCACCATCACCCGCGAGGAAATCCACGTCCAAAGCGTGCGCGCCAAGCTGATCGAGCCGGGCTACGCCTGGCTGCGCGTCAGCCAGTTCCAGGACCGCACGGTGGACGATTTCGCCCGCAAGCTGGAAGAGCTGTACAAGCAGGACCCGGCGATCAAGGGCATGGTGCTCGACCTGCGCAATGACCCGGGCGGCCTGCTGGAGGGCGCCGTGGCGGTGGCAGCCGCCTTCCTGCCGAACGATGCGGTGGTGGTCAGCACCAACGGCCAGATCGCCGATGCCAAGGCCACCTTCCGCGCCAACCCGGACAATTACGTGCGCCGCGGTGGCCCCGATCCGCTGCGCAAGCTGCCCGCCGCGCTGAAGAAGGTGCCGCTGGTGGTGCTGGTCAACGAAGGGTCGGCCTCGGCCTCCGAAATCGTCGCCGGCGCACTGCAGGACCACAAGCGGGCCCTGGTCATGGGCGGCCAGACCTTCGGCAAGGGCTCGGTGCAGACCGTACGCCAGCTCAGCGCCGACACCGCGCTGAAGATCACCACCGCGCGCTACTACACGCCCAGTGGCCGCAGCATCCAGGCCAAGGGCATCGTGCCCGATGTGTGGCTGGACGAAACCGCCGAGGGCAATGTCTTCGCCGCGCTGCGCATGCGCGAGGCCGACCTGGAAAAGCACCTGGGCGGTCCCGACGAGAAGAAGGACGAGGCCCGCGAAAAGGCCCGCGAGGAAGCCCGCCAGAAACTGGAGGAGCAACTCGCCAAGTCCAAGGACGCCGTCAAGCCGCTGCCCGAGTTCGGCAGCGCCGAGGACTTCCCGCTGCTGCAGGCGCTCAACCAGCTCAAGGGCAAGCCGGTGCTGGTTTCCAAGACCGCCACCGAGCGCAAGGCCGAAGCCGCCACCGATTAAGCACCACGGTGACCGACGACGAGCTGCTGCGCTACTCGCGCCACATCCTGCTCGATGAGATCGGCATCGAGGGCCAGCAGCGGCTGCTGGACGCGCACGCACTGGTCATCGGCGCGGGCGGTCTGGGATCACCGGTGGCACTGTACCTGGGCACCGCCGGCCTGGGACGCATCACCCTGGTCGACCACGACACGGTCGACCTGACCAATCTTCAGCGCCAGGTGGCCCATGCGCAGGCGCGCATCGGCCAGCCCAAGGTCGAATCCGCCCGCACGGCGATCCATGCCCTCAATCCCGGCGTGCGGGTCGACACGCTGGCCGAGCGGGCCGACGCCGCCCGCCTGGACGCGCTGGTGGCCGAGGCCGACGTGGTCATCGACTGCAGCGACAACTTCGCCACCCGCCAGGCGGTCAACGCCGCCTGCGTGGCGCACCGCCGGCCGCTGGTATCGGGTGCGGCGATCGGCTTTGACGGCCAGATCTCGGTGTACGACGTGCGCGCCCCGGGCCAGCCCTGCTACGCCTGCCTGTTCCCGCCCGAGGCCACCTTTGAAGAAGTGCGCTGCTCCACGATGGGCGTCTTCGCGCCGCTGGTGGGCATCATCGGCACGATGCAGGCGGCGGAGGCGCTGCGCCTGGTGGCCGGCATCGGCAGCTCGCTGGCCGGCCGGCTGCTGATGCTGGATGCGCGCCGCATGCAGTGGGACGAGGTGCGCATGGCCGCTCATCCCGGATGCCCCGTCTGTGCGGCCGGGCGTGGCTGAGTGCGGCGCGGCGGGGGTAAGCTCCTGCCCATGACCGCACGACCGTCCGACCTCACCGCCCGCAATTTTCCGAGTGCCGCGCTGGATGCGCAGCAGGCCGCCCAGCCGAGTGGCCGCTATGGCGGTCCCGAGAGCAGCTACCGCCTGGCCTTCACCGACACCGACTTCCTGCTGCGCGAGGAACTGCGCCCGGTGCGCATGCAGCTGGAACTGCTCAAGCCCGAGATGGTGCAGCAGGCGCTGGGCATTGAGAGCACCATCGTGATCTTCGGCAGTGCCCGCATTCCCAGCCCTGAGCAGGCCGAGGAACGGCTGCAGGCCGCGCGCGCCAGCGGCGATGCCACCGCGCTGCGCCGCGCCGAGACGGCGCAGCAGATGAGCCGCTACTACGACGAGGCGCGCCGCTTCGCCCGCCTGGTCACTGAGCGCTCGAAGGCACTGGCCACGCCGATCACCGTGTGCACCGGGGGCGGCCCCGGCATCATGGAGGCCGGCAACCGCGGCGCCTGGGAGGTGGGCGGCCAGAGCCTGGGCCTGAACATCGTGCTGCCGCATGAGCAGGCGCCCAACCCCTACATCACGCCGGAGCTGTGCTTCCAGTTCCACTACTTCGCGCTGCGCAAGATGCACTTCGTGATGCGCTCGGTGGCGCTGGTGTGCTTCCCGGGCGGGTTTGGCACGCTCGACGAGCTCTTCGAGACGCTCACCCTGATCCAGACCGGCAAGAGCCGCCGCCGCCCGGTGCTGCTCTTCGGCCGCGAGTTCTGGGAGAAGCTGATCGACCTGCAGCATCTGGTGGACACCGGCATGATCAGCCCCGAGGACGTGCACCTGTTCCAGTACGTGGAGAGCGCCGAGGAGGCCTGGCACAAGCTGGCCGAGCACTACGCCTTCGAGTCCCGCGGCGACGCCGACGGCGCCTTCGCCGACGACATCTGAGCGGCTGCGCGCTGACCCGCCGTCGATGATCCACTTCTCGATCCAGCACCACGGCCAGCAGTGGGCGCACCTGCACTGGCTGGTGCGCGCCCTCAGCGGCGAGGGCGGCCAGGTGGATGTCACCCTGGACGCGCCCGCCGCCGACGTGGCCACGCTGGCCGCCGAGATCGGCCCCCTGGCCACGGTGCGACGCAGCCAGCCCGTGATCTGGGCTGGCCCCAGCGTGATGCAGCAGATGCGCGAGTCGCTGCTGTTCGCCGCCGAACGCCCGGGGTGGGACTGGTTCATCAACCTCAGCGGCAGCTGCATTCCGCTGCGGCGGCCCGCGGCCATGGCCGAAGCGCTGGCGCGCCACCGTGCCGAGACCGGCCTGCACTCGCACCTGTTCGCCTTCCCGGTGCGGCGTCCGCCGGTGTGGCTGGCCTATGCGGGGCTTGGCTCGGGCCGGCGGCTGCCGCTGTTCCGCATCTCGGTGGTGGCCGACCAGGTGGTCGAGGGCCTGATGGCGGCGCCGGGTGAGCCCTTCAACCCGATGTCCCGTATTGAGCTGCGGCGCACGCTGGCCTGCACCGAATGCTGCACCGAGACCGACAAGTTCCTGCAGCTGCGCGCGCTGACGTCGCCCGAGCTGCGCGACCGCCAGCGGTTCTGGACGACCCACCCCTACGTCATCGGCCGCCAGTGGGTGGTGCTGCACCGCTCGGTGGTCGAGTGGCTGGTCGAGTCCCCGCAGGCGGCGGCGGTGGCCACGCTGCTGTCGCAGACCTTCCTGCCCGACGAGACCTTCTTCCAGACCGCGCTGTCCCAGGCACCCGAGGCGCTGAAGGCCGGTATCGGCACACGCCACAACCTGCGCGGCCAGCTGGGCGCCAACGGCGCCGGTGCGCCCCCGGCACTGCGACAGGCCCACGCCGAGGGTGCGCTGTTCGCGCGCAAGGCCAAAGGCGACCTGGCCGCCCTGCACGCGATGGTCGAATCCGAACTCTGGAACGTGCCATGAAATCCCACCGACCCGACTTCGAGCACCTGCGCGATGTGCTGCGGGACATCTGCCGCGACGAGCCCGTCTACTACTTTCCCAACCCGGGCAACTGGGGTGACGGGCTGATCCGCGCCGGCACGCTGCGCTTCTTCGAGACCCACGGCTTCCAGGTGGAGGAGCACTTCCGTTGCGTCGACTTCATGCAGAAGCCCTCCGGCGGCACGCTGATCTACGGCGGCAGCGGTGCCTGGTGCTCGTTCTGGAACCACGCCATCACGCACGTCGGCAAGTTGCGGCGCAAGTTCCGCGTGGTGGTGCTGCCCTCCACCTATGAGGTCCCGGTGGACCTTCCTGATGACGTCACTTTCTTTCGCCGCGACCACCAGGAAAGCCGCCTGGCCATGCCGCGCGCGCACTTCTGCCACGACATGGCCTTTGCGCTGCAGGACTGGCCACGCAGCACCGGCCAGGGTGTCGGCCTGTTCTTCCGCAACGACCGCGAACGTCACCCCGGACGCTTTGTCGCACCGCACGGCAATGTCGACCTGAGCAACCAGGGCAAGCACACCACCGACATCGCCGGCTTCATGGCCGCAATCGACCGCTACGAGACCATCCACACCGACCGCCTGCACGTGGCCATCGGCGGCTGCCTGCTGGGCAAGGCGGTGCACCTGTATCCAAACGGCTACTTCAAGCTGCAGGCGGTGTACCGCTCCAGCATCGAGGGTTATTTCGACCGCGTGGTCTTCCACGAGCGCGTCGATGCCCTGGCCGAGCTCGCGCCGGGCGCCTGAGGCGACCCGACCGATCCATGACCGAGCCGACCTTCATCCTGCACATCGGCCGCCACAAGAGTGGCACCTCCTCGTTGCAGGCCTACCTGGCCGACCACCCCGACCGCTTGGCCGCCGAGGACATCCTGTATCCGCGCGCCGGCCGCCAGGGCATTGCCCACCATGCGCTGGCCGGCGTGCTGCAGCAGCGCTCGATGCGCGAAGACCCGCAGCGGGCCGATGCCACGCTGCGCCAGTTCCGGCACGATCTGGCGCGCGAGCTCGACGGCCGCCCGGCGCGCCGTGTCCTGCTCAGCTCCGAGGCTTTCCAGAACGCCCGTGCCGTGGATGTGGCTGCCGCCTTCGCCCCGCGCAACTCGTCGGTCATCGTCTACCTGCGCGAACAGGCCGACTATCTGGTCTCCAGCTACCAGCAGGTGGTCCATGCGCGACAGCATGCCGCCGACCTGGCCACCTACGGCAGCGGAACAGGCGTCGACTACGACCACTTCCTGGCCGGCTGGGAGGCCGCCTGGCCTGGCGCCGACTTGCAGGTGGGGGTGTACGCCCGCCAGGCCCTGCTGCGCAGCAACGTGATCGACGATTTCTTCGCCCGCCTGGGCATCGAGGTGGATGCCTCCGACGAGCCGCAGGACCGCAACCCGTCGATCGGCGGTGCGCTGCTTGAGCTCAAGCGGCTGCTCAACGCCCGCCTGCCGGTCGATCGCTGGCCCAAGGGCGTGTACCAGGCGTTCAGTCAGGCGGCCGGCACCGACCCGGCGCTGCGCCTGCGGCCGGCGCTGACCCCGCAGCGGGCCGAGCAGGTGCGCGCACACTGCGCGCCGTCCAATGCCAAGGTGGCGCGCCGCCGCTTCGATCGGGATGTGCTGTTCCAGCATCTGCCCACGGTGAGCCACACGCGGGCGCTGGGATTCGAGGACTTCCAACTGGCACTGCAGGCCCTGCTGCAGGCCCGCCGCGAGGTGGCGCAGTGCGTGGTCGAGGTTCTGCTGGGCGCCAGCGGTCTGGACACCGCTCGGCGCGACCGTGTGCTGGCACAGTTCGATGCGGGCAACACCGATCCCTATCGGCGGGTGCTGCGCCGCCTGGCTCGCCAGGGCGCCGGCCCCGACTGGGCCTGGAACTTCCCGGTCGACGCGCTGGCCGCCTGATCAGGCCGTGGCGCGCCGGCGCACCGCGTCCAGATAGGCGTGACCATCGGGCGGCAGGCCGCTGCGCTGCGAGGCCCAGATCATCTCGCCCAGCGCCTCCATCGCCACATGCTGGGCCTCGTGCAAAGAGTTGCGCCGCGCGGCCAGCAGCTCCACCGCCTGGCGGATGCCGGTGGGCTGGTCGATCGAGACCTGCTCGCTGATCGTCAGGTGCATGGCCAGGTGCAAAAAGGGATTGGTGCGCCCGTCCTCCACCGTGTAGACCGCCGCCAGTGCCGCCTGCAGGTCGGACAACTCGGCGTGGTACTCGGGGTGCTGCTCGATCCAGCCGGCGGCCAGGGTTTCGATCGGTGTGAGCGGCAGGCCCTGGCGGGCCTTGGCGTGCGTCTCGCAGAAGAAGCGGCGCACATCGTTTTGCGAGGGCTGGAACATGCTCCAATTGTCGCCGCATGATCACCGACCCGCTCTTCTACGCCGTGGCGATCCCGGCGGTGGTGCTGATGGGCATCTCCAAGAGCGGCTTCGGCGCCGGCTTCGGCGCCATCGTGGTGCCGCTGATGGCGCTGACCGTGCCGGTGCCGCAGGCCGCCGCGATCATGCTGCCCTTGCTGGCGATCATGGACCTGATGGGCCTGGCCGCGCTGATGCGTCAGGCCGACTGGACGCTGCTGCGCCGACTGATTCCGGCGGCGCTGCTGGGCACGCTGATCGGCACCGCGCTGTTCGGCGTGCTGAGCAGCCGCACCGTGGCCGGCGTCGTTGGTGCGATCACGCTGGTCTTCCTGGCGATCCGGCTGGCCTGGCCGCCACGCGCTGACAGCCCGCCGCCGCCCGCCTGGCTGGGCACGCTGCTGGGCACGGTGTCGGGCTTCACCAGCTTTGTGGCGCATGCGGGTGGGCCGCCGATCAGCTTCTACCTGCTGCCGCTGCGCCTGGCGCCGATCACCTTCACCGCCACGCTGGCGGTGCTGTTCACCGCGGTGAACTTCTCGAAGTGGCTGCCCTACGGGTGGCTGGGGCTGATCGACAGCCGCAACATGGCCACCTCGCTGGTGCTGGCGCCCTTCGCGCCGGTGGGCGTGTGGCTGGGGCTGAAGATCGTTCGCCGCATCAACCCCACCTGGTTCTACCGCCTGTTCCACCTGGGCATGCTGCTGACCGGCGTGAAGCTGGTGTGGGACGCCTGGGCCTGAGCCGGGGGCTCACACCGCGGCCATCCAGGCCGCCCAGTGCCCGATGCAGGCCCGCACCTTGGGCAGGCGGTGGCGCTCGCGCAGCATCACCGCGTACATCGGCAGGGGCTTGTCGCCAAACCACTCGGGCAGCACCGGCAGCAACTGGCCGCTGCGCACCAGCGGCCGCGCCACCAGATCGACGAGGCGGCCGATGCCCACCCCTGCGCACACCAGCGCCAGCACGGTGCCGGTGTCGCTGGCGCGGATCGACGGGCTGATCGTCCAGCGGCGCTGCTCGCGGCCCTCGCTCGAGGTCCAGGTGTTGAGCACCGGCATCAGCGCATGGCCCACCAGTTGGTGGGCGGCGAGTTGCTCGGGTGTGGTGGGCAGCCCGTTCACCTGGGCGTAGGCCGGCGCCGCATACAGGCTGCGGCTGAGCTGGCCGATCTCGCGGGCCACCAGGTCGTCGCCCGCGGGCGTGCCGGTGCGGATCGTCAGGTCCAGGCCCTCGCGCGCCATGTCGACCATGCGGTCGTCGGCCACGATGTCCAGCCGCAGGCCCGGGTGCGCGGCCAGCAGTGAGGGCAGGCTGGGCGCCAGCACCGCCTGGGCGATCACCGCGCTGCAGCCCACCCGCACCCAGCCGCGCGGACCCGCCAGGCGGCCCGACAGCTCGCTCTCCAGCTGCTGGCCGGTCTGCAGCATCTGGCGCGCGTGGGCCAGCACGGTGTCGCCCTCGTCGGTCAGGCTCAGGCCATGGGTGCTGCGGTGGAGCAACCGCGCGCCGCACTGCGCCTCCAGCCGCGCCAGTGAGCGCGTGACCTGGCTGACCGGGGCATTGCGCTCCCGGGCGGCGGCCGACAGCGTGCCCAGCTCCACCACGCGGACGAACAGGGCCAGATCATCCAGCTGCAGGTTCATCGCGCCTATTTTGCGTTTTTTGCAAATCCGATGCGCAGTTGAAGCGGTTTCCAACCGATCGCCCCATCCATAGAGTGCAAGCACACCCCACCGAAGGAGCACGACATGGACATCCACGAACACGCACGGCTGCACGATGACGCCCGCGAGCGCGCTCTGGCGCTGCGGCAGGCCGCGATCGCCCAGGCCTGGGACTGGCTGGGCGCGCAGTGCATGCGGCCCGCGGCCCGCGCCGAGCGCGCCGCGCGCCGCTGGGCCCAGCGCCTGCGGCGCCACCAGGAGATGCGCGCCGACGCTGGCGCACCAGCCTGCCGCAGCTGAGCGGATCAGCCCAGCGTGCGACCCAAAAAGCGCAGCGTGCGGTCCCAGGCGCGCGCCGCCCACACCGCGTCGTACTGCGTGGCCGGGATACGCGCCGGGCCCACCGCGGTCTCGTTGGCAAAGGCGTGGTGGGCCAGGTAGCGGTGGAATTCGTGCGCCACACCGGCCTCGGTGAGCTTGGCCGCCAGCGCATCCACCGTGGCGATCGGGAAGAACTGGTCCTGCTCGGCCCAGTGGCCCTGCAGCGGCACGCTGATCTTGCTGGCGTCGATGTACTCCAGCGGCGGGCAGCCGTACCAGACCACGCCGGCATCGGCCTCAGGGGCGTTGCACAGCGCCAGCAGCGTCAGTGCGCCGCCCATGCAAAAGCCGGTGACGCCCACCTTGCCGCCGCCGGCCTTCAGGTGCTGGACCGCGCCGCGGATGTCCTGCGAGGCGGCCTCGCCGAAATTCAGGCCGTCCATCAGGTGGTGGGCCTCCTCGGCCTCCACCGTGGACTGGCCCTTGTACAGGTCCGGCACCAACGCCCGGTAGCCGGCGGCGGCCAGGCGGTCGGCCACACCACGGATCTGGTCGTTCAGGCCCCACCATTCCTGGATCACCACGATGCCGGGCGCGCCGGCAGCGTCGGCCGGCTCGGCCAGATAGGCGGCGGCCTGTTGGCCGTCGGGACGTTGAAACTGGATCATCTGGCCCATGTCTGGCTCCTGTGGGGTGCTGGCAAACAACGCTGCAGGATACGACGGCCCCCGGGGCCTTCCCTCTCAGGGGTTTCAAGGGGACTCCCCGCGGCCACCCGGGTGCCGCGGCTACCATCCGCGCTCCTCACCCAGGAGCTTTGTCCCACCATGCGTACCCCCCGCATTGCCCCGCTCGCCGCCTTGGCCGTGTTCGCGCTGACTGGCGCGCTGGCGCTCACCCCACCCGCCGCGCAGGCCCAGACCGCCAAGCCGCGCATCGAGAAGGCGGCCGATCTGCCGCGCTTCAGCTACCCGGTCAAGGGCTCACTCGAAGCCGTGGTGCGCCAGCCCGAGGCCTTCGCGGCCTTCGCCGCCACGCTGCGCCGCGACACCGAGTCGGTGCTGGCGGGCTACGACATCCCCGACGTGGGCACGCGCCGCGACCTGCTCAGTACGCTGGCCATCATGGACTTCCTGGACGGCCGCTACGACAGCGCACTGCAGCGCGCCGAGCTGGTGCGCAGCCTGCAGGACAAGCCCGCCGACAAGCTGATCTCGGCGCAGCGCCTGCGCGCCATGGCCAGCGCCGCGAAACAGCATCCGCTGGGCAGCCCCGCCTACAAGGCCGCCGTGGCGGCCTTCATCCGCAGCGAGCTGGCCCCGCTGCCCTACCCCGTCATCGCCAACGACATCAAGGGCGCCAAGGCCAGCGCCGAGCTGATCGGCGAGGCGCTGGCGCTGGGCCGGGTGCGCGAGGTGGTGCAGCCGATCGCCGACAGCTCGGGCGCGGTCAGTTCCGAGTTTGCACCGCTGCTGGTGTTCGCCCGCTTCGCGCTGATCGGCACCCTGCCGCTGAAGCAGACCCTGATCGACACCTACACCGCCTACCTGACCCAGCACCAGGTGGCCAAGACCGACATCTGGGCCGCCCGCGACGTGGCCCTGCAGCCGGCCGACGTGAAGGCGCCGGTGGTGCTGGCGGTGTGGGACAGCGGTGTCGACACCGCGCTGTTCGGCACCCAGGTGGTGAAGGACGCGCAAGGCCAGCCGTTGGTCATCGGCTACGACAAGTACGCCCGCCCGGCGAATACCACGCTGGCACCGATTCCCGCCGAACTGCGCGGCAAGCTGCCGCAGATGGTGGCGCGCAGCAAGGGCTTCTCCGACCTGCAGGCCAACATCGACAGCAAGGAAGCCAGCGAGGTCAAGACCTGGCTGTCCACGCTGGCGCCGGCCGACTACAAGGCGGCGATCGAGGAGATCAACCTGGCCGGCAACTACGAGCATGGCACCCATGTGGCCGGCATCGCGATGGCCGGCAACCCGGGCGCGCGGCTGCTGGTGGCGCGCATCGAGTTCGGCCACACGCTCAAGCCCGATCCCTGCCCCACGCGCGAGCAGACCGAGCGCGAGGCGGCCTCGATGCACGGCTCGGTGGCCTTCCTGAAGCAGCACGGCGCGAGGGTGGTCAACATGAGCTGGGGCGGCAACGTCAAGAGCATCGAAAGCGACCTGGAGCAATGCGGCCTGGGCAAGTCGCCCGAAGACCGCCAGGCCATGGCGCGCGAGTATTTCGACCTGCTCAAGCGCGCCGAGACCGAGGCCATGGCCAGCGCCCCGGAGATCCTGTTCATCGCCGCCGGCGGCAATGACAACAGCGATGCCAGCTTCAACGAGTTCATCCCTTCGGGCATCGTGCTGCCCAACCTGCTGACGGTGGGTGCGGTGGACCTGGCCGGCGACGAGGCCTCGTTCACCAGCTACGGCCCCACGGTGAAGGTGCACGCCAACGGCTATCTGGTGGAAAGCTACCTGCCCGGCGGCGCCCGCGTGGCCCTGTCGGGCACCTCGATGGCCGCACCGCAGGTGGCCAACCTGGCGGCCAAGATGCTGGCGGTCAACCCAAAGCTCACGCCACGCGAGCTGATCGACATCATCGTCGCCACCGCCGAGCCCAGCGCCGACGGCCGCCGCCGCCTGGTGCATCCGAAGAACGCGGTGGCACAGGCCCGCGCCCGATGAGCGCGTTGCCAGCCGGCTTCGACGATGCGCTGCTCGACACCGCCCGGCGCGCCGTGCTGGGCTGGCTGGCCACGGTGGACGCGGACGGCACGCCCAACGTCTCGCCCAAGGAAGTCTTCGCGCTGGTCGACGGGCACATTGCGGTGGCCCACATCGCCTCGCCCACCACGGTGCGCAACCTGGCCGAGCGGCCGGCGGTGTGCTTCAGCTTCGTCGATGTCTTCGTGCAGAGGGGCTTCAAGCTCAAGGGACGGGCGCGGCTGCTGCGCCCTGTCGATGCCGATTTCCAGCGCTGGGCCGCGCCCCTGCTGGCCATGACCCAAGGGCGCTTCCCGGTCCATGCGGTCGTGCTGATCGCGCCCACCCACACCGAGCCCATCCTCGCACCCAGCTACCGGCTGTATCCTGGACAAACGACCGAAGCGTCGCAGACCGCCGCGGCCATGGCCCGCTACGGCGTGCGCCCGCTGCGACCTGATGATCCCCAGGAGACGCCGTCATGAACCCGACCCTGCCCTGGCTGCTGGCCCTGGCCTTGCTGGCACCCGCCGCGCCGGCCGGAGCCGAGGATGCGCCCAGCAGCGTGCGACGCACACCGCTGCCCAGCAAGCATCCACTGGTGGGCGCCTGGCGCATCGACGTGCCCGGCACCGCCTGCCACGAGGTCTACGACATCCACGCCGACGGCAGCATGTCGGTCACCAGCGGCGAACAGTCCGCGCAGTCCGAGTTCGAGATCGACCTGGAACCCTCGCCGCGCGGCTTCTACCGCTGGGTCGACAAGATCGTCAAGGACAACGGCCGCCCCGACTGCATGGGCGAGGTGATGGAGGTCGGCCACATCGCGGTCAACTTCATCATCATCCACCGCTCGGGCCGCGAGTTCCTGATGTGCGGGGACGAAAGCCTCAACAGCTGCATTGGGCCGTTCAAGCGGTTGAGCGAAGACATCTGACGACGGCAGTTCCCTGCCCTGAGCGGACGCTCAGGGCGCATTTCCTGGGCCGTCGCAGTACATCGACCGTGCCGCCAAGGGCTGGGCAGGCAGGCAGAGCCGGCCATTGGAGGGCGCCGAGCAGCGCAGGACTGCAGGGCAAATCTCTCTGACTTGGCCCACATTGTCTGAGCACAGCGAGCCGCAGGCGAGCGGAGCGAGTTTGGGGGCCGCCCTGCAGTTCGAGCAGCGCAGGGAAGTCGGCGCAGCCGACCGCCCTCGCTGGCCGGCTCTGCCTGCCTGCCCAGCCCTTGGCTTGCTCAGACCGTTGCGAGCGGATTTCCTGCTGAGGTCGGAGCGCAGCCAAGGCCTGAGCGGCCTGGGTCTGTCGTCGCAGACGGTGGCGGT